>RIAZ01000047.1 GCA_003762615.1 Muribaculaceae bacterium Isolate-037 (Harlan)
GATAAGGATTCTGAAACATGGAAGAAAGGCAAAGTCGCTTGTCAAATATGGATTGGAAGAGATTTCGACCATACTTATGCGTCCGACTTATACCCCAAAATTCGATGTTTTCAAATTTTTGTCATGTACTTAAGCAAATAATATATGATATAATCCGTAGAGACATCATGCTATTGGATTTATTTGCAAAGTTAATAAAAAGATTCACATAAGTAAACGCGTTACCTATATGTTATTTGCCATATAACGCATATTATTAATAATTAGTATATTATTTAATTATATCAATACTTATCCACTACCTGAACACTACTGCGCATTGACATTCGGCAAATACATGGTTTAACTTTGCCAAAAAAACGAGAACCCATGAAACCCAGCACTCCTTTCAAACTCTGGCTATGCTCTCTGCCCATGATTTCAATCCCATTCGCGGGATATGCTCATGAATCTAATGACAGCATCGCAGCAAACTCTAAAGGTGGCGAGGAAAGAAACGTCATGTTGAATGCCTCTGACGCTACCAAGCCACGTGAAATACAAATCGGACTTCCGAGTGAAGACGTGACTGTTTACGAAAACGGTCTCCCCGCTGTTTACTCCTCAACGGTGCATCAACTGGCACGTCATTGGAGAAGCGATGCGAGCCTTAGCAAAGTAGGACTTCTTAATCCTATGGAATCCGCTATTAAGACCGGAAACATCGCATACTCCGTAGATAGCTATTCCGGATTAGGACAGAAAGAGTTCAAAGGTGTGGTCAACTATCACACCAACTTGTTCGGTTGGCAAAATTTTGACATGAATGTTTCCGGCGGCATAACCGACAAATGGCTATACACAGCCGGCATATACCAGAACTTCGATCCCGGAAGTTTCAAACCTAAATTTACGGACTACTCCGACCGTACCCAAATCTATCATGCAGGCATCACCCGTCTGCTCGACAAAGGCAGAATAAGCCTTTTGTATAAGTTCTCCAAAAGCAATGGTCTGGGGTCAATGGTCAACTCGGCTCCATTCATCTATGTAGGAGACGGAAGCGTCAAGGAGATACCCGGATTTGCATTGGGCACCACTTCGTATGCTCCAATAGGTGGAGAATTCAAGTACATGGATGTCATGGACGGTAAGATAAAGTCCGGTCGATGGGGTGACTTCACAAACAATATGGCACATGATATTACCGCCTTGTTTGATTACACCTTCGGCAATGGCTATATGCTGAATCTAAGTGCCAAGTACATGAACGCGCCTCATGCTAATTTCGTGGACTTCGGTGGAAGCTCCATTTTCCAAGCCACAGCAGCCGATAATCTGTTCAAGGATGGTTCAGACACTCCCTATACCGGACTTGCTGAAGGTCGTCGTACATGGTTACATATTGGAAAAGTCTCAAACATGCTCTTCACCGGTGAATTGTCGAAGTCTTTTGGCAAACACGACCTCAGATTAGGTCTTAACGAATGGTATTATCATCTTGATTATCATTCATCATCTTTTCAGTGGACAGGTACGGTATCAGCGTATCCCGACATATTGACAAAACATTATGAGGATGGGACAAGTGATAAATTCCGTGGGTTCAATGAACTCAGTCCTGAATACACAAAGGGATATGAGAATAAGTTTGCGGTATATCTCACCGACAACTGGACTCCAACCTCCAAGTTGAGTTTATATTTCGGTGGACGACTTGAATATTACAGAATGTCGGCAGACCAACTGCCTTTCGAGAGATATTCCGGGTTTCATATAGGTGATACACATACCTATACTGATGCGGAAGGCAATCAACACACATCGGTTATTGAGCCTCGCCACGTCCTTAAAAATAAGTTGAACTATGCAGCCTCGTTACAAGGCACATATCAGCTGACTCGCAATTTCGGACTTACGGCAGATGCGACTGTTGCCACCCGATTCCCCCGTATCAATGAATATGCCGGGGTCGGTCCTACGGAAGAGCAATACAAACGCGTCACCATACCTCTTATCCGTGGAGGTATCACCTACCGCAACAATTGGGTGGATCTGACTTCGATGATAACTTATATATCCAAATCCAACAATATAGACCAACAGAATGTAACAAAACCGGGAACGACCCAGTCAAAGACCACCCTATTGATATATGGCATCAAGACATTGGGGTGGACTACATCCGCCGAAATCCATCCGTTCAAAGGCTTTAATCTTCATGCCCTATTCACTTATCAGAAGCCGACCTATAAGGATTACTTTATAAAGTCTCCATTTGAAGGTGTGTCTGATTTGAATGCAAACGGCAATATTGTAAAGGAGATTCCCCAGATACTGATTGAGCTTGATCCAAGCTACAACATAACCGACAATATCCGTTTCTGGCTTTCATTCAGATACTTCGGAAAGACATACGCGAATCTAACCAACGCTTTGTATTTCAACGGCAGGTGGGAGACATTCGGTGGCATCAATTGGGATATCAACAAGCATCTCAGCGTAGGCGCGACAGTAATAAATTTCCTGAATCAGAAAGGAGCAAGCGGCACTATAAACGGAGCCGAACTGTTGAGCAAGGAGGATGCAGACAAATATAAGAACTACTATATGAGCGGAAATTATCTTCGCCCGTTCACGGTAGAGTTCAGCGCAACATTAAAATTTTAACAGGTGCATTTTAAGGTAACAATTGTCTAAGGTTCAGTTTTTAAGGTAAAAAGATTGTTTTTCAGGTTCAAATTCATTTTTAACATCAACACCACAAATCAATATTCATGAAAAGAATATTATCAGCAGTAACAGCGTCAGTTGTCGCTCTCGCGGCAGCGGCTCACCCCTCTGAGGGGAAAGTTATCCGTATCTCTACGGACAATACCGACCTTATCCTGAAGGTCGGAAGTAACGGTCGTCTTTACCAGACCTATCTCGGTCCTAAACTACTTGACGACACAGAATTGTCACTCCTTGACTGGGCACAGCACGCAGGTAGCGACGGCTCGGTATCCACACGCGGCTGGGAGGCTTATTCGGCATCCGGTAACGAGGAGTTTTTTGAGCCGGCACTCGGAGTCACTCATGCCGACGGCAATGCCACCACATACCTATATTATGTGGATTCATCGGTTGAACAGGTTGCCGGAGGCACCCATACGACAATCAGGCTACGCGATGACAAATACCCCTTTGATGTGACACTCAACTACACTGCGTATCCCAAAGAGAACGTGATCAAGACATGGAGCGAGATTAGTCACAACGAGAAGAAGTCGGTCACTCTTTCGGCTTACGCTTCGGCAATGCTCTATTTCAATGAACCGGAGTATTACCTGACAGAGTTCAGCAGCGATTGGGCAAAAGAGGCACAGATGAGTAGCCAAAAACTGCAATTCGGAAAGAAGGTGATAGACACAAAACTCGGCAGCCGTGCAGCCATGCACACTCATCCGTTTT
The DNA here is from genome assembly GCA_003762615.1 of Muribaculaceae bacterium Isolate-037 (Harlan). Taxonomy (GTDB): domain Bacteria; phylum Bacteroidota; class Bacteroidia; order Bacteroidales; family Muribaculaceae; genus Lepagella; species Lepagella muris. Next base: position 3,433 of record RIAZ01000047.1, read on the forward strand.
TTGAAATAGGACTCAACGGACCGGTAAAGGAACATTCCGGCGAGGTGCTTATGGGCACTCTCGGATGGACGGGCAATTTCCGTTTTATATTCGAGGTTGACAATGTAGGCAACCTCAGAGTTATTCCCGGTATCAATCCCTACGCCTCCAACTATGAATTGAAAGCCAACGAGACTTTCACCACCCCAGAGTTCATATTTACATTAAGCTACGACGGAACAAGTCAAGGCAGCCGAAACCTGCATGAATGGGCACGCAAATATTCATTGAAAGATGGAGAAGGCTCCCGTATGACCCTGCTCAATAACTGGGAGAACACCGCCTTTGACTTTGATCAGGAGATACTTGCGGAACTTATGAAGGAAGCCAAACATCTTGGAGTGGATATGTTCCTTCTTGATGACGGCTGGTTCGGCAATAAGTACCCGCGCAAGGATGACCATGCCGGGCTTGGCGATTGGGTGGTCACACACGATAAGCTACCCGGAGGAATTGCGGCATTGGTCCGCTCGGCAGACGAAGCCGGCGTGAAGTTCGGTATATGGATTGAGCCGGAGATGGTCAATCCCAAAAGTGAACTGTATGAGAGACACCCCGATTGGGTGATTGAACAGCCAAACCGTGACACATACTATTACCGTAATCAGCTTGTACTCGACATGAGCAATCCCAAAGTGCAGGATTATGTATTCGGCGTGGTTGACAATATCTTGACGGAGAATCCGGACGTGGCTTATTTCAAATGGGACTGCAACAGCCCGATAACAAACATCTATTCGCCATACAACAAGGATAAGCAAGGACAGCTATACATTGACCATGTGAGGGGTATTTACAATGTACTGAAACGTGTGAAGGAGAAATATCCTAACGTGCCTATGATGCTGTGTTCCGGCGGTGGCGCACGTTGCGACTATGAGGCACTCAAATACTTCACTGAATTTTGGTGCAGCGACAATACCGACCCGATAGAACGTGTATATATCCAATGGGGATTTTCACAGTTCTTCCCGGCGAAAGCTATGGCGGCTCATGTGACAAGTTGGAATAAGAACACTTCCATAAAATTCCGTACAGATGTTGCCTCAATGTGTAAGTTAGGTTTCGACATAGGGCTTCAGGAACTTAAAGCTGACGAACTCGCCTATTGCCAAGAGGCAATCGCCAACTGGAAAAGATTGCAACCGGCAATCATGGACGGTATCCAATACCGACTGGTATCTCCCTACGACACCAATCACGCAGCCATTGAGTATGTTGATGCCGATAGGAATATGGGCGTACTCTTCGCTTATAACCTTTCGCCCCGTTTTCAAGAGAAGCTCAGCAGGGTGAAACTTGAAGGACTGGATCCGCATAAAAAGTATCTCGTCAAAGAGATAAATCTGATGCCACATACTGAATCCACATTCGCTCAAAACGGAAAAGTTTTCAGTGGCGACTACCTGATGAAAGTTGGACTTGACGTATTCTCTTACACCCACAACACAAGCATGGTTATAGAGATTACCGCAAAATAATAAGTCTGTAATAAGCTAATAATAGTTCTCCGTGGTCTTAAAGTAGAATCAGGCATAAAGTTTCCATTACTTTATGCCTGATTCTATTAAATCATTATCGTAATTCGCTCATGTATTACGCACATACATTGCTCTGATAGCGTTGAGAATCGCGAGTATCATCACTCCGACATCTGCGAATATGGCAAGCCACATATTCACGATACCGAAGATGCCGAGAATCAGACATACACCTTTTATACCTAACGCCATTATGATATTTTCCCATACAATTTTGAGACACTTGCGGGAGATGCGGATTGCCTTGCCAATTTTCAATGGATCATCATCCATTAAGACCACATCGGCAGCCTCAATAGCAGCGTCACTTCCCATTGCCCCCATCGCTATGCCTATATCTGCGCGTGAGAGTACAGGTGCATCGTTTATCCCATCGCCAACAAATGCCACTTTGGCTTCACCTTTCTCTTTTTTAAGTATTTTTTCAAGTTGCGCCACTTTGTCGGAAGGCAGAAGTTCACTATAAACCTTATCAATACCAAGTTGTTTTGCTGTCTGCTCTGCAACCATCTTAGAGTCACCGGTAAGCATTACGGTTTGTGTTACCCCCGACTTATTCAGGTCGGCAATGGCTTTTTCAGAAGTGGGTTTCACAACATCACCAAGTACAATGTGTCCGGCATATTCTCCATCAATAGCAATGTGGACAATTGTCCCCGCTGTCTTGCAATGACACGGAGTAAGTCCAAGACTCCTCATAAGTTTCTCATTACCTGCCGCTATGGTTTTACCGTCTATCTCGGCAGTAACACCCTGACCACTTATTTCCTTGACATTACTCATACGACTCCGATCTATTTCATGACCATAAGCACGCTGTAATGACTTACCTATCGGATGGGAAGATGATGATTCCACTATAGCGGCATACTCCAAGAGTTGTGATTTCCGATGTTCTATATCTTCGTCGTGATTTCCGTGGTAAGCGTTTACCTCAAAAACGCCCTCCGTCAATGTGCCGGTCTTGTCAAACACCACTGTCTTTACTTTTGACAGAGTCTCAAGAATATTGGCACCTTTTACGAGAATACCTTCACGGCTTGATCCACCGATTCCGGCAAAGAACGACAACGGTATGCTGACAACCAATGCACAGGGACAACTAATCACGAGGAATACCAATGCTCGATAAATCCATGTTTCAAAGGTTGAGAAGTCAAGCGATGCACCACTGAATATGATCAAGAATAACGGCGGTAGCAAAGCAAGAGCCAATGCTCCATAGCATACGGCAGGAGTATAGATACGGGCAAACTTTGCAATAAAGTTCTCCGATTTTGATTTCCTTGACGCCGAATCCTCCACAAGCTCAAGTATTTTTGAGACGGTGGAGTCGCCAAACTCCTTCGAGGTGCGCACTTTCAATACACCTGACATACTCACACTTCCGCTTATCACCTCATCGCCATCGTGAACCTCGCGTGGCATAGACTCTCCGGTCAATGCAGATGTGTCAAGTGACGATTCTCCGGCTACAATAATCCCATCAATGGGCACCTTCTCACCGGGTTGTACCAATATAATACTGCCTACCGCCACATCATCGGGATCAACCTTTACAATTTTACCATCTTCTTCAATATTGGCATAATCCGGGCGAATATCCATCAGTGCCGCTATGTTTCGGCGACTTTTTCCTATGGCATAGCTTTGAAAGAATTCACCGATCTGATAGAATAGCATTACTGCTATTGCTTCCAGATAATCACCACTTTTTTCATATATTGCAAGTGCGAAAGCACCCACAGTTGCAACGGCCATAAGGAAATTCTCATCAAACACCCGACCGTGAATAATCCCAAGCCACGCCTTTTTCAATATATCATAACCAATTATCAGATAAACGACAAGATATAGGGCAAGTCTTATCCATCCGGTAATATCAATAAAAAGCAAACTGACTGTCATCACCAGTGCGATGATGATGCGCGTCAGCATATTGCGTTGTTTTCTGTTCATATCCTTATAGCTTCAGGAAGCAGTCCGACCAACAAGGTCAGGCTGCCACTCTATTGTTTGTCAGAGAATCTCAAAATCAGGCTCCACTTTCTTGGCTACTTTCAGCACTTCAGCCATCACAGCATCCTTTTCGACACCTTCTTCAAATTCCACTTTCATTTTCTGGGTCATGAAAGAGATTGTAAGTCCTTTCACACCGGCAACCTTCTTGGCTGCATCTTCCACAAGGTTTGCGCAGTTCGCGCAATCGACCTCAATCTTAAATGTCTTGCTCATTTTAATATGATTATAAGTTTTTTCTGAGTGCAAAGTTACGCCAAACTTATTGCAAACGGTTTGCAAAATATGACATGGCGACAAAAGGCAATCGCAAGGCTTTTCAAGATGATAATTCCCAAGTCGTTCAAATAAAAATAAAAAGAGGAACAAGACAGAATTATTCGGGATAGCGGATTGGATTTTATCAATGTGAAGCCCGTAGGAAAACTTTTTTGAAAAAAGTCGGTCATCGGATTAAATATAGTATGCTGTTTTGGTATATATGTTATTTGTATTGACTGATAAGATGTTACAAAAATAGATTGCGAAAATATTTTGTCGATTTTCTCTAAAAATGTTTTGTCGGTTCGGTAATTTGTAGTAACTTTGGACTAAGTTAATCTAAAAACCGAAAATACGAAACAGAAAACCGTATAAAACACATACAATAACGACTTGTAGACAAGTTATTTGGTGTTGGTAAATCTGGAAAATTTAACAAACGTAGTCCAAATGATAAGTCGAAGAGTGGGAATGTACCCGAGCAGGGCGCAACCTACTTTTTCTTATTGTGACTGCAAGGCATTTTCCAGAGCCTATCTACCCAATGAGAGAGAAGTTTATAGGGAGCGACCTTTTTCATTTTCTGCCTTATTGGGGATTTGTCATAAGTCTAAACCGAATAAAAACCGTATAATACCAAAAGACTATGGCAGAAAAGGAATACAAAGATAGCGCATCAAGAGATGGATACATTATAACGCTGTACACTGACAACTCATCAAAGATTGAACGGCTGTTTATACAAAGGGATACCCGAAAGGAACTTGAAAAGATTTGGCGTGAAAACTCCAATGGAGAGCCAATCCCCCCAACTTGCAGCAACACACAATATCTCGGAAAGAAAATTCTCGATACGTTCTGCAACGGAGAGCGCAAAGGCGTAATCGGCGACTATGAGATTACAAGAGAGCCAAACAACAGCATCTCGCTAATCCGTACATACGGGAAAGGTAATGGGATGCAGGGACTGCGCGAATGTGCGGCGCATTTCGGTTTTGAGATTGACCCCAAATGGAATAACCGCCAAATTGCACCGAACCTTATCAAATTTATCCATAAATTGGATAAGGCAGATAAGGATGCAAAGGAATAAGACGGTGACAAATTAAATATCAGACGGCATTTTGTTATATCCCATCAGCTATTAACCCATTGAAAAAAAAGTAAACGATATGAGTTTGTTAGATCACAACAACGAAGCGGGCTTCGACCGATATATGGAAAATAAGTTTTGGTTTGAACACAGCTTCAAAAGCAGAGTTGTGTCAGTGCTAATCATTGACCCAAAGAATGAATTTCCGTTGTGTGACCTTAAATTTGAGGGGATAAGTACAAAATACTTTGACCTGTCAAATATTACGGAACAGGATTTTCACCTTATCGGAAAATGGATGACAGAACGTATTATTGACGGAGGATTTGCATACGATGGTCTGATGTTTGACAATGCCGACTGTATTCCGACTGACTTTGAGGGAAAGGAGGATGAGTATAACTTGGAGCAAATGATAATATCCGCTCTGAAAAGGGAGGATGATTTTCAGATACTTCCGAGTGCTTATCCTTGCAAACCGATACCTTTCGACAAGATAATGGTGGCGGTAAGGTGTAAGAAGTTTCCCAAATATCTATGGGGTAAGGACTTGCAGACCGATATTATTGATATGACTGAATAAAATTACTCACTCTAATTAATAGAGCTATATTCTGAGTTTGTTACACCTGACGAGGAACTTGAAATCAATCCCGCTTTTCATCTATTATTTTATATAATATGGGATATTGAGCCATACGATAACAATTTTTGAGCCGTAAAACAACACTATTATCATTTTTTCAATGTATTTTTGCAGTGTTAATTAGAATCAAGCCCGTGTTGTTCGAGTTTCCGACATACCGCTACCTGCGTACCGGAGATGTTATAGGTCACTGCACGGATTTTGGCAAACAGCTGAAAGATGAAAAGAATAGTTAATCTCATGACGGCTTTAGCTATATCATCCACTGCATTGTCGCAAAATGCGGTGGATGTACATTGCCACGACATTTTGCCTGATTTCGTGAAAGCTCTTGACGTACACGGGGCTGCATTGGATGAGACTTTCCCACTTCCGGCATGGGACGTTAACGACCACATTGCGTTTATGGATTCAGCTGGCATAAAGACTTCGGTGCTTTCAATGCCCGCCCCACAGCCTTACTTTGGCAATGCCGAGGAATGTCGGGATATTATCCGTCGGTATAACGAACAGACCGCAGAGATATGCCGACAGCACCCCGACCGTTTCAGATTCGTTGCGGCTCTGCCGCTTCCGGATGTGGATTTGGCTATGGAAGAAGCGGCATACGCCCTCGACAACCTTGGAGCAATCGGGGTGAAACTTGCCACAAACAGTCGTGGGCAATATCTTGGCGACGAGTCGCTTGATCCATTGATGGCGATGCTCAACGAGCGCAATGCCGTGGTGATAATCCACCCACATAAGCCTGTGCCTGTAAATGACAGTATTATCGCAACGGCTCCGCTGGCAATCTATGAGTATCCTGCGGAAACAACACGCGCCGTCATCAATATGATAGCGCGTAATGTTCCGGCACGTTATCCAAACATCAAATGGGTGATTCCTCACTGCGGGTCGTTTCTGCCGTTGGCTATTCCTCGCATGAAGGCGGTGCTCCCGGCGATGACAGCAAAAGGTTTGATGCAACCGGTGGACTTTGATGCAAACCTTACATCGTTCTATTACGACCTTGCCGGTGCGCCGTCAGTTGAAGCGATAGAGTCGATGCTGACAATAACCACACCCGACCATATAATGTATGGTTCGGATTATCCGTATCAACCGACGCAAGTTCTTGTCGCAGGGAAACGCCGACTTGAAGAGGCTATCGCCGAAAGTCAACGACTATCGCAGTACAAGGAGATGTTCTTTGCCGGGAATGCCTCCAAGCTCTTCAATCTGCCATATCAGCAACCGGTGAAAGCGGTTGAAAACATCGATTCCATGCTCGTGCGTATTTCTGAAATCGATGTATTTCCGGAATATCTTGACGAATACATGAAAGCGGCTTTGACTGTCGGAGCTAACTCAGTTGCTAATGAGGAGGGGGTGGTCTGCATCTATCCTATGGTGCAGAAACGTGATGATTGCAAAGTGCGCATCCTTGAAATATACCGCGATATGGACGCATACCGCCATCACATAACCACACCTTGGTTTCAGACATATAAACAAGGGACCCTCCACATGGTCAAGAACCTCGACCTCGTGGATATGTGTCCGATGAACCCTTCAGATATGCCCAACATATTCCGAAAAATGCAATATGGACACGATCGATAATCATATTAAAAACAATATAAAATAATGAAAAAGGTGTTGATTCTTTCGGGAAGTCCCCGAAAATGTGGCAATTCCGATCTGCTTTGTGATGAGTTCATACGCGGAGCTACTGATGCCGAAAACAATGTGGAAAAAATCTGGATTCCTGCCAAAAAGATCGGTTATTGCCGGGCCTGCTACTACTGTAAGCACCATAATGGTGAATGCTGCATAAAGGATGATATGGCAGAAGTGCTTCAGAAGATGCTTGCTGCCGATGTGCTTGTGCTTGCATCGCCGGTATATTTCTATTCGGTAGATGCCCAGATGAAAGCCGTGATTGACCGCACAGTGGCAAGATGGTTGGAATTTAAGGATAAGGAATTCTATTACATCATGACTGCCGCCGAGGATGAAGAGCACACGATGGACTGCACCCTCGAATGTTTTCGCGGACTTGCCGCATGTTTTGAGGGGTCGAAGGAGATGGGCGTGATTCGTGGCAAAGGCGTGTATGACAAAGGTGAAATACGCGACACCCCTTACATGAATCAAGCATACGAAATGGGGAAATCAATTAAATAAACTATACAGACATGAATAAGAAAATAGCTGTTGCCCTTACATTCATCAGTATGTTGGCAGGTAATGCAGAAAAGGCAAATGCATCCAATACAGGGAAGCAGGAGTCTGACGCTCTCCCTACTGTCTATTTCACTAAGGAGATTTCGCCTGAATCACTCGTAGAGATATTTAAGGCTGTCGGAGTGGAACCTAACGGTAATGTGGCTGTGAAAATCAGCACTGGGGAGGGCGGCAATACCCATTATCTTAAACCGGATTTGATAGGCAAGCTTGTGAAAAAGGTAGATGGCACTATCGTGGAGTGTTGCACTGCATACGGCGGGACACGACAGGATCCGGCAAAGCATTGGGAGACCATCCGAGACCACGGCTTCGACAAGATTGCCAAAGTTGATCTTATGGACGAGTTCGGACAGATGCAGATTCCCGTATCCGACACCACGCATATCAAATATGACATAGTTGGCGACCATCTTGCCGATTATGATTTCATGATCAATCTCGCTCATTTCAAAGGTCATGCAATGGGAGGCTTCGGAGGCGTGTTGAAAAATTCGTCTATCGGTGTGGCGTCAACTGCCGGAAAGGCATATATACATACTGCCGGACGCACTGATGATGCATCAAAAATGTGGGGAAACATTAACGAGATTCCTCAGGATCATTTTCTTGAAAGTATGGCAGCTGCCGCACAGGGCGTGCATAACTACATGAATAGTAAGGATGCTGTCGGAAAGCCGAGGATAGTGTATATCAACGTATTGAATAATCTTTCGGTAGACTGTGACTGTGATGGTCATCCGGCTGCTCCGGAATTGAAAGATATGGGTATCGCCGCAAGTCTTGACCCTGTGGCTCTTGACCAAGCCTGCATTGACATGGTATTTAATCACGCATCAACAGAAGGTGATAATTCCGCACCATTAATCGAACGCATCAACAGTCGCCACGGCACTCATATCCTTCCCTATGCAGCGCAAATAGGTTTAGGCAGCACCAAATATACTCTAAAGAATGTGGATTAATTATAATCCGATATTCTTACCATCTATAATGCTGCAATCAAAAAATGTAGAATAGTATCGACTGCAAGACAGTCATGGAATGATGATAGAAGAGACTGTCTAACAATCAAAAGTTAGATGGTCTCTTTTTTTGTGACGTATTACTAAAAATCAGGCAGCGATGGGGCGATTGCTGTTAAATCTGCACCAAAATCCAATATTGAGCTTTGAGAGGTT
>RIAZ01000048.1 GCA_003762615.1 Muribaculaceae bacterium Isolate-037 (Harlan)
ATCCGGCCGGTTCGTCCTCGGTTCGAGTCCGAGTCCTCCCACTAAAAAATCAGACGATGAAGCAACGAGCCGAAATAATGACAGAAAATGCCGTCAGGGTCCTGTTACAGACCCTGACCCGGAATTTGAATGACACCGGGATAGTCCTCGACCAGTACGAAGCGACCCATGACGACCGAGAGTGTGATCTGTCGAAGACATACTCTGCATTGGTCGCCGGCCATTTCGCCCTCAAGGAAGCCATCGACAAAATCAACAACCAACTAAATAGAAAGTGAGACTATGACAAAGGAATTTCACAGTCAGGAGAAAGAAGCCGAGTATTACAACGGCCTCAGCAAAAAGGGGAATCGTATCCCTCAAACGGAAACTTCTTCAGCGGCGAACCAAGCAGCAGATGTGCGAGGGCGTCTGCAATCACTGAATGAAAGCTACGGTAAGAGCCGGAGTCAACAATCCCCGCTATGCCGTCAATATCTAACTGGAATTGCACAGTTATCGCAGATATTTGCAATGCTGCAAAACGAAGAAGAATCGCGTCAGGACGGCCGACCCACTTCTTTGCCTCACGCCTCGACGGAGGTAGAGCGATATATTTCAGAATGTCTGAAAGGTTTGTTGTCAGGAAGTCTCGGTACCAGTCAAATCCCTTCTCTTTTAAGAACGTATGGAGTTGTGACACCTCTTCCTGACGGAAAGAGCAGCGTATCTCCGTTTCAGATACATCTGATCTTACAAGATAGTTTTCAAGGCTCATGGCTTTGCGGTCTTTTTGATATGATGTTTGGATGCCGACCGGACGTGGAATCCAAGTCGGTGATTTACTAACAATCTACAAAGATAACTAATAAAATCCAATAAGTGAGAAAAATGAACAAGTACATTTCAGTCAGCAAGGAGGGCATCAGGGCCCTGCAGCGCACCTTCAAGGTCAAAGGGAAGGAAATCTGCGAGCGTTGCGTCAAGAACGCCCTTGCCTACCGCACGGACAACGAGCTTGCCAGGAAGATACGATTCGCGGCGGTCAGGCACCACATGGGCTGCACCTATTACGTCATTCCGGAGGGGGAGTTCTTTTTCGATTCCGACAGCTGCTGGCACGCGGTCTATCCCAACCGGGCCGAAATCTACCTTGACAAGCAGACGGGCGAAGGCACTGTCTATGACCCCAAGGGTAATGTAGTGGCAAGATACGACCACGTCATGCTGTCACAGATCAACGAGTTGAAGAGCATGGCGGAATCCCTGTAACATCGGATCAAGATATGGAATACTACGGTGACAGACTTTGCATCTCGATGCGCGACCTTGTAGATGGCGGCATTATGTCGGAACCCAACTACAAGCAGCTCGCCGCCCGCGGCCGCTTTGATGTGGTGCGCAGAGGCGGTGGCTCGGCAGGGTGTTATGCGTTAGTTGCCGTTGACAGCTTGCCCCAACGCTACCAGGACAGGGTAAAAGAGGTTTACCCCGGGGGTGCCCAGACCCGGCTTGAGGGCTGGATAAAGAGCAACTATGAGGTTGACCAGAAGGCGACCGCCTTCTTCTTCTCTAAAGAGAAATGCGGCGTGGCTTTGCCGCCGGAGAAAGCCAAGGAATACGTCACCAACGCCTCGGTGCTCAACACCTGCATCAGACTATACGACAGGGCTGCCACCGCCCAGAAACTCTTCGGAGGGAAGTATGACTGGACCATGATGGCGGCGACCATCGAGGTTCTGCGCAAGCACTTCGGGCACACCCTCCCGGCCTCGACACTGCGGTTCCGCAAGAAGGTCAACGAATACAAGGCCAACGGATATCCCTGCCTTATCAGCGGCAAGTTCGGGAACCAGTGCGCCAGGAAGGTTGACTACAGGACAGAGCGTCTGATACTGGGCATTGCCATACTACCCAACAAACCCTGGAACACCAACGTGCTCGAGCTTTACAACTCTTTCGTGACCGGCGAACTCGATGTCTATGATCCGGAAACCGGCGAGATGTTCAATCCGGACGATTTTACCGACAAGAACGGTGAGCCGATGGTGCTGAGCGAGGCCACAATCACGAACTATCTCAACAAGCCCAAAAACAGGATGCTCATCGACAAGGCGACCATGAGCTACACCGCCTTCATGCACGAGGTCATGCCGCACATGCACCGCCACAGGCCGGAATTCTCATTGTCAAAGGTGTCATTCGACGACCGCGACCTTCCGCGCAAGCTGAAGGACAGCAGACAACGGCCGAAAGCGTATTACGCCTACGATGTGGCGAGCGACTGCTGTATAGGCTACGCCTACAACCGGGCAAAGAACGTGGACCTTGTGGTTGACATGTTCCGGAATATGTTTCGGCTGCTTGACCGGCAGGGCTGGGGCTGCCCCGCCGAGGTAGAGGTTGAGAACCACCTCATGAGCCAGTGGCGCGACTCCTTCCTCCGTGCCGGTGTGATGTTCCCCTTCGTGCGGTTCTGCGCCCCCATGAACTCCCAGGAGAAACATGCCGAGCACAGGAACCGCTCGAAGAAGGTAAGCATAGAGCATAAGAACCATGTGGGAATCGGGAGGTTCTATGCCAAGAGCCGACAGTACCGCACCGAAAGCAACAAGGTATTCGACGAGTTCAACAACACCTATGAAGAGAAGGAATATTACACCTGGGACGAATTGATCGCCGACGATATGCGCGACATCTACGAATACAACCATGCCCTGCACCCCAACCAGAAGAAGTACAAAGGCATGACACGATGGGACGTGCTTGTCGCCAATATCAATCCCATGCTGCATCCGCTCGACAAGGCGACAATCGCCCGGCATGTAGGCGAGAAGGTCGGCACCACCATACGGCGAAACTCATACTGCCGGGTGGCCGGTGAGGACTGGTGGCTCAGCAAGACCGAGGCCATCGAGCTTCTTGCCCCCAATGACTACAAGGTCGAGGCCTACTACCTCACCGACGAGGAGGGCAAGATCACCGATATGTTCATCTACCAGGGCGACATGTATATCGACCGCCTTGAGAATATCGGGACCTTCAATACCGCCCGCGCCGAGCAGACCGAGAGGGACGAGAAAATCTTCGTAGAGCAGCGCAAAAAGATCAGCCGCTTCAACAAATATGTAGAAGACAACGCCATCGGGCGCGTGGGCGTGACAGAGCGCGACACACGACCTCAGACGGTCGAGGTGGAAGAAGTGGCCGTTCCCGAGCCTGAAACGCGAGAGACGCAAGAATACGGCCTCAGTGAAGACTACGCGGCCCGAGCCTTGCAAGACTTATAGAATGAAATTATAACACTGTTAGAATATGATTACAACAGACGTAAAGAACAGAATCCTCGCCGCAATCAGGGCGAACCGCGCCAACTATCCGAGCGACGCGAAACACTCCGCCTCCCTGGGCATCACGACCTCGGTTTACAGCGCGATCAAGAACGGACAGACCGACCGTGTCCTGAGCGATGCCAACTGGATAAGCATAGCCCGGAAACTCGGGGTCAGCCTTCGGGGAGAGATAGAGTGGAAGGTGGCCAAGACCCCGACCTTCCAGTTCATCACGGCCCAGTTGGAGGCCTGCCAGTCGAGCGGTATCAGTGCAATCCTCTGCGACCTGCCCAACATCGGCAAGACCTTCACCGCCCGGCACTACGTCAAGACCCACGCCAACGCCATCTACATAGACTGCTCGCAGGTCAAGACCAAGCTGAAGCTCGTGCGCAAGATAGCCGGGGAATTCGGTGTTGACAGCAAAGGCCGCTATGCCGATGTTTACGAAGACCTTGTGTTTTACCTCCGCTCCATCGACAGCCCCCTCATCATACTCGACGAGGCCGGCGACCTCCAGTATGAAGCCTTCCTTGAGCTGAAGGCCTTGTGGAACGCCACCGAGCGTTGCTGCGCATGGTATATGATGGGCGCCGACGGACTCAAGGAGAAGATCAACCGTTCCATCGAGTGCAAGAAGGTCGGCTACACAGAGATGCTCAGCCGCTACGGAGACCGCTACAGCAAGGTCACCCCGGACGACAGCAAGGAGCGAACCAAGTTCCTCATAGAACAGGCCAGGATTGTGGCAAAGCTCAATGCCCCGGAAGGTGTCGATGCCGGGGAGATAGCCCGGAAGACCGGCGGCGGACTTCGCCGGGTTTACACTGAAATCGAAAAACTTAAAAGACAATGATAATGGTAAGCGTACTTGAGAAACAATATATGGAGACCGTCATCAGAATGGGCAAGCGTCTCCAAAATGGCGAGATTGACTGGGAACAGCGTCGCTATGAGATTGCCAAGGAAGTAATGGCAGTCATGATTGGGGCTATAACTAAAGGCGCAATCGATAAGGGTGCGATGTATGACCCTAATTATCGTTCGCTTGCAATGACTTCCGTAGTGGCAGCAACAGCTCTTATTGATGAACTGAAAAAGACCCAAGAGAAGAAGTGACGATGGCCAAGCGAGCATACAGTCCGAAAGAGGTTCTTGCCAAGACCTACAAGACCCTGCCGTGGGGCGAGCGGTGGAGCCGGCCTTTCGGCTTCCCGACCACCAACGAGGCATGGTTTGTCAGCGGTGCCTCTGCCTCCGGCAAGAGTAGTTTTGTGATGCAGCTCGCCAAGGAACTATGCAGATACGGAATGGTGCTTTACTGTTCCTACGAGGAGGGGGTGAGCCAGTCATTCAAGGAGCGTGTCGAGCGGTTCAAGATGGGCGAGGTGCAGGGACGGTTCCGGGTCGCCACAAGCGATACTTACGATGAGCTTGTGGAGAGGCTCGCCAAGCCCAAGAGTCCGCACTTCGTAATTGTCGATAGCTTTCAGGTGGCCGGATGGTCATACGACCAGACAAAGCAACTCATCGACCGCTTCCCGGCAAAGAGCTTCATCTTCATCTCCCAGGAGCATAAGGGACAGCCGATGGGCAAGGCAGCAGTCCGTCTCCGCTACATATCCGGTCTGAAGGTCCGGGTAGTGGGCTACAAGGCATTTTGCCAAGGCAGGTTTACCGAAGATCCCGGCAGCTACTACGTGGTGTGGGAAGAAGGCATTTTAAGAACCTCAAACAATCTCGGATAAATGAGCAAGAAAAAAGAAATGATAATACTTGAGCCGGAAGGACGCATCTGCAAGGAGGGGTTCTGCTCACGGCCGATGACCTGCCCCTATTGTGGAGGCAAAGGTTGGTTTTACGGCGGGCGCGGTCTTCCGGAGAGCGTCTGTCCCGACTGCGAGGGCACCGGCGAGGTCATCGCACTGGTGACGATAGACTGGAAACCGAATATAAAATAAGACAATGAGTGAGACAAAATTTAAATGCTGCATCTGCGGCAAAGATGTCACGGAGTACGGCAACGACCCGTGGCCGATCAAGGAGGAAGGCCGGTGCTGCAGCTATTGCAACTGGACCGTAGTCCTCAAGGAAAGAAACCGATTGAGTAAACTAAACAGAGAAAAGAATGGAAACTGATGTGACGAAACTAAGTGAGCTGGAGCGCCTTGTGGCCTCTGCAATGAGCCTGATTTCAGATGCAGGGAAATATGTAGCCGACATGGAGGCCAATCGAGAGACAGCCTTGGTAAAGACTAAGCTCGACGAGGCGAGAATGTGGCTGGAGCAGTATCAGGGCAACGTCATCATAAGACTGGCCAATAAAACCTGCACACACTGACATGGGACAGCAGGTAACTAACTTCGGGCGGTTCTACTCCGCCTTCCACAAGCTCACCATTCATGGGGAGCCGGACGAGGCAAAGCGTCAGTTCGTGTTGCAGTACACCGCCGGGCGCACCGACTCCCTCAAGGAAATGACGCGGAAGGAGTACACCGACCTCTGCGTAGCCATCGAGGGAATGAACGGCACAAGGGACGAGCTGAAGCGTCGGCGGAGCATAGCCCTCAAGCTGATGCAGGAGCTCGAGATCGATACGACCGACTGGGCGCAGATAAACGACTTCTGCCGCCATCCGCGAATTGCCGGCAAAGCCTTCGGGCAGCTCTCGATTGACGAGCTTATGGAACTGGCCACCAGGCTCCGCTCGATAAAGCGCAAGGGATGGCAGCGCAGGAAGGCGGAACCGGCGCAAGGCCCTGAAACCCCGCAGCAACGCATAACATATCTCATAAACCTTGCCGGCCCCGGCATGACAAGCTATAACTGAAATGAAAAAGACAGTAGAACAGATCAAGAACTACATTCAGCTCCACACCTCCGATGCCGACGGAGCCGAATACATCTCCCTTATGCGGGAAATCGCGGAATGGGCGACATTCGAGGCCGACCGCCTCGAATACGGCGAAGAGCTGGAGAGTATCTTTAATGAGGGATAAGGATCATATAATCACTATAAAAGAGACAGATATGACAGAAAAAGTAGAAATGACAGCCGAAGAGCGTCAGGAATTCGAGGCTTTCAAGGCCGAGAAAGAGAAGAAGCGCCGCGAGCAGGAGCGCAAGGAGCAGCGCAAGCAGTACGCCGACATGGTCGATGAGGAAATCGCCGCCACCATTCCGCAGCTCCGCGAGCTGAGCGAGCGGATCAAGCAGGTCAAGGAGGCCATATTCGGCAACTTCGAGACCATCCTCGGCATGAAGTCGGAAATCACCGGCGTGGCCCGCGACGGCCAGAACAGCCACACGTTCACCAACTCCGACAGCACGCTGCGCGTCATCCTCGGGGTGAACACCATCGACGGCTACCGTGACACCGTGGAGGACGGTATCGCAATGGTCAAAGGCTATATCGAGAGCCTTGCTAAAGACGATGCCACCAAAGCCCTCGTCAACGCCGTGCTGCGCCTTCTGAGCCGCGACGGGCAGGGCAACATCAAGGCCAGCAGGGTGCTTCAGCTCCGCAAGATGGCCGAGGACAGCGGCAGCGAGCAGTTCCTCGAGGGTGTGAAAATCATCGAGGAGGCATACCAGCCGACCGTCTCCAAGAAGTTCATCCGCGCCCATTACAAGAACGACAAGGGCGCATGGTGCTACATACCCCTTGGCATGACCGATGTTGATTAAAACCTGATGAAAATGGAAAAAGAAATCAAGAGACCGCCCCGGATCGCGGTGTGCAAGGAATGTCACGGCACCGGGATACAGCAGACCGACGCGCCCCGGAGACACTCGGTCCCGTGTCCGCAGTGCGAGGGCAGCGGCCGGGTCACGGTGAGCAGCGTGACGACACTCGACATCAGACCTTACAGACAGATACAGGTTAAAACCATGTGACAGCAATGGCAGACAAGCGCGGCATGTCCTACAGAAAGCGCGTCGAGGACATAAACCGGATATATGACCGGTACGCCAGGAGCGGACTGAGCAACCGGGAGATATGGCGCAGGTACATATATCCGGCCTATTGGATCAGCGAGCGCACTTTCTACAACATCATGAACGCCACGGCAGGGCTTGAAACCCCGGTCGTGGCGTCCGACATGCCGAGCCTGTTTGACTTTGCAGACGAAAACCCCGAAAAAGAAGATACGGATGAATGACATTGACTGGCAGACACGCGCCATCTTCAGGAGCATATTACGCGACATCAAGGTGGAGCTCGGCGACGAGTTCGACCGGAATTTCGAGCGCGAGGCCTTCTTCAGCCAGTCGTGGGCCAGGCGCAAAAGTCCGACACGTCCGGGCGGCCACATACTTGTTGACACCGGCGCCCTCCGCCGGAGCGTCCGGAGCGAGATCAGGGAGAGCAGCATCGTGTTCTTCAGCGACCTTCCCTACGCCTCCATCCACAACGAGGGGGGCGAGATCAAGGTGACCGCCAGGATGAAGCGTTTCTTCTGGTACAAATACTACTCCGTCACCGGCTCCTTCGGCCGCCGCAAGGACGGCACGTTGAGGCAGGACAAAAAGAACCGGCAACTTACAAGCGAGGCCGACTTCTGGAAGGCGATGGCCTTGATGAAGGTCGGGGCGACAATCAAGATCCCGCAGCGCAAGTTCCTGGGTAAATCGCCGGAGGTGGAGGCGGCAGTGAGAGAAATCATCGAGGAGAACCTTAACGAGTACATCAACAATATAGATTTCAATATTAAATGAGAGAAAATGACAAACCCCTCAACGGCTTAGTGCTGGATGGGAAATTTTATGAAGCAGTAGATCTGACCGCGGAAGAAGTTGATGCTATTACCGAGAGTGGGCATGGGCTATGTAATGAAAGTTGCGATTTTCAAGACTATTGCATGGGGTTTACCAAAGACCGCTGTCGCTTAGTATGTGATAAGATTCCCTTTCCGCATACGGAGTGCTACACAGTCTTCCGCTTCTCCCAGTCAGTCACCGATAAAATTAATAAGAAATGAGAGAGGAAATATATAACGCAATCAAGAATAGGCTCGAGGCATTGTGCGTCAATGCAGCCGGAGAATATTATGAACGCCCGGACGAGGCAGACATGGATGATGATATTTATCCTCGTGCGATAAGGCACATAGACCTATGGAACCATAATGTCGAGTTTATCGAACAGGAGGTCGCATGGGAGCGTCCGGCAGTGTTCATCGAGTTCGTGCCCTTCAAGTGGCACGCCATTGTGCCGGGAGTCGAATACCGGGCACAGCCGCTGATCAACCTCCATGTGGTGACCGACTGGGTGGAGCAGAAAGGCATCGGCGAGTTCCGGCTGCTCAACAGGATTAATGAGCTGCTTGCCGGACTGGAGGGAGAATCGTTCATGGAATTCGACATCGACAGTTCCGCCACCAACCACAATCACGAGGATATCGTGGAGAATATAGAGACCTATACCTGCGTTGGATTCCGACATCTGAAATAAGGTCCCATAAACGCTCCGTGTCGCAAAGAAAAGAGAGAGCCGCATCCTTTATCGGGTTGCGGCTCTCTCGGCGATATATGGGCGCGGAAGCGGCCTCAGACGGCCTCCTCCGGGGCATTGCCCAGCTCGGTGAAGAGCATTATGTCCGTGTAGCGGGCATTGTAGTTCATGGTCGCGTCAAACTCCCTGCGCCGGCAGCGCTCGAATGGGTTTCCGAGCGACGGGTTGCGCCCCATCCACTCGCACAGCTCCACGAGAGAGGACTTGTCGGAGGTGAAATAAACGAAGTCATGGCCGGAGAGCACAGACAGCACATCGAGGTAGTCGGCGAGACGCCATGACATGCGGTAAGTGCCGACCTCGGTTGACAGATAGGGAGGGTCGACCAGGAACACCACGCCGGGCATGTTCCTGAAGCGCTCAAACAGCTCCCGGTAGTCGCACGACTCTATCTCCAGTCCGGCAAGATAGTCAGGGCATTCGGCATAGCCGGTTTTGCGGACATTGTTGTAGAGCGTTTCCCTGCGCATTTCAGGGATGCTCATCTTGTACTTCATCGAGAACATCAGCGATGACGACAGCGTGATGAAGTCGAGATAGCCTGTCTCGCGCTCCTCCTGCTCGAGCAGCCTGAAAATTTCCTCCCTCGCCTCGCCGGTCACGGGCTTGTGGCGCGGGAACCGCGAGGCAATGGGACGGATACGGTCGAGCAGGGCGTTGGTACGCGGAATCTCCTCGATGCGCCGGCGGTAGTTGTCAAAATCGTTGTATATTACCCGGGAGGCGGGGTGTATATGCTTGGTGATATGCGACAGCAGCCCGGAGCCACCGAAAAGATCGACGAACACAGTTCCGGCGGGATATTGCTTTATCACTTCGATGAAGTGCTTTGCGAACATGCGCTTCTGCCCCACAAAGGGCAGGGGAGCGGACAGATAAAGGCGGCTCATACGTTCAGCTCGAATTTTACGCTGTCCTCTCCTACAAGGAGGCGGCGTGTGTTCTCGATATTGTTGTCGTACACGTGCACGTTGCCCAGGAACAGCGTGATTGACTTGAGGGGGAAGTCGATGTGCCGGGCCATGAGGTAGAGGTGGTATATGTCGGCCGGCAGCCCGAGGTTGGCATCGGAGCTGCGCTGATAGGCCGACACGACAAGTTCCCCGTCCTCGATCTGGAACTGCACGAGCGAGAGGCACGGAGCCTGGTTGCTCTCGGCCTCGGTAGCGCCGAGGAACAGCACATAGTTCTTGGAGGGGCGACGCTCCGAGTTTATCCGGGCGAGCAGCGGCGGCAGCTTCTCGAAGTAGGTGGGGTAGGAGTTGACCAGGATTGAGCCGCAGTAGTCCCACCAGTTTATTCCGGCCTCGCGGTACTTCTCCACCGAGCGCTCGCCGCGCATGAAGAGGCGCAGTTCCGAGCGGAGCTTGCGGCGGGCCAGTCCGTGCCCCTCGAAAATTT
>RIAZ01000049.1 GCA_003762615.1 Muribaculaceae bacterium Isolate-037 (Harlan)
GGCGCGAGGCCCTGAACAGGCTCGAGATGAAGTACCCGGACATTTTCGCCAAGTATGACACCGAGTACGAGAAACTTAAAAACATCAAACAGATCAAGGAGGAGATAGCTTCCCTCGAGAGCGGCAGGTCCATCACGAACCCGCAGAACGAGCTCGATGCCGTGGAGAGGCGCATAGCCGAGCTCGAGGCAAAGAAGGCGACCGGGCGCTATGTGACGTCATCATCCACATGGGGAACATACAGCCATCGCACAGGCGGCCTGTCCTCTGCGGAGGATACAGAGCTGAAGAACCTTCTCGGCAAGAGAAGGAACCTTTCCGCCGCCGTACGCAAGGAGGAGGTCAACGCCTACTTCGCGAACCTGACAGGAATAAGCAACGAGACCCTCGCGGCGCAGGTAAAGGCCCGCGAGGAGCTGCTGGCGCAGATGGAACTCCAAGAGAAGAAGTACGGCGCGTTAAAAGGAAATGCCGCCACAGAGGGCACATATACCCGCGAGGAGCTGCAGTACCAGTTGAACAAGCTGCGCGCGGAACAGAACCGCCGGGAGTCCGACAAGGAGAACCCGGCGACGTGGGCCGCATCCGCCAGAAGGGAGTATGAGAAGGCCCTCAAGGAGTACAACGACTTCATAGGGAAAACCTCGGGCTCCATGACCAAGGCCGAATTCGAGGAGAAGGCGAAAAAACTCAAGGAGGCAGTCGATGCAGCCAAGAAGGAATATGACAAAGTCAGGCTCGGCACCGACAAGGATGCCGAATCCGCGGTGAAGAAGCGCGAGCAGCAGCATCGCGAGGAAGACCGCATGAAAGAGCAGCGCCGCAAACTCGGGCTCGAACTTGTCGCGCTGCAGCAGGAGAATGACGAGGCCGAGGTCGAGGTGATGGAGGAGGGACTTCAGAAGAAGATCCGCCGGATCCGGGAAGAATACAAGGCGAGAAAAGCAGCTGCCGACAAGCAGCGTAGCGACTGGCGGACTCAGAACGCCCAAGCCGGAATGACAGGTCTTGGCCCCGACGGGCTTACTGACGGCCAGCGGTCGGAGATTGAACGCTCCGACGAGCTCAACGAATCCGTATACAAGGCAGCGACTTCGAGGCTGTACAAAGAACTGGCCGACCAGTACCAGTCATACGCCGACAAGCGCCTCGAGATAGAGCGCAGGCACAACGAGGACATCGAGGGACTGCGCCAGGGCCGGTTGCAGGCCGAGGCAGCCGGCGACGAGGCAGCCATGGCTGTCTACGACCGCTCGATAGCGGAGGCGGTAAAGTCCAGGGGCCGCGAGCTTGCGAACCACGACTTCGAGGTCCTGCGCCGGTCGCCGGAATATGTCCGCGCGTTCGAGGATCTGCGCGACACCTCGACAGAGACGTTGCAGGAGCTGTTGAAGCAGTTCGAGAAAGCCAAGAGCGCGGCTTCCTCCGCGCTCGACCCGCAGGACCTTCGCGAATACACCGACACCATCCGCTCTCTGATGGAGGAGATTGACAGCAGGGATCCGTTCGGGAATCTGTCAAAGCGGGCGGAGGAACTGACCTCGGCCAACCGCGAGCTCGCGGCTGCAAAGAGGCAGCTTGACACTGTGACCAATGGCGGAAAGGTGTTCACCGGACTGAAATCCGAGGGTTTCGATGCCAGCGGCAAGCCCGTTATAGTGGCGACCTATCTCAGCATGGGGGATGCCATGAAAAAATATACCGAGGCCAAGGACAGGCACACCAAGGCGAGCAACAACTTTGTCAAGGCCGAAAAGGAGGCCCGCGACAAGGTATCCCAGCTTGCCGAGGCCATAAAGGGCGTAGGCGAGGCTATTGGAGGGACTGCCGGAGAGATAATTGGTCTGATATTCGATGTCGGCACCTTTATCACTGACACAATCAATGGAATCGCCACGGTGCAGAAGGTCGGAGTAAAGGCAGTTTCGGCAGTCGAAAAGGCATCCATCATACTGACTATCGTGTCCGCAGCCGTGCAGCTCTTGCAGAAGATCGGCGAGCTCGGCAGCAACAAGGCATTCAGGGAATACGAGGCCTACGCCGAGAAGGTCAGGGAGATAAACGCCCTTACGGATGCAGTCAGCCAGTACAGGCTCGCCGTGCTTGAGGCGCGGCAGGAAGAGGACTCATGGTTTGCCGAGGACGGCTTGCGGAACCTCAAGGACTGGCGCGAGCACCACGACGAGGTTTATGCCTCCTATGTCAAGAAAGCGTCCGAGGCCCAGGCCATATACCGCAACCAGAGCGGGGGCGGCTGGCTCACCGGAGCCTTCAACTGGGTCATGGGGAATCTTTCGACACTGTCATGGTGGGACGAATGGCGCGACCTGTGGGGGCAGGGAGGATATGACGAGGGAACCACAGCCGCCGTCAACAACCTGCGCATCGAGACCCGGAAGAAGAGCAGCGGCTTCCTCGGCACCGGCATAGGCGGTCACTCACAGAAGACCGAGGATCTTGTCACCTGGGCCCGCAACAACGGCCTCGGCGAACTGTTCGACGACAAGGGCCTTATAGACAAAGAACTCGCCAAGTCCATACTCGACAACTACGGCGACAAGCTCGTGGGGCAGACCCGCGAAACCCTCGAGGCGCTGATTGAACTGCGGGAAAAATATGACGAGTACCTGCGTAACCTGCGCGAGTACGTCAGCTCGATGTACGAGCCTCTCGTCGATAACCTTGTCGACAGCCTGTGGGACTGGCTGGACAGCGGGAAGGATGCCCTCGACTCCTTCAGGGAATATGCCTCTGAAACGTTCCGGGACATAGTCTCTGACATGCTGCGGACAATCGTCATCGAGAAGGTGGTGGGAACCTTCAGCGACGACATCGCAGCCGTGTATGAGAAGTACGCCGAAGGGAAGCTGGCCGAGACGGAGCTGATGGGCGAGGTGGCAAAGCTCACCGGCGGACTCATAGACCGCTATGGAAGCAGCCTCCCGACGCTGGAGGGGTTGATGGAGACCGTCGCCGGGATGCTCGGCGAGGCCGGGATAGACATCCGCGGCGGGGAGGGACACTCCCAGAACGGGCGTGCCGGAACCTACACGGCCATGACCCAGGACCAGGGAACGAAGCTCGAGGGAGTGTTCACGGGCGTGCTGATGCACGTTTCGGAGATTGACTCGACGGTCGAGAACGTGGCGGAGAAAATGAATATCGCCGAGGGATACCTCGCGCGGATCGCCGAGAACACCGGGTCGAGCGCCGCGGGCGTGGCTGAGATAAGGGACATGATTGAGAAGATAATGCGGGACGGAATAAAGATATAGGCAATGGAAGCACTCGAAGGACTTGTGACAATCAACGGGGCCGACATCTGGAAAGAGTACGGCGCGTTTCTGACCGAGGAAAAGAAGGGGGGCAGGGAGAATCTCACGGCCATAATGACGCCCTCCAAGGCCAAGGCGCACGTCGGCGTGGACATACGCGAGCGCGACGGGGTGAAATACTCCGACACCCTCGAGGTCAGGAACCAGGAGCGCGAGGTCACGCTGCATTTCGCCATATTCGCCCCGACAAGGAGGGAATGGCTGTCGAGATACCGCGCCTTCATCACCATGCTCAAGCAGGGTGACGGAGGGTGGCTGACATTCTCGTTCCCATCGCTGGACATGACCATGCGGATGTTCTATGTCAGCTGCCCCGGCTACAGACCGCTCACCTACCTTTGGAACGAAGGCGTCCACGCGGGGCGCTTCAAGGTGACATTCAAGGAACCCGAACCGACATTCTAACCACATTCCAACACCGTTCAGACATGGCAATAACGATATACGGAAAAGACGGTGCGGTGAAGGCCGTGCTCTCGCCGGGCGACAGCTCCACCCAGGCGAAGGAGATCCAGGGCGACAACGTCCTGACCCTTTCGTTCACCCTGCCGGAGTATGTGGCGCTCGACGTGGACGACATGGCCGAGTTCCTCGGCGAGACCTACTGGCTGGCCGAGCGGTACCGCCCGAGGCAGAAGTCCACCCTCGAGTGGGCCTACGACCTCAAGCTCTACGGGATCGAGAGCAGGATAAAGAACCTGCTGGTCCTGAATGACACCGACGGCGCGCAGGAGCCGGTGTTCACCCTGACCGCCCCCGCGAGGGAGCACGCCGCCCTGGTCGTGAGATGCATAAACGCCGGCATGGGCGGCGGCGCCGACTGGAAGGTGGGCGAGGTTTCCGGCACGGAGAACATCGTCATCGACTACGAGGGAAAATACTGCGACGAGGCACTGCGCGAGATTGCCGAGAAAACAGGGACCGAATACTGGTTCGACGGGCAGACCGTCAACATCTGCCGCTGTGAACGCGGCGAGCCCCTGACGCTCGGATACGACAACGGCCTCGTGTCGATAGACCCGGGAACGGCGCGGAATGTCAAGTTTTACACCAGGCTCTACCCGGTGGGCAGCCGCCGCAACATCGACCCGTCGCGATACGGCTACAGCAGGCTGCAGCTTCCCGGCGGACAGAAATATGTCGAGGTCAACGCCGAGAAATACGGGCGTGTGGACCACTACGAGACAGCCGCCTTCGCGGACATATACCCGCGAAGGACAGGCACCGTCAGCTCCGTGCGCTCCGAGACCAGAAAAGGCGACGACGGCAAGGACTTCACCATATACTATTTCAAGGACAGCGACCTGCCGTTCAATCCCAATGACTATGAGATCGCCGGCCTTGTCAAGCGTGTGAGCTTCCAGGAAGGGAGCGAGCTTGCCGGACTCGGGAACGACGACAACGGGACATACTATTTTGAGACAAACTACAACAGCTCCACAGGGGAGTTCGAGATAATCACGATATTCCCGGATGATGACACCCAGCTCCCCAACGACACGCTCGTTCCGAAGGCGGGAGACCGCTACATACTCTGGAACATAAGGATGCCGGACGAATACTACGCGCTTGCCGAGCAGGAGTTCAAGGACGCCGTCGATGCCTTCAACTCCGAACACGCCATAGACATAGCGGTATTCAAGGCACCCACCGACCATGTGTGGGTGGAACAGACCGGCGCCGACCTCTACATAGGGCGCCGGGTGCGTCTCGAGAGCGCGGAATACTTTCCGGAGTCGGGGTACCGCGACAGCCGCATAATCAAGGTGACGCGGAAGGTCAACCTCCCCTCGCAGATGGACATCGAGATAGGGGACGCACTGAGCCGGACCGCGATGGAGAAGGTGGCCGACAGCATCAGCTCCGTCAGGAACTATGCCAAGGGGCTTGCCTCCATGTCGGCCCTTCCCGACATAATAAAGACAGGCGACCTGACGAAGCTGACCGACAGCAACCTGCTGAGCGCCCTGCGCACCGTGGCCGAGATAGCCGAGCGTGCCTTGAGCCGCAAGGCCGACGACACGGCCAAAGGACTTATAACCTTCCTGAAGGGGCTTGTCTCGGAAGGACTGCTGAAGGCAAAGGGAGGGCTCGAGGTCGGAACATTCGTCAACTCCATGCTCGCCGGCATGGGCGCCGGTGTCGATGACCGGGGCAACGCGCAGGTGGAGAGCATAGAGGTTCGCACCTACATGAAGGTGATGGAGCTTATCTTCAACCGCCTCAGCGCCGTCGAGAGCGACTTCGTGTTCACGGAGTCCGGCACCGTGGAGAAGGTGGAGCAGACCGCCCCGGACACCTACGTGCTGACCATGCGCAAGCGGTGGGACTTCGACTTCCACGCCTTCAGGGAGCATGACGTCATATACGGCTCGGTCAACACGCTGCTTGCCGACGGCAGCCATTTCACCTCCTGGTTCCGCCCGGTGTCAGTCAACGCGAGCGCCAACACGCTGACAGTCGTGACCTATCCCGACACGGAGGTGCCTGCCGGGAAGAACTTCGCCCCCGTGAAGGGGATGGTCATAAACCGCAGGGGCAACGCAGTGGACAAGGACCGCCAGAGCTGCTGGTACATATCGAGCCGCGAGGGGTGCATAATGTACCTCGAAGGCGTGACCAAGCCGATCCTTGAGGAACCCAACTACTACCTCTCGCTTGGCCGCCCCAAGAACCTGAGCCTGTTCAACGGCCTGCCGATAAACTACGACCACCCCTACCTCTTCGCCAGGGGCGCGATAATCCAGGACCTTCTGCGCGTCGACTACAAAGGGAACCCCGTCTATGAGATAGTCGATGTCGGCAGGTGGGACCCCGCGGCCTCCTACATCAAGGGGAAGGACCCGGATAGCGGGCGGTACATACAGCACCAGGCGTGGCACGCGGGCTGCTGCTGGCGCTGCGTGGCCCCGGCCGCGACGGTCGGCCTCGAACCCCGGTACAACAACCTCGAATGGGCCTGCATCGTCGGCGACTCCAGCTTCACCCTCGCCGTGACAAGCTCCAACGGGAGGTTCTTCCGCTTCGGGCAGGAGTGCACGCAGCTCGGCTTCGTCCTGCGGCACGGGGAGATGGACATAAGCGTCGACGCCTCGCAGGTGGAGTGGACCCGGGAAAGCGGCCTCCCCGGCGAGGACCTGCTCTGGAACATAGAGCACTCGTCGAACTTCATGACGGTGGACATCACCCCGGCGGACATGCCGTCCAACTGGCACGAGGCACGGCAGGTCGTGTTCCGCGTCAAGGTCTCGATACTCGACGGGGCGGCGCCTCAGCCAAAGACATTTGAAACGACATTCTCACTCAAAAAATAAAAGACATGAAGACAGCAACGGCATACATCATCAACACGCCCCTATCGGTGTCGCTCTACATGGACATCATCGGGGGAGGCCTGGAGCAGACGAAGAACGCCGACGGCCTGTTCGACCCCGACAGGACGCTGTTCCCCCTGGCGCTGCGCCCCCGGCTGGCGGTCAAGGACCCCGACCACGTGCTCGCCGACGGCGACCACACCACGGGTCTTATAGACACCCGGTGGTACATCGGCACGGACGACAAAGGCACGAGGATAACCGAGAGCACCTCCGGCTTCAGCCTCGGGGCCTACGGGGAGCTTACGGTGCGGCGCAATGTCGAGCCGTCGTCGCCCCTGTCCCTGTACTTCACCTGCGGCTACATAGACCCGCGCACCCAGAAGACCATCCGCAAGTCGCAGCAGGTCACGCTGACCACCGTGCAGAACGTGGAGCTGAACCTCAGCCTCGAGATCGACGCGGCCCAGAAGATGGCCATCAGCCCGTTCAAGAACCAGGCCCTGCGCACCATAACGGCCACGTTCCGCAACGGCTCCGACCCGGTTCCGGACGCCAAGGCCGTCTATTCGTGGCAGGTGCTTGAAAGAGCCACCCTCACATGGCGGGCGATAGGGGCCGACGACCCCTTCTACGTCTCCGGGCAGGGCACCAAGGCGCTCGTCATCGACCGCCGCTACATCGACCGCGAGGCCATAAGGCTCGAGGCGCACCACAAGTCCGCCCCGTCGAGGGTCGTGTCGGCCATGACCAAGGCCTACCGCTACTACGGCCAGTGGGACGAGCGGGAGATGCTGACGCGCGGCAAGTTCGTGCGCCATGACACCCGCGAGATCGAGGCCCGCGCCGTCATCGACACCCCGAGGGGGCAGGTGACACGCCCCGAGGACTACTTCGACATAACGCACATCTTCACCACCAACGAGAAAGGCGCGCCCGAAAAGGTGATAGGCTACGGCGAGAAGGCCGTCGTCGGCGCCGGGATAGCCGGCAGGGACCCCAACGTGCTCGCGGTGTTCGGCTGCGAGGTCAGGGAGCGGACGGCGCTGCGAGTCTGCACCATAGGCGGCAGGGCGGTGCAGGTCAACGGCAAGGTGATGTGCATAAGCATACCGAAACCCTAAAACCAATAACCACATGAGCAGACCAAGACTATTCTCGGTTCCGGAGGCGATAGCCACGGAACTGAACCTCACGGAACTAAGGACGCACGACGGCGCGGGCCGTGTGCTGCTCTCCGGCCGCGACCTCGCCATCTACGGCATCGACAAGGCTCTTGACGAGGGCGCGGAGGAGTTATCGCCCGATGAGACAAAAGAAATATTCCACATTTAAAAACGACAGAACATGGACATAAGCGCGATAGACACCCTCGAGGCGATCGTTGACGGCGACACCATAGTGCCCGGCATGAACTTCGTCCTCCCGGCGGGTGTGGGGAAGACCCAGTATTTCAACCCCTCCACCGGCCAGTGCACCCCCGACTACACCAAGGCGGCCAACCAGCCCACGCTGTACCCTGCCTGCTATTCGAGCAACCTCGGCAGCTTCGTGCTGCCCGACATGAACAGCTTCATGTGGTACCTCAACGACCCCGGCTCCGCCTCGGCGCAGATACTCGCCGCCCCCGGCGGTGCCGTGGCCGCGAAGTTCGCCACGAAGTTCCAGAAGACCACCTACACCGTCAACAACAAGACCTACCCGGCGCTGAAGATAATCGGCAACCTCGCGTCCGCCGGGAGCCTCAACGACGCGGTGATCTACTTCAAGGGCACCTTCAACGGCATGGAGGTGACGTGCCACGGCGACATCGGGGTGAAGGAGAGCGTCGGCAACCTGTTCGACATCCTGATCAACTGCGTCAACGAGGACGGCGTGAACGACACGGTGATAGACAACGACAGCGAGTACCTCGTACTCACCGCGTCGCTCCAGGACAGCGGCGCCACCGTCCAGGCGTCCGGCGCATGGAGCTGGCTGCGCGCGACGGCGGCCGGACTCGTGGCCGTGACGCACACCGCCGGGGTCACCGAGCTGAGCAACGGCAACAGGACGCTCAAGCTCTACGACCCGGCGGTGGAGGGCACGGAAGAATACTTCGCCAGCGTTGTCCACAACTCAGTGACGCACCGCAAGGGGATACAGGTGAGCGACACCCACGACCCCTTCTACATCAACATCGGGCGCAGCACCCCCTCGAACATGGTCAAGGAGGGCGACACGGTGGTCTACCGCCCGAGCGTCCTGGCCCGCAGCAGCCGCGCCGT
>RIAZ01000004.1 GCA_003762615.1 Muribaculaceae bacterium Isolate-037 (Harlan)
AAAAGCATGGGGACCTATCGTACTTAATGGAGTCAACCAACATGACATCTGCCTTATTCCATGCTTGAATATCCTGAAATTTGAAGTTGAAATTATTCAAAAACATTTAACCGTACAAATGTACGACGTGATAGGTCAGATATGGCAGACCCTCCGATATTAATGTCGGAGAAGACGTTGTTGAAGCTGGTGTTTTTTCCGTTGAAAATATCGTTCACCTTTATCACGACGGCAGTGGAGTCGGGGCTATACGCCTCGATTTTGAATGCAGCGATAAAAGGTGATATATAGTTGTCGGCAACAGACGTGGCTATTGCATTCCCGTTCTTTACATCGGGCATTGGACGTTGCTGACGAGCCCTGACCATTGATGTAGCGGAGTCAAGTTCGAAGCGTATCATCTGATTGGCATAGTTTATGCCACGGTTTACGCCGGCGGAGTTCAGTTCGAGAGGAACGCGTGTGAATTTGTTGACCACCAGCATATCTCGACCTAATACTGAACGTGGAATTTCAAAATAATAATCGGCACCTTTCTTGATTACCTTGAATATGCCATCTGATACCACTGCGTCTCCTGAGTGAAAATCATCATATTTCTCCTTAGTCGAGGATGATGTGGTGTCAGGTTGTGCTGTGTGTTTATTCTTTTTCTTGAAAAAGAGGAACGACCTGCTTGATGATTCATCGTCGTTGTTTGCGGCGTATACTGATGCCGAAAAAGGCACAGCTGTTATAGCAACGGCAGCCGCAGCCTTTAGAAAAGATCTGTGGTTAAGCAGATTGATATACATGGTTAGTATATGTTTAATGAAAAGATTATGGTTTTTATGAGAGTTGGGGTGAATATTGTTTTGATTATGGTCATCAGCGACTTTAATCAAAGTTATTCACTTGAATGTATAATTAAATTGCAAAGTTACGGATTATTAGTTTGATACGGACAGTATTAGTGTTAAAAAATATTAATGCTGCCCGTATTGTTATGATATGCTATTATGATGGGTTATTTTTCGATAGTGATGAATTGCACCTTCTCTTTGTTTCGTGGCTTTGCATCGGGTGTCTCGTCGGGATAGCCTAACGCGAGGGCAAGGCAAAGGTGGTAGCCTTCGCTGAATCCGAATTTGGCAAGGAGTTCGGGCGACTCGTTGATCACTCTCACCGGTGAACCGAGGTTTATGGAGCCTACACCTAATGCCCATGCTGAAAGACCGATGTTTTCAGAAAGAAGACCTACGTCGATCATTGAGGCGTCATAGTTTGAGTCGTTGGCAATGAAGATGTAGACGGGAGCCTTGTAAAGCCCATTCACGTTTTCGGCAAGGTATGCGACGGAGGCGGGATCATCCACCACTTTCACTTCATACGCCTGCTGATTGCGACCGTTGGGTGCGTTTATGCCGCAATTCAGGATTGTGTCGAGAAGTTCGCGCGATACGGGTGCATCGGTATATTTGCGGATGCTTCGGCGCGACATGATATTCTCAATGACGGCAGATGCGGCGTCGTTGCCGGAATCTTGCGTGGGTGCAGAGTTTTCGGTAGTCTGTCCGCAAGAGATGAATGAGGCTCCGAGGAGGAGCGATGAGAAGGTTTTTGCAAATAGATTCATTCTGTTGTTGGGTTTTATGATAATGAAGTTTTGGAAAACTTCATTTGGAAATCTTCAGTCAATCGGTTTCAAAATTACAAAAATAATCTAAGTAATACAATCAACAGATGGTATAAAAAAACAGTTGCGCCACCGGTAAGGGCGACGCAACTGTAGCGTGTAGAGATTATGTAGAATCATTTGCGTCTTTCGTGCGCAACATGATGATGCTTTGCCGGCTTATCCTTCATTGGCATAAGCACGATATTCTCCAGGAATAGTGTGTATTGGTCGGGAGTAAGTATCTCCTTGACTCCCTCCACGTATTTTCGGCGATTCTCCATTCTGTCCTGTTTGCCTGCGCACTGTTTGCCGGACTGTTTCAGGGAATCTTTATCTTTGCAGCAGTCCTTCTTGTTGAGGTTCTTATCTTGCTTGTCGAGCTTCTTATCTTGCAGATTGCATTTCTCCCCAATCTTGCCATTTGGCTGGTATATTGCATTCAGGGAATCCATCTTGGCTTGCTGGTTGATGTCAAGGAGAATACCTTCAAAAGCGAAATCGGTGAATTTCTGGGGCCTATACATTTTGTCGGACATTTCAGATCTGTCGGAATCTCCTCTGCTGTTGACGCCACGGTCTTGTTGTGCATACATTCCGGAGGCAGAGAAGGCAGCGATAGCGAGTGCTATCGAAAGAATTTTTTTAGTCATAAGATTGAAGTGTTATGTAATTTTTTCTGCAATAAAGACGTTTTAGAGTGGGAAAAGTTTAGGTAGAGGTACTTTATTTTATGTATCATTAACTGTAAGGTAAAAAAATTATAAAATGTCAACACGCACACCCAAAGAAGTAATTGAGACAGTTAACACAATCGGAGCCGGCAAGATAGCGATGAGCAGTGGTAAAAAAGGTTCATATCCACGTTTTGTATTGCTGACCCTGCTTGCCGGGATGTATATATCCTTCGGCGGGGCACTTTCAGTGATACTTGGATTCGGTTTTCCGGAGATTTCATCTGCCAATCCGGGATTGCAGAAATTGCTTAGTGGCGCGGCATTCCCGGTGGGTCTTATCCTTGTGGTGGTGCTTGGTGCCGAACTGTTTACCGGGAATAATGCCTTCCTTATGCCGCAGTGGATGCGCAAGGGATGCACGACATGGGACGTTGTGGTGAACTGGACGGTGGTGTATTTCGGTAATTTTCTTGGAGCTCTCTTCTTTGTCTATTGTCTGGTGTATCTCACCGGATTGTTCAGTCCTGAGCCGTATCATTCGGCAATTATAAAGGTGGCAAAGGCGAAGGTGTCGCTCCCGTGGCTGACGGCATTCACCCGAGGCATAGGTGCCAACTGGTGTGTCTGTCTCGCGATATGGCTTGCATTATCGGCGAAGAGTTCGGGCGCGAAGATGTTCGGCTGCTGGCTTCCGGTGATGGCATTCGTGGCGTTGGGTTATGAACATTCAGTGGCTAATATGTTCTTTATTCCGGCTGCTATGTGTGAGGGTGCGGAGATCGGCGTAGTTCAGATGGTGACGGCGAATCTGGTGCCTGTCACGCTCGGCAATATAATAGGAGGAGCATTATTCGTCGGTTGCGTGCATACTTATCTGCATCTGGAGAGATAAATTGCTGAAGTTTATAGTTTATAGTTTATGGTTTAAGATTCACGGAAATCTACGAATCTTTTCATTATACAAAATTTAATGATAATAAACCATAAACCATAAACCATAAACCATAAACCATAAACCATAAACCATAAACCATAAATTCATCATTTATTTATCTCCTGCTCCATGCGTGCGGCATACCCACGATGTTCAAACCAATTGTGTGCCCAGTTGGGGACCATGAACATGTAGCCTGAGATATCCTCGTGGGGAGCACAGTCAAGGGCGTTTCCGATGATGTTGTCGGAAGAGCCGGACTCCTTCGCTACGGTGGCACGCAGTATTTCATACGTGATGGTGCGGATCATCTCCTTCGTAGCCCGTCGGCGGGAGGCTGCCCCGTCATACCGACGTTCGATGATGGAGCGCAATTCGCTGACGGTGGGTAGTTTTACCCGTGGACCTACGCGAAGATCATCGAAGCAGTATTCTCCATTCACCTTCCGCATGATGAACCCACCGGTGGGACGGACGCACTGACGAGCCTCATCCACCCATGCACGCACAATGTGGTTGGTGAGTCGGTCGTATAGTTCAGGTTGTATTACCACCTTTCGCAGAAAGCCATAGGTGTACCCCTCGCGGTTTATACCCCCTTTCCCTTTCGGGATATCGGAATCAGAGACCACCACGGCTTCCCCCTTATCTGAGAACAAGAGATCAAGAATCGACATGATTAACGGAATATGGAGAGAATGGCATCAATGAGTCCGTATGATTCATCCACGTCGTGGCTTCCGCAGTCAGGGCAACTCCCTTGATCATAACTTACACGATGGATGAATCCACCCTCCATTTTTGTGGTTGACCATTTGCAGCCGCACTTGTTGCATTTCAGTGTCACGTTAGAAGTTGTCATCATAATGTTATAACGTTTTAATTGTGAACAAATTTGTATGATTCTCCGTCACGGAAATTACAGGCAAGAATCGCGATGGATATGGTTCGCGATATCCTGGGCGTCATCCGTAAAAGAGATGTCATATCGTTTGATGCTGCAAATTTATATCAATACCAAGACAAATATTGACTCAGTATTATAAAAATTGCAGAAAAAAGAAAAAGATAGCTTTCATCATGCTCCCAATCCGGAAAAGCCGCTTGAATCGAACCTCCGGTCCAATCACTCAACACACAATTCATTTTGTAACTCTTGCGGACGGGTATGATTCTCGGTCTCTATCTAACAACATCCGTCATCTAACTGCATCGTCCTGAAATAGTCTTGTCGCTTCTTAACTATTTCAGGACGGTGTGGTAGGATTGATATTCGATTGAATATATTATGAGATAATGTTCTCTATATATCTAACGATATCACCAACAGTTCTTATCATTTCTGCGTCTTCGTCAGGAATGATAATGCCGAACTCTTTCTCCATCTCCATGATTAATTCAACGGCATCAAGCGAGTCTGCACCAAGGTCAGACATTAGGTTACTATTCATTGAAACTTCATACGGTTCCAGTGTTAGCTTGTCAATTATAATGCTAAATACTCTATCCTGAATGCTTCTTTTATCGTTGTGATACTCCGTTTCAGGTTCATCATCTTCGTTTGAAGGCGAAATGACACGAATATGAGATTGTAGTTCGGCTATTCCTTCTTTTATTATACGATCATTTCGTTTACCATAGAATAGGTTGAATTTGGCTTCTGATAATTCGACTTTTGAATTATTGTAAAACGTTTCATACATTTCGAATTCACCATTATTGTTAATTTCGACTGATATAAATTCTGCAATAACTCCATTTTCATGATAAGAAATCATGTAAGTGACTCTTCCATTTTCAAAACCAATAAGAAAATCACCGTCTCTTGATTCTAATCTTCCAGAATACTCTAACCCATCACGATACACAGTAACATCCAATGGTGAAGAATCTTCAGAATCTGCGGTAATAATAATTGAATCATCATCAAATTTTAATAACGCACCGATCATTTGATTATCGGTATTGAAATGTCTTACGATATAATTTTTTCCATCGGCATTTGATTCATTTATAGTGAAAATGAAATGCCATTCGTCCATATCCTCAAGAGTCTTTTTCAATTCTTCATCAATATTAAACTCGCAATGTATATTTTCAAATTCTTCACCTGGCCTTAACCAGCCAACAATGGATTCCGAAAGATAATCATAATTGTCATTCTGAAATCCACCATTATCGGAATTATATCGATATTGGCTGACCCAACAAATTATTTTTAGAGTACCAGTGCAGCCATCTGATTCATTTCTCAATGTTTCAAGGGTAAATTCAACATTCCCTGTATCTGAATCATAGTTGAATTCAGCACCATTGGCTGATATCTCTGAAGAGTCTCCGCTCTTCATCCGGATACCTTCATTTGAATCCTGATTAACATTCTCTTTTGGAGAATAGTTATTATCATTTGAGCGAAAATCATTTTCCGGAACCCCCATTGTTCTATTGTTAGATGAAGTTCCCTTGAATGAAGTACCTCCTTTAATTCGACTTTTCATACTGTAAATTTATTTTTAAATTAGATTGTCTTTCATTCATAATAAAAGAGTATTTCTTTACAAGAAATGTAATTAATACCCATAAGTAAAATGAAGTACATTACAATAATATTGAGCGTCTTTATTACCCATCTGAGCACCTCTCCTAAGACTTCTCTCAATTTCATATATTTCCTTCCCTTCTGTAATAAGTTTTTTAGCATTGATAAATGCCTTTAATGCTTTCAACGCTTTGGTTTGAGGCTGTTGAGATAATAGATCTGATGACTCTGATGGATCAGATGCTTCAATAGAAATTAATAGAGAAAGAGTATCCTTTTGTATATTTTTTATTTCATCGTAACTGGTACGCCATTTATATTCATTAAGAAGTCCTATTATTTTTGAATTTATTTCTATCATAAGACGTAGATCCTTCTCTGTATTCAAAGAAGCATTGTTAAAACGCTGCCTACACTCCCTACCAAGATTTATTGCTTCTTCTATTTTTTCGTCATATACAAGACTATTTATTTTTTCTCTATAGGTAGCAATTTCGTTATTTCCTTTCTTATCTACAGAATCAGGAAGATCTTGTATCCTTGAGTGCAAATCTTTAAATCCGTCCAATGCAGTTTCTTCAACTAAACTTTTAAAGTATTGATTGAATTGAACTTCTGATATTTCAACTCCAAAATTATTGTAATAATTTTCTTCAGTTATTATAAATTCTCCATTATCGTTTATATCTACTGAAGCAAAACAAGCCATTTCACCATTATCATGATATGTGATAACATAAGTTGTTCTTCCGTCTTCAAGACCTATACGGAATTTACCATTTGTTGATTCTAATCTTCCGGAATATTCTATTCCATCACGATAAACAATAAATTCGAACAGGTCAGGATCTTCAGAATCAGTGGTAATAACAATTGAGTCATCATCAATTTTTAATAGTGCACCGATTGTCTGGTTATTAGTATTGAAATGGGTTAGTATGTAATCATTTCCATCAACATGTGATTCATTAATAGTGAAAATAAAATGCCATTCGTCCATATCATCAAGCATTGACTTCAAATCTTCAGAGATATTGAATTTGCAATTTATTCCATCTTTTTCTTCACCAGGATTTAGCCAACCAATAACGTATTCGGAAAGTAATCTGTAATTTTCATTCTGAAAACCTCCATTATCTGAGTTATATCTGTATTGACTAACCCAACAAATAATTTTCAATGAACCAGTACAGTCCTCGGTGTTATTTTTCAATGATGCAAGGGAAAACTCAACTAATCTTTCTTCTGAATTGTAGTTGTATACTGCGCCATTAGCTGAAATTTCAGAAGAGTCACCACTCTTCATCCTTATCTGTTCAGTTGAATTTTGATAGGAGCTCTCTTCTGAAGAATACACATTATTATCTGAGGAAACTTCATTTTCTGAACTTTCTGTTCTATCATATAATGAAGTTGTCTTAAGATAAGTACCTCCTTTAATTTTAATCTTCATACAATTAGTTTAATTTAAGTTTATCACTCATATCGAAATGATAAGATTTTTTATAAAGAATAAATAAAAAAGTAATAAGATTAAATAGTTATGGAATATTTCCGAGGATTTTGAATTAGAAATCCTTCGGAAATATGCCATAGACTATCACAATATTATTGTCGGGTTTGTTTGCTTAGCTGAGAAATTAATTCAAATTGTTCCTCATATTTTTTCTTCTTATTGATTTCTTCAGTCAGTTCATTTTGTGCAGATTTTAGCCTTGCTTCTTTATCTCCCTTTTGATTCTTAATTTCTGCGATTTGTGCTTGAAGAGGTTCAATAAGTTGAGTAATAAATGAGGTCTTGACGAGATCTATGATTTTGTCTCGTTGTGACATAGCATTCTCAAGGTAAGGTTTAGGATTGAAACTGCTTGAGATGTTGTTAATATGGCTATGAGCAGCTGCCTGTGCTCCAGACTTATTCATTGCATTGGTTAATTTCCCAAGAACACCAAAACTCACTCCATTAAAGAAATCTCCCAAAAAATCTAATATGCCATTATCATCATCTTCGGGATCATCCTCTATGGAAAATAAATCGCTATCAGTAACCTCCAGTATCGTTCGATTCTTCACTTTTTTAACAAAATCATTAGAATCAAAATCCGGAAGATATCTCATAAGAATGCTTTCGGTATCTCCAAAGAAATCTGAGACACAACTATCAATAACTCTTTTTGCATCATCGGTAATTGCAGAAACAGAACGTTTCAGTGTACGTGTTGCAAGGGTATTAATTTCGTTATTTAGTTTTGGCTTTATTGAATCAATATTAGAGAATATACCCCATTCATTGTCAACAATTGAATGCATTCTGCGGCATGCTGCATCAACATCATCTTCAAGGCGCTCGTTACCTTTTCGAATGATGTTGCGCAGTTCTGATTCAATATCCTCACCAAGAGAGTTTATTTTCCGACTGAGTTTTTTATGTGCCTTATTTATTTTTTCTTCTTTCTCCTCTAATTCATCATCAGGCATTTTTAGCATTTCGATTTGTGAAGATAGAAGTTGTATTTGGTTTTCAGTTTCGGAAAGTAGATTGTTGCCGGCTGCTAAAATTGCATTTAACGGTTTTGCAAATAATATCTGATCTTTTTCAGAATTAATCATTGTTTTAACAGCTGAAGATAGATGGTCAATATGACTCCATTTTCTCATTTCAGCTTGTGTGCTTATGCCAAAACCATTACAATGTCTATTCCATGCAAAATTAAGAGCAGAATCTGATTCAATCTTACTCATGGGTAGCATAGACAGAAGAGCCATTTCAGCAGATAATGGAATGGGAGTAGTGTCAGATAAGATCTCACTTAGAGTGTTATCTCCACATTCACTCGATGCTTTTTGGATTTCTTTAATAACATAATCTTTTATTTGTTCTTCATCCTCAGGATTGTTCTCAGAGCAATATGGAATGTCGTATTTATTAATGCCAATAAGCACTTTCCCAATTCCGCATTGTCTAACATTTTTGAAGATGATGTCTCGGTCTGTGGCATCAAAAGGTCTTCCAGCATATAGCATCATCAATACAACGTCAGCCTTATTCAAGAAATCTTTTGTACGTTCCTCACGAGACACAATAGGATCATTAAATCCTGGAGTATCAACAATTTCAACCCCTTTGAGATATTCCATAGGGTAATAAATTGTTACAGATTTAGTTATTGATATGTATTTACCGTCTGCACCAACATATTCAATTAAATTCTCAAAACTATCCTCTTGGGTCTTACCAAGGTATGAATTCAATTGGGAGCCTAACTTAACTGCCTTAGATACAAGTTCCTTAGCAGCTTTAATTTTTGATTCTTCCGCAGAATTACCTTGTGCATCTTCAAGTGATCTATTGGACTGCATTTTTTGTTCAGCCCATTCATCTGGTGAGTAGAATTCTGCTTTGATTTTCTTTTCATTACCATAGGTAATCACAGAAAGTGCAGCTGTCATTGGAGTAGTTGCAGCAGGAAGGATTGTATCACCAAATACGAAAGAGTTTAGAAATGTAGATTTCCCACATTTCATCTGTCCTATTACTCCGATTGTTAGGGTATCACTTTCAATTTTAGCTATAATCTCTTTTGCTCTATCTGCAGTGATCCATCCAAACTCGGAGGCTCGAGATACTAAGGATAATAAGTTTTCCTTACGTTGTTTTAGTTCTTCAAATAGATTCTCTGCCATATTTATAAGAATGGTTTGCTTACTTTTTTAAATTCCTTAAGACAATCATCTATTTTTTGCCATGACATCTTTAGGTCAATTAAATCACTATATGCTTGTTGTACATTTGCAATAGCATCTGTTTCTTTATTATATATATCTGAAAGATATTGACACTTTGTTACACTATCCTCTAACAGATCTTTTAATCTGCCTCCTTCTTCTCCAGACATTTCATATCTGTCACTGCTGAAAAAATGTTCTACCCATTGAGGTATGTTGGATGCATCTGCGCAATCATTAGCAAGATTTTGCAAGATTGAATAAAAATCTTTATCAAGTTTAGATGAAACTTTTTTCATCTTTTGATGCTCCTTATTAGCTTCCTTTACTCCGTTATCCAATATTGAAGACAATTGAGTCAAATCATTTCCTACGATATCAATGAAAGAGTCTCTTGATGAATCGTGTTTGACTGCTTTAATTGGATTCATAATGTCGGAAAGTGGAGATTTGGATGAGAACTTTATGATTCTTTCGATGTTTACCCCTTCTTCTGCAAAAGTTTTCTTAATGAGTTGTTCAACGCCATCAACTTCTGATTTGGGTTTAGTGTCAACTTTATTAATGACCAATACAATTGGCTTCCGTAAATCTTCTTTTATTCTTGAGATAGAAGAGCGATTGACAGTACCATTATTAACATCGACCACCCAAAATAATATATCACATTCATTGATGACTTCAATTGTACGTTTCTTATCTTCCTCATCATTTGAATTGAATCCAGGAGTATCCAAAATACTTAATCCATTAAGATTAGGATTTTTATAAGTCATAACAAAGTATTTGATCAAAGATGAAACACCTTTAATTTCATCTAAGACTTCCTTTGAGACCATTTTGAAAACTTTTTCATCAATGTTTTTAAATTTGTCATCTGGAGTGACAAAATTATATGTTTCTAGTACACCTCCTGCAATATATGTGGGAATTGCAGTTGTAGCTTTTGTACTGACCGGTAACAAAGGAATATTGGGATTATCCTGCGACAATATCCGATTGACAATTGATGTTTTTCCTGCAGAGAATTCACCAACAAACGCAATAGTCGTTTTTTGATCAAGCCAACTTTTTCGTTTTACAGAAGCCCATTCATCAAACATCTGAAGGAATACCTTTTTCTTTTCTACAAAACCGGGCCTTCCGCAGATATCGTTAAAAGATAATCCGTCATACGTATTATACAAATAGGCATTGCAGTCCATGAATTGACCCCGAAGGAATGCTTCAAAGAAATCAATTGCTCTGTAGAGCGATTTGACATCGCTTGCATTGCTTTCTTTTGCAGATAGAATCTCTTTTACAAAATCAAGGGATTTATTTTTCTTATTCAGTTGTTCTAAATTATGCGAGAGTTCGAGTTCTATTCGCTTAATATCTTCAGCCAGACGTTTTTTATCACGATCAGACTTTTCAAGTTCCTCTGTTGTCTTTTGATGATGTTGCTTTTCGTTCTTAAGTTTTTTCTCAAGTTCTTCTTGCTCTTCTTCTGCTTCTTCAAGTTCGTTTGAAAGGGATTCTATTTTCTTTGAAAGTTTCTTGATGGAATCTTCAGATTCTTGAAGGCGTATTTTAAGGTTTTCATCGATATGCCCTTCTTCAGCAAGTTTTAAGGCTTTAGATAGAGAAACGTTTTCAGATTTAACTTCTTCAAGAATTTTTTCAAATTCTTTTCTAAGCTCAGCTTCTTTTTTCGTTACTTTATCAACAATTTCCTTTTCAAGTTCGGAGCATTTTTCTTTGAGTTCTCTTAATTCTTTTTCGTTCAGATTCTTTTCCGCATTTTCAACAGTATTGTTGTTTATTTGCGAATTAGCAAGATTCTTCTCCTCTTTGTCGCAAGACTCCGAAAGTGGAGAAGCAATATCTTCAATATCATTATTAGCATCAATAGGAGGATATTTATTGGCATTCTTGCGCATGGCAAGCCATGTTCCAATAACGCCTACAATAAGCCCTACAATTAACCAAATCAATATTTTTAGATCCATATTATATTATTTTTTTAGCGATTCAATCTGACGTTCAAGGACTTCACAAGCCATCTTATATTCCTTGAGTTTTGCACTTATGGTCTCATTCTGTTGACGTAAAGTCTTTATTTCACGCTTTGCAGAATCAAGAGCATCCTCCATATCATCTGAGTCTACATCTTGCTCTTTTGCTTGGCGACGTAATTTAGCAATCTCAGCAAGGAGATCCTCGTTTTCTCTTTCCAACTCTTTGTTCCTACGAGCTATCTTTTCGTTCTCTGAAAAGATTTCGTTAATTTCAGTTCGATTTTTACTTTGATTGTTATCACCAGAAGACAATTTGTCTTTGATAATGTAACCAGTGGCACCGCCAACGGCGAAAGATAATAATGTACCAATCATATTATTTTGCATATTTATATTTTAGTCTAATGTTAATAGTTTTGTTTGCATACTGCGTAGAGAAGTTATTCTCTCATTGAATTCTTCTTTTTTAGTTTTCAGTTGATCCTTTAATTGAATAAGATTCTGTGTTGCTTCAGATATAGATGCATTAGCAGCTTCTTCTAAAGAATCTTTTACAACAGATATTACCTGATCAGATGCAGCTGTAATTTGAACTTTAAATTCAGGCATAAGTGTACCATCTATGTATAAGCGAATTGCACGACTGCGTTGTGGCTTAGACATGGTTTTTTCAGCAATGAATCCCACAAGAGAATCAATCATACCCTTGCCTACTCCTTGCCCCCCATAACCTTGATTATTGAATTGATCTATTGAATTGTATTTATCCGCAGCTTGCTGTCCATATCTTACAGCCTTTTCAATTCTTGAAGCAACCTTTCGATTATGGATTACGCTCCCAACATCAGTAACGGTATCAGCCACATCTGCAACTGTGCTAATTGTCAATGCGCCTTCAGCAGCAGCTGCCATTCCTCCGGTTCCTACAACAGCACCAACAGCAGCAACAGCACCAAGTGCTATAACTCCGGTCTTTATCCAATTATCATGCTCGTGTCCAATTTCATTAAGATTAAGGTTATAGCTTAATCCAGACAATGATAGAGAAGATAAATCAATTCCAGGGAGATTTTTCAGGGATATTTCTCCTTCCTTAGGTTTTGTGGTAGTTTCTTTCGCGATAATACCTAAAACTTTTTGTCGGTAATCTCCAAGAATTGCGGATGCCGTCATATTGATAGCACCTACAGCTTCTGCATCGTAGTTTTGGCTCCCTGCATTTATTAAAGTTGATAATTTTGAAGTTACTTGATCTTCAAATTTTCTTGATTCTTCACGATTTAGAGGCTCAAGAGAGTCTCGAATATTTCTTATTAGACGTTCAATCTGATTGTGTAATCTGTTAAGAATTACGTTCTGCTCTTGAATTTTATTTTCAAGTGTTGTATCATCAGATGAGGCAGTTATTATATTCTTAATTTCTTCATTAAGTTTTTCAGCAATTAAATCCAATCGCCTTTCATCTGCTTTACGTACAATTTCCTCTTTGCGTGATTCAATATCTTTGAATATTACTGAAAGTTCTGTTATGTCATTTTTCGTTGCCGAAACAGCCGCTATATGGCGTATCTCCATTTCGCAGTTTTGGGCAAGATAACACTTGGCTTTTTCTATATCTATTGGAGATTTAGTATCAGTTTTTGTTAAAACTGCGTAAATTTCTTTATTTGCTAATTTAACAGTTTTAATGAAATCTATCAATGATTTTGTTAATTGTTGATTTATGTCAACAATTAAGATGATACCATCTGCTGAGGGTAAAAAATTAACCAGTGTCAGTTTATGTTTGGGATCTGGAGAAGAAATTCCAGGAGTATCAACGATTATAGTATATGGAGATACTTTAGTTGATGTATCAAATACAGTGACAACTTTGGCTTCCTTCAGATTGTCATTGATAAGTGTTTTGATATTGTCTACATGCTCTTCTCTTCCATCTTCAAAAATGATATCTGCACAATTTTTTGGTGCACCAAAGTGTACTTCATATATAGTGGCGGTTGTAGGACGAGTTGCTGTTTCAAGTGCATGAGAATCCGTGAGGGCATTAATCAGCGTAGTCTTTCCAGAACTGAATTCTCCGATAAAAGGCAAAATTATGGGAGTATTTCCTGATTTTGCTTTTACAGAAAGAGATTGTAGCTCAGAAATAATAGTATTGCTATTAATTGAGCCTGCAACTTCAAGTAGAAATGGTATGTGTTCCCGTTTCATGTGTATTTATATTTTTATTATCACTCAACTATTTGTAAAATAATTAAGTGGTTTGTATTAGTTTATATCAAGAAATTTAGAGAAAGTCCATCAAATAAATTGTTGGTTTGCTTTCTTGTAAATTAATGTTTATATGGTTTATACAGCAATAGTTGTTGGAGAGTAAATTTACAGACACTGACTTGGTATTTATTATAGCGGATTTCGGTCTAAGTTATGGGTATAAAAAAGACGTGAAACCACTTTTGCGTCTGCTATCGAAAGTCGGGCTCTGGTAAAACCTTGGTCAGATATGCAAAGAAGCAAGTAGTTCCACGCCCAATGCACAGGGTATGGATGATTACTTGCCACTTCGTTCCTGACCGTTTTTAAGTTTACCAGACTTTGACTTTCGGGCGGAGTGGCTGTTGTTATAGTTGCTGTGTTTTGACGTATGACATCTCTATGTCTTGTCGGGTTGCAAATTTATAACAACATTTTGTTTTTTCCAAATTCTGTGATGTGTTTTGTGACAATGTTGTGTATTGTCGCGGGCTTTTGGAGCTACTTGCTGTTTTTTGTTACAAAGTTATAACAAGACTCTGACTGATGTTGTCTTTGTGTGTGATTTTTTTGTGTTTTTTTGATCGGTGCTTTGTCGGGATCACTTGATATGCAAGTAATCTTGAAATGCTATTGGATCGGACTTATCTCATCCAGTATCCGACAAGCAATAGTAATATTATTATGAATGCTTGAAACCAATAGGATTTTCTTTGTATCTTTTTAATATCTTGATTCATAACGAAGGGATTAATTTTGAGATTAGATTGTTGATTGAAGAGTTGGTTGTCTCGATGAGGGTCATTATCGCTTCCTGACGAGCTAAAGATGCATCAGATATGTCGTCAGATATGAGGTCAACAGCCTTATCCATCAGCTTGTCAAGACGTTGCTGACAGAAATTGAATTGTTTGTCGAGTATGGGTAGCGATTTCTCATAGAGAGTCACGTCTCGTTGCGCCTTGACCATCATACAGTTGAGCATGTGCTCAAGTTGTGCGCACTGAAGTTGCACGTCAGCAGATATGCGTGATATTTCCACTGCATTTGCCGAAATATTGTTTAAGGCATTCGAGACGTTGGCGATAATATTGTCGGTGCGGGTGGATAGTTGTCTGACCTCCTCCACAACGATAGGGGTCTCTATGTTGTCGGCATATTCTGCCGGATATGAATTGTTGTAATTCTTCATAATGCTTGAATTAAAAGTTTTTATTTGTTGAATCAGGAGAAGAAACTGCTGAAGAATGTTGAGATAGCACTTTTCTTGTTGTAGTCAAAGTTCGGCTGCTTAATCAGTCCGCATACTCCGGCTATATAGTTGGAGATCTCATTGTCAAGATACGTGATATCTTGCATGTGGATTTCTTCAATTTTTGATGTATACGACCCCAGGCGAGACCATAGCCAAATAATTGCGATAGCTCCGACAATAGTCTTTACCCACCATACTCCAGGTATATAGAAGATACTGAGCAATATTATAATTA
Organism: Muribaculaceae bacterium Isolate-037 (Harlan); assembly: GCA_003762615.1. Taxonomy (GTDB): domain Bacteria; phylum Bacteroidota; class Bacteroidia; order Bacteroidales; family Muribaculaceae; genus Lepagella; species Lepagella muris. The sequence goes on from RIAZ01000004.1 coordinate 15,277, forward strand.
TAGAGGAGAATACACCGGATGCGTATATCGGGCTGTCCGGTTCCTCTTGCTGGCACGCATCTCTTTGCTGCACCAGATAGTTGTAGTTGCTGATAGCCTCGTTTGAGGAGATAAGTGTATTTGACGTGGAGTGGTCAGAAGGTGGGGTGAATCGGTTGCGGTTATTTTGGAAGGTGATAAGAGGGAGCTGCGGATCCGCCATCAGCATCACTTCGGCACCGGAGAGTTGTCCTCCTATCTTTGAAGATCTTTCCAAAACATCGATAGGTTTTTTATCACCAAACATCTCTTGAATGATAATCTGATTGATCATGAAATAATCAGGGCGGGGAAGATCTGAAGACTGCATATCATTGCTCCAATATCTGTATTCCTCATTCAGATAATTACACATTGAGAGAAGGAACATGTTTGTCCGATACAGATTCAGAATCCTGAGGGATATGGCAGATATTCGGGAAATCTGGTCGTTATCTTTAAGTTTGGCAGGATAATTGATGCTGATGTATTTGTTGAATAGACGCCGACTCGATTCAAACTTTATTTTTGCAGATTCCAACGCCTTGGCGTTGCGCTCTCTATTCTCGGATGCAATCATTTTCTTTACTGCCATCATCTTGTCAAGGAGCTGGTTATGCTTGTAGGCAGCTTTTGCTTTTCCGAAGGCTTCAATGCTGCGGGCAGCGATTTCGCCTGCGATTTCGATTTTGAGTCTTGTGGAAGACTTCATATTGGGGATATCGCGACATATATCGAGAGTGGTTGAGACTAATTCCCTTACTGTTTCAGCGTAGTTGGAATAAATTTCCGGTAGCTTCTGGCTGAGTTCGTTGATCTGAGGAATCACTTGCTCTTCGAGTGCTGAAATGTCGTCCAACAAGGATATAATCAGTTTTTCATCGTTCATGCTGTTATTCTGTGGTTTTGTTAATTGTATGTCGGATGTCGTTTCCATTGTAAAAATCATTTATGTGATAAGGTTGATGGATTATCAGCCAATCTGGATGGCTGAGAGGTAGGCATTGTTGAGGATTCCGGCGCGTTTAAGGTCGATGCCGTATATCCGGAGGAATGCATCATTGACCAGACGGCCACCGTCTACATTGATAGGATTGACAGGGTAGGGGGTAGAGACCTGTACGGACATTCCCGGTTCAATGATAATTGAACTTCCTCGGAATGAGCGGGTAGTGGTGATTTTGAATAGAGCCATATCTATTTATTTTTAGTTGGTGTAACTAATGTTTCTTTGAGAAGTAACGGGTGCAAATTTAAGCTGATACAATGACAAATACTGTCTTGGTATTTGCTAAAATGATAAATTTTTGAAGAAATTTTGTATTATAATTGGATTTTTCCATATTTATGTTTTGTTAATGGGAGGGTGGCTTTTGGTATGTTTTTTGTAGACTCGGACAGATTTTGTCGTTGTTTGTTGCTAATTTTGTGGTTGGATTCTGGAGGGGATTCGCGCTTGGCTTTTGGTTTTGTTTCGCGGTTTTTATCGCGCTTCGCGCTCACACCTGGATCAAAACTGCTGCGCTCTGGCAGGGGGACGAAACTGACGATCCCCTCGCCCATGGGCGAGGGCACGGAACTCCAGTCTTTTGAAGGGGGGCACGGGATTCTCTCGTAGGGATTTGAGTCTTTTAATTTTAGTTTGATATGATTGCGAGATATAAGTTTTGTCTTTGGCTTGTGGAGCGGCTTTCGATTAGGAGGATGACGCTGCATGAGATTATGGAGGAGTGGCGTAGGTGTGGGGAGAATATTATGGGGATGGAGTTGACTCCTCGTACTTTTTCACGCTATCGCGCTCTCGCTGAGGAGATTTTTAGGGTGAATATTGAGTGCTATAAGCCGAGGAATGAGTATTGGCTTGATGCGGATGCGCTTGCTGATGCGGATGAGTGGTCGATGTCGGCTTTGCGGTTACATTCGCTGTGTTCGATGGTGGGTATGAGGGATCATATTGTTGTGGAGGCTCCTCCGGCAGGGTCGGAGTTGCTTTATGTGGTTGCGAATGCCTGTAGGGAGCATAGGGTGTTGAATTTTAGTTATTCTTCGCCTTATAATCCGGATAGGGATTGTAGTGTGATTCCGTTGTTTATCCGTCTGTTTAAGCAGCGGTGGTATTTGATCGGGCAGCCGGTGGGTAGGAATTTTCTTACTACGCTTGCGCTTGAGAGGATGAAGGATATCTCTACGGGGGAGTGTGCGACGCCTACTGTCAATCCGGATCCGGAGGAGTATTTTTCGGATTGTTATGGGGTGATCCGTCAGCATGAGCCGGAGAGGGTTGTGATTCGTGCTTTCTGGCCTCAGAATAAGTATCTGAAGGAGGTGCCGTTGCATGCTTCGCAGAGGGTGGTGGATGAGTGTGAGAATTGGACGGATTTTTCGCTTTATGTGCGCCCGACATACGATTTTAAGCAGGAGTTGCTTAGTCAGCGTGATAAGGTGGCTGTGATTTCTCCTGAAAGCTTACGTAATGATATGATTGAGATTTTGGAGAGTATGATGGCTTCGTATCGTGATGGGAAGGCTCATTGTATTGATGAATGAGAGGATTGGACTGATTGGACAAATTGGACAGCTTGGACTTTTTGGACGAATTGGACTTTTTGGACGAATTGGACTACTTTTATTTTTGGACGAATTGGACTACTTGGACAAATTGGACTACTTTTATTTTTTTGATTGCTTTCTTTTTGATTTTTATCGCGCCCATAAGAGATTATGGGCGCGATGCTTTTTGTATTATTCGATTTCGATGTCGTAGTTTTCGAGGAAGTGTTGCGATTTGCGGATGTAGTCGTTCATCACGACGTCGTCTTCTACGAAGGGGACTGCCTCTCGGTAGGCTTTCATTACTTTTTCAATCAATGGGGATGATTTTAGCGGACGACGGAAGTCGATTCCCTGGGCTGCGTTCATCAGCTCGATTACTGCGATTATCTTGAGGTTGTCGATGATTTTGTGCAGTTTTGTCGCTGAGTTGGCTCCCATTGATACGAGGTCTTCTTGTCCGTTGGAGCTTACGATGGAATCGCAGGAGGCGGGCCATGCGTACATCTTGTTCTGGCTAACAAGGGATGCGTCGGCGTATTGTGGGATCATGAATCCGGAGTTAAGACCGGGTTTTGCCACGAGGAATTCGGGTAGCCCTCGTTGTCCGAGTATGAGCTGGGCTACACGGCGTTCGGAGATGTTGCCAAGTTCGGCAAGGGCTACACCCATGTAGTCGAATACGAGTGCGATCGGTTCTCCGTGGAAGTTACCACCGCTAAGTACGAGGTCTTCATCGGGGAATACGGTCGGGTTGTCGGTGACGGAGTTGATTTCTGTGTGGAGTACTTCGGTGACGTGGTGCATTGCATCCTTTACGGCTCCGTGTACTTGCGGAATGCATCGGAAGGAGTAGGGATCCTGTACGTGCTGTTTCTCACGGGTGATGATTTCGCTGCCATTCAGAATCTTGCGGTATATTTCGGCGGTCTCGATCTGTCCGCGATGAGGACGCACGCGATGGAGCGGTGCGAGGAATGGCTCGATACGTCCGTCGTATGCCTCAAGGCTCATTGCACCGAAGAGGTCGAAGCAGTTTACCAGATGCCATGCGTCGATAAGTGCCTTTATTCCGTTCGCACTCATGAATTGTGTGCCGTTGAGGAGAGCCAGACCCTCTTTTGACTGCAATTTTATCGGCTCCCATCCGAATTTGTCAAGAATCTCTTTGCCGGAGTATCTCTCGCCTTTATACATCACCTCGCCTTCACCGATGAGGGGGAGGAACAGGTTGGCAAGGGGGGCGAGGTCGCCTGATGCTCCGAGTGAGCCTCGGTCGTAGACGATGGGTAGGATGTCGTTGTTGTAGAAGTCGATGATACGCTCTACTGTAATCAACTGCACTCCGCTGAAGCCCATTGAGAGGGCGTGTGCTTTAAGGAGAAGCATAAGTTTGACTACATCTCCGTCAACTGGCTTGCCGACGCTGCATGAATGGCTTTTTACGAGATTCTCCTGTAGGGTGGATAGCTGCTCAAATGAGATCTGCTTGTTACAAAGAGAGCCGAAACCGGTGGTGACTCCGTAAATCGGTGCTGCATCGGCATCTGCCTTGCTGTCGAGGTATTCACGGCAATGACGAATTTTCTCCTTGGCTTCTTCGGAGAGGGTAAGTTTGATGTTGTTTTTCAGTATTTTTTCGATTATGTCGTAGGTGAGAAGGCTCGAACCTATGGCGTATGTATCTTTTATTTCCATAATTTACTCAGCAAAATAGATTTGTTTTTAATTGGGAGAGTGGGTCAGGAGTCATAGACTATTCTTCCGTTGAAGATGGTGGTCTTGACGCAGTTCATGCCGACGTAGTAGGGTAGCATCCTGAAGTTGTCGAAATGCAGGATTATTAGATCTGCCCGTTTGCCGGGTTCGATGGATCCGATTGTGTCGGCACGGTCAACGGCAGCGGCGGCATTGAGGGTGAGAGCCGTGATTGTCTCCTCTACTGACATGCCCATGTAGATGCAGGCAAGGGCGATTGTCAATGGTATGGAACCGGAGAAGCAGCTTCCGGGGTTCAGGTCGGTAGCAAGCGCCACGGCTGCGCCGGCATCAATGAATTTACGTGCCGGGGCATACGGTTCCTTTAGCGAGAAGGCGGTGAGGGGGAGGAGCGTGGCGACTACGTTTCTGTCTGCCATCATGCGGATACCTTCATCGCTGACGTGGAGGAGGTGATCGGCGGAGACTGCACCCATCTCGGATGCCAGTTCGGCACCACCGAGTGTGACGATCTCATCGGCATGAAGTTTCAGTTTGAATCCGGCATCGCGTGCGGCATTCAGGAGACGGCGGGAGTCGTTGATCTCAAATACATTCTTTTCGGTGAATATGTCGAAGAACTCTGCTTTCCCTTTGGCTGCCGGAATCATCTCGTTGATCATCAGATTGACGTAGCCTTCGGTGTTGTCCTTGTATTCTTTCGGGACGGCATGGGCACCGAGGAATGTGGAGACTACATCCAGTTTCCGATCGGGATCTGTGGCGAGACGGTGTATGGCTTCAAGCATTTTCAGTTCGGATTCGGTGTCAAGTCCGTATCCGCTTTTGGCTTCTACGGTGGTGACTCCCATTTCTGACATGCGGTCGATGAACCAACGGGCTTTCGCGATGAGGTTGTCGCAGGATTCGTGACGCGTGGCGTTTACGGTGGATTGTATTCCACCGCCACGTTGCATTATGTTCATGTAGGATTCACCGCTCATTCTCCAGCTGAATTCGTCGGGACGGTATCCGCCGAAGATGAGGTGGGTATGTGAATCGATGAAGCCGGGTAATATGACACGCCCTTCGGCATCGATGACTTTGCTCTCATCTTGGCTATGAGAGGGGGCATCTTTTGTCGGACCGACAAATTCTATGATGCCGTCTCGGACAATTACTGTGGCGTGTGGGATGATTGCGAGACGGGACATTTCGTTGCCCCGTCGGGGGGAATTCCCGACGGGGGTGACTATTGTCGCGTTATTTATAATCAGGTTGCTCATAACTATTGCTTTTGCTTATCGCGCTTTGCGCTCACACCAGGATCAAAACTGCTGCGCATTGGGCAAATGCTCTAATGCGAAGTTGTTTGGGTTATTTGTCGATGATGTGGTTGACGATGGCGAGGATCTCTTGTTCGCGGGCTATGGCGGAGGCTGCGATTTCGGCGGCTTCGGTCAGGATTTTGTCGGCGGTGTCGCGGTCTTTGAGTCCGGCGGCGTTGATGCGGACGTTGAGCTGTGCGCCAAGGACGGCACTGCGTGCGGCGAGAGCTCCGACACCAGCGTCGCTGACAGAGGCGGGGTTGCCTTGGGATGCCATCTGACGGAGGAGGTCGAAGGTGTCGTAGGCGGCTTTCATTGTGCGGAGCGGCACTTCGGTGGCGTAGAGAGTGGCTGCCTCAAGGGCGGCGGAACGTGCCGCTTTTTCCTCGGGGGTGTTTTTCGGCATGGCGAATACAGCCATGATGCGGTTGAATGCCTCTGTGTCTTCGTCAACGAGCAGAATCAAACGGTCGAGAATTGCTCTGCCTTTCTCGGCGCAATCGGAAAATTCTTCCCAACGGTCGTCCCATCCGGCTTTGTGGGCGGAGAGGTTTGCCACCATTGTGCCGAGCGCTGCGGCGAGTGCACCCATGTAGGCGGAGATGCTTCCTCCTCCGGGAGCAGGCGATTCTGATGCTGTCTCATCGGCAAATGCCTTGCATGAGAGATCCACCAGTTTCTTGCCATGATCTTCCGCAAGCATGTCCTCGATTATCTTTTCATTTCGGATGAATGGTTTCAGTTCGTCAAGCCCCATTGATTTGACTGCAATCTTTATGATTTCATCTTCCGTTATACCGAGAGAGCGTTGCTGCATGCGCAGATAATGCTTTCCGGCATCGATCAGGGTGCGTTTGGGCACGAGACCTACGATTTCGGTTCCGGTGACTCTAAGACCTCTTGCAGCGGCTGCGCGGCAAACTTCGTCGAAGGCTATATGGAGCGGGGTGGTGGATATGTCGGTGATGTTCATAGATACCTGGGCAATGCCATATTCATCTATAAACCATCCGATTGCTTTGGTGGCTTTCAGAGTGCCGGGGATCATGATTGTATTGCCGTCGGCATCTTTCATCGGTTTGCCATTAGGCTTTCCTCCTTCACGTTTGGGACGCCCTTTCTCACGGACATCGAATGCAATTGCGTTGGCTCGGCGGGTGGATGTGGTGTTGAGATTGAAATTGACGGCGATGAGGAAGTCGCGTGCACCGACAGCCGTGCAGCCTGTTCTGGCTGCGTCATCGTCAAACGGGCGGTTGCCATAGTCGGGACCGGCATCCTCCTTACCCATTCTTTCAGGGAGACCTTCATATTCCCCTTGACGGCATACAGCAAGATTCTTGCGTTCGGGAGAGAATGCAGCAGCCTCGTAGCAATAGCAGGGGATGTTGAGTTCGGTTGCAGCTCTCTCTGCAAGTTTACGCGCAAGTTGGGCACATTCTTCCAGAGAGATGCCGCTGACTGGAATCAAGGGGCATACATCGGTTGCACCCATGCGGGGGTGTGCGCCATGATGCTGGCGCATGTCGATGAGTTCAGCCGCCTTCTTCATGCCACGGAGGGCAGCTTCAACTACAGCATCCGGCTCGCCGACAAAAGTCACGACGGTTCTGTTGGTGGCTTCACCGGGATCAACGTCAAGGACTTTAACGAATCCACCTTTCCCGATTTCTGCAACTATCGCATCAATCACGTTCTTATCGCGTCCTTCAGAGAAATTCGGTACGCATTCAATTATTTTTTTCATGAGTAAAGATTTCAGTTATTTATCAATTTGCGAAGCATATTCTCGTCGGCAATGAAAGGCTCGGTAATCATGAAGCCGTTTTCAGCTTGGGTCTCGTTCCATTCCTTGACGGTGGATATTGCATTCTCATTGCGTGCCCAGCTGCGTCGCGCCACACCGCCCATCACGTCCCAAAGCATAGCGTTCTTCAGAATCTCGTCAACTCTCTCGGATCCGTCGCACACCATACCGAATCCGCCGTTGATTGATTTGCCGATTCCTACACCGCCACCATTATGGAGGGCAACAAGGCTCATTCCACGTGCACAGTTTCCGGCGAAGCATTGCACCGCCATGTCAGCCATCACGTTGGAACCGTCCTTTATGTTTGATGTCTCACGGAATGGAGAGTCGGTGCCGCTGACATCGTGATGGTCTCTTCCGAGCATGATGGGACCGACCTCCCCGTTACGAACCATCTCATTGAAACGTAAGGCTATCTTTAGACGCCCCATTGCATCCTGATACAGGATTCTTGCCTGAGTGCCTACGACGAGAGCGTTTTTCTCAGCATCACGGATCCAGTTGTAGTTGTCGCGATCCTGTCCGCGACGGTTGGGGTCGATACATTCCATTGCCGCCTTGTCGGTCTTCACAAGATCCTCGTGCTTGCCGCTCAGACATACCCAACGGAAGGGACCGTAGCCGTAGTCAAAGAGCATCGGACCCATGATATCTTCCACGTATGACGGCCAGATGAAACCATCCTTCTCATCGATGCCATTTCTTGAAATCTCCTTTACTCCGGCATCATATATAGCCTTCATGAAGGAGTTGCCGTAGTCGAAGAAGTATGTGCCACGAGCAGAGAGAGCCTTTATTGCATTGAAATGACGATGGAGAGATTCATCTACTTTCTTGCGGAATTCTTCGGGATTTTTGTGGAGTAGTTCGGTACGTTCTTCAAAAGATAGACCGGCAGGGCAGTATCCACCTTCATATACGGCATGGCATGAGGTCTGGTCGCTGAGCAATTCAATCTTGATATCATTCTCAACGGCATATTCGAGAAGGTCAACCACATTGCCGAGATATGCTATTGATAATGGTTTACGAGCCTCCATAGATTCGTGGGCGAGAGCGAAAGCCTCCGGGATTGAGTCGGTGACGCGCTGCACCCATCCTTGCTTGTGTCGAGTCTCGATTCTTGATGGATCCACTTCGGCGATTATTGAAGTGGCACCGGCGATGTCGGCAGCCTTAGGCTGTGCACCACTCATACCTCCGAGACCGGAAGATACGAAGAGATGTCCGGAGAGATCACCATCTTCGGGTATTCCAAGTTTCATTCGTCCGGCATTCAGGATTGTGTTGAATGTGCCGTGTACTATACCTTGCGGACCGATATACATCCAGCCGCCGGCAGTCATCTGTCCGTAGTTGGCAACGCCCATCTGCATGGCCTCATGCCAATCATGTAGATTGTCGAACATGCCGACCATCATCGCGTTGGTAATGATTACGCGGGGAGCATCTTTCTTTGAAGGGAAAAGACCGAGGGGATGCCCGGATTCTACTACGAGTGTCTGTTCGTCGGTCAGTTCTTCAAGATATTTCTTGATGAGATTATATTGGAGCCAGTTCTGGCATACCTGTCCGGTTTCGCCGTAAGTGACAAGTTCGTAGGGATACAGGGCAATATCGAAGCATAGATTGTTGTCAATCATCACCTGAAATGCCTTTCCTGCAAGACACTTACCTTTATATTCATCGATGGGTTTAGCCTTGATGTCGCCTTGCGGACGCCATCTGTAGGCATATATTCTGCCTCTTGTCTTCAGCTCCTCAAGAAATTCGGGAGCCACTTTCTCATGAAGAGATTCCGGGAGGTAACGTAGAGCGTTTTTAAGGGCAGTCACAGTTTTTTCGTCAGTGAGAGAGAATCCTCTGTCGGGGGCACGTCGGATGCCTTCAACAAATTCAGGATATTCCGGAAGAATATCCGAAAGTAAAATCTTTTGTCTTGTCATGGTGTTGCTATAGGTTGATATTATGCGCAAAATTAGTAATTTTTTTGAAATAGTCAATGTGGATTATAGAAAAATGATAAAGGGTTAGGTCAATATTGTCAGGCAAGTTCAATGTGAGAGATGAATAAATGTGGGGAATGTTTGATTAATGTTGAGTGAATGAGTAATTTTGCAGAGAATTTATGCAGAAGGTTAAAAAAATTCGCAAATATGGAAAAATTGCATTTTGACAGTGATTATATGCGAGGATGCCATCCGGAGATTCTGGATAGGCTTGTGCGCACAAATATGGAGCAGACTCCAGGCTATGGCAGCGATGCTTATACGGCACGTGCCAAGAGATTGATTCTGGAGGCTTGTGGACTTGATGAGGATAGTGGCGATGTGGTATTCCTTGTCGGAGGGACACAGACTAACGCCACGATAATAGATCTTGTGGCGGGGAGATATGAAGGGGTGATTGCTGTAGAGACGGGGCATATTAATGTGCATGAGTCGGGAGCGGTGGAGGCTTCGGGGCATAAGGTAATCACACTGCCATCACATTCCGGACTTCTTGATGCGTCGGAGTTGGATACTTATATGACGCTCTTTTATGCAGATGAGACTTGGCAACACATGGTCAAGCCGGGTTGCGTCTACATCACATTCCCTACTGAGGTCGGCACTGTCTATACCAAAGGGGAGTTGATGGCTATCAGGGAGGTATGCGACAAATGGGAATTGCCACTTTATATTGATGGTGCGCGTCTGGCGTATGGACTTGCTGCATCGGATGACGTTGACCTGAAGGATATCGCAGCAATTGCAGATATATTTTATATAGGCGGGACGAAGTGCGGCACTCTGTTCGGAGAGTCAGTTGTCACGCGTCATCCACGGTTGTTGAAGAATGTGTTGTCTCACGTTAAGGCACATGGGGCATTGATGGCAAAAGGACGGTTGCTTGGAGTTCAGTTTGAGTCATTGTTTGAGGGTGATCTATATGAAAGGGTAGGACGTAACGGAGTGGATAAGGCACGTCGTCTTAAGGATGGTATGCTTCAGAAGGGTTTCCCGTTATTCATGGACTCACCTACCAATCAGCAATTCTTTGTATTGCCGAATGAGGTGATAGACTGTCTTATGCCGAAGGCGTCGTTTGAATTGTGGGGAGCCAGAGGTGAGAAGGAGACTCCGGTTAGGTTTGTCACTGATTGGGCTACTACGGATGCAGATATCGATAGGCTTCTGTCGTATATCTGAGGAATGTAAACTCAAAATTATTTTCTTCAATATAAATCAAAAAATGGAAGTCCGACCCCGGAATGGGATCGGACTTCTCTATTAAGTATAGTCAGACTTATCAGTCTTCAAGGTCGACGTAAGGAATCGCCGCCAGTTTCATGTCGTGTCCTTTGATGAAGTCAATGATCTGGTCACGTTCGGGCGACTGATCAACATCCTCCCCGATTCTGCGCAAAGCGTTGAAAAGGGAAGTGGAGGTCTGGAACACGTGGCGATAGCATTTCGCAATGTCATCGATTATTTCAGGAGACTTGCCACCTTTCTTAAGCACGTAGGCATTCACTCCGAAATATTCGATTGGATTGTGAGCCATCACAACGAACGGAGGCACGTTGCCGTTGACCCTGCAACCACCTTTTACAAGCACCCATTCCCCGACCTGACATTTCTCATGAACGAGAGCATGGGATGAAAGTATGGAGTAGTTGCCGATCTTGACATCGCCGGCTATTTTCACGGCATTTCCGAGAACGCAGTAATTTCCAATTTCCGAGTCATGCCCGATATGAGATTGTGCCATGATGAAGGAATCATTTCCGATTACGGTTTTCCCTTCAGCATGGATACTCCGGTTGATAATCACTTGCTCACGGATTTTATTGTTGTTGCCGATGACTACGTATGAACGCTGTCCTTTCCAACGGAAATCCTGAGGCGTAGCAGCAATTATGGCACCTTCGAAAATTTCATTGTTCTGTCCGATACGGGCACCTGCCAGCACGCTGGCATGAGGATGAATGTGGCATCCCTTACCGATTACGACATCATCGTCGATATATGCGAAAGCATCGATAGTGACGTCATCATCAATTTTAGCACCCGGATGTACGAAAGCGAGATTACTGATTGTTGCCATAGAATAGAGATTTATAAGGTTAACAAAATTATCGTCCGCCACCTACAGATTGATAGAGGGAGATCAGAGCGGCAGCACGCTCGTGCCAGTTGGCAATGCATGCCAGCTGAGCGTTGAGCAGGCTTGAACGCGCAGTGAGGACCTCAAGGTAAGTGGTAGACTGATTGTACATGAAAAGCTCGTTGGTGTATTCCACAGATTTCTCAAGTTCATCTACCTGAAGCTGGAGGAATTTGTTTTTCTCAACGTTTTTGTTGTAGCTTACCAAAGCATTGCTCACGTCAGCACTTGCAGACAGAACGGCATATTCGAAATTATTCAAAGCCTGTTTCTGCTGAGCCTTTGCAGCTTCGAGTGATGCAATATTCTGACCGCGCGAGAAGATGGGAGCGGTGAGCTGTCCGGCAAGCTGGAAGAACCATTCTCCCGGATTCTTGATCATTGATCCGAGGAGGTTGGTGAATCCACCTTGTGCGGAGATCACGATGCTTGGGTAGAACGCGGCACGGGCACTGTTGGTGGAATAGTATGCCACCGCCATGGATTTCTCGGCAGCCCTCACGTCAGGACGCACGGCGAGATAAGAGACCGGGATCCCGTTGATGAGCTGGTCGGGGATTGAGAAATCAAGAGTGTTTGTGACGTCCCACGTCTGCGGATAAGTGTTAAGAAGAAGAGAGATTGTATTCTGCACACTATGGATGGAATGCTCGAGAGTAGGGATTGAACTCTGAATGTTGTAGAGATTTGCCCTGCTCTGCACGACAGCCGCTTCAGTGGTGCGACCTGCCTCTTTGAGCAACTCCATTGATGTCACTTGTTCAGCCCAGATATCGCACGTGCGTTTGGTCAAGTCGAGCTGTTGGTTAAGCATCACGAGGGAATAATAGGCAGAAGCAACTCCGCATACGATCTGGGAATGTACAGCCTGTTCGTAATCCTTACTCATTTCCATGCTTACCTGAGCACCGCGTTTGCGGTTAAGGATCTTTGCAAAGGCATCTATTTCCCAAGATACGCTCAGAGGTATGGTATAGCTCCAGTTCATATCGGTCCAATCCATCTTGTTACCGCCGTAGGTTGCCGTTCCTCCGTTAGGAGAAATGGCAACTGCGGGGAAATAACTTAGTTTTGCACCTTTCAATTGTGCCCTTGCGATATCCACATTCAGCTTTGCATTCTTCAGATCCTTATTGTTGGCAAGAGCGAGATGGATAAGATTCTGAAGCTTCGGATCCTGGAAAATCTTTTCCCATCCAAGATACGGAAGCGCAGTGGAATCGACAGGAGTATCGACTGCCTTTTTGAAGTCGCCGACAATCTGACTGTCGTTGACAGGTAGTTCATATTTCTTATAGATGTGGCAGCTTGAGAGAGCGACCGCCATCAATGCGCCGGCAGCGCATAATTTTATATTGTTCATGAGAAAGCAGTTTCGTTAATCGCGTTTAATGGCATATTGTTCAAGCTCGGAAGATATGCCCGTATTGTCGGTGTCTTTCCATTTCGGGGGAGAAAGTTTCTCCTGAAGAGCCTGGAAAGCAACGAATAGAGCCGGGACAACAAGTACCTGAAGAACCATACCGATAAGCATACCACCGATTGCACCGGAACCGAGTGCCTGGTTGCCGTTTCGTCCGGCACCGTGTGCAAACATCATCGGGAGAAGACCGATGATCATTGCGAGAGAGGTCATGAGGATCGGACGGAGACGGGCGATAGCACCTTGCACAGCTGCATTCGTGATGCTCATTCCGGTCTTTCTTCTGTCAAGTGCGAACTCCACGATAAGAATAGCATTCTTAGCGAGAAGACCGATAAGCATGATGAGCGCAATCTGGAGATAGATGTTGTTTGCGATATCCATCATGCGGGCGAAGATGAATGCACCTGCAAGACCGAACGGTACGGAAAGGATAACCGACCAGGGGAGGATGTAGCTCTCATACTGAGCGGACAGAATCAAGTAGACGAAGAGAAGGACGAGAGCGAAGACGTAGCCTGTCGATCCGCTTGAACCGGAAGCCTCCTCACGGGTCATACCTGAATATTCGAAACCATAGCCATCGGGGAGAGTCTCCTCGGCGATTCTGTTGATCACGGCAATTGCATCACCGGAAGATACGCCGGGAGCCGGAGTACCGGTGACAGATATTGCGGTAAACATGTTGAAGCGGTCGATAAGGTCAGGACCATATACGCGGGTCAGCTTTACAAAGTTGTCGATCGGAGCCATCTCCACACCGTTTCTCACCTTTATCTGTTTCAAGGTCTCGGGCGATACACGAGCATCTGGCGAAGCCTGCATCATGACACGGTATAGCTTACCGAAACTGTTGAAGTTGGAGATATACATACCGCCGTAGTAGCCTTGTAGCGCAGACAGAATTGTGTTCTGAGTAAGACCTGCCTGCTTGACTTTAGCCACATCAATCTCCACAAGATACTGCGGGAATGTTGGGTTGAAGTTGGAGTATGCCATCTGGATAGACGGATCGGCATTCAGCGCACCGATAAATTTCTGATAAACCTGGAAGAACTTGTCCAGATCGCCACCGGTCTTATCCTGAAGTTTGATCTCAAAACCGTTAGTGGCGGAATAACCGGAAATCATAGGTGGCTGGAAGAACATTATTCGGGCATCCTTTATGGCTCCGGTCATCATGAATAACTGACCGAGCACGGCAGATGCACTTTCCGTCTCCTCATCACGCTGATCCCAAGGTTTAAGCTTGATGATGAACGATCCGTAGGTATTACCCTGACCACCGACGAAGCTATAGCCTGTGATTGCGGTACGGCTCTGTACGGCAGGTATTGAACCAACAATGCTGTCGACCTGGTTCATGATGGACTGCGTGCGTTCCTGAGATGTGGCGGGAGGAAGAGTCACCGCACCCATTATGGTACCGGTGTCTTCAGTCGGCACAAGGGCGGTCGGAGTAATCGCCATAAGGTAAACAAGGATAGCTATGAATAGTCCTACCAGACCGAAGGATGTGACCTTGTGGTTTGTGCAGAATCTGACAGCTTTGTTGTAGACGCCAAGCAGTTTGTCGAAAGAGTTGTTGAATGCGTTGATAAAGGATTTCGTGAAGAGACCACAAAGAGCGATTATCGCAACAATCACAGCGATACAACTTAGAGCCACGTTTTCAAACGTGTACCATCCGAGCACAAGGAATACAATTGCAGCAATAAGGAAAATCACGGTCACCAACGGGGGGAGTGTGAAGCGGCTTTTGTAAGTAGCCGCCATAGTCTTGGCAGCCTCACCGTAAGCCTCACCCATTCTCTCCTTTAGATTCTTGTCATCGTGTCCTTTAAGGAATATCGCGCAAAGAGCAGGGGAGAGTGTAAGTGCGTTGATTGCGGAAAGACCGATTGACATTGCCATGGTCAGACCGAACTGACGATAGAAGATACCTGATGTGCCTCCGAGGAATGACACCGGAATAAACACAAGCATCATGACGAGGGTGATTGAGATAAGGGCACCGGAGATCTCTCTCATGGCGTCGATGGAGGCTTTGCGCGGCGACTTATAGCCTTGGTCAAGTTTGGCATGCACCGCCTCGACGACGACTATGGCATCGTCGACCACAATCGCAATCGCAAGTACGAGAGCTGAAAGGGTGAGCAAGTTGATTGTGAATCCGAAGATGTAAAGGAGGAAGAACGTACCGATAAGAGCGACCGGGATGGCGATCATCGGGATAAGCGTAGATCGGAAGTCCTGTAGGAATATAAACACCACGATGAACACAAGTACAAACGCCTCGATGAGGGTCTTGATAACCTCTTCAATTGATGCGAAGAGGAAGTCGTTGACGCTCATAGTTGTCTGTAGCACCATTCCTGCAGGCAGAGATTTACGGGCTTCATCCATCAGCTTCTCGATATCTTCGATAACCTTGGTAGCGTTAGATCCGGCAGACTGGAATATGATTGCAGAACTGCCGATATGCCCGTTGTTAAGGTTCTGGAAACCGTATGTAAGGCGTCCGAGTTCCACATCCGCCACGTCGCTCAGACGGAGCACCTCTCCATCCGGGGAAGCCTTGATGATGATGTCTTCGAATTCAGATGGTTCTGACAGACGACCTTTATAGCGTAGCACATACTGGAAACTCTGATTGCCTTGCTCGCCAAACTGACCGGGTGCAGCCTCAATATTCTGCTCGGCAAGAGCAGCGGATATGTCGGTAGGCATCAGACGATATTGAGCCATTTTATCAGGTTTCAACCATATACGCATGGAGTAGTCAGCACCGAAAGCCATTGCCTCACCTACACCAGACACACGCTTGATCTGGGGTAGGATGTTGATTGACATATAGTTGTCGATAAACTGGGTGGTATACTTATCCTCAGGGTCAAACATACCGATAACCATAAGCATTGAGGTCTGGCGTTTCTGAGTGATGACACCTACCTGGTTTACCTCAGATGGGAGGAAAGATGCCGCTTTAGCCACACGGTTCTGCACGTCGACTGCCGCCATGTCGGGATCCATACCCTGTTTGAAGTGCACTTCAATTGAAGCAGAGCCGTTATTTGATGCAGAAGAGACCATATAGTCCATATTTTCAGCACCGTTTATCTGTTCCTCAAGTGGCGCGATAACAGAGTTGAGCACTGTCTGTGCGTTCGCACCGGTATATGTGGTTGATACCCTGACTGTAGGAGGCGCGATGTCGGGATATTGCTCAATAGGGAGACTCGTCAGACCGAGAATACCGAAAATCACGATGAAGACCGAGATTACGGTAGAGAGCACCGGGCGATTGATAAATCTATCAAGTTTCATGTTTTGAAATTAAAAAATATCACGTTGGATTAAATCAAGACCACTTATTCTGCATTTGCAGATGTAGCCTGTTTTGGGTTGATGACCATTCCGTCTTTTACGGATATGCCGATACCCTCGGTCACGATTACATCACCGGGCTTCAGACCGGAGGTCACGATATAGTTCTTCCCATCGTCGATTGGAGCGATAGTGATAGGAGTGGAGTGAACTTTTGCAGAATCCCCGACAACGAAACAGAATTTCATATCCTGGATTTCGAATGTTGCGTTCTGAGGAATCTGTATAGTGGCGTTATGATTTGTGGGGAGAAGCACCTGTCCGGTGTTACCGCTTCGTAGCATACCATCCGGGTTTGGAAATTCAGCTTTAGTCATGGCACTACCTGTAGCTTGATCGATCACACCGGAAATAGATACAATCTTTCCTTTATACGGATATATTGTGCCGTCGGCAAGTTTCAGGGAAACTTCCGGGAATGAAGCTACAATCTCATTCATCGACCGTTTGCCACCTTCAGAGTATTCAAGAAGGATTTTCTCATTAATAGAGAAGTCGGCTTGCATCACCTTATTGTCGGATATTACAGTGAGCACGGTGGAGGGACTTACGAGAGTGCCCTCTTTATCGGGAATTGTACCCACGATTCCGGCAACCGGAGCCGTCACGGATGAATATGAAAGGTTTTTGCGAGCAGAGACAAGGGCTGCTTCAGCCTGCTGCAACTGAGCTTTCGCAGCATTCAAGGCATCCACAGAGGTCTGATAAGCAGATGCGCTGATAATATTTTTATCAAGAAGAATCTTATTATTGTTTGCGCTTGTAGTCGCAGTGTTTACATTTGCCTGAGCTACGGCAACGGATGCCTTAGCTTGATCGACGGCAGCCTGAAGCTGCACTTGGTCGATAGTGAAAAGCACTTGTCCTTTAGAGACAGCCTGGCCATCCTTGACATGTACCTTGGTCAAGAATCCGGTAATCTGTGGACGAATTTGTACATCGTTCACACCTTCGAGAGTAGTTGGGAATCCGGAATCGAGAGTGGCATCGCTCTCGCTTACAGTCATCACTGCGAGTTGCGGAGCAGCCATTTGGTTCTGTTGTTGGTCAGAATTTCCTTTGCAAGATGGCAGCACCATGCCGCCTGTCGCCAGCAATAGTGCCAGCGCATTTAATTGCGTAATTTTCATATATTATTATTAATTGTGTTTATATACATCATGAAATTATCCGTTAGACATCTTTGGGGATTAACCTTTGGGGATGTAGGAATCGGATTGAAAAACAAGGGAGTATAAGATATCTTATCTCCTGTTTGCTGAATTTTACTGCAAATTTAGTAAAAATTGGTCAATTTAGGGGATTATAAAGAAAATAAACAGAGAAATTGACCAATTTTGGTGCAGTTTGGAAAACAATAGGGGAGGCAAGATATATAAGATTTTTGGTCTGATCTCTTGACACACAAATTCTTTTGTCTGCAATAAGATGATCCCATAGTCTTTGGGTATGTATCTTCGGATTTTGGGGATACATCTTCGGGTTTTGGAGGTGCGCCTTGGATTTTTTTGAATCTCCCTTTTGATTGCAGGATGCTTAAAATATAAGACACATGGTGGCACATCCTGCATGGCAGGCTGAGCTCGCATGTGTCTTATATCGTTATTGATACCCCATCATAAAAAGATTATGTTATCCTTTGGAGAATGGAGGAGGAGTGTCGTCTTCACTGGTGTCTTTCTTATCCGACATTTCCAATTCATGTCTTTTCTCCTCTTCCTTTTTGTTGATCTCGATAATTTCGTCAGTACGAGATTTCCATTTTCGGGGACCGAGGATGACTTCTACGTCAGCATGGAAAATCACTTCTTTCTCTACAAGGAGATCGCGGATGCGGTTGTGTTCGGCAGAATATTTTCTAAGGATATCCTTAGCCCTTTCGTATTGTTCGTTTACGATACGTTTCACCTCTTCGTCGATTATCTTTGCAGTCTCATCTGAATAAGGTTTTGTGAACCCATATTCCTGACCAGTGGAGTCATTGTAGTTCAAGTTGGGCAATCTGTCGCTCATACCATAGACGAGTACGAGCGAACGGGCGATCTTGGTGCATTTCTCAAGGTCGTCACTTGCTCCGGTTCCAACTTGTCCGGTAAAGAGGTCTTCCGCCGCACGGCCTCCAAGGAGTCCGCACATTGTGTCGAGAAGGGCTTGTGTCGGGATTATCTGTCTTGCTTCAGGAGCATACCATGCGGCTCCGAGAGCACGTCCACGTGGTACTATTGTAACCTTTACAAGCGGATTTCCGTATTGAGTCATCCAGCTGATGGTGGCATGTCCGGCTTCGTGAGTGGCAATAGAGAATTTTTCTTCGTCGGTAATGATTCTGGATCGTTTTTCAAGACCGCCTACGATTCTGTCGATAGCCGCCATGAAGTCGTTCCAGTCAACAGTCTTCTTATTGTTGCGTGCAGCAATAAGAGCTGCCTCATTGCAGACATTAGCAATATCCGCGCCAGAAAAACCTTGAGTCTGTCGCGCCAATTGCTCGACATCAAGCTTACTGTTTACTTTTATTCTGCGTAGATGAACGTTGAATATCTCCATACGGTCGGTAAGTTCCGGAAGATCCACATATATCTGTCGGTCAAAACGTCCGGGACGCAACAATGCCTTGTCGAGCATATCCGCACGGTTGGTTGCGGCAAGGATGATCACACCATTGTTTGACCCAAAGCCGTCCATTTCGGTAAGCATCTGGTTGAGGGTGTTTTCGCGCTCATCGTTTGATCCCATATTTGGATTCTTGCCACGCGCACGCCCGACGGCATCGATCTCATCAATGAATACAATGCAGGGGGCTTTCTCTTTTGCCTGCTTGAAAAGGTCGCGCACGCGCGCAGCACCTACACCGACAAACATCTCCACGAAATCCGATCCGGACATTGAAAGGAACGGTACGTTTGCCTCGCCTGCCACAGCCTTTGCGAGTAGGGTCTTACCTGTTCCGGGAGGACCTACGAGTAGGGCACCCTTGGGTATTTTTGCACCCAATTCAGTATATCTCTGTGGGTTCTTAAGGAATTCCACAATCTCTTCAATCTCTACTTTTGCCTCAGCCAGACCGGCAACGTCTTTGAAAGTGACAGGAGTGCCGTTGTTCTTATCAAAAACTGTTGCTCTTGATTTGCCGACATTGAAAATGCCGCCACCACCCGAACCACCAGTCATTCTCTTGGACATGAACACCATGAAAATGACAAGCAGCAGAATCGGACCGAAATACCAGAATAGCTTCATGAGATCGGATCCTTTCTCGTAAGTCACGGTAATTGTCGGCTTCCCTTCAGCAGAGAGAGTCGCATTCCAGGAGTCGATCTTATCTTGAATCTTATCAGTGGATGGAATGATAGTCTTTATTTTCTTGTCGCCATCGAAATCATCGGAGGTGTCAAACTTATGTTTCTTAGCACCCTCATCCGTGACAAATCCTTCGGCAATACCAGCCTCGGATAAGACCATCACTTTTTTAAGGTCGCCGGCAAGAGCGGCTTTCTCAAATGCAGTCCAGTCTACCTCTTTAGTCTGAGACGCGTCTTGAAAATAGAATAGAGCAAAAAGGGAAAGAAGAATAATGGCATACATCCAGTATATATTAAATGCCGGCTTCTTATTATTTCCGTTTTGCTGAGGTTTGGGGTATTTAAGCATGTGGAAAATAGATTACAGATTACTAAAAGAAATTAAGGTGATATCGTTTGCTTCCGTCATTATCCGTCAGCATCCGATTGTATTCAGATACTTGATTTGTCAGTCTGTATCCTCGATATATTCTATCGGAGCGTCTTCCCAAAGGGATTCAAGTGAATAAAACTCGCGCACTTCAGGAAGAAAAACATGGACCATGATGTAGCCATAGTCAATCACTATCCATTGGCAATTCTTATATCCTTCGTAATTAAAAGGCTTGACTCCACATTCAAGATTAAGCTTTTCCCTTACAGAGTCGGCAATTGCCGCCACTTGAGATGTGCTGTTGCCTTGGCATATAATCAGTTTGCTTGCTGAAGCAGAATCTAAGGATGATAAATCGACAACGACAGTCTTTTTCCCTTTTTTATCAGAAATCGCGTCAATAATCAGAGGTGTTATGTCAGAATTACTTTGCATTCGCTGCATTATTATGATAGAGTTAAACAATCCCCGGTGTTATGATCAAGTCATAATTCACGGGTGACTATTAATATAACAAAAGTCATGCCAAAAATATCATGAATCATCAATAAAAAGAGAGTCATAAGGAATTTTATAGCATGTTTTCAGAGAAGTAGTGCATACTTCGAAAGAATACCGCGAAATTACAAAAAAATGCCCACACTGCAAAATGAGGTGGGCATTCAGAAATCTTAAAAAATGTGATATGCGTTTATCTGTATCTCATTTCAATGACAGACCAATCTACGATATCCCATAATTTATGGAGATAGTCTGCTCTCAGATTTTGGTAGTCAAGATAGTATGCATGTTCCCATACGTCAAACACGAGAAGCGGTTTGAGTCCCTTCGTCAGAGGGTTCTCAGCATTTTTCCCTTGGATGATGCAGAGCTTGTTGTCGTGATCGACTGCCAGCCATACCCATCCGGAACCGAATAGGGTAGCGCCTGCCTCTTCAAACTGATGCTTGAATTCATCAATACTGCCGAATTGCTCCTCGATCTGATCGCGCAGAGATCCTGACGGCTCTTTAAGACCATCGGGGGAGAACTGGAAGAAATAAAAGATGTGATTCCAGGCTTGCGATGCATTGTTGAAGAGTTTTCCTTCGCTCTTGACAATGATGTCTTCAAGCGCCATATCTTCAAATTCAGTTCCGGCAATCAGTTTGTTTAGAGTATCGATGTATGCTTTTTCATGCTTTCCATAATGATACTCAATGGTAAGAGGTGAAATCACAGGAGCAAGTGCATCCTGTGCATAAGGAAGTTTTGGTTGTGTGAATTTCATATTTTTTCGTATATTTGGTTTTTCAAATATAACAAATATATATGCCTTAAGGTTTGCTTGGATTGCCTGTCCATTGAATTGACTTTAGACGGGGTCTTAAGCCATCGGGAGAGCCCCAATGAAATTCTCTGTCTCTTTCGTAATGTCGACAGAGTTTGCGATTGCGTTGCTGACGGCGATTCCATTTATTCCGGCATTCAGCAGAGAGGGGATATCGTCATAGGTTATGCCACCTTCCGCCACTCTCGGAATATTGATTTCGTTTTCCTCCATCTTATCGCAAATTGATTTTACGCCTTCTACTCCAAGTTCGGGTGATTCGTCATTCTTGCAACCCGATTTCCGGAATGGGGCAAGCATGAAATAGTCAATATCAAGACTGCTGACGGATAATATATCTTGGAAACTGTGTACAACAACCCCGATTACGGCAGCCGGACCGAGAATCATCCTCGCTTTGCTTGCCGGAATGTCGTCTTTATGCAGACACACGCCTCCAACGTTTAATTCCTTAGCCAATTCAGCATTACTTTCAAGGATTAGGAATACTTCTTTTTCAATACATAGAGGTTTAATTGCCTCAACTGCCTCGCGTATCTCAGAATCGGAGGCATCGGGCATGCTTATCTGTACCCATTTGCAACCGCCTTTAATCACGGCTTTGATCTGGTCAATGACCGGGGTATCACTTTTTGTGTCGGTAATGAATTGTAGCATAATTAATCTGTTTTAAGGAATCATATATAGGATTGAGTGGAGAATCCTATTGTCCAGAGGTGAGGACACGGGACTCCAGACAGAGCCACTGAGTTTAGCCCGGAACTCCAGACAAGTTTCATATATAAAATGATTGAATATATGAAGTTGTTCAGATTGTATCTACTGATATTCTGTCAAGGTGCTGTAGATTTGTTGATGTCCAACTTTTGTTTGGAATTTTTATGCCGTTGATATAGACTTTAGATATGAGTGGGTTGAATCCTTTCCATTTCATGAAGTCATCTACCGACATGAAATCTGACGGTAGGGCTATGATAGTGTTTTCAAATAGTATTTTCATAATTAATTGAATGTTGAGATTTAGATTGCATCAATTCTATGCCCGACACTGATCCCTTTGTCGCAATCAGGGAGAGCTGATTCTATATCCTCACGGCATTTTGCCATGAGGAGCTTTGTATTGAACCCACGTTCGCCGGGATATATGGGTTTATGTATAGTGAGAGTTATCTGTCCGGGCGTTATATTATATGAGAAGCGGGGCATTCTCTTGAAACTTCCGTCGATAGTGATCGGCACCACTGGCAGACGGAATTCAGTGGCAAGCATAAAAGCACCGCGTTTGAACGGGATCATCTTTCCATCCCATGAACGGCTCCCTTCAGGGAATATAACGAGCGACATGCCCTCCTTCAGGGTGTCTTCCGCCTCTGCTATAGTCTGCTTTATGGCGGCGATATTCGAGTCGTCGACAAATATATGGTGCGCACGTTTGCATGCCGGACCTACCATGAATATTTTTTCAAGGCTTTTTTTCATCAGCCATTTGAAGTTATGGTTAAGGTATCCGTATATAGCCCAAATGTCGAAAGCCCCCTGATGGTTTGCCACGAAAATATAGGAAGTGTTTCTGTCAATATTCTCCCTGCCTACCACCTTTATATTTACAAACATAAGGCGGCAAGAGAGTCTTGCCCAAATATGAGGTGGATAATAGCCCCACCAATGGGTGCCAAACAGGAGGGATCCAATGCTCGTGACTAAAGCCGTTAAGAAAGTTGCGACGACGAAGATAGGCGCCGCGATAAGCCATTGATATATAAGAATGAGAATTTTCATGCTGTAAATTTACGTTTATAATACAACATATTTGCTATTAGTTGTTTAGTTGGTTTGGCTCCATCTGTGGGTGACAAACGGGTACCAAAATGTTCAAAAATGGGGTAGGAGAGGGGTGTTTTAGTCATAAAGGGGATCATTCCCGAATTTTTCCTTCCGGCTCTTTTCCTTGAGCAATTTCTTATTGGCAGTGTTACCAAGTTCGGGATGATCAGCCACAAATTGCAGGAAAGTGATGCGTTCTCTGAGTGGCGGATGGTCAGATATTTCCTTTTCCTCCTCGGTCATTTGGTAAGGATAGTTTGCTTCGAGTATTTTCAATGTCTCGATATATTCCCGTCCATCACGTCCCGACCATTCCAAAAAACGGAATGCCATGAGATCCGCTTCAAGTTCCTGCTCCTGCATGTATTTGAAATGGTATTTGACCAGATCCTCATGATGTGACTGTATCATTCCATAGTAATTGTCAATCTCGGCCTGAATTATTTTCTTGCTTATGGAATCTGGCGTAGTTGTGGGGAGAGGGAAAAATATACTTGTAGTCATTTTTGAGACAGCCTGTAGACCGGCTGTGACTGCCACGATAAGATCATTCCTGCGTCGTCTCTTTGCATCAGAATATAGAGAGTTCTCTATATGCGAAAGACAAGAATGGGCATATTCATGAGCGGCAACTCCCAGGAGTCTGTCCTCGGTCATGCCTTTTGCGAACAATAACCCTACATTAAGTCCGACCACATGACCGTCGGATGAAAGGGTGCTGAATGCATCTATGGTCTTGTCCGCCACAAAGCATACCTCCATATCCTTCAGTTTCCCTATGACTGAGTAGATAGAGTCGGCGTATGGTTGTAGCTCCTCCAATACATCTGGGCTGTATTTAGGCTCAAACCGAACCATTTCTGAAATCTTCCGGTCAACCTCCCTTTCTGCACCACGCTTTGTCGCCATCTTTTCCCGGAACTCCTGATACGTCTGATTATTCTCCAACATGGAAGTCCAGAAGTCTGCGGGATTATCGCTCTTAAGATTTTTTGTGACATCATCGACATCATGTTTCTCGACAAACTTTTGGAATGAACGCTCGGCATGTGCTGGCAATGCCATGAGGACACCACATGCAATGATTATGTGTTTCAGAATTTTCATGCGATTTGTAATCATATTTGCATGATTAGGAAAACGATTGAAGTCAAATAGGCAATTGGTAAAAGGAATGCAGAGACCAATTCAAGTCCCGGCAATGGAGGAAATACGACTTTAACGACAAATGTAACTCCAAAAGCGGCAATTGGAACCCACCATGTTGTTAAAAAGCATGACCATATCAGAAGACCATAAATTGTAAAACCAACAAACCATGTCATAAAATTAAGATAGTTGAACATGCCAACAGACGCGCCATTAAAATCCTTCGCATAACGAGCTGTAAAAAATTGCAGGAAACTTGTTATGCATAATGCCCAAATAAAGAGTTTCATTTCAGTTATTTATTATTTGCAATCCATTTCTCTCCATTGTCGTTTTTGATGGATCTTGCTGTAGAGATTACTTCGTCTTTCGTCAACATTAAGATCTCAGAATTCGGTTTGGCGAAAATATATTTCCCTTCAAACTTGTCGCCGTATTCGCATTCCCCGATCCCATCAAGATAAACAATATCTTTGTATTTGAGCCGCTTTAAGGGGATAGTGTCTGATTCTACAAGTTTGTTGGTTTTACTTATTTTGGCTGATGGTTTTCTGAATTTATTTCTAAGCATTACGGCTGCAAAAATCATTGCTGACCAAAAGAGAGCGCTGATTAAAACGGGGATATATTGCTCAGCGATGAAGGCGGAATCTCTAATTAGCATAGGTTCGAGTTGCATGTATGAGATTATCGTGAATATTGACGTCAAGAGTTTGAATCCGGTAAGTATAAAAATCACAATTGCAAGTCCGGTGGTGGAAGTCCGATAATTCTCACTCCCAAAGATTCTTTGTGCAATTTTCCCTTTTATACATAGAATCACTCCCAAAGAAAGTCCGAAAGAAGCAACAAGCAAAGGCAAACCACATAAAATGAAGATTATTCCGGGAATTACCATAATTGCAAATCCAATACCGGCTAAGGATGCCGCATATTTTACTGTATTACTCATAACTCAAAGTATATTAGAATAGTTATTTCCTTTCCATTAAAAGGTTAATCAATCTCTCTTTCTCCTCCAGCTGTTTCTCCGCACTTGCAAGCAGCTTCCGGAGCATATCTATTTCAAGCGACATTTTCTCAACCGTATGCTTGGTTTCATCAGAACTTCCAGAAGGCAAGACAACTTCATCCAGCTTAATATCCGTAATATCCTCAACTTGCGTATCAGCCATACTGTCTCCCAGATGCTCAATCTTGAATTCTTTGCCGGCTAATGCATATTTTCCTTTGGACTCATACTTTTCATCCAAATTTTCTCCGAAGAAATAACCGATATTTACATTTAACACAGCAGCAATTTTTTCAAGATCCAAAGCTTGGATATTATTTTCACGAATACACCGATGCAAATTTTGTTCGGTCATACCAATAGCTTCAGATAAACCCTTAACTCCACCTTTCCTTTTTCTACACAAATTTTTTATTAATTGTAAATCCATATAAGACAGAGATTTATAATTTAATACGAAAAAATAATTTAGTAATTAATATTTTTTAACACGAAAAAATAATTTCGTGACTAAAAAATATTTTACCTTTGCACCATAAAGTTACAAATAAACACACAAACATGCAAACAAACACCTCACAAATACAAGACATTCCGGCACTCACCGCGCTCCGGAACATGGAGATAGGGGAGACCTGTTCCTTCCCCATCGAGCGGACGAGCTACATACGCTCCCTCACTTCACGCTTCGGCTTGGAATGGAACAAGACCTTCCGCACCAAGACCGACCGCGAGCTACGTATCATCAAAGTAGCACGCACGTCATGAGCATCGACGAACGCCTCGAGCGCATAGAGACTCTCGTCTCCATCAATGCGAAGGAAGTGCTGACCGTAAAGGAAGTCTCCTTGCTGATAGGCAGGTCAGAGAGCCGCATACGCCACCTCGTTGCCGACCGCGAGATACCACACTACAAGAACGACCGCGGACAGGTCAATTTCCGCAGATCCGAGATAGAGGCATGGCAACTCGGCGAAAGGATCCCCACCAGAGCGGAGACCGACTCCAAGGCAGCCACCTATATCGTGACAAAGAGAATGAAAAAAGCAAGATAACCCTCAAATACCCCAGGACAATGAAAATACTAAAATCTATCATACGGTTGATGATACTCCTCTCCCTATCCACAAGTGTACTCATAACAATCTTTATAGCAGATCCTAATCCTATCGGGCCGTCTACCTTCGGCCTGTGGGTGCTCTCCCTGCTCGGCTCCAAACTGATCGCCGTGCTCTCGGCTGTCGCCCTCGTCCTCCTCTACAACGTATGGGCACGACGCGACCCCTGGCTGATGCGCTTCGAGCGGTGGTGCCGCCGTGCAGAGGAGACACCCGACTATTATTCGTGATGGCAATTCCTATTTCACACTTTAAAGGTTCATATAAATGGAAAATTTGCAACCCCTCCCGTCGTGATGACGTGAGGGTGTACGCCCGGTAGCTCAGCGGTAGAGCGGCATGGAATCCGGATCATCCGGACAACTCATGCGGTCGGCGGTTCGACCCCGCCCCGGGTGCCCAAAAGGACTTCGTCCTGCTCTTGATTGATTCCGGTGGCACTGCCGTCACGGTGGTGCCGCCATTTTCCAATCAATGCAGACGATTCCGATAATATCAACCTCTAAAAATAATCAATCATGAGTGCAAACAGATTCGCCGACACTCTCGGCAAGCTCCAGCAGATGAAACCGTGGGACGTACCCCTCGATCCCAACGTGACAAACCACATCGTCACCCTCTACAACTCCATCCACGGAGAGGGCGGCGAATGTTTCGCCGAACGTGAGTCACGCTACATCAACCGCATGATCGTCGACGACAAGAACAAATGGAACGTCACCTCCCTCTCCGTATTTCTCGCATTCGTCGACCTCGCCGTCAAGGATCTCACCCTCGAACCCGGCGCACAGGCAGTATGCTATCTCCTCCACCGTGGCACGCCGATAACCGTCCCCGATGCCTCCGGCAAGCTCTCCGAGGTCTGGGAAAACCGCGTCTACATCTCAATCACCGGATACGGCGAGATACTCCTCCGCCAGCGTGCCGGACAAATACGCCACTGCGACACCCCAACCGTCGTTTACGAAGGCGACGAGTTCTCCTATCGCGAGCGCGATGGCCGCAAGTATGTCTCCTACGGCCTCAACCTCTCCCACAACGTGGCGAATCCCATAGCCTGCTTCATGAAGATAACCCGTATCGATGCCTCCGTCGATTATGCAATCATCCTTCCAGAAGCATGGGCACGCCTCGCGAAATACTCCGGCAAGAACAACAAGGGGAAGGTCAACGCCCTTTACACCTCCGGCGAGGGCAACACCATCGATCCCGGCTTCCTCATCGCAAAATGCGTCAAGCACGCATTCAAGAGCTACCCCAAGCTCCCCATCGGAAAAGGGATGGTCATGGAGGCAGACATGCCGGAAGAGGAGGAGCAGATGCCCGACTATTACAATCTCGGTGCCACTCCTGAATCTACTGAACCTGCCGGATCCAAGAAAACCCCCGAATCATTCGCCGAGCCTGCCGACTGCACAGGCGGCGTGACGGTGGATCCCGCAGCCGATAACGCCGACGGTGAAGACGACGGGACATGGTAAAATCCTTAAAATAATATCAGTCATGAGCAACAACGAAATCCAGAGACAGACCCCGGCAACCACGGCAATCGCATCATCAGCCGACAATGTTGCCGCAATCGTGAGCGACGCTCCGAAACACTACCTTAAGAACCGCACATCCCACGACAACTGCCTTGCGGCATGCGGCTCGCTCCTCGATGCCATCCGCCAGACCGGAATGACCGACGAGCTTGACAAGAAGGCAGCTACCTACATTGAGCGTACACGGCGCACCGTCCGCGCAATGTCCGACCTCCGCTCCCCGGTCACGAAGATGTTTGACTGGATCCGCAGCGAGTTCACCACCCTTGAGAACGACATCGACCCCACAAAGGCGGGCACCATCCCTTACCAGCTCCAGCAGCTTCGCAACCAGTATGCCGCGCGTAAGCGCGAGGAAGAGGAGGCACGCCGCCGCGCTGAGGAGGCCAGACGTCAGGCACAGGCAGCACGCGACCGCTACCGTACCGACTGTGAGGAAAACTACAAGACATTGTTCAATAATCATGTAGTCTCGCAGTTAAACGCACTTACCCGATTGGTCGATAGTGTCACACTCGACAACTATCAGACAATCTACGACACCATATCTGGCATCTCAACCTCACTCTCCGATGATTGGCTGCCGACTCTCTCTGTCCGTATGCCCCTCAATCTCACCCCAGATGAGTCACGCGCTATAAGCAATGAGGTGCTCAGTCGTCTGCGTAGTCAGCAGTTCGTGGAGCAATATTGCACCGAGATAGCTGACTACCGTCAGGAGATCCTTGACCGTCTCCCCTCAAGGAAAGCGGAGCTGGAACGTGTCGCGCGTGCGTCGGCGGAGGAGGCGCGCCGCATACAGGAGGAGATGCGTCTCCGGGAGGAGGCCGAACGCGCACGAAAGGAAGCCGAGCGTGCCGCCCGTGAGGAGGAGGAGGCACGCCGTCGCGCGGCTGAAAAGGTTGCAGCCGAAGCCGGATCCCTCTTCGCCGAGGAAGCGACCCGCGTTTCCTACACCCCGAAGGCTAAGGTCTCGAAGAAAATCCGCATCACCGACCCAAAGGGCTACCTTCAGGTGCTCATGATGTGGTGGACTAAGGAGGGGAGCACTCTTCCCGATGCCGAGCTTGCCAAGATATTCCGCAAGCAGATCACGTTCTGCGAGCGTCTTGCAAATAAGGAAGGGGAATGCATTGTTGATCCGAGCATCATATATGTTGACGAAGTGAAGGCACAGTGACCATGAACACGAATCCCGATACATACTACCAGCGCAGTGAGGTCTCCAACTCCGACCTCACCGCGCTCAAGGAGTTGCTCTACCCCCGGCAACAGTTCGGCGACAGGGAGAAGGCATTCCGTTTCGGCTCGCTCGTCGATGCCATC
The DNA here is from genome assembly GCA_003762615.1 of Muribaculaceae bacterium Isolate-037 (Harlan). Taxonomy (GTDB): domain Bacteria; phylum Bacteroidota; class Bacteroidia; order Bacteroidales; family Muribaculaceae; genus Lepagella; species Lepagella muris. Next base: position 44,618 of record RIAZ01000004.1, read on the forward strand.
ATCACAGAGCCGGAGCGTGTCAACTACTACCGCCTCACCGTTGACAACGTGACCTACACCGAGGAGGAGTTCTACCACGCACGCGAGATGTATCGCTCATTGCGTGCCGAGGCACGCTCCGACCGATTCCTACGCCATGTGCTCGACCACGCATCCACACAGCGTTTCATGGTCAACGACGCCCAGCACTTCGAATACTGCGGGTTCCCATTCTTCCTCCCCACGCGATGCAAATGGGACTGGTGGCTCGACGATGCCCGTTTCGGCGGCGATCTCAAATCAACCTTCGCATCATCCCAGAAGGAATTTGAGGAGGCGGTCGACTTCTTCGACTGGGACCGTTCCCGTGCATGGTACATGGACGTGGCCCGTAGCAATCAGGACTTCATATATGCCATCAGCAAGAAAAATTGCCGGGTATTCAAGAAATTCATCCGTCGCGATGATCCCGTCTACACACGCGGACGCGACAAATACGAGCATCTCGCATTCATGTGGTGGTGCCTAAACTTATCTCATGGAAAAGACAACACTGCGTCATAATTTGAAGGTCGAGCCATACGACTACCAGCGTGAGGGAATCCTTTTCGGGCTCCGGAAGAAACGCTTCCTCATCGGCGACGAGCCTGGGCTTGGAAAGACTCTCCAGAGTATAGGCGTGGTTGACTGCGCCCATGCCTACCCCTGTCTGGTGATATGCCCCTCCTCGCTGAAGATTAACTGGCAGCGCGAGTTTGAGAAATTCACGGATGCAAAGGCCCTTGTCCTTGATAATGCCACACGTGCCACGTTCCCCTATCTCCTCTCAATGGGTATCTATCAGGTGGCGATCGTCAACTACGAGTCCCTGCGTAAATATTTCGTCTGGGACATAAAGTGCGACGGTCCCTTCCGCCTGAAAGATGTGGTCTTCTCCTCCTGCATCAGCCTGTTCCGCTCCGTAATAATCGACGAGTCGCACCGCGTAAAGGATCCCTCGGCACAACAGACCATATTCACAAAGGGTATAACATCCGGCAAGGAATACATCGCGCTCCTCTCCGGCACCCCCGTCGTCAACCGTCCGGCAGATCTCATCGCCCAGCTCTCCATAATGGGGCGGCTCGCATCCGATTTCGGAGGACGTGCCAAGTTCTGTGCCGACTATTGCTCATTCGCCAAGGAGCAGGACGACGAACAGGCTGAGGCGCTTGCCCGGCTCTCCTCCATGCTCTACGGCAATTGCATGATACGCCGCGAGAAGAAGACCGTGCTGACACAGCTCCCCGACAAGACCCGCACCGACCTTTACGTCGAGCTTGACCCGGAGAGCCGCAAGATCTACGACACCGCAGCCGCCGACCTCCGCGAGTATCTCTCTACCTACACCGCATGCACCGATGCCGACATCCGCCGCAAGATGCGCATGGAGGCGCTCGTCCGGTTCATGACGCTGCGCTCCCTCTCCGCGAAAGGGAAGGTCAGGCAGGCCGTTGATTTCGTCTCCGCATTCCTCGCCTCCGGCAAACCGCTCATCCTCTTCTGTTCGCTCCATGAGATTGTTGACGCCCTCCTTCAGGCATTCCCCGAAGCTGTCAGCGTCACCGGACGCGACTCCTCCACGGCAAAGCAGGCGGCGGTTGATTCATTCCAGTCCGGGCACGCGCGCCTTATCATCTGCTCAATAAAGGCGGCGGGAGTAGGGCTGACCCTCACTGCATCATCCGACGTGGCGTTTGTTGAATTCCCCTGGACTTACGCCGACTGTTGCCAGTGTGAGGACCGCGCCCACCGCATAGGGCAGAAAGACAACGTTACCTGCTACTATCTCATCGGACGCAACACCATCGACCGCACCCTCTACTCAATCATCCATCGCAAGAAGTCGATCGCCAACATGATAATGGCGGCATCCGACGACATCCCCACCGATGAGATGTATTTCGACGAACTCGTTTCATCATTCCTTAACGCATAACGATATGACCCCGAGATTAGGACAATACATATTCCGCATGATAAGCGGATGGTGGCGCATCTGTCAGGTGATCGACGTGTTCACCACCACGCAGGGACTCCCCGGCTACGCATACGCCGAGGTTGACGGCGAACCCGAATTTGCCCGCGAGGACCGCGAGCTCGCACGCCGCCGCGTCTATGAACTCAACGGATGGAAATATCGCCCTAAATGATACAGACTCATGCCGGAGATATGTAAGACGGATCTGAATGCAGCCATCGCAGCCATGGAGAATCTCGTCACGATGATGAAGGCTATCCCCGACCCATCCACGCGACAGCTCAACAGGATCCGCATCACAAACAAACTCATCAACAAACTAAAAAGAAAACTATCATGAGAAAGCAAGAAATCATCGAGTATCTCACCCACAGCTGCGGGCTCCACCGCGCATCCGCCATACGTGCCGTCAACGGAATGTTTGACCTCATGGCCTCCACCCTCTGCAAGGGTGAGGACATAATGATCCGCGACTTCGGCGTCTTCCGTGTCGTCGATGTGCCCGCACGCACAAGTTTCAACATTGCCGAGAAGGCCATGATGCCGGTCCCGCCACACAAGGCAGTCCGCTTCTCCCCGTCCCAGGCAATAAAATCAGCCCTACGGAAATGACGCTCGAGGAAACAAAGTCCCAATCCCGGAAGCCAAAGGGAAAGAGGAATAAGTTCGGTGCCAGCAAGTCGGGCGGCTACGATTCGGAGAGGGAGCACAGGCGCGCCCTCTCCCTGAAAGCCAAGCTGCGCGACGGCCTGATCACCGACCTCCGCGAACAGGTATCCTTCATCCTGATACCCGTCCAGCGGGATGCCGAGGGAAACCTCCTCGAGCACGACTGCCGCTACATCGCCGATTTCGTCTACCGCGACCGCAAGGGCGATACAATCGTCGAGGATACCAAAGGGGTCCGCACCCCGGAATACATCATCAAGAGAAAGCTGATGCTGCTCGTCTACGGAATAAGGATCAAAGAAGTTTAACAACCATGGCAAGGACTATCAAACAGGGGCTTGACTATTTCCCGTTCGACGTGGATTTTTATCAGGACCTCAAGATAAGAAAACTCATCAAGTATCAAGGTGGCAAGGCCATAAGCGTATATACTCTCCTGCTGTGTATTATCTACCGCAATGGGTACTACATCAGGTGGGACAAGGAGCTGCCCTTTATGATTTCGGAACTTACCGGATATACCGAGGCAAATATACAGGAGGTCATCGAATGCTGCATGAACATTGGTCTGTTATCGCGAGAGCTGTTTGAGTCTGAAGGCATCCTTACTTCAAAGGGCATACAGGCACGATATGCCGGTATATGCTCATCATCCCGACGCAGAGGCACTATCGCCGAATACTCCCTCATGCCGCGCAAGTCAGCCGACGGCGTGACCGGATCCAAAGGGAAGAAAACGAGACATCAGCCCCAGCAGACCGACAGTAAAGACAGTGCCGTCTCCGCTCCTCCGGCTTCGAAAGAGAAAGCCCCACGGAAGAAAAAGACAGCCGAACGCCCGGCCGACCCGCCTGCGGAATACTCCCTGACCGTCGATCAGGAAATCCCCCTCATGGCAGGCGAGCAGATATGGGCAGAGGCTATATGCAAGAACCACTCCATCTCCGCCGACGAGTTCCGGCAATTCATGGAGAAGTTCGCGCTCCACTGCAAGAGCGGCGACGTTTCACATTCAAGTTTATCCGATGCCAAACGGCATTTCAACGACTGGCTGAAATATGCCATAAAGAATCTCAGCAATGCACCCGACGCAAATAAGCCTTCTCCTCAACGCCGCACGCCCCGTCGCGCCCCCGTCAAACCCGGCTGCGGACTTATCGAGGATTGACGACTACAAGAGGCTCCTCATCCGTGTCGCACGTACCGTATGCCCCTCATTCGTCGTGCGCGACGGGATGAAGCCCCTGCTCAACGACCTTCTCCTCTGGTGTCTCTCTGCCCCCGGCAGGCTGGACCCCTCCAAAGGTCTCTGGCTATGGGGCGACATAGGATCCGGAAAGACCACCATGCTCCACGTAATACTCCGCTTCTGCCGCATCGTCCGTCCTGCCGATGCCGAAGGCAACCCATACGGATTCCGCATCTCCAACGCCATAGAGGTCTGCTCCGGCTACCAGCGCAAGGGATACGACGGCATACAGACCTACATCGACAGCCGACGTCAGGCATTCGACGAGCTGGGTTCAGAGACTATCCCCACCGGCTACTACGGCAACACCGAGAACGTATTCCAATACATCCTACAGCGCCGCTATGACCGCCGCCATACGTCATTCACCCACGTCACCACCAACCTGTCCGTCGATCAGATAGCCGAAGTCTACGGCGCACGCATCTATGACCGTTGCAAGGAGATGTTCAACTTCGTCCCCATGCGCGGTGCCACATTCCGCAAGAAATGATAAAACCGACAATCATGACAAAGAAAGATATACTCACGCACATAAATGAAATAACCAGCAATGCCGAGAGGGGCTACTGGTGGGCAACGGCGCTGCCTGCCCACGAGACCCGACGACTCGGCATTGACAAGGAGCTCCGCAAGATCCAACGGCATCTTCTGGAAGTCGAGAAAATAGGGGAGGACTTGAAGGACGGGCTGAATAGTCACCCCATCATCTTTCCAACATCGACCCCAAACCTCTTCAATCAGGAATCATGAAACACTGGACACCATCTGAGGAGACAGAACTCAGAAAGATATACAAGGCCATGACCGCCCGGCAGCTGGCAGAGCGGTTTGGCACTACCGCAATGGCGATACATCAGAAATGCTGGAAGCTCGGACTGCGGAAAGGCTACGATCACGCCCGGATAAGACTTGGCGATAGCGAAAGACGTTGGCTGCGCCTCAACTTCCCCCACATGCGTAATGAGATTTGCGCCACATATCTCGGCGTGAGCCTGCGCACGGTCAACCGCCTGGCCGCCGACATGAATCTGAGAAAGACCGCGCAGTTCATGAAGGAATCACAGGCATACACCTCACGCAAGGCAAAGGAAAGTCACCTGCGCAACGGCACATACCCGGCAAAAGGATATTATTCTCCCAATCTCCGAAAAGGATAAGCCTATCAATTCAAACCCAAAACATCCCCGCAATGACAGCACAACAGATAGAATTCAAAAAGATAAAAAAGTCTTGGATTATGGAGAATGGCTCCGTTCCTCTGTTTGCAATCGAAGATTACACAAAGGTCGGGAATTTGTTCAAGCCACAAAAGCAGGTTGAACATAAAGCCCTGCATCCGGATTGTGCTTTTGTTTTCGCCCAAAGTAATTCTTATTTCCTTTCCATCAATGTGGCGATGGATGAGGAAGGGCACTATCACTTTGGGTATGGTCTGTATGAGCCTGAACATGGCGGAGGCTGCTGGCCGTCTTCCCATTGGAAAGACCATAAAAGGGCTTACACATTGAAGGGGTGTCTTATCAATGCTTTGAATCACATAAAGGGTATGAGACAACTACCACATCCCATCTATGTTCGCAAAGCGATTGAAGCCATAGCGATAGTCGAAAGATCCAGAATTGTTCAACCAAGTCTGTTTGACTTCATCGATTGCTGAGATATGGAACAGTTGGGAAACATTACGCTCCATCAAGGTGACTGCATGGATATACTCCGAAGTTTGCCTGATAAATCTTTTGATCTCGCTATAGTTGACCCTCCCTATTTCTCCGGACCGGAAAGACGTGGATTCTACGGCAAGCGATACAGTACAACGGGAATTGAACGTATTGACTACCATAAGTGCGACAAGTGGCAAGTGCCCGGTCAGGATTATTTCATGGAATTAGAAAGGGTCAGTCGGTATTACATCGTATGGGGTTGCAACTATTTCATTGGTTATCCCTTTGCTCCGGGACGTATAATCTGGGACAAATGTAATTCCTCCACCACTTTTTCCGATTGCGAGATAGCCGCTACCAACCTTTTCTCTTCCGTCAGGCTATTCCCCTTCATGTGGAATGGTATGTGTCAGGGTAAATCCTTTAAGGAAGGGCGCGTGATGCAGGGCAACAAGAAACTCAACGAGAAGCGCATTCACCCGACACAGAAGCCCGTCGCGCTATATGCGTGGCTGCTCACACAATACGCGCAGGAGGGTTGGAAAATCCTCGACACCCACCTCGGCAGCGGGAGCCATGCCATTGCCTGTGAGCAACTCGGATACTCTCTGTTGGGCATTGAGCTGGATCCGTTTTATTATGATGCGGCCAGAAAAAGAATCATCGAATATCAAAACATCCCAAGACTATTTTAATGATAGAAAATATGGAATTTCACATCGGCGACAAAGTCCGTAATATAAGATCCGGCAACATAGGACAGATTATCGAAATGCGCAAAGGTTGCGGACATACCGGGCCATTCTCATTCGTGCGTATTCTTGTGGTTAAGGAACCATCTACAAAATACACCACATATTGGGAGCGAAAGAATATGGAACTTTTATGACAACAGAAACAATTTACACACCCTCCGACCTCCACACCGGAGAATGTGAATGGTGTGGAGAAAAGTCAAGCGAACTTATCTACACCGAAGATGGGCAGGAAGTCTGCATCGACTGCATCGAAAGTGAAAAGTTTTATCAAGAGACAATGAAAGGAATATGATTTACTGCATTACACTGATTATCGTTGTGGCACTCGTCTGTGCCACACGACTCTATCCTCTTTGGGTGGAGCATGACCGCAAGCAATTAGCCAAGGCATGGGAACTGATTCGCAAGATGAAGGAGGAAAACGCCGCGCTTCAGGAAAGCTGTCGCAAGAGTGTTGATGAATGGGTGGATAATTTTAACGAACAATCAAAAAGTTTTAACCAAGCGTGGGAGAAACTTTATGAATTGGCTGAAAAGATGAATGTGAAACTATGACCAGACAAATTAAATTTCGAGCTAAAACCAAAGCCAACGGTCATTGGGTCTACGGCTCTCTGATTGACTACGGAGATGGTATGTTCGCTATTGCAGCTAAAGGGGGCGGTCAGCCGTGGGTGGAGAAAGACACAATCGGTCAGTATACCGGACTTTGAGACCGCAACGGAGTTGAGATTTATGAGGGAGATGTTATTAAATATGGTTACTTCGGGACAATGATGCGGGTTGAATATAATCATCGCAACGTCTCATTCGTGGGACGCGAGATTGGAGCTACAAACCCAGGAAACCACAACATTTCAGACAATAATAAAATTGAGGTAGTTGGCAATATCTACGATAAGAAATAAAGCCTTGGGCGGCTTAGTAAAACCCATATAAACATTATGAAAAAGTACATCGGAACAAAGACCGTACAGGCAATGCCCGCGGTCAGAAAGGGCGGCAAGATATGTATGCCCGGTGATGAAAACCTCAAGAGCCTTGACCCCGTTGAGGATGGTTACATGGTTGTCTATGAGGACGGCTATGAGTCTTGGTCCCCAAAAGAAGTATTTGAAAAAGCATACCGCATTGCAGAAACTGCGGTTGATCGTATGCACATCGAATGGAACGAGCTTGCAGAGAAACTTGGAAATCTCAACGCTTTCATTGAAAGCAAAAGCAAAAAACTTCCGACTACAATACAGGCTATGCTTCATGCTCAGAATGCGGTCATGCAGGACTACATGAACGTTCTTGCGCTTCGCACAACTCTCATGGAAACTGGCGAGGGTGGTTTCTCCGGACTATCATTCGCAGTTGCCATCACGCTTCTTGAAAGGGGATTTGTCATTCGCCGACAAGGATGGAACGGCAAGGATATTGTCGTATTCAAGCAAGTGCTGGCACAGATCAATGGAGCCATCATCCCCAAAATGCAGTCACTTCCATACAGGGCAAAGGAACTCATCATGTCAGGTGAAGCACACATTGACTACACATCTCAATGTCTTATCTATAACCGCAAGACCGGACGTGCCGACAGTTGGGTTCCCTCCATCAGCGATGTGTTTGCAAAGGACTGGGAATTGGTTGTAGAGTGATCCCGAAACCATACACTCTGAGCCACTCATCCTCTCAATTTTAATAGATATTCCGACGATTGCCCGCAGAACACTAACTTCGCGGGCAATCCCTTTATCACATCACGCTATGGCAGAAAAACTACACAGGCTCAGCAACGTCGGCGGCGCCCCAAGGCGAAATAGGAAAGCCGCAATCGACTCCGTGGCGGAATATTCATCCGCCACCGAGAGAGGCATGCGCGTCCTCATGGAAGCGCAGAACTACTGGAACTCCATGGATCAGTTCCGGCGCGACCGACAGCGCAACAAGAACTACACCTACGGCCGACAGTGGGATGATGTGATATGTGTCGACGGCCATCGTATGCGTGAGGAAGACTACATCAAGTCTCAGGGAAACGTTGCCCTGAAAAACAACCTTATCCGCAAGATGGTGCGCTCCATCCTCGGACTCTTCAAGACACAGGCACTCACTCCCGTCTGCGTCGCTCGCGACCGCGATGAGCAGCAACTCGGAGAGACCATGACTGTCACCCTCGAATGCAACATGAATCTCAACAAGATGCGCGAGCTTCACGCCCGGAGCATGGAGGAATTCCTCATCTCCGGATTCGTCGTCCACCGCAAATGGTACGGTTGGCGTATGGAGCGCACCGATTGCTGGACCGACTACGTGCAGCCCGACAATTTCTTTATCGACAACAACATGCGCGACTTCCGAGGCTGGGATTGCTCATGCGTCGGAGAGATACACGACCTCCCCTTCGAGAGCCTCTGTCAGGAATTTGCGAAATCACCCGCCGACTACGCCCATCTCCGCGAGGTCTATGCCATGGCAAGGGAGCGCGACGTGATTGCCGGCACCTACCAGCAGTTCGGGGTCCCCATCGACACGCGCTGTTCAGACTTCCTCGTCCCGTCCGACACCACGCGCTGCCGCGTCATTGAAGTCTGGCGAAAGGAGACAAAGGAACGCTACCGTTGCCACGACTACAACACAGGCGACTACTACAAGATCGAGACCGCAGACTACGACCGTATGGTCCGCGCCGTCAATGAAGACCGCATCCGCCGTGGTCTTGCCGCCGGAATGCCCGAAGAGGAGATCCCGCTCATCGAGGCGGAATGGTTCATCGATTCCTACTGGTACTATTACTATTTGACTCCATTCGGCGAGATCCTCAAGGAAGGGGAGACCCCATACTGGCACAAGTCTCACCCATACGTCTGGAAGGCTTACCCGATGATCGACGGCGAGATCCATAGCTACGTCGCCGATGTCATTGACCAGCAACGCTACGTCAACCGCCTCATAATAATGTACGACTGGATAATGCGTGCATCCGCAAAGGGTGTCCTTCTCTTTCCGGAAGAGTGTCTCCCCACCGGAATGACAATGGACGACATTGCCGACGAGTGGGCACGATTCAACGGCGTCATAATGATGCGTCAGCCAAAATCCGGCACAGCCATACCGCAGCAGATAGCCAACAACTGCACCAACATCGGCATACACGAGTTGCTCAACATACAGCTCAAATTCTTCGAAGACATCTCCGGAGTCAACGGTGCCATACAGGGAAAGGAAGGATTCGCCGGTATGTCCGCGAGCCTATACCACCAGCAGTCGCAGAACGCCACCACATCCCTTCAGGACATACTCGACACCTATCAGGACTTCCAGGAGGAAGGCGCCATGAAAGACGTCAAGAACATCCAGCAGTTCTACGACGAGCCGCGATTGATCAATATTTCAGGCAAGAGTGCCTACGTCAGATATGACTCCCGCAGCCAGCGCAACGTTGACTACGACCTCAAGATAGCGCAGAGCCAATCCTCGCCCGTCTACCGTGCAGCCGCCAACGACTTCATGATGGAGCTTTGGAAAGCCAACGGCATAACTACGAAACAGCTCCTCGAATACGGATGCTTCCCCTTCGCCGATGGTCTCCTCCAGAGCATAAACGCCGACGAGCAACGCATGGCGCAGGGGCAGCCACCGCAGGGCATTCCGCCGGAGATGATGGCGCAGTCAACGCAGGCGGCCGACCCGCAGGCAGTGGCCAAGGCGCAGCAGATGCTCCGTCGTTGACGTTGCCTATTATCAGAACGCAGCCTCCGATATTGCGCCTCTCCCTTTCCGTCGTGCGCGCGATGTCGTCACGATCTTAGGAATCTCCATCTCCGAGAAGCAGATGTGCAGCCCGATTGCTCGTGTCATGAGCAGGTCGTCATGATGACCCACGATTGCACCGTAGCTTCCGTTCTGCCGTCGCTCATATTGTAGATACTCGGTCAATACATCCTCATCACGCTCCACATACAGACGCTCCCTCACAATCCTCACAAGCGACGAGATGATCAGCGGCTTGGTCTTCGTGTTCGTATGGAAACCGTATTTCACCGGCACGTGGTTCCGTATCTCCTCATCCGACTGCGACCGCGCATAAAGATTATCATACACGCTCTTTATCTGGTTCAGGATATACCCCGACTGGTCCCCCTCCACCTGTCGCTCCCTGTCATGCGTCTCCAGAGTGTTGCTCTCGATCACCAGCAGCGAGTCATTGTAATACTTCGCTATCTGCGCCGCCTTCCATGCTATCTGGTCAATGTCGAGATGCCCCCGCCATTGCGCCACAACCGCCGGACGTCCCTCCGTCTCCATCATATCCATCCGGTCAAACACCGCTATCACCGACCAGTCAGCCTTATCCGACCGTCCGCCTATATCCACCACCGTCAGGTATCTGTCCGTTATGCGCTCCTCCTCCAAGTCCGGTTCCGGAAGCGACCACACCTTCAGGCAGCCCTGTCTGTCCTCCGAGAAATGCAGGTTATCAAGAGCCTTCTCTCCATACTCGCCGTTCCCCGTTACCTCCCCGACGTACACCGGCGGGCGGCACGTCCGCCTCAACGGCTCCACACGATATTTGTCAAACACCATCGATCCGGAATGCACAAATGCCTCGATGTCGTCCGTAGGATACTCCGCAGCCATGACCGCGTGCGAATCCTTCCCCGACCGTTCCGTGACGTACCACTTTATCCCCTCCAGCGGCGCGCCTTGCGTCCATAACCACCAGAGATAACGCCCCGGCTCCTCCCTGTTGCTCCCCACGTTCGCGTTCAGCCTGTTCTCTATCAGCTTCTCGGCAAACTCTCGCTTCTCCTCCTCTGTCTCGAATTCCTCCCTGTATAGGTCTATGTCATACCATGAGATGAACAGCGATGCAAACTGCGACTTACCCTCCTTTGCGGCCTTATACTCCCGCTCGAAGAAATTTCCAGTCCCGTTGGCAGTCGACTCGTAAATGATCATGGTGTACGGCCGCAGCAATATGCCTGAACACGCCGACCTCACGACCGAATCCGGACTCTTCATGTCCGTCGGTGCCCAGAGTCCCACCTCCGAGCAATGCACCAGCGAATACGAGTCGCCGCGCAATGCGTCCGGCGATTCGTATGACGCTATCGTGATCGTGCAGTCCCTCTGCGGGATCTTCTTGTAGTCACCCGTCAGACCCACGTTCACCATCTTAGCCTCATTCGCGTCATAAGCCTCACCGACCCTGTGCAGCAACCCCACCGGATAGCGCGACAACGCACGGTCATACATAGCCTTGATAGCGAACGAAGTCTTCTTCGTCTGTGATATTATCACCGAATTCAGACCGACACGGTGCACAAGCTGCAACCATGCCATATAAAGTTGCGATGTCGTTGACCCTCCCCATTGCCGTGCCTTCAGAAGCACCATCCTTATCGGCCTGTTAGCCGTCCGGAACCTCTCCAGCATATTTACAAACTTCCGCTGCGGACGCGACAGCCGGAACAATATCTCACCCTCACCCGTCTCCTTCGATAGGATATACACGTGCACCGCCGCCCAGAACGGGAAATCATACCTGTTGCGCAGCCGTACGAAACTCTCCACTACCGACTCCATCGCATCCTCATCGGCCTCACATCCCAGCCGCTCCCTGATAAACCTCTCCACCGTCCCCGACTCCCGCAGCTTCTGCACGAGCGGCACCTTCATCATCCCTGTCGGGAGCCACTGCCGTCTTATCGGATAGTCCGGAAGCTCCAGCAGGAAACGTTCGCCTACCGACCCTTTACCCGTCACCGGATTGAACTCCGCATTCACCGCCTCATTGCGCCGGGCATTCTCTTGCAATATCTCTTCTATAGTTGGCTTCATACATCCGCGAAATTTATGCGCGACCGTGCGCGTTGGCTCTTGCAGTGATAATGATAGAAGATCCCCACCGTCCCCGGCGTCAGATAAAACTCCGGTGCCGGCTGATGGATCACAGTCGTTACAAGCTCGATGATCCGTGCATCCGGATGCTCCTCCATCAGCACGCGCACCCTCCGCAGTATTTCCCTGAACATCGCCTCCCGCCCGGCTCTCATACGCTGCAACGGACGCCCCGCAAGCATCGCCGACACCACGTATGACGCTCGCTCCTCCGACACCCAGAACCTCGATGCCGGCGACTTCGCGATGATTTTACACACCTCACTGCGCGACAGACCGCCGCGCGAGTTTATCTCCCGGAACAATAGGAAGATCTCCCTGTTCCGCTCTCTGGCATATTCTATCACTGCCCCTTTTCGTCTCATAATTTTAGCCTTGGATTAATATTCTATGGATTAGGATAGGAAACTGTGTCCCATATCGCAAAAATAACTCATGCAGACTTTAAAACATAAGGCTGCAAACCATATTCTGCTCGTTATCTTCGCGAAAGAAACCACCATTACCAAGCGATATGGCTGATACAAAAGAAAATAAGAGCCGACGCGACGCTCATATTGAAAGATTGCGTAAGAAATATCCCGACAAGGCATTCGCCGACGACGAGGAGATTTTCTCCCAGATTTCCGATGATTACGACGATTACGACCGTCGCCTCGGTGAGTCCGCGAAGCGGGAGCAGGCTTTCTCCGACATGTTCACGTCCGACCCGCGCTCCGCCCGCCTCATGATGGACTGGAAGAACGGCGACGATCCCGCCGTCGCCCTCATCCGCATCTACGGCAAGGACGACCTCCTCGACGCCATCAACGACCCCGAAAAGCTCGACGAGATTGCAAAGGCCAATAAGGAATTTGCCGAACGCATCAAGAAGGAGACTCAATACGAGGAGGAATACAAGCAGAATCTCACCCAGACCTTGAAGGGACTCGAATCCTACGTGCAGCAGAACGGCATCTCCGACGACGATCTTGATGCAGCTATGCAGCGCCTCACCGAGATCTGTCGCGACTACATCCTCGGAAAGGTCTCTCCCGAAACCGTCGAGATGCTCATGAAGGGCATCAACCACGACTCCGACGTCGCCGCAGCATCGCAGGAAGGCGAGATTGCCGGACGCAACGCACGCATTGAGGAGACTCTCCGCAAGCCGCAGTCCGACGGCACGGTCCCCCTCGGCGGAAAGAACGCCGCCCCTCCACGCAAGAAGACCCCGTCAATCTTCGACATAGCTGCACAGGCACGATGATATGAACGGCTCCCAACTGAAAATTGTCGGAAGCCGCTCCTCCGACGCCCCCGTCCGCGGCTCCGCAGGCATACCCTGCCACGCTCCCGGATGCTCCGCCACCGTCAGCGCCCTCGCCGACCTCTCCGGCGGGATTCGTCCCGGCTTGATCATTGAGCCCTCCTGAATCAGAATCCGAATATTAATCATAACATAATCCATCAAATGGCAACAGACAATGCAACTGGAGGTCCCGTCGTGACAGGCGCACAGACCCCGACCACATCCCCCGGTCATGCCGGGCTCCCAACTCAGCTCCCCGGCGAGTCAACCACCGTCAGCACCGTGGCGGCAGCCACCGGGGGAATCGCACCCGGCAACCTCATCGACACCGACATCGACGAGAACCTTTTCCGGTTTAACTCCGACGACACACCGCTCATGCAGATCATGCTCCGTGCAAAGCGTGTAAAGGTAAACTCACCCGTCATACAGCACTACGCCATCGACGAGCCCCGTGCACGCATCGTCACGAAGGCAGCCGTAGGCGACGGCACGACAGACCGCGTCACTCTCAGTCTCGAGAACACCGACAAGAAACTTCTCCAGCCGTTCACCACCGTCCTTGTCAAGGGCGTCGACGGCTACGACGCAAAGGGCGCGACAGCCACACCCGGAGAAGACCTAATGCTCTTCGTCACCGGGAAAGACAACGACGGTGCGCCCATCGCCATGGCAATCAACGGGAAGAAGACCACCGAGACCGACGAGGTCTCCAACGTCCCCGAAATTCCGGCCGGCACAACGCTCGTCATTATGTCAACCGCCATGTTCGAGACACAGAAGGAAGTCGCTCCAAACCTCATCGTCCCTATGCCCACCGAGATCTACGCACAGAAACGAGGGTTCAACTCAATCGTCAGCGACTATTTCGAGAGCGTCAAGAAAAGAATCCCATTCTCTCAAGCACTCATCGCCGAGGCGCAGATTGCCGATTTCAAGGTCAAGGGCAACCGCACGCTATGGGCAGGTCGTAAGGGCAAGATCCAGATCGAGACCCCACTCGGAATCCAGAGCATCTACACCACCGAAGGCATACGCTACCAGATCAAGCGACACCTCGACAAGGTTGGTAAATGGACCTTCGAGGAGCTCATCTCCCTCGCAAAAATGATCTTCACCGGCGACGACGTTCCCAAGAGCGTAATCGCACTCTGTGGAAAGAACTTCCTCGAAAACATCCAGACAATCGACTATTCCAAGCACCCCGAAGTGCAGATCATTGTCAAGACAAACCCCGTCGGATGGTCCGTATCCACAATCCACACCGTCTTCGGCGACATCGAGCTCAAGCACGAACCCACACTCGACCGTCTCGGTTGGAGCAACTCCGCCGGAGTCATTGCCTACGACCGCCTCGTCCACTACGTCTACTCCGCCGAGCATAAGGACAGCGAGCGCATCGAGGGTCACGAGGCAAAACGCGAGTCCACCGTTGTCTGGGATGCACTTGCCCTCAAAGGAAGCTGCCACATCTGGATCGACGGAGAAGGGGAGAGTCCCGCAGCCGGTGCCGAGTCCTACATCATGTGGGCATCCGCCGACGCTCCTGCCACTCCTGTCGAGGGCACTATCTACGTCCTCCTTGCCGACTGCCCCGGCATCAACGCAAACGCCGTCTGCGGCGAGGCATGGCAATACAAGAACAAAACTTGGAAGGAATTCTCCGGCATAATCCACGGCTGATCCCCGATGCAGACATAATCCCGAGGGGGAGGGGAGGCACAGCTCCGCCCCTCCCTCATCCTAAAAAATACCCCACATGAAAAAAAGAAAAACTACCTACGGCGTCTACGGACTCATAGAATGGGGCGCGCGCATCCCATTCGGCAAAGGCTGCGTCCAGATCTCATTCTCCGGAGGCTCCAAGACCCCCAACGGCATCATCCCCGCCACCTACACGACCGACAACCCCGTCATCCAGCTCGCCATAGAGCAGTCCCCCGACTTCCGTGCCGGAAAAATCCGCAGTGTCCGCACCATCCCCCTCAACGAGGAGATCCGCGTCCACACCAATCCCGCCCCCTCCCTCCCGGTCGTAGAAGCCCCCGCCGCCGGGGTTGCTCCCCAATCCCCTTGCTCCGCTCCAGCCCCTTCCCCCGCTGATGTTGCTTCAGGTCAATCCCCTTGCTCCGCCCCGGAGCAAGCCTCCTCCGTCGCCGCCCAGCGTCAGTTTCGCGCCGAAGGCGTCCCCGTCCCGGAGATTCCATCTCCGGAAGCTCCCTCCGCCGCCTTGAGTCCTGAGCCCGAGGTCATGGCCTCGGGCTCCATCCCTGCCGCCAGCGAGTCAGCCTCCGCTCCCCACGTAATGGAATTTGCCTGTCTCCCCGATGCCCGCGAATACCTCAAGAAAGAATTCGGCTACGAAGAGCGCGAGGTCCGCACCACCGCACAGGCAAAATCCGCCGCACGATCCCACGGACTGGAAATCATCATAGCATGATGGCATGAAAGTCAAGACCGACGAACTTACCCGTGCCGTCCGTGTCGCCATCGACATGAACCGTACCGACACCCCCCTCCTTGCCGTCGGCGACTCCGACACGCTCACCCTCGACACACTCATAAAGGCGAAGCTCCCCGACGCACTCCGCCTTGTCGAGATGGAAGCCCCACTGTTCATGCTCGAATCCGGACACATACTCGAACCCGGCGAGGAATCCACATTCTTCATCGGCTCCGACGGAAAAGGATTCCTCGTCCTCCCCGACGACTTCATGCGCCTAATATCATTCCAGATGAGCGACTGGGACCGTCCCGTCTTCGAGGCAATCACCGAATCCGACCCTATCTACAGGCAGCAGGCATCCCCCTTCAAAGGGATATGCGGCAACCCGGAACGCCCCGTTGTCGCACTCGTCCGTCGCGCCGAAGGCAAGGTGCTCGAATTCTACTCCTGCCGCAACGCCGACGCCACAATCGCACAGGCGTGCTACCTCCCCATCCCCCGCATCGATGCCGACGGGGCACTCGACATCCCCGAAGACCTCTACAGCGCCACAGTCTACCGTGCCGCCTCCCTCGTCCTCGCGGCACTCGGCGACCAGCTCGCCACCACAATGCTCGAACTTTCCAAATCCATGATATAGTCCCGATTACTGGAGTCCCGTGCCCGAGGCCACGGCCGAGGGGATCCTCTCCAAAAGCAAAAAAACAAACCCCATCCACGATGAGCAAAGACAGCCAAGACATACAAGGCCATCTCAACGTCTCCCAGAACACCGTCATCGGCGGCGACCTCGAACTCAACGGCAACGCATGCATCGACCACGACCTAAACGTAAAAGGTTGGTTCGAGGCACGCAACTTCCGCGGAGCCATGAAAGGACTGTACGCCACCATCGACGACCTCCGCCGTCGTTACCCCTGTCCACTCCCCGGATGGTACGCCGTCGTTGGCGACACAATCCCCGGCGATGTCTACCGCAGCGAAGCCGGACAGTGGATCCCCACAGGCGGGAAGGGTGGGGGGATGTCCCTATACATCGACGGCTCCATAGCCGACCGCCTCACAATAATTGCCGGCATGAGCGACGAAGACCGCCAATGGGTCCTCACCCTCCTCGACGCCCTCGAAGGCGACGGCGACGTGAGCTGTCCCAGTGCCGACATTGCAAAGAAAGCCGACAAGAGCACGACGATTTCCGCCGGAACAGGATTGACGGGTGGGGGAGACCTTTCGGCAGACCGCACCCTATCACTTGCCGAGAGCGGCGTGACCGCCGGCACCTACACGAAGCTCACTGTCGATGTCTACGGACGCGTTACGTCCGGCGCCACGCTTTCCGCCACCGACATCCCGACCCTCCCTATTTCCAAGATCACCGGATTGCAGACCGCCCTCGACGGCAAGCTCGACAAAACCACGTTCAACGACCTGTTCGAGAAAGTGTCGCTCGGCAACGGCGAGTACGCGATCAAGGCGAAATACGGCTTCTACTCCGTCGGCGGTGTGTCCGCCCTCGGCAACGGCAATGTGTCGGGCAGCGGCGGTGGCGGCTCGTATGGTCTGATGAAGGCGTGGCCATCCGCCGACCCCGGAACAAACACCACAGATGCACTCGCTGCGAACCTCGGCTATGACCTGCACACAAGGGTCAAGAGCCTTGAGGGTGGCAGCGCATTGTCCGTGACCACGACAGGCACGGGCAACGCAGTGACCGCGATAGCCAAGAGCGGCACCGCAATCACCGTGACCAAGGGCGCGACATTCCTCACGAGCCACCAGTCGCTCGCTGATTACCTCAAGAAGACTGATGCGGCAACCCTATATCAGCCGAAGGGGACTTACCTGACCAAGCATCAGGACATATCCCATCTGTTATCCAAGACGGATGCGGACGCGAAGTTCGCGCTTAGGACGATAACGATTTCCGCCGGAACCGGACTGACAGGTGGCGGCAACCTGACCGCCAACCGCACCCTGTCGTTGGCGACAAGCGGCGTGACCGCCGGCACCTACACGAAGGTGACGGTTGACACCTACGGACGTGTGACATCCGGCGCCACGCTTTCCGCCACCGACATCCCGTCCCTCCCGATTTCCAAGATCACCGGATTGCAGACCGCCCTCGACGGCAAGCTCGACAAAACCACGTTCAACGACCTGTTCGAGAAAGTGTCGCTCGGCAACGGCGAGTACGCGATCAAGGCGAAATACGGCTTCTACTCCGTCGGCGGTGTGTCCGCCCTCGGCAACGGCAATGTGTCGGGCAGCGGCGGTGGCGGCTCGTATGGTCTGATGAAGGCGTGGCCATCCGCCGACCCCGGAACAAACACCACAGATGCACTCGCTGCGAACCTCGGCTATGACCTGCACACAAGGGTCAAGAGCCTTGAGGGTGGCAGCGC
The DNA here is from genome assembly GCA_003762615.1 of Muribaculaceae bacterium Isolate-037 (Harlan). Classification (GTDB taxonomy): domain Bacteria; phylum Bacteroidota; class Bacteroidia; order Bacteroidales; family Muribaculaceae; genus Lepagella; species Lepagella muris. The sequence goes on from RIAZ01000004.1 coordinate 62,985, forward strand.
ATTGTCCGTGACCACGACAGGCACGGGCAACGCAGTGACCGCTATAGCCAAGAGCGGCACCGCAATCACCGTGACCAAGGGCGCGACATTCCTCACGAGCCACCAGTCGCTTGATCACATCAATAGTCTTGGCAGACTCACAGCGCAATCGGGAACCACAAAAGGGACGCCGGGACTTCGTATGTACGAGGTTTATAACAATGGTTATCCCGTAACTTATGGCAATCTGATAAAGGTGCAAGGTGGTGTCTCAAACGGCGGCGGCGAACTGCTTTTAGGATGGATGGCAACCAACACAGATATAGGTCGCGTGTTATACCGCAGTCAGCGCGACGGAACAGCCAATTCATGGACTCCGTGGAAAACCGTTGCGTGGACTTCCGACATTCCCACATCAATGGCGTGGTCTGCGATAACGAGCAAGCCTACAACTCTATCGGGCTATGGGATAACGGATGCGTACACCAAGACGCAGGCTGATTCCAAGGACAAGGTTTTACCACAGACAGGAGAGACAACAGGCACAACGCTTGCTGATTTCAATACCGACGGAACAAGAGTCTACCAAAGTACGGCAGACAAAGGCGATGGTATATCATACCAAGCCATACTTAGCGTTTCAGCCGGTTCATCTCACCGATATTTTCAAATCATAGGCGGCAAAGGTAATACAAGCCTGCGTTGGAGAAATATGAATGGTAATGGCACCGCTTTAGCCGATGTGCGAACTTTACTGGATAACATAAACTATTCGGTGATACTCGACGGGCGGTATTATACGGAGTCGGAAATCAATACGAAGCTGACTAATGGGTCGGTTACGAAGGTGGGTACTGCAACGGTGGGTAGCAGGACGAAACCGATGTATCTGAACGCGGGGATACCTACGGCTTCGACGGCGACTGTGGGCGCCGCGAATCGTCCGGTGTATCTGAACGGGGGGACTATCACAGCAGGGACATACACGTTTGGCAACGCAAACGGGAACGCCCCGATAAGCAACGGTACGGTCAACACCAACCTTAATGCCGACATGTTGGATGGTATCCATGCCGCCAACTTCGCGTATGTAACCAACGTCATAAACTTCCTTTCAGGGTCGGCGAAAGCCAACATCACCACTGCAAAGTTCATCGAGAAACTTACAGCACTCGAGGCGTTCAATAGAAGGCAGTGGAGCGTCAAATGCTCATGGTCTTACGCCAACAACGACATAATCACCGACTCCGGCCTCGGCAACATACAGCTTGCCGGAGCTACTATCGAGACGTTCTGCGAGGGTACAAACAGGATGATACGTGTGACCACATCCCCGAAGGCGACAGACAATGGCGTGGCCAACGCGGTGTTCATCTACCGCGACCACGGCTCATCTTTCGCCCCAAATTGGAAACGGCTTGCAAATACCACCGACAACGTGGCTTCCGCCTCGAAATTGCAGACCGCCCGCACCCTGTGGGGTCAGTCGTTTGATGGCACTGCAAATGTCACGGGCAACCTCACAAGTGTCGGGAATATCACTGGTTCCGCTGCCATGACAATAAAAGCCAACGGTGCGCTCACACTCCATAGCACTGCAAACATCGCACTGAAAGCCAACAATGACGATACGAAATCCGTGATATTAACCGCCGACGCATTCAAGCCTTACGATGCTGCGACGACCAAGTTGACTCTCGGGAGAGCCACTGCGCGTTGGGCGACGCTTTATGCTACGGGTGGGAACTTCACAGGCGAGGTGGTTTCCACGTCCGCCAACGCATTCCGCGCCAAATACGGCAGCTACGGATTCTTCATCCGGCAGTACGGCGCAAACACATATTTCATGCTCACCGCAAAGGATGATGCAGGTGGAACGTATAATGCACTAAGACCCTTCCGCATCAACAATGAATCGGGCAATGTCTACATCGGCAACTCGGCTCTGTATGTTGTGCACGGCGGAAATGTCGGCGTGGGGACGACATCCCCATCATACAAACTTCATGTCAGTGGCACATTGGGCGTGACAGGTCTGATAACCGCGTCCGCATCTGGCATCAAAATAGGCGATGCGACAATATCTTGGGATTCGGCGAACAACGCTCTGAAAGTTGACAGGAACTTCTACTCCACGGGAGGTGTCAGCGCGTTGGGTTCCGGTTCTGCAAGCGGAAGCGGCGGCTCATCATTCGGATTGATGAGAGCATGGGGGACGTCCGCTCCGCCGTCAACCACCAACGATGCACTTGGAGCGAACCTCGGCTACGACCTGCACACAAGGGTCAAGAGCCTTGAGGGAGGCAGCGCATTGTCCGTGACCACGACAGGCACGGGCAACGCAGTGACCGCTATAGCCAAGAGCGGCACCGCAATCACCGTGACCAAGGGCGCGACATTCCTCACGAGCCACCAGTCGCTTGATCACATCAATAGTCTTGGCAGACTCACAGCGCAATCGGGAACCACAAAAGGGACGCCGGGACTTCGTATGTACGAGGTTTATAACAATGGTTATCCCGTAACTTATGGCAATCTGATAAAGGTGCAAGGTGGTGTCTCAAACGGCGGCGGCGAACTGCTTTTAGGATGGATGGCAACCAACACAGATATAGGTCGCGTGTTATACCGCAGTCAGCGCGACGGAACAGCCAATTCATGGACTCCGTGGAAAACCGTTGCGTGGACTTCCGACATTCCCACATCAATGGCGTGGTCTGCGATAACGAGCAAGCCTACAACTCTATCGGGCTATGGGATAACGGATGCGTACACCAAGACGCAGGCTGATTCCAAGGACAAGGTTTTACCACAGACAGGAGAGACAACAGGCACAACGCTTGCTGATTTCAATACCGACGGAACAAGAGTCTACCAAAGTACGGCAGACAAAGGCGATGGTATATCATACCAAGCCATACTTAGCGTTTCAGCCGGTTCATCTCACCGATATTTTCAAATCATAGGCGGCAAAGGTAATACAAGCCTGCGTTGGAGAAATATGAATGGTAATGGCACCGCTTTAGCCGATGTGCGAACTTTACTGGATAACATAAACTATTCGGTGATACTCGACGGGCGGTATTATACGGAGTCGGAAATCAATACGAAGCTGACTAATGGGTCGGTTACGAAGGTGGGTACTGCAACGGTGGGTAGCAGGACGAAACCGATGTATCTGAACGCGGGGATACCTACGGCTTCGACGGCGACTGTGGGCGCCGCGAATCGTCCGGTGTATCTGAACGGGGGGACTATCACAGCAGGGACATACACGTTTGGCAACGCAAACGGGAACGCCCCGATAAGCAACGGTACGGTCAACACCAACCTTAATGCCGACATGTTGGATGGTATCCATGCCGCCAACTTCGCGTATGTAACCAACGTCATAAACTTCCTTTCAGGGTCGGCGAAAGCCAACATCACCACTGCAAAGTTCATCGAGAAACTTACAGCACTCGAGGCGTTCAATAGAAGGCAGTGGAGCGTCAAATGCTCATGGTCTTACGCCAACAACGACATAATCACCGACTCCGGCCTCGGCAACATACAGCTTGCCGGAGCTACTATCGAGACGTTCTGCGAGGGTACAAACAGGATGATACGTGTGACCACATCCCCGAAGGCGACAGACAATGGCGTGGCCAACGCGGTGTTCATCTACCGCGACCACGGCTCATCTTTCGCCCCAAATTGGAAACGGCTTGCAAATACCACCGACAACGTGGCTTCCGCCTCGAAATTGCAGACCGCCCGCACCCTGTGGGGTCAGTCGTTTGATGGCACTGCAAATGTCACGGGCAACCTCACAAGTGTCGGGAATATCACTGGTTCCGCTGCCATGACAATAAAAGCCAACGGTGCGCTCACACTCCATAGCACTGCAAACATCGCACTGAAAGCCAACAATGACGATACGAAATCCGTGATATTAACCGCCGACGCATTCAAGCCTTACGATGCTGCGACGACCAAGTTGACTCTCGGGAGAGCCACTGCGCGTTGGGCGACGCTTTATGCTACGGGTGGGAACTTTACCGCACCTTTGACTATCAACTACACTACGGAGACGGGTATTAATCTATATCGCAGGAAAGCAGGCGGCGGTGCGTTCATCCGATTCTACAATGCGAACCAGACCACCAACTTCTACCGAATCGGCATGTACGGCGATGGCAAATACGGCATCGGCTACAACGGCACAGACGCAATAACCATACTGACGGGCGGTAACGTCGGCATCGGTCAGTCTGCACCCACCACAAAACTTGACGTGAATGGTGCGATACACGCAAACGGTTGGATAGGCACCACGGGTAATGTCGGATGGAAATCCGACACACATGGAGGAGGCATCTACATGGCAGACGCAACATGGGTGCGTACATACAACGGCAAGGCATTCTATACGGCGGGTGGAACCATCCGCTCCGACGGCAGGCTGCAATGCGGTGCAAACTCCGAGTTCTCCGTCGACAAGGACGGCAACCTCTCCTCCACAAAGCTCGCCGTGAGGACAAACACCGGAACAGGCGACGGCATATCCCTATACAACGGTGTCAACAATATCCAGTCGTATGGCATACTCTTCGGAAAGACCGCGACATTCGGCACTCATGGAGGAATAACCGGAGATTGGGCGACATACTTCACAATGGACGGGGGAACCAATGCGGCAAAACGCGGTTGGATTTTCCGACATAAGACCGGTGGCAACGTGGCTTCAATTTCACACACGGGCGACGGAAGGTTCTTCGGAAAAGTTTTTGCCTCATTTATGCAGGTCGGTAGTGGTGGAGGAATCACCCAATATCCCGACGACAAGACAGGCTCGACATATTGGTACGGACTCACCTTCGCCGCCGACAACTACGTTCACCTCAACGGCTACAAGGGCATCAAGTTCCGCACCGCGTCAATCACTGCCGAGATCACACAATCGGGTGGGTTCGTCTGCTCCGGAGGCGTAACCTGTCTTTCCGACATGCGCCACAAGACCGTCGTGAGCCAGCTCTCCCTCCGATTGGATGACATCGCAAAGGCGCCCTCATTCCGTCATGTATGGAACGACCGCCCCGACAGGGGCATCCACGTCGGCTCTTCCGCGCAGTATTGGCAGCGCATACTCCCGCAGGTCGTGGAGGGTGGCGACTCCCTCTCCCTCGACTACGGCAAGGCGGCTCTCCTGTCCGTGATATCCGTGGGCAAGGAAACTCTTGACCTCAAAGGCAGGGTCGCTGCCCTTGAAAGGGAAAACAGGAAACTGAAGGAATTAATTTCCACAGGCAATCTTTGACATCCAGAGATTCCTGAAATATATCAAAAAAATGTTTTAAACTCTTTTTAATTATGAATGACAAATTGACATTGAAAGGGATCAACAGTGCCAACCTGACTGTTGACAACTCCAACGACCCGGCAAGGGCGTATGACATCACGGGCAATGTAGACGTGACAGGAAACTCAGCGGGCAACATCGTCGGCTCCGTGGCAGCGGAAGGCGTGAACCTCGCATCATTCAGCGGATATGACGCGGGGAACCTTTCCAAGAACCTCTCCATCAACTTCCAGAACGTGGAGAACGACACTCAGCCTGAAATCCTATCCGCGGTCATCGCGTTCGTCAACAACGTGAGCGAGTCCGTCAAGGGCGGCTCAATCAATACGGCATCATTATAACAATATCCTAAAAAACATCATCAGACAATGAAAGCGACCTACAACGAGATCTTCATCAGCAATCAGATCCTCTCCAACATCCCAACCGTGATGGAAGGGCGAAAGATGCCCGCATCCACCGTCACCACAATCCTGCTGCACCGTCTCGCGCATCAGCGCAAGATGGAGGAATACGAGGAGGCATGCAGGAAAGCCCTCGATGAGCTCAAGAAAGACGAGAAGTACAGTGACTTCGACTCCAGGATACAGGCGCATGAGGAAGCCAAATCCAAGGGCAACGAATATGACAAAGAGTTCGACAAGATTGTGGACGGGCTCACCGAGGCATATTCCGATGTGCGCCGCAAGCAGGCGCAAGTCACAACGGAAGTCGAGATCCAGCCCATGACGCGCAAGGAGCTTGACGACATCGTGGACTTCGTCGGCACGGAGGGCACTATCACAATATCCCATGCCGCTGGCTGCTTCGAGCAGGAGCGCATCCAGTTCCTCGGCATGCTCACAAACTATTTCACCAATCAGCAGAGATGAGCGTGAGCAACGGACTGGTCTCCGCCCCCATCACGATCGCGGAGATGTATTCCCTCTTAGGTCTGGGCACCGCGCAGAGCGACGGTGCCTATGACCTTGCATATCTGTGCGGCAACTCCCACGGCAAGATCTGCAAATGGAGCCGGTGCAAGCCCGTCAGGGGCACCAACCCGTTCGGCACGGACTTCGACCCCGGCACCGGCACAACGCCCGGCAATGCCACCGACAAGACGGGCATCTATGCCGGCAATCGTGGGCAGGCGGCAGGCAAGCCGATATACTGGGGAATGGAATACCCCATGAACACCGCCGAGCAGAACTACTGCAGGAAAGCGACGGGAAACCTGATACAGCTGTGCTATGATGTGGTCGCCATGAGCGGCGGCAATCATTCCAACTTCATATATCGTCCGCCTGTCGCCGGCACTGACTACAGCCGTCTCGCCGATTTCGACGGATACCGCCACAACAACGCTCAGTTCCTTGACGCGGGTGTGGCGGGCGCCGCCGCGGGCATCAACGCGAAGCCGGCAACAATGTCAGTCAACAGATATGACGACGTCAACGTGCCGTTCTACGCCCTAATCCCGGCTGACTCCGTCGGGTGGATGTTCAGATATCTAATCCCCGAGCCCAACGAGTATTACTTCGTCGTGGAGCTGTATAAGACCGCCGACTATGAATCCGTCACCGGGGGCGACTTCTCGACCAAGGTGCCATTCGCGGTCTTCGCGCCGAAGACCACCCTGTATGCCACCACGGGTATGGGGCTGCGCATCGAGGTGCCGCTCTCCGTCATTGAGACACTGGGCGGACTGACTGCCAACAACTACAACTTCATCGCCTGCGTGGGGTTCAACCGCGTGAAGTCCTCGGCGACAAAGACCGACAAGGGTAGCTACTATCAGATTACCCCTGCCAACGCCTACGCGGCGGCAAACGGCGCGGCGTTCATCGCCCCCTACAGCCTCTCCGCCCAGAGATGCGTCACGAAGATAACCGTCACGAAAGCTTCCCCATACATCGCCAACATGCTCCAATACGCGCTCACCACGTCTACCGCCTACGCCAACTTCCCCTCTGCCGAGACGAGGATATCCTCGGATTCGCTGCGCTTCAAGGTGAGGTTTGACAACAACGCCAACAGCACGGCTTATCTCGACAGCCAGATGCAGAAGGCATCCGGACACATAATATTGCGTGCGACTGCCTATGGCTCATTCGACCGGATCCCGCAGAACATGGGATACATATCTGAAGATGACTACTCGAGGTCTAAGCCCATACCCCTGAAAATATCCGACCAGCCCGCGGCAAGTCCCGAAAAAAACAGTTGGTCGATGGCGGCGAAGTCAAAGACGACACTCTACGCACAGGCAAATGCATTGATTCCATACGGCACGACGTCATCAATAGTAATAGAGGTCTCAAATGACGGGGGAAAGACCTGGAACACCACCGGCACTGTGACCGCTTATTTCAGAAGGGTATACTGATGCGCATGCCTCTCATTTGCGAGGAGAGGGCGACGGTATAGATAGAAATTTTACCAAAAAAACTGAAACGAAAATGAATGAGGAAATTTTATTTGGAATCCAGGATCTGATCCGGGTTACGCTCGCTGATTTCGTGAGCGTCATGGGATGGTGGGCGATGTTTGCGATTGCCCTTATTATGGCAGACCTCCGTTTCGGGATCCTTGCGGCAAGGAAACGCGGGGAGCAGATTCGTGGCAGCCGTATGCGCCGCAGGACAATGAACAAGATGCTTGACTATGTGACATGGATTTTCGTGGCATACATCTGCCGTCACTCTTTCGGTGTGGTGTTGGGTGTCCCGCTGGTGTCGATAGCGATTGTGATCTATGTCTATGCCAATGAGTTGAGCAGCGTGATCAACAATTATGCGGAGTATCGCGGCTATGGAAAAATCCTGAATCTTTGGAAGCTGATTATCGGTCGGCACGACATAGGCAAATGCCTGGAGGATGTGTCGGCTAAGAAAACGGAAGAGGATGGCTAAATCTGATATTGAGGAATTATGGATACGACACCATCTGAATATTTAATCACTGAATATTTAATCAAAAAACTTTTGGATAATGATAATCTTAGTAGACAACGGTCACGGATTCGACACGAAGGGTAAGTGTTCGCCGGACAGGAAGTATCAGGAATGGGCATGGAGCCGCGAATTGGCAGACATCATCGTGCGCGAGCTTACACGGTTGGGTTATGACGCACGTCTGCTTGTGCCGGAGCGTGACGACATCCCAATCAACAAAGGCACAGACAGCCGCGTGAAGCGCGTCAACACGATATGCGACCTATACGGCAAGGAGGATGTGATGCTCGTGTCAATCCACAGCAATGCCAACTCTTGCGACGGCAAGTGGCATGACGGCGAGTGGTCCGGATTCGTCGCCGAGGTGGCACTCAACGCCTCGCAGAAATCAAAGAGGCTTGCCGATGCCATCTGGGCAAGGGCCATAGAAGCCGGGCTCAGGGGAAACCGGGCCGTGGTCGACAAGCCGGGGAAGCGATTCATTCAGCAGGACCTCGCCATCTGTCGCGACACGAAATGTCCCGCAGTGTTGACCGAGAGCGCTTTCCATGACACTCGCGAAGGGGTGAGGCTCCTCACTGGAAGCAAGCAGCGCATAGCACTCGCTCACGTCAACGGAATCATTGATTACATCAACCATATAAATTCCCTTAAATCATGAAGAATCTTCTTGGAATCATTGCAGTGGTTGTCCTCAGCATCATTGCCGGAGCCTACCTGCACAAGTGTCAGACCCCTCAACAGGCATATCCTCCCGGAACTGTCGGGGATGTGGTGATTGATACAGTGACATACATCGACACGGTGCCGTATTCCCTCCCATCCCCACGACAGGAGCTCTCCCTCGGCACCCAGATCAGGCTTCTCCCCGTCTTCATCTCCAAAGACAGCACATCCGGATTTATTCCGGATTCATGCAAAATGGCCGAGGAAAATATTCCACCGGAGATTGACAGTATGGCGGTGGAGATTCCGATAACGCAGAGGGAATATGAGGGTGATGATTATCACGCATGGGTCAGCGGATATGCTCCCAGGCTTGACAGCATATCTGTATTCCCGAGAATCAGGACCGTGACAATCAGGCAGCCTCCTGGAAAACCAAAACGATGGCATATCGGACCGTCCATAGGTCTTGGCTGCACTCACAAAGGGATTGCCACATACATAGGTGTGAGTGTGACTTACTCCATAATCTCCTTTTAATATATAAACAATAACCCTCACCATAAGCCGGGAAGACGTCTGCACAGCGCAGCAGTTCTGATCCCGGTGAGAGCGCGAAGCGCGAAAAGAGCCGCGAATCTCACGACCCACGGCTCCTGCATTCCTGTAAAAAAATAAATCTAACCGATAGTAAACACAGAGCCGTCACACTCCCTCCCGGGAAAGGCTCCGTTATATCCTTATGCTCAGAACGGCGACAGACGGCGTCTGACACGCTGGCCACCCCTCCGCAGATTCACGCAGCTCCGCAGTCGGCTCAACGCCTCCTCACGCTTCTCCAGCCATACCGCAGCCTTATCCGCGTGAGTGATCGTCAGCCAATCCTGCATCACGTCAGCCACCATATACTCATGCACCAGATGCTCCATCAGATTCATCGTCGTCTGCGAAAAATCATCCGGCACCCTAAGCAATATTCCAAACACATGCCGGCGTTCCGGACGGTCATCCCTCCATTTCAGATAAAGCTCACGGCTTGTATATGGATACAGGGCCTCCGTCACTATACAATGCGCCTTATCCAATATTCGGGCAACCCTGTCCCTGTTTCCATCCTGAACTATATCCTGGACCGTATGCCGAAGTTCAAGATTCTCGCTCTCCAGGATATGACCCTCCACCCATGCCATATTCCCTATGTCATAGAGCAGTTCCTTCAGTTTGAAGAGAAGGAGAAACCGTCGTTCCCCCTTCTCCTTTTCTCCGCATTCCTTGATCATGCGCCGCCTCCTCCGGAAGCATACGTCGGTCTCACCGGGCGCGATCGCTTATAAAGCGCCCTCTTCACATTGTCAAGACTCACCTGCGCCAGCTCGAAATATTCCTTCGCATCCGCCTTGTTCGTGATTGTGAACCAGTCCCCGAGCGTCATGTGCACGATATACGAATGGATACCCTTGCCAAGACTGTCCGCCGACGCATTGTTATAGTTCGACGGCAGGCGGAAACATAGCTCAAGCGTCGTGTCCTTGTCGATCTCCTCATTGATGAGATTATCCGTCGTGGTCTTGTCCTCGTTCAGATACTCGCCGAGAAGACTCTTCAGCGCAGTGAAATGCGCCGCCATCGAGCGTCGCAGCTGCGACGAATCCTCCTCGTCCTCACTCGCCTGCATGTTCGATGCAGCCTCATAATCCTTAGTCTTCTCCGCCTCACGCGCGCGTCCTGTCAGGTAAGCCTTATTCGTGATGTCATACATCATCTCCCTGACGTGGAGTCTCACCGTGAGCTCCTTCTTGCTTTCTGCCATAAATGTGGTGGTTTATATGGTTCAACATTATTTTCGGTCGTAGGTCGGGCGCACAGGCCTGCGCTTATAGCACGCCTTCCGCCTCAATCCCTCCATATGTGCGGCCGCATCAAGCGAATACTGTCCCGCCTCACCCTTATTCGTGAAGACGTACCATTTCGCCGTGATGTTCATCACGAAGAAACTCCGCATCTCCTCCTGCATGGCCTCCCCCAGACTGTCGTCAAACGACGACGGCAGGGAAAGCACTATCCTCAGCCCCGTCTCATCCTCCTCGACATCATCAAGAAATTTCCGCAGAGCCTCGCAGACCGCCACCCTCGACTCCGTCCAGAAGCGGTTAAGCTGCGCCTGGTCCGCAGTCGTCGTGTAGATCCGCTCGTAGGCATCCGGATCGCCACCCATCTTCGAGCCGGTGTAGCTCGTCGTCAGCGCAACCTCGTCATATACGTCGCCCTTCGCGACAATTAGCGTCAGTTCCTTCATTCTCTTTACGTTTGATGCGCAAATATATCAATCCCATCATCCTCCCTCACCTTATCTTTTAATCATTCCTCACCGGCAAGCTCCGACAGACGCTCCGACAGCGACTCCGTCTCTGCCGTGCTCGTCGTCTCCATCTCCACGGCCTTCATCTCCGGAGTCACAAACCGAAGCAACCTCATCGTCGCCTGGATCCGTTCTCCCGGCTCCAGAGCCGCCATGTCCAGCTCGAAATCCGATGCCGTGTATCTCTTCCCCGTATCCTCATCCACCCGCTCCTTGCGCTCGAACTGTGCCTCAAGATACTCCCTTATCGGACGCTTCAGAGGATGCTCCCGCTTATTCGGTGTCCCCTTCACGCGCCCACCGGTCTTCCTTCCTAATGCCATGATTTCCGTTCTTTAATACTTATTCCACATCCGCAAAGATACCTCCCTAATTTTATGCCATTCTTATATCTTTTAAAACCGAATCCATTATGGGACTTATAGGAGGAGCAATCGGAGCCGGCGTGTCCGCGATAGCTGGCATTTTCGGCGGCCGTGCCGCATCAAAGGCAATGAAAAACATTGAGAAAGACCTCAATCAGCAGCAGACCGAAAACCAGAACTGGTACGACCGTCGCTACAACGAGGACGCCACACAACGCGCCGACGCGCAGGCGATGCTCTCTCGCACCGAGGAGAGCATCCGTCAGCGAAACCGAGCCGCAGCAGGCGCCGCAGCCGTCGGCGGCGCAACCGACGAGAGTGTCGCAGCAGCAAAAGCCGCCAACAACAAGGTGCTCACCGACGCCACCACCGACATCGTCGTCAACGCCGAGCGCCGCAAAGACGCAATCGAGTCGCAATACCAGGCAAAAGACGCCGCACTCCGTGCCGAACTCAACGACCTCCAGCGACAGAAAGCCGGACAGGTCTCACAGGCAATCCAAGGCGTCCAGCAGGCAGCCGCAGGCATGGGAGGAGCCTTCTGATATGGGAGTCTACGAATCAATAATGAAACTCCGCCAGCGGATCGCATCCCCCGCAGTCGCCCCCAAAGAAGCGACTGCGGGCGCCACCTCACAGACTCCGTCAGCCTCATCCGCGCCCCAGGCTCCCGAATCCCCGACCGCCCCGTCCGGTCAGTTTCGCGCCAAAGGCGTCCAAGTCCTGGGGATTCCATCGCCGGAAGATATTCCCGATGGAATCTCCGTGATCGAGAAAATGCAGCCAGGCTCTTACAGAAGCCCGGTCCCTGTCCAATCCAAGAGCCGTCCTAAGATGTCCTATACCGAACTCTTCGAAAAGCTCGGTGGTCTCGAAAAGCCGGAGACCGTCGAGCAGCGGCGCCAGCGCGAGAAAAAACAGAAACGCGAAAACGTAATGTCCGCAATCTCCGACGGGATCTCATCACTCGCCAACCTATTCTTCACCACACGCGGCGCGCCCGACTCCTTCAACCCCTCCAACTCAATGCTTGCACGCACAAAGGAACGTTGGGACAAGATCAACGCCGACCGTCAGGCAAACGACCGGGCCTACTACGAAGCCTACGTCCGTGCCCGCGCAATGGACGACGCCGATGAAAAAGACCAGCGCAACTGGCAGCACACCCTCGACCGCGAGAAGATTGCCGACGAGCGCTACGAGGCCAAGGCGGAACAAGATAAGGCTCTCGCAGCACTCAACGAAAAGTTGCGGCAACATCAAATCACAGAGGCGGAATACAAGGCAGAGCAGGAGAGGATTAAATCTCAATATGCCGAGCAAAATGAGAAGCTGGATCTCCAATACAAGCAAGCTGGCATTGACCAACGGAAAGCCGCAGCCGGAGCATCCAACGCACAGGCTAAGAAATACAACGCACAAGCCGCCGGCACCGACAAGCCAAAGGAATTCAGCGCATGGGATGCCCAGGGTCGCGAACATAAGTTCGTCAGTCAGGAGGCAGCACACGAATTTGCCCGACGGCAAGGTACATTCCATGTCGAGGAATACGACGTCCGCGAGACAACCGTCAAGCCCAACACGTCCCGGTCAGGAAAACCCATCACCGACTCCAAAGGCAAACCAATAACTTCCACCACAACAAAGACAACCACAAAACAAAACGGATACCCAGCCAAGCCCGCAAAAGGACAAGGCTACGGAGACAACCCATCTAAAGGAACAGGATATGGCAACTAACGACGACAAAAACCTTCGCCAAGTCTACGAGACCCTCCGCCGTGAAGGATACACGCCCCCCGAATACGAAAAGTTCCGTCAGGACATGACTGCCGACAAAAATCTGCGGGGGGTCTACGAGACACTACGCCGCGAAGGATACACCCCCCCGGATTACGACACATTCCGCACCGACATGCTCGGCAATCCTCAACCGGCCCCTGCCGCGCCGTCTGCCCCCACAGTCCTGACAGCTCCCGCCGCCCCGTCGGGTCAGTTTCGCGCCCAAGGCGTCCAAGTCCCGGAGATTCCATCTCCGGAAAATCCCTCCGTCGACTGGAGTTCCGTGCCCGAGCCCATGGGCGAGGGGATTGTCCCCGCCCCCCAGCCCCCGGCAGAACCCTGGCAGCCATCCCTTCGTCAGAAAGAAGCCATCCTCCGCTCCATCAACGACAGGGTGGGGCAGACAGTCAGCTCCCTCCATGCCTCCTCCGCCGCCACCCATCGCATCGCCCAAGCCAACACCCCCGAAGGCCGCCAGCGCTCCCGGCTCATGCGTCAGGCCGCCCGGCAGATGGGAATAGAGACCGACCCAATCGGAATAATCCGAGGTTCCTCCTCAGCCACAAGCGACCAGAGTCCCGCGCCCAAGCCCACGGGCGAGGGGACCGTCCCACCCGCATCCACACAGAACCCCACCTTCCATACCGTCACCACCGACGACGAAGGCAATCTTCGAGGCTCATGGCAGCTCCCCGACGGATCCATCACCGACTCATTCGCCGAAGCCGACCGAGCCGTCAGCTCCGCACGAGAGGCACGCCTCCGGCAAACCTTCCTCTCCCGAATGAAGCAGAACGGACTCGACCCCGCCACCCCAGAAGACATCGACGAGCAACGACGCCGCGACACCCTCGACGTCGCCGAAAAGACACTCCCTGCCCGCATCGAACGCAACGAGGAAAACATCGCCAAAGCCAACAGCCGACGCGCCCAACAGATTGACGGCGACCAAGGCTCCAATCGTTGGGACGACTCACAGGGATTCTGGGACAACATGGCGCGTATAATAGGCGGTGCCACGCGCCGATCCGTCGAGCGTCAGCACCCCGCGCCACGCCCCGAAGCATCCCTATCCCAATCCGACAGCGAGCTGCGCGCCCTAATAGCCGAAAACTACATCCTCGACAATGCGCGAAAACGACTCGAGGCAAGCCACCTCCGCAAATCCGAAGGATTCATGGACGGATTCTGGAACATAAACAATCTCAAGAACTTCGCAAAAGGCGCATCCCACGCCCTCTCCGACGGAGACATCTACACCGGTGGCGTCATGTCTATATCGACGGCTTCACATATGCTCGCAATCGAAGACAAGCTAAAAGCCGGACAAGACCTCTCCGATGCCGAGACATCACTCCTATATTCCACAATGCTCGGCAACGACATCCAGGACAACGCCCATGTCCCGCACGGCTACACCGCCGGACAGACAATCACCAGAGCGTTACCATACATTGTGCAGATGATGCTAAACCCCGCATCCGGTCTCAGCCGTGCCCTTGTAAAGAAGTTTGGCACAAACGCACTCAAACGCATCGCACTCACCGTCGCCGGAGACGTCGCCGAATCCGCCGTCCTCGCAAACACACTCCAGGCCCCCGCGACTGCCGCCGACGCAATAAGCCGATACCAGGGTGCCCCCGTCGAAAATCCCGACGGTTCAATATCTTTCGACGGAGACCACGACCTCACATCAGCAATCGCAAAGGCACAGGGAGCGGCAATAATCGAAAACTACACCGAGATGCTCGGCAACCACTTCGGTGTCATTGGCAACTTCGCCGGAAAAACCGCCGCAAAAGGCATGCGCAAGGTCGGACTCGGCAAAGTCGTCGATAACACGTCCAACCTTATAAACCGAATCAAGGCAAAAGACTGGGTAAAGATAATCTACAACACAGGTAATCGCGCCAATATAAACGGCACCGCCGGAGAGATCCTCGAAGAGGAAGCCGGCATCGTTCTCAACTCAATATTCACAGGCGACAACTCACTCTCCGACCTTACCGACTACGACACACAGGTCGACATCTTTCTCGGTGTCGGGCTCTTCGGCGGATTCATGGGTGGCGTGAAGGCCGCCGGATACCCCGTCGCACGCTCACGCGCGCGTCGTGACCTCCGCACATCCGACCGTGTCGGCTCATTCCGATTCGGCGAAGACTGGGACGGCATCCGTTCGCAGATAGATCAGGCAGAAGACTCCGACCTCGCCACCATCGTCCGCGACCTCACAATCGACCATGCACAGTCCCCCGAACAGGCAAAGGCAATCGCCACCTACGCCCACGACCTCATGCGAAGCCGGGGATTCAAC
Organism: Muribaculaceae bacterium Isolate-037 (Harlan); assembly: GCA_003762615.1. Taxonomy (GTDB): domain Bacteria; phylum Bacteroidota; class Bacteroidia; order Bacteroidales; family Muribaculaceae; genus Lepagella; species Lepagella muris. The sequence goes on from RIAZ01000004.1 coordinate 78,730, forward strand.
CTCGCCGACGTTGCCCGCCGCTCCGAAAACCTCGACTCCCCGGAGCAGACTGCCATCTCCGACAGCTTCTCCCACGGTGAGGAAATCGCCGGATCCGGCAACTCCGACGCAATGGCACAGGCACACACCCTCATGCAGTCACGCCGCGAACGACTCTCCCAATCCACAAGCCCCGAATGGGTAGACCGCCTCGACTCCGAAGACCCCGTCGACGCCCTCCGCGCAATCCCCGAATCCGACCCCGAACTCCGCCAGCAGGCCGCCGACTACCTCAGCTCAAAGGCAGTCTACGACGGTATGATCTCCGCCGTACAGTCCGGAATAGACGAAGAGATTGCGGCATCCGACGAGCGAGTAAACGCATCCGTCAACCGCACCACCGGACTCATCCACCCCGTCTCCATCACCGGAGAAGAACACCGCCCCGCCCATATCATCGATGGAGAGATCCTCATCGACACCGACGGCAGTATAATCCCCGACCAATCATCCCCCGACATAATCATCCGCTACGACGACACCAGCGAGATAGCATTCTCATCCCCGGCACGCATCGCACAGGCCGACCCCACACTCGACCCCGCCGCCTTCCGTCAGCAGGAGCGCGACCGCATAGCCGACTCCCACGCCCGTCAGGCTGCCGACGCCATAGAAGGCGTCCTCCCATTCACACCGGGTTCATCAGTCATAATCACCCCCGAAGCTCCCGACTCCGCCCCCGCTCCCTCCGTCGCATTCCAGTCCGAAGACCGGAGCCCCGTGCCCGCTCCCTCCGTCTCCAATGACTGGAGTCCTGTGCCCGAGCCCATGGGCGAGGGGACTGCGCCCGCAAATAATAGCGAGTCAGCGGAAGCGAATCCGGCCGAAGCCATCATCATCGGCGATACGATAGGGGAGGACGGCACCCTCGTCCCCGGAGTTGTTGACGTCCAACTGCCCGACGGCTCCATCCATTCCATGTCGAAAACCGACCTCCAGGAGCAGGCCGACGCACGCCGCGACCAAGCCGTCACCCAATTCGAATCCGACCTCGCCGACCAGCGCGCCCAAGAGAAAGAGCAGCAACTCGCCCGTCAGTCCGCCGGACTCACCGACCCCCGTCGCGACACATCCCTCCTCCCCGACCACTTCGCCTCACCCTACGCCGGAATCACTACACATGCCGCACGTTTCACCCCGGCCGACAACGGAGTCGGTGCCGTCCTATACCGCGACGACAACGGCAACGACGCAATAGTCCTCGCCGCCCGTTCCGACGGATCCTATGCCGGCTACATGCGAGAATACCTCCCCGACGGAACACCCACCGACCGCTGGACCGCCAAATTCCAGAACGACACCGGCGACAAATCCCTCTTCCGCACCCTCATGACATCCGCGCAAGCCCTCCTCCCCGACGGCCATCAGCTCACCGAGCACTCATCCGTATCCCCCGACGGGCTCCGCAACCTCGCAAACCAGCTCCGTCACGGCTACTCTCTCCAGCGCGACGAATCCGGTGCCATCATCACAACATCCGTCCCAATCAACATGGCCTCACCCTCAAACCCACTCCAACTTCGCGACTACGATCCCGGAAGCTACGACCCCGCCACAGTCCACGAAGACGAGTTTGAGGCAGCCGCCGACATCCTCACCCCCTACATGCAGGCACTCGGACTCACCCGCGACAACATCCGCTTCGCCGGCGGTCGTATCCTCGTTGACCACCCCATCCTCCGCAAGACAGAATCCACCCGGCAAGCGCAGCCCACCGCCCCCCCGACTCCAATAGCAGCCCCGACTGCCCCGACCGCCACGTCGCCTCAGTCTCGCGCCGAAGCCTCCGTCGCCCCGTCGGGTCAGTCTCGCGCCGAAGGCGTCCAAGTCCCGGAGATTCCATCTCCGGAAAATCCCTCCAACGACTGGAGTTCCGTGCCCGAGCCTTCCGCCTCCAATGACTGGAGTTTCGTGCCCGAGCCCACGGGCGAGGGGATCGTCCCCACAGCCGAAACCACAGCCGGGCCCCAGCAGTCGGCCGAATCCCCATCCGCACTCTCCCGCATCCCGACCGACCACGACGGCAGCCCCATCTACGAGCAGGCAGACCCCGCCACAGCCTGGGATGCAATCCTCGAGCAGACCGACGGCGACACCCGGATAGCCACCGACGTGATTTCCCAGACAATCGCCGAAAAAGAAGCCGACCTCAGGCAGCTCACAAAACAGAAAACCCCCGGCGGTCTATCACTCCAGCAAAAGATCGAGGAAGGAAAGCGGAGAAAGGCAGCCATCGACGCATTGCAGCGCGACATCGACCATTGGAAAGCAATGGCACAGACCCCCGCACTGCGCAAAAGTCAGGCAGAGGCGGAAGCCCGTGCACGGGCTGAGGAAGAGGCACGCCTGCTTGCCGAGCAAAAAGCAGCCCAAGAAGCGGAGGCCAGGCGCATCGAAGCTGAGCGAAAGGCCGCCGAAAAGGAAGAGGAGGAAAATCGCAAGGCACTCGCAAAGATCGACCGCCGATACGCCGACATCTTCGACGATGTTAAGGAATACCCCGAAGCAGTAAGCCGCCTCTCGCAGCAGGAACCCGAAGACATCCTTGAAGTCGCATCCATCGTCCTCTCTCGCCACAAGGTCCTTTGGGGCGACACCCGTTCCTCAAAAGGCACCGCATCCGAAACCGGATTCCGCGAAGGGGAGAGAAAAAAACTCTTCTCAATCTTTCGCCGTGCTGAAAACGGAGGCGTCAGCCTGCAGCGCCTCGCCGAAGACGTCATGCAGGAATACTGCGAGCAATACGGCATACCATACGACAACAACGAAGCCCGCGACGCACTCATCGAGATGATCCGTCAGGCCTCGGTCCCATCCGATATCACGCAATACATCCGCCGTCGTCGCATGGAGCAATCCACAGAGATTGCCGACCAGCTCCGCCGCCGTGAGGAAGACATGCGCCAGGAATGGGCACAGGAATCATACCACATGTCCTTCGAAGATTACGAATCATCCCTCGAAGACGCACGCCGACAGGCGCAGGAGCATCTTGCCGACTTCGACCCCGAAGAATTTGCCGGCGCAATTGCCGACGAGATTGCCGAATACGACGAAATAGCAATGGATTCCGTTGAAAAAGACCATCAGGCCTTGCAGGAATCCCCCGATTATACTAATATTGCACCCTCACAACAGCTCTCTCAGTCAGAGCCAACTGCACAATCAGACACCCAAGACTATGATAGACTACGAGAAAATCTCACAGATGAACCCATCCCAGAAGGCACAGCTCCTCGCCGAGGCAGTCAGGTTCTGCCTCCGACATCATCTCTTCCGTCCCGGAGAAATATCCAGGATGAAGCACGACCGGCAATTCCTCCTCAAGATGGGCCCCGAATCCCTTCTCCGCAGGGATCTCTACCTCAAGGCACACCCCGACCAACTGTAAATAGAATATCCAAGCCACTTCAACAAGGAAAGACAGCTTGGATAAATTCAAACAACAGCCTGCATCCGATGGCGCAGGTCGGGGAGCCGGTTCCTCTCAACGATTCGCATGCCACTACATCATCTGGCAATCATGGCATCGGGCTCGGTATCGATTCGTCTGTTGATGTCGGCAAAGATAATCAGAAATCATCAGATGCCCAAATAAAAAGCAGGGAAGATTCCGATAAGCCCACGCCTCAGTTTCGCGCCCAAGGCGTCCCGGTCCCGGAGATTCCATCTCCGCAAGAAAAGACAATCTCGGAAGAGAAGCCACTTGACTTCGACCCCGACTACGTCCGCATGCGAATCGACCAGCTGATCGGACGTGGCGAGATCAGCCACATCGACCCCGACACACTCTCCCCCCTGCAGATAGCCCAGATCGCACCCGCCCTCTACGAAATGGACCACGCAAACGACCGCGTTGAAAACCTCCGTGGAGAATTCGACGATGCCGATGCCGCAGGCGAAGACCACTCGATCCTATCCGACATCGCCCACGACCTCGACGACGCAGAAAACCGCGCTGCCGACGCCGCCGACCGTCTCCACAAAGCCCTCGCCAACCTCCATCAAAACGATTCAACCGCCGGCTTGAACCCCGCGCCAGAGATCGTGTCAGAGGGAACCACCCCCCTTGATCATCAGCGAGAGTTGTCTCAAAGGCAACGATATGAGGAGGAATCTAAAAAATTAGATGCCGATTTATCACCGGAAGAAACCGATTACTATGGGAAACCGTTGGTGCTTGCCTCTGACGGTACATCTGTTTTTGGAAAGATTGATGCCAGAAGCGGACTCTCCGATGCTCCGATTCGGCTTAGCCTCGGAGTAAATTCAGTAGGCGAGGATGGAAAAAATCATGGTTATGGGTTACTCCATATTGAGGCTGGACATGGAGAGCAGATTCGCAATGCCGGATATAAATCCGTTGTGGATTTTGTTGAGAATGTCGCCAAAAATTATACCGAGATTCGGGAGGGCGCAAGAATAGGGGATAAACCGACATATCTATTGGAAGTCCCGGATAAGCATAACAACACTCTTTTCATTCAGTTGTCAAGAGATGGCAGCTTTTGGAACGTAAACAGCGCGGGTATATTCAATAAGAAATACTCGCGCCGTAAAGCAAAAGTCTGGTCCTTACCCGCAGTCGGAGAAGGTACTGGCATCGATACCCCCCAAGTTAATAGCGGCCTTTCTATGGATGCAACCGCGCCAGCAGGAAACTCTTCTCAGACTTCCACCGGCAAAGATAACACTCCATCGGCAAATTTACAAATATTCGACGAACAAAATCCTACTCAAGATGGCTCCCCAATCACTTCTCCGACAGCATCCATAGCTTCAACTCCATCCCTCTCCCCGCTCCGCCAGTCTCGCGCCGAAGGCTCCGTCGCCGCTCCGCCTCAGTCTCGCGCCCAAGGCGTCCAAGTCCCGGAGATTCCATCTCCGGAAGATGCCTCCTCCGGCTTGAATCCCGCGACCGAACCCAGCCCCGAGGGCATCCCCCTCCCCGAAACCAAACCATGGTCCCTCATGAACGGAGCCGAACGCATCGCTCATGCCGAAAAAGCACCACTATCCACCCAAGAAATCGACGCCTCCAACGTCGACGACGTCATAAAGGCTAACGCCATCCGTTTCTTAAACGGCGACCGTGACGCAATCGCTCAAATATCTTATCTAAACGCATACGAAAATGTTAGGAATACCAATCGAAATCATCCCGCTCCTCAAGACTCCACAAGCCAACAGCTGGATATTCCCAATCCTGGAGAGAGCCACCGACTGGGAGAAAGAGCAGCAGATGGAGGAAATCCTATCCAATTGGATACAACAGACAGCAGCACTCAGATTCCCCGGCAGTCAACTGACAGACCGGATAATCCGCGAGTCAATACTGTTGACCCTCGAGAGAAAGGCGATAGCCCGATTCCTGAAAGAAAACCCCCAGTGGATCCCATACCTCCCAAAGGTGACAGACCCTCACGAGGGAGCCAGACTCGGGGCAAGGGAAGCAATGGCAGACCAAAACGAGGAAAAACAGGCGGCAATCCTTCTCTCCGAGATGGAGCAGGCCACACTCCGGCCCGACCCATTGACAATGGCACAGCTCATGACGATCTGACCCGTGCGCTCGACGAATTTAAAAGCCTGCTACGAGACTTCGGCAATGCCGCCCGCGACTCCCTATCCATAAACATCGCCCTCCTGAATCCTCGCCAGATAGAGATGCTCCCCAGGCTAATCGTCGCCGGGGCAAAGGTCGGATATGCACTTATACGTAAGGGACTCACCTCATTCTCAAAATGGAGCGCGGAGATGCGCCGCAACATTCAGGAGCCCATGGCTGCCGTCGGGATTACAGGCAGCGAGCTCGACGAATGGATAGACGAGATGTGGAATTGCTCTTTCACCGTCGATGGCGCCACTCACTCTGTCCGTGAATGGGCCTCAATATTGGGCCATGAATCCCTACGCCAAAAGGTGGCAATGACCATCGGGGAGAAAAGAAAGGCACAGGCACAGGCTGAGGACATCCCTGTCGAGATCGGCAGTATCGACAACATACGTCAGACCCTCCCGTTCCTCCTCCCTCAGCAGCAGGAAGACGTCGCAAGAGCCGAGACGCAGTTCTTCGACAAGAGTCACGACGACCACGACCATGCCCACGGAAAGGGATACATGTTCACCAACGGCACCGGCACTGGAAAGACATATACAGGACTCGGAATCGTCAAGCGGTTCATGAAGCAGGGCAAGACACGCATCCTTATACTCACACCAAGCCAGACCAAGGTCTCCGACTGGATTAAGGATGCTGCCAACTTGCAGATACCCCTCCGATCCCTCGACGACTGGGCAAAAGCCAGGGCCACAAATGCCACGCAGGAAGCCGGAGAAGGTCCCGTCATAACCACCTTCGCTAACTTCCGGCAGAATCAGGCTCTCCTGAATGCAGAGTTTGACCTTGTTGTCTACGATGAGTCCCACCGAATCCTTGAAAATAAGAAAGGTGCCGACACGTCCGGACTCTTCCGGCACTACAAGATCTCGAATAAGGACCAGAACCACGCCTTCTCCCGTCTTCGGGATATTGACCCGACCTGGCAGCAACTCGCAAGGAAGAACGAGGAGTTCAAACGGGAATACGACAAACTGATGGTCACAGCTGCCGAGAAGTCAGGCATCAACCGAACGTATGATCTTGTCAGAAACGGTCTGATTCCTCCCCAAATCCATGAGGACTGGGATGCCCGACATATTGCCGATTACCCGAAACTCGCCGCGATTAGGGATGAAGTGTTCCGACTTTCCCGCAAATTTGACAACGAAGTCAAGCCTCTCCTGCAGCAGAAGGCAAAGGAAGCAGTGGCAAAGACAAAGGTCGTTTTCCTTTCGGCTACTCCATTCAACACCCGCGAGAACCTTTCATACGCCGAAGGCTACATATTCTCATATCCAAAGGAAGATAATTCCTCCGCTCTCAATCCGAGAAGCAGATTCTATCTCGATCATTTCGGCGCTGCATATAAATGGAGATACAACCGTCTCGAATCCTCATCATCCAACCCGCAGGCTATCGCACAGCAGGAAATCGAATTCTCCGACTATTTGCAGAACACTCTTCAGACCATGTCCGGAAGAATCATCGACAGCGAATTCGATTATTCGCGCGACTTCCCGACCGTCACCGGAAAATATGCTCCACTCTTTAACCAGGCAGTCGAGGAATTCCGCGCCTCCGGGTCCATGAGCGAGGCTACTTGGAGAGTCCTTGGCGACTACGTATATTCCAGCGCACTTTTCGAGAGTATGAAGGTCAACCGGATTGCTCCCCGAATCCGCGAGCATCTGGAACGCGGTAGAAAGATTGTCGTCTTCCATCGCCGTGTCGAGACCAGCGAGCCGCTACGCCCTCCATTCCGCCGCATCTTCGACGCTGCGGTAAACTTGGCAATGGGCGAATACGATCTCAATAAACGCGAGAAACGGCTTGCTGAGATTGCCGGAATGAGAACGAAATACGCCCCGCTCCTCGAATGGGAGAAGACAATCGACCTCCGTATGCCACGCCAGCAGCTTGCCGATATATTCGGCATCGACAACATACTTTTCTTCTCCGGAAAGGAAAGTGCCAAGCAGAAGAACGAGGCGGTCCGTCTGTTCAACGACGACAAATCTGGGAAGAACATCATCGTCATTCAGGAGGCATCCGGAAAAGAAGGAATCTCACTACATGACACCACAGGAAATCATCCGCGCGTAATGATCTCCCTCGCTCTTCCGCAGAGTCCTATCACCGCGTTGCAGACCGAAGGACGCATATATCGTATCGGAAACCGCAGCAACGCCATTTTTGAATACCCCCTTCTCGGACTCGACTCCGAAATGTTGCTCTTCGGTCAGAAATTCAATGCACAGGTAGGCACGACCGAGAACCTTGCCCTCGGATCCAAGGCACGCAACCTCCGCGATAGCTTCGCCCGTGGGGTAGATGAGCACAGCGGTGACGTGTCCCTCGATGATCAGGGCATCGGGGGAAAGGAGTATGACGCTGGCGAGACAGTCGAGATTGACCCATTTGACCGTGCCGTCCTCGACTTCTACGGCAACCGGAAGCTGAATGGCGGTCGCGACAACCGCGAGGGAGCCGACTATTATCCCACTCCCGAACCACTCGGATTCAAGATGGCTCAGTGGGGCGAGATTTCCGAGGGCGAATCCGTCCTCGAACCCTCAGCCGGTCACGGAGCCATTGCCCGATACGTCCCCCGGCACAACCCTCTCACGGCAATAGAGCCATCAATGAGCCTCTTCGGTCGTCTTCAGGTTAAGTGCGGCGGTGTCGGAAGAAAGTTCGAGAATAAGACTTTCGAGAACTACAACGTCATCAACAAGCACGACGTTATTCTCATGAACCCTCCGTTCGGCACTGCCGGACGTCTCGCCGTCGATCACCTCGCAAAGGCATTCTCGCATCTTGAGGAAGGCGGACGTGTTGTCGCTCTCATACCACGCGGATCCGCCGATGCAAAATTCGATAAATGGTTCTTTTCTGAAAAAGCCGCCGTGATCTCCGGTGAGGTGCAGCTCCCACGTGTAACGTTCCAGCAGGCCGGCACCGCCGTCTCATGTCGTGTTCTCGTCATTGATAAGATTTCAAATCCAAAGCTCGCATCCGCAGCTGCCGCCCGTGCCCGCAGATACAACCTCAACCGCGAATACGCCAAGATCGAGGACTTCTTTGCCGACCTCCGGGATGTCTCCATGCCAGCGCGAACCATCGACCACAACGCACGCCTCAGAAAGAAAGCCGCCCCTGTCGCCCGCGAACTCCGCTCCATGAAAAAAGTCACTGAAGTCGAGCTTGACAATGACGGCATACGCGTGATCGGAAGATACCTCAATTCCGCAAGCATCAATTGGGCGCTACGCACCCCGGAAAACCTCCCGGGCTATCTTCAGGACTGCTTCAACCGATTCTCCGGATACGCTGCCGAAGAATGGCGCGGTCCCGAAGCCCAGGCAGTATATGCCGAAATGGCTGCCCTCGCAGCACGTCTTGCCGGTAAAACCGTCGAGGAGATGACCCGCACCCCCTCGTCAGACATACGCACCCGTCTCGGCGACGATCCCCTCACATTCCAACAGAGGCAGCGCATAGCTGTCGGGAATCGCGGCACTGTAATGCCCGGCCTGAATGAGGCTGTCGTCAAGGTGGTCGAGGTTCCCAAACATGGATACAACGGAGATAAACCGCTTTCCCAGGCCGTGGAAGCGGCTGTTGGACGTTATGCTGGCAAAACCTTGCACTATGATAATCATGACCAAAAGTTTGACTACACAATCTCAAAACGCTCATTGACATACGCCGCAAATCATTCTGGCAAAAGCGAGAATCCAGGCGTTCATACAGCAGTGATGGATAAACTGGACGCCGTGATTGCTGAAAGCATCGAGATTATGGAGCATCCGGATGTCCGCAAGAAAAATGGATCAAGAAGCGAGGATAACGGATATAATACCGATGCCCTTATGCATCGTTTCGCCGGTGCGGTGAGTCTGGATGGCACAATACATCGTGTCATTACGACTCTAAAAGAGGATGTATCACAAGAAAGGAACGGACTTCATACATACGAGGTTACAAAAATCGAAGTGCTCGACGACAACGCGCCAAGCACTCCGAATGGTATCGCAGGCGTATACATGAACTCCACCGTGCGAGTTGCAAATTTACTAAAAGGCGCTGAGATTCACAACAAATCCGGCGAAAAAATTTTGCAGGAGAGTCAGCTGAACTCATCCTACCCTTCAAGATTGCACTCCCGTCCCGGAGATGTGTCAAAAATAGACGTGCTCAACGAAGAATCGCCAAGCACGTCTAATGAATTGGAATCGCCCACATCCTCAAAGGAGGGTACTTTTCCCGCTGCAAAATTAATAAATGGAGTCGAAAAATCCTACGATAAGGGCAAAAAAAATTTGCAGGAGAGTCAAGATGACCAATCCCCAAAATCCCGCGACGACCGCCGCTCCCACATGCGAAACCATGCAACCGGCGTTGCCGACCGTCTCGGAATCCAAATCGGGATTATCGAATCCCCGCAAAGCCTACCCCCTAAACTTGCCCGGGCAAAAGGCTGGTTCGACATCTCCAATGGAAAAATCACAATCATTCTCGGCAACCATGCCGACACCGCCGACATCACACGCACTATCCTCCACGAGGCTGTCGCCCACAAAGGCCTGCGAGACCTCTTCAACGACCGGTTCGACCAATTCCTCGACCACGTCTATCTCAACGCTTCCCGAATCGTCAAGGAGAAAATCGACTCCCTCGCTGCCCGCAACGGATGGGACCGTCGCGAGGCCACCGAGGAATACCTCGCTTCCCTCGCCGAAGAAACCGACTTCCGAAACACTCCCGCAGCTTGGTGGCGAAAGATCAAGACCCTATTCTCCCGTTTCCTGCGTGCTTGCGGTTTAGACTCAATTGCCCCGATATCCGACAACGAGCTACGCTACATCCTCTGGATCTCCTACAAGAATCTCCAAGACCCCGGTGCCTACCGATCCTACCTCGGTCAGGCTGAGCGCATCGCAATGGAAAGCCGACTTGGAGTCGGGCAATTCTCCCCCCATAAAGAAGCGAATCCCCATTCCCACCTCCGCTTCCGCGACCCCGGCTTCTCTCCTCGCGACCATGCACTCGCAGCCGACGTCTACGACAGCATGATGCGAAAAGGATCATTCCAATTCCAGGAAGCAATGCAAGACTCGATGCTGTCTCTCAAGAAACTAATGCAGGCAATAAAGGGAGGAAAAACCTACATTGAGGACATTCCCGGATTCGAGAACCCATACCTCGCCGAAAACCGTATGTCCTCCCAGAACAACGCCGAGCAGCATGAATATTTCCGTCAATACATGACCCCGCTACTCCAGGAGGTCGGAAAGCTCTGTGGCAGCGATGCCGTGCAGCGCCGTGCGCTCTCCGACTACATGATGGCGAAACACGGTCTCGAGCGCAACGAGGTCCTTGCCCGTCGCGATGCCGAGCAGGCTATGATCGGATCCAACGAAGAAAACGACCTCAGGGAGGCCACAAAGGCACTCGCCGCCGACCCCGCCGACGCAGCCCTTCAGAAGGATCTCGCCGATGCGCAGCAGCTCTTCGACGAGGCTCTCGACAAGAAATATCAGGCAAACCGCAAGCGCGACTACTCCGGTCTCACAGCCCTCACCGGCATCCCTGCCAACGTCCATGCCGAAGCAAAGGCACAGGAAATGGTCGACCGCTACGAAGCCGCCCACGACACATCCCCCCTCTGGGACGCCACACAGGCTGCCACCGGCGCAACCCTCCGCAAGCTATACATCTCCGGAATCCTGAGCGAGGAGACATTCAACTCCACCCTCGCCATGTTCCGCTACTACATCCCCCTCCGAGGATGGGACGCAAAGACAAGCGACGAGGTCTACGACTATGTGACCGATGCCGATGGTCCCCTCCATGGCAACGTGTTCCGCCACGCCGAGGGACGCCGCTCAAAGGCTGACGACCCAATCGCATACATAGCTCAGATGGCAGACGATGCCATACGTCAGGGAAACCGCAACATCATGAAGCAGCGGTTTCTAAACTTCGTCCTCAACAACCCGTCCGACCTCGTAGCTCACAACGATCTCTGGCTCCAAAAGGATGCCGTCAGTGGTGAGTGGCAGCCCGTATTTGCCGACATCGATGAAGACATGACACCACAACAGGTGTCCGAGGCCGTCAGCAAATTCAATGAGAAGATGAGGGCATTGCAGAAGGCTAACCCCGACAGTTATAGGCACGGCAAGGAAGCACGCGCAATCCCATACAAGGTAAGGAAAGAAAACCTCCGGCAACACCAAGTGCTCGTCCGTCGCGACGGTGTGACAAAAGTCCTCACCATCAACGGCAGCCCACGCGCCGCACAAGCTCTAAACGGACTCACCAACCCCGATGTCTCCAACGAGGGAATCGCCCGCCTATCCGAAATCGGTGTCAGGCTCAACCGCGAGCTGTCAGCATTATACACAACCCGAAATCCAGACTTCGTCGTCAGCAACTACATCCGCGACTTCCTATACTCAAACGCTATGTCTTGGGTCAAGGAACCCCCCAGCTACGCTCTCCGGTTCCTCAAGAATATCCTCGACTTTAATCCCGCCAACATGTGGTATCTGTTTGACAGATGGGAAAACGGCACCCTCGACCGGTCCGACAAGTTCCAGGCGATGTTCTACGACTTCATGATCAACGGAGGCGAGACCGGATTCACATCCATAAAGGATATTGAACGCCACAAGAAGACAATCATCGAGGAGCTAAGGAGACAGGGATCCATACCTCGCCAGGCTTGGGCAGCCATCGGACAGCAGATCGACATCCTCAACCGCTCCGTGGAGAACTCCGCACGATTCGCGGCATTCCTCACATCCCGACAGATGGGGCGGAGCATCGACCGCTCAATCTGGGATGCAAAGGAAGTATCCGTCAACTTCAACAAGAAAGGCTCCGGCGGAAAATTCTACGGAAAGCGGAATCAGACCGCCATGGGAAATGCCGGCGCTCTGATGAGCGGTGCCGGAAGAAGCCTCTTCGTATTCTGGAACGCCGGGGTTCAGGGAATGACAAACTTCGGGCGATACTCCGCACGCCATCCCGCAAAGGCTGCCGTCGCCGCAAGCGCGATGTTCATACTGGGCGCTGTCATCCCCCTTCTGGCGCAGTGTATGACTGGCGGTGACGACGACGACGAGAATGCATATTACAACCTCCCCGAATACGTCCGCCGAAGCAACATCTGCATAAATGACGGCGACAAATGGGTGGCGATACCTCTCCCGATTGAATTCAGGGCAATATACGGACTCGGCGAACTTGCCACCGGTGCCATCTCCGGAAAGGAGAGATACTCCGACTCTGAACTCGCTTGGCAGATCGCAGCCCAGGTCTCCCAGATCCTCCCCATTGATGTGCTTGAGGGTGGGGGAGGAATCTCCCCATTTGTCCCTTCTGCCGTCAAGCCAATAGCTGAGGCATATTTCATCGACGCCGACAATGGCGGCAGAAGCTGGTCCGGACTACCAATCGCCCGACAGAACTACTTCAACCGAAACGATCCCGAATACCGGAGAGTCTTCAAAAGCGCCGACAGAAATCTAATGCAGGCTTCCAGATGGATCAGCGAGGCATCCGGTGGAGATGAATTCCGACGAGGTGCAATAGAGATCAACCCACAGAAAGTAGAATATCTACTGAAAGGATATCTGGGTGGGGCATTCTCCTTCCCCGAAAAACTATGGAAGTCCGTCGAGTCCGACCTCGGAGACCGTCCCTTCGAATGGTCCAACACACCTCTCGCAAACCGTGTCGTCAAGGCCGGCGACGAGCGCACCGCCTTCCGCAAGCTCCGCAACGAATACTTCAACTACCTCAACGAGACCCGCGAGACCGAACGCCTGCTCCGTAAATACGAGAACGCAGCCGACGACGGAATAATGGGATACGCCGAACGCGCCGACTTCCTCTACAACTCCGACCAATACCTCCGCTACGAGATATTCGGAGAGTTCGCCCCCGACATCGATGCCCTCTCCGACGCAATGAAGGAAGAGACCGACAAGGAAGCCCTGAAAGACCTCGAAGCCGAATACTACTCCGTCATGCGCCAATGCGTAAACGCAATGCGCGACCCGCAACGCTTCCTGAACACTCCCATGTAGCCTGCCCCCATATATAATAAGGAGAGTCGCCACCACTGACGGCTCTCCTTATTATATATGTATAGGAATAGGGATTATATATATAGGAATAGGGAAAATATATAGTGATAGGGGATACACGTGTCAGCGCAGACGGTTCACAAACCGCGGCGTCATCTCAAACGACGCCCCCGTCAGCGACTCATCCCTCCGCAACTGACCCAGCACAACCAGCCGGAAACACTTCCACGGTGTCCCCCGGAAATTCCCCACATGCGCCGTACCCGACGACGCCACCAGATGCCAATCCCTGAAATCACGCGTCCCATACAACGCAACCTTGACCGTCGTCTCACGCATAACCCCGCGCACCATAACACGCGAAACCGTCTTCAGCATATCCGGATCCCCGAAACCTATAGGCCGCGTGATAAGCATCCCCCACGACTCATCCCCATCATCATCCGACAGGTCAGATATTACGTAAGATTCCCCATCATGATCCCTAACCAGCACCAACGAGTCGGGATATGAGTTGAGCGAGGAAAAAATTCGCGACCACGACATCCCCCACTGTTTGGATCCCATGCAATAGACGTAACAATATGCCATATCCGGATTATACACCACAATCCGTTGTCGCCGATAATCGTAGGCAATACGGCTACCGGAAAGATAATCCCTAAACGGCACCATCATCGAGTCCTGCACGTTATGTCCCACCATAGAGAGCAACGTGCCGCCACCGCGCAGACGCGATATATCAAACGGCATATCGGTATGTATCTGCACCGATAGCTCCTCGACACTCGACCCCGACAGCAGCATCAGACCCCGACCCGACGCAAACACAACCGACCTGTCTATCTGCGCCACCGAATCACACGACAGCAGCACATCCCGGCACACCGGCTGCACCGCCGAGAACGTACCCGTCCCCGAAACCGTCAACGCCCAAACCCCGTCAGTCGAGAAGGCATACAGCGGAAACGAACCGAACTGACCCTGACTCAACGCCATCACAGCCGCAGAAGTCGCCATCACGCTCCCGCTACCCACAGTCACCCTCCCCTCCAATGGGAGAAAATAAGGATTGCTTACCTCCGACACAAAGATCCTGTTAGGCTCATCCGCCAGAGCATCCGTATCATCCCTCTCCGGTGCCTTCACACCAGCCTGCTTTCCGGTCCGTTCCCTACCCAGACCGTCAAACCAATACGCCCCGTTCAGAAAATCATGACGCTTCAGCGGCAAAGCCCAGCCCCCGCTCCCGTCAGTCGCCACAACGCGCATCTCCACGGCATTCGCATCCGGATAATATAGCAGACGTGGCAATCTGCCGCACATCAGCCTGTCCCTACGCCTCACCACCCAATACGGACGCGCATTGCGCACCACCTTGACCCACACGTCAACCTCCGCATCCGCATTATCAGCCGATACACTATATTGCGACATGCTCCGCAGCGCGAACCCCCCGAACAGCCGTGAACCCACCCCCGAAAGCACCAGACGCGAGTTATACGCAAACGGATGCCGGAACACAACCCTGTCGTGCGACCGCCAGTCATCCCCAAGCGCCGGACGCACCGCGATGTTACGCAGCGACGCATCCTCTATCGGCAACGGCACAAAGCCCGGCATCCCCGCCGTCGCGTCCGCCGAATCAAGGTCAAGGCTCACCGACGCGATCAGATGAAACGCCGCAGCCGACGTGACTGCATCCTCTATATGCTGGCGCGTGAACGGCTCTATCTCGAGATACGACCCGTCGAACGTAAGCCCCGACTCAACATTGCCATCCGCAAACTCATAATACACGTCACTCTCCACCGGAGTCACCGGATGCCGGTGCGATCCCCCCATATCAGCCACCCCTGATCCCATCGGAGACTCAGCCCCCGAATGAGAGAACATCTCCCGATCCTGACGGTGAGACACAGACACCGAACCCGACTGGTCGTATGTATATATCGGCGGGCTGACAAAGAAATCGACCGACTTCACCACATCCCGCCACAGACACATATCCGACAATCCCTCCATCCTGTACATCAGCCGGCACTTCCTTGCAAGCATCTCCACCTCCATCTTGATTATCCCATTGTCCGTAGATGTCTTGTATCTTACCGGAGGAGCCGCGGAATTAGGTATCATCAATATCGGGGCAGACTGATGGATATACGACCCGTCAAACAGCCGTATCGCCCACCTCACCATAAACGGCATCATAAACAGACCGTCATTGGCGGCATCCGCCACCGTCTTGTCCGCAAAACCTATCACGGCATTGCTAACCGAGTCTATAAACGCATCAGAGCTTGACCGGGGCGGCACAAGCCTCCGTCCTCCCGACAATCCTCCCAGCAGAGCCGCCGTCAGGTCCGTCGACACCCCCTCCGGTATCGGCACCGACAGCACGCCCTTGCTCACCTCCCCCGTCAGCGTCTTATGCGCCAGCGCAAGACTTATCTCCACCTCCGGTATCCCCCTGCCAAGCGAGACATAACTCTCCCTCTCCGTGTCCCAGCGGGCATAGCTCGACGACTCACCATCCGAGAAAAACAGAGTCTTGTCCAGTATCGCCACCTTAGGCTCCGAATCCGACGACGTGACCGACGCATACCCCGCGTCAACATCATCCATCGGCGCATACATCACCATCCGCTTACCCGCATCATACACCAGCACATTGGTCCGTCCTCCCGAAACCTTGTGCAAACCGATTACCTTATGCGGCACTCTCGCCAGCACCGTCCGGTGAGGCAGGATAGGGGAGAGGGCCCCCGAACGCTCCGGCAGCAGATTATACGCAGCCTCAAGCATGCCGTCCTGCGCATCATGATCCGTGGGCACCACATTGATCCCCGCAAAATGTATCTCCTTCTTCATATATATGATCTGTGATTATTATTGCAATATTGGAATGAGGGCAACGAGCACCCTCCCGTCAATCATCTGCGACTCTCCGGCTGCAAACCTCGCCCTTACCGGCTGAAACGTCCGCAACAGTATCTCCCGCGCCATCTCCGCACAATGCGTCCGATAGTTGCGCGATCCTCTCTTTGTCGGATAGCACGCCATGCGATGATTACCCACTACACTCTCTGCCGGGATACGCACCCCGGCAAACAGACTCCCGTCACTTGCCGCCAACACGTCAAGCACGTCACCCGGCTGTATGTCGAGAGCCGTGACAACGTGCGACGATATATCAATCCTGCCGTCCACGCTAAACGTCACGTCAGCCCTCCGCGTCGATGGGATAATACTCTTTAATATCATACCTCCCATTATTACGATTCATGACGTGAGCAAAACTTCACACAGGCCTTCTGTTCCGGCATAACTGAATAAT
This sequence comes from Muribaculaceae bacterium Isolate-037 (Harlan), assembly GCA_003762615.1. Lineage (GTDB taxonomy): Bacteria > Bacteroidota > Bacteroidia > Bacteroidales > Muribaculaceae > Lepagella > Lepagella muris. The sequence continues at coordinate 95,807 of RIAZ01000004.1, forward strand.
TCCTTGTTATGCCCCGCGATACCGAAGTCCTCGCCCCACAGAACGATTTATCCGCAATCTCCGGAATTTGAAACACATGCCTGCAGTTGCCGCAGATCCTCGCAGCCTTGCGCTCAGCCTCCAGCCGGAGCAGCTCGCGCCTCTGGATCTCCGCGCCGAGCTCCTCGTCGGAATACTCCTCCAGCGACCGCGGCTTCTCCTCCCCACCAAACAGCACCCTGTCGGCGAGCTTGTCGATTATAGCCACGAGTCTCAGCTTCTCCGGCGTCACGCTCCCCTCCGTCATGCCTATGACGTCAAGGGCCGACAACTTACGTTGCAGCGACTCCCTGTAGGATTTGAGCGAAAAATTAGCGGTATAGTCATGCCACTCCCTGAGCGTCATGATCGATTCAAGCGGATCAGTCTTCATTTCTTTAGGATAGGATTAGGTTATAATGGATTAGGCTATAAAGATAGTCATTATTTGCCGACCTGCAAAACAAATGGCAACAAAAAAAAGACAACAAAAACAGGCGGCCGCCCACACCCATGAACGACCACCCGAAAACAGCTCCAATCTACTAATCTCTACTTGTAGACCCCCTTCCCACGCCCTTGATCCCGACTGTATAATATTGTTAACTAATATTAAATATAATTAAAAATTCAACGCCTCATCCCCGATCTATTACAAGCCGGAAAACGCACGGAAATGCACAAGAAACACACTATAAAAACCGTGAAATACAGCTATAAATGCAACATTTATCCGAATAAATGTAACATTAATTCCCATAAATGTTGCATTTATCCGATTAATACCGTATTTATCCGATTAATGCTGCATTTATCGCAATAAATGCACAAAAGTTTGCAATAATTCAAAAACATGCAAAAACACCCCCGAAAACAGGGTAAAAAAGGGGTAAAAACGCCTGTTTTAAGCCATTTTTTACCACTTATAAATGTAGGATTAATCATAATAAATGCAACATTTATCCGAATAAATGTAACATTAATTCCCATAAATGCTGCATTAATGGCAATAAATACGTGATATTGCTGCATTTATACCGATTAATGCTGCATTTATACCACAAATAAAAGAAAAGATATATATATATTCTCTCACTTCGCGCATACGCGCATACGCGCGAGAAAGAAAAATTTTTGTTAACATATTTTAAGAAATGGAGAGGAAGGAAAAACAGCCTCCTCCCTCCCGTCCCGATCAGAATATTTGCGGGATATTGTCAACCGCCTCCTGCTTCTTCGCGTCCACGATCTTCGCATAGATCTGGGTCGTTTGGAGCGAACGGTGCCCGAGAAGCTTGCTTACGGTATAGATGTCTGTCCCCAACGTCAGCATCATCACCGCGAATGTATGTCGTCCGGAATGGAAAGTGATATTCTTGTCTATCCCGGCCATGGCAGCCCATCCCCGCAGAATATCGATTGTCCGCTGTGGATGATAGATCGAATCAAACACAAGATCGTCCGGACCCGCATCCCCTCGCTCACCGAGCAATTCCGCCGCCTGTGCCGTTATGTCGAGATACTCCTGGCTCCTCGTCTTTTTCTGGCGGTATATAAGCCGCGTTCTCCCCGCAAGGGTAGATACCTCACCCCACGTCAGTTTCACGATGTCAGAGCGCCGCAGACCCGTCAGACACGAAAACAGGAACGCCCTTCCCACCTCCGGATAAAGACACTCCGTCGAAGCGAGCCTTTTCAGCTCCTCGATGGTCAGGTATTCGCGCACACTGTCCTCCCCGGCAAAGCACGGCACGTTATGTGTCGGCAGCTTGTCGATGATCCCTTCCGAGAGAGCCTTGTTAAGGAAACTCTTGAATATGCCGAAATACACCCTTTTTGAATTTGGTGACAACCTCCCGAACTTGGAATCCTCATTATCGTCACACTCGTCAAGATATTTGTAAAATCCCTTCACCCACTCGGCAGTGATGTCCGCAAACGTCAGATTTATCCGACCGTCATAATCCTTAAGCCGGTTCATACACGAGTGATGGATAGACCTGTTCGCGCTGGATCCCTTCTGGTGTGTCCTTACCAGATTCTCAATGAAGTCATAGAACCTCACATCCTTCCTTGCCTTCCTGATGCCATACGTGCCATTCTGTATTTCGAGGATTCTCTGGGCCTTGACCGAGTTGGCGAGAGCCAGCGTTTCCTTATTCCGGTCCCTGTCCGCCTTAGTCTTGGCAGGGATCAGATACAGCCGCAAAAACTCATAGCTTCTCTGACCGTTTACATATATCGCAAGATACAACGACTTGTTACCGTTGGCGAGACTCTTTTCCCGGAGTCGCACCGGTTCTTTTACTGATGCCATAACTGATTGATTAAAAAAAGATGAGTATCAAAAGTACCACGAGTACCAAAACTGAAATCCACGGGTACCAAAAAAGTAACCTACGGGTACCAAAAATACGACACATGCATAACATATCAGCGACACAATATAAATATAAAACATAGATAAAAACACCTGGAATAATAACCACTTATCACCAAATTATATGTCATGGATATGTCGTAAAAATGTTATCCGAGGAATTTAAGGACTAATAGCTAATTTTACATGCTGCAAAATTATATAAAAAAAGGGATATTTTGAGATTTTGCCGATAAAAAAATAATGATAAAAAATAAATAAAAATTTGCGAGATTTGTGAAAAAGATGTAGTTTTGCAGCTTGTAAAAAATAACATCGCGGAAAATTTCATGTCCTGATGTGGTAAAATACTATTCTGATAAGGATTTGGGATCGGGTAAAAACAGTATGTTTGAACAAAAGACAATATTAATTATCCCTCAACGCGGCGCGGAATATTGCCAAAGTGGTGTTTGCGCGTCGGTTGGGGTAACTACCCTCCATAAAACGATATCAAGAATAATCCGATACCCGCAAACGGAAGAAAAACAGATAAAAATCGGCGTTAGAGATGATCGGCAGACGGAAGTACAGCCCACCTCTGATGCCGATTCTCTTTTTTTTCATGGTGCATGCAATGTTAAGGACGGAAAGAATACCTAATCAAAATAATATATCAATGGATACAAAGTACATTTTTGTGACCGGTGGCGTAGTGTCATCATTGGGTAAGGGGATCATATCCTCATCGTTGGCAAGGCTTCTTTTGTCAAGAGGATATAGAGTGACTATTCAGAAATTTGATCCCTACATCAACATAGATCCGGGCACTTTGAATCCCTACGAGCATGGAGAGTGCTACGTGACGGTAGACGGACATGAAGCAGATCTTGATCTCGGGCATTATGAGAGGTTTACTAACATTGAGACTACACGGGCAAACAATGTCACCACGGGTAGAATCTATCAATCGGTCATAGATAAGGAGCGGCGAGGGGATTATCTTGGGAAAACGGTTCAGATCGTACCTCATATAACTGATGAGATAAAGCGATGTGTGAAAAGGCTGGGTGATAAAGGTAATTTTGATTTTGTCATCACGGAGATAGGAGGTACTGTCGGAGATATAGAATCCACTCCCTATCTTGAGGCTGTAAGGCAGTTGCGTTGGGAACTTGGCAAGAATGCAGTGTGCATACATCTCACTTACGTGCCTTATCTTAAGGCTGCCAAGGAATTGAAGACGAAGCCTACACAGCATTCAGTCAAGATGCTTCAGCAGGCAGGTATCCAGCCTGATATCCTTGTGTTGCGCACGGAGAAGGAATTGCCTCAGTCGATGTGTAGGAAAGTGGCTCAGTTCTGTAATGTATCGACTGATGCGGTTATCCAGAGTCTTGACGCATCTTCCATATATGAAGTGCCGATCATGATGCATAAGGAGGGACTTGACAGAATAGTGCTTGAAAAGACCGGACTTAATGGAGATGGAGATCCGGATCTCAGTGCCTGGAATAACTTCCTGCATAAATTGGAACATGCCACAAAGAGGATAAGGATAGGTCTTGTGGGGAAATATGTGGAGTTGCAGGATGCTTATAAATCGATAAGCGAGTCGCTGAACCATGCCGCTGCATATTGCGACCGTAAACTTGAGTTGGTCTATATCCATTCAGAGAAGTTGACGGAATCAGACGTAGATGAGAAACTGAGGGATATGGATGGCGTCATAATTGCACCGGGGTTCGGTCAGCGTGGTATCGAGGGGAAGTTTGTGGCGATAAAATGGTGTAGGGAGCATGATGTGCCTACGTTCGGCATCTGCCTCGGCATGCAGTGTATGGTGATAGAATTTGCAAGGAATGTGCTCGGGATGAAGAATGCCAATTCAACGGAAATGGATTCAACTACACCTTATAATGTGATAGACTTGATGGAGGAGCAGAAAAGTATCTCCAATCTCGGCGGCACGATGCGCCTTGGAGGATATGACTGTGTTATTCGGGAGGGTTCGAAGGCAGCGCAGGCATACGGCACCACTCATATAAGGGAGCGTCATCGCCACCGCTTTGAATTTAACGACGATTATCGAGACCGGTTCGAGGCTTCCGGTTTGCAATGTGTCGGAGAGAATCCTGACACACACTTGGTGGAGATAGTTGAACTGAAAGGCAACCGATGGTTTGTAGGCACGCAGTATCATCCGGAATACCAAAGTACGGTGCTCAATCCAAATCCATTGTTTGAGTCGTTTATGGAAGCAGCGATAGCATATAGCACAGAGAAGGGAAGATAAATTATATATGGAACTGATAAAACATGAATGTGGCGTGGCGATGATACGCCTGCTTAAGCCACTCAATTACTATAAGGAAAAATACGGCACCCCTTTCTATGGTTTGAATAAACTCTATCTTATAATGGAGAAGGAGCATAACCGCGGACAGGAGGCAGCAGGCATAGGATGCGTTAAACTTGATGTGTTGCCTGGAAATGAATATATATTCCGCCAGCGGGCACAAGGGGCGGATGCAATTACAAAAGTGTTTGATGCCGTTTATAAAGAGATAGCTCAGGAGAGTCAACGTACAGGGCGGTCACTTGAAGATCCGGATTATAAGGATGTGCCATATTTGGGCAATGTGTATATGGGGCATCTGCGTTATAGCACCACGGGTAGGTCAGGTCTTAATTATACACATCCGTTTATGCGGCGCAATAATTGGAGTTCGCGCAATATGCTTCTGTGCGGTAATTTCAACATGACAAACGTGGATGAGATTTTTGATTCCATAGTAAGTACAGGTCAGCATCCCCGTCTATATGCCGATACGTTTCTCCTTCTGGAGCAATTGGGTCATGCGCTTGACAGGGAGAATGAGCGTCTGTATGCGCTTCATAAGGATTCCGGATTATCGTATCTTGAACTTGCGGAGAGTATTGCCAGAGATCTTGACGTATCGAAGATACTCAGACGTTGTTCTCCGATGTGGGACGGCGGCTATGTGATCTGCGGCATTGTCGGTAACGGTGATATGTGGGCAATGAGAGACCCCAACGGTATACGTCCGGCATTTTATTATAAGGATGAAGAGATTGTGGTTGTGGCAAGTGAACGACCGGTCATACAGACGGCATTCAACCTTCAGACTGAAGATGTGGAGGAGCTTGAGCCGGGATGTGCTTTGGTGGTTGACCGTGATGGTACAGTAGATATTGAGCGTATTCTTCCGGCGAAGAGTAATTCACGTTGTAGTTTTGAGCGTATTTATTTTTCAAGGGGATCAGACAAGGATATATATAATGAGAGGAAGACTCTTGGGCGTTATCTGGTTGATCCGGTACTGGATGCTGTGGATAATGATATAGACAAGACGGTATTTTCATTCATTCCCAATACGGCGGAAGTGGCTTTTTATGGACTTGTGGAGGGGATTGAAAATAATCTGATAGGTCAGAAGATTAAGGAGATTCAGCAACTGTCAGCAGCAGGGGCATTGACGGATGAGAATATATCGGAGGTGCTTCATCGTCGTGTCAGAAAAGAGAAGGTGGCTATAAAGGATATCAAGCTCCGCACATTCATATCGGAGGGTAGCACCCGTGATGATCTTGCCGCCCACGTGTATGATATCACATACGGCTCAATCAACCGAGGTGATAATCTGGTGGTGATAGACGACAGCATAGTACGAGGCACGACCTTGCGTCAGTCTATCATCAGGATACTTGACCGTCTGAATCCATCAAAATTAATTATAGTGTCAAGTTCTCCTCAAGTGCGTTATCCTGATTGTTACGGTATTGATATGTCTCGTATGGGGGAGTTTATCGCATTTAGAGCCGCCATGTCGCTTTTGGAGGAACGAGGCATGCATGATGTTATAGATTCGGTGTACCGACGTTGCAAGGATCAGGAGAGTTTGCCAAAAGAGGAAATCCGTAATTACGTGAAGGATATCTATAAAAATTTCAGTGATGAGGAGATTTCCGACAAGATAGCAGAAATGCTTACTCCGGATACAGTAAGAGCTAAGGTGAAGATTGTGTTTCAGACAGTTGAAAATCTACATAAGGCTATACCCCATCATCCCGGTGATTGGTATTTCACGGGAGATTATCCAACTCCTGGAGGGAATAGACTTGTCAATAAGGCATTTATAAATTACTATGAGGGACGCGTAAAGAGTAGGGATTGAGATTTTCTACGTAAAATTATAGAATCTTCATCACCCTAATATGTATGTCTACGGGAGAGATGCGATTGTTGCCGCTCTCTCCCGTAGACACATTAAGGATGGAAATTCCAGAAAGTCGTCATATCTCTTGCGAAGAGACTTGACCTTCAGGAGCTATAAGTTTATAGCCCTTGCCGTGGATATTGATGATCTCGATATTTGGATCGTCTTTAAGTAGCTTACGTAGTTTTGTAATATACACGTCCATACTTCTCGCGTTGAAGTAATTGTCGTCAATCCAGATGGATTTGAGTGCGAAATTACGTTCGAGAATTTCATTTATGTGAGAACAGAGAAGAGCAAGCAGTTCAGATTCCTTGGTTGTGAGTTTCTGGGTCTTATCATCAGCGATAAGTACTTGCTTTTGAGTGTCGAACGTATATTTCCCAATCTTGTATAGAGTGATTTCCTTATCTTTCTTACCTTTCACCCTACGCAGGATCGCACCAATTCTGAATACCAATTCCTCCATAGAGAAAGGCTTGGTTATATAGTCGTCGGCTCCGAGTTTGAATCCTTCGAGCACGTCTTCCTTTAGAGCTTTTGCCGTAAGGAAAATGATAGGCACCTCGCTATTTACGTTTCTTATCTCTTGAGCGAGAGTGAATCCGTCTTTCTTAGGCATCATCACGTCGAGCACACACAGGTCGTATTTTCCTTTCAGGAACGCTTTATATCCCTTTTCCCCGTCGGGATAGAGGTCGGCATTGAAGCCTTTGGCTTGCAAGAATTCTCTCAAGAGCATTCCGAGATTTTCATCATCCTCGCAAAGCAAAATTTTAAGTTTCTCGTCCATATCAATATCTATTATTAAATTTAAAAATCAAAGTTAATTCTCTTCATCCTCTTGTGGGATAAGAGGGAGTGTGATTATGAAATCCGATCCTTTACCAAGTTCACTTTCAGCACTTATAGACCCGTCGAAGATGGTCACCATCTTTTTGACGTAAGCCAGACCGAGTCCGAACCCTTTGACATCATGTCGGTTGCCGGTAGACACACGATAGAATTTCTCAAATATCTTTTTAAGGTCTTCCTTCTTTATGCCGATACCGTTGTCGCTAATTCTGATTTCAAGACGATTGGAGTCAATATCCCGGGTGGTTATCTTCAATTGCGGTTCGGTATCTTCACGCATGTATTTCACGGCATTATCAAGAAGGTTGTAGATTATATTTGTGAAATGCATCTCATCGACACTGATCATTGCATTGTCTGCGTTGAGCGCGCAACTAATGGATCCGCCATATTTCTCCACCTTTATCTTGAAAGTATTAACCACATTTTCTACAATTTTGTTGGCATTAACTTCCGTAAATTTCAATGCACTGCTGTCGGAATTATCAAATACCGACATCTGCAATACTTTCTCCACTTGGAAACGGAGTCTTTTTGTCTCATCGGAAATGACCTGCGACAGATGTTTCAGAGAGGATGGCGATTTCTGTATCGAGTTGTCGTTGAGCATCTGAGCTGCAAGGGAAATCGTTGAAATCGGAGTCTTCAGTTCATGGGTCATATTATTGATGAAATCGGTCTTCATTTCAGTAATTTTCTTCTGTCTGAATGCCAGTATGATTGTGTAGAGGAAAACTACGAGCAGAATGAGAGTGAATGCGAGAGTGGGAATTATAAATCGTACAGAGGAGAATATGTAATTCTTTTGATTAGGGAATTCCACATTCAGTTTCAGCTTGCTATCTGTGTTGGGAAATAAAGTCTGGGAATATTTCCCTTTGCCTATATTCTCGTCATATCGTGGGGATGCATATATTATTGCATCCTGGGTTGTTGTGACGGCAAACTCAAAGGGTAGTGTAAGCCCGTTGTTGGCAAGCTCTGAGGAAAGATGATTCCTTATGATCGTGGAGTCGGCACGTTGGAAAACAGGTCGTTTCCCAGAATCCCGCAGAATAGCCAGAATCACCTCATCAAGCAGCCCTTTCTGATATAGATATTGGCTTCTGATGACTTCCTGCATATTTTTGTATCTGTTGGCTACATTATTTGTAGGGGAGGGGAATATGAGATTGGAATTGCCATTGGTAGGTTTTTCCTTTTCGGCAGCGAGGGTGTAATTTGTAATAGTGCCGTCATGACCTTTTACGGAATAGCTGAACGTCTCCCCGTTGTCCGTATCAGTATAATCGTCAATAAGACTTTTTTCGATGATATCCACGTCTTCCTGAAGGAAATGTAGTGTTTCCTTTCGTTCAAGAAAAGCAGACGTCGCCGACATACAACGTAATACGGTTTCAGAGAACTGTGCCTCTCTCATCTTGACCATGTTCTCCAGATACATGAGTTGAAAGTAGAGCAGAGCTCCGAACGTGATTGACATCACAATTGTGAGTAGCCATATAATGGATTTTTTCATATCAAAAGATTTGGTGATTTATGATATAATTTCATAAATCTTTTATAGATTTAACAAAATTAAGGGCTATAAGTTTATAAAGGATTGGATAATGATTTTAACATTACAGTGCAAATTTAACATAAAATTATGAAAAGCTAAAGAATAATGAAGAAAAATCAAATTTTGACGTAAAATATATTAAAGCAAGGGAAATGACGTTATAAAGTTATGTCGTAAAATTGTCGGTTTCCATTTATGGATAGCGCAAAAAATAGCTTAAACGACTTAAATCAACAGGTTTTACGTATTTATGATAATGAATAGAAAGTTACCCTTATATGGAACCGCATTATTGTCGGTAGTGATGTCAATGTCCTCTTGTGGTGATGACAAGCCGCAAGGACCTACGGAACCGGATTCGATCAAACGATGTGTGCTTCTTTATGCAGTGGCATCTAATAATCTATATGAAAATCTATTGTCGGATAAAGATGAGATTCTCGAGGCAGCACGCGATATGGACTTGACCGGATTGTCGATGATGGTGTATCAGGTGACAAGGAATGATTCAGCACGATTATTGCAACTTAGGCGAGGAAGAGATGGCGTATGTGAGTTTATCTCAGTCAAGAGCTATGATAAGGATATCTATTCCACCGATCCCAGAAGAATAAGTGCGGTTATAGAAGATGTCAGGGCTCTTACCAATGCCAATAACTATGGATTGATATTTTGGTCGCATGGTACCGGAATAGATCCCTCATTCTCTACTCATGATACGAGGTCGGATCGTGATGAGATGGTATTTTCGGAAACCCGCCATTCATTCTATTCATTTGGCTCTGATAATAATCCTGAAAAGGATAAGGGTTATTACGATGAGATAGATATTGATGAGCTTGCCGATGCGATACCGGATGGGGTGTTTGATTTCATCTGGTTTGATGCCTGCTATATGAGTGGGATTGAGACTGCATACGAATTGAGGGATAAATGTGATACTTTTGTGGCTTATCCTACGGAAGTATATACCCCCGGTATGCCATATAATCTGACGATACCTTATATATTAAAGGAGACACCGGATTTGAAGAGCGCGGCGTCAGAATTTTTCACTTATTATTCGGATCATCCGTCATCGTCATATCGGGTGGCAACAATCGCGGTTATGGACATGACGAAGATAGAGATAGTCGCTGAATATTGCAATCGGGCATATTCCGGATTTTCAAAGGCTCCGTCGTCGTCAGGTCTTCAGACCTATTCAAGAGGTAAGTTTGGACCATTTTATGATTTCGGGCAATATACGCGAAGAGTCATGGAGATGAATCCGACAGATATGACGTCTGAAGATTTTGAACGACTGATGGATGAATTTGTTATATATAAGTCAGCCACGGATTATGATTTTAACGGACGTCCGATATCAGCTGATAATTATTCCGGTGTGTCATGTTTCCGGTTCTCGGAGAGTGATTCGTCGGAAAAGGCTCAGTACTATCATACGTTGGACTGGTATAAACGAGTGTATCCAAAAGTTGAACTTGAATAAATGATTAGTCACTTATAATAGAAAGATATGATTCAGACGGAAGAACTGCAGTCGGCGGCCGATGTCAGCAATGGCAAGGATATATTGGAAGTCGTAAAAAGCCTCGGTCTTGAGGATGCGTTGAGCGGAATAGCAAGTGGAATCGTGCAATTCACGTTTCGGATGCTTCTCGCTATCTTGGTGTTTTATATAGGCAAGTTCATAATAAAAAAGATATATGGACTGGTCTATTCTATAATGGTAAACCGTAAGGTAGATGCCTCCCTTACTACTTTTGTGCTGTCGTTAGTAAGAATTGTATTATATTTCATATTGATTATAACGATAGTAGGTATAATAGGTATTGAGACGAGTTCATTCCTCGCATTGTTTGCCTCGGCAGGCGTGGCAATAGGTATGGCGTTGAGCGGAACCTTGCAGAATTTTGCTGGTGGCGTCCTGATATTGTTGCTGAAACCATATAAGGTGGGTGATTTTATCGAGGCACAGGGATTTTCCGGAACAGTTAAGGAGATACAGATATTCCATACGGTCATAAATACGGGGGATAACAAGGCGATAATCATACCAAACGGAGGATTATCAACGGGGTCTATCAATAATTATTCGCTTGAGCAGTACCGTAGGGTGGATTGGGTAATCGGACTTTCATACGGAACAGATTATGCGGCAGCACGAAAGGTAATCTTGTCGATGCTTGATTCAGATGAGCGTGTCGTCAAGAAATACATTGATGATGACGTCAAGCAGAGATTGTCAGATTCTCCGGATGCGAATGTGGCAGATGTGCAGCCTGTAGAAGAGAAGAAGGGTGGATGGTGGTCCCGATTCCGAAGCAACAGGAAGCGTCGGCATCAGTTGATAGAGGAGAAATTGCGTGAGCAGATTTCCATGAATGAGGGATTGCCGGTCAAGAAGGATTGCACGCCATTCGTGGGATTGAGCGAATTAGCGGCAAGCAGCATAAATATAGTTGTCAGGGCATGGACACATTCGTCAAATTATTGGGGACTCTATTTTGAGATGAACGAGCGGTTCTATAAGGAATTGCCGGAACGTGGCTTCTCATTCCCGTTCCCGCAGATGGATGTGCATATATCAGACGATTCGTCGGCGATAAAGTGAAAAAGGGGATAAATATAAAGAATGTACATAAAAATAAATCGGTTGCGTCTCATTCTGACGCAGCCGATTTATTTCTATGTTCTTATTCGGAATGGATTCTATTCAGAGCGATTAGTGGACTTATCCGCAATGCCAGTATTTTCTGACAATCTCCATCATCTCTTCGGGCTTGCCGGATAGAGATTCACGTAGATCTCCATCATTGAAGGATGACAACTTTGCAATAATGCCGTCAATAAGCTGTGGCGAGAATATTCCACGCTCTTCGAAAATCTCGCGTTGACCTGCAAGTGCTTTTGCGGATGCGACACAACTGTCGGGCAATGATTTCAACTGAGCAAGTTTCTCTTTATTCTCATCGTTGTGTATGTTCACGCTCACGTAGAGGTCGTCAGCCCTATCAAGGGCGTTCTCCATCTCAAATCCAGTGCGGGCAGCCACAACCATAGCCGCAATGAGCTGATATATGTCGGCTGAACAGTCGGCACTTCTTAGTTCTACAGTCTGTTTCTGAGGTGGAGTTGAGATGCAGTCATTTTCAAGCGGATTGGCAATAGAGCACATATCGTTTTCGCCGGTCCATCCGAGAGGTACCCTTACGAGCACCGACCTGTTGCGGTCGCCCCAACATATAGAAGTGGGAGCTTCTTGATGAGGAACGAGCCGGAAGTAGCTTGTGGGCACCTTATTCCCCATTGCAGTTATAGCATCGGCATGCTCCAGGATTCCAACAATCGCTTTTTTTGCAATATCGCTCAGAACTCCATTTTCAGTCATCATATTCCGGTTGCCCTTCATTATCTTGAAATGGATATGCAGTCCACTTCCAGCTTTCCCGGCAGTGATTTTAGGCGCAAACGTCACGTCATATCCTTTCTTTGCAGCGAGAGTACGTATTATCCATTTTGCAATCATCAGATTGTCGGCAGCCAATTGTGCCGGCACCGGAAGAAATTCAATCTCATTCTGCTCATATATCATTCCATCAATGGTGAAGTTACCCACCTCGTTGTGCCCGTATTTTATCTGCCCACCAGATTCGGCGATAAGATTCATACATTCCACACGGAAATCATTGAACTTCGCGTATGGAGCGGATTCGTGGTATCCTTTCTGGTCGTTGGCATGGAACAGACCGGTGTCTTCGGATATTACATAATATTCCAATTCCCCCATAGCATAGAAATCCATTCCGGTTACTTCATGGAAAGATTCACAGGCCTTTCTAAGAGTGTATTCCGGAGAAGAATGTAGAGGCAATCCTTCTTTGTTGAAGAATGATGCCAGCATTGTGAGTGTGGGTATCTCAGCAAAAGGATCGACGAAAGCTGTAGCATATCTCGGAATCACGTATAGGTCGCTGTTGCCTGCTTCAATGAATGGGAATAGGCTTGACCCGTCGACACGCTCACCGTATGTCAGAATTGAATCAAGATATTCTTCAGAGTTGATTACAAAATTTAATGTCTTGAGTCGGTTGTCATCGGCAGGATACATGAAGTTGATCATACGGATGCCGTTTTCTTTTACAAAACGGATGAGATCCGTTTTCCTTATTTGATCCGGGACTTTCTTAAGGAATTGCACCACTTTGTTCGGATTTAGATTTAAGGTATTGTCCATACAGTTGGTAATTAAATTGGGTTTAAAAAGTAGCCTGAAATATTAAGGCATATTTATTTTCCGAAAACGTCATTCGGAAAGAGCGCTGCAAATATAGGCATAAGTTGGAATGTGGCAAAATTTTATAATGGGAAATAGTATTAAAATTTGTGAATTATGACAATGTGACAGATGTTTTGTATGAATTTATGCTCTTTTGGAGAGGTGCGGAGTTTATTTAATAAGAATATATCGATATTATAGCATTTTGATAAGATGCCGGATCGTGTTGTCTGTTGGGGGATGTGGTTGCCGGCTTGGAACATACATAAACAAAATGAAGGCACAAGCGTTAACAATAATAGAAAGTCCGAAAGGATATTGATGAGAATTAAAAATAATCTTAATTATGGAAAAATTTGAAGACATAATCAATTCAGAGAAACCTGTGCTCGTGGATTTCTTCGCGACATGGTGTGGACCATGTAAAATGATGCATCCAATATTGGAGGAGCTTCATGACAGAATCGGCGATAAGGCAAGAATAATAAAGGTGGATATTGATCAAAATCAGAATTTGGCATCATTCTATAATGTCAGGTCAGTACCGACGTTGATGGTATTTAAGAATGGCAATATAGAATGGCGAGAGTCAGGAGTTCAACAGGCAGCGAAATTAGAGCAGATTCTTTCTCTGTATTATTGATCCCAATATGGGTAATTGAGAGAATATTTGGATTTGAAATATCTAAAGCACCTCGGCATAAGTCGGGGTGCTTTTGTATTATTCCGGATTATGTCTTATCTTTGTAAGGTGAAGTTTAACCAACTGTTATCAGTATGAGTAGAAATACGCTTATTATGAATAAATTAAAGACTATAATTGTATCGTGTGTCTTGTTGTTGGGTGCATTTAATGTTTTTGCAGGCACTTTTAATAATGAGAATCTTCATTACGTGATATCGTATAAATGGGGTCTTATTCATAAGGATGCGGGAGAGGCGGTCTTGTCGCTTAAGAATCAAGGTGACTTTTATCAGTTGCGTCTTGTAGGTAAGACCAAGCCATGGGCTGATAAATTTTATCAGGTGCGTGACACGTTGAGCGGGAAACTGAAGAAGGATGGACTGAAACCGCTGACATATACGAAGGTGGCTCATGAAAAAGGGAAATATAGCAGGGATGATATCAAGTATATCTATTCCGGAAATTCTGTTGATGGGCATGCCAAAAGAGTGCGTCAGAAGAAGGATGGCAGCATAACCTCTTCGGAAAAGAAACTGTCAGGGACATGGCCTGTGTATGACATGCTAAGTGTATTCTATTTTTTGAGAAACATAGATTATGCCCGTCTGAAAAATAATCAGGTGGTAACGGCAACGGTATTTTCCGGATCAAAGGTGGAGTCAATCACGATAAGATGCGTAGGGGAGGAGCGTATAAAACTTCGGGATAAGAGCGAGCGTGATGCCTATCACATAAAATTTAAATTTACGCAAGCAGGCAAAAAGAAGTCGAGTGATGATATCGACACCTGGATATCTACGGATAGCTCACATATACCGTTGCTTGTAGTGGGAAGTCTACCTGTCGGACAAGTAAAATGTTATTATGTAGGAGGGAAGTGATTTGATTCAATAATAATCGCCCGATATGAAACTGAGATATCATATCGGGCGATTATTATTAATTGTTGAGATATGGATTATGTTGTCTTTCTTGTGCAATAGTGGTGTGTGGTCCATGCCCCGGATAGACTATTGTCTGCGGAGGTAGAGTCAATAACCGTGACCTTATGCTTGATATCAATTGATCGTAATCTCCTCCGGGAAGGTCGGTCCTACCGATACTTCCTGAGAAAAGAGCATCCCCCACAATGACAAAATTGTCTTTCTCATCGTAT
This sequence comes from Muribaculaceae bacterium Isolate-037 (Harlan), assembly GCA_003762615.1. GTDB lineage: Bacteria > Bacteroidota > Bacteroidia > Bacteroidales > Muribaculaceae > Lepagella > Lepagella muris. The sequence goes on from RIAZ01000004.1 coordinate 110,964, forward strand.
AATGCCACGCTCCCCTGTGAATGCCCTGGTACGCAGATGACTTTTAACTCACCATTGCCGATCTTTATGATTTCACCATCATGCAGATATTCCGAAATCTCAACGTTTTTGAAACGTTCGGGTAGTCCAAACATCTGAGCCTGTAGTAGCATTCTTTCACCAAGCGGACGATCAAGCTCATGAGCAAGAACGGGGACATTATATTTATCCTTCAGGAATTCGTTTCCTACGGCATGATCTATGTGCAGATGGGTGTTTATGACGTATTTCACGCTGAGTTTGTTCCTGTCGATAAAATCCACAATGGCATTTTCTTCCTTACAGTTGGTCATGCCCGGATCAATTATGGCACAACATCTTGTGTCGGGGTCATACACCACGTAAGAATTGATGCCGAAGATTGCAAATTGAAATATAGCTACTTTCATAATAAATGAAGATTACTGGTTTGATAATTTTCGAAGGATGGAATGTCTGTGCATCTCCCTACCTCTTGAATGGAGAGATTGAAGGTGGGGTTTGGAAGACTGACAGATATTGCCCCTTACACAATAGTATAAACAATTTTTTTTGAATCAAAGAATGGCTCATCAAAATAATTATTGATATTTATAATTTCAGATCTATCCTTTAGGGGCATTATCTCGTGGGTGAGATCTCCGCCCTTGAGGGTGATTATGCCATTTGGGATTGCATTTTTCTGTACGTTTGAGATATTCTTTTTTGCAAGCCTCACGAGATCCGGTTGTGGCATTACAGCTCGGCTGACCACGAAGTCAAATAGCCGGTGGCATTCTCCGGAATCACCATGTTGTGTGGATACATTTTTCATACCTATAGCTTCAGCAATTTCGTTTGCCACACGCATTTTCTTCCCTATCCGGTCGATGAGATGGAAATGCACGTCGGGGAATAAAACAGCTAATGGAATCCCGGGGAATCCTCCACCTGATCCGAAATCCATAATTTCAGATCCATCGGAGAATTTTATGAATTTTGCGATTGCAAGGGAATGCAATATGTGGTTGATCTCTATATTAGATATATCTTTTCGGGAGATCACGTTTATTTTCTCATTCCATTCCGCGTAGAGTGGAATCATTCGGTTGAACTGATCTATCTGAAGATCGGAGAGATTCGGGAAATATTTTAAAATATGCTCAATCATGTTGTAATAAGGGATGAGATGTTTTTGCAAAATTAATGAAGAATAATCAAATGTGCAACGGATATGCGTACAGGTTTTGCTATCGTTAAAATATTATTTTGAGAATAAATTTGCACAATCAAAGTTAAAATAGTAATTTCGCAGACTAAGTGAGGCGTAGTAAATGATTAAGGCACTATCATACTGCCATTTTCATTATGTCTTCTTAATTCTGGACATTAAATAATTCGCTTTGGGATTCGACTTGGTGTTGGATATACGTCTGGTCGGACAAGAAGCAAAACTAAAAATAAAATGGAAATAGAAGGAAAAATAATTCTGGATCTTGGAATCCAGTCGGGAACTTCAAAGGCCGGGAATCCGTGGAAGAAGAGAGAGATGGTTCTTGAGACTTTCGGAGCATATCCCCGTAAGGTGAAATTTCATATATTCGGAGATCGTGTAGACAATATTCACTTGGAGCCAGGTAGGGATTATGTCCTTTCATGTGATCTGGAGAGCCGAGAATTCAATGGACGTTGGTATACAGACGTCAACGTATATCAGGCACGCGATTATATGGCACCTGTGCAGAATCCTGCCCCACAAATGCCATCATACGGCGCACCTCAGCAGCCAGCTGCTCCAGCATTTGGCGCTCCAGCCACACAGCCGGCATTTACCGCATCTCCGGCTTCAAGCGATGAGGATCTCCCATTTTGATAAACGCGCCGATTTAGGCATGCCAAACAGATTCGCCAATTTATAAGATTGGCGAATCTGTTTTATGATTAGATGAAGTTTAGGCAACTTCAATAAGTCAATAGCCGTGGCATATTGAATAAAATTGCCGGAGACAATTTAGCTCCATCTTCCAATTATATTTGGAAATCGTAGTTTCGTAGACTAAGGATGTTCAAATGTTTGTAAAAACGATGATTTTAGGCTGATATATTTGTCTATTTCATTGATTTTTTGTAATTTTGTCGCGAATACGATAAATAAATCTTATTCATATAGACTTATTTGTCAATATGATAAAGGATTCCTATATGGATAAGATAATTATGAATTGCTTAACAGTGAAAGGTTTAGATTCACTTGTCGCAGGTAAAAAAGATTAAAAAAGATTATGCAGAAAGACATGCGATCATGTCGCGACGGTATTAACCTCCTGATGGAGACCAGTTGGGAAGTGTGTAACAAAATCGGGGGCATTTACACGGTGCTTTCCACGAAAGCCAGGGTTCTTCAGGCAAAATACGGCGATCGGCTGATATTTATCGGTCCGGATGTATGGACAGAAGAAAATAGCTCTCCATATTTCGTAGAAAGGAAAACGTTGTTGAAGCAGGCCGCTTCCAAGCTTAAATTGCCATACGATATTTCGATTCGAGTGGGTCGATGGAACATTCCGGGTTCACCTCAGGTTATTCTTGTAAAATTTGATGGAGTATATTCTCAGCTTAATTCCATATTCGGCAAGATGTGGGAGCTTTATGGTGTGAACTCTATGAATGCATACGGAGATTATCATGAAGGATGTGCGTTTGCAGTGGCGTCAGCTATAGTAATGAAGTCGCTTGCCGAACATCTTAAAGTGGAGAAGAATACAGTGACTGCCCATTTCAATGAATGGACCACAGGCATGGGACTTTTGTATCTTAAAATGATCATGCCTCAGGTCGCCACATTATTTACCACTCACGCAACGAGCATCGGAAGAAGTATCTGTGGTAATGGCAAACCTCTCTATGATTATTTCTCTGGCTATAACGGAGATCAAATGGCGCGTGAACTCAATATGGAGGCAAAACATTCTCTTGAAAAGACTTGTGCGCACGAGGCGGATTGCTTTACGGCAGTGAGTGATCTGACAGCTGATGAATGTGAGCAGTTGCTTGATATCCGTCCGCAGGTGGTGACGCCCAACGGCTTTGAACCGGATTTTGTGCCCGGAAGTAAGAAGGCAAATTCGTTGAGAAAGTCGGGACGCTCACAGCTTCTTGCTATTGCAGGGTCCCTAAAGGGGAAGAAATTTGCAGACGACACGGTAATAGTGGCGACTTCCGGACGTAATGAATATCGCAATAAAGGACTTGACTTGTTTCTTGATTCACTCGTGAAACTTGAGGAGGAGTCTCCAAACAGGCAGATCCTTGCACTTGTACTTGTGCCGGCATGGGTGAAAGAGCCTTCTCTTCAACTTCTTGCATCAATGAAGAATGGCGAACCTGTTGACGGGGCTCCGGACTATATGACACATCGACTGAACAATGAGGACAGCGATTGTATTACGTGTCGGGTTCGTGATCTTGAGGCACAGGGTAAACTTAAAGGGAATGTCTCGGTGGTATATGTGCCCTGTTATCTTGACGGGAATGATGGAATCGTCAATATCTCATATTATGATATCCTTCCGGCACTTGATATGACTGTATTCCCGTCGTATTACGAGCCATGGGGCTATACACCTCTTGAGAGTGTTGCGTTTGGCAAGCCTACGGTCACTACAGATAAGAGTGGCTTCGGACAGTGGGTGCTTTCGAATTTTGAGAATTCTATTCCGGCATGTGGCGTAAGGGTGGTTGGACGAACAGATTCCAATTATGATGAAGCTGCCGCAGCTATTGCCACCGAGCTAAAGAAATATAGCGAGATGGATTCCAAAGAGGAGAAGAAAGCATCCGCGGCAGCAACGGCAACGTCAGTCAAGGCAGACTGGAAATTTTTTGTAGAGGAATATTACAAGGCGTTTCAAGTAGCAGCAAGCAACAGAGACGCTCGTCAAAAATAAAAAACACAACCTTATAATATTATAACGATGAAACTTCAGGTAAGCAATACAAATGAGCCGGTGTGGCGTAGCCTCACCGTGAGCGCTCAGCTCCCCAAGGATCTGAAAGCTCTTGAGGAACTTTCTAAAAACTTGTGGTGGGTATGGAACAGTGAAGGAAAAAACTTGTTCCGTGATCTGGATCATGATCTATGGCGCAAGGTGGGAGAGAATCCAGTGATGCTTCTCCAGCAGATCAGTTCAAAGCGTCTTGAGGAGATCCTTGCAGATGAGCACATGATGGAACGTATCAATTCCACTTATGCTGCATTCAAGGAGTATATGAGTAAGCCAATGCGTGACGATATTCCGTCAGTGGCATATTTCTCAATGGAGTATGGTCTTTGCAATTGCTTGAAAATCTATTCCGGCGGTCTTGGAGTACTTGCCGGCGACTATATCAAGCAGGCATCAGACAGCCGTGTGCCAATGACCGCAGTCGGTTTCCTATATCGCTATGGTTATTTTGCACAGTCTCTGTCAATGGATGGCCAGCAGATTGCCAACTATGAACCCCAGAATTTCGATCAGCTACCTATAGAGGCAGTTCTTGGAGAGGATGGTCTGCCGATGATTCTTGAAGTGCCGTTCCCCGGCAGAATCATATATTGCCATGTATGGCGTGTCAATGTGGGCAGAATGAATCTCTATCTTCTTGATACTGATTTTGACATGAACTCCGAGTATGACCGCCCGATCACTCATAAATTGTATGGTGGCGACTGGGAGAACCGTATGAAGCAGGAATATCTTCTCGGCATCGGCGGTATCTATATGCTGAATCGTCTTGGTATCCATACAGATATCTATCATGCAAATGAGGGTCATGCAGCATTGCTCAATCTCCAGCGTCTTGTTGATTACGTGCAGAAGGAGAATCTTCCGTTCAACGTGGCTCTTGAGGTGGTTCGTGCAAGCTCACTCTACACAGTTCATACTCCGGTTCCGGCAGGTCATGACTACTTTGAGGAGAGCCTTCTTGGTAAGTATCTTGGTGAGTATCCTGCAAAACTCGGAATCTCATGGAATGATCTTATCAACATGGGTAGAGAGAACCCCGACACACCGGAGCGTTTCTCAATGAGTGTATTTGCACTTAACACATGCCAGGAGGCAAATGGCGTAAGCTGGCTTCATGGAGAGGTATCCAAGAAGATGTTTGCAGGTGTATGGAAGGGCTATGGACCGGAAGAGAGCCACGTGAAATACGTGACTAACGGTGTGCACATGCCGACATGGGCAGCATCAGAATGGAAATCATTCTATGGCGACAAACTCGGCGAGCAACTTTTTGAGGATCAGAGCAATCCGGATGCATGGAAGGGCATTTTCAATGTGCCGGATGATGAGATCTGGAATATGCGAATGACTCTCAAGAACAAATTCATCAACTTTGTAAAGAGAGATTTCAAGGAGAAATGGCTCAAAAACCAGGGAGATCCGGGTGCAGTAGTCAATATTCTTGAGAAGATTAATCCGAATGCACTTATCATCGGTTTTGCCCGTCGTTTCGCAACCTATAAGCGTGCTCACCTTCTCTTTACCGATCTTGACCGTCTTGCTAAGATTGTGAACAACGAGAAATATCCTGTTCAGTTCATATTCTCAGGAAAGGCTCACCCGGCAGATGGCGCAGGTCAGGGTCTGATCAAGAGAATCATAGAGATTTCAAAGATGCCTCAGTTCCTTGGCAAGATTATCTTCCTCGAAGACTATAACATGATTGTTGCCAAGCGTCTTGTCAGCGGCGTTGATATCTGGTTGAACACTCCGACTCGTCCTCTTGAGGCTTCCGGCACATCAGGAGAGAAAGCCGAGATGAACGGTGTCCTTAACTTCTCAGTTCTTGACGGCTGGTGGTATGAGGGCTATAAGTTTGATGAGCTTGCAGGCTGGGCACTTACTGAGAAGCGCACATTTACAGATCAGGGTCAGCAGGACCGTCTTGATGCTGCGACTATCTATTCTATGCTTGAGAATGAGATCGTACCCCTTTACTTTAATAAGAATTATAAGGGATACAGCCCTGAATGGATTGATAGAATCAAACGTTCGATTGCACACATCGCACCTCACTTCACAATGAAGCGTCAGCTTGATGATTATATCGATCGTCTTTACGTGCCGGAAGCAGACCGTGCAGCCGAGATCAAGAAAGACAACTATGCCAAGGCTCGTGAGATCGTGGCATGGAAAGAGAATGTGGCTTCAAAGTGGAACCAGGTGGAGATTGTCAATGTTGACATCAAGGAGAACTCTGTAGGTAATGGTGCCGCCCGCACCGGCAATCCGATCGAGGTAAGCTGTGTCATCGACACTAAGGGTCTTGGTGATGCAATTGGAGTAGAGGTTGTGAAATATCGTGATCATGACGGTACAAGCGAGTTTGCAGGTACAGAACCTCTGACCATAGTCAAGAAAGAGGGGAATGTATATACCTACGATCTGAAGACGGAGCTTGACACAGCAGGCGTATTCCGCTATTCACTCCGTATGTATCCCAACAATCCTGATCTTCCTCATCGTCAGGACTTCGCATATACCCGCTGGTTCTAACCGATAGGTTTGCATAAATAAAGATCTCCCGGCTATCCATAGGATGGTCGGGAGATTTTTGTATAATTGGATTTAATATGATTAGATTCTTGCATAAAATAAAGGGACAGCTTTTGCTGCCCCTTTTGACACAATTGGTCAGTGGTTGAGTTATTCTTCCTCTTGTGTCTCTGCGTATTCTTTGAGCAATTTCTCCTGCACATCACCCGGCACGAGTTCGTAAGAGGCGAATTGCATAGAGAATGAGCTTCTTCCGCCTGTGATGGAACTGAGAGATGTGGAATAGGATGACATCTCTTTCAACGGCACTTTTGCATTCAGTTTCTCAATACCGTTGTCAGACTCCATACCCATTATTATAGCTCTACGTCCTTGTAGGTCGCTCATTACGTCGCCCATAGTGTCGCCCGGAGTGAAGACCTCGACATCGTAAACCGGTTCGAGAATCTTAGGATTAGCATTTTTGAATGCCTGAGAGAACGCATGTCGTCCGGCGAGACGGAATGAGATTTCATTGGAATCAACGGGATGCATCTTTCCATCGTAGATCATCACGCGCACATCGCGGGCGTAAGAGCCGGTGAGAGGTCCTTGTTCCATTCTGTCCATAAGGCCTTTTACAATTGCGGGAATGAAACGTGCGTCAATGGCACCACCTACGATGCAGTTGTAGACAACAAGCTTGCCACCCCAATCGAGAGGAATCTCCTGTTTGTCGCGGACGTTCATCTTGAATTCCTGATTTCCGAATTTGTAGGAATCAGGTTCGGGCATTCCTTCCGTGTAAGGTTCGATAATCAGATGCACTTCACCAAACTGACCTGAACCACCGGATTGTTTCTTATGACGATAGTCGGCACGTGCCGCTTTTGTGATTGTCTCGCGATATGGTATCTTCTGGTCAAGGAATTCAATCGGAAGTTTCTCGTTGTTCTCAATTCTCCACTTGAGGGTTCTGAGGTGGAATTCACCCTGACCTTTGACGAGAGTCTGCTTCAATTCCTTGCTTTGCTCAACAATCCATGTGGGATCTTCTTCGTGCATACGGGTAAGGATGCTCATAAGTTTCTCAGCATCGCTTTCAGTGAGGGGTCGGATTGCACGAATAAATTTAGGTTCCGGATATTTGATGAAATCAAAAGCATAGTCACATCCTTTTGCATTGAGGGTGTTGCCTGTGCGGACATCCTTTAGTTTCACGGCAGCACCGATATCGCCTGCCTCAAGTTTTTCAATAGGAGTCCTCAATTGACCGCATACGGTAAATATCTGGGCAAGTCGTTCCTTGCCGCCTCTTGATATATTCTCGAGATCATCACCAGCTTTGAGGGTTCCACTCATTACTTTGAAATATGATACCTCACCGATATGAGGCTCAACGGAAGTCTTGAAGAAGAATACAGAGAGCGGTCCGTTGGCATCAGGAGCAACCGGTTCTCCGGATATAGTCTCAGGTGCTGGCATGTCGGAAACGAAAGGACATACGTTGCCAAGGAACTCCATCATTCGACGGACCCCCATATCTTTGAGTGCACTGACGATGAATACTGGGAAAATGCTTCGGTCGATAAGACCTTTGCGGATGCCTTCGCGCATTTCGTCCTCAGATAGGTGTCCTTGCTCGAAATATTTATCCATAAGAGTCTCGTCATTCTCGGCAGCAGCCTCAACGAGAGCGTTGTGGAGCTCGTTGGCTTTTTCCATCTCCTCTTCCGGGATTTCAGAAATAGTAGGAACGCCGCCATCAGGTCCCCATTCATATTTCTTCATCAGTAGGACATCAATCATTGAATGGAATCCGGGACCGCTTTCAAGGGGATACTGCACTGCAACAACTTTTGAACCGAAATGCTCCCTAAGCTGTTCGATCACGTTTTCATAATCCGCTTTCTCACCATCGATTTGGTTAAGGGCGAATATGATAGGTTTTTTCAGTTTGCCTGTAGTGCGGAAAATGTTCTGAGTGCCGACCTCCACACCATATTCAGAGTCGATCACGATGACACCTGTGTCACACACTCCGAGAGCGGTGTAAGAGTTCCCTACGAAATCGTCAGCTCCGGGGCAGTCAATCACGTTAAGTTTCTTGCCGTTGAACTCAGCATTGAAAACGGTAGAGAAAACAGAATATCCGTATTCTTTCTCAACGGGGAAATAGTCAGAAACAGTGTTTCCGCTTTCGATGTTTCCACGACGTTTTATAACTCCACACTCGAAGAGCATAGACTCAGCGAGTGTGGTTTTACCCGAGCCCTTAGATCCGATGAGGGCGATGTTCTTGATTTCGTTGGTCTTATAAATCTTCATTTTATAAAAGATTTTAGGGTTAATGGAATTAGATTCATTAAATCCACACATTTACTGTCGATAGATAAAGAGGTGAGATTCTTGTGCAGATAAATGCGGAATTTCACCAATTCTTATCGGTTGGATTGAAATTCGAACGCAATTTAGTAAAATTATCCGGAATGATGATATGAAATTTATATGTTAAAAAACACATTTCCATATTTTTTTACTAAATTCGCAATCTGTGACAGTCCAATATTGTCAGAGAATTATGGATAACTAACAATGTTACAGTATGAAACAATCAGGATTATATATTCATGTACCATATTGCAGGAGTAAATGCATTTATTGCGATTTTTACAGTGGGGGGGCATCGTGTGCAGATTGGCAGCAGCTCACCAAGGCATTGTTGAAAGAGTTGCACATAAGGAGGCGGGAGTTGAAAAGCAGTGTAGCTACTATATATATAGGAGGAGGCACACCTTCGTTGATTCCATGTGATGAGTTTCGGCATCTTGTGAATGGTATCACTTTGGAGTTTGGAGGAAGTATTCATATCTCGGAATTTACGATTGAGGTAAATCCGGAGGACGTCACGGAAGATAAATGTAGGGTATGGAGAGATTGTGGTGTGAACCGAGTGAGTATGGGTTGCCAATCGTTTGTTGATTCAGAATTGCTTGCTGTAAAGCGTAGACATAACTCCAAAAGCTCAATTGATGCGTATGGAGTGCTTAGAGAATATTTTGACAATATAAGTATAGATCTCATGTATGGACTTCCAGGACAGAGTGTGGAAAGCTGGCGTGAAAGTGTGTCGGTTGCTATGGATATGCGACCGGAGCATTTGTCGGCATACTCCTTAATGTTTGAAGAGGGGACAGCCCTTAGTGTGCTTCGAGATAAAGGTCGTCTTAATTTCCCAAATGAAGATGAATGTCTGGCGATGTGGAGAATATTGTCTGAGAGATTGAGAAAGGAGGGATATTGCCAATATGAGATCTCAAATTATGCCCTTCCCGGGAAGGAATCTGTGCATAATAGCCGTTATTGGTATGGGAATCCATACCTTGGATTGGGTCCGTCGGCACATTCGTATGACGGCATAGATATACGTAGGTCTAATCCTAATGACTTGAAACGTTACCTATCCTTTTATTGTGCCGATTCCCCGACGGATGCAGCGGTAGGGAATAGTGTGTTTTATGAAGAGGAGCATCTTAGCAAGGAAGAATTGGCAGAGGAGATGCTTATTACGCGTATGAGGTTGGCTGCCGGAATGGATACTACAGAATATGAAGGTAGGTTCGGGATATTGGATAAACAACGCCTAATAAATAATGCCCGTCCGTTTATTGATAATGGAGACCTTATATATGATGGGGTTTTGTTGAAATTAAGCCATAAAGGGATCATGGTTTCTGATGAAATAATATTAGCTCTGTCCATGTGAGTTCAGACAGCTGCTTACAAAGATAATCTTGTAAAATTATCAAATCGACTTGAGTGTGATACTAAGCGGTATTAATTTTTTATGATATGAGGTCTTAATTTACAGGCAATTTTAATTCAGTTTATATTATAAGAGAAATAAAAAAATAAATAAAATTAGAAAAATGTTGTGAAGTATTAAAAAAAATGATAATTTTGCAGTCGGAAAATAAATAACGGTATCATATTCATAAATGTGGTGCTAAAACAGGTAAAAAACGAAATATGCCTGAGAAAAGAAAGATATATTTTACAAAGATGCAGGGTGCGGGCAATGATTACGTATACATTGACGCATTAGGAACTCCGACCTCATTAAGTCCGGGGACGGTAAACCTACCGGACTTGGCTACAAAAATAAGTGACAGACATTTCGGCGTTGGCGGTGACGGGCTGATAGTAATAATGCCCTCCTCCAGCGCCGATTTTCGTATGCGAATGTTTAATGCAGACGGAAGTGAGGCGCAGATGTGTGGCAATGCAAGCCGGTGTGTCGCGAAATACTTATATGATAAGGGATTCACGGATAAAGAGGAGATTCTTCTTGAAACTAACAGTGGCATAAAGATATTGCGGCTCCATATAGAGGATGGCGAAACACGAAGCGTCACAGTAGACATGGGGTGTTATTATCTCCATTGTAAGGATATTCCGGCAAAAGGAGCGATTGATGATGTGATGATTGACGAGCCTGTTGTGGCTGACGGGAGAGAATTTCTGATCACGGCAGTAGGTATGGGTAATCCACATGGCGTGATATTTACAGATTCTATAGACGACTGTCTTGTGCATCATTACGGCAGTATATTGGAGACCTCTGACGTTTGGCCGGAGAAGGCCAATATAGAGTTTGTAGAGGTGGAATCTCCGACGAGATTGAAGATGCGTGTCTGGGAGCGGGGAACGGGTGAGACTCTTGCGTGTGGTACAGGAGCGTGTGCGTCAGCGGTAGCTTCCTTCCTGAAAGGTTTGTCGGGAAATGAGGTGGAAGTTGTTCTGCTTGGTGGCATACTGAATATCAGGATAGATAAGGAGAATGGGCATGTCCACATGCATGGTCCGGCAGAATTTGTGGCGGAGGGTCATTATTATTATCAGCCGGATTAATGCCTACCTATAAAATTAAAATGATTAATCAGGTATAAGAATTTATGTTGGTAAATGATAATTTCAGGCAGCTGCCTGTGTCATATCTCTTTTCGGAAGTTGCCCGTAAGATTTCCGTATATAAAGAGGAGAATCCCGGTAAGGAGATAATCAGAATGGATATAGGGGATGTCACTCGTCCATTGTTCCCATGTGTCATAAAAGCGATGCATGAGGGTGTTGATGAACTTTCAAAAGCGACAACATTTCATGGATATGGCCCGGAACAAGGATATCTGTTTTTGCGGGATGCAATAGCATCGCATGATTATCAATCAAGAGGAATCGATATCAGTGCATCGGATATATTCGTAAGCGACGGTGCGAAGAGTGATCTTGGGAATTTAGGCGACATTTACTCCAAAGAATGTAAGGTGGCTGTCATGAATCCGGCTTATCCGGTCTATGTGGATGATAATGTTATAGATGGTCGTGCCGGAAGCCTTTGCGCCGGAAGATGGAGCAATCTTGTATATCTTGATTGTAATCCGGAGAACCATTTCATGCCTAATCTTCCCCAGGAGCATGTCGACGTCATATTCCTATGCTTCCCCAATAATCCGACGGGCGAGTCGATCACTCGAGATGAACTTCAGAAATGGGTGGACTATGCGCGTGATAATGATAGCTTGATTATATATGATTCGGCTTATGAATCATTCGTGCGTAATCCGGATAGTGTTCGTTCCATTTATGAATTAGATGGAGCTAAAAAGGTGGCAATAGAGGTTAGAAGCTATTCCAAAACGGCAGGTTTCACCGGACTCCGTTGTGGGTATACGGTGGTTCCGCGTGAGTTGAAAGGTAAATATGCAGACGGGTCAGACGTTTCTCTCAATACATTGTGGAATCGAAGGCAAACCACTAAATTCAATGGTGCTTCATATATAGCACAGAAGGGAGCTGCCGCGATCTATACTCCGGAAGGAATCTCATCGGTCAAGGCTGCCACTGATTATTATCTTGGTAATGCAGCTATTATCAAGCAGGCATTTATACAGGCAGGTTATAAGGCATTTGGAGGGGAGGATTCTCCATACGTATGGGTATATGCCGGAGAGGGTGTGGATTCATGGGGCCTCTTTGATCAGTTGCTTAGGGTATGCGGATTTTCCACTACCCCGGGTTCCGGTTTCGGCACAAAAGGTGACGGCTATGTGCGTCTGACGGGATTCAATAGCCGAGAAAATACTGAAAAAGCAATGCTTGCGTTATTAAATAGAGAAAAAGATTAAAAGTTTCCAAAAAAATCTAAAGGTATGTCAGATCTAAGGTTTAAAAGTGTGGAGGAAGCCTCCTCCCGCAAGGCAGTAAAGGTGGACCTTCCCAAAGAAAGGGTTGATCAGTATTATGCCGAAAAGGTGTTCAATCGCCAGAAAATGTTTCAATATCTTCCACGCACTACATACGAGGCACTCGTAAAGGCTATAGATAATAAGGAGCCTTTGAATCGCGAAATAGCTGACAGTGTAGCAGAGGGAATGAAGCGTTGGGCAGTAGAGCAGGGTGCCCGTCATTACACCCACTGGTTCCAGCCGATGACAGGAGGCACAGCAGAGAAGCATGATGCCTTTATAGAACATGATGGCAAGGGGGGCGTAATAGAGACATTCACGGGTAAACTCCTTGTGCAGCAGGAGCCTGATGCCTCCAGCTTCCCTAACGGAGGTATCCGTAATACATTTGAAGCCCGAGGATATTCAGCATGGGATATTTCTTCGCCTGCATTTATCGTTGGAAATACGTTGTGTATCCCTACGATTTTCATATCCTATACGGGAGAGGCGCTTGACTACAAGACTCCTCTTCTCCGCACGCTGAATGCAATCGATAAGTCGGCAACACGTGTTGCGAGATTCTTTGATAAGTCGGTGAAGCATGTGGAATGTTATCTCGGCTGGGAGCAGGAATATTTCCTTGTAGATGAATCATTGTATGCAGCACGTCCTGACCTGGTATTGACAGGGCGTACATTGATGGGTCATGAGAGTGCAAAGAACCAGCAGCTTGAAGACCATTATTTCGGAGCAATACCGAGTAGGGTAGAGGCATTCATGCTTGACCTTGAATTGGAATGTCATCGTCTTGGAATACCTGCCAAAACCCGCCATAATGAGGTGGCTCCAAATCAATTTGAACTTGCTCCGATATTTGAGGAGGCTAATCTTGCCAATGATCATAATCTTCTGCTGATGTCGGTGATGAATGAGGTGGCACGCCGTCATAATTTCCGTGTACTGCTTCATGAGAAGCCGTTTGCAGGGATAAACGGTAGCGGTAAGCACAATAACTGGAGTCTTGGGACTGATACGGGTAAACTGTTGTTCTCCCCGGGAAAGACGCCGAAGCGCAATTTGGAATTTATTGTGTTTGTCAGCAATGTCATGTCGGCAGTGCATAAGCATAATGCATTGTTGAAAGCCTCCATTATGTCGGCTACTAATGCCCATCGTCTTGGTGCCAATGAGGCTCCTCCGGCAATAATCTCAATGTTCCTCGGAAGTCAGTTGACACAGATACTTGACAGTATCGAGAAGAACGAGACTGATTCAATCATTCTTGAAGGCAAAGAGGGTATGCGTCTTGACGTAAGTCAGATACCGGATCTTTTGATAGATAATACCGATCGTAACCGTACCAGTCCGTTCGCATTTACCGGAAATAGATTTGAATATCGTGCGGTGGGTTCATCAGCCAACTGTGCATCAGCACTCATTGCATTGAATGCGGCTGTAGCTGTCGAACTTGATGAATTTGCAGATCGTGTGGAGAAGCGAGTGGCATCGGGAGAGAATATTGATAAGGTTCTTCTTGATGAGGCACGTGAGAATATCATACGTTCTCGTGCTATTCAGTTTGATGGAAACGGCTATAGCGAAGAATGGAAGGAGGAGGCGAAACGTCGGGGTCTTGACACAGAATCTTCGGCGCCGTTAATGTTTGACAAATATATGGAACCCTCTACCATTGATATGTTCAGGAAAGCGGGTATCTTCAGTGAGAAGGAACTTGAGGCAAGGAATGAGGTGAAATGGGAGATGTATTCCAAGAAGCTTCAGATAGAGTCGCGTGTGCTTGGGGATCTTGCCATCAATCATATTATTCCTGCTGCTATCACTTATCAGAGATTACTGCTTGACAATGTGTATAAGATCAAGCAATTGTTTGATGAGTCAACCGCACGAAAGATCGGTGGTCAAGACATGCTCACTATTGAGCAGATTTCGGAGCACATGAGTGCTATAAAGTCTCTTGTAGAGAAGATGGTAAGTTCGCGTCATATCGCTAATAGGAAGCCGAGTGAACGTGATAAGGCAATTGCATATCATGATACAGTTGCTCCCCTTCTTGAGGAGATTAGGATGCATATAGATTCCCTTGAGCTTATGGTTGACAATGAGATCTGGCCTCTCCCGAAATATCGCGAGCTGTTGTTTATACGCTAAGTCTTTATTATTAAGCGTTTATGGGGTGATTCATGATGCTATGAGTCACCCTTGTTTTTGATGCAAATGTTAATTAATATTAAAGTTGGATTTTTTTTATGTTTTATAGCATTGTTTTGAAAAATAATTTGTAATTTTGCAGTGAGTTTTTCATGGTATTAGATTTTAAGGTTAACAGAAGATTGGTTGTCGGGATGACAATCAATTTTTTTACGCCTTTTGTTTCGGTATTCTTATCAAATGCGAGTTTCTTAGGAATTGCGGATCCGGATAAATCCGATTCTGACACCATGAGGTGAAATATCGGAATACTTACTGTTTAAACTGCACCTAAGTGTGAATTTCCAACAGGATCGTATAGCTGACCTGAATTTTCAGGATGTCGTATCGGAATGATGTTTCACTGTCCAATATCCAAAAGGATAGTTGCCATATCCGGTATGATAAACTGAATATAATTTTGTCTGAACATAATCATAGATTTAGCTTAAGCCAATCTTCGTGTTAACAAAATTAAATATTATGCCAGAAAACCTCTGCAAGAGTTAAATTTATGTTAAAAGATGAAATTATTTTATGTTTAATAACAGATTTTGAAAAATAATTTGTAATTTTGCAGTGAGTTTTTCATGGTATTAGATTTTAAGGTTAACAGAAGATTGGTTGTCGGGATGACAATCAATTTTTTTGTATATACACCAATGCCCAAATAAGGATTGTCTTTCACGAAAGGCGATTCTTTTTTATTGATGTAGAACCGGTGAAGAACGGGCTTCCTCTCCAGTGGGATCGGTGACGGAACTAAGACCCATTTCTTATGAGACTGGGTTTAAAGCTGACAACGAAGTAGAGCCAGTTTACGGAATTAAAGCAGACAAGGAATAACAATGACAAGAATAATTGAATTGTAAGCAATTATAACGGTCACTCTGAAATTTAAATGTTAACATAATTTTTTATATTAGATTAAAAGATGTTAAAGTATGATATTTTTTTTATGTTTTATAGCATTGTCTTGAAAAATAATTTATAATTTTGCAGTGAGTTTTTCATGGTATTAGATTTTAAGGTTAACAGAAGATTGGTTGTCGGGACGACAATCAATTTTTTTTTGTACTTATAGATAGGCTGAATGCGTTTGATGAGTTCGTTTTGTGTTATATTATTATGTTTTTTAACATATATTTTGTAATTTTGCGGTCTGAAACAAGAGATGCTTGTTTTAGGTTACAGAATATTAATAGCTAACTAACATCAGTCATTATGACACTTTCAGGTCCTATTGATTTTAAGCCGAAGTTGATTTCGGCATTGAGGGATTATTCGTTTACAAAATTTAAGAGTGACTTAATTGCCGGCATAGTCGTTGGCATCGTTGCTTTGCCACTTGCTGTAGCATTTGCAATAGCGAGTGGAGTGAGCCCGACTGTGGGACTTATAACAGCAATAATTGGGGGATTTCTGGTATCGGCATTGGGAGGTTGTTCTGTTCAGATCGGTGGACCCACGGGTGCATTTATAGTAATTGTCTACGGAATAATAGAAAATTTTGGACTTGAAGGTCTTGCAATCGCTACGTTTATGGCTGGCGTCATACTTGTGCTGATGGGGCTTTTCCATCTCGGCACAGTTATAAAGTTCATACCATATCCGATAGTAGTGGGGTTTACTGCGGGTATAGCCTTGACAATCTTCTCCACTCAGATGAATGACTTTTTCGGGCTTGGACTTACAAATATGCCTGCGGCATTTATTCCAAAATGGGGGATGTATTTTAGTAATTTTGGTAATATCGACATAGTGTCTACGATTGTTGGGGTGGTGTCATTGCTAATAATCATTTCCGTACCGATGATTTCCAAGAAATTACCAGGAGCATTGATTGCTATAATTCTTGTCACACTTGGGGTATGGTTGCTTAACAGCAATTTTCCGGAATATCATGTGGCGACTATTGGAGACCGATTTGGCGATCTGGTCACTACAATACCGGCACCCAAGGGTTTTGTGTTCTCAATGGATACTATCAATCTTCTATTGCCGTCAGCATTTACGATTGCAGTTCTCGGCTCAATAGAATCATTGCTTTCGGCTACGGTAGCAGATGGTATCACCGGATCTAAGACCGGATCGAATACGGAATTGATAGGTCAAGGTGTGGCAAATATGATGGTGCCGTTCTTTGGCGGTATCCCTGTCACGGGAGCAATAGCCCGTACCATGACAAATATAACCAATGGTGGACGCACGCCGATAGCCGGGGTCATTCATGCGATAGTGCTTTTGGTAATATTCCTGTTCATGATGCCACTTATCAATCTTGTTCCGATGGCTTGTCTTGCTGCGGTACTTATAGTGGTGAGCTATAATATGAGTGGTTGGCGTACTGTAAGGGCAATCCTTAAGAATCCTAAGAGTGATGTCACTGTGCTTGTGGTCACGTTTCTTTTGACAGTAATATTTGACCTAACAATAGCGATAGAGATTGGACTGCTGCTTGCTGTGATACTGTTCTTGCGTCGAGTTACGGAGAATGTCCAGATTAAGGTGTACAGCGAACAGCTTGACATAGCGGAGGGGACAGAATCCACTTCGCATGAGGTTCTTGATGTTGCGAAGGGAGTGCAGGTATATGAGATAGATGGACCGTTCTTCTTTGGAATCGCTACAAAGTTTGATGAAATGATGCGTACCACGATGGGAGATAAGCCCAAAGTCAGAATTATAAGAATGCGAAAAGTGCCGTTTATTGATGCGACAGCTGTGCATAACCTTGAAATCCTGATAAGGGCTTCACAAGAGGAGGGTATTCATGTAGTGCTTTCCGGAGTAAATGATAATGTCCGAAGCGTACTTGAGCATGTAGGTATCGATAAGCTGATAGGAAAGGATCATATATGCCCCCATATATCATTAGCGGTGAAGATGGCCAATAAGATAGTCTGGCAGCTTGATGAGGAGACTTCTGTTGCAGAATAATAAGAAGAACCAGGCAGATGCTTTTGATCGGATTTGCGATCCGATTACTTGACACACACTGAATTTGTACTTATTATCAATGAATATATACAACCGATTATACATTAACTGCGGCATCAGAATATGCCGCCGTTAATGTATAATCGGTTGTATAAGTACGGGGGATTGTTATATCTCGAATCGGTTTTCGGCGAGCTCTGGCAGGAGTGCGAAATCAAGCACGTCTTCCACGGTCTCGACAAAATGGAACGTCAATCCTTTGAGATATTTTGAGTTGATCTCTTCAATATCTTTTCTGTTGGCTTCTGAGAGGATAATATCTGCAATTCCTGCACGTTTTGCGGCAAGGATTTTTTCTTTTATTCCTCCTACCGGAAGCACTTTCCCCCGCAATGTTATTTCTCCGGTCATTGCTGTCTTCTCGCGAACTTTCCTACCGAGGAAAGCGGAGGCAAGAGATGTTGCCATTGTCACGCCGGCAGATGGTCCGTCTTTCGGGATCGCACCTTCGGGCACATGGATGTGGACATTTGCCTTTGTAAACAATTCTGAGTCAATACCAAGCTTACGGGCATGAGCCTTAAGGTATTGAAGGGCAATAATCGCCGATTCTTTCATTACATCACCAAGGTTTCCGGTAAGTGTGAGTTTCTCACCATTTCCCGGAGATAGTGACGACTCGATGAATAGAATTTCACCACCCACCTGGGTCCAGGCGAGTCCTGTAACTACTCCGGCAAACTTATTGTTCTCATAAATGTCGGGATTGACCTCTTCTTTGCCGAGAAACTCCTTTACAAGTTTTGTGGAGATTAGTTTTGGATATTCCTTTCCGGAAGCTTTTAGCCTGGCTACTTTTCTCAGAATCTTTGCAATGGTTTTTTCAAGGCGTCTTACTCCGGATTCACGGGTGTAGCGTTCGATGATATACTCAAGAGCATTCTTCTCAAATGAGATTTTATCCTCTCCCAATCCGTGGTCTTTCAAAGATTTCGGCACAAGATGCCGACGTGCTATCTCAATTTTTTCCTCAGGGATATATCCTCCGATTTCTATTATTTCCATACGGTCAAGCAGTGGACCGGATATTTCGGAGAGATTATTGGCAGTGGCAATAAACATGATGTGCGAGAGATCATAGTCACAATCAATGTAATTATCATGGAATTTTCCGTTTTGTTCGGGATCAAGCACTTCGAGTAGAGCAGTAGATGGATCACCTTTAAAATCCTTGCCAATTTTGTCAATCTCATCCAAGACGAAAACAGGATTACCGGTGCCGCATTTTGAGAGGGCAGCCAATATCCTTCCGGGCATCGCCCCGATATAGGTGCGTCTGTGTCCGCGTATTTCAGCTTCGTCATGTAGTCCGCCTAAAGATACGCGTGCGTATTCTCGTCCGAGAGCATCAGCTATAGATTTTCCGAGGGAAGTCTTTCCAACTCCCGGAGGTCCGTATAAGCATATAATAGGTGCTTTCATATCTTTACGCAGCTTAATGACAGCCATTTGCTCGATTATACGTTCCTTTACCTTTTCCAGCCCGTAGTGGTCACGGTTAAGTATTTTCTCTACTTTTGACAAAGAGAAATTATCCGGAGAATAATGATTCCACGGCAAGTTAAGCAAGGTGTCAAGATATGAGTATTGGATTGAATATTCCGGATTCTGAGAATTGAACCGTTCTAATTTTTTCAATCCTTTCTCAAAATGCGTCTGATTCTCCTTATTCCATGTTTTCTCGGCAGCTCTTGCCATTAATTCATCTACATCAGAATTTTCAGAGACATTTCCAAGTTCATCTTGAATTGCTCTGAGTTGCTGTTGGAGAAAATGCTCCTTCTGCTTCTGATTCAAGTCCTCGTGAGTGCGTTGGTGTATACTTGCCTGGATGGCGAGTTTTTGCAGAGAAAGATCAAGGTCTTTCAAGAAACTCTCAAGAAGGTCTTTAAATGTGTTGCTATACAGAAGTTTCGCTCTTTCCTCAATAGATAGTGGAGAATTGGAAGCCATGAAATATATGGCGAACTCAGGTTTCTCATTAAGACCTTTTAAAGAATCGGAAATACGTTCTCTATCATGGTCGGGTATATATGACAATATATTTTCGTATGCGTCCCGTATATTTTCCCATAAGCAATCCACCTCGTAAGAGTTATCATCAGTTTCGATTTGAGGCATGATTTCTATTTCAGCAGAAAGCCATTCGGATTCTTTTGTCAGACTCATTAGCTTTGCCCGTAATCCGGTGCTTACGAATGCTACCGGAGTGGTCCCCGGCATTCTTATGATTTTGACAACTTTGCAGATTATCCCGACATTATAGAAGTCTTTTAATTTAGAAGGAGTCTCAATATTCTCCTTCACAGTGACGGCGAAGAGCGTGGAACCTTTTTCATAGGCATCTTTGACGAGCGTTTCCAGATACTCGTTTTCCAATTTCACCGGTTGAGGCATTCCCGGGAATATCACATTGTCGACCAAAGGGAGCAATGTCACATTTGAGGCATCAAAAGAGAAGGAATTGATGTCGTCGGCTGATGGAATCTCAGCTATGAATGAACCGCTGACATTGAAATCAGCAGATTCAGCAGAATATAAAGGGTATTTCTTTCTAAGCATAGTGCAAAATTAGTCAAATCTATCCATACATAGGTAAAGGGAGTTGTGAAATTAATTGAAAAAACAGTTTTTTTATCCGATTGTATCATTATTGAGTGAAGGATAGGGCAAGTTTATCATAATAATAAATGTAATATGATAAATTCTGATTATCTTTGCATCATGAAAGCAGGAAAATTTCATTTCAAACAATTTTCAGTGGGTCATGGTCATGGCAGTATGAAAGTTGGTGTTGACGGTGTTATGGTTGGAGCATGGTCATCGGCTTCCGGCAAAAGGATACTTGATGCCGGAACCGGTTGCGGTCTTATAGCATTGATGCTTGCTCAACGTAACCATGCTGCTGAAATTCTGGGTATAGACATAGACTCAGCCTCAGTGGATGAGGCTCAATGTAATTTCAAGGATTCTCCATGGAGTGACAGATTGCAGGTGCGGCAAGAGTCGTATGTGGATTTTTCACCGGAAGGATATGGATTTGACCTGATAGTAAGTAATCCGCCTTATTTTGATTCCGGAGTCACCGACCTTACGACAACCCGCATAGCGGCACGTCATCAGGGTGAGTTTTCTCCATACGTATTGTTGGAGAGATCGCCTAAGCTTTTGGCAGATGGAGGAAGAGTGGCAATGATAGTGCCGTCGGAGTTCTTTGATAAATTAAGAGATTGGGGCATATCGTTGGGATTGGTTCTTGTCAGAGCGATGTTTGTGAGGAATCATCCGGAGGCTTCTGTAAAACGTGTATTGATGGAGTTTTCCAAAGATGTTGATGAGGGATGCCATGTTTCTGTGAAAAGGGAAGAGGTGCCTATGTTGACAATGTTTCAAGATGAAGGTATTCCTACAGATGATTATAGAAATTTGTGTGGAGACTTTTACCTTAAATTTTGAATTGGGATGATTTATGGAAATAGGGAATCATAAGGAAAGGAGAATTGATAGGAAATGTTAAATAGTTGATAGGATTAAACTATTTGACGATTAAATTGTCAGACAATAAAGTAATGAATCAAGAAACGAGAGCTTGTCTCAGTCAGAGAGGCTCATAATACAAAAAAGATTATGAAAAATCAACTGATACTTTCTGCATTGGTGGCGTTGGGGACGCCCGTGCTCATGGCACAGGGCTATTTTGACGACGACATCTATTATGATCCTAAAAAGGATCAGACGACTTCGTTTCAAAAGAAGAAAAAGAAGTCAAACTACATTGCCAATATGGCAGACATGGACGTCGATACCTATAATCGTCGTGGAGAGCAGTATTATGCCACTCCGATAGATACTATTGGCGCGTATGCTGAAAATGGGGAGGATTTTGTCTATACCCAACAGATACAGAAATATTACAATCCCACCATTGTTGTAGATAATGCCGATGTGCTTGGCGATTTGCTTGCCAATTCTTATGGCAACGTAGAGATAGTGATCGACAATAATGGACTGCCGATATTTTCTCCATATACATACTCACCGTGGAGTTATCGTTACTATCCGGGTTGGGGCTTTAATGCCGGTCCATGGGGATGGAGCGTAGGATTCTATGATCCATGGTATTCATGGAACTGGGGGTGGAATTGGGGACCATCTTGGGCATGGGGTCCGTCTTGGACATGGGGACCATCCTGGGGCTGGGGTCCGTCTTGGGGTTGGGGACCATCCTGGGGAGGACCTGTCGGTGGAGGTCGTCCGCCAATGGCGGATTGGCGTCCTTCCGGAAATCGTCCTTCGGCACCACGTCCGGGTTGGTCATCAACCACGCGTCCCGGTGGAAATCTTGCTCATCGTCAGCCTTCCCGACCCAGCACTTCCGGACGTCCGTCATCTGGTTCACGCCCGGGTAATATGTCACAGGGGGGATCAATACCACGTCCAGGAGGTAGCACCGGTGTTGTCAATAATAATGGCAGGTGGGAATACAACACAAGTGGCACAACAGGTCATCGTAAGGCCGGCACAGGTGTCATAAATACGGGACGCGGCAACGATAACCGGAATACGGGAACAAGGGTAGACCGGAATACGAACACCAATACCAATCACCGTAGCTATAATACAAATAGAAATACCAATACGAATACCAATCGTAATACGAACTATAATAATAACAGAGGGTCGTATAATACGGGTAGAGGTACCGGAGGATTCGGTGGCGGACGTAGTACAGGCGGACGTAGCACAGGCGGACGCAGTACCGGAGGCGGTTCTCGAGGACACCGTTGATTACTGTCGAAACAATATTCAGCCTTACAAGATCGGGGGCACAAAACTTTTGGGCTCCCGATTGTTATATAATATAGAAGGTCATAATGATCTTTATCAACAGTGAGTCAAGGATGCGTATTGTTGACAGGGAGTTAAATTTTCATATTGTCTTATTATTTGCTTTATCGCGCAATGAATAAATCAGTATTTATATTAAGTGCCATTCTCTCAGGAGCGGGGATGGCTTATGGTCAAGGAGCAATTGATGCTTACCGTATCTCACAACCAGACATGAAAGGTACTGCACGTTTTATGGGAATGGGTGGAGCATTCAGTGCGTTGGGTGGTGATTTATCAACCTTGTCACAGAATCCTGCCGGTATAGGTATATACAGGAGTAATGAGGTGGGATTTACAGTGGATCTTGATTGTCAAAGCTCAACGTCAACGTCTCAAGGTATCAGTAATGATATGAGCCAGACAAAGTTCCTTCTCAATAATATTGGAGCGGTGTTCACGATGCGTCTCCCCAGCATGACGTTTCCGAATGTAAATTTTGGTTTTTCCTACAATAAAGCGGCCTCATTCAACAGGGTTTATGGCGGAAACATACCAAAGTTATCCAATTCTTTGAGTAACTATATTGCCGGGATTGCAAATGGAGAAGGACTAACGGAGAATGACTTATCGACAACGGATGATTATGACCCATATAATCCAACAGATGGAGGATATGTCTTTCCATGGCTTCCGATATTGGGTTATGACGGTTACTTGATAAATCCTACAGGAAGCGGATCAGACACCCAATGGTTTGGACAATGGGGAAATGGCACATCTGGCACAGGCTCTTTTAAGGTGCATGAGAAAGGTGCTGTAGATGAGTATAACATCGCCATAGGTGGAAATATATCAAATGTGGTGTATTGGGGTATGAACTTTGATATCGTTAATATGAACTACACGATGCAAAGTCTCTGGTCGGAGAGCCTGAACGATGCCTATGTCCCGGGATTGAACAATGAGATTGTTAGGGAGAGTGCGGATTGGCGATTGGGAAATTATTATAACGTTCATGGAAGTGGTTTCAACTATCAGTTTGGCTTGATATTGAAGCCTATTCAGGAACTACGTTTCGGATTCTCATTCCATACCCCGACTTGGTATAATCTGACTGAAAATTTCGGAGCAAGCATAGATTATACGTATGGCGGGAATGAAAGCGGGGCTGTTGATACCAATGGCGGCTATCTTGGAGAGAATGAGATGTGTTTCCGGACACCGTGGAAGTTGATTGCCGGAGTGGCGGGAGTAATAGACAATCGTCTGATTCTATCGCTTGACTATGAATGGGCGAGCTATGATAAGATGAAATTTTCCGATCCAGGCAGTTATGGAGTCGGTTCCGGCTGGGGTGGAGATTGGGACTATGATTGGGATCCTTGGTATGGACCAGCCAAAAACCGAGCAGGAGAACTTAAGCCACGTGGATTTGGAGATTACGAAAACAATTCATTTTCCGATACAAACAGTGATATCCGTAATTATTACCGTTCAACAAATACTATACGTGTCGGCGCAGAATACCGAGTGACGCCTTCGTTCAGCCTCCGTGCCGGGTATAGCTATACCACTTCTCCGGTAAAACAGAATGTGGCAGACAATAAGGAGATTATCTGGACTTCCGGCACAATGCCGAATTACAGGTTTGATAATCACACAAGCTACATCACATGTGGAGCGGGTTATCGTTATCAGAGATTCTATGTAGATCTTGCATATATCTATAAGAATATGTCGTCAGAGTATCATGCCTACACGCCGGATGTGGATAACGGCACAGTCATCCCATCGCCTCAGGCAAAACTATCGTTGAATAATAGTCAGATAGTTTTGTCAGCAGGATTAAGATTCTGATAGAAATATACCTGAAAAGTTTATATAACTTCAAAAGAAAAAGGGGTTTCCAAGTGTGAAGGAAACTCCTTTTTTTGTTGGGTTACAATTTATGACACAAAATAAATATTGGAGTCTTATCCAATCTTGAGGCATAAAGAAAATCAAGATCTCCTTCCTTTACTCCAAGCTGCTTCCTGAGAATATCCGGAGCCACGGGATAATTCCTTGTTACGATATTTATTGGTTTCCCATGTAGGCTTTTCCGACTTTTTTTATCAGGCAGAGAATCAATCAATAATTTTCTACCAGGGAAATCAGGAATAAACTCTGTGGATACAAACAGATGGGATGATGGGGAAAGTTTTTTTATTGATGGGTAGCTGGTTGAAAGAGCATTCCAAGGGGCAAGTTTCATCATGGGAGCGTTAGGTTCGTATATGTAATTCCCCGGAGATATGTCTTCTTTCCCGGCATATAATATACCATTATATATAGAATTAATTGGATTGTCGGTTGAGATGTCATTATATGATTGGGGAACGCATGTCAGCCGATCATTTATCCGAGGAATTTTATATGTGAAACGACTGGAGATTTCTCCATTATTATTTAAATCGACTGCTTCAGCAACTATCGGGATAGGATTATCCTCAGAATTGTAGCATAGGTTGTTTATTTCCACTAAAATCTCCTTACATTCACCCATCACGCTTACTGCCCGTATGGCTGTAAGGTCGGGAATATCTCTTATGGTCTGAGAGATGTCGAGTAGAGGGGATGCTTTTATAAATATCCTGTCTGCCTTATTTCTTAACTCTTTGATCAGAGGGATGACGTCAGGTTGGCAGTCTTTGAAATTGTATACCCGACCGTTTTTATTTCTACGAGCCGGATCAATAAATACAGTGTTGAAATGATTTCTTGAATCAGATATGAATCGCACAGAATCGCCGTTGACAACTGTTATGTTGAATAGACCAAGAATTTCTTTATTGTATGTAAGTGCTTGAAATCTTTCCGGATCAAGTTCGCAAGCAATCAAAGAGCCGGAGTTGCGGGCAATTGCAAACGCATCAATTCCCAATCCTGAGGTCATATCAATAGAACGCTCCGAATTTCCTATAATGGATGCATGGAATGTCGCAATGCTTTCATGAGAGGCTTGCTCTGCTGCCAATATTGAAGGGAAAACCACATTTGAGTTTGACAGGAAGTTTTTCATTTTTATGGCATATTTACGCCGACATTCGATCTGGAGCAATGCGAAGTCCAGATCGAAAGGCAGACTTTTGCCATGATATTTAAGTTTGAGTCTTGACAGATCTTCTTTAGCATTTACTTCAATAAACTCAAAGAAAGTTTTATCGTATGAATTTATTTTCATTTGATGATTCGTTAAATGACTTAATTGCAGATTCTACCTGCAAGTGCAAAATTAATGAAGAGTTGGAATATGTCAAAATAAATACAGAGATGTTGCGTATAATATAAAGAAGTCTGGAACACTTCAGAAGAAATAATATATAATTGTAGAAATGTTAAATTTTGCAGCAATAGATTTTGAAACCGCCAATGGCAACGCATGCAGCGTATGTAGTGTCGGTATTGTCGTGGTTAGAAACGGCCGTATAACAGATAAACGATATAGACTGATTCATCCGGTGCCTAATTATTATAATCCGAGAAATGTAATGGTCCACGGATTAACCCGTAGTGATACGGATGCCGCTGATACGTTTCCGGAGGTATGGGCAGAATTATCGCCATTATTGGAGGGTCTTCCATTAGTAGCACATTTCAGTCGTTTTGATGAAGGATGCCTGAAAGCAGCACATAAGAGATTTGAGATGACCTATCCTAACTATAAATTTTATTGTACTTGTGAAGCATCACGCAAGGTCTTCGGTAAAAGATTGCCCAACCATAAATTGCCAACAGTCGCGAAAGAGTGTGGGTATGACCTTTCAAATCATCATCATGCCCTTGCTGATGCAGAAGCAGCAGCTGTGATAGGTATGAAGATATTATAACCGGAATTGTGCAGTATGGACAATATTGATATAATCTATGCATTTAAATTTTATAGTATAATTCAAAATCCTTTTTTATTCCAAATGTGTTATAGAAATGATTCCAAAATTCGTTAAATTTGGTTATTTCACCCATATATTACGGAATAAAAAATAAAATTTATTAATTTTGTAGCATATACAGAACCAGATGAAAAAAAATAGTCAAAATATATTCCTGTTTCTTCTTTTCTCATTGCTGTTATTTCCGGATTGTCTTTACGGAAAGAAAAATCATAAGCAATTTACAGTGGTCATCGATGCCGGACATGGTGGTAAGGATATCGGTGCTGTAGATAATGGCGCGAAGGAAAAGAATATAAACCTTGGCGTGGCATTACAGCTTGAAAAACTTCTGGAGAAGAAGCTGAAAGATGTCAAAGTTGTTATGACGCGAAAGGATGACCGCTATCTGACGCTTCAACAACGTGCTGATATAGCTAATAAATCAAAGGGGAACCTATTCATATCGATCCATACAAACTCGGTAGATAAGAGTAATAAGAACCGAAAGACAATTTCGGGAGCGTCGGTATATGCATTAGGTCTGCATAAGGATGAGAATAATATGCGTGTGGCGCGTAGAGAGAACTCCGTCATAGAGCTTGAAAGCAATTATAATCAGAAGTACAGTGGCTTTGATCCAAATAAGGATGAATCGTATATTATTTTTGAGATGGCACAGAAAAAAAATCTCAGTAAGAGTATACGATTTGCCGAGATGGCACAGAAAGAACTTGTGGATGCCGGACGAAAGGATAGGGGAGTGCATCAGGCAGGATTTTGGGTTCTGTGGGCGACATCGATGCCTTCCGTGCTTATAGAGTTGGATTTCATCTGTAATCCTAAAACAGCAAAATATCTTGCTTCCAGCCAAGGAGAAAAGGAACTTGCCGGAGCAATATTCAATGCGTTGAAACGATATTATGATAGTTGGGAAGCGGGGGAAAAGAAGCATCTGTCGGAATCATTGCCGGAAATTGAAGAGCCGGGAGAGTCTGTGGCCGGAGGAGACGTGACTTATGTGGCAAAAATCCCGAGTGCAGTCAAACGGCGTAAGGGCGTAGCCCCTTCAAAATCAGGCTCCCAACAATCGGAATATACAGTGGCAAAGCGTCGTCGTCGCAATGAAGCCTCAAGAGTGGCTTCAGATAATAGAAATCTGGAAACCTCTTCAATCCCATTGCATAGCGAACGAGAAAGAGAGGCCTCTTACATAGCCTTTACATCGGAGTCGACGGAATCTATCCAAGAGACAAATGCCTTAAGCGATGAAGGTGTGGATAAGAAAAGCAAAAAGAAAAAGAAAAAAGATAAGAAAAAGAAAGAAAAAAAGGGAAGAAAGTCAAATGCGCACAACGCAAAGACGGATAAATTTGTTAAAGTATATAAAATCCAAATATTAGCATCCGCCGATCGGCTCAAGCAAAACAATCCACGTTTTTGTGGTCTGTCTCCTATATCCACGTATGAAGAAAAAAATCTGTACAAGTACTATTATGGAGAGAGCACAGATAAACGGGAGATTGAGACAATGCTAAAGGACGTGAAAAAGAAAATTCCGGACGCGTTCATAATATCATTGATGAAGAGTGAGAAGACGGCAAAAAAATGATTCTAACTATGAAAAAAGTATTTACAAGGGAATTTATCATCGGACTATCCGTGATTGGGGCAATAGTCATTCTGTTTTTTGGAATAGACTATCTGAAAGGGATAAATCTGTTTAAGCCTGCAAATTTCTACGTAGCGTCCTATTCGAATGTGGCGGGTCTTGAAGTTGCAGCTCCTGTGACGATTGACGGATACAAGGTAGGTCAGGTAAGGGAGATTAATTTCAATTATGAGAATCCCGGGCATATAGATGTGTTGCTGGCCTTGAATAAATCATTGCGTATCCCCGAGGATTCAAAGGCAGTAATAGCCACAACATTACTTAGTGGGGCATACGTTGAGATTAAGCTTGGTAAGAGCACTAAGATGGTGGAGGTAGGTTCTAAAATAGAGGGTTCGGTGACACCTGATATGATGGCCAGTATTTCCGATAATCTATTGCCATCAGTGGGTAGCATACTTCCAAAGGTAGACAGTCTGCTCAGCAGCCTTAATACTCTTGTGTCAGATCCGGCATTGCTTAAATCAGTGCAACGTCTTGATGGAATAACGAATGATCTGAGCCAGGCTACAAATGGTCTTAGTGCCGTCATGAAAAGGGATGTTCCCCGCCTTATGGGAAGTACGGGTCGCACTGCTGCAAATCTTGATACTATCACAAGAAATCTTGGCGAATTGTCGTTACAGCTCAAGCAACTTCCAATAGGAGCTACCGTTGACAATGTTAATGAACTTACCGGGAATCTTGCAAAATTCTCAAACCAGCTTAATAATCCAAATTCCACATTGGGAATGCTGATGAATGATCCCGAATTGTATGAGAGGATAAATAAGGTGAGTGCAGATATAGATTCGCTTCTTATAGACATACAGAAGAATCCTAAACGGTATATCAGTATAAAATTGCTCTGATAATTGTTCTAATAATTGTGGTTGGCTTGTATTATTTGTAGGGAATCTCTACATGCAACCAGAATAACAATAAATGATAAATAGAAACTAAATGATAAATAGAAATCCTCTTCGGAATTTTAATTTCCGGAGAGGATTTTTGTAGATATATAACATTGAATTGCAAGATATTGTAAATAAATTGAATTGTGCAAATGTAAAAACTATTTTTTATGTGTTTTTTTTGTAGTTAATTTGCACTCGCATTTGCATACTAATGGTGGAAGATTTCAAAATAAAATGGGACCGTTGCCTTGAGATAATCAGAGGCAGTATAGGGGAAACCAAGACATCAACTTGGTTTTCTCCGGCACGTCCGTTGCATTTTGAGAACAATCGGCTTACTCTTGGGATTCCCTCACGTTTTTTTTATGAGAAGTATGAGGATGAATTCTACTATATATTATCGAGTACATTAAAGAAAGTATATGGCGATAATGTGCAGCTTGACTATGAGCTTTTTATAATCAAGAATGATACGGATTCTAAAGTCAAGATAAAGGCATCGCAAAGGAGTGAGGATGTCAAAGGTAAGCTGTCGCAAATAGTGACACCACCACGTCCGTCAGCCGGATTAAATAAGGGATTGAAAGATGAGTTTGATCCACAGTTGAATGAATCGCTTACATTTGAGAATTATTGTATAGGAGGGAGCAACAGATTGCCCTACACTATAGCTGAGTATATCGCAAATAATCCTGGGAAGAATGACTTTAATCCCTTTTTCCTTTATGGTTCTGTAGGAGTCGGAAAGACACATCTGATTCAGGCTATCGGCATAAGAGTGAAAGAGCGCAATCCGAAGGCGAAAGTTCTTTTTGTAACTTTACGACAATTCCAAAATCTTATGGCTAATGCCACAATACATAAGCAGATTCCAAGTTTTCTAAATTGGTTTCAGCAGATGGATGTGCTTTTGATAGACGACTTGCAGGAGTTGAGCCATAAGGATGGAACTGCCAACGTATTGTTCCCAATCTTCAATCATCTTCACCAGAATGGTAAGGCATTGGTGTTTACTTGTGATCGACCTCCAATGGAACTTGATGGCATTGCCGATCGTTTGATAGACCGCTTTAAATGGGGTATAACAGAACAGTTGCCTAAGCCAGACCTTGCATTGCGAAAAAAGATTCTTACATTTAAGGCATCAAAGAACGGTCTGAATCTTCCTTCAGATGTCATAGATCTTATAGCAGAGAGTGCCACCAATTCTGTTAGAGAATTGGAAGGTATTGTTATGGGCATCTATTTGCGATCAATAAAGCTTAATGTTCCGATAACTCTTCAGCTTGCCCAAGAAGTCATGCAGCATTCTGTGAAGAAGACTGAGCAGAAGATTATAAATTTTGACATGATAGTAGAGGCAACTGCAGATTATTATAAACTAAATCCGGATGTCATATTTTCTAAAAGCCGAATCCGAGATATAGCGGATGCCCGTCAGGTAATCATGTATCTTTGTCATAAGCTTACCTCACTTTCATCGTCAGCGATAGGTCAAAAATTAAATCGCCGTCATGCAACGGTTCTTCATGGAATATCAACAATCACAGACAGATTGCCATATACAAAGGAATTGTCGTTGGCAATTGAAAAAATAGAGGAAGATTTGAAACAATAAAAGGAAGTCAGTTCGACTTCCTTTTATTGTTTCAAATTTCATACTTGACTTTTTCAATGACAAGATTTAAATCAGAAGCATTCCCTCCGGCATTTATGATATATGGTAAATCTTCAGAAATGGATGATTCAAACTTATCGATATTGAATTCTTTTGAATTTAGAGATTCCCGATAGCACTTGACTGCCATTTTAAAGTTACCTGCTAAGAAATATGAATGTCCGGCATTAAGATGATCCTGAGAAGAGGCTATTCCAAGATCTACAATTCTGGAATAAGCAGCAATGCTTTTTTCAAAGTTCCGATTAATCATCTCGGCCCAGGCAAGAGCTCTAAGTGTGGCAGGCTTATCCGGTCGGATATAATCGGCGTGGTAATAGTGGGTTATAGCACTTGCTGTATCCCCATTTTCCAAGAGAGAATTTGCGGCACTCATCAATAGACTATAGTTCTCAGGATCAGAATTAAGAGCCTTTGTGTAGTATTCAGCAGCTTCATCAAATCTTCCGAGAATTTTATATGTAACTGCGAGTTGCTTAATGAGCCATTTGCTGTCAGGATTGAAGAGTTCGGCTTTGCGATACCATTTGATGGCTTCCGCCATATTCCCAAGACAACTGTAGCAGTATCCAATTTTTTGGAAGATAAGATGATCTGCAGGATTCTCTTTCTCCATCAGCATCAGCATAGGCAGGGCTTCCTTATAATATCCTCTTTTAAAATAGAATTCGCCGACAAGATTGACCATCTCCATTTCGGTGAGGATATCTTTGATGTATGGTAGCGATTGGAAATCAAGAGGATTACTGAATGGATCATTGAAATCATCTTTTTCCCGGAATAGTTTGAAGAAACGATAAATGTCGCGCACGTATCTTGTCACTTCAGAATCAAATTCGGGCACGCTTGATTTTAGATTACGATCGGCGATAGCCTCCTTTAGCTGTTCCATCTGCCCATTCATTTTCTCAGTCATCATTTTGCGTTGTTCTTCTGGAAGCTTACCTAAAGAGAATGCGAAAGAATATTTGTCGGAATTACACATGACACCTTCCATATCCAGCATGTCGGTCAATCCCCCAAGATTATTTAAGGCATCAGAGATCTCATTATGCTGTATGGAGAAAGGAAGGAACCAGTTTGATACTGTGTTGAAAAAGGGAAAACTTTTTAGATTTGAGAAAGCCACCATCATAACATCGCCGCCCTCAAGCTGCATTTCTGTCAATTCCTTTAGTTTGTCTCCAATGCCATTTTTATTGAGCAATTCCTCCCATTCAGGATTAACGTCGAGCATTTCCATGTCGGATTCTTCAGAAATATCCTTTAGCTTATGCAGAATTTCGGGACGAAGTTTCATAAGTTCGGGAAGCACTTCATTCTGCATTTTTGCAGAGATTCTTTCAGTGTCGCGAGTGCGTATTATATTCATTATCACTTCTCTCAGCCGTTGATACGTGATAATAGAGTCTTGCCATAGAGATAGGCGGGTCCTTATTTTTGCATCAGTCTTCACACGTTCTGGATTAGCCGCGACTACAATAAGAATTGCAACAAGAGCACGTGCCGATATTTTTTGATTTATGTCGGCCTCATATATATCGATCAGAGCGGTCAATGCATTCCTATCATAAAATGATAAGTTTCCCAGCATAAGGGCAGATATTATCTGGGCTTTATAGCTGAATGGTAAGTCGGAGTTTATGACTTCATCAGAAAGGAGATTATAATCCAGATGTTTCTCTCCAAACATAGTCCAAATAAAATTGAATATGGCGGAAAGTGTATCATCAAATTTTTTCTGGAATACTCTTGCACTGTCGGTGCCGCCAGCAAGCAGATATTCAGGATAAATTTGATGAATTTCATTGATAAGGCTTTTAAGATTCTCCTTGCGAATGTTTATGAAGCGTTTTGTAGATGAATATATATCAGAACTGTCTTTGATTACAGCATCTCGTAATAGCCTGTCGTTTAAAGAATGAAGTTCATCTTTTATACCAGAAAGCACATCATTCCTGCCATTGTCCTGATATCCCTCTATAAGATAATGGATCATATATTTGTAGGTGTCCTCAAGTCGATTGAGGCTGTCAGCGATAGCTGGTTCAGTATTAGAGGAAATCATTTCCCTCATAGTTTTAAAGACTATGTGCAGACTTCCCTTTTCAATGAGAGAGTAGAGCTTTGTATGTATGGAATTATACTTTCCGGATGCCATATTAATAATTATTAAAGACTGAATAAAATTGAGGTATAAGTGGTAGCTCAACCTTATAAAATGTTAAAAAAGATTTTATAAATATTGTTTTTATAAAGTTTCGCGAACATGCCATATACACGCATATACCTATAACAAATGTCGTGCCGAAAAGTATTGCCATGTAAAAAAACATATAAGTTTTATGAAAAACTATAGATTTATCCGTAATTAGTCGCTATTCTCATGAAAAAAAAGTAACTTTGTAGTCAGAAATTAAAAATAGACAAAATCCCAGTAAACAATGGTAATTCAAAGATGGCAATCTCTCCTTCTATTGGTGGCAGCGGCAGTTATGGGATGTTTCTCATTCTGTTCGTTAGGACAGATTCAGACAGCCGATTTCACTTATAATTTTACGAGCATGGGCTTCTATCAGGAAGGCATACCGACAAACGGAGTCAGCGCACAGATATTCCATACGTGGTATTTGTTTGCGGTGACATTTACAAGCATGTTGCTTCTGTTGATTGACATATTCCTTTTTAAGAACCTTCCACTTCAAAAAAAGGTGTGTCTCGTATCGCTGTTGTTCATAATCGCCTCATCTGCAACAGTGGCATATCTCGGTTATCAGAGTTTTCCTGGTGGAGAAATTGGTTGGTCTTCAGCAATTATCTGTCCGTTGATAGCTATTGTAGCAACAATCTCAGCATACGGATTGATGCAGAAAGATCATAATCGTCTTAAGGCGGTAGACCGTATACGGTGATCAAATATAATTAAAAACAATAAACGTTTCGACCACATACGTCATGGCAAAAGAATTAAAAGATCTCACAAAGCGTAGTGAAGATTATTCAAAATGGTATAATGAACTCGTAGTAAAGGCAGATCTTGCCGAGCAAAGTCCGGTAAGAGGGTGTATGGTCATCAAACCTTATGGCTATGCCATCTGGGAAAAGATGCAGCAGACTCTTGATAAGATGTTCAAGGAAACCGGAGTCCAGAATGCCTATTTCCCCTTGCTGATACCCAAATCCTTCCTTTGCCGTGAGGCAGAGCATGTAGAAGGCTTTGCAAAAGAATGTGCGGTAGTAACCCACTACCGATTGAAGAATGCACCGGACGGAAGTGGAGTCATTGTTGATCCGGCGGCAAAGCTTGAGGAAGAATTTATTGTGCGTCCTACTTCAGAGACGATAATCTGGGGAACTTATAAGAATTGGATTCATAGCTACCGTGACCTTCCTCTCCTGATTAACCAATGGGCGAATGTAATGCGTTGGGAGATGCGTACAAGAATGTTCTTGCGCACGTCAGAATTTCTCTGGCAAGAGGGTCATTGTGCTCATGCTACAGCTGAGGAGTCAGAGAAGAGGACAGTGCAGATGATCAATGTATATGCAGAATTTGCAGAGAAATATATGGCAATGCCAGTCATTATTGGGGTCAAGTCTGAGAATGAACGTTTTGCCGGAGCTGTGAATACATATACAATAGAGGCGATGATGCAGGATGGAAAGGCTCTTCAATCAGGCACATCACACAATTTGGGTCAGAATTTTGCTAAGGCATTTGATGTGACCTTTATGAATAAGGAGAACAAGCCAGAATATGTATGGGCAAATTCCTGGGGTGTTTCTACCCGTCTTATGGGAGCCCTCATTATGACCCATTCGGATGATAATGGTCTTGTGCTCCCGCCACATCTTGCGCCGATACAGGTGGTGATTGTGCCGATATATAAGAATAATGATCAGCTTTCGGAGATTTCAAAGGCGGTTGATCCTATTGTCGCAGAGTTGAAGAAACGAGGAATCAGTGTCAAGTATGATGATGCAGATAATCGTCGTCCCGGATTTAAGTTTGCCGACTATGAATTGAAGGGTGTGCCTGTGCGTCTTGCAATCGGAGCCCGTGATCTTGAGAATGGTACAGTGGAAATCATGCGCCGAGACACGCTTGAGAAGGAGACCGTTTCTCTTGATGGTATTGAGGATCGTATAGAAAAAGAGCTTGAAGATATTCAAAATTGTCTGTATAATAGAGCTTTGAAACTTAGAAATGAGCATACCTACGTGGTTGATTCTTATGACGAGTTTAAGGAGAAAATAGAGAATGGCGGCTTCTTCCTTGCTCATTGGGATGGCACTGTGGAGACAGAGGAGAGAATCAAAGAAGAGACAAAAGCTACGATCCGTTGTATTCCTCTTTCAGGAGAAGAGGAGGAGGGAGTCTGCATGGTTACAGGAAAACCCTCGAAAAGACGTGTCATAATTGCGCGAGCATACTAAATCAAAATATGTAAAAAAAGTCTTTTTGTCTTTTTTATAAAGGGCAAAAAGACTTTTTTTATTATTTTTAAAACTTTTGAAGCGTAAGGATTGTTAATAGAATAGAAGGAAGTATATCCTAATGTATTTCTTTTATATGCAACTAACGAGTATCATCATGAATCTAAGGGATAAACTCATTATTTTAAACATAATTGCAACAACTTCAGTGAGTGCTTATTCTGCGCCGTTGAGCGTGGAAGAGTATTGTGCACCAGGGGTTTCAGCACCTTTGGGAATAAAAGCCATAACTCCTCTTGCGGATGGAGAGACTTATGCTGCCATTAGTAATGATGGGCAGTCAATTGAAAAGTACAGCTACAAGACGGGACAGAAGACTGGCGATTTATTCAGTATATCCGGAATAAAAGGGGATCTGAAGATTTCGGATTTCGTGGGTTATGAAATCAGTGACAATGGAAGAAAGATATTGCTATGGAATAATGTCAATAAAATCTATAGGCATAGTTTCACTGCTGATTATTACGTCTACGACACAATGCGCTCGACGCTTGCGAAAGTAAGTGAGAATGGTCCTCAACGAAATGCCACGATGTCGCATGATGGCAGACTTGTGGCATATACACGAGACAATAATGTGTACGTATCCAATATAGATTATAAGACGGATATTGCCGTAACGAAAGATGGAGTGGTAAATCAAGTAATCAATGGCTCTCCGGATTGGGCGTATGAAGAGGAATTCAGTGTCACTAATACGATGCGTTGGAGTTCGGATGACTCAGTGCTTGCATTCATGCGTTTTGATGAGACGAAAGTGCCTACATATACTTTTGATGATTACCGTAGCTATTGTGATAATGATCCTTTGGGAGATCTTTATCCTGAACGCTATAGTTATAAATATCCATTAGCAGGTTTTCCCAATTCTGTTGTCAGTGTACATGCATATAATGTGGATAATCGTGTGACAAAAAAAATGGACTTGCCGAT
Organism: Muribaculaceae bacterium Isolate-037 (Harlan); assembly: GCA_003762615.1. GTDB lineage: Bacteria > Bacteroidota > Bacteroidia > Bacteroidales > Muribaculaceae > Lepagella > Lepagella muris. Next base: position 147,334 of record RIAZ01000004.1, read on the forward strand.
AACAGATACCGACTATGTGCCTTCACTTGAATTTGATGGTAAGGGAGAGCGACTGATGGTCATGCTTTTGAATCATGATCAGAATCATTTGCGTATTTTTAGCGTACATCCCGGCTCTACAGTTGGTAAGCAGATTTATTCAGAAACATCATCAGCATGGCTGAGTCCTTATGCATATCAGATGGTGAATTATGGTCCTACCTCCTTCATAATAGGAAGTGATCGCAGTGGGTTCCGTCATCTTTATGAATATGACTATACCGGCACACAAAAACGACAGCTGACCAAAGGTGATTTCTACGTAACAGATTACTATGGTAAGGATTCTCGTACAGGTATACATTATATGCAGACAACCTCGTTGGGAGCCATCAATCGTAATATTGCATCGGTAGATAGCAAGGGAGTCTTCAAATTGCTTAATAAAGAGGAGGGCACCGCCTCTGCAGTATTCAGTAGGAATTATTCATATTATCTACAGACCTATAGTAGCGCAAATGTCCCTACACAATATAAGCTATTCAATTCACGCAGTATAAAACTTGCAGATGTGCAGTTGAATAAGGAATATGCAAATAAGTATTCAGACGTGCCACGTATGGAATTCTTGAAAGTAAAGAATGCTGTTGGAGAAGAGATGGATGCTTATATAATAAAGCCTGTTGGATTTGATTCTTCAAAGAAATATCCTTTGGTGATGAGCCAATATAATGGACCGGAATCACAAGAAGTTAAAAACCAGTGGAAAATGGGATGGCAATTCTATTTTGCCTCTAAGGGTTATGTTGTGGCATGTGTGGACGGAAGAGGCACAGGTTTTCGAGGCAGGTCGTGGAGTGATGCTGTATATAAACAACTTGGTATAGTGGAGACAGAAGATCAGATTGCCGGAGCAAAGTATTTTGCAGGCCTGCCGTATGTGGATTCTTCTCGGATAGCATGCTTTGGTTGGAGCTATGGAGGCTACATGACGCTTATGGAACTTGGTTCAAAGCAATCACCTTTCAAAGCCGGAGTTGCAATGGCTCCCGTGACCGATTGGCGATTCTATGATTCTATTTATACGGAGAGGTATATGCTTACACCCGGACAGAATGCCACTGGTTATAATATGTCATCGGCGTTGTCATATACATCAAATGTCAAAGGGAGACTATTGATTATGTCTGGCACAAGTGATGATAACGTGCATTTTTATAATACTCTGAAATATGCCTCTAAATTAAATTCAGAAGGAGGGATATTCGATATGATGGCTTATGCCGGCTTTGAGCATAGCCTCGGTATGTGCAATGCACGTGTACAGCTTTATCGTAAAGTGCTTGATTTTCTTAATAAGACATTGTAAAATAGGAATATAGTCAAAAGAGCAATCTTATAATCGGTAATTGTAAATTTGATTGCCAATGGATATTGGATTTGTTCTTAATATAGCATAATTGATAAAGATCAAATTGCCGTATGAACGATTTTAATAAAGTAAACAGCATGCAGCTGTATAATTTATGGAAAAATTTGACAGTCGGATTGGTGACTGTCATAGCAATGATGACGTTCTCAAAATTGCTGCCGTTTTATTTCTCACCTGTGATAGCCATTATAGGTGCGGCATTTCTTTATGTCTATCTTTTTGGGACAAAGATGTCGTGGGGGTCATCATGTATGATCATCCCTTACGCAATGATGTATAGTCAGCTTGCCTATGCATTCGTTACTATATTATTAAATGTGCTTTATGCGTGGGGTGTCAAGATGATACCATCTGAAATTATATTTTTTAAAAATCCCTTTATTCCATCGCTGGTGTTTAATCCAGTCACGTTTATAGTATTGGTTATAATGTTGGTTCGTCGGCATTCTCTTCATCTTTGCGTGAATTGTCGCTTAAGGAATGGGGATTCTTTTGAACGAGGAATTCTTGGAAATATCCTGGAATCAGAGGCAAGACTTCAGTTGAAGAATCTTGCTATAATTTTTGGATTATTATCAGTGCTTGTATGGAGTTACTATCTAGTATTCTATGTTAATATCAATATTAATGCAAGAGACTGGTATATATTCACCTGGCTTACGATAATCTGCATAATAATGGATGTGCTTTATTTTGTGTCAAGATATTATAATCTGTATCTTGACATGAAGGAGAACAATGAGATTATCACTCCGGAAGAACTTAATGATATGACTGCGAAAACGTATCTTAGGTATTATGTCGTATGTGGCAATAATATTTATGTCGATTCACATGCCATAGATCCAAAGGCTGTATATAAAGAGGTGATAGACACTCCATTCTTTACGAAGCGTTCGATGAATGGTATTACTGCCGACGAGGTTAAACGTACTATAATTAATATGACCGGTTATAGCAACGGTGAGCTTAGGTTTTTCTTCGGTAGGAAATCTGCAGATATGAGTAAGCATAGTATTTTGCGTTATTTCTATTTCCTTGACGGAGATATAGAGGATTATCAGGATATGAATGTGGATGGTGAGTGGATGGATTATGAGAGGATAAAATATTTGTATTCACATAATCCTGGTAAATTGTCAGAGATGTCTGTGGCAGACACTACACGTCTTGCAACAATTATGCTTACCGAGAAGACGTTTGATGAGAATGGCTTCCGAAAATCTAAAATCAGGCTGTATAATCCATCGTTCAATCTATATGATGTAAGAAAATCAAATATAGATTTTCAAGATGACAAATGGATTGAGATTTCAATGTTTAATTCAGACGTCCCATTATTTCGGTTAAAAAGATGGTGGAGAAGATTGACCGGATCTGCCAGAAATAATTCATGGCAATGAAATTGGTGACAATCATCGGACCTACTGCATCTGGAAAGACAAGTAGAGCAGTAGAGATTGCAAAGAAGCTTAAGGGGGAAATCATCAGTGGAGATTCTCGTCAGGTCTATAGGAATATGGATCTCGGTACGGGGAAAGATATTGAAGAGTATGGAGATATACCTTACCATCTTATAGATATATGTAATGCAGGGGAAAAATATAATCTGCATCGCTATTTGAAGGATTTTCAAATAGCGATGCATTCCATACGTCTGAGGGGTAAGAATCCGATTTTATGTGGAGGTACAGGCTTGTATGTTGAATCCGCACTTAGTGGAATAACCATGCCTGATGTGCCTGAGAATAAAGAACTGAGACAACAACTCGCGGACTGTAGTCTTGAGAAACTTACAGATATATTAAGAGGCTATAAGGAATTGCATAATATCACAGATATCGATACGGTGAAACGTGCCATACGGGCAATAGAGATACAGGAATATTATCGGAATAATCCTTATGAGGCATGTGAAGCTGATAGAAGACATGCGAAACCTATAGATTCTGTCATAATAGGTATTGAAATATCTCGAGAAGATAGGCGTAGGCGTATATCGGAGCGACTTGATTCAAGATTGCAGGCAGGTATGATTGATGAAATCAGGAATTTGATAGATATGGGAGTGTCTCCGGATGACTTGATTTATTATGGGCTTGAATATAAGTTTCTCACGTTGCATGTGATAGGTAAGTTGTCGTATGAAGAAATGAGACGGCAGCTTGAGATTGCGATACATCAGTTTGCGAAGCGTCAGATGACGTGGTTTAGGGGAATGGAGAGGAGAGGTTTTACAATAAATTGGCTACCATATAATTTGCCGTCGGAAGAATTCCTATATAGGGTTGAATCTCTTCTGATTGAATAATAGATACGCCTGCATCATTTTAAGGATGCAGGCGTATTTGATATTATGAGGAATAATAATGTTTCAATGAGACTTGATAAAAGTTATCAAGTCTTTCGGGGTAAATTGCTTCCCTTTGAGCAACATTGATGAACGGTAAAGTTTACCGGAGAAGGTCACACAAAGATAGGCTGTGGCATAGAGTATAATTATCGACAGAATGGTCTGCCATATTGGAGAGACTCCGGAAATTGCATTAATTGTGCCGATGGTAGGGGATGTGAATGGGATATAGTTGCAAGCTGTTGCGAATGCTGAATCTCCATTATCAACGGCATACATGCCGATATAGAATGTGCCAAGCAGAATAAATGTGATGACTGTCATGTATGCTTGATTTTCGTTATCCTTGTCAGTGATTGCGCCACATGCAGCGTATAGGGATCCGAATAATATATATCCTCCGACAAAATAAAGAATTATCCAAAGTGTATAGATATATGTCTTGGGATTAGATAGAATTTCCCAAGGGATTGCAAATTGGAAAACCATATAGAATCCGATAATTGCAACCAATATCAGGCTTCCCCATACAATTAATTGCACAAGCCCCAATAGCCCGACAGAAATGATCTTTGCCAGCATCATTGTTTTCCCGTCAACGCAAGTGGATATAATTTCCATTATTCTATTGCACTTCTCTGTCTTTACCTTATTGAATATCATTGCGCCATATATCATGAGGAAAAATGTAAGGCAAGAGCCCATCATCATGCCGATTGCCTTTCCGGCAGTCATTTCTTCCGGATCCGGTTGGGTCGGGAGATCTTTCGCGACATTATTGAAGGAGTCGGCATCCTTTAATATGAATCCGAATATGATTCCAAATGCTATGATTATTAATGGGACAATGATTGTACTTATCCAGAATCCTTTTGACCTGACATCTGTCAGGAATTCATTTTTTATAATTAGGTTTAATTGCTTCATAGTTGACATTAATAACGTTTAACATGAGGTGTGCGTAAAATTGCTTTTCTCCTGAGAAGGCTGACCGGTGGTGTAGTTTAGGAATATGTCGTTTAGAGAAGGAAGTTTTTCCTCAAAATGCAGAATCTCCCCTTGTATGGATATTGCATTCAGTATATCCGTATTCCTTATACCCGGTTTCTTTATTATAGAATAGGCGTATCCCTTTCTTCCTTTTACAGGAGGAATTGTTTCAACGTTCTCAAGAAGAGAGGAATCCATTAGTAGTGGTATTGAAAGTTGATTCCGGGTAGTCAGTAAGAGCTCGGAAGTGCGATGCTGTTCCTTGATATCAGATATATCTCCTTTCACCAATAACTTACCATGATTAATGAGTGCAATCGAAGAACACATTTCTTCAATTGCCGGCATATTGTGGGACGACAATATTATTGTGGAACCTTTTTCATTTAATCTGGCAATCAGATCACGAAGTAATGCACCATTTATCGGATCAAATCCGCTGAAAGGCTCATCAAGAATCACAAGTTCCGGCTCATGTACGAGAGTGGCAATGATTTGCACCTTCTGTTGGTTGCCTTTCGAGAGTTCCTTTATCTTACGTTTCCCTTGGCCTGTAAGGTTGAATATTTCCATATATTCTCCCATCACATTCCTAAGTCTTGCTTTGTCGCCCCCTTTTAATTGACCGAAATATAATATTTGATCCTCTACCCTCATCTTGTCGTAAAGCCCTCTTTCTTCAGGCATATATCCGATATTTCGGCTTGCTTCAAGGGAAGCCGGTATGCCGTTTACAAGTACGGATCCGGCATCAGACACAAGGAGATTGTTAATTATGCGTAGAATGGTTGTTTTTCCGGCACCATTGGGACCGAGCAATCCACAAATTTCTCCTTTTGCAACGGATAGACTCACATTATCAAGAGCTTTAGTTGAAGCATAATGCTTCACAAGTCCGTCAATTTGAAGAATTTCCATTATTAAATATATTTATAGTTAACAAACGAATAAATTCTATAAAATCCGAGAATACGTTCAAGTAGGATTATTATCTTTTTGAGGTTCTTATCCCTGAAGCAGGACAAAGAATCCGGTCACCTATATTCTTTGCCAATTCGCTTCGGTATCTCATGAGTTCAGAGATCTGAAGTTGCACCTTTTGTACCTCATTAAGATCACCTTTCCCGGAAATTTCGCGTAGTTCAGACATTAATGCCTTAAATTCAATATCGAGAATCCCGTTTTTCCATACATATATGGCAGTAGGAAGAAGAGAAATTAGTTTATCCTCCTCTTTTTCCACAGGTCTTTCTCTTGAATATATATGGCTAAGTTGGTATGGTTCAGATATAGCCTCAGTAGTTATGCGGCGGACAATGTCATTTTCATGACTTGCCAATACTTTGGATGGATATGATCTTGCAAAATTTACAATCTGCTCTTCAGCCCAAGCATCAACTCTTTCTTCAAGTTTCTGTTCCTCCCGTTGAATCTCGTTGATGGATAGTTCTCTCTCAGCGATTTCTTTATATCCTTCTTTCCTCTTCATATCTTTCTCAATTGATATCTCTTTTTCAAAAGAAGCAAGTTCGTTGCGGAAGCCGGATAAAAGCTCCATTAACAGAGCAAATGTCATATTGTAGTCTGCCACTGAAAAATCAGTATTATCGGCAGCAAGTTCTTCCGCAACATATTCCAATACGGTCATGACACTGCCATTTATTTCATTTTCACAGAAATCAAGGAATCCATATCGGATACAATATACAAGAACTTTCCATTCCAATGGGCGTAGGGGATTACTGTTGATCTCGGGTCTTGGCATTGGAGATCTGTCGGAATGTCTTGTATATCCAATATTCTCCGGATAATTTACATGAGCACTATCCTGAGGTTGAGTTGTATTGCTTTGTGCATAAGAAGTAGTGGATATATTTCGTGGAGAATCTGTAATATGATTTCCCGGAATCTGATTAATGGCATTTAAATTACGTTGGCGTTTTATCTGTTCTACTACAGTGGCTCTTGCCGATGCAGTAGCACTTCCAATAGATTCTTCACTAACTCCCATCAATCGGCTACATTCCTGAATGTATACATCTCGTTTGACCTTATCAGGGATACAGGCTAATGATCCGATCACGCTTCTGATAGCCTCAACTCTTCTCTGCGGATTGTCGCTAGCTTCCGCCATGAGCACCTTAGCCTTGAATTTGATTATATCAGTTTCATTTTTGCTGACGTATTCTCTAAATTCCTCAGGTGTATGTTTTCTGGCAAAAGAATCCGGATCATCCCCGTCGGGAAGAAGCAGCACATTTACGTCGAGATAATGGGATAGAAGCATGTCGATTCCTCGGAATGATGCCTTAATGCCGGCAGCATCCCCATCATATATAAGCGTCACATTTTTTGTGAAACGATGAATTAGGGCAATCTGTCCGTCAGTAAGAGCCGTGCCTGAAGATGCCACTACATTCTTCATGCCGGATTGCCACATACCAATCACGTCAAGATATCCCTCTACGAGATAGCATTTATCTTCCTTTACAATAGAACTTCTGGCTTGATACATGCCGTATAGTTCATTGCTCTTTTTGTATAGTTCAGATTCGGGAGAATTTATATATTTTGCTATTCCTCCTTTGAGGTCGCGACCTCCGAATGCCACTACCTTACCGGATGAATTAAGGATAGGGAATATTACCCTTCCCCGGAAGCGGTCATAGTCATGTCCTTGCTGGCTTGTGCCAATAAGTCCGAGCTTTTTTAGGACATCAATATTAAAGCCCTTCTTACGAGCCGCCTCAAGCATTGCAGTCCCTCTGTCGATTGCATATCCGAGATGGAATTGTCTGATTGCTTCTTGAGTCACCCCTCTACCGTAAAGATAGGAGAGACCAATCTCTTTACCGTCAGGCGTGTTGAGCAGATTATCCTCGAAATAATTCATTGCCCATTCATTTGCAATGAACATCGCCTCTCTTCGGCTTTGAGCTTCTCGTTCCTCATCGGTAAGTTCCCGCTCTTCAACCTTAATGCCATATTTTTTTGCGAGATGCAAGAGGGCGTCATGATAGGAAATCCCCTCTTTCTCCATTATGAAATTTATGGGCGCCCCACCTTTATGACAAGAGAAGCAATAGCAGAAGTTACGGCTTTTATTGACAGAAAAGGATGGTGTCCGTTCGTTATGGAACGGACACAATCCCATATAGTTGCTGCCTCTTCTCGTAAGGTGGACGTAATCGCTTACCACTTCAACGATATCAGCGGTGTCTTTAATTTTCTGGACGGTAGCTTTGTCAATCACTATTTGAAGATTGTGGAGTTTTCTCTGATTCCTTTTTCAAGTTCTTCCGGAGATGTAATGTATAGCGAACCGAGCAATTTCCGAATCTTTTCATCAGTGCTCATTCTTGTTGGCACTAACGGGAGTCGCAATTCATTTTTGATAAGACCTAATGCATGTAGCGTGCATTTCACTCCGGCAGGGTTCCCATCGACAAATAATAGGTTGAATAATTCATTGAATCTCCAGTGTATTGGAAGGGCTTCTTGAAAACGACCTTGCAGGCAAAGCCGCACCATACGTCCGAATTCCATAGGGAATGCATTGCCAATCACGGAAATCACGCCTACTGCACCTAAAGTCATCAAGGGGTATGTGATACTGTCATCTCCGGAAATCACTTCAAATCTTTCCGGTTTGTTCTTGATAATTTCCTCTATTTGGGCAAAATTCCCAGATGCTTCTTTGATTCCAATAATATTTTCGCAATCACGAGCAAGAGATAGGGTGGTTGCGGCGGTCATATTTACACCAGTTCTTCCCGGGACGTTGTATAGCACGACAGGCAGAGGAGATGCATCAGCCACAGCTCTGTAGTGCTGATATAATCCTTCTTGAGAAGGCTTGTTGTAATATGGAACTACGGAAAGGATTGCGGAAAATCCGGAGAAGTCAGAAGTCTTTAGTTCGTTGACAACTGCTTGGGTACTATTCCCTCCCACTCCTAAAATCAAGGGGATTCTGCCAGCATTTTTCTCAATAATCACTTTGCGAATCTCGGCTTTCTCATCCGGGAACAAAGTGGGAGTTTCGCCAGTCGTGCCAAGCACGACAATATAGTCGGCATTTCCGGATACAACATACTCCACCATTCTACGGAGTGCATCAAAATCAACGGATTTGTCGCTATTGAAGGGTGTCACAAGGGCGACACCAAGACCTTTTAATTGTAAATCAGCCATAAGTTGGTTCAATTATTAATGCAAAGTTAATAAAAAATGTAAAGAAATAGATAAGAATTGCTATACAATTTAACAAAATTGTGAGACTTTATAACCTTTGTATATTTTTATAGTGAATTATCTTTGACAGATGTGATAAAATTTGAATATTTTACGTTTTATCAATAGAGACATTTTGTAGTAGGGTATTTATCATCATGATTGAGTTTGATAAGAATCCTGACGAGGGATGTCGCGATAGTATTACAGGATAACAATAATTAAAATTACTAATAATTTATGATACCAAAGTCAACGGTTAAAGAGGGTCTTGTCAAATTTCGAGATGAGATAGTTTCATACTTTAATGTAGCAGAAGACTTGGAACCTCAACTTGATATAGAGCAGAGTATAAGATCAGGAGTAAGTTTTAAGGGAAGTCAATTGCTCGTATTGATATTTGCAATATTCATAGCCTCTCTTGGACTTAACACTGATAGTATTCCTGTGATAATAGGAGCGATGCTTATTTCACCATTGATGGGTCCGATAATTGGTATGGGTCTTGCAATTGGCATAGAGGATTTCTCTTTATTGAAAAGAAGTCTGAAGAATATTGTCATGGCAATCATCGGTTCGTTGTTGGCATCCGCAATATATTTTATGATTTCTCCGCAGTATGAAGGTTCAAGCCAACTGCTTGCGAGGACGTCGCCATCCATATATGACGTTTTTGTTGCGTTGTTCGGTGGCGCGGCAGGAATTGTAAGCATAGCTTGCAAGAACAAGGGTCAGGTAATGCCGGGCGTTGCGATAGCCACCTCATTGATGCCTCCTTTGTGTACTGCCGGATATGGTATTGCAACATTGCAATCACATTTCTTCTTTGGTGCGCTTTATCTATTCTTCACAAATATGATATTCATATTGTTTGCATCTCTTATCGGGGTGAAATTGATGAACTTTAAAAAAGTGGTTTATCAAGATACTCGGAGAAGTCATAGAGTGCAGATGATTGTCTATTCAGTTGTGTTTGTCACCATAGGCTTCAGCTGCTATCTCACCTATGAAATGATCAGAAAGAATATATTCATGACGGAAGCGACTTCGTTTGTGGAGAATGAGATGGTATTTCCTAATACGCAGGTTCTTAATCAAAAAATATATATGAACGGCAATCAACGCCATATTGATGTGACACTAATTGGTCAGGCTCTTCCTAAGGATTCATTGCAGCTTGCAATGATGACAAAACTTGATAGCGTGGGTCTTGGTGGCACGATATTGAATATAAAGCAAGGCTTTTCGATTAGTGAGAACAGAGGGAGGAGTGATGAGGAAAATTTCGGGCAATTTTATTCAGTAATGCAAAAGGAAGTTGCAGATCGCCAGGAAAAGATTGACTCTCTGAAGGATTTGCTAAAGGATTATAGCTATTTCAATAGGGAACTTACTATGATAGCTCCAGAAGTTAAGGCATTGTTCCCATCAATTAAGGATATCGCAATGAGCAGGATGGTCGCGACTTCATTGACTAATTCGCAGGCAGATACAATAAATATGGTTTTTGTGAATGCACCGAAAGGTATGTCTGCCGGTGATAAGGAAAAGCTAATTTCTTATGTGAAGATAAGATTGAAGGAAAATAAGGTTCATCTCACACTCAATCCATCGGATTTTCCATGGCCTTCGGTATCTTCGGTTAAGAAATGATAAGGTTGTAATCTTCTGATTTTTTATGGGATTTCATCGTAAGTAAATAAATATTTGTTTTTTTCATTGTGTTATGCTAATTTTGCACTAAGAATAAGGAATATCGCGAATTTTGGGATTTCAGATTGTAATAAGATTTGTTTCCTGAGTATTTACGATTCATAATAATAGGTTTTCCAAAATTTTATGAAGACTAATGTAGCTGTGTTCTTTGGGGGCAGATCCGTGGAGCACGAAATCTCGGTCATATCAGCCTTGCAGGCTATAAATGCGTTTGATCGGTCAAAATACAATATAATACCGGTATATATATCAAAACAGGGACGTTGGTATACAGGTCCACTTACGCTTGACATCCGGAATTACAAAGACATGAGGCATCTTACAGAGAATTCGGAAGAGGTGTACATGCGTCCGGAATACGGCGATTTTAATCTTTATCGTTCAAATCCAAGCGGAGGCCTATTTTCAAAGAAAAATCCGGTTTATGAAGAACTTCATGTGGCAATACCTGTGCTTCACGGCTCCCATGGAGAGGATGGCATGTTTGAAGGTCTTCTTGAGACAATTGGCATACCGTTTGCCGGATGCGATACCTTGTCGAGTGCCAATGGCATGGATAAGATTACGATGAAGATGATACTTTCAGCCGAAGGTATCCCGGTGGTTGATTATGTCTGGTTTACTGATAAGGAATGGCTCTCCAATAAGGAAGCCATTATGGATAAGATAGAGGCTAAACTTGGCTATCCCGTTATAGTCAAGCCAGCAAATCTCGGTTCCAGTGTCGGTATAGGGAAAGCTTCTGACCGCAGAAGTCTTATGGAAAAGATAGACAATGCAGAAAAGTTTTCCCGTCGTATAATCGTGGAGCACATGGTTAAGGATATGATGGAAATCAACTGTTCCGTACTCGGGGATTGTGATGACTATCAGACAAGTGTGTGTGAGGAACCGATATCTAAAGGCGATTTCTTGTCATACGAAGAGAAATACGGAGGCGGTTCAAAAGCGGGGATGCAGTCAAGTGAGAAGCGTATTCCGGCAGATATCCCTGAAACGATGAGCGATGAGATCAGAAAAATGGCAGGAGAAACGTTCCGTGTATTATCGTGTCACGGAGTTAGTAGGGTAGACGTGATGGTGGATCGATCTGATAATAAAATCTATGTAAATGAAATCAACACGATACCTGGAAGTCTTTCCTTCTATCTGTGGGAAGAGACAGGCATCACATTTATGCAACTTATGGATAAATTGGTGGAATTAGCTTTGCGTAGAAAACGTGAGACAGATCGCAAGACGTTTACGTATGATGCCAATATTTTTGCCATGGGGGGTGGCGTAAAAGGTGGTGTCAAGGGAGCGAAGGGTAGTAAATTCGGACATCGTTGAATACGTTAAAATCGGTGAGATAGAGTAAAACCCGGAAAAAAGTTCAAGAATTAAATAAAAGTCTTTCCAATAACAATACTCAATATAATGAGCAAAAAATTCAAAGAATACAGCAAGCAGCTCAACCTCTCGGAAGTAAATAAGGAGATGTTGCAGATCTGGGATGAACATTCTCTTTTTGAAGCATCAATGAAAGAGAGGGAAGGTTGTCCTACATTTGTGTTTTACGAAGGTCCTCCGTCTGCAAACGGAATGCCAGGTATTCATCATGTAATGGCTCGCACAATAAAGGATATTGTGTGCCGCTACAAGACGATGAAAGGATTCCATGTTAAGCGTAAGGCTGGCTGGGATACTCATGGCTTGCCGGTGGAACTTGGAGTAGAGAAAAGCCTTGGAATCACTAAAGAGGATATTGGGAAGAAGATTTCCGTAGATGAATACAACGCCGCATGCCGTAGTGAGGTGATGAAGTACACAAAGGAATGGACCGACCTGACTCATAAGATGGGCTACTGGGTAGATCTTGAGAATCCTTATATAACCTACGACAATAAATATATAGAAAGTGTATGGTGGCTACTTCGTCAGCTATATGACAAGGGCTATTTGTTTAAAGGCTACACAATACAACCTTATTCACCGGCAGCGGGTACCGGGCTTAGTTCACATGAGCTTAATCAACCCGGATGCTATCGTGATGTAAAAGACACCACGGCTACAGTATTGTTTAAGATTAAGGATGCAAAGCCGGAGATGGAGGGATGGGGCACACCTTGCTTTATGGCATGGACTACCACGCCATGGACATTGCCATCCAACACGGCATTGTGTGTGGGTCCGTCGATAGATTATGTTGCAGTGCGTACCTACAATCCCTATACAGCAGATAAACTGACAGTAGTGCTTGCCGAATCTCTTTTGAAAGCATATTTTAAGCCGGAAGGTGAGAAATTGGATCTGGAGGCGTATAATGCAGGCGACAAGATTTTGCCATATAAAGTGGTCGGGAAATGGAGAGGTCCGGAACTTGTGGGTATGCATTATGAACAACTTATGCCTTGGGTGAAGCCTGTGGAGCGAGTTGATGACAGGAGTGCTGAGTATGTTAAAAATTATGCATCTTCACATCCTGAAAATGTCTTCAGTTATGGTAATGACCGTTTCGTTGAAATCGCAGATGAGGCATTCCGAGTGATTTCAGGAGATTATGTCACTACAGAGGATGGTACCGGTATTGTTCATATTGCGCCAACATTTGGTGCGGATGACGCCAAAGTTGCGAAAGCAGCCGGTATTCCGCCACTGTTTATGATAAACCAGAAAGGAGAGACACGTCCGATGGTAGATTTCACGGGTAAATATTATACCGTTGATGAGCTTGCCCCTGTATTTGTGGAAAAGTGCGTTAATTTGGAAGAATATTCCCGTCATGCAGGCGACTATGTGAAGAATGCCTACGATCCAAAATTTAATCCTGGAGGGAAATATGATGAGGCATCTGCAATGAAGAGCGAGGATCTCAACATAGTTCTCTGTATGGAGATGAAGAAATCCGGAGAGGCTTTCAAGATAGAGAAGCATACGCACAACTATCCGCATTGTTGGCGTACAGATAAGCCGGTGCTTTATTATCCACTTGACAGCTGGTTTATCCGTACCACTGCAGCTCGCGAGCGTCTCATTGAACTGAATGAAAGAATCAAATGGAAACCGGCTTCTACAGGAAGCGGACGTTTCGGCAAATGGCTTGAAAATCTTCAGGACTGGAATCTTTCGCGTAGCCGTTATTGGGGCACTCCGCTTCCTATCTGGCGTAGTGAAGATGGCAGAGAGGAGATCTGCATAGGCAGCTATGAGGAGCTCTATAATGAGATCGAAAAATCGGTGGCAGCCGGAGTAATGGAGAATAATCCTCTTAAAGATAAAGGTTTTATTCCCGGAGATTACACAAAGGCAAATTATGATAAGATTGATCTTCATCGTCCTTACGTGGATGATATAGTGCTTGTCTCTGCATCCGGCAAACCCATGAAGAGGGAGCTTGATCTTATCGATGTGTGGTTTGATTCAGGTTCAATGCCTTACGCTCAGATTCATTATCCATTTGAGAATAAGGAGATACTTGATAATGGAGAGGTATACCCAGCAGATTTTATTGCAGAGGGAGTGGATCAGACAAGAGGTTGGTTCTTTACACTTCATGCAATAGCCGGTATGGTGTTTGATACCAATTCATTTAAAGCAGTCATTTCTAATGGACTTGTGCTTGACAAGAATGGCAACAAGATGTCAAAACGTCTTGGAAACGCAATTGATCCGTTTAATAATCTTGAACGCTTCGGTAGTGACCCGGTGAGGTGGTATATGATTTCCAACTCTTCTCCTTGGGATAATCTGAAGTATGACGAGGCAGGAGTGGCAGAAGTAAGTCGCAAATTGTTTGCAACGTTATACAATACATATAAATTCTTTGCTCTCTATGCAAATGTAGATGGGTTTACAGGTAGTGAGCCACCAGTTGCAACAGAGAAGCGTCCTGAAATAGACCGTTGGATTCTTTCGTTGCTGAATACTCTTGTTGCAGAGGTAACGGATGCTCTTGATGATTATGAACCAACAAAAGCCGCGAGAGCAATAGAGGAATTTGTCAATGATAATCTCAGCAACTGGTATGTAAGACTAAATCGTAAGCGATTCTGGGCAGGTGAGATGGATGACGATAAACTGTCGGCATACCAGACACTCTATACCTCACTTAAGACGGTTGCGTTACTTATGGCACCATTTGCTCCATTCTATTCTGACCGTCTATATTCAGATCTTGTCGCCCCGGCATCTGAGAGTGAGGGTTATGCTTCAGTCCACACTACATTCTTCCCGGAAAGTGATTCCTCCATGGTGGATTCCGAGCTTGAGGAAAGAATGCGTCTTGCACAGGAAATCACATCTAATGTCTTGGCACTTCGCCGTAAGGTTAACCTTAAGGTGAGACAGCCCCTTCAGACATTGCTTATTCCTGTGATGGATTCTCACCAGCGTGCGGGAGTTGAGGCTCTTGAGGATTTGATTAAATCGGAAGTCAATATAAAAGAGCTTAAGATTGTAGAGAATGAAGAGAGTGGTCTTGTGAAAAGGGTAAAGGCAGACTTCAAGAAGCTTGGTCCAAAATATGGAAAGATTATGAAGCTGCTTGGAAAAGCCATTACAGAACTGTCGCAGAAAGAGATCGCCCGTCTTGAGAGAGAAGGAGAATTAAGATTCACAGATCTTGAAGGAGAGCCGGTTGTCACGTTGTCTGATGTAGAAATTATTCCGGAAGATGTGCCTGGCTGGCTGGTTGCCAATGATGGCAATATCACTGTGGCACTTGACGTCACCGTTACGCCTGAATTGAAAAATGAGGGTATGGCCCGCGAGTTGATTAATCGTATCCAAAATATCCGTAAGGGTAATGACTTTGAGATCACGGACAAGGTGCGTGTTGAGCTTTCCGATGAGGACGAGATAAAAGATGCAGTAAATGCATTCCGCGATTATATCTCCGCTCAGGTTTTGGCAGATGAGATAATCATTGTGCCGTCACTTGACGGGCAAGATTGTGTAGATCTTGAAATTGATGGATTGAAAGCGAAAGCACGCGTAACAAAGAATTAAGGAATTGGTGGCGAATGATAATATGAATGCGACGGCGGTATCCGGAAAGGATATCGCCGCTCGCCGTATCTGGCTTGTTGTGGCGATTAGCATAGCGGTTGTTCTTGCAGACCAGATAATGAAGATATGGGTGAAAACAAATTTCTATCTCGGAGAGGATCTTCCGATAACTAATTGGTTTCACCTCAAATTTATAGAGAACAATGGTATGGCTTTTGGTCTTGAACTATGGAATAAAATAGTTCTGACATTGGGTCGGATTGCAGCAGTAGTCCTGTTTATATGGTTTGTAATCAAGATAAAATATGCGCAGGAACTCCGTTGCGGTTTTTTTGTGGCAGTAGCCTTGATAATAGCAGGTGCAGCAGGCAATATATTTGACTGTGTTTTTTATGGTCGTCTTTTTAATAATCCGATGCCACCTGAAATAGCCGTAGCTTTTCCTGATGGAGGGGGATATGCCCCTTGGTTTGAGGGGAGAGTTGTAGATATGTTTTATTTCCCACTCTTCTCCTTTTATTGGCCGGAGTGGCTACCCGGAGTAGGAGGAAGATATTATGAATTTTTCCAGTACATATTTAATGTTGCTGATGCATCAATCTGTATAGGAGTCGGCTTATTGATATTTTTCTATTCCGGAGATGCCTCAAAAGCATTTTCATTGATAAGCGAGAGTAAGAAAAATACTAAAGAAAATGACAAGGAGAAGTGACAGATGTTATTCGTCTTCATCGGTTGTGCCGGTTATATTGTTGTTGTCCATGGTAATAGCCGGCTGTAGTAATCGTCCGGATAATATTCTTACCGAAAAAGAGATGGTGGCTCTTATGGCAGATATGCAGCTTGCTGAAGCATATACCAATGTCTCCAATCAACAGATGCAGGTATCTGATTACCGTCTGAAGATGGGAAAGTCGGTTTTGGCTGCGCATGGCATAACCCAAGAACAACTTGACACGACACTTGCATGGTATGGAAGAAATCTTGATGATTACTCAGAACTATACGCAAAAGTAGATAAGGAGATTATCAAGAGAAGAAAGCATCTTCTGAATATGTCGGGAGAAGAGGATGGTCTTGATGATGATAATCTTCTTTGGAGATTTGGCAAGAATGGGCAGCTCTCAATGCTTGGTAATACTGATGGATGGATAGTCTCTGTTACAGATCCAGATTTACAAAAGGGTGATCGTTTGCAATGGACAATGCATCTTGATGCTCCTGTTCAAATGAACGGTGTGCTTGGTGTAGAATATTCTGATGGTTCCTCTGAGGCAGGTAGTAGCGTGTTTATAGGCAGGAATAGAGTGGAATTAGTTTGTCAGACAGACACAGGTAAGGATGTGAAACGTATCTATGGCACTTTGCGTATCAAAGATCCTGAAATGCTTCCGGTGTATGCCGACAGTATAAGGCTCGTCCGGCTACCATACGATAGTGTTGAGTATCGTCTTCATCGCAGCAATAAGCATTATGGTATCCCGTCTGTAAGAAAACCTAAGAAAGAAGAGGCAATAACAGATACTCTGACTGTAGCAGAGCCGGTTGTGGAGCAGAAAGCGCCGGAAAAGGGGAATACAGTTATGTGGAATGCTGACAGAAGAAAGATAAGCAATTCAGATCTTGATGAAAGTAAAGTTTCAAGACCGTCAGTCACTCCGCATAAAATTGATGAACGTGTTCGGATAAAGCCGTCCAAACTTCATAAAGATAGGAAATAGAACTATATTTTTTCAACATATTAAAGGAATGAAAGGTAAAACCGTAAAATTTCTTGTCAGAAAATTAATGATAACCGAAGATAAGGGGAAGGATGATTGCCTTCCCCTTATCTTTGTAACAGGAGAACGGGAAGGGGATATTATAAGGAATCTTATATTAACTCCATTTGATAGAGAGAAGGCAGGCTTTGAATATCTATCAGAATTACAGCTGTATAAGATTGTCGATTCCGAAAATTTTAAAATAATTAAAATTTTATATTGAAAATATTTGTTGGAATAAAAGATAATATCTACCTTTGCAGTGTACTAATATACTAATACACTATGTTAAAGATAGAAAATATCACCTACAGCTACAAGCGTAGTAAACAGGCGGTCCTTTCCAATTATTCATTGGAGGTTAAGGACGGCACTATATGCGGATTATTGGGAAAAAACGGCGCAGGGAAATCTACGTTGCTTTATCTTATACTTGGATTATTGAAGCCTCAATCAGGTGAGATCAATTATAATGGATTCCGACCGTTTGATCGTAAAGTGGCATTTCTTAATGATGTATTCATTGTTCCTGAAGAATTTTATTTGCCGAATGTGAAATTATCACAGTTCGTGAAAAGCATGTCGGCATTCTATCCCAAATATTCTCATGCAGATCTTTCACGTCATCTTTCTACGTTTGAAATGACTCCTGATGTTCATCTGGGTCATCTGTCAATGGGACAGAAGAAAAGGGTATTTATGAGTTTTGCATTAGCATGCAACACTTCATTATTGGTTCTTGATGAACCAACTAATGGACTGGATATTCCAGGGAAGCGTCTTTTCCGTAAAGCAGTGTTGGACAGTATGACGGATGATCGCACGATCATAATCTCCACTCATCAGGTGTATGATGTAGAGAAGATACTTGACCATGTGGTGATAACCGATACTAATGGTGTTCTGCTGAATGCCACAATGATGGATATTTCTTCGCGACTTCTATTTGCTTTTACTAATAATAAGGATCGTATTGCAAATGCACTAGTTGCGCTTGATGCTCCCGGCGGTGCAAATATAGTGGAGTTGTCAGATGGATATTCTGAGACTGACGTGAATCTGGAGACATTATTTGAGTTGGTCAGACAGAATCCCACCATAGTCAAGGATTTATTCGGAGGGAGATAGGGGATAATTGTACACAGCCCATTTACTAACAAAATATTATTTAACAAATATTATTTAAGACGATGGATAATGAAATTTATGAGGCAAGGGTTGGAAATGAGTCATTCGTTGAGAATTTCTGGCTGAATGCTAAAAGAGAGATTATAGATAATAGAAAATTCCTGTTGTTGGGTTTGGCATGCATATTGGGATTGTATATTACAACGGGAGCAATAATGGGATATAATGGAGTTGGTTCCGGTTCGTCAGGAGTGGTGATCTTCACGTTCTATATGATGATGTTCGCCTTTGTCGGCGCATCAGTGGCTTTTTCTGATATGAAGACAAAGGAGGAGCGTCTCTACTCATTAATGGTGCCGGCATCAGCATTTTCAAAATACTTGGTAAAATGGCTGTTATCCGTTCCGGTGCTATTCGGGGTATTGGTATTGGCGTTTTATATAGGGGATATTACCCGTATATTAACGTTCTTGATGACGGCGGATAATCCCCATAATTATCCGGATTATCTTCACATAACAAATCCATGGAAAATATATTCTATGTTTGATATAACGCGACCGGCTTTGATTCTTACAGTCCTGTTGTCGGCATATTTCTTGGCACAGGCACCATATTTTTTCGGGGCGATACTATGGCCCAAAAACTCTTTTATCAAAACATTTGCAGCCATGTGGGTAATTCAGACTGTATGTAGTATTATGTTTGCATTGAGTGTTAAATATTTCCCTTCACTAATGTATCATATAGGAGACTCATTATGGTTTATGGCAACAGTTTTCATACTTTTGACGCTTGCGTTCTACGTGGCAGGATTCTATCTGTACAGACGGCAGCAAGTAGTGTATAAATTAATTTAGATCTCCTGTGTATGGATTTTAATGAAAATAAACCGATATATCTTCAGATTACAGATGGAATAATGGATGATATCATATCGGATGTCTATCCATCAGACGGTAGATTACCATCAGTTAGGGAATATGCTTCGAAAGTAGAGGTTAATGCCAATACTGTCATGAGGTCATACGACTGGCTTCAGCAGCAGAAAATAATATTTAATAGGAGAGGGATTGGTTTTTTTGTACTTCCTGAAGCAAAGAAACGTATAATCGAGATGAGACGTAATATATTTTTCAGAGATGAAGTGGAGTATTTTTTCGGGCGAATAAAGTCTTTCGGATTATCGCCCGATGATATCAAAAGATTATATTCAGACTACATAGCGCGAGTAGACGAGACTCCATAAATTAAACTAAATCTAAAATAAGGAGGCGCCCCCTGTGAAGTGGACGCCTCCTGCCTTTATTAGAATTTATACTGAATTATTTTTTTCGAGTTGGATCACAAGTAAGACCAACGCCGAGTTTCTTGAAAATCTTGTGGTCTACTTCACCAAGCATTACGGTAGAGTGCATTTCACAACCTCTTAGTTCCGGTAGTTTCTCCAATGCCTTACGACAATTTTCGTCATGAGTGCTTAGAACAGATAGAGCCACAAGCACTTCATCAGAATGTAGACGAGGATTCCGGCTCCAAAGATAGTTTGTCTTGGTATGCTGAATCGGCTCTATCATTTCTTGTGGGATAAGTTTCACATTATGATCAATTCCCGCAAGATGCTTTATTGAGTTTAGAATTAGAGCAGAACTCGGACCAAGCAGAGGACTTGTCTCTGCCGTTATTATTGTTCCATCCGATAATTCTATAGCAGAACATGGCAATCCGCTTTCAGCTGCTCTGTCACGAGCTGCTTTGATGGATTTTCTGTAATTGACGTCAATCTTTGCCTGCTTCAATAATAAGGCAATCTTATTCACCTCATCATCGTTGCATTTGCCTTGAGCAAGATTGTTCAATGCTGTAAAATAACGTCTGATAATTTCGTTTTTTGACGCATTGCAGCACACCTGATCATCCTTTATGCAGAATCCGACCATATTAACTCCCATGTCAGTAGGAGATTTATACGGATTCTCCCCATAAATCCCTTCAAAGAGAGCATTTAATACTGGAAAAATTTCAATGTCGCGATTATAATTTATTGCAATTTCTCCGTATGCTTCCAAATGGAACGGATCAATCATATTCACGTCATTAAGGTCGGCAGTTGCCGCTTCGTATGCAATGTTTACGGGGTGCTTTAGAGGAAGACTCCACACTGGGAATGTTTCGAATTTAGCATAACCTGCTTCTATACCCCGTTTATTTTCGTTATACAACTGACTTAGGCATACAGCCATTTTTCCACTTCCTGGTCCCGGAGCAGTGACAATCACCAAAGGTCTTGATGTCACAATATAATCATTATTGCCAAATCCTTCATCAGACGTAATGAGTCCCACATTATTTGGGTAGCCTTCAATTGTGTAGTGATAATATACTGTGATACCCAATCTTTCAAGGCGATTGCGGAATGCATCAGCACTTATCTGGCCGTTGTAGTGGGTGACAACCACAGATCCCACAAGAAACCCCCTGTCTTGGAATTCAGTACGCAACCGTAGCACATCCATATCATAAGTGATGCCGAGATCACTCCTGACTTTATTCTTCTCAATGTCAAGAGCACTGATCACTATTACAATCTCAGCCTGATCCTTTAGCTGCCAAAGCATCCTCAGCTTGCTGTCGGGTTGAAATCCGGGAAGCACGCGGCTTGCGTGGTGGTCATCAAACAATTTACCTCCTAATTCGAGATAAAGCTTATTTCCGAACTTAGAAATTCTTTCTTTAATATGTTCGGACTGTATCTTCAGATACTTTTCGTTGTCAAATCCGTATACCATAACGGACTGCAAAATTACAAAAATATTTTCGTAGAAACAAGTTTGTTTTATGTAGTAGTCGAAAAAATAATTTGAAATAATATGATAACAAATTTTTACGAATGTTGCCGATTATGCTAATATATGATAAAATGCCAATAATCATTAAACTAAATTGAGAAGTAGTGGTCAAAGAATCGTAAACATCACAAAAACGAGAATAAACGATTAGAAATATGAACATGAAGAGAATGATTTTGAGTTTGGCAATTCTTATTGCCGCTACTGCATCAGTTTTCGCATCCGGCGATAACACTAAAGTCAACGATAGCTGCAAGAACCGTAAGGAATGCACTCTTTCCAAAAAGGGGAATGGAGAGATGAGAAAGAATCGCAAGGAATGTAGTGCATTCGAAGGATTGAACCTGACTCAGGAACAGAAAACAAAACTTGCAGATTTGCGTAAGGAGTGTACGCCTTCTAAAAAGAAAGGCTGTGACGGAAAGGCATGTAATGATTGCGCTGCATGTAAAGACTGTAAGGATGGAAAGTCCTGCAAAGAATGCACTGCATGTAAAGATTGTAAGGATGGAAAGACCTGTAAAGAATGCAAGGACTGTAAGGCAGGTAATGGTGTATGCAAAAATATGAAGAGAGATAATCTTTCTCGTGAAGAGAAGATGAAACTGAAAGAGGAACGTCGTGCAAGAATTGTGGAGACGCGAAAAAAGTATCTTGAGGGAGTAAAAAATATTCTTACCCCTGAACAGTATAATAAATTTCTGGAGAACAGTTATCTTTCAAAAGCATCAAACCATAAAAATTTTAAGAGTAAAGGTCATGCAAAACGTTATGGCAAGATCCACGATAAGAAACGTGGCCGTAAAAATGTAGCATGATTTAGAAATAAGAAGAAAGACCATAAATCGGATTCCGAGTCTGATTTATGGTCTTTCTCTGTATAATGTCAATAGTATGTGCTTATTTCTTATTGATATCGGTTTCAAGGATATAAACTGAAGTCGGTTTCTTATCAAGAGACACCTCTCCATCACCTTGATAGGTTTTCTGTACGAACATGTGAAGTTTCCGTTCATTCTTCCAAAGTTCGGTATCTAATGAAGGTTCCCATGCCTCTACTCCAAATACTGTTAAATCAGATGTTGTCCAATCACCGTTTGCGCCATTATTTGTGTGAGCCAGGGATACTACGCTCCCTCTCTCAGCATCACGATAAATCACTCCTATAAAATCATTGTCAACTACAACCCGAGGACGGGATATCGGAATCATTTTTGTACCACCGCCCGAAAGTGAGAATGGAGAGGTTCGATTGGATATCTCACGATGTTTCCATTCCTTACCGTCATGCCATATAAGACGATATTGAGGCACGTCAGAATCTTCCGATCTCCAATAGGATACGATGTATGGATTGGAATCGCGGTCAGCCGTCATTGAGGTTTGATTTATAAGTTCGGAATTCTGAGGTATACTACAGGCAAATTCGGAATTGGATAGGGTAATTGGTAAGGAATATGGAGTGTTGTCAGACTTCAGCCAAGTCTTGCCACCATCTTTTGATTTAGCATAACACATGTCATGATTTGTCTCAACCAGCCATGTCTCACGCCATACCCATGACACATGGATCACGTCATTCTCATCAATATATAATTGCCAGTATGGGCTGCGTTGTTCCTCTCCGTCAATAAGGGAATCCTGCACCCGAATCCATTTCTTATCATTCACAACATAACGGTTGATTGCCATGTTGCCACGTCCGGAGGCACCCGAACGGTATACGAACAGTAGATCTCCATTTGATAAGGAATAGAATTCCGGATATGTGACATTATTTTCATCAATTCCTGTCATAGGTGAAATCTCTCCGAGCTCCAGACTGCCGGGCTTAAGACTTTTGGCATAATGAAGAGGATGACCGTGGTGATCAAAAGCAACATGTAGATAGCCTTCTCCATCCGCACCTATGCTTATTATATTATGCCCGTCCTTTACGTTTCCTTTGTATTGAGTCTTATGTATCGTCCAGTTATCTGAGTTAAGCTTGCGTTTAGCCAAAGTGACGTATCCCTCTGGATCATAGAAAGCGATATATTGATTATCTTTATGGGTAACTACAGAATTTGCCCGGAATACGGCCGTATTTACAGATGTGCCACTATAACCCTCTCCGATTTCATAAAGTTTGGTATCTCCTGCCTCAGTGGATATGCCGTCATATCTGATTTCCGGAACGCCATTGATGTCAAAAGAGATTGGAAGCCATAGATGTCGGGAATCAGGGAGATTCTTTGGATTCCAAATATCTGCCATAAAAATCAAAGCACTATCATTTTCAAGGATGTAAGTACCCTGTGCCTTAAATGTTATCTCTGCTTCAGGACCTTTGCATGGATTAGGCATTATATGCCAATCTCCCATAATATTGTCAGCCCACATCATCCTTGCCTCATTAGGAGCCCATCCGGTACATCCTGATGTAATCATCCAATATTTGCCATCTTTTTTAAATATTGTGGGAGCTTCATTGTGCCCACCCGGAAATATACGGATATATTTCCCCGTATGCTTTGTAAAAGATTTGTCGAGTTCAGCAATTTGTAGAGTGAGGTTATCCTCAGAAGAATAGATATGATAAGCCTTGCCATCGTCATCTACAAACAGAGTCATGTCGCGGGCCATCTGTCCACCTTTACAGTCTCTGAAAGTAAACAAGCCGTTTTCAATCTCTTTCCTCCACTCAGGAGTCCACCATTCCATCTTTAGTTTTTCATCATCCGGTTTCAGCGATTTATCAAGATTTATAGGTAGCTTCCCGGCATTGACGCGTCCGCTTCTGATAGGCTTGAATGGACCGAGAGGATTGTCAGCAACAGCTACGGCAGTCTGGGCGGCAGCATATCCTTTCCCTTTAAGTTCATGATGAAACCACATTACATATTTTCCTGTTTTGGGGTTGTAAATCACTTTAGGTCGTTCAATAGTGGAACCACGTTCAACTATTGCTCCGGATTCATCACTTACGCGCATGACAATGCCTTTGTTTTCCCAATTCTTTAAATCCTTGGAAACGTAGCATGCGACACCTTCCTGCGGTGCATTTACACCACGATGTTCGCCATACCAATAGAAAGTTCCGTTTTGATCTTTAAGAATGCCTCCACCATGACAATTTATATGATTGCCGTCGGAATCCTGCCATATTCCACCTTTATCTGGGGCAATCTTGGCACTTCCGATTCCGATAGACAGAATGAGAGACATAAATGAGAGGGATAGTTTTGTTAACATGAGATAAGAGGTTATTAAGAAGTATTAATTTTGTTGATCTGTTCTATTTTGAATGAATTCAGAGGGAGTGATGCCAAATTCCTTCTTGAACACTCTTCTGAAGTAGGATATGCTGTTGAATCCGGTAAGGAATGGAATTTCATTTATAGCCACATTCTCACTTTTGAGAAGCTGCACAGCCCTTGTCAGTTTAATTTTACGGATAAATTCATTTGGAGTCAATCCGGTAATGCCTTTCACTTTTCGGTATAGAGTGGAGTGGCTCATACACATCTTATCAGTAAGGAACGGCATATCCATATCCTCCATCTCAATATTATCTTCCACCACCATTCTTAGTTTTGAGATAAAGTTCCTGTCAAGTATTGAAAGATTATTCTCTTTGACAATCTCTTTATCGGAAACATCTTCTTTCGAAATAGTTACCCCAGCATCAGAAATGGTGTTCTGTCCGGAATTAGGTTCAGAAAGAAGGCGTAGAGCAAGGTTGTGCCGAGCCTTCAATATGTTGTTTATTCGAGATTGAAGTAATTTTATACTGAAAGGTTTTGTAATGTAGGAGTCTGCCCCGGAATTATATCCCTCTTCCTTATCAAGTAGCGAATCTTTTGCGGTGAGAAGAATCACAGGGATATGACTTGTTGCAACATCCGATTTTATAGCATGACATAGTTCGATTCCATCCATGACGGGCATCATTATGTCGCTGATGACAATATCCGGGAAGTTTGCTTTCACAGAATCAAGTCCCTCCTTACCATTGGACGCACATATTACATTATAAGTATCTGCAAATGAACTTGCAATATAATCCTTCACATCTTCATCATCTTCAACAATCAGTATGGTCAGACGTTCAGACTGTATATTTATATCAGGTCTTACGGTTACGTCGGCAGTCTCATTATCTCCGGATATATCCTTATGTATTGCATTCGGATAGTTATTATCAATAAGAAGACTTACGGTGAAAGAGCTTCCTTTGCCTTGTTCGGACGAGACAGAAATCAATCCCTCATGTAGTTCCACAAGGTTCTGAGTTAGAGCAAGTCCTATACCGGTCCCCGCCACTTTTTTATTATGATTTGCTTGATAATATCGTTTGAATATGTGAGGAAGGATTTCCGGAGATATTCCTTCGCCGGTATCAGATACGGTAATATCGATATATCTCAAGCAATTGCGTTCATGTTCGCTTACTGAAAGAGTGATCCCTCCCTTCTTGGTGTATTTCATAGCATTCCCAAGAAGATTATTCAGGATTATATTGATCATTTCCGGGTCGTAATACATATCTTGTTCTTCCGGCATATTGATTGCAATAACAATGTTTACATCCTTATTGCTGTTGAGTTCCTTAAACCGGAGTCCAATTTCCCTGACAAAATTAACAAGATTGCCACGACATACCTCAAGTTTGCGATTTCTGGTCTCTGTTTTCCGGAATTCCAATATCCCGTTTATTAGATTCAGAAGCCGCATTGAGCTTGTGCGTATAGTATGCAATTTCTTACGATGTTCGTCCCTTATGTCAGGATCATTAATAAGATCCTCTATCGGGCCTATTATTAAAGAAAGGGGAGTGCGTAATTCATGAGTAATATTGGTGTAGAATGCCATTCTTTCTTCATTGAGAAGCTGGCTGTTGATTCTGCTCTCCTTTTCTACATCAAGATTCTTCTCAAGATTTAGTTTATACTTATAAAAATAGGTAAACAAACACACTATTATAATGAGCGACAGAAGATATAGCATCTTTGCCCACCATGTCAGATATAATGGGGGTGTTATGGTAATTGTTAATAACTGTGTTGGCTCTGACCATTCTCCTCCATTGATTTTCCGACTGATAATGAATACGTATTTCCCGGGTTTCATATTGCGATATATCGCCTCATATTCCGGATTTAGATTCATCCAAGTCTCATTCACACCTTCCATCCTGTATCTTATCTCAGAATTTAGAGCAACAGATATATCCGGTATATTTAGTTTAATCCTGAACGTATTGAGATTATGTGGTAGCCGTATTTTGTCGGAGACTATAGGTATTGAGATTTCTAAGTCGTTATTGCCATTATCCTTGTCATGAGCTATGATATTGTTGATAATCAACTTATCATTATTCCCCATATTCCCATCCAATCTTTCCGGATTGAACAGTGCTAATCCATTAAGAGAGCCGAACAATACCCATCCTTTGAAAAAAGATGCACTTGACTCAATAAATGCTTTCATATCGGAATTCCCGGCATGGTTGCATATAAATATAGAGTCATTTATGTCGCATGAGAATATTCCCTCCTCTGCCGTCATCCAGATTTTCCGGTCATGGTCTTCGATCAAAGCCTTTATATTTGTGCTTGTGGAATTTGCCGGCATATCGCATTTGATAATCCTATTAAAATTACCATTCTCTATTTTTGCAACACCTTCACGGGTAGCCACCCAGATATTCCCTTTGGAATCCATAAAAAGAGAGTTGACGCTATTTGTCGGTAATCCGTCTTTTTTAAGCAAATGGCATATCGGTCTGTTTTCTTTGTTGAAGACAACAATTCCTTTGCCGAAAGTGGCGATTAAGATGTTGCCGGAATTGTCGTTTAATATAGATGTGATATACTTGTCGGGCAGCACCTCATTAATTTCATAAATCGGATATGCCGACATATTATTATTGATTACGTATACACCATTATGTGTGCCAACTAACAAGCCCCGATCTTTATCTTTGAAAAAACATCTGACTTCCGGATCAATACCATTGATTTTGGTGAAAAGACCATTTTGGGAATCAAATAGATATGCCCCGTCATTACTCGTTCCAAGAAGGATCATTCCATTGTCGATAGCATTAATGGCTCTTATCGGAGTGTTCTGTCCTGTCGATGAGGAGGGAAGTTTATATATTATAGGGAAAAAATTCCCTATTTTTGCAAATTCACGATCACCACCAATCCAGATACCATTTTCAGAGTCATTGGCAAGACTCCAAACAGCCGGGTGTGACAATTTACTGCCTTTCGGTCTGAATATTGAGATCATTCGGAAGAAAGGTGGGGTATTACAGACCACATCAATACCATCACTATAGTATCCGATCCATTTGTTCCCGAACGAATCTTCAAAAATGGATGTTGATGCAGTGGAATATAGATTACCATCCGGATCAAAACCGGATGAGGGAGTCAGATTCTTAAAGGTATAAATTCCTCTCTTTTGATCATCTCTTGAGAGTATGCTTACACCTCCTTTAGAAGTGGCAATCCACAGGTCACCATTTTTCATGAGAGATATAGCTTTTACTTGTCCCGGCAATAGCGAATCAGGAGAATCATTGTGAAATATGGATGTGAATTTCTTATTTGTCGGATTAAAACGAGACAGACCATTTTCAGTCCCTAACCACACCATACCGTCATTATCTATACAAATGGAATAAACAGTATTACCGGATATGGATTCGGGATTATTCGCATCATGCATGAAATTCTCAAAATTCATAGACTTGAGATCTAAAGATGAGAATCCGGTGTTTTCATGTCCTATATATAATTTACCATCGTCACTCTCCATTGAACACCATACAGGAAGTGGAAAATTCTTAGGAATACTTCTGAATATACGTTCGACATTGCCGGTAGCCGGATCCAGCTTTTCCGGAGGCATGTGGTAGTGAGTGATCCATATCTTGTTGTCGGAAGATATGGATAATCCTGTCACATCAGAAGTGAGTATTTCTCCCTTGAATTCGGAAATCTTATCAGTAGAATAATCATAAATGCAGATTCCGTTATATCGTGTGCCAATCCATAGCTTGTCGGGATTTATGGGATCTTTTACCACACAATTAAGTTCATTACTTGAAAGTCCGGAATTCTCTTTTGTAAAACGTGAGAAAGCTGTCCCATCAAACCGATTCAATCCATTTCCGGTCACTACCCATACAAAACCATGTCCATCCTGACCAATCCCTCTGACGTAATTACTGTTTAGTCCGTTAGAATGATCCAAATGATGGATGTATGGTTGCTCACTTCTGGAATGAGGTGCCAGCCATAAAGATAATAGTAAGATTAGATATAAAGTATATTGTCTCATTTTTTCAGGATTTCGAGAAGTATAGACAACTTCAAAAGCTAATTAATCAAAAGATATTGATAATACCTTTACAAAATTATGAATAAATTCGGAGAGAATGTATAACATATCGTTCAGAAATGTTTCTTATCTGTCAAAATTCATGGGAGAATAGTCCGGATTATTCAAAAAAGGGGTGTAATACGTATTATTGAAATATATTTGCGTTATTTTGACATATAAATGAATTGAAGAGTCAACTCGATACATTAATTTTGTAAAACAATAACATCATGAAGCATATATGAATATGAACAACAGATTAAAATCTATACCATTTGTCGTGGGGACACTGGTAATGTCATTCGGTGTGAGTGGTGCTCCGAAGCAGTCGGATCCGTTGAAAGAAGCATCGGAAGTACGCTTGATCATATCAAAGGTGAATAATTACTGGCAGTCTAATAATAAGGCTGAGGTTAATCCATTTTGGCATCATGCCGCTTATCATACCGGGAATATGGAGGCTTATCGTCTTACAGGTAATGAGGATTGGCTTGATTATTCGCAGCGATGGGCTGAGCATAATGAGTGGAAAGGCGCGAAGAGCAATGACCGCAGTAAGTGGAAGTATAATTATGGAGAGACGGATGAGCACGTGCTTTTCGGCGATTGGCAGATATGTTTCCAGACATACGCCGACCTCTACAACATCCTTCCCGATGATCGCCGCATAAGTCGTGCGCGTGAGGTTATGGAATATGAGATGTCGACACCTGCTAATGATTACTGGTGGTGGGCTGATGGACTTTATATGGTTATGCCCGTAATGACAAAGCTGTATAAGATCACCGGGAATAACAGATACCTTGACAAACTATATGAGTATATCACATTCTCAGATAGCATCATGTTTGATCCGGAGGAGAATCTGTATTACAGAGATGCAAAATACACTTATCCCAAACATAAGAGTGCGAATGGCAAGAAAGATTTTTGGGCACGTGGTGACGGATGGGTTCTTGCCGGACTTGCGAAAGTGCTACAGGATTTACCCACGGAATATAAACACCGAGACTTTTTTGAGCGTCGCTATAAGGATATGGCTTCAGCAGTGGTGGCTTGTCAGCAACCGGAAGGGTATTGGAGTCGGTCAATGTATGACGAGGCACATGCACCCGGCCCGGAGACTTCAGGCACAGCATTCTTTACTTACGGATTGCTTTGGGGTATCAATAATGGTTATCTTACGGATACTAAATATAAGGAGTCTGCTCAGAAGGGCTGGAATTACCTGAAGAATAAGGCACTTCAGAAGGATGGTCGTGTAGGTTATGTGCAACCTATAGGAGAGAAGGCGATACCGGGTCAGGTGGTGGATGCAAAATCTACGGCAGATTTTGGAGTCGGAGCATTCCTGCTTGCCGCTTGTGAGTATGTAAGGATGCTTGAGTCTGCGAATAATTCAGATAGGGCTTATTGGTTAGATCTATTGAATAAGATAGCATATCCGGTTCTTAGCAATATGTCGAAAGGGGAACTTCAGAAGAATATGCAGGTTGAGGTAAGTCCTAATTGGGATGGACGTAATAAGAAAGTCACATATATGGAGACGTTCGGACGCCTTATGGCGGGTATCGCACCATGGCTTGCTCTTCCCGATGATGACACGGCTGAGGGTAAGAAAAGGAAGGAGCTTCGCGACATGGCACTTGCATCCTACCGTAATGCAGTAGATCCGTCAAGTCCGGATTGCCTTTTGTGGCAGGGGGAGGGTCAGGCTCTCGTGGATGCCGCTTACGTGGCAGAGAGTTTTCTGAGAGGATATGATGCCCTCTGGATGCCTCTTGATGAAGTGACGAAAAAACGGTATATAGATGCATTCTCCAATATGCGCCATATTGATCCACCTTACACGAACTGGGTTCTTTTTTCATCCACAATAGAGAGTTTTCTTGCAAAAGCCGGAGCATATTGCGATGACTATCGGGTGAACTCTGCAATACGCAAAGTCAATGAATGGTATGTCGGTGATGGCTGGTATGCCGACGGACCATCTTTTGCCTACGACTATTATAGCAGCTACGTTTTCCATCCGATGCTTTTAGAGACTCTTCAGGCGATGAAGGATGCCGGAAAATATACACGCATCCATTATGGAAAGTATTATGATAAGGCTTTGAAAAGAGCACAGAAGTTCTCTATTGTACTTGAACGTATGATTTCTCCGGAAGGTACGTTCCCTGTGTTCGGACGTTCCATTCCATACAGGATGGCGACTCTTCAGCCGCTTGCATTAATGGCATGGTATGAGAAACTTCCGTCAGGACTTACCAACGGTCAGGTGCGTTCAGCGTTGACAGCGGTTATGAAGCGTATGTTTGACGGAAGAGAGAACTTTAATGATGGCGGGTTCCTAACTATTGGGTTTGCGGGCAGACAGCCGAATATTGCTGACTGGTATACCAATAACGGCTCCTTATACATGACCTCTTTGTCGTTCCTCCCTCTCGGACTGCCCGCCACACATCCTTTCTGGACAGATGCTCCACAGGATTGGACAAACAGAAAGGCATGGGGAGGGAAACCCTTCCCGAAAGACCATCATTGGGATGATGGAAATAATATCAAAGACCTATTCTGACGTTTATATTTCTCATATTTTTACGAAGAAATAAAAGAATAAAAAGAAATTTTTGGTTCTTATAAATTTAAACTATCCGGTAAAAATTAATTTCTTTTATTTCTTTGAATTCTTCGTGAACATCAATTCTTAGTAAGGAGAGCGCGGAGCTTTTGCTGTATTTTATGGCAGAAGTTCCGCGCTCTCTGCGTTATAGTGGGTTAATATTTACATAATATTTGTAATTATTAACTATAATTTAACACAAATTAACAATCGGGGGGGGTAAAACGAGATTTTTATACTAATTTTGATTTCTAAATGACTAATATCAATAAATTTTGTTGATGTGGTATTAAATTTCTATTGGATTTAAGATTGATGTGAACATATCTGAAGGGGTAGACTTTCTATATTTTCGCTTTCATACTTACCATTTACCAGACTCAATAACCACTACTTCTGTTATAGTTGATGCCTTAAAGGCATCAACTATAACACCGGAAAATTCATTGAAGCGGATCGAAATATTGTCATTTTATTTAATTGAGGTTTAGAAAACTTCATTATCAAGGAAAAACTAATCAAATATAATGAAACCGATTTATGAGGAGAACAATTCTACAACGAAGGGTAGTGGCTGTCACAGTCTGTATAGTGGCAGCTTTCACTGCTCTCACGGTGCAGGGTGCTAACCTTGTGGTCCGTAACTTCAGGTCGCTCCCGACCGACCAGACGGCAATCAACCGGGAGACCATGAAGAGGGATCAGAACGGGAAGACCGCTGCGCTCGTGAAGATCTACACGCCGCTTGATATAGAGCAGACCTATATCAGCAACGGAGTCATGGGCGTGGTGGCGCGCGTCAACAAGCCGGGTCAGATATGGCTCTACATTCCGGCTCGCTCGCAATCAATCGAGATCACCAACCAGAAGTATTCCCCACTCCGCTATTACTTTGACGAGGAGATAACGGCAGGCAAGACCTACTCCATGGAACTGACCGTGGAGGGTAAGGAGGTTACGCTCTCCGCCAGCGTCCGTCAGGCACCTATATGGGTTGACGGGGATTCCGTCGGTGTCAGCCCGCTCAACATCTATCTCTCCTACGGGGAGCATGCCGTGAAGGCGGAGCAGGGCTCGATGCTCTATGACGGCAATGTCATGATCACTCCGGAGACCCAGGCACGTATAGAGCTTCCGATGGAGGATGAGAACCTGAAGTATTCCGACGTGACTGTCCGTGTGCCCGATAATGCCGGAATCTATTTTGAGGGCAGACGTGTTGGCATAGGGGAATGGCGACCCCGTCTTAGGGAGGGGAAGTATACCGTAGAATTTAAGAAGCCTAATTTTGAGGATGCGGTTAAGACATTCAGTGTGATAGCCGGGGTTCCAGTAATGCTTGATGTGCCGCCTCTTGTATCGTACAAGGGTCATCTCTCAGTTGCGGTGTTCCCGAACACGGGAGTCAGGATCTATGACGGAGACACCATCGTTGCGGAGCATAACCTGTCGAAGACCCTGAAGGTTGGCGACTACAGCTATACATTCCGTAAGAAGGGTTATCATCCGTATACAGGTACGTTCAAGGTGGAGCGGAATCAGGAGACGCTTGACACTGTCACCCTGCAGCGCGTGCAGTATGTAAGGAGCAATGCGATGTATGCCGGTATCGGCTTCACCTACGGGACAATCTATGGCGTGAGCGCGCACGTCGGCGGAGTGTTCCATAACGTGAATCTTGAATTGGGTTATACCCTCGGACTCGGCAAGAGCGATGAGGTCTACTGGTTTGAGAAGCCGAAGCCGGGACTCTACGATGACAAGTGCACCTACACGATGGATGAGATAGAGGTGAAGGCAGGCTATCAGTTCAGTTTCGTCCAGCGAGTCGGACTAACCCCGCAGGTGGGCTATCTCGGTCAGCGTCTTCGCGGCGGTGTCCACGGGAACGGTGCGATGTGCCACAACGTCTCTGTCGGGGCACGCCTTGTATTCAATCCCATCCCCAACGTGGGCGTCTACATCAATCCGGAGTATGCGGTTGCTGTCAAGGAGAACGAGTTGTACAGGGAGATAGCGGAATATGGCGGCTTCAGCAAGGGAGGTTTCTATGTAGGCGCCGGTGTCACATTTAATTTCTGAGAAAGATGAGAACGATAACGAGAATCGTATTATACGCGATGCCGCTGCTCATTGCTGCGGCATGCGACACTACGGAGGAATCCTACTATCCCGGACCGGAGTCAGACATCACGATAAGCGTGGAGCAGAAGGGGGCGATCCTCCTATCGGCAGACGGGACCGCGCAGACTATAGACGTAAAGGCAACTACATATTGGGACGCAACGATAGAGGAGTCGGGCAACACCTTCTCTGTAAAGCAGTCGGTAGAGAAGGGTGACGGCACGGTGACCGTGGAGGGTCAGCCGAACTATAATTCCGGAGTCAAGCAGGGTAAGCTCTATCTTTCCGCCCGCAACATCAACAAGCGGATAGAGGTTGACGTGATGCAGGCGCAGCTGAAGTTCAGTATGGGGAAACAGGATGACATCACCCTTCCGGAGAGGGGTGGGTCGTTCATGCTTGAGTTTGAGAGTACCGTCTCATGGAATTTCGAGGTTTCACGTGGTGATGCGTCATGGCTCACCTGCAATCCGGGTATATCCGGAGAGGGTAAGTGGGACAGGATAACGGTAGACGTTGAGGTTGGTCCGAACTACACTCCTTCGGAGCGTAGCGTCACGCTTCTGCTCCGTCCACAGAACGGGGATCTGATACCGTATCTCGGTACATTGCCCGATTCCTTCACGGTTACGCAGGCGGCGGGCACACCCCCGACGGGAGTGCGTGCCTCGGTTGACAGCGTGAAGTATCATGAGGGTTATCTGACGGTCAATTACGAATCGGTTGCGCCTGTCCAGGAGGTTGGCGTGGAAGTGAAGGTTGCCGGAGGTGAGACGGTGGATCGCTATCCGGCGGAGCGCGTCAATGGTTCCTATCCGTTGTCGGGACCCGTCACGGTGAATGTCACCGGATTGGATGAGGGTGTCCGCTACATGGCAGTTCCATACGTCACGTCTATGGTATCGACTGTAGAGGGTGAGCAGGTAGAATTCACCACGGATGCAGAGATAGTGTATCGGGGTGTGGAGATTGTAAGTTATGATATACGACCGACAGCAAGACAGGTGTTTGTCACGGCAGAGTTGAATTCCGATGTAGACGTTACAGAGGGTGGCATCACGATCTATAATGCGGATGGTAGTCATATAGTGACTTACACAAAACCGATAAATGCGAATGTCACGAGTTTTGAGATAGAGTCGGTTGATTTCATGTCGCCGAAGACGGAATATCTGATAGAGATATTCGTGCGAACCGCTCTTAACGAAGCCGTGACTGACCGGATATCCTTCACTACGGAGGGATTGGTACCGGATGAGGGGGATAATACTCCGCCAGATGGTCCGAATGCCAACTAAACTTTACCACGGAGGGGTTTGTGATACTCCTCTGTGGGGTTTAACCACGGAGACCGCAAAGGGCACGGAGAAATTATCAAATATTATAAAAAAACTCTGTGGTCTCAGTGGTTAAACTCACCACGGAGACCGCAAGGGGCACGGAGATTTTTTGATTTCTCTGTGTTGAAGATTATTTAAAACTTTTTTCAAACAAATAAAAATTAAACAAAATGAAACGTATTTTTACACTGATTGCCGTACTCGGCATCGTTGTCTCTGCCATGGCGCAGCGACCGCTCGTGACACTCTCCCACAATGGGGAACTCTCTTTCTTCACCAGTCTTTCAGCCTTTACTGAGGCGATAGACTCTGCCCAGAATGGGGATATCATCTATCTCTCGGAGGGTAACTTCGCTGTTACTGATGGTGAACTGACACTTAAAAAGAGACTAAGTATTGTCGGATGTGGTTATAAGTCACATATTCTTGCAGATATCTTTATATCTGTGAGTGAAAAATATATGATGGATGCACCTCTATTTGACGGGGTGAGATTGCACGAATTAGATTTTAGTAGTTCTAATAAAGACAATCTTGGTAATGTGGAGATTCGTAAAAGTCGGATACAGAATTTGGCGCATCCCTACTATGCTGGTAATAATATTATGGTAGATAGATGTTATATTGAAAATGTAAGTAGCCAAAGTTCTGGTAATAATATAATTTATACGAATTCAAAAATAGGCAACCTTGATAATGCCTATTTTTGCGCAATAATTAATTGCAATGTTGGATCTGCATCATGCACTCCTCTTACTGTAACAGGTTCAATAATAGGTAATATTATAAATCCAGGGCAATATAATAATAGTAACGTATTTAATACATGTATGCCACGTTCTTCTACAGCAGGTATCAATGGACATCTTTATGATAAATGCTATTTTGTAGAGGAATCGGAGGGTAGTACTACGAATATCTTGGATGAAAATTTAGAGTGTACGCTTGATTTGGTAAGTCTTGGTTATTTGGATGAGAATGGTACGCAGGTTGGAGTGTATGGCGGAGATTTTCCATTCTCTGAGACTCCTTCAGTGCCGACGGTGGATTCTGCCAAAAGTTCAGTGGTCTATGATTCGGAAGCTAATCAACTTAAAGTCACTATAAGCGTAGCTCCCAACTGATTTCCCAAACTCATGGGGTGTCTTGTCTGTTAATATGAATTTCGGAGATGCCTCTTAATTTTTTATTCCATGGGAAAATTATATACAACAATAACAGCATTACTCTTAGCAGTAGGAGCGATACATGCCGCGCCACCGTCAGGATATGAATGGTGGTTTGACAATGATATCTCCTCCGTACAGACCGGTTCCATATCCGGGGATAAGGAGGAGTTCACAATTGATGTATCCTCTCTGCCCAAGGGTATGCACCGCTTTAACTGTCGCCTCAGTTCAGAGGATAATGTGTGGGGATCAATCTATACCACCACATTTTATACCGTCTCAAATACTGTGGGCGTTAGCGGGTATGAATGGTGGATAGATAACGGGTATGAGACTAAGACTATCGGTGAAATTTCAGAGGATAATTTGAGTTTCCCCGTTGACCTTTCGGATCTTGTCCCCGGTATGCATCGCTTTAACTGTAGGTTGAATACAGTTGACGGAGAATACGGATCTATCTATAGCAAGTATTTTTATACGGTCTCAAATAAATCCGGAGCCAAAGGTTATGAATATTGGTTTGACAACAGATATTCATCCAAGGTCACGGGGTCTATTTCAGAGAATACGCTTACCTTCCCCGTAGAGATAACCGATCTTGTGCCGGGTATGCATTATTTCAATTGCCGTCTTGAGAATGGTTACGGAGAATGGGGATCTGTTTATCGGAGTGTATTCTTTACTACCGGCAATTATCGGGATGCGGTAGCATACGAATATTGGATTGACAATAATTATAAAGAAAAGGCTTCCGGTGACCTGACAGACGGGGATAATCTCTACACGATTGACGTTACAGGTCTACGCAAGGGTTTGCATCGGTTCAATTATCGAATCCGCACAACTGGCGGTGAATGGGGTTCGGTCTATTCCACCTATTTCTATTGCACTGCACTCGGTTCATTTGCCACAGATTATGAATATTGGCTTGACGATGATTATTCCAATCGCGTAGCAGGGGATTGTCATTCAAATGCAACGTCATTCAATGTTGATTTGTCGGGACTTGACCGTAGAAAGGAGGTTCACTACTTCAATATCCGTATGAGAAATGGAGATGAATGGGGTTCGGTGCATCGAAAACTCATAGTATTACCTAAGGAGACCCGCAAGGCTCCGATAATCGGCTATGCGCACAGTCTCAATGGTAATAATCTTGGATATGTCAAGATTGAGAATGGTCTGACCGACAGTCTGGCGTTTATGGTTGATATCCCGGACAGCATCTTCTCATTGCAGGATAAAAAACTCAAGTTTGACGGTGATGTCGTTTCCGTAGAGGGTGGTGATTCACTTCACTATGCGCTGCAGCTTGATACGGAATTAGGGTTGTCATCTCCTACTCTGTACAGTGTTGAGGTATCGCGGTCATTCTCTGCGACCGCTGTGCCGATAAAGGTCAATTCCTTGCATGAGTTTGAGAAACCGGCGTTCGGCGAGTTTGCCGTTGCTAAGTTCACATCTTCCGGCACGCCCCTATATTTCCGTGCTGACCAAGAAGCTATCCTTCAGATTTATCGTAATGGTGAGAGGGTTGCGCAAGTAGCTGCAAAGGATCTGAAGAGTATGGCAATATTGACTCTTGAAGAGGGGGAATATTTTGCAGTGCTCCGGGATGTGCCGAAGAATGAGGAGAATTCTGCTGATAAGTTTACATTCCATCTGATGAGTACACCTAATATCGTGCCAACGCCTACGATTGAATTTGTGAATGAACGTGTAACTATACGTTGTGCTCGTGAGGATGCGGAGATCTATTACACTCTGAATGATTCTGTTCCAACAGTGGAGAGTTTACGTTATGCCGAACCCTTCCCTCTAAAGCATAATGCCGTGGTGAAAGCAATGGCAAGTGTGCCGAAGTCGGATATTCAACCGTCGGATATCGTCGTTTTGAGAGTTGATTCGTTTACAGTGGCAAATCCGGTTATCCGTATGGATAATCTGGACATTGTGATTGTATCCGATACAATTGAGGGAGTAAAGACACATTATACTCTTGATGGGACCGAACCGACAGTACAGAGTGTGGTATACGAAACACCTTTCCGGCTTGGAGAGGATGCTACGGTGCGGGCTCGTTCGTTCAAGGAGGGTTATAATGCTTCGGAGATTGTGGAATATGTCTATACGCATAGTCTGCATGTAACGAAAGCTCCTATTATCAGTGTCGAGAATGGTATTGTAACCCTTACGGTAGAGACGGAAGGGTCGGAACTCTATTACGGTATAGATAACGATAATCCGGAAGCGATGAGTTTGTATGAGTCGCCGTTTGAGATGAATGTCAACGGTGTCATCTATGCGCAGGCGCGTATGTCGGGTATGTATGATTCGGAGATAGTCTCCTACGAGGTCAACGGCAATAAGGTTCCGACTCCGGTGATAAGGTATCTTGATACGAAGTATGTGAGCATTACATGTGACAATCAGGATGTCGATATCTATTACACGACAGATGAGTCAGCGCCGACAACTGCTTCTACGAAGTATGAGGGTGAGTTTGAGTTTGACAGGAATGGTGTTATCAAGGCGATAGCCGTGGATAATACCGGAAAACTTGATGACTCGAATATCGCTGAATTGGTGATAGACACGAATAAGGTTGCCAATCCGATAATCAGAATAGAGAATCTTGCTGTGGTGATTATTCCGGATCAGCATATTGGAGTGCATACTTACTATACTCTCGACGGTAGTGAGCCAACGGAGTCAAGCGAGGAATATGGCGCACCGTTTATGTTAAGCGGAAATGTAACGGTACGTGCGAGATCATATAAGGAGGGATATACTCCTTCCGGTATAACTGACTTCGGATATTCCCACAATGTATATGTCACCAAGGCACCAGTTATCAGTGTTGAGGATCATACTGTAACTCTTACGGCACAGACGGAAGGGTCGGAACTCTATTATGGCATAGATAATGATGACCCTGCAGCGATGAGACGTTATGAGTCACCGTTTAAGATGAATGTCAACGGTATCATCTATGCGCAGGCACGTATGTCCGGCATGTATGATTCGGAGATAGTCTCCTACGAGATCAATGGCAATAAGCTGCCGCTGCCTAACGTCACTTACGATGAATACTCCAAGCTGGTGGAAATGGAATTCACCTATGCAGACTCAGAGATCTATTACACTACAGATGGCAGCGCACCGACCACTGCTTCGACGAAGTATGAGGAGGCGTTCGAGTTTGACCGCAACGGAGTGATCAAGGCGATAGCCGTCGATCCTTCCGGAAAACTCGATAACTCCAATATCGCAGAATTGGTTATCGACAGCAACACTGTC
This sequence comes from Muribaculaceae bacterium Isolate-037 (Harlan), assembly GCA_003762615.1. Taxonomy (GTDB): domain Bacteria; phylum Bacteroidota; class Bacteroidia; order Bacteroidales; family Muribaculaceae; genus Lepagella; species Lepagella muris. The sequence continues at coordinate 186,699 of RIAZ01000004.1, forward strand.
GATGATCCATTGATCCGAGTGGAGAATATGGCGGTGGTGATTGTTTCCGACCTGCACGCTGGCGTACATACTTACTATACTCTTGATGGCAGCGAGCCGACAGAGACAAGCACCGAGTATGGAGCACCCTTCATGCTGAGCGGCAACACTACCGTTCGCGCACGCTCATACAAGGAGGGGTATAATCCTTCGAGTATAACCGACTTCGGATATGTTCACAGCACATATACAGTAAAGACACCGGTTATCTCTGCTGATGGCAATACTATCAGTATCGCGGCACAGACGGAAGGCTCTTCTATATATTGTGCAGTCAATAATAATGATCCGGTAGCCATGAGTCTGTATGAGTCACCATTCACCATGAGCGAGAATGGTATTATATATGCCCAGGCTCGTAAGACGGGTATGTATGATTCAGAGGTTGTAAGCTATGAGTTGATAGTGCAGAAGACCAAGGCTCCTTACGGACGCTACGATAAGGCTACAAAACTTCTGTCGCTACATAGCGATACGGAGGGTGCGGTGATAAGTTACTCCGACAATGGGGCGAGTGACTGGATTCAATATTCGGAACCTATCCTTATAGAGGGTAACAGGAGAATCTATGCCAAGGCTCTTGCTCCTAATTATCTTGAATCGGATGTGGCTGAGATCGTTGTCAGTGAGTTTAAGTGTCAGGGTGTAGAGATAGTCTACAACGGTCGGTACGTCACTTTGACTACTTCTGAAGAGGGTGCCGAGATACGTTACACGCTTGACGGCGGCGATCCGACTGCCGGGGAGAAGTATACCGGAAGGATCGATGCCGGTGGTCTCTGTACGGTTAAGGCGGTTACCGTTAAGGATAACTACATGAATTCTGACGTGGCAGAGTACGTCGTCAGGGCGTATGGCGATGAGGAACATGCCGAGACGGCGGAAGCCGGTATCCTTTCGGAATGCTACGGATGGGCAGACAGCTCCCTGCTCGCTTCTATCGATAGGTTTAGCGTAGCTGGACCGTTGAATGAGGCTGACTATGCACTATTGAGAGCTATGACGTCGCTGCGTCATCTGGATCTTAAGAATGCCTCCACGCCGATACTTGCTGACAATGCGTTTGCAGGTATGGGATTGGTGAGTGTGAGTCTTCCTTCTGACGTGGCATCCTACGGTGAAAATCTCTTCAGCGGGAATACGATGCTTTGTGCAGTGATATGGAATGCTCCCAAGGCAATCATCAAGTCGGGATTCAGACCGGCAGGTGAGAATCCGAATATCCTCCTTTATCTCAATGACAACGTGGAGAATGACGTGGCTGTATCGGAGAAGATGAATCTGATTGTCAACGGAAATTCGGATGCAGTTACGCTTCATGACCGTTATCCGTTCCATGCACCCTTGAAGTTTGATGCCGCTCATGTTGAGTTTGTGCGCAACTTCTCGAAGGTGACGGAGATTGGCGGCACTTCCGGCTGGGAGACACTGACGCTCCCGTTTGACGTGCAGACCGTTACGGCATCGTCGGGCGAGATCCTGCCCTTTGCCTCTACCGGAAGCGGTGCCTACCGTTACTGGCTCTTTGAGCCATCGGGCACAGGCTGGCAACGCACAGATGCAATCGATGCCTACAAGCCTTATTTGATAGCAATGCCTAATCATCCGTGGTATTATGATGAATACATAATAAACGGAGATGTGACGTTCGAGTCAGATAATGTGACCATTGAGGCTACACCTGAACCGGAGGGCTTTGCCTATAAGGGTAGTACGGAGATGTGGGCAACCTATATGCCGCGTGCAGCATCCAACAGCATATATCTGCTGAATGATGACAGTGAATACGGTTATGCACCGGGCAGTGTGTTCCAGAGCGGAATAAGGGATGCCCGTCCGTTTGAGTGCTATCTGACCTCTGAGAGCGGAGCATTGCGTATGCCGGTGTTCGAGTCGTCTGACGTGGAGGATATCATGGCGGAACTCGGTACCAAGATATGGGTAGAGAATCATGATCTCTTAATAAGAAGCGGTATCAGTCAGCGGATGAGAATCTTCGATACGGTCGGTCAGTTAGTCAGAATAGCCGACGTCACCGCCGGAGAGGTTTGCCGCGTACATGATCTCGCACCGGGCATCTATATCATCGGGCAGATGAAGATCATGGTTAAATAAGCATTTTTAACTACCATCAAGACACGGAGAACAGAGAGTTTTTCAGAATAACTGATAAAACTCAATGTCCTCCGTGTTGTATGTGATGGATAAGGATTGTGGAAACGAAATCTATGAAACAGTATAAATGTCATGAGGATTTTTTTGAAATTATTAGTAGCAATTGCTGCCTTATCCTGCGCGCATGATGCTTCGGCGCAGAGCAGCGAAATCCAGTCAAAACTGATTCAGATAAAGACGGGACCGGAATATATCTATGGAGAGGGTACGGGTGAGACACCGGCGGAGGCGGACAGAAATGCCCTCGCCAACCTGTTGAGCAAGATCGGCACAACAGTGCAAAGCTCATTCTCAATGACGGAGGAGGAGACCTTGACCAATGACGCACTTGATTCCAAGCGAGATGTGAAGTCGGTCATGAACACCTATTCTCAAGCCACGCTCAACAATACGGAGATAGTGAATTACAGGGATGAGAACGGAATGTTCTGCCAGTTGAGATATATGCTTCGCACCGAGTTGGAGAAGATGTTTGAGCACAGGCGCGATAGGGTGGAGGACTATGTGCGCACGGCGTTACGTTCGGAGGAGAAGGGGAGAGTGGATGACGCGCTCCGTTTTCTCAACTGGGCGTATGTGCTGCTTCATTCTCTCCAGTATCCTTCTGACGTTAAGATGAAAGTAGAAGGTGAGGAGCAGCTTCTGGTCAACTGGATCCCAAACCGTATGCGGGATATACTCGGCGAGGTAAAAGTGGAGGTTGCAAATGTGGAGCCGGCACCGGAAAATAGGGTGGACGTGCTGTTTACGTATAAAGGGGAACCGGCTGCAGGGATTGACTTCACCTACTGGAACGGGAAGGTGAACAGTCCGGTCAACGGAGTGAAGGATGGCATGGGTCAACTCTCTTTCCCCGCAGACTATCCGGTGAACGACGTCATGCTCGTGGTGGAGACCTCATACGCGGAGGCAAGCCAAAGCGACAGGGAGCTTGAGAGCATGATCGCCACGTTCAAGCCGCTTGCTTTCCCGGAGGCGAGAAAGGTGATAGGAGTGGAGGGTAAAGCGATAAAGGCAGACAAAGGGGCTGAGAAGAATTTTCAGGCGCAGGTGGAGGCAGGTAAGCGGGAAGGAGTGACGCCTCTTGCCAAGAAAGATGCGAAGGATTATGACGCAATTCTTACGGAGGTGCTGAAGTCAGTCAAGGGGAAAAATTACAAGCCGGATGCATCCCTGTTCACGGAAGAGGGTCTTGACATGTTTAACCGTCTTTTGGGATACGGTAAGGCATCCCTGCTCGGAGAGCCGGATCCCGGTTACTATCCGTTTGGCGAGAGAGTGGTGGCGCGCAGTGTACCGATGAAGTTTTCGTTTGAGAATAACCGACGTAGTTTTGTAGAAGACGTGACCTTCACGTTCAGTCCCGACAAGAGGATAGAGAGCGTGGCGTTCGGACTTGGAGGAGCGGCCCGTAAAGATGTGTTCAGCCAGGGTGTTGGGGCATGGAGCGATTCTGTAAAGATGGTAATCGTGACATTCCTTGAGAATTACAAGACTGCATTCGCATTAAAAAGACTTGACTATATACGCAATATATTTGATGAAAATGCGTATATTATAGTAGGTCATAAATTGCAGAAGATGCAGCGTCTGGATGGCGATGGCGGAGGACTCAGCACGGTGCCGCAGTATGAGTTTGTGCGCAAGAGTAAGGAGGAATATATGTCGCAGCTGGAGAAATGCTTCAAAAGTAATGAGTATGTCAACATAAATTTCTCCGATAACGATATACAGAAGGCAGCCTACGGAGGAGATACTTTCGGCATACAGATCAGACAGGATTATTATTCTGAGCATTACGGAGATCAAGGCTACCTGTTTCTTTTTGTTGATCTAAATGAGGCAGATAAACCGATCATAAAGATCCGTACATGGCAACCGGAACGTAATCCGGATCTCACCCCGATGCTACCTAAGAATAATAGGGATTTCGGTATATATAGCAATTCGATGTTTCAGTGAGACTCCGGATAATGATACTATAAGTATAAAAATATCACAAATTATTATAGATGAATTTAGAAGGTATGAGATTTAGAATGATAATGACGGGGGTCATGGCTATTGCAGCCGTGACCTCTTGTCATGCTGATCCACCGAAAGGTTTCGAGGAGTTCCGCCGCGGTTTGCTTGACAATTTCAATAGTTTCAAGTCGAGGATATTGGAGCATTATAATGATTTCCTTGCCGGAGAATGGCATGAGTATGAGAGCCTTGAGGCAGACATGCGTTATACCCAGCCTAAGCCGGAGAGTATGCCGAGTGCGGTTGAGATAGTGGCGGAAGAGGCAACTGACCAACAGAAGGAAATGTTGTTTTCGCTTGGGTTCTCAAATCCTGATTTTAAGGCGGGTCTTAATCCGGAGGATAGACGCAAGACCCCAGAATCGCTTGAATGGCTTCGCAATGCAGTGGCTCTTTACAAGGCTTCTACGCCGGCGGATAGTGTGAAAACTGATGGGAATGTGGAAAAAGTATCAAGGGGAGATATCATGACATGTGAGGGTCTTGTAGAGGATTATGACGGGGAGATATTTAATTTCTATGGTATGAAGTTTGCTCTGCCCCGTTTTGATTTTTCGATAAGGGACAGCATATCGCAGACAGTGGACTATGCGAACCAATGGACAGAACTAAGCGATGCAGATGTTGCCTCGGAGGTGGCACCTGCGCTTGCGAATCTTCAGAAGGTGTCAGGGCTAAGCGATTATCTTCTGTTTGAGATGATGATGGCATGGCTTGACCAAAAATTCCCACAGGCAAATGATGCGTCGAAGATGTCGGCAGCCCATTATTTGCTTGCCAATATGGGATTCGGTGTGCGTATAGCCATGGATAAGGAGGGCACACCTTTTATGTTGCTTCCGTTTGATGAGCAAGTCTATGGACGCGCATATTTTAAAATGGCAAAGAATTACTATGTATTCTCCATGCCGGGTAAGGAACAGGTTAAGAGCATAGGACTCAGGACCCCTCAACTGCCTAATAATGCTGATCTCGGGAAGAGTCTTAACTTGCGTATGGATGGGTTGACTCTACCTTTCAAGCCGTATCATTATTTCTTCAAGTATGGTAATCTGAAGATAGAGGGGGATATGAACGAAAATGTCATTCCAATGCTTTACCGTTATCCTCAGATGGCAACTGGAGGTTTTGCCGCCTCCATGATCTCTCCGGAAGTAAGGGAAGATGTTGTGCGTCAGATAAAGAGACAGCTTGGAGATATGGACCCGCTGCAGGCTGCAGATAAGCTTCTTGCGATGATACAGTTTGGTTTCCCGTACGCTACGGACGATAATTTCCATGGTTTTGAGAAGCCATATTTCTTTGAGGAGATTCTTTATTATCCTAAGAGCGACTGTGAGGATAGGGCTGTATTCTACAGTTATCTGGTTTGGAATGCCTTTGGCATTGAGACAGATCTGATTGCTTACCCATATCATGAAGCAACAGCAATAAGGGCTGACAATGTATGGGGTGGAGATGCACACTATACTGAAGGGGATAAGAAATTTTACATATCTGACCCTACATTTGTAGGAGCACCGACAGGTCAGTGTATGCCTCAGTTTATGGAAGTGAAACCGACTATTGATCTGCGCTATACGAAAGTAGCAGATATGGATACGATTCAGAGTGAATAAACAGAAATATCGATTTATTCAGCAATAAAAAAGCGAAGTCGAGAGGAATCCCGACTTCGCTTTTTTATTATCATGGGAACTTTATCAGTTGTTCTCAGGACGCAGACCGCGAACGGTAGCACCAGCTTGCCACATCTCGCTTTCGCGTAGAGCTTTCAGTTCTTCCTCAAGACCTTCGCGATAGCCCGGTTTAGAGTTGGAGTCGATTGAATTCTGTGCTTCCTGTCCACAAGCCACACTTGCGTATAGTTTCTCTACGACGGGTTTGATGGCATCATGGAAGGGACCCATCCAATCAAGAGCTCCACGCTGAGCAGTAGTAGAGCAGTTTGCATACATCCAATCCATACCTTTTGCTGCGAAAAGAGGCATGAGGGACTGAGTCAGCTCTTCAACAGTCTCGTTGAATGCCTCGGAAGGGGTGTGTCCATTCTCGCGGAGTACTTCATACTGTGCAAGGAGAAGACCTTGTATGGCACCCATCAGGGAACCACGCTCGCCAGTAAGGTCACTATATGCCTCGCGCTTGAATGTAGTCTCAAAGATATATCCCGAGCCGATACCGATGGCGAGAGCAAGAGTGCGATCAAGAGCCCGTCCTGTATAGTCCTGTTCAATAGCGTAGCTTGAGTTCAGACCACGTCCTTCAAGGAACATTGTACGCAAGGATGTACCAGATCCTTTAGGAGCAACGAGAATCACATCGACATCAGCGGGAGGCACTACGCCTGTACGATCAGGCCATGCGATTGCAAATCCATGGGAGAAATAGAGAGCCTTACCGGGAGTAAGGTGCTTTTTGATAGTAGGCCATACGGAAATAACTGCGGCATCAGAAAGAAGACACATAATGATAGTGCCTTTTGCACATGCTTCTTCAATTGAGAATAGAGTTTCTCCGGGAACCCAACCGTCAGCCACAGCCTTATCGTATGTCTTGCCTGCACGCTGACCTACAATCACGTTGAATCCATTGTCGCGCAGATTCAAACTCTGACCGGGACCTTGCACGCCATATCCGATCACGGCAATTGTTTCATCTTTGAGTATTTCGCGAGCTTTTTCAAGAGGAAATTCTTCGCGAGTGACAACGGTCTCTTCAACGTTGCCAAATTTAAGCTTAGCCATAAACTTTGTTGATTATTTAGATTTGAATGAAATTTATTTATTTTCAAGTTGCTGTCTACGGTTTTCCTGATTCTGCAGGAATTCATCGACATATTCCATAGGAGCTTTGGTGACTGCCACTCTTCCGGAACGAACAAACTGACGCAGACCGAGATGTTTTAGTTTGTCGAATAAAGCTTTTACTTCATCCGTATGTCCGGTCTTCTCAAAAATAGTGTATTCCGGTTGAATCTCCAATACCCGGGCACCATGGGTGCGTATGATATGCTCGATCTCATCCGTTGCGAGAACTGAAGCTGTCGGGACTTTATACAAGGCGACTTCTTGGAAAACGATTTCGTCGTCAGTATGTAGGAAAGCTCGTAATACGTCAATTCTTTTTTCAATCTGTTTCACCACATGTTCCATCATCTCACGTTCGCTCTTGCAAGTGATTGTAAACTTATGAACACCTGGAATTGAACAAGCACTCACTGTCAGACTCTCTATATTGAGACATCTTCTGCTGAAAACCATAGAGATCTGATGAAGCAGGCTGACTTGGTTTTCTGTAAAGACTGTTATTGTGAAAAGTTGTTTTTCCATATCTGTCGTGAGCTTATACGGGTTTGTAATATTCTGTCGGATTAAGGAGTATCTCATCGACACCATGTCCGCCGGGAGTCATAGGAAAGACCATATCAGTCTCGTCAATATTGACATTGAGCAGATATGCGCCATTATGTTCTCTCATCCGGCATACTGCATCTGCAAGGTTGTCTCTATGAGCCACATCTTCTGCTTTTATACCGTATGCTTCTGCTATGGTCTTAAAATCAGGGTTGACCATAGGGGTGGCACTGTATCTACTGTTGAAGAAAAGATGCTGCCATTGGCGCACATTGCCAAGGAAGTTGTTATTGAGCAACACAATCTTCACTCCGACGTTATATTCCATGATCATGCCAAGTTCCTGGATGGTCATCTGTAGTCCTCCATCTCCGACAAACAGTACGACGTCACGGTCAGGTTTTCCAATCTTAGCTCCTATAGCCGCCGGAAGACCGAATCCCATAGTGCCAAGCCCACCGGAAGATATGACGCTTCTCGGAGATTTGAATCCGAAATAGCGGACACCGAACATCTGGTTCTGTCCGACATCAGTCACAAGTATTGCATTGTCGTCAAAAATCTTACTGACAATGGATACCACTTCTCCCATTAGCATTTTCCCATCAGGAGTAGATGCATTTATTTCTCTATCGATGACACGCTCTTCCTCCACTTTTTTATGGCGGCTGAAAGATTCGATCCAATATTTATTTGGAGTAGAGGTATTAATCAACGGGAGAAGCCTTTGCATCACAGAGCGGGCATCTCCATGGAGATGTAAATAGCTTTTGACTGTTTTGTCAAACTCACTGGCATCAATATCAATATGTATTATTTTTGCATCAGGTGCATATTTTGCAGTATCACCGGTGACACGATCATCAAAACGCATGCCTATTGCAATGATTACATCGGCTTTATTGGTATTTATGTTTGGCGCAAGATTTCCGTGCATGCCGAGCATTCCCATATTAAGAGGATGATCGGTAGGGATGGTAGAAAGACCGAGCATTGTGCATCCCACAGGAATCCCTGCTTTTTCTGCGAATTTAACTAATTCGGCTTCAGCTTTAGCTATAGTCACTCCATGTCCGGAGATAATCAAAGGTTTTTCAGCCGAATTTATTATTTCGGCGGCTTTTTTCAATAAGTCGTCTGTCGGCTCCGGATCTGGATTATAACTTCTAATGAAATTACACGTGTCTAAATGATACTCAGCTTTATTTGTCTGGGCATCTTTTGCAATATCAATGACGACAGGTCCCGGACGTCCGGAATTAGCGATATAGAATGCACGAGCTATGGCAGGCGCAATATCCTCCGGGCGCCTGACTAATATAGCCCATTTTGTAACCGGAAGAGTCACGCTGACTACATCGCTTTCCTGAAAAGCATCTCTACCAAGTAAAGATGAGGGCACCTGTCCTGTAATAGCAACAATTGGCGTACTATCCATCAGTGCATCGTTAAGTCCTGTAATCAGATTCATCGCTCCGGGACCAGACGTTGCAAATACGACTCCGGTTTTACCGGTAGCCCGAGCAAACCCTTCGGCAGCATGTATGGCACCTTGCTCATGGCGCGCGAGATAATGGCGTACTTTGTCGCTATAGTCATATAGACGGTCGTATACCGGCATTATTTGCCCTCCCGGATAACCGAATACCTGATCAACACCTTGGTCGATCAAGGCTTTTATCAGAATCTCGGCACCTGTAAATTTTTCACTCATAAACGTGTGGATTATTTTATTCAATATTGGAACGAACCCCACCTTTGTCAGCGGAAGTCACAGCTGATGCGTAGGCTTTTAATGCGCGACTTATATATCGGTCGCGTCCTCTCGGACAGAAAGCATCCTTTCCATGAGCTTCCTCTTCCTTACGCCTGATGTTAAGCTCTTCATCGGATAGCCTTACATTTATTGTCCGGTTTGGGATATCAATTTCAATTATGTCGCCATCTCTTACAAGGGCAATATCTCCACCGGCAGCAGCCTCCGGAGATATATGCCCTATTGAAAGACCGGATGTGCCTCCAGAGAAACGACCGTCGGTAATTAATGCACATTCTTTTCCGAGATGCTTGCTTTTTATATAGCTTGTGGGATATAGCATTTCCTGCATTCCCGGACCCCCTTTAGGTCCCTCGAACGTAATCACCACGACGTCACCGCTCTTGACTTTGTCATTGAGGATTCCTTCCACGGCTTCTTCCTGGCTATGGAAAACTTTGGCAGGACCAGAAAATTTGAAAATGCTTTCATCGACACCGGCTGTCTTTACCACACAACCATCTTTTGCAATATTGCCTTTTAAGACAGCGAGTCCGCCATCTTTTACGTAGGCATGATCAAAGTCGCGAATACATCCGTTGGTTCTGTCGCTGTCAAGTTGTTTAAATTGGGAGTCTTGGCTTCCCATTACGGTTGTATGAATATGTCCCGGAGCGGAATGCCATAATAAATCAGCTTCCTCAGAATAGTCTTTACCTTCAATTGCATACTTTTCAATTGCCTCGCCAAGAGTAAGTCCATCAACACGTTTGACCGAAGTGTCGATAAGATCTTTATCAGCCAATTGTTTCATGATAGAAAGTATTCCACCTGCACGGTTTACGTCTTCTATATGATATTTGTTGGTATTTGGTGCGACTTTACATAATACCGGAGACTTACGAGACAGCATGTCAATATCCTCCATTTTGAAATCAGCCCCCGCCTCGTTTGCTACCGCAAGAAGGTGCAGGACGGTATTAGTGCTACCTCCCATAGCAATATCAAGCGTCATTGCATTGAGCATAGCATTTCGAGTAGCGATGGAGCGAGGAAGTACGCTGTTGTCACCGTCCCTATAATATGCATAGGTATTTTCTACAATCTGCTTTGCAGCTTTTTTGAAAAGATTGATTCTATTTTTGTGTGTCGCAAGAATAGTACCGTTCCCAGGCAGAGCTAATCCAATTGCTTCATTAAGCGAATTCATTGAATTGGCAGTGAACATGCCGGAACATGATCCACAAGTAGGACATCCCTCTTTTTCAAGATATTCCACCTCTTTGTCGGAAATAGAAGAGTCTGCAGAATCAATCATAATATCAATTAGGTCAAGTTTCCTTCCATTTAAGTCCCCCGCTTCCATAGGACCGCCAGATACGAATATCGTGGGGATATTCAGTCTCATAGCCGCCATGAGCATTCCGGGAGTAACCTTGTCACAATTGCTGATACATACCATGGCATCCGCCTTGTGAGCATTGACCATATATTCCACAGAGTCAGCGATCAGATCGCGAGAAGGAAGGGAATAAAGCATACCGTCGTGCCCCATAGCAATACCATCATCGATTGCGATTGTATTAAATTCAGCAGCGAAACAACCAAGTTTCTCGATTTCGTGTTTTACAATCTGACCGATTTCATGCAGATGTGTGTGTCCCGGGACAAATTGGGTAAATGAATTTACAACCGCAATTATCGGTTTTCCCATTTGCTCCTCTTTCATTCCATTTGCTCTCCATAAGGCTCTTGCCCCTGCCATTCTTCTTCCAAAAGTGCTGGCATAACTTCTTAGCTGATTTACCATAATTAATATACCTGTAGAATTAGGCACGAGAAATGTATGATAAGAATCGTGCCAATCTGTGTTATAATGGAAAATTTTGGCAAATTTATGCAAGTTTTTTGAAAATTGCAAATAGTTCGCCTATTATTTCTACAAAATATACAAATGAAGCGAAAATTTGATTATTTAGTGGAATGTGTGTTTAAAATTAATGTCAGACTGACATGATATCATGTCAGTCTGACTGCAAATGAATAATTATTAAATATTCTAAAAATATTGATTGGGTGTTGTAAATGGAAAGTCAAAAATCAATTATTTACCAAAATATACTCACATTTACATGAGGATAATTCCGGCTTTCTTACAAGTTTCAATCTGTTCGTCCGGCCAAATAGAGGCTTGTACCTCTCCGATATGCGCCTTTTGTAAAAGGAACATACAGAGCCGGCTCTGTCCGATGCCTCCGCCAATGGAAAATGGAAGCTGATGGTTGAGAAGACGTTTGTGGAAGTTTAATTCTGATCGTTCGGGACAACCTCTAAGTTGCAACTGAGTCATAAGAGATTCAGGACTGACCCTTATTCCCATTGAAGATAGTTCAAAAGAGCGTCCGAGGACAGAATCCCATACGAGGATGTCACCGTTAAGTCCTTTGTATCCCTCACCATTGTCGGAGATCCAATCATCATAATCCGGAGCTCGTCCATCATGAGGTTTCCCGTCACCGAGCGGTGCTCCTATACCAATAAGAAAAACGGCACCATATTTTTTTGTAATTTCAGATTCCCGTTGAGTTGGAGTTAAATCAGGATACATCTGTCGAAGATCTTCACTATGAATGAATGTGATCTGTTCAGGCAATCTGGGAGTTATATGAGGAAATCTCTCGAAAACCTTTTTTTCTGTTTCTCTCATAGCCTGGTAAATCTTCCTGACGGTATCTTTTAGATATTCAAGATTGCGATCTTCTTCCCGAATAGTCTTTTCCCAATCCCATTGATCCACATAAAGAGAATGTAGATTATCAAGTTCCTCATCCGCACGAATTGCATTCATATCGGTATAAATACCATATCCCGGAGCAATATCGTATGCGCCTAATTTAGCTCTTTTCCATTTGGCAAGAGAATGCACAACTTCTGCTTTGCGTTCATTAAGTGCCTTTACCGGGAAAGATACAGCACGTTCCACACCGTTAAGGTCATCATTTAATCCGGTACCCGAAAGCACGAATAGTGGTGCGGTGACTCTTCTGAGTCCAAGAGCTTCAGAAAGTTTCTTTTGGAAATCTTTCTTAATCATCTTTATTGCAATCTCGGTAGTTTCGGGAAGCAATTTCAGTTTATAGTTTTGAGGAATAATCAAACTCATATTTTTAATGATTGATATGAATAATTGAAATGAATTGAAGTAATCAATAATGCAAAGTTAATGACATTTTTTTATATAAACAATAAAATTAACAACAAATGTCAATTAAATTTTAATAATAATGGAAATTGGAAAAGTGTCTTCAAGGGATTCCGTTAAAAATCATGCAGTTGATAGAATCATTTGACAGCTTTCCTATTGTTATCCAAAAATGATCCTGTTGATCTCTTCAAGTTCATCATTTGAAAAAGAAACATTATCGACGCATTTTAAAGAATCGGCGAGTTGATTGACTGAGCTGCTGCCAACAATCACGGAAGTCACCCGATCATCTTTTAAAACCCAGGATAATGCCATTTGGGCAAGAGTCTGACCTCGTTCCCCAGCTATTATTTTTAATGCATTCAGTTTATTGATCCATTCTGGAGTGATTTTCTCTTGCTTGAGAAATTTATTTTTAGCAGCTCGTGAATCTTCAGGTATACCATTAATATATCTGTCGGTTAGCATACCCTGTTCCAAAGGAGAGAATGCAGTGAATCCCACTCCGTTCTCCTTGGCTTGAGTAAGTGTGCCCGCTGATTCGACCGTTCTGTCGATCATATTATATCTTCCTTGATATATGAGGCATGGCACGTCATGATTATTAAGATAGGTAAATGCATATTGGGTCGCCTCAAATGGCCATTTTGAAATACCTATATAAAGGGCTTTCCCGCTCCGCACTATGTCTACAAGAGCCTGGAGTGTCTCTCTGACAGGAGTGTCGGGGTCAAAACGATGACTATAGAAGATATCAACATAATCGAGGTTCATTCTTTTAAGGCTTTGATCAAGGGATGCCATTAGATATTTCCTGGATCCACCGATACCATAGGGACCTTTCCACATATCATAGCCTGCCTTAGTGGTTATTATCATCTCATCGCGATATGGACGAAATGACGACTTCATGATTTGCCCGAATGTCTCCTCGGCAGACCCGTAAGGAGGGCCATAATTATTTGCAAGATCAAAGCAGGTTATTCCATGATCAAAAGCATAGTGAAGTATTTTGCGGCAATTTGATAGAGTGTCGACTGCCCCGAAGTTGTGCCATAATCCTAATGAAACTCGAGGTAGTAAAATTCCACTCTCGCCACATCTCATATATGACATGCCGGATTCATATCGGTCTTCAAGAGGGGAATAGATGTTTTCTGTCATGGGAGTATATTGTTTAATATGGTTGTAAACATTGATATGAGATGACTAAATAACGATTACAAAAAAGATAAATTGTTAAATCTATAGAAAAATAAATGTAGGAACAAACATCTAAATGATTGCTGATAGAGTAGAATAAGGGCGATTAACGCAAAAAAAAGATTTTTCATTTTACATGGTATTTTTGCTTAAATAAAATAAAATACATAACTTTGCAACACCGAAATAGAGGAACAGGTTGAAATTTCCTGACAGTCTCGCTACGGTAATAGTCCGACCCTCTTTTAAATCAATCATTAAGATTGCTAATAATAATTTGTTTTTCTTCGAGGATGAGAAAACATATACTGACATCATTAATCAGCATGCTAAGTATCGTCCCGGCTCATTCAGTCGGGACGAATGCATATATATCGGTATCTGCTTCTGATATTCCAGATGGCAGAAAGTCTGTTGATACAGTAAGTTCAGATTTACCGAATATTGAAGTCAAATCATTGAAGAATAAAAAGAGGGTCAGTTCATCAACACCTCAGTATAATCTGGATTCAGAAATTATCAGGCAGACCGGCATCACCGATATATCAGAAGCCATGCGAAGACTCCCTGGAGTGAATCTGCGTGATTATGGAGGAGCCGGCGGATTGAAAACCGTCTCCGTAAGAGGCTTGGGTTCAGAGCATACGGCAGTCATCTATGACGGGGTCTCGTTGAGTGATTGTCAGAGTGGGCAGATAGATCTTTCCAGATATTCCATAGATAATGTGAGATCGTTGTCGTTGTATTCAGGAGATAATGACGATATTTTCTTGCCGGCAAAGGCAGCCGCCTCAGCATCTTCGCTTTATATATCATCGTTTACCTCTACTGATGATGCCGATTTTCACTTAAAGTCTCAAATGAAGATCGGGTCATTCGGTTATTATAATCCATATATAAGGTTGGGTAAGGGTAATGATAATGATAGGGGATTTTCATATTCTGCAAATGCCGAATACATCCATTCTGAGAATGATTATCCATTTATCCTGACAAACGGAGATCTGATTACCCATGAGAAGCGTGAAAACTCACGTATGAATTCATGGCTTGGGGAATTTAACGGGATGTATAGATTTGGGGATTCTTCAAGAATTGTTGGAAAGGTCTATTATTATGACAATTCAAGGGATCTACCAGGTCAGGTGATATATTATGTGAATGGCAGTAATGAACATCTGAGAGACAGAAATTTTTTCGGACAGTTTCAATATAAGGGAAGGTTATCTTCAAAATTTTCATTGGCATCAACTGCAAAATTCAATTGGTCGTCTTCCCGATATACAGACATAGATGGCAAATATCCAGGTGGCATTCTTGATAACTATTATATCCAGCGGGAAACTTATTTTACCGGAGCGTTGCTCTTCACGCCATTCTCCGGTTTTTCAATGGATTATTCACTGGATTGGTCATGGAATAACTTGTCAAGCAATCTTAAGACAGATATTCGTCCTTATCGGAATTCCATACTCCAGACGTTGGCAGCCAAATATAAAGTGTGGCGACTGACCGTAATGGCGCGCGCACTGTATTCTTTGTATATCAATAAAGCAAAGGATGGAGATGCCGGTAAAGATAATCGCAGATTGTCGCCATCGGTAATGCTAAGTCTAAAACCAATAGCTGATGTGGGTTGGTATATCAGAACTTCTTATAAGAATATTTTCAGAGTACCAACATTTAATGAGGCATACTTTGATCATTATGGGAGTATAAATCTTGATCCGGAGATTACAGATCAATTTAATTTCGGGATGACATTTGAATCAAATGCGACATTCCTATCTAATATCACCTTGACGTGTGACGGCTACATCAATCATGTTAAGAATAAGATTGTGGCCGTACCGTATAATATGTTTGTTTGGAGAATGACAAATCTTGGCAAGGTCCGTGTGTTTGGGCTTGATGCTACGATTAGTTCGGAATATGTTGTTACTGACAAGCAATCGTTGATTTTGACGGGCAGTTATTCTTATCAACGTGCACAACCGCGAACAAATCCAGGAAGTTCGGAATGGATGAAGCAGGTAGCTTATATCCCGCTTAATTCTGGATCCGCTTCTCTCTCTTGGCTTAATTCATGGGTGAATGGAGTGATTCACTTTACAGGATGCAGCCCACGATATACGACCAATTCTAATATTCCGGAAACAAAAATTGATGGATATTGTGATTTTGGATTTTCCGTCTCAAGAACATTCATGTTGAAAAACAAGAATAAATTTCGTATCCAGGGAGATTTATTAAATGTATTTAACAGGCAGTATGAGATAGTTGCACGATATCCAATGCCTGGAAGATCATGGAAAATAAGTGTTGAATTTGAAATGTAATGCATTACAATCTAATTTCATATTAACAAAAGTTATTTTAGAGATGAGAAAGAATTTTATTTATTTTGGCATGATTGCCATGATATCAGCATCGTTGACGGGATGTAGCGATGAGCCGAATGATAAAAATCCGATACCGGATTTGCCGACAACCTCAAATGGAGCCTACATCTTGAATCAAGGGAATTACGGGTCAAAAATAGAGGGTTCCCTTAACTTCATCAATTATTCTGTATCAAAGATTTCACGAGATTTATTCCGTACCTACAATAAGCGTAGCCTGGGTGACACCCCTCAATGTGGTATTGCTTATGGCTCAAAGTTGTATTTGGGCGTATATGGGTCAAATACAATTGAAATCATAGACAAAGTGACCTATAAATCACTCCTTCAAATTTCCCTTTCTGATAAAGTCGGTCAGTCTCCGCGTTCTATGGTGGCAAAGGATGGGAAGGTGTATGTGTCGATGTATAATGGGTATGTATGCAGTCTTGATACGTTGACCCAAACAATAGACAAAACGGTAAAAGTAGGTCCTAATCCTGAGATTATCGCAATTTACGATGATAAAATCTTTGTACCCAATTCTGATGGGATGAATCATCCAAATTACGGAAAAACAGCGTCAATCATTCCGCTGGCAACCTTCGGTACGGAGGGAACATCGGAGACATTTGAAGTCCCTCTAAATCCAAAGCAATTCCTTACTAATGGGTCATCTCTTTTTATTCTTGCTTTAGGGAACTACGTCGATATTCCCAATGCTCTTTATAAAGTTGATAGTGACTATAAATGTAAGTTTATTGCTAATGCGACAAAAGCAGCAATAAAGGATAATTTCATCTATATCATAGATGCCCCATGGGGAGGAGAGGTAGCCTATTCGCGTTATGATATCAATAGTGAGGAGTTGACGAATTTGGATATTAAAAATATAGATGCACCCTCTGGGTTGGGCGTTGATCCCATCACGGGGAATATATTTATTTCCTCGTATCCTCTTGATAATGGCGATATTAGTTATAGTTTGCCAGGCTATGTCTGCGAATATGATTCCAACGGAGTCTATAAGAATAAATATGATTCCGGGGTAGGAGACACTTGTATTTTCTTTGATTTAGAATGATAGGTATGCATAATCATAATAGTGGCATATTAATTTCATTGTGCATAATTTTATTGTTGTTGTTTCCACAATCATGTGGAAGCAACAACAATAGTTCTTCTTCTGGGAAGAAATTGGCGATGAGGTATGCTGAAAATTTAACAGTTGAAGAGTATGACGGATATGCGGTTGCAAGAATCAGAAATCCGTGGGATACTACAAAATTATTGCGTACTTATGTACTTCTTGATAAAGGAATAGATATTCCTCAAGGTATTAATCCTCAAGATGTCATACGCGTGCCCCTTGAAAAGTCAGTGGTATATTCGGCTGTGCATAATGGTTTGATAAATGAGCTGGGAGCGACAGATGCGGTATCCGGAGTGTGTGATGCTGAGTATATATTTGATGATACATTGAGGAATCGTATAGAGAAAGGCATCATTAAAGATTGTGGTGACAGCATGTCTCCAAACGTTGAAGAAATAATCAGGATAAGTCCGGGAGCAATATTGCTTTCTCCGTTTGAGAATATGCATAGTCATGGAAAATTGGATCATGCAGGGATTCCGATAGTGGAATGTGCTGATTATATGGAAACTTCACCGTTGGGACGAGCTGAATGGATGAAATTTTATGGACGACTATATGGAAAAAAGGAGATTGCTGATTCATTATTTCAGGAGACAGAGCGACAGTATCTCACGCTTAAAGAAATCGCTTCAAAGACAATGGGTAGACCTAAGATATTGATGGATAGGATATATGGGCAAACTTGGAATGTACCTGCCGGGAATAGTACGATGGGACAAATGATAGAGGATGCTGGGGGGAAAAATCCATTTGATTATGCAAAGACATCAGGTAGTCTTCAATTGAGTCCTGAAAAAGTATTATATGAAGCGATGGATGCCGATTATTGGTTAATCCGTTTTGCATACACCCCTTTAACTCTTGCCACGTTGCAGTCAGATCGCGCGATGTATGGTAAATTTAAGGCTTTCAAAAATGGGAATGTCTATGGAAGCGATTCTTCAAAGACAAGAATATTTGAGGATGTGGCCTTTCATCCACAATGGTTGCTCGGAAACTTAATAACCCTTTTCCATCCTGAGCTTACTCTCCCGACTAAATCAAAATCTTATTTTGAAAAAATAAAACTTTGAAGTGATAAGATTCATTATACTCATAGTATCGGTAATACTGTTGTTTGTCTCTAATCTCTTTTTCGGAGCAGTTCATATTTCGGCAAATGATGTTATGTCTGCATTATTCGGTAGAATGCAGAATGATGCACTTCGGTTTATTATAGTAGATAGCCGCCTTCCTCAGGCTTTCACGGCATTGTTTGCAGGTGGAGGGCTTGCGGTGTCGGGACTTTTGATGCAGACCATCTTTCGCAATCCGCTTGCGGGTCCATCAATACTTGGAATCAGTTCAGGCGCAAGTCTCGGCGTGGCAGTGGTCATGCTTTTTATGGGAGGAACGTTGTCGGTAGGGTATATGTCGTGGGGCGGGTATGCGGCCACTGTAGTCGGTGCTCTTATTGGGAGTCTTCTTATTATGGGAATCTTGATAATGCTTTCTTCAATAGTGAAGAGTGATCTGCTGTTGCTTATAATAGGAATCCTGATTGGTTATCTCACGAGTTCAATAGTAACCCTCCTATCTTCAATTTCTACTGCACAAGGAGTGCAGGGATATGTAATGTGGGGAATGGGGTCATTCGGGGATGTATCAATGAAACAACTTCCGATATTCTCTATTTTAGTGTTATTATGTATGGTTGGTACGTTTTTTCTTGCAAAACCCCTAAATATACTTCTATTGGGTGATAATTATGCAATCAATCTTGGAATTAATGTGAGGAAAATACGTAATATCTTGCTTCTTGCCACAGGCATATTGACTGCAATTATAACTGCATATTGCGGTCCGTTGGCGTTTATCGGTATGGCAGTCCCCCATATTGCACGTATGATATTCAAGACAGATAATCATTGGATTCTCATACCTGCATCAATGTTGTGTGGCTCAATGTTGTGTTTGGGATGTAATGTCGTGAGTGCTATTCCTGAAAATACAGTAATTCCTATAAATGCGCTTACGCCGGTAGTTGGGGTTCCGGTAATATTATATGTGATATTAGGGAGGAAACGTTAAGGAAAAGCACACTTAAATTAGATATGCTTATATGCCATGAGATTTTACAAATTCATTTCGACATAGAAATTGATTTGTAAAATCTCATGGTATTATGATATATAGGCTAAGTTATTAGCGTTTAGTAAGAGCCATTGTATTGGAAACACAATCAGGAATCTCATTTTCATAATGAGTGACAAATATTAATGATGATCCATTGCGTTCAGTGAGATCATTGACGATCTTTATTACTCTTTTTTTATTGCGGGCGTCAAGACCATGAAGAGGTTCGTCAAGAACAAGCAACGCGGGCTGTTTAATCATTGCGCGTGCGACGAGTACAAGACGTTGTTCCCCCGTAGAAAGTTCAGTAAACCTACGATCTGCTAAATGAGATATTCCCAAAATACGCATCCATATTTCAGTTTCGGTGATCTCTTCGTCTGTCAGAGGGAGATACTTGTTGAGCGAATTTCTTAATCCCTGTGCAATTATCTCTTTTATGTAGGAGTTGGATTTGAAAAAGAGCTGCATTTCGGGTGAGACGTAGCCTATGGCATCCTTAATCTCCCAGATGCTCTCACCTGAACCGCGTTTACGGTCGAAAAGAGTTATGTCATTTGCGTATGCCTGTGGATTATCCGCGCAAATTAAACTCAATAGTAAAGATTTACCACTACCATTTGATCCTGTGAGCACCCATTTTTCACCTTTCTTTACCTCCCAATTTATGTTTTTAAGGATTTGTCGTTCCCCATATCTTATATGTCCGTCAATTATGGAGAAGGAGATCTTGTGATCTGTTTTCAGATTCCCGGATCTTGACTTTAATATGTTGATATCTAAAGAAGATTCCTCAAAATCATGGTTCCGTATGTCTGAGATCTGTCTTTTGTCTTGAATTGACTGGGAGATAGTTAGATTGTCTAATGTTATTACTGCATCGGTAAATATGGGGATATCTGCTGCATCACAAAGGATCAAAATAATTGACAATCCGTCCTCCTTAAGTTTTTCCATCATATTGTTAAGCTCACAACGCGAAACTGGATCAAGACCAATATATGGATTATCAAGGATCAATACATCGGGATTATCAAGCAGTGCATTTATAATTAAAAGTTTGCGTAGTTCTCCGCTTGAAAGATAGTTTATTTTCTTATCAATTACATCATTTATATTTAGAATATATGAGAGTTCCATCATTTTAGGGTCATGAATCTTCGTTCCCATTATCTCTCTTACGGTTGGTACCATATCATTCATTGTAGCTTCCATGCGCTGGGATTGATATTGAGCTTCCATACCACTAAGGGCATGAATATCGGTGAAAGCCAATATCCTTATTGAATTGATGTCATTTCTAAATGTTATCCGGTTGCCGTAGGCATTTTTCCCTTTCGCAAGGATATTTCCAAGAGTGGTTTTACCGGATCCATTTTCTCCGAAAACCACAGTGATCCCTTGTGGAATATGGGTTTTAGATGGATTGCTTAGTACGACCTTGCCATAGCCAAGACGTTGGCTATCTAAACGGATGATATAATTGTTCATCTTTTCATAAAGAATAAAATTAAAAAATCTTTTGGGCATAAGGATATCTGTATTTATTGAGGCTCTCTCGGAATAAATAACATGGTGATATTCTTTTCATAATATTAGAAGATGGATCTTTGGATATCAGTGGTGAATCTCTCTAAGATTTCTATTCCTGCGAGAGAATTGCCGAAGTTATTTAATTCAGGACTCCATACTGATATGGCAAGTTTTCCCGGCATATATGCAGCAATACCTCCACCTACTCCACTTTTACCAGGTAATCCGACGCGATATGCGAAATCACCACTTTCATCATAAAACCCACATGTAGACATTACGGCACCAAGTCGTTTTGTTTGGCTTTCCGTGAGGATTCTGACATCGTTCTGTGGATTAACTCCTCGGTTGGCATATAATAGAAAGGCACGTGATAGATCGGAACAAGACATTGATAATGCGCATTGATGACAATATACATCGATAAGCATTTCCACATCATTATGTATATTGCCAAAACTTTTCATAAAATATGCTAATGCCATATTCCGGTCAGCATTTTCTCGTTCGCTGATGGCAACGCGCGTATCATAATAAATATCAGCATTACCTGCTATTGATCTTACAAAGTCAAGTATGGCTTCTTTCGGACGTGGATATAGACTAATAAGTCTATCGGTCACTACAATAGCTCCGGCATTAATAAACGGATTACGGGGAATGCCTTTTTCATGTTCAAGTTGAACAAGAGAGTTGAAGGGATTTCCTGATGGTTCTCTACCTACGGAATTCCATAAATCTTCTCCAATAGCACCGACAACCATGGAAAGGGTGAAAACTTTTGAGATACTTTGTATTGAAAAAGGGATGTCTGCATCACCTGTTTTGAAGGTACGACCGTCAACGAGATTAACAGCTATGCCAAGTCTATCAGAAGATACTTCAGCAAGGGCAGGAATATAGTCAGCTATCTTTCCCTTACCTAAAAATGAATTGGCTTCGGATATAATTCTATTAATTACTGCTTGATAATCAATCATTTTTTATTTAATTAATTCGTTTGATTTAGATATTTTTAATTCATAAATCAGATTCTTTTTAGAAATAAACGGATGTAGCGTAACAAAGATTGTAATAATTGGAGAGATATGTTTTTATTTTTTATTTTAGGCAATATTTATTTGGATATTTGATAAAAATCAGAAAAATTCTTAATTTTGAAAAAAATATTATATGAACGAATTTGAAATGCTTAAGCGATTGATAATGGTAGATCGCTCCATAAGAAGATTTGACAATGCACGTACAGTTGGCAAAGATACCCTCATGAGTCTCATCAATCTTACCAGGTTCTGTGCATCGGGAAGAAATCTTCAACCATTAAAATATAGGATAGTCTGTGAATCAGATGAATGTGCAAAAGTATTTCCTCTATTAAAATGGGCGGGATATCTTTCTGATTGGGATGGCCCGGTAAAGGATGAAAGACCGACGGCTTATTTGGTGCAGTGTCTTGATACACGAATGACAGAAAATCAGATGTGTGATGACGGATTGCAATTGCAGGCACTTACTTTAGGTGCGAGAGCATTGGGGATTGGAGGATGTATTATAAAATCCTTTAATGAGATTGGGATTAAAAAAGGACTTGGCTTGGAAGATTATTATAAGCCGCTATATATATTGGCTTTAGGATATCCTGTAGAGAAGGTTGTTTTGGAAGATATGTCTGTTGTTGATAATGACATTAAGTATTATCGCACCCCTGATGGGGTACATCATGTGCCGAAGCGTCCATTATCAGAATTGGTTATAGATTAATGAAACGATGTCGGATGGACAGTATGTAGTCCATCCGACATCATTGTTTTCAGGGGTTCAATTAGTGTTATTTGAATTGCCAATAATCTATTTCCATAAGGTCAGAGTCAGATTGCGTCCCTATGAATTTAAATACAAGGTCATGGACACCCTTGGCACCTTTTACTTTGCAAGACTGTAATGAAAATTTGTCAGAAGTTTTACCGGGTTTTACTTCAAGGATGCCGACAATAGGTCCATTTTCACTATCAAGATGAATCTCAATAGCATTCCCTTCTTTCTCAGAAGCAATTGCCGCAGAGAATTTTTTTGCACCTTTCCCAAAATCAACACCTGCAACAGTTAAAGTCTCCCCATTATTGATATTTGTCAGAACGGAAGTTCTAAGATCTGTCTTTTTTACTTTTAATCCGTATCCCCACGCCATTGTCTCAGCTTCTGTCTTTTGGTAAGGATTGTGGAAATGTATCTGATTCAGAGGAGCGTCTCGCCAATATACGACTTCCTGAATTGTGCCATCGGAATTGTAGTGCATTTCTGCCGCTTCCACATTCCGTCGTTCATGATGATCCTGAGTCTCAATCCGGAGAATATCGTAACTTTGTCCGAAAACATAACTTTTGCCTTTATAATCGATAATTCCCGGGTGATTGCCACGTGTGCGAGGAGTATGATCCATGATATGGCCTTTATATGTCCAAGGTCCGGTAGGGGAGTCGCTCATCGCATATCCGATTCCTTCCGGACAACACGTTGATGCAAATGCCAAATAATAGTGACCGTTACGTTTGTAGAACCATGGTCCTTCTTGATAATCATCAATATGGGGCATCTTCATGATTTCTCCGGAATATGAAATCATGTCATTATTTAATTTTATGCAATATAAGTTGGGATTGCCCCAATACATATATGCCTGTCCATCATCATCAATAAATACTGTAGGATCAATATCATCCCAATGTTCTCTTTGCCAAACAAGAGGCTTCCCTATGGGATCTTTAAATGGTCCATAGGGGGAGTCTGAGACTAAGACTCCAATGCCATGACCATGTATTGGACAATACATATAATATTTGCCATTTCGTTCTACGACTTGTATTGCCCACGCACCATTATCTCCATCATACCATTTGAAGTCTTCAAGAGATGCAACGGCTCCATTATCTGTCCAGTTTAGCATATCAGTGGAGGTGAATAGAAGCCAATTTTTCATTTTGAAACCATAGGCTTGTGCATCATCTTCGTCATGAGATGTGTATAAAAAAATAGTGTCGTTTATGACTATCGGGGCTGGATCAGCAGTGTACTTAGTCTGTATGATAGGTCTGTTTTCTCCTATAGCGTACAATGAAGCACTTGTGAGAATTGCTGAAAAAATAAAAACAGGAGTTTTCTTCATAGGGTAGGTTATGTTATAATGATTATTTGTATTGGAGCAAAAGTGCAGGTGCAATATTTGTCTCTCGCTCTAATCATTTGCAAAATTATTAATAAGAATTAAGATGGGATTTATTATTTGTATCAAAATTTTTAATATTTGTAAAATCAAATGTATCAAGATTAAGTTATGGATGAGTTATTAGGCATTTATAATATTATAAATTGTAATATATGGGATGACATATAATTTTTGGGGATTCCAAAGTGATTTGTCTGCAGTTATAAGTTGCTTCGGGATTACAATGTTGATTGACTAAAGAGAACGATAGCTAATATTTTTAATGAGCTATGGCATTTGATTATCGGATTTGTTTTCACAATTATTAAAATATTTTTAATTTTGTAAGTAATATGGATAAAATTTATTAACTTTGTTGATATAAAACAAGCTGAAAAGATTTGCATTAAATATTATATTTATTCCTTATCATGAAACAAATAATTGTAAAAGGTGGTTTGACGCTCTTGACAATGTTTTCGTTGACTTGTTGTATTGACGAAAAATATGATTTGTCAAACATAGACACCACATCAGAGTTTAAGGTAAAATATTTGGTAGTCCCGATCAATTTGGAGTCAATAAAATTGGGAGATATCATAGAAGTAAAACTAGGAGACAAAATCCATTATATAAATCATAATGGAGAGGATGTTTATGGTATAAAAGAATCGGGTTCTTTCAAATCGGATCCCATTTATATACCATCATTCAAGGCTTCATCTCCCGAACTTTTATCGGCAGAAGTAATTTTTCCAACAAGTGGTATTTCGATTGGGGTAGAAGATACTATTATCCCGTTAGTTTCTCCGATAAAGAGGGGAGTGGTTTATCGGGCTGAAGATATTGATGAATCAATAATAAGCCTAACAGAAATTTATTCAGATGAAATAAAATTTGTGATAAATTTTTCGGCTGAAAATCTTCCAGAAAATATAAATGCTAAATTGTCAGATATTAAAATTGAAATACCTAAAGGTCTTGAAATATCACATAGTATTCCTGAAGGAAGATATGATGCTCAGACAGGAGAATATTCTGTAGGAAATCTGATGTTTGCTAATGGGAAAACATCTTTGGAAATTATTGTGACTAAAATAGATTTAGAGGTAAATAATTGCTCAATAGAAAATAGGGAATTGTCCTTGATTAGTAATTTGAACATCGAAAGTGCAAATCTAAAACTCTCATCAGATTCAAATTGTACTCTTGGTTCGTCTGTAAATTTAAACATATCATACTTACTATCAGATATGGCAATAACCGCAGTATCGGGAGAGGTAGAATATCATTTTGATGGGAATGGATTGGATATAGCACCAATAAGTCTCAATGAGTTGCCAGATTTCCTTTCTCAGGATAAGACAAATCTGGTGCTTTATAATCCGCAGATATATATAGGCATTAATAATCCAATTGCGAAGTATAATCTTGGTTTTCGTACAGGGTTAGATATAATGGCAATACGCGAAAATGAATCCCCTAAAACATTTGGCTTGGATAACGGATTCTTTACCATAGGTTATGATAAAGGGAATGAGGAATCTTATAATTTCTGTCTTAGTCCTAATGGGGCAGAAGATGTACCTTCTTCCTTTAATAATCCTAAGAATGTAGCTTTCTCAACATTGGGGGGAGTGCTTAGTGGAAATGGTATTCCATCACAACTTAAGATAAATCTTGTAGATCCTTGCATAAATCGACAAAAGGTGGTTAAATTCCCTCTTGGACATTCAATTGAACCAGTGGAAGGAATATGGGAATTTGTTGCTCCACTTGCCTTGTCGGAATCATCAGACACACCAACACAGATCGTCTATACGGATAAGGTTGATGGTTGGGGTAGTGAAGATCTTGATGCACTGACAATTGAAAAGCTTGAAATCAATGTTATGGTTACTAATAATTTGCCACTTAAAGCAAATATTTCGGGCTATCCTATTGATAGGAATGGTAATAAGATTAAAGATGTAGAAATAGTTGGTGCAGAAGTGCCGGAGAATGCTAATCAAGAAATTAATATAAGGATAACGGGAGAGATAAAGAATCTTGACGGCATAATATTTACAGCGACCGTGCTTCCTACATCAAATGAGGCATTGGCTCCATCGCAGACAATAACTCTAAGCAATTTACGGGCTAAAGTTAGCGGAAATTATACTAAGGAATTTTAATGAATAAGAACGCTATTTTCAATTAATTATGAAATTTTCGATTAAAAAAATAATAATATGTGCAGGCATATCATTATGCAGCACTATAGGGATTTTTTCACAAACTACATATTCAGGATATTTCTTGGAAAACTATGACTACCGTTTCCAAATGAATCCAGCATTTGGAAACGAAAAGGGTTTTGTATCATTTCCAGCTATTGGCAATTTAAACATCAACATGCATGGAAATTTACATGTCAAAGATGTGGTGTATACTCTTAATGGTAAGACAGTATTGTTTACTAATCCTGGCATTAGTGAGAGTGAAGCGATGAAAAAATTTAGTGCGAAGAATAGATTGGGCACAAATGAAAAGATAGATATTTTGTCGGTAGGTTTTAAAGGTATAGGAGGATATAATACTATCTCTATTGGAGGTGTGGCAAGTGTGGATGCCTCAGTGCCAGGTTCATTCTTTTCATTGGCAAAAGAAGGTGTTACTAATGATACTTATGAGATAGAAAATATGTTCGCAAATGCGAATGCCTATGCCCAAATTGCATTAAACCATTCAAGGGATATTCGGCAAGTGCCAGGTCTACGTGTGGGTGCTACAATTAAAGCTCTTGTAGGTGTCGGTAATTTTGATTTCCAGTTCAATGACGCAAAATTGATGTTGGGAGAAAATGAGTGGATTGCCCGAACAAATGCTGAGGTATATGCATCAGTAGGAGGCTTCAGATATAATATGGACCATAGTGATCAGACGGGAAAGGATTATGTCTCAGGTGGCGAGATTGATAAGTTTAAACCACAAGGATTTGGATTGGGTCTTGATCTTGGAGCACAGTATAAATGGAATGATTTCCAATTTTCTATAGCTGCACTTGATTTAGGATTTATGAATTGGGGAAAGACACAGAAAGCTTCAACAGATGGAACTCAGATAGTTAATACGAATTCATTTATTTTCAGTGCAGATAAAGAAAACGAACATTATTTTGATAAAGAATGGGATAGACTCACAGATGATATTGCTAAATTATATCAGATGTCAGATGTAGAAGAAATCTCATCACGTACTCGTGCATTGTCAACTACCCTTAACTTTGGTGTAGAATACGAATTGCCGGTATATAGACGTCTTCATTTTGGATTGTTAAATTCCTCAAAGATAAATGGGAAATATAGCTGGACTCAATTTAGATTGTCTGCCAATATATGTCCTGTAAATTTTATATCAGCAGATGTTAATGTTGTCGCTGGAACTTATGGTATAGGCTTTGGTTGGCTATTTAATTTGCATACAACAGGTTTCAATTTATTTGTAGGTATGGATCAGACTATAGGAAAGCTATCTAAAGAGGGTGTGCCATTAAATTCTAATGCTGCATTGAATTTAGGCATAAATTTCCCATTTTAAAAATGTGTATGAAGTGACATAAGAAAATGGACTGAATTCAATTCAGTCCATTTTCTTATGTCACTTCATATCAATATTTGATATGGAATCATAAGTGGATTGTATTTGTTTCAATCTAATATGATCAAGCCAATAATCCGGTTTAGCCTTGTATCTTTTTGCGTGACCTTTTATTTCAATTTCAATTTGCGGAGTGTCTTCATTAGATATGACATCCGGTGAATATTGAGCAGTGGAACCATCCTCTCCTATAAAATGATAAAACCTGTTTGCCATGGATCCTTCAAGCTCAAGAGATCCATAAAGAATATATTCTGGTTCTCCTGAAAGATCTGCTCCTGGATTATATCCGGCGAGACGGTATATTGGAGGATTTGTGCCATCTTGTAGGTCTATTCGGAATAATTCCCCACTATCAGTATCTTGTACACACATTACAGGAGTCCATCCTGCTTGTAAAGACGGCTCAAGAGTTGAGATTTCTATATTTCTAAGAGAGTCAAGCATAATGTTCTCTTTTGTAGAGGTATAAGTGACTTCATATATTTTGCCATCATCAATCCAAAAATAAGAACCATTATTTAAAGTCCATCCTCTCCAGCCACAATATTGCCATGCAGAGTCAGGAGACTCTTTAACAGCTTTTTTTATTGTATCATCCATTAAAGTGGGGTAGTATTTTACCATTTCGGTTGAATCCTTAACGTTTTTTAATGGATATGGTCTCTCAATAGGGTAAGAAATAACTGAGGCGAATTCTTGAGGTGAATCCTTTATAATTGCTATGGCAATTTCACGTATTTCTTGAGGAAGTCCTTCATTTAAATTGTCAGTTCTTTTTTCAGAACAAGCACATAAGGATAACCCCATAAATAGTATAAGGATAGAATGGAGTAGTATGTGTAGTATTGATTTCATTTTCTTTATCTCTTATAGTTGCTCAACGTTTAAATAACATTTTTAGCATAAGTTTTTCTAAAATTGAGCAAAAAAATTAGGGAATGAATAAAGCATCGAATTCTTCGAGTCTTCTTCTTTTAAGTTGTGAATTAACTTTACCTCTAATTCTATTATAGGAAAGATAAGCAGTTTTCACATCTCTATTACCATTTTTAAGTTTTTTGTATACAGATGATTTTGCGACTATACCAGTTCCACAGTTATAAGCTAAAGCACTGAGAATAAGGCTATCCTTCCCGAAACTACGGTATCTCTTGCATAGATCTGAAAGATCTTTCCTTAATAATGCATCTGCTTGTTTTTCCGTAAGATTTGTTCCTCTTTTATAGCCGTCACCAGCAATAACTTGATGACCATAACCGATAAGGTTCCCTCTATTTCTATGTAACCCCTCATATTTTTTTATAATTGCTATAGCCTTTTCGAATTCAGGACTAAATCCTTCGCCAGATGTTTTTACTCCAGAACTAAAAACTCCGAATGGTGAGATTGCCATTAATATAATTATTAATAGGATACTATATAATAGTCGTCGCATGGAGTCTTTAAATCTGTTCAAATTATTATTCGTATTCATAATATTCAAATATTGTTAGGCATATTTTCACTCCAATTCAAATGAAAAATAAATTAAGAATTGAACTATAGCTGACGGATTATTCCGTGTGAATTATATTGAAGAAAATCAAACTATTTGACAATTGATTGCTTCAAAATAAATATGCCTCAAATTTGAGATGTCATAATTAAATAACGTTGCCTATAAGGATAAAGTAAGTTGATAATATAAAAATAAACTTTTATTAGTAATAATTAAGTAAACAATCGAAGTTGTCTAAACTATTTTGATTTGTGAATTTTTTTAAGGAAAATAACGATGAAGGCCAGATAATTCCAACCTTTCCAACTGGAAACGGTTGTGTCGAATCGTGTGAGGATGGACTTGAAGCCATCCATCCAGGCATTCGTTCTTTCCACAATCCAGCGTTCACGGTACATCTGCTCATCGAACAGATACTCGTCTTCAGTCTCTCCTCCATTTCTTCGGTTAGGGCATACATTGGAAATGACATTGTGACTGTCAAGTGCAGCACGGAGACTCTTCCCGTCAAATCCGGCATCAAGATTGCAGAAAAGACCGTCAGTACGAATGCTCGCTTCCCTGAGCTGCTGCATGAGTTCGTCTATCCTCTTTTCAATCTCATAAAGGTCTGCATGGTTGCCACTCTGAGGTTCGGACATGGCCAGAGGAAGTCCGTTTCTGTCACTAAGATAGAGGGCATTAGTAGTATTCCTCTTCTTCCGACCTTGATATTCAACCATTTCATCTCCGCGATATGCAGTGGTATGGGAGCAATCTATATGGGAAAGGGACAAATCCACCTTATCCTTGTTTGCCTTAAGAAGTTCGGTAAAGACGCGTTTCCATTCTCCGGCCTTGCACCATTTGCGATAATGGTGGAAAACCGTTTTCCAGCTTGGTGCAACACCACTGAACAGATGACCTGTGGGAAGCATTCGCCACTGACATCCGCTTTTCAACTTGAAGAGAATGGCGTTAACAATCTCTACCAAGTCAAATTTTGTCTCGAATCCTCTTTTTGCGACCGAAAGATAGGGCATAATTCGATTTCTTATTGTATCTTTGTCAAGTACAGCGTATTCTGGCATAGGTGCAACTTATTGAAGTTTGGCGACTATAATATAGTGCTTCCTTTTCAGAATGCGCTGTATTTTATTTATTTTACCGAATTTTTAACATCTCAAAATAAGTTTAGACAACTTCATCTGCTAAAATAACTTTGTGAAAGTTATAAACGTAAAAATTTCCTCTTGTATGATTTGACGCATCTTTCATCTGAAATAATCACAGATTAAAGAGTAGATCAGTGTTTAGAAATAATAATTTTATATGATGTTTGATAGAGGAGGAAATTTTGTTTACTGAATTTTATTGTTAAAATTTAAGTACATGACAAAAATTTGAAAACATCGAATTTTGGGGTATAAGTCGGACGCATAAGTATGGTCGAAATCTCTTCCAATCCATATTTGACAAGCGACTTTGCCTTTCTTCCATGTTTCAGAATCCTTATC
>RIAZ01000050.1 GCA_003762615.1 Muribaculaceae bacterium Isolate-037 (Harlan)
AAAAGCATGGGGACCTATCGTACTTAATGGAGTCAACCAACATGACATCTGCCTTATTCCATGCTTGAATATCCTGAAATTTGAAGTTGAAATTATTCAAAAACATTTAACCGTACAAATGTACGACATGACATTTTCATGATATAAACTCAATGGATTTTAAATCAGTTTATTAGAGTCGTGTCAAGCCTTTGAAATGTCTGCTCGGCATACTGCAGTCCATGATAATCAGCCGGACTGTGAATATTCTGAAGATAGCCACTAAACTCTCCACAAAGGTGTCGGTTGCCTCCGCGGTAAGACGCATACAAAAAAAATGCTGAAACTGTCTTATTTTCAGCGATTTGCGGCGTTCGGCCGTTCTGTTCAGTGATCCGCCTGGGGCTCGAACCCAGGACCCCAACATTAAAAGTGTTGTGCTCTACCAGCTGAGCTAGCGAATCAACGTTGCTTCCGACGGCGACGTGCGCTCTGTCATGAAGTCTTGCGCTTCAGGATGGGCTTGAACCAACGACCCCCTGATTAACAGTCAGGTGCTCTAACCAACTGAGCTACTGAAGCAGGTCCCTTTTCGGAGGTTTCAAAGTAAAACCTCTGAAAACTGATATTTTCAGAGGTTTTCATTGGTAATTAAAACCTTCTTAGTGATCCGCCTGGGGCTCGAACCCAGGACCCCAACATTAAAAGTGTTGTGCTCTACCAGCTGAGCTAGCGAATCAACATTGCTTCCGACGGCGACGTGCGCTCTGTCATGAAGTCTTGCGCTTCAGGATGGGCTTGAACCAACGACCCCCTGATTAACAGTCAGGTGCTCTAACCAACTGAGCTACTGAAGCAGGTTTTTATTTGAGGTTCGAGATTGCTGATTCTCTTATCAGCTTGTTGCGCTTCAGGATGGGCTTGAACCAACGACCCCCTGATTAACAGTCAGGTGCTCTAACCAACTGAGCTACTGAAGCAGGTCTTTTTGCTTTGAAAGCGTCCGTTTCACTTGTTTTAGTGTCGGTGTCTCTCTCAATTGCGGTGCAAAGTTAGGAACTTTTTTTGAACCGTGCAAATTTTATGTGCTTTTTTTTGAGTTTTTTTGCCGGTTATTTTGTGAATAGTGAGTTAAATTTCAATAAATCAACACTATAAATAGTTAAATTTTTTTAGCGTATATCAGCGTCTTTTTTATGGAGAATATGATGAAACCGGGGATGAAAAATTAATTTTCGTAACTAATTATTTTTTTATAATTTTGCAAATGAAGTTATATAAACTTCAAAACGTAGATTCGTGCAGGATGGATATGAGGGACTCGAATCTGACAATATTAATAAAAAAACAGATACTTTTACCATGACAGTAACAGACCGATTTCTCAGTTACGTGGCTTTTGACACACAAAGCGACGAACTAACCAATATGACACCCTCCACGCCCGGACAGATGATCTTTGCGGAATATCTGAAGGAGCAGCTTGAAGGGATGGGACTCGAGGATATCTCGCTTGATGCGAATGGATATCTGATGGCAACTTTGCCTGCCAACTGTGATACGGATGCCCCGGTGATAGGTTTTATAGCTCACCTCGACACGTCTCCCGACATGAGCGGCAAGCACGTCAAGCCGCGTATCGTGGAAGGTTATGACGGGCTTGACATTACTCTCAATGAAAAGGAGGGGATCGTGCTATCTCCGATGGAATTCCCGGAGCTGTTGAATTATGTGGGTCAGGATCTGATCGTGACTGACGGAACCACGCTGCTTGGTGCCGATGATAAGGCGGGTATTGCTGAGATTGTGACTGCTGTGGCTTATCTTCAGGCGCATCCTGAGATAAAACATGGTAAGATACGCATCGCGTTTAATCCGGATGAGGAGATAGGGCAGGGCGCACATAAATTTGATGTGGCGCGTTTTGGAGCGGATTTCGCGTATACGATGGATGGTGGTGCCGTGGGTGAGTTGGAATTTGAGAATTTCAATGCCGCCAGTGCCAAGGTCATTATCCGCGGACGCAATGTGCATCCCGGCAGTGCGAAGCATAAGATGATCAATTCCATGCGTGTCGCCACCCAGTTTATCGTAATGCTTCCACGTTGGGAGACTCCGGAGCACACCGAGGGGTATGAGGGATTCTATCATCTCGTGGGAATCGAGGGCTCCGTTGAGCAGACTGTGCTTACATATATAATACGCGATCATGACCGCGCACGTTTCGAAAGCCGCAAGAAGGAGATCGAGCATCTCGTGAGGAAGACTAATACGGAATATCCCGGCTGCGCGTCGGTAGAGATCAGAGACCAGTATTATAATATGCGTGAGAAGATTGAACCGGTCATGCACGTGGTCGAACTGGCGGAGAAGGCCATGCGGGAAGCTGGCGTGCAGCCGAAGGTGCAGCCCATACGTGGTGGCACTGATGGCGCGCAGTTATCATTCAAGGGTCTCCCATGCCCGAATATTTTTGCCGGAGGAGAGAACTTCCACGGACGTTATGAATATGTGGCTATCCCGTCGATGGAGAAGGCCACGGATGTGATAGTAAATATTTGCCGACTGGCTGTAGAGAAGTGAGCCGGGCATTGATGATAGTCATAACAGGGCCGACAGCCTCCGGGAAGTCGGCCCTTGCCGTTGAGGTGGCGCGTCGCTTGGATACCGATGTTATTTCTGCCGATAGCCGTCAGATTTACCGCGACATACCGATAGTGACGGCTGCCCCTACTGCGGAGGAGATGGGGGGAGTGAGGCATCATCTGGTGGGTATGCTTCCGCTTGATGCCTACTATAGCGCGAGTGAGTTTGAGCGGGATGCGCTTACCGTAGCGGAGTCGCTTTTCAGTGAGGAGCGTCCGGCAGTGGTGTGTGGCGGCTCGATGATGTATGTCGATGCCTTGTGCCACGGCATAGACGATCTCCCGACCGTGCCGGCAGAACTGCGGGCGTCGCTGATGGAGGAATGGCGGGAGAGGGGCGATGACTGGCTGCGTCTGCGTCTTCTTGCGCTTGATCCGGTGCATTACGCAAAGGTGGATCTCTGCAATATGAAGCGGGTGTTTCATGCAGTGGAGATTTCCGTAACGGCAGGAGCACCATACTCCTCGCTGATTACGGGGGAGAGGAAAAAGCGTCCGTTTGATATAATAAAGGTATGTCTTGAAGGGGATAGGGAGCGGCTTTTCAGTCGCATCAACGCAAGGGTGGATAATATGATGGAATCCGGTTTGGAGGAGGAGGCGCGTAGAGTGTATCCTCTCCGTCATCTCAATTCTCTGAACACGGTGGGATTGAAGGAGATGTTCGCATGGTTCGACGGCACGTTCACGAAGGATGAGGCAGTGGCGCGTATGCAGAAAAACACTCGCGTCTATGCCAAGAAGCAGCTTACGTGGTATAAGCGCGATCCGGGCATGACGCGATTGGATTTCAGCAACGGCACTTCAGCGAATGCCGCCGGGATAATTGGTATGGTGGAAGATTGGAAGCTGCGTCAGAAATCGTAGCCCAAGGTGAAGGTCCACGCCTTGTTCTTACCACCTTCGTAGGGTGCTTTCCATACGTTGGTGGCGCCTGCCATGTAATGTATGGAGAATGAGTACTTGTTGTTGAGCATTATGCCGGTGCCCATCTTTACACCGAAATCGGTGAAATTGCTTTTTGCCGATTCCTTGTTGATGGAGCCTCCTAAGTCTTGGCTTATCACCTCAATCTTGTCGGCATCCGTGGCATGAAGCTTGAACTGGGCATACGGACCTGCCTCCACGAGCCATTTCAGATTGTCGGCGATGCTGAATCTGAACGATGCCATGACGGGAATGACGAAATTATAGATTCTGTAGTCGCCGATCTGAATGAAATTGTCTTTCTCGTCGCGATTGTTGATATATTCCTCCACCAGGGAATAGTTGCCGCTTCTTGACTGGAAGAAGAAACCCGGCTGGAGAGAGAAAAACTCTCGCATGTTGATGTTGACCACCACGCCGGCATCGAAACCGGTGCCCCAGCTGTTGACGTTCCATTTGTCAAAGTAATTGTTGTTGAATGTGCGGTTGGAGGCGTTCATTCCTATTCTCACGCCGAAGTTGAAGAGATTTTCCGCCGGCTCGGTATTGATGAAATCAGATGCCGACATGGATAGCGCGAATGAAGTCATTGCGACAGACGTCAGTATACGGGATATGTGCATAGATACTATATTCAATTATGAATGTAAGACTTGCGGGTGAGAGGTGGAGCAGGTGATACCTGTTGTTCCCTCCCCGGTCTGCAAAATTAAGTAAAAATACCCGTATAAAATCGCAATTGAGTGATAAAATAATTGTCAAAGGAAAAATCAGCGATAAAAATAGATAAATTGTCAAGTTTTAATTTGCTGATGTATACGTTATTGGAAATAAAATAGATAAAAAACAGAGAAATTGATTATCTATTTGGCTAATTTGATTGTTATAAAATAAAGTCTGCTGTTTGGTGGGCTTGCAAAAGTAAATATTGGAATATGGAATTTGTGGAACTTAAAGAGGAGGACTATCCGTCGTTCCTGCAGCTATATAATGAATCATTCCCTCCCGAAGAGAGGCGTGATTATGAGGATGAGCGTCATC
The DNA here is from genome assembly GCA_003762615.1 of Muribaculaceae bacterium Isolate-037 (Harlan). Classification (GTDB taxonomy): domain Bacteria; phylum Bacteroidota; class Bacteroidia; order Bacteroidales; family Muribaculaceae; genus Lepagella; species Lepagella muris. The sequence goes on from RIAZ01000050.1 coordinate 4,593, forward strand.
TTTCCGAATTCATAAAGATGAAACACGGAAAGTTTCACGCCTTTGCCGTCAAAGATGGCGACTTGTTCCTTGGGTTCCTATCTTATTGGGAATTTGAGGGCTATACATACGTGGAGCACTTTGCTGTGATTCCCGAAAGGAGGGGCAACAATATAGGGCGTAAGATGCTTGGTCATCTTTTCAAGACGGTAAGTGAGGACGTGCTTCTTGAGGTGGAACCGCCTGTAACTCCTGATGCCGAGCGACGCATAAAATTCTATGAGAACAATGGCTTCCGTGTGCGTCAGGAGTTTGACTATATGCAGCCCCCTTATAGTGGCGATAAGCAGCCTGTGAAGATGCTGCTGATGACTCATGGGAATGTCTCTCTCCATAATAAGGATTCCATACGTGATATGCTGAAGGAGGTATATAATGTAGGGCATGGAATCTGACGTAGGTCGGACTGACGTGGCAATTTTCTTGGCAATTATCGTGACAATATAAAGAAATTTCCGGCTTACATAACTCGAGACCCGGGTCGCAGGCTTAATGCCTCGGTCCGGGTCGTCCTTTTTTTTGTCGGGATATATCGTAAAAATATATGCCGTGCTTGCTCATCTGTTGATGCTTCTATTGGAAAAAATACAATACGTAATGGAGAGTAATCCGATAAATTTGTTTAATTTTGCAGATTATTGCTGTACTGACCATTATATAATGGCTCCGTGGTATGGCTTTTAATTAATACAACGTTAATATTCGACATACATCATTAATCGATATGGAAAAAGATAAGAAAGTGGTGCTCAGTGGAATCCGTTCTACCGGAAATCTTCATCTGGGCAACTATTATGGAGCTTTGAGTAAATTCGTGAGAATGCAGGACGACTATGACTGCCGCTTCTTCATTGCCGACCTCCATGCCTTGACCACGAACCCTGACCCCAAGATGCTTCATGAGAGCGTAAAGGATATATTGGCGGAATATATTGCCGCCGGACTTGATCCGGAGAAGAATATCCTTTACGTGCAGAGCGACGTGCCGGAGATCTCAGAGATGTATCTTCTTCTCAACATGCACGTGGGTATCGGCGAACTGATGCGTACCGCCTCTTTCAAGGATAAGGCTCGTAAGGCTCTCGGCATCACTTCCGACAGCGATGAGATCGAGAAGGAGATAATCGGTAATCAGACCAACCAGCGTGTGAATGCCGGATTGCTGACGTATCCCACCCTTATGGCTGTCGATATCCTCATTCATCATGCCGATTACGTGCCGGTAGGTAAGGATCAGGAGCAGCATCTTGAGTTGACCCGTCGTTTCGCACGTCGTTTCAACTCCTTCTATAAGGTGGACTATTTCGGCGAACCCGTCAATTTCAATTTCGGCGGCGAGGCTCTGAAGGTGCCCGGTCTTGACGGATCCGGAAAGATGGGTAAGAGCGAGGGTAACTGTATCTATCTTATAGATGATGAGAAGACTCTTCGCAAGAAGGTGATGCGTGCCGTCACTGATGAGGGTCCGAAGGAGCCGAACTCTGTAGTGAGCAAGCCGGTGGAGAACCTCTTCCTGCTTCTTGATCTTGTATCCGGCAAGGAGGTGGCTGACCATTACCGTCAGGCATACGCCGACTGTTCCATCCGCTACGGCGACATGAAGAAGCAGCTTGCTGAGGATATGCTGAAGGTGACGCTGCCTATCAGGGAGCGTATCCTCGACATCCGCAACAACGACGAGTATCTCTCGAAGGTGGTGAGAAACGGTGCAGAGCGTGCGAGGGCGTATGCTGCCGACACTCTGCGCGACGTGCGTGAGATAATGGGCATCCGCAAAATATGATGTGGCGCGGGTCTGACTCCCGGGTCTGACCCACCTCAGTAAATTCTATCAACAGTGGTATTAAACTGGATCTGGATATCGTTCTTTGCCATAGCATTTCTTGTGGCTATGGCAAAGACAATCTTTTACGGCGACCTGGCAGTGTGGAGCGACATCATGAACAGTTCCTTCTCCCAGGCCGCTTTTGCATTTGAAATCTCTCTCGGGCTGACCGGAGTGCTGACCTTGTGGCTCGGTATAATGAAGATCGGGGAGCGTGCCGGAGTGATTGAGTTTTTCGGCAGGCTGATAAGTCCGTTCTTCTCCCGGCTCTTTCCCGGTATCCCAAAGGGGCATCCGGCTATGGGTGCCATCTTCATGAATATCTCCGCCAACATGCTCGGTCTTGACAATGCCGCCACTCCAATGGGGCTGCGTGCCATGCAGGAGATGCAATCGCTCAACAAGCGGAAGGATACTGCCACGGATGCGATGATCATGTTTCTGGTGCTCAATTCGTCGGGCTTGTGCCTGATCCCGATAAGCATAATGATGTATCGTGCGCAAGGTGGGGCGTCCAATCCTACTGATATCTTCATTCCGATCCTCATCGCCACGTCGGTTGCCACAATAGTGGGTCTTACCGCACTATGCATAAAGCAGCGCATACGTATGGATCGCGTGATATGCGGCTGGCTTGCCGGAATAGGGGGCGTGGTGGCTCTGACGGTCTATTTCTTCTCATCGTTACCTGCCGACAGGATGGAGGCATACTCCACGTTTGCCGCCAACGTTATACTTTTCAGCGTCATAATAGCATTCATAATAGCCGGAGTGCGGAAGCATATCAACGTGTATGACACGTTTATCGAGGGGGCGAAGGAGGGGTTTAAGACAGCCGTCATGATAATTCCTTATCTTGTGGCTATTCTTGTTGCAATCGGGATGTTCCGTGCGTCCGGTGCGTTGGATATGTTCACGTCGTGGATCGAATCGTTTGTCACGATGCTTGGCTTCGATGCCCGTTGGGTAGGGGCGTTGCCGACTATGCTCATGAAGCCGCTGAGCGGTAGCGGGTCGTGCGCGATGATGCTCGACGTGATGAAGGAGAATGGGGCGGATGCCTTCGTGAGCCGTGTTGCGGCTGCTGTCAGGGGATCTACCGACACCACTTTCTATATCCTTGCCGTATATTTCGGAAGTGTAGGGGTCATGAAAACGCGTTATGCTGCCGGCTATGCATTGCTTGCTGATCTGACGGGTGCCGTGGCGGCGGTGATTGTGGCTTATTTCTTCTTCGGATGATGGCGGTATGCAGCCCTTGAACTTGGAAAACAACGGAATAGAAGGAAAAGTTGCATCAATTTAAAAAAATTATTAAAAAAAATTTAAGTACATGACAAAAATTTGAAAACATCGAATTTTGGGGTATAAGTCGGACGCATAAGTATGGTCGAAATCTCTTCCAATCCATATTTGACAAGCGACTTTGCCTTTCTTCCATGTTTCAGAATCCTTATC
>RIAZ01000051.1 GCA_003762615.1 Muribaculaceae bacterium Isolate-037 (Harlan)
AGGATTCTCTCGAGTACCTCGCCGTTGTAATTGGTGTTGTCTACTTTGATTGCCATGTCTGTATGGGGTTGTGGTGTTACTTCTTGAGCCTGTTGCGGATTTCATCCATGCGAAGTTCCCACGGGCCTTTCTTTGGGAGCTCGTCGTTCTCGGGTTCGGTCTGCAGTGTGGCACTGAGTTTCTGCGCCGGAGCGATGGAGTCGAGGGTGGCGTTGAGGGTTTCGATGCCCACTGTCTTGCCGAGGTCAAGGAAGTGCTGCTTCTTATCCGCCGGAATCTTTTTGGCGGCTATGGCGCCGTCGACTGCGGCGGTGATCTGCTCGAGCTTGAGCTGCTCGTTTTCCCTGCGGATGTTCTCGGCCTCGTCGCCGGCGGTCTTGAGCGCGGCGAGTTTCGCGTTGACGGCGGCCTCGTCTGCCGTTTCCGGCAGGCCTAACTGTAAGGCGAGTGCTTTTAGTTCCATTTGCGGTTCGTTGTTTGTTGGTTTATGGTTCAGCCTCGGGAGGGGGCAGTCGCCGCCCTCGCTCAGCGTTATTAACTGTCCGTCCTTGTGAAGCCGGATGGCGTCGTTGTTGGCCCCGATATCGACGAGCGATACCTCTATCAGCCTGGCCTTGGTGACGGTGGCGTAGCGCTGCCCGGGCAGCAGGTGCCTGCGGTCCTCGCTTGTCTCGATTATCTCGAAGCCGATGCTCACCATCCGAAGCGACCCGAACTCCCACTGCTTTTTGCACTGGCATGACAGTTCGGTGGCCTCGTCAAAGGCGAGCTCGCCGGTGATCTCTCCCTTCTCTTTCTTTATCTCCTTTATAAGTCCGATGGCCTTGCCTCGGTTGTGCATGTAGAGGAGTATGGGGTTGCGCTCATATTGGGATATGTCCACGCCGTCGGTCAGGACGCGGTACCCGTAGCTGTTGAGCGTGTCGTTTGTCAGTCTTACTCTGTTGCCCATTGCGGTCGTGTGATTGTTTGCGGCGCAAAGTTGGCCACACGCCCGCCAATCTCCAAAAAAGTGTGCAACGGTTGCACACTTCTATGCAACGGTTGCACACTTTTTTGCCCGGCCTCCCTTTTTCAGCCACCTTTGCCCCATAATTCATTATCGCATCCCCGTATGACTAAAGCTGAACTTGAAAAAAAGAGAGACCTGGCGCGCACCCTGTATCTTTCGGGAAAGGAGCAGACCGAGATAGCAGAGATGGTCGGCGTGTCAAGGGTCACGATATCGAAATGGTGCGCGGCCGACGGATGGAAGGAGACCCGCGCGGCAAAGACCATCACGCGCCCGGAGCTTATCAAGAAGCTGCTCCTGGCGACTAACACGCTGCTCGACAAGGTCAACGAATCGGGCGACCTCGCGCTTATCGACAGCCTCGGCGACAAGCTCTCGAAACTGACCGCCGCCATCGACAAGCTCGACAAGTCACAGGCTAACGTCGTGGCTGCCATAGAGGTGTTCACCGCATTCTCCAAATATCTTGAATTCCGCTCCAGGACCGACCCGGAGGTGACCCTCGAGTTCATCAAGAAGGTCAACAAGCTCCAGGACGGATTCCTGATCGAGTCATTCAACAAGGGGGCACTCGTGGAATATGGCGACTAAGCTGACAAAGGAGCAGAGGGAGGCCTTCGAGCAGTGGAAGGAGCACTGCCGGGAGGTTCAGGCTCTGACGGCCGAATCGCTGTCGGTCGTCAAGGAATCCCCCGTAGAGAAGGAGCGGCGCATCAGGCGGCTGCTTTCCAACTATGACGAGTTCTGCGAGTATTACTTCGCCCACTTCCTCACCCTGCGCGACAAGGCCACCGGCGAGGTCGTCCACATGATCCACAACGCCCCGTTCCACACAAAGGCGGCACTCAAGATAAGGAACACGCCTAATCTTAAGGCGGTGTTCAAGTGGCCGCGCGGCCATGCCAAGTCAACACACATCGGCGTGTTCATCCCCCTGTGGCTTATATTCCAGCCTAAGAGCCTCGTCAGTTTTATGATTACAGTCGGCAAGTCGCAGGACAGCGCCAACCGTCTGATAGGCGACATACAGGCTGAGCTGGAATACAACCAGAAGATCATCGCGGACTTCGGAGAGCAGAAGAACCTCGGGCTTTGGCTCCAGGGGGAGTTCAAGACCAAGGGGGGAACCAAGTTCCTCGCCGTGGGCCGCGGACAGTCTCCCCGCGGCCTCCGTGACCGTGAGGCCCGCCCGGACTATATCGTCATCGACGACCTTGACGATGACGAGCTCTGCCGCAACGAGAAGCGCGTCAAGGAACTCACCGATTGGGTGAAGGAGGCACTCTTCGGCGCGCTCGATGTCGGACGTGGCAGATTCATAATGGTCGGGAACCTTATATCCAAGACCTCGGTGCTTGCCAATATCGCCGCCTCCAAAGGCGTCCATGTGTCCGAGGTCAAGGCCGTCGACCGTGACGGCAATCCTGTATGGGCTGAAAAATGGACTAAGGAGGAGGCGGAGTCCGTCAGGGATTTCATGGGATACCGGGCATGGGAAAAGGAGATGATGCACAACCCGATTACGGACGGAACCATCTTCCGCCATGAGTGGATCCGCTTCAAGCGTATGCCGAAACTCGAGAAGTACGATATGCTCGTGTGCTACACAGACCCGTCGTTCAAATCGACAACGGCCAACGACTACAAGGCCTGCCGGCTGTGGGGCAAGATCGGGACCGAGCTGCACCTTATCGACTGCTATGTCCGGCAGGGCACGGTGTCGGAGATGGTGCGCTGGCAGTATGACCTATATGAGCGCACGCGAGACCGCGTGGCTATCACCTTCTTGATGGAGGCCAATTTCATGCAGGACATAATCCTTGACGAGTTTGCTGCCGAGGGTAATATCCGGGGTTACCAGTTGCCCATTCTGCCCGACACCCGCAAGAAGCCGGAGAAGGTGCAGCGCATCGAGGCGGTGTCGCCGCTGTGGGAGCGCGGCTTCGTGTTCTACAACGAGGCCCTGAAGGAGTCCCCGGACATGGAGGTCGGCATCGAGCAGACCCTCGCGCTCGAGCGGGGCTCCCGCGCGCATGATGACGCGCCCGATGCCGACGAGGGCGCAATCTGGTACCTGCAGCGCAGCTCTCGTCAGGAAGTTTTCAAACCGGTGGCGGTTCCGCGCCGCTCGCCTAAAAATATATGGTAGCATGTTTATCGACAATGAAGATTACAGGGTGGTGATAGGCGATGCGGCCCTGAAGGTCGTGTCGCAGTCTTCGCCTGAGAATATAGCCAATGCCGAGGCGGAGGCCATCGAGGAAATTTCGGGCTATCTGCGCCCTGTCTATGACACCGGCGCGATATTCGCCGCGACCGGCGGTGACCGCAACCGGCTGATTGTGATGTACACCGCCGACATCGTCCTGTACCACCTCACTGCCTCGCAGCCGCAGAAGATGGGCAGCGAGATTCGCAAGGAGCGCTATGAGCGCGCTGTCAGATGGCTCGAGGGCGTGCAGGCCGGCAGGATTGTCCCCGACCTTCCTCTTGTCGTGTCCGGTGACGGCAGCTCCGGATTCGGCATTTCCTATCATTCACTCCCCAAACTGAGACACGACTGGTGACAATGGGACGCAGACAGAACAGACCGAAACTGGGCCGGGCGCAGAAGGATGCCCGGTCAAGGATACAGAAGCAGTCATCCGTTATCCTGGAGCTGCACCGCTATGCGGAGTTTTTCTCAAAAAACGACATCGAGGACTGGCGCCGGGCATGGCAGAGCGCGATAGATCCGCGCCACCCATCCCGGCAGAAGCTCTACGACATCTATCGCGACGCCATGACCGACTCGCACCTCTCGGGCTGCATACAGCAGCGCGTGGGCTTTGTCATGTCGCGCTCGTTCAAGCTCGTGAATGAGGACGGCGACCAGGTCGAGGCAGCGGAGCACCTGTTCGACCAGTCGTGGTTCAAGGACCTGTGCCGGCTTTGCCTGGAGTCGATATGGTACGGCCACTCGCTCATCGAGCTTGGCGATGTCGTCACCGACGGCGACGGCCATCCCGCATTCTCCGGCGTGTCGCTCATTCCCCGCAAGCATGTGATTCCGGAAAAAGGCCGTGTGGTGCGGCGCGCGGGCATGAACTGGGAGACCGGCATCGAGTTCCGGGAGCGGCCGTGGAGCGACTGGCTTATCGAGGCCGGACGTCCCGACGACCTCGGGCTGCTGCTCAAGGCCGCACTCCACACAATTCCCAAGAGGCACGCTATGACGTTCTGGGACTGCTTCGCGGAAATCTTCGGAATGCCCTGGCGCATCGCCCGCACTTCCACCCGCGACCCGAAGGAGTTCCAGCGTCTGCAGGACATGATCTACAACGGCGGAGCAGGCCAGGGTATGGTCGCCGGCATGGAGACGGAGATCCAGTTCGTGGAATCCGGTAAGGGCGACGCCTTCAACGTCTATGACAGGCGCATCGACCGGGCCAATTCTGAAATGTCCAAACTGGTCATCGGCCAGACCATGACCATCGAGGACGGCTCGTCGCTCTCGCAGTCGCAGACACACCTGCAGGTGTTCATGAACCTGGTGGAGTCCGACCGGGACTTCCTGCGCGACATCGTCAACAACCGGCTGATTCCGCTCATGGTCCTGCACGGGTTCCCTGTAAAGGGTCTGCGCTTCGAGTGGGACGACGCGGTGGACTACACCCCGGAGCAGCAGGTGGCATACGAGACGATGATCGCCGACCGCTACGAGGTTGATCCGTCGTATTTCGCCGACAAGTACAATATGCCTGTCGGCCCGCGGCGCAATCCCCTGGCGCTCCCTCCGGCCGGGAAGTCCGACGGGTCCGAAAAGTCTGAGAAGTCTGACGATGACAATACTGCAGAGGATGGCAAGGAGAAAAAACATTTTTTCGATTAGGCCCCTCTGACTACGAGGGGCTGCACCGACGCTATGCCTCGCTGATTGACGGAATGGAGATTAAGAAACTCGCATCGCCCGGCGATGACGTGCGCAGGCGCCTGTCCTCGCTCTTCAACGGCATGATGAGGTCGCTCTTCAACGAGAAAGGCTCGGAGTTCCGTGTCGAGCTTGTGGCCGACCCGGCGGTGCAGGAGTTTGTCGGCGCCCATGCCTCGGCTCTCGACTCGGCGTTTGAGAAGGTGGAGATGTCGGAGGCCATGCGCCGGAGGCTAACGCGCTCCAATTATATATTCTCCGGCATGAAGGCGTTCCATGAGCTGCACGAGGCGTTCCCCTCGCTTCTTGATGAGAACGGCGACAGAAAGCCGTTTGAACGGTTTTTGAATGATGTTCAAAGCATCGACAAGACGTATAACGCCAACTATCTCCGGGCTGAGTATAACTTCGTGGCGGCGTCCGCAGAGATGGCCGGGAGGTGGGAGCAGTTCATGGCCGACGGCGACCGTTATTATCTCCAGTACCGAACCCAGCGTGATAACAAGGTGCGCCCGGAACACGCCGCCCTCGACGGGGTGACATTACCTATAACTGACTCATTTTGGGAGGAGTATTTCCCGCCGAATGGATGGTCCTGTCGTTGTTCGACGGTACAGGTCCGAAAGTCGAAGTACCCGGCCACTGACCATGACGAGGCGATGCGCCTCGGCGACGAGGCCCTGCAGCGCGACACAAAAGGGATGTTCCGGTTCAACGCCGGAAAGGAGGGGAAGTCCGTTCCGGACTATAACCCCTACACCGTCAGCCGGTGCCGGAACTGCGACATAGCCAAGGGTGACAAAGGAGGCAAGCTCGCCCGGTCTTTCGTGCCGGACAACGAGGTCTGCAAGGCGTGTGTCCTTATCAGGAACTCCAGACGCTGCGCCAATAAAGAACTTTACGACCGACTGAAATCCGACCCTGATTACCTTGACGTGGCCATGGATGACAAAACCGGCGGGGTTAAGGGTATTCACAGAGGCCACATCGTCCATTCATCAGACAAGGAGAATACATTCTTCGCTGAGAAACTGACTTCAACCGACCTTGAACTGCTTTGCCAGGATATATTGTTCCGAAAGGGTCATTCCTGTATCCTGGAAAATGAAACCCAACTTGATGCTTCCGGCCTGCAGTTGCCACAGTTGGACACGCTGACCGATGGGGAATATATCGATATCCGCGCCATTACTGAGAACGGCAAGAACACCATACGCAACGCCCTTAATTCCAAAAAGAAGCAACTGAAGAATTTCAACAGGAAGACCGGGGCGGACTGTCATTCCGTGATCCTGTATTTCCATGACCCGGACATGTTCGATGAAGGCCAAATTATAAACCAATTAGGGCAGACTCTTAAATCTGTCATCTGTGTCTTCAAGAATGGAACGATACGCAATATCACAAAATAAGCCGACTCGAAAGTCAGCTTATGACCCAGGCGACGGTGAAGTTCCCTCGCCTTCTTAGGCTATCGCAAAATTATTAATTATTTTCCAGACACAAAAGTTTATGGACAAGAAAAATATAAATATTCGTCAGAAAATGTTTCAAGAGGGCAAAAAGTTATTCATCCATTGCCTGATGGTGAGAATTTACACCGAAACCCACTGTCATGGATGCGTCTCCTTTGACAAAATTAGGGACATCATAGGGGAAAGGATATATGATGGGGTATTTGCTCCCGGCTTCTTTGATTACCTCCGGCTTGCTGCGTTGTTTGCCGTAACCGCATTTCGCCCTGACAAGTGGCATCGATCCGTTATTTTGGATCAACCGGTAAAACCTGCTAAAAAAGAATAGATCCAATGTCTTCTATGACCTGAAATACCATTGTCCATCCGGGGGCGGGCACAAAAAAATGCCCCCGGCCTGTTATTTAGACGTCTCACTTTCTAAAAACAAATAGCACCACTGTGCAGCCGCCGAGGGCATAATGCCCTCGGCGGCTGCACAGTGGTGCTGTTTTTAATAAGTGAGACACTGCAAAATTAATAAATTTTCCTGACATGACTGTATTTGAGATTCTGAAATTTAACAGGGAGATGCTTGAAAGACTCGGGCGAATGGGTGTGAGGCTCGACGACACCCGCTATATTGATCTCTTCTCGGAGTTCTGCGACATGGTGAACTCCGGCGACAAGGTCTCCTATGCCGTGGCCGTCCTCGCGGACCGATACGGAGTAAGCGAGCGAAAGGTTTACAGCCTTCTCCGGCACTTCCGTACTGACTGCAGCCACGATGCATTGTGATTGCCGTTCTCGATGGCGGGGGAACAGTCCCCTGTGCCTACCTTTGCGCCATCACCAACAATCAACAGAAATGGCACGAAACAAATATCATCAAATTCTTGCCCGGATTCTTGACACAGGCAAGCACCAGATCAACAAGAAGGGCAACATCACTTACCTTATCAACGAGCAGCTCTCGCTTTCCCCGGCAGACCTGCTTGAAATTTTCGAGGGGCACGGACTGGCCCGCCGCAAGCTCCGCTCGGAGCTGCGCCTCTTCATGAGCGGCGAGCGCTCGGTGGAGAAGTACCGCGAGGCCGGAATAAACTGGTGGGACTACTGCGGCTC
>RIAZ01000052.1 GCA_003762615.1 Muribaculaceae bacterium Isolate-037 (Harlan)
GATAAGGATTCTGAAACATGGAAGAAAGGCAAAGTCGCTTGTCAAATATGGATTGGAAGAGATTTCGACCATACTTATGCGTCCGACTTATACCCCAAAATTCGATGTTTTCAAATTTTTGTCATGTACTTAACTGTCGCTTATATTTTTTGTAGATTTTTTTGCAGAGAATGATTAACTTTGCAGAGAAGTTATCAGAGAGGTTGTCAAGGCTTCAAAACTTCTGAGTAAAAAATATGACACTTATGAGCGACGTATTGGTCATTATACCCACCTATAACGAAATCGAGAATATAACCGCTATTCTTGAGACCGTAATGAAATATCCAGATGGATTTGATGTACTCGTAATTGACGACAATAGTCCGGATGGTACGGCAGAAGCCGTCAAGAAGATGATGGAGAAATTCCCAAACAGAATTTTTCTTGAACAACGCAAGGGGAAACTTGGTCTCGGCACTGCTTATATACATGGATTCAAATGGGCTCTCAAAAAGGATTATGGATACGTGATTGAAATGGATGCCGATTTCTCGCATAATCCCGACGATCTGACCCGCCTTTACCATGCCTGCAAGGATGATTGTGCCGATGTTGCCATAGGATCAAGGTATATATCCGGAGTGAATGTAGTGAATTGGCCGATGGGGCGTGTGCTGATGTCGTATTTCGCATCTGCCTACGTAAGATTCATCACTCGGATGAAACTGAGGGATTCCACTGCCGGATTCGTATGCTATCGGCGCAGAGTGCTTGAAGCCATAAAACTTGACAATATTGAGTTCAAGGGATATGCTTTCCAGATTGAGATGAAGTTCAAGGCGTATGTAAAGGGATTTAAGATTGTAGAGATACCGATAATCTTCATCAACCGGCGCCTCGGCACTTCCAAAATGAACAGCTCAATATTCGGAGAGGCTGTATTCGGAGTGCTGAAACTGAAATTCAACAGCATTTTCAATAAGAAGAATTTCTAACTGTATCACAGTATACATCCAATATACAAAAGGGGAGCAATCTGCATATCTTGCAGTTTGCTCCCCTTGCTATTTCTAATTCTTTATTTAAGGTTTAAGGTTTATGGTTTATGGTTTATGATCATTAAATTTTGTATAATGAAAAGATTCGTGGATTTTCGTGAATCTTAAACCTTAAACTATAAACTTTAAACCACTGAAGTGTAGCTTGCGAAACTTCAGTTATTTATGACTTCAGTCGCCTCGATAATATTGCTGTAGATAGCAGCGGGATATGAAATCCCAATTATCCGCCACAAGCCGATGATCATCCGATCCGGGGAAGACTGCATCCGGAAGCCATCCGTTGGAGCATACGTAGCGCAACAGATCGCCGGGACAACGCCCGCGTTCCGTAAGCAATTCTATGGCATGATGCCGTGCATACTCCTTATCATAGATAGGATTCGAGGGATGGGATATGCAACGAGCTATGTCAACTGCCACAAGCATGCCCTTGTCACGGCTTACCATGAGGATATAATCATGCCGCCCTTTCAATTGAGGAAGATGCTCCTGATGATCCCCCCAGCCGAGCGCAATTATAAAGAAACGGTTCATCTCCTCATACGAACTGAAGAATTTTATGACCTCGCCTCCTGTGGCACGCGTAAACGCAGTGTAATACTTATGTTCCGGCTTCTCTCCTACACCCTTCGGCAAGGGGGGAAGTTTACCCTCTACAATGAGATAAAGCCATTCGCGGAGATACAATGCCAAAGGTCCGGTCGGATCTTCCGACATCGAACGTTCAAGCCGTTGCCGGAGCTCAGCCATCCCCTCCTCCTTGCTAAGATCGACACCGGATGCTATCTCCGACAACGTAAGGGCATAAGCTGGCGTCATCAGATAGCAATGCATGAAAAGCCAATTGCCAAGACGATAGATTGCCTCGGAATCCTCTTCCGCGTGTATCTCAAGCTCATGGGTCATGCGATAGTCTACTGGCATGGGGGAGTCATCATAGACTCGTTCAAGCTCCTCCCACCAGGCATCTGCGCCCATCAGTATCTCCTCTGAGAAAGGATTCTCCACACGCTTCTCCTCATAGTTCATGGAAAGGGCATACCACACCATAAACCTCACATCCGCACGATTCAGTTCGTAGTCCAGATAGTCCTCTCCGTTGTCAGATTCCGTAGCCTCACCATCCTTCCGGCTATTGTCGGATACGACGCCATAATAGAATGGTACAGTGAAGCCATAGAGTCGTCTGCACTCTGTGATGAACGAACGCCACACCCCTGCATCGCATATCACATCCTGATAGTAGCCTACAAGCGTCATTGCCGCACGTTCCACCACTTTCTCCGGATAGGATGCAAAACATCCTTTCTCGCGGCTTATATCCACAAGACGGTTGGCGAGTGAAAGATAATAGGCATCCGTTGTCGTCTCCTCCGGCGCACATGGCTGTCGGAGAAGAAACTGTTGCATCGTGATCATGGCAGAATCAATCTTTCAACCGGGCTACGAGGGCTTCAGGAGTCAGTTGCTCCTGTGTGCCCGAAACCATATCCTTCAGATTTACCGTGCCACTCTCAAGCTCGCTCTCCCCTATCAATGCCACGTAGGGGATACCTTCCGAGTCGGCATATCCCATCTGCTTCTTCATCTTGGCTGCATCCGGATATAATTCTGCCGATACACCCTGCTCACGCAGAAGTTTGACTATACGCATGGATTCCACGGCTTCCTTATCTCCGAAATTCACAAACAGTACCTTTACGCTCTGGCTGACACTCTCCGGATAGAGTTCCAGCTGATTGAGCACGTCGTAAATACGGTCTGCGCCGAATGAGATTCCCACTCCGGAGAGTCCCGGCATTCCGAAAACTCCGGTAAGATTGTCGTAGCGACCGCCGCCGGTGATACTGCCGATCTGCACGTCGAGTGCCTTCACCTCTATGATGGTGCCCGTGTAATAGTTCAGACCGCGGGCGAGTGAGACGTCAAGCTCCACTTCACAGTCATGTCCGAGGCTATCAATACCATCTATCACGGTGCGAAGCTCCTCCACACCCTTCATGCCCGTCTCCGAACCGGCGAGAAGTCCGGCGAGAGTGTCAAGTTTTTCGGCATTGCTCCCTTTCATCTCCAGGAGCGGACGTAATTTCTCAATTGCCTCCTCCGTAAGACCTTTGCTGCGGAGTTCCTCATTTACGTTGTCAATACCTATTTTATCAATCTTATCAATTGCCACAGTTATATCGACAATCTTATCAGCCTCACCGATCATCTCGGCTATGCCGGTCAGCACCTTACGGTTGTTGACCTTTATCGCAACACGCACGCGCAGACGCTTGAACACCATGTCGATCATCGACAGCAGTTCAATCTCGTTGAGAAGTGAATCGCTGCCCACCACATCGGCATCACATTGGTAGAACTCTCTGTAACGCCCCTTCTGCGGACGGTCAGCACGCCACACCGGCTGTATCTGATAGCGTTTGAAAGGCATCTGGAGCTGTCCTCTATACTGCACCACAAACCGGGCGAAAGGCACGGTCAGGTCATATCGCAGACCTTTCTCACACATCTTGTTGGTAAGTTTCACAAGGTTACGGTCAGCTATATCAGCGTCATCAACCCCCTTGAGGAAGTCGCCGGAATTAAGTATCTTGAAAAGAAGTTTGTCACCCTCTTCTCCATATTTTCCCATCAATGTGCTCAGATTCTCCATTGCGGGAGTTTCTATCTGACGATAGCCATATAGACGGAACACTTGCTTGATTGTATCGAAAATGTAATTGCGGCGCGACATCTCCTGCGGAGAAAAGTCGCGCGTACCTTTGGGTATACTCGGTTTCTGTGCCATATTCTTCTGTTTGTTTTATGAAATGCGAAATTACAAAACTTTTTTCAGAATTGCCTATCTATTCTCCCCCTTTTCATCAATTTTTATTAATTTCGCATTGAAGTTATCTAAGAAATTGTATAAATACTTATCATGATACAGATTCTCTTTTCTGATAGAATACGCCAAGTAGCTCCGGATTTACAGGTAATAGCCATATCTGCCCGATGCTCCAACCCTGCCACTCCCGATACACTCTGGGATGAGATAACGGAGGAATGTAACCGGATTGCATCCAAATATAAAATTGAGGAGATCAAACTGCGTCCCGGCATAGCGGCGACAAGGGCGGCTTACAAGGCTCTCGGCAAGGAACCTAACCGGTATCGTCCATCATCAGAAGCCATGTGCCGACGGATTGTCAACGGGAAAGGGCTATATCGTATGACTGCCCTGATCGACATAATCAATCTTGTGTCGATCCGTTCAGGCTACAGTATCGGAGGATTTGATGCCGACAGGATCGTCGGGGATTCGCTCACTCTTGATGCAGGGAATCATGATGACGTATTCTGCGGCATCGGACGCGGTCCGCTGAATATAGAAGGGCTACCCGTATATCGCGACGAGATAGGCGGCATAGGCACTCCGACAAGCGACGAGGAACGAACGAAGCTTACTCCCGACACCACCAACCTACTGATGCTGATAAATATATATGGGAAGGAAGCGGAGATTGATGCTACTCTTGACCTGACAATCTCCCTTCTTGAAAAGTATGCCGCGCTTGAATCCGTGGAGGCATATCTGGTGAATGCATCTGATGGTCAGAGATCAAAACTCCGCTGAAATCTTAAAATTAAGCTGACGACGTGTTAGATAGTTGGGGACGGCATATTGAAGATTGTTGACGTCTGTCACCCAGTAATAGCCGCTCACATTGGATATATCAAACAGATTGAAGAGATCAACCCCTACACTCAGACTCTTGAAATGACGGAGGAAATTACGTTTCACCACTCCATCCTGCGGTGCTCCGGCAATAAGATAAGTCAAGCCTATATCAACACGCTTATATGCCGGGGCACGGAAATATGACACGTCGCGAGAGACCCGTGGCGCGGTCATCGTCAATCCGTCGGAGATGACGCCCCTCAGACTGAATTTCAATTTCGGGAATTTCGGGAAATAGTCTGTGAAATATAATCCGAGAGAATACCGTTGGTCGGTGGGTAGCGGCACATTCTTCCCGTTTAGTTTCTGATTTGTCTTCATCAGCGAGAAAGATATCCAGGAATCCGAACCGGGCACAAATTGACCGAATAATTTCAGATCAAGTCCGGCGATATACCCTTTCGAATCATTCTTACCGGAATATGTCACCTTCAGATTGTCGTATTCGTAAGAGATCAGATTTGACAATGCCTTATAGTAGGCCTCTCCTGTCAGTTTGAACGGTCGGTTGATCGCACGGAAGGTTATGTCGGTGCCTACCACGAAATGAAGGCTGCGTGGCGACTTTATGTCATGATTGAGCTGCACACTGCTGTTGCCAAGTTCATCCGTGATAACCTCGCGGAATTCCTTATAGAAGGGCGACTGATAATATAACCCGACTGCCGCACGATAAGTGATATTGTTTCTGTTTTGTGGCGACACACTGAAATTCACGCGTGGCGACACAAGAAACTCCTTATTGAAATCCCAATATGATGCCCGCACGCCGGCATTCAGCGTCATGTATGCTTTTGATGTCTCAAAATATAGGGCGTCCTCCGCATAAAGGGCAAAACGATTGTTATGCAAATCTTCCCGTGCACTGAGATTATATATGAGATGCACTCCATCCGGAAGCGTAGGCAAGGAGTAACCGGCACTGTCGCGCCATTCCCATTCCTTTGTCCTGTCGCGGAATGTCTCTCGCGAATAATTCAAGCCATACGACAGATGGTTCTTACCCAACACTGTCGTACCCTTGAAGGCGGCTGTCAATACCGATGCTTTAAGCCGGTTGCGGGAATGTTCCATGTATTTTCCCACGCCAAGTTCACCTCCTATGCCGTCGTCGCCCGACGAACCCGCCTGATTAAGCCAATACTCTCCGGAGATGTCGTAACTGACAAGCTCGTTAGAGACGAACCCGGACACCGACAATGCGTAACTGTTGCTCCGGTTATGTTTGTAATTTAGAGTAAACGACCCGAAATAGGTCTCAAACTTATCCTTCTCCTCCCCATCGAAATATACCTTAAACTGCTTGAGGTCGGATGCCGTGCCAAAAGTAGTTTCCCTATCCGTAGGTTTAAACTTATAATCGTTCATGGCAATATTGCCCAAAAGATTCAACGTAAGTTTCTCTGAAGGCTTATAATTGATGTTGGTCTGGTAATCCAGATATAAAGGGTCATATTCACCTCGAGTTTCCAGCGAGGATAACAACGAATTGTTCCTCTTGACACGCAGTCCGTGAAGCATTGAGAATTTACTGCTATTAGAGCCGAATGCCAGCGAGCCACCCATTAGGCTGAGATTCACAGCACCCTCATACCGCTCTGGCTCCCTGTATGTGATATCGAGTGCTGACGACATCTTGTCGGCATAACGCGCAGGATAACCTCCGGATGAGAATCTGATATTACCAACCATATCCGGATTGATGATACTGAGACCCTCTTGCTGTCCGCTCCGATATAATTGCGGACGATACACCTCCGTACCGTTTATATATACCGAATTTTCATCAAAAGCCCCACCCCTGACAGAATATTGCGAACTCATCTCATTCGACGAATTGACACCGGGCATAGTCGTGAGCATCGCCTCTACACTGCTTCCTGCAACCGCAGGCGACAATTTAAAAGATTCCGTATTGAAACTCTGCATTCCGTTGATATTGCTTCTGAAACTCGTCACTTCCAGCTCCTGAAGATTATAATCCTCAGGATAAAGCTTTACATTCAACGTCAGCTCACCCTTTGGACGTATCAGTTTATGATTTACAGTCTTAAAACCCACGCAACTGAAAATCACGTCAAGAGTATCGTTCGCAGAAAGCGACAACGAATACATACCCTTCAAATCCGTATTCGTCCCTATTGCGGTATTCGCCACTCTTACCGTAGCAAATTCTATCGGCTTATCATCATTATCACGCACCCTGCCGGAAATCCTCACATTCTCGGCAAGCGACGCCATCGTCACAAAAAATGAGACAACAAAATATATAAAACGCAATTTATCCATCTCCTAAAAAACGCCATAACCCCACTCAATATTGTCAATCCAGTCAATTTGTCAAATCGTCATTATCGTCAATAATGTCATTACCGTCAATTTGTCATTATTGACAATAATGACAATAATGACAGTATTGACAAAGAAGTCCAAGAAGTCAAAGAAGTCCAAGGAGTTGCTATCCCCTCCGGGGATAACAACAAAAAAAGAAAACCGGCTGATCGCTCAGTCGGCTTCCATAAGGCGGCGATTACCTACTCTCCCGCTCTCGCAGTACCATCGGCGTGATGAGGTTTAACTTCTCTGTTCGGAATGGGAAGAGGTGGAGCCCTCATGCTGT
>RIAZ01000053.1 GCA_003762615.1 Muribaculaceae bacterium Isolate-037 (Harlan)
GGCCAATGTTAAACTTAAGGAGATAGATGACTGGGCCAAGGCCAATCTATCCCGCAATTGGGTGAAAGATAGAACCGAAACACTTAAAAAAGTGAGCTGAATACGGAACAACTAACTGAACACCCTATCTATTAAATAGATAGGTTTCTTTATATATAGAAGATGGTGGTTGAAACTATTTCAGCCACCATCGATTACATTAAATTATCAATGAGGAATTATCAATGAGGTAAAAAATCTTTTTCGTTCAGAAGACTAAGGAATTTTTGGGAGATAAGTTCATTCATTTCTTTTGGATATCGGATATCTGTGAATATACTTGCAAGAGAAGGTTTAGAGTTTATTTTTACATATTCAATATTTTCAGGAAATTCTTCTTTTGCTTTATATAATCTGCGAATATCTTCATCAGAATCCTTACGGTAAATTTCGTTGTGAAGGATTGCTTCAATTGGAAGTCTCTCTACCTGTGCAGGAATATTTTTAGGATAACCAATGGAGATGCTTGCTACAGGCACCACAAGGCTCGGCAGCTCAAGGAGATTTGATATTGCGTCTGCGTTATACGTGACGGTGCCTAAGTAACAAGTGCCAAGACCTTCCATTTCTGCTATTGTTACAATCTGTTGCGCCAAAATGACTGCATCAGTCAGAGCAGTTATGAATGAATGAAAATTTGAATAACCGGGAGTAGCCCCACTGATTTCACACCAACGAGAGAATCGATTGAAATCCGCACAAATTGTCAAGATTAGATCACTGTTAGTTGCAGCAGGTTGATTGAAATGTTGTTCTGAAAGTTTTGCCTTTTTATTAGGATCTCGTGTAATGATTACAGAATAAAGTTGCATGTTTCCGCAAGTTGGAGCTCTCATTGCTCGTTCAATTATATCGCGGATTAAACTCTCAGGTATAGATTTATTATCATATTCCCTGATAGACGATCTTTGGGAAAAATAGTCTGTTTTCATGTCTTTTAAAATTAAATCTTTTAAATAATCATAAACTGTTGCAAATATAGTAATTTTTTTGTTAAATTTGCAATCTACTTCTCTCTTCACTAATAGTATAGGAAGTATAATTTTAAAACAAATGGCTGAATTACAAATCTTTTCTTATGAAGAGGCTTATGATGCGTCGCTCCAATATTTCAAAGGAGATCAACTTGCTGCCCGAGTATGGGTCACTAAATACGCATTGAAAGACTCATTTGGAAATATCTATGAAAAGACTCCGGATGACATGCATAGGCGTATCGCTGCATCGCTTGCTGGCGTAGAGAGGACATATTCCAATCCTATGTCGGAAGAGGAAATTTTTCAACTTTTGAAAGATTTTCGTTATATCGTGCCGCAAGGTAGTCCTATGGCAGGAATCGGCAATGATTTTCAGGTGGGATCTCTTTCCAACTGTTTTGTAATAGGATTAGAGGGAAAGCCTGATTCCTATGGAGGCATAGTGAAGATAGATGAGGAGCAAGTGCAGTTGATGAAGCGTAGAGGTGGTGTGGGTCATGATTTATCTCATCTTCGACCGAAGGGAACACCAGTGAAAAATTCTGCACTTACATCAACGGGGCTTGTCCCTTTCATGGAGAGATATAGCAATTCTACAAGAGAGGTAGCACAAGATGGTAGACGAGGAGCATTAATGCTGACGGTATCAATAAAACATCCGGATTCTGAAGGGTTCATTGATGCAAAGATGACTCCCGGAAAAGTTACTGGAGCTAATGTTTCCGTGAAAATTGATGATGACTTTATGAACTCTGTGGTTACTGGAGAGCCTTATATTCAGAAATTCCCGATAGATTCGGAATCTCCGGAAGTCTCACAGTCGATAGATGCATCTGTTTTATGGCAAAAAATCATTCATGACGCATGGCAATGTGCAGAACCGGGTGTATTGTTTTGGGATACAATCCGTAGGGAGAGTCTTGCTGATTGTTATGCAGATTATGGTTTTGAAACTGTCTCAACAAATCCCTGTGGAGAGATTCCCTTATGCCCGTATGACAGTTGCCGTCTGTTGGCTATAAATTTATATAGCTATGTAAAGAATCCGTTTACTCCAGAAGCTGAGTTTGACTTTGACTTATTTAGAGAACATGTCGGAAAGGCTCAACGTATAATGGATGATATTATCGATCTTGAAATTGATAAGATTAATCTTATTTTAGATAAGATTTCAGAAGATCCGGAGACGGAAGAGGTCAAAAGGACTGAACTTAATTTGTGGAATAAGATTAAGACTAAAACGGCAGCAGGCCGAAGGACAGGATGTGGTACTACCGCAGAGGGAGATATGCTTGCTGCCTTGGGTCTAATTTACGGCACAAAGGAGGCGACCGAATTTTCTACTAAAGTTCATAAAGAATTGGCTCTTGCCTATTTCCGAGCATCAGTTGATCTTGCGGAACAGCGAGGTGCATTCAAATTGTATGACGCGGACAAAGAGAGAAATAATCCTTTTATACAAAGGCTAAGAGAGGCAGATCCTGGTCTGATAGAGAGAATGGAACGTGTCGGACGTCGAAATATCTCTTGTCTGACAATCGCACCTACAGGCACAACCTCATTGATGACCCAGACTACATCAGGTATCGAGCCCATATTCCTTCCAATATATAAGAGACGTAGGAAAGTAAATCCCAGTGATGAAAATGTCAGAGTGGATTTTGTTGACGAAGTTGGAGATTCTTTTGAAGAATACGTGGTATACCATCAGAAATTCCTGGAATGGATGAAAATTAATGGTATTGAGGAGAAAGAGAATCTTACGAATGAAGAATTGGAAGATTTGGTTGCTAAGTCTCCGTACTATAAGGCTACGGCAAATGATGTTGATTGGATGGAAAAAGTAAGGATGCAAGGAGAAGTCCAAAAATGGGTTGACCATTCAATAAGTGTCACTATAAATCTTCCTAAAGATGTCAGTGAGGAACTTGTGGGAAACCTTTATATGGCAGCATGGAAATCCGGATGTAAGGGTTGCACGGTATATAGGGATGGCTCGCGTAATAATGTACTTGAAGCCATGCCTAAAAAAACAGTGGAGAAAAATAATCATAATGACCATAATTCATTATCCGGATTAATTCATCTTCCTGATCATACAGTTAAGCGTCCGTATGAACTTGAAGCAGACGTTGTGCGTTTTCAAAATAATAAGGAGAAATGGATTGCATTTGTCGGACTTGTAGACGGAAAACCGTATGAGGTGTTTACAGGTCTTGCAGATGATGAAGATGGTATCTTTTGTCCTAAAAGTGTAAACCATGGTAAAATAATCAAGGCTACTGATGAGAACGGGAAAAAAAGATATGATTTCCAATTTATAAATAAACGAGGATATAAGACTACCATTGAAGGACTGAGTGAGAAATTCAATCCTGAATTTTGGAACTATGCGAAATTGATATCCGGAGTATTGAGATATGGTATGCCGATAGATCAAGTCCTTAAACTTGTAGGAGGATTGGATCTGGATTCTAACAGTATCAATACTTGGAAGAATGGAGTTGAGCGTGCTCTTAAGAAATATATGCCTAATGGTACTGTTGCAAAAGGTCATAAATGTCCTAACTGTGGCGCAGAAACGTTGGTGTATCAAGAAGGTTGTTTAATCTGTAAGACTTGTGGCACTTCACGTTGTGGCTGATTTCTTGGCATGCTTTTATAGGGTTATGATAGAATGAATAAAAAATTATAATACAAATAATGATTGGATAAAGTAACGATATGATTCTTTAAACAGTCTAAAATTTGCATACTAAATATTTTCTCACATGAAAATCTCTTTTAATATCAACTACCATACTCAATGGGGTGAGTCGCTTTTTGTATGCGGAGATATCCTTCAGCTTGGTAGTGGCGATGCATCTCAAGCTTTGGAGATGAGCCTGGCAGCACCTGATCATTGGGTGGCAGAAGTGGAATTGGATGGGAATCCCATTGATTTCAATTATTTCTTTGTTGTCAAGGCTCCGGGAAAAGCCTGGCGATTTGAATGGGGACAACCCCATCGCTACATCAGCGGAGGGGATAAGATTTCCCATGTAAAGATCTTTGATGCGTGGAAAGACATGCCGGCTGATAAGCCATATTATTCATCAGCATTCGTC
This sequence comes from Muribaculaceae bacterium Isolate-037 (Harlan), assembly GCA_003762615.1. Classification (GTDB taxonomy): domain Bacteria; phylum Bacteroidota; class Bacteroidia; order Bacteroidales; family Muribaculaceae; genus Lepagella; species Lepagella muris. Next base: position 4,124 of record RIAZ01000053.1, read on the forward strand.
AATGGCATGCTGCTCCGTCGATTCAAAGATCAACCCTTGGCATCGCTTCCCGGGACATTGCAATTTAGGATTGAGGCTCCATTAGTTGAACCGGATGAGGTACTTGCAATTTCCGGAGAAGGTGATTATTTGGGTAATTGGGATCCAAAGAAGGCTATAATATTGAATGATGCCAATTATCCTGAATGGGGAGTTAATCTTAATCTTGATGCTCTCAAGGCGCCTTTTGAGTACAAATTTATAATCGTGAAGAAAGATACACGAGAAGTTGTAGCTTGGGAGGCAATTGATAATAGGAGATGTGGATTTATTGAAGAATCTGACAATGTCCAGATTGTAGTAGATGGTTTGCGTTTTGTGAATCCACGCAATAATTGGAAAGGTGCAGGCACTGCTATTCCTGTATTTTCAATTCGTTCAACAGAAGATTTTGGTGTCGGAGATTTCTACGATATCAAGAAAATGGTTGATTGGTGTGTGAAAACTGGGCAGAAAGTGATCCAACTATTACCTATAAATGATACCACTAAGACAGGAAGTTGGATTGATTCATACCCATATAGTGCCAATTCCACATTTGCATTGCATCCGATGTATGTTAGGTTGGATGCAGTAGGAGTACTCTCAGATGAAAGTAAACGAGAGCATTTCAAGAAGATTGGTGAAGAATTAAATATTCTTAAGGAGGTAGACTACGAGGCTGTCACTAAGGCTAAAGATGAGTATTTAAGAGAGATTTTTGCTCAAAAAGGAATCTCAGACCTGAAATCAAAAGAATTCAAGGCATTCTTCAGTGTCAATGAAGAATGGTTGATTCCTTATGCAGCATGGAGAGTCTTGTGTAAAATATATGGTACTCCCGATAATCAACAGTGGGGTAAGTATAGCCGATACGATGCTGAGATAGTAGATAAATTGTGTGAAGAGCATAAGATGGAAATTGATTACCATCTGTTCGTGCAATATCATTTGGATAGGCAGCTACGTGAAGTAAGAGATTATGCTCATTTGCATGGTGTGGTTCTCAAGGGCGATATTCCGATTGGAATTGGTCGTTTTAGTGTTGATGCATGGCAACATCCTGATTTGTTTAATATGGATTGCCAGGCAGGTGCTCCACCGGATGATTTCTCGGTACTTGGTCAGAATTGGGGGTTCCCCACATATAATTGGGATGAGATGGCTAAAGACGGCTTCCAGTGGTGGAAAGATCGTTTTGGTAAAATGTCTGAGTATTTCGACGCATACCGTATTGACCATATTTTAGGCTTCTTCAGAATTTGGCAGATCCCATTGGATGCTGTTCATGGATTATTGGGCTACTTTAATCCGGCTCTTCCCTTTTCTCCGGAAGAACTACGCCATTCCTATGACTTCTGGATTAATCCGGAAATACAGGCTAATCCGCTGATTTTGGAATGGATGCTTAATGATTTCTTTGGAGATTCTGTACAGGAGGTAAAGGAATGTTATCTTGAAGATTTGGGAGAAGGTAGATACCGATTGCGTAAATTTGTGGATACTCAGAGAAAGGTTGAGGAATATTTCTCAACAGTAGAAATGAATGAGCACAATTCTAAGATTTTCAATGCTCTTTTGGGAATTTTAGATGATGTTCTGTTTATTGAAGATCCATATAATAGAGGGCATTATCATCCAAGAATTGCTGCACAATATACATACCAGTATCGGATGTTGAGCGATTATGAGAAATGGTGTTTCAACCGTTTGTATAATGATTTCTTTTATCATAGACATAATGATTTCTGGTATGGAAAGGCTATGTGGAAACTTCCTCCTTTGATTGATTCGACAGGGATGTTGACTTGTGCTGAAGACTTAGGTATGATTCCAGCATGTGTTCCGGAAGTTATGCATCAATTGGAGATTCTTTCGCTTGAGATACAGAGGATGCCAAAAGATCCGGCTTTGGAATTTGGAGACACATGGAGATATCCTTATTTCTCCGTATGTACGACTTCAACCCATGATATGGGAGGTATTCGTTCTTGGTGGGAATCCGATAGAGAGGTTACTCAGAGATTCTATAATAATGCGTTGCATGAATATGGTACAGCTCCATATTTTGCAGAACCATGGATTTGTAAAAAGATAATTGAGCTTCAACTTAAGAGCCCATCAATGTTCTGCATATTGCCACTTGCAGACTGGCTTTCAGCAGACGGCAAATTGCGCCGTGAGAATCCCCATGAGGAGCAGATAAACGAGCCGGCGGATGTCCATCATTATTGGAGATATCGTATGCATATTACAGTTGAAAAACTTCTTGCTCAAGATAATTTTAATAATTATATGTTTGATGCAATACGTTCTTCAGCAAGATAATGTTTTTTGCAAAGATATGCATTAATGTGGTCAATCAAATATTAATATCATTCAAAAAAAAATATTTAGTATTTAGACCACTTTGATATCATATTGGATGTAAATAAAGAAATATGGTCTTTTTGAGATAGATTTATCTTCAAAAAGACCATATTTTATTTATAGATATATCTAAATGAATGATCATTGTTCGATGAGAATGAAAAATTTGAAATGAGATTACAGATTGTACAGCAATTCCAAATTCTGAGAATGAGAAATTAAGCAATAGATGGACCTGTATAAAAACAATAGGATCCCATCCTCACGGAAAGAACCCTATCTCCTAATAAAAAAGGGGTAAATTAAATTTTAGGTAACTAACGAATAAAAAAATTAATTATATAAATTAAAATTTAGTAGATGACAAAAATTAAATTTATGCTGTTAAACACTTAATTTTTAGTCGATTAAATTTGCAAAAGTCCCTGAAAATTAGTAATTTAAAGGAAAAGTTTGGACGCTTTTTCTCATGAAAACTA
>RIAZ01000054.1 GCA_003762615.1 Muribaculaceae bacterium Isolate-037 (Harlan)
ACGATATACTCCAACTCCACTCTCTGTTTCTTTGTAAGGTTTACTTCTGTAATTCTCATAGTCGTTTACCTTACCATACTGCAAAAACCGTGCCAACATATGTACATTAATTTTTAGAAACTACTTAGCTAATTAATAATACATTATAACTCTATTACATTATTGTAGCCATATCATAAATTTATAAAAAAAAGGAAATTTTAATCGTTCTGAATTTGTATAATTCATGCTTGTTTATTAATTTTGCAAGCAGAAGTCCCACTCTAAATTAGAGAAGGACTCTTTACACTACGGGATTACCTAAGAATCAAGCTCTTGCCAAAATCCCCGCGACATAACCCCCGATTTTTCCTCCCGACACCCACAGGTTGTCAGGGGGAAAATAAGTGTACCCTCAAAACCCGAAGTGGGTTATAGTGCTTTTCGATGCCGAAACTTCTATCATACATAGATTTACAAAATTCCGCGCTCCCGAAAAATACGTCACGTGCCACCCTCGACAAGATCAGTCAGTTCACCAACTCACTGCGTGACTACTGCCAGGGTGAGGACGTCGACATGAGGCTCGCACAGACCACCCCCTTCGTCATCGGCTACGGCACCGCACTCACCGACGGCACCGTCCGCAACTACAGCCCGACCGTCGCCAACGAGTGCGTCGAACGCCTGCGGAGCACCCTCCGCCGCGCAATGCGAATGAGGCTCATACCCAACTACGACCCCATACCCGAAGCACTCATCCGGCTCCGCGAAGAGGTTTGGCACCTCGACATGAAGGCGGAAACACCGATACCCATCGAACTGAACACACAGGAGGAGACCTGCGAACTGGCACGTCGCCTGACATGGCTCTTCGCCAACCGAGGCATCACCCGTCAGCCCGACGATCCCGCCGCACAACGCCGTCTTCGCGAAAGCATCACCGAGGCACGCGCCGCCCTCATCGTCCTCTTCGGACTCTTCTTCTACGGACTCGACGTCGAGTCCATCATCCGCCTCAAAACATCAGAGCCCTCAGAAATTTTCGTGCCGAAGTACGGCAGAAGCCTCCCGGTCCCGGCAGTCGCCCTCTCCCTCGCCCGAATGCACAACGAAGGCAAGATCTGCACCGTCGGCAACTACCTCTTCAGCGTGGTCAGCGACACCGACACCGACGAGCAGATCGCAGCCAAGGCACAGCGCATCACCGCACGTGCCCGCAAATGGCTCCTCCGTGAAGGCTTCGGACTCGGCAACCACTCGACCCTCCTCGGAGAATGGCTCACCGTGGCAGCCGCCACCGGAGCACCCACCGACGACATGGAGTCGGCACTCACGCACGCCGCCGAGGACCGTCTCACCCAGCTACCCACCGAGACCCTTCTCCGGCTCAACAACCCCGACAAAAGCATCTCCGGATTCCTCGAACAGAACTGGTACGTGCTGTGCAGCTACTCCACCACCTTCCGTGGTGACCGACTTCGCCGTCATATAGCCGCCTCCGGCATCTTCGGCACCGAGACCGACGCCATGCGCCGACTCTACGACCCGACCGACCTTGACGACGACCGCCGTCACGAATCCTCCGCTGTGAGCCGCTTCATCTTCTTCCGTGGCAACCCCATGGAGGCGATGCTTGTCGACAGCCTGCGCCGCGACGCCTCCGTACTCCGCGTCAGCCGTACCCGTCGCTTCGCCATCGTGCCCCAGCACGAACTCGAACTCTTCCAGGTCGCCCTCCGCGACTTCCGCGACGACGTGGACCTCGTCGACCGCGAGGAATGGATCCTCGCCCACCGTAAAGAGTTCGCCAAATCCCAGAAAGTGATCATCCACACCGGACCCTTCAAAGGCCGCGAAGCCACCATCGTCGACATCAAGACAAAACCGGGCAAAGCCTCCGGCAGCACCGGCAGCACCGCTACCGGCAGTCCCACCGCCACCACCGAGCCCGTCTACCTCCTCAGCTTCGCCCACACCACTTTCACCATCGTAGCGACCGCAACCGCCCTCGCCCTCGATGCGGTCAGCCCCTGACCAACTCAGCCCTCCCACCCCCCTAAAAGGGGGAGCGAAAGCGACCCAAGGCAGTACAGCAAGACAGATGAGCCGTTCCAAAGCGTAGCCATTATACAATAAAGAAAAAAAATCTCCGCGCTTTCCGTGCTCTCAGCGGTAAAACCCACCACAGAGTCCGCAGAGAAAATAAAAAATCTCCGCGCTCTTCGTGCTCTCAGCGGTAAAACCCACCACAGAGTCCACAAAAAAATAATCTTCACACGAAGAAACAAAAGAATAAAAAGAAATTAATTCCCAATCAAACACAATTAAATTTGTGTTTTATGACTATAAGTATTATCTTTGCGTAAATTAAATAGATATGAGACGACCGGATATAGTTAGAAAAATCTCAGAGTCCCTTAGGAACTTAGAGGGATTGGAGACATACGTCTATGGCTCGGAAGCTCGTGGAGAAGCCTCCTCGGATTCTGACATAGATCTCCTTATCCTATTGCCGGATTCACTCTCAACAAAAGAACGCATAGAGTTGGAGCAGCAGATACATGGTCAACTTCTTCCGATAGAACTCTCAGAAGACACAGAGATCTCACCATTGATACTCCAACAAAAAGTTTGGAACAGTCGTAAGACATTCTTCACGACCAACGTCCTGAATGATCGAATAAGAATATGAAAGAGCATCTTGATACAGAATCCCTGTTGAACGCAGTTGATGAAATTCTGAATGCTCTCGGTATCGATTAGTCGTATAAATTAGGTCTATATCTGGTAAATCCCTAATCACCAACTCACATCCCCAACACATGCAAACATACAATTATGGCTCTCCAGCCAGCAATTGTTGTACATATATTGCATAAATCAAATAATTACTGCTTACGATAAAGAGAGCTAAAGGTCTCTCCATAGCTGCATATAATAAAGACAATCAGAATGTCAGAATCCGGTGGCAAAAGAGTTGCAAAAAATACCTTGTTGCTGTATTTCAGAATGATTATAGTAATGGGAGTAACAATATTTACTTCCAGAATTATTCTGCAATCATTAGGTATAGAAAATTATGGAGTCATGAATGTGGTCGGTGGTATTGCATTCTCATTTGGCTTTTTCTCATCATCCATGACAAATGCGACACAACGCTATCTTAGTTTCGGACATGGAAAGGGTGATATTGCCAAAGTTAAGGACTATTTTAATATAATAAGTATATTATTCTTTTTAGGTTCAGGACTTATTCTAATTATAGGTGGTGGACTTGGCTTCTGGATTGTAAAGAATTTGAATATTCCCTCGCATCTGTATGGTGCAGGGTTAGTTGTATACTATGCGACATTGATTTCGCTAATAATAACCTTACTTGCTTCAGTATATGATTCGGTCTTGATAGCAAGAGAGGATATGAGTGTATATGCCTATCTCAGTATAATTGAAGCCGGTTTTAAACTTGGCATTGCTTATCTTATATTCTTAACCGGTAGCCATAAACTTGAGATATATGCACTTTTACTTTTGAGTGTGACAATAATAGTAAAAGGGAGTTTGGTATTGTATTGCAGAAAAAAGTATAAAGAATGTCGCTATAATCTTATATGGGATGGTGCTCAAATAAAGGATATTTTTTCATTTATGGGATGGAATGGATTGGGTACTATCGTATGGGTGGTGAATGAGCAGGGAATAAACATACTGATAAATCTGTTTTTCGGACCGGTTGTAAATGCTGCCCGTGGTGTTGCATCCCAAGTAAATCAAGCTATAAATAACTTTACAAACAATTTCTTTTTAGCATTAAATCCTCAAATAATCAAGAGGTATGCGGCAGATGATATTGAAGGAACAATTAGGATAACGGAAAATGCCAGTATATTTTCGTATTATTTATTGTGGATGATATGTCTTCCGGTAATACTTAGGAGAGATTATATATTGTCACTATGGTTAAAAGATGTTCCGGAATACACTTCTATATTCCTTTTATGGATATTGATATATTCATTGGTGAATGTCCTTACACGACCACAATGGACTGTAGTACAGGCTGTCGGTCAACTTAAAAATTATATAATCAACGGATGTGTCACCATGATTGGTGCGATTCCGATAGGTTATTTGGTATACCGAATGGGATCTGTTCCCCAAACGATTTTTGTTATAATGGTGGTGCTTAGATTATTGTATGTGTTTGTGTCATTGCATACCATTAAAGGTATGATTCAGTTAAATATCTGTAGATATTTGAAGAGGGTTATATTGCCTATATTGATAGTCTCTTCATTATCTTGGGTGGCGATGTCATATCTTGATACTCTTTTTGTGGAGGATTTCATAGGTTTCATTCTGTCAACCTGTACAAGTCTCGTTGTTTGCTGCCTATTGATATTCATTAGCTTGACTTCAGATACACGACAATATATTTTAGGAATAATCAGACGTAGATTGTAGAATGAATATAAAGACAATTCTTTCTAAATTATCAACTCCATATTATAGAAGCAGAATTGATTCTCAGTATGGGATAGGACGATTGGAAAGATTATTCTATTCAAATTGGTTCAATCCCGTAGCAACACTTTATGTGAATTTCAGGAGTTTCCCATTCTTACAGGCGATAAGATTGCCATTATGGGTTTACGGTCGTCCTCGTTTCTACTCACTTAGTGGGCGTATGAGAGTGGATGGAAAGATATCATCCGGGATGATAAAATTTAATATGGTTAAATTTGGTGCACCCGGAAATATGTCAAGTAAGTCGGAATTGTATAATCTTGGCGATATTCTGTTCAAAGGGAAATGTGAGATTGGAACCGGTAACAAAATTATAGTTGGTTATGGGAAAAGTCTTAGTTTAGGAAATAATTCAGTAATAATGGATCGTTGCTGTATAGCTGTGCACGAAAAGATAGTAATAGGTGGAAATTCTAGGATAGCGCATAGTTGTCAAATCATGGATACCAATTATCATTTTGTTGCTGATTTGAATAAAATGGAGATATCTCCAAGAACTAATCCGGTAAATATTGGTAAAGGTTGTTGGATATGCAATTCAAGTTCGATTATGCCTGGATCCAATATTCCTGATTACGCCATAGTTGGTAGTCATAGTTTGGTTAATAGAGATTTCTCCCAATATACAAAAGGATGTATAATAGCTGGTACTCCGGCAAAACTTATAAAGGAAGGTTTTGTAAGAGTTTTCAATTCTAATGTTGAAAATGATATCTGGAAATACTATAATATCAATGGAAAGAGTGTATATCATATTGATGGATACTCTATTGAGGAATTGGTAGATTATAATTAAGAAGAATAATTATGTCTTTAAAATTATTAAAGAAATTATATTGGAAATATATTAAAGGACCGGAGGCTTATGCTCGCTATTTGGGCGTAAATATAGGTGACGATTGTTTCATTGCCACTTATAATTGGAGTTCGGAACCATATCTGATAACTGTGGGGAATCATGTGCAGATCACATCCAATGTGTATCTTCATACTCATGGTGGTGCTCATGTTGTAAGAAGTGTTTATCCTAATTTTGATGTATTTGGAAAGATAGTAATAGAGGATTGGAGCTATATTGGGGCAGGGAGTCAGATAATGCCGGGAGTTACCATAGGTGCTGGATCTCTTATTGCAGCGGGATCCATTGTGACCAAATCGGTTCCACCAAAAGAAGTGTGGGGAGGGGTACCTGCTCGCAGAATATGTTCGGTAGATGAGTATATCAAGCATAATCTTCCTTATAATCTAAATTCCAAGGGTATGGATTATGAGGAGAAAAGAAAATTTTTGTTATCTCTGTCTGATGATAAATTTATAAGAAAGTAGTTATTTGATAAATGGTTATAATGATTTTTTGATTGTTGATTGAATAAATATATAATTTTTTAGTAGATGACAAAAATTAAATTTATGCTGTTAAACACTTAATTTTTAGTCGATTAAATTTGCAAAAGTCCCTGAAAATTAGTAATTTAAAGGAAAAGTTTGGACGCTTTTTCTCATGAAAACTA
>RIAZ01000055.1 GCA_003762615.1 Muribaculaceae bacterium Isolate-037 (Harlan)
ACCTATTACGTCATTCCGGAGGGGGAGTTCTTTTTCGATTCCGACAGCTGCTGGCACGCGGTCTATCCCAACCGGGCCGAAATCTACCTTGACAAGCAGACGGGCGAAGGCACTGTCTATGACCCCAGGGGTAATGTAGTGGCAAGATACGACCACGTCACGCTGTCACAGATCAACGAGTTGAAGAGCATGGCAGAATCACTCTGACAAACGAGATCATGGAATACTACGACGGAAGATTATGCGTATCGATGCGAGAGCTCATTGACAACAACATTGTCACTGAGTCGAACTATCGCAACTGGACAAATCGAGGCCGTGTCGAGGTCGCCCGTCGTGGAGGAGGTTCCGCCGACAATTATGCCCTTGTGGTGGTTGAGTCGCTGCCGACACGGTACAAGGACGCCGTCCATGAGAAGCTCGGCAGCGGGGACGAGATACTCGCCGCCGGGTGGTTCCGTGAGAACTACGAGCGCGACCAGAAGGCCGTGGTATGGTTTAACGACCGGGAGAAATGCCTTGTCGACTTCAAGGACGAAAAGAAGCGGCGGCAGTGGGTCGAGGAGTGCGTTGTGAACGCGAGCGTCCTGAACTGCTGCATCCGTCTCCACAGCCGGGCGAGCGATTTCCAGAGGGTCCTGGGCAACACCTACCAGTGGGAGAAGATGGCCAAAGCCGTCGAGAGCCTGCGCGAGCAGTTCGGGCACACTCTGCCGACCTCGATGTTCCGCTTCCGCAAGAAGGTGGCCGAATACCGGCGGGACGGCTACGCCGCCCTGATCAGCGGCAAGTTCGGCAACCAGTCTGCTCGGATAATGACCGCGAGGGAGGAGCGCGTGATAGTGAGCATAGCCTGTCTCGAGAACCAGCCCTACAACACCACGGTCAGGGAGATGTACATCATGTTCCTCACGGGCGAGCTGGAGGTGTGGGACTACGACACCGGCGAGCTCTACGACCCCGAGACCTTCGCAAAGAAGGGGGAGGAGCCTTGGATACCGAGCGACGCGACCATAGCGAACTACCTCAACCGGCGCAAGAACAAGATCATCATCGAGAGGCACCACCGCAGCGGCAGCGACTTCTACCACGAGCAGATGCCGCACATGCACCGCCACAACGGGAACTTCTCGCTGTCGCAGATAACGATGGACGACGTCGACCTCAAGCGCCGCATGAAGGGGAACAAGAGGGTCCACGCCTACTACGCCTACGACGTGGTGAGCCAGTGCAGGATAGGCGCGGCCTACGGGCGCGAGAAGGACGACGCCCTCGTCGTCGAATGCTTCCGCGACATGTTCCGGCTCATAACGAGGCACGGCTGGGGTATGCCCGCCGGCATCGAGGTGGAGAACCACCTGATGGGCAAGTACCGCGACGGCTTCCTGAAAGCCGGGGAGATGTTCGACTGCGTCCACTTCTGCGCCCCGCTTAACTCGCAGGAAAAATACGCGGAGCCGCTCAACGGCGCCTTCCAGCGCTCGATAGCCCACAAGAACCACACGGGGCAGGGCCGCTTCTACGGCAAGGGGAAGAACCGCATCGACCGACAGAAGGTCAGCGACGAGAGCAATGACACATACCGCGACAGACATTACTACACCTTCGAGGAGCTTGTCGCCGACGACCGCGCCGACATAGCGGAATGGAACAACACCCTCCATCCCGACCAGAAGAGGTTCAAGGGAATGACCCGGTGGGACGTGCTCGTGTCGAGGATAAACCCGACCTTGCGTCCTCTCGACAGGGCCTCGCTGAGCCGCTATATCGGCGAGAGTGTGCCGACGAGCGTCAGGCGCAACTCGACAGTCAGGGTGTGCGGCGAGGACTGGAGGCTGAGCCATCCGAGCGTGCTCGAGCGCCTCGCTCCCAACGACCTCAAGGTCACGGCATACTACCTGCCCGACGAGGAGGGGAAGCCGACGGACGTCTACATCTACCAGGGCGCGTACTTCATCGACAAGGTGAGCCGGATAGAGACCTACAACCGCGTCTATGCCGAGCAGACAGACGAGGACCGCGCCAGATACACCGAGCAGTGCAAGATGGTGTCGGAGTACAAGAAGTATGTCGAGGACAACGACGTGCCCAAAATCGGGATAGCAAAAAAGATGCGCGCTCCGGTGCCGGAAATCCCGGCGGAGGCCGTGGTAATACCTTCGGCGGCAGCCGACACCGCGGACGGAGTGTTCGCCGGGATAGATTGGGCGGCCGCCGGATTCAGAGACCAGTAGAACAACGTTAAAACGAAATTCAAAAAGCATTAGAATATGATTACAACAGAAATCAGACAGAAAATCACCGCCGCGATCACGGTGGCCCGGCGGAACTACCCGAGCGACTCCAAGCACGCCGCCTCGCTGGGCATCACCACCTCGGCCTACAGCGCCGTCAAGAACGGCCAGACCGACCGGGTGCTGAGCGACGCCAACTGGATAAGCATCGCCCGCAAGCTCGGCGTGAGCCTCCGCGACGAGATAGAGTGGAAGGCCGCCAAGACCCCGGTGTTCCAGTACGTCACCGCGCAATTGGAGTTCTGCCAGCAGTCCGGTGTCAGCGGCATACTCTGCGACGAGCCGAACATAGGGAAGACCTTCACCGCCCGGCTCTACGTGCAGAGCCACCGCAACGCCGTCTATATCGACTGCTCGCAGGTCAAGACCAAGCTGAAGCTCATTCGTAAGATTGCAGCCGAATTTGGTGTCGACAGCAAAGGTCGGTACAGTGATGTCTACGGCGACCTTGTGTTTTACCTGCGCTCTATCGAGCAACCTCTTATAATACTCGATGAGGCCGGCGACCTTCAGTACGAAGCCTTCCTTGAGTTGAAAGCCCTATGGAACGCGACCGAGCGCTGCTGTGCGTGGTATATGATGGGTGCTGACGGGCTCAAGGAGAAGATCAACCGCTCGATAGAGTGCAGGAAGGTCGGCTATACCGAGATGCTGAGCCGCTACGGCGACCGCTTCAGCAAGGTCACGCCTGACAATGGCGAAGACCGCCGTGCCTTCCTGTTCGAACAAGCCCGGATCGTGGCGAAGGTCAACGCCCCCGATGGCGCCGACATAGCGCAGATAGTGCGCAAGACCGGAGGCGGGCTGCGTCGCGTATATACCGAAATCGAAAAACTTAAAAGACAGTGACTATGCCGAAGAGAGCGTTCAGCCCCAGAGAGGTGCTTGCCAAGACCTACAGGACCCTGCCGTGGGACGGCGAGTGGGCCGAGGCCTTCGGGCTGCCCACCGTCAACGAGACATGGCTCATCCACGGGCAGTCAGGCTCCGGCAAGAGCAGCTTCGTGATGCAGCTCGCGCGGAAGCTCACCGAGTACGGCACCGTCCTGTTCATGAGCTACGAGGAAGGAGTGGGGCAGTCCTTCCAGAAACGCATCGCCAGGTTCAAGATGAACGAGGTGCAGGGGCGGTTCCGCATCGCCACCTCCGACACCATTGAGGAACTGACGGCGCGGCTCAGATGCAAGAAAAGCCCGAGGTTCGTCATCATCGACAGCTTCCAGGCCGCGGGGTGGGAGTACCCCGAGACCGAGTCCCTGATAAAGAGCTTCCCCCGGAAATGCTTCATCTTCATCAGCCAGGAGCACAAGGGGCAGCCGATGGGCAAGGCCGCCGTCAGACTTAAGTTCTTCGCGGGGGTGAAGGTCAGGGTCAGCGGCTATAAGGCCTACTGCCAGGGCCGCTTTATCCCGGCACCGGGTGTATATTACCCGGTATGGACGGAAGGAATATTGAAAACGACCAACAATCCCGGATAACTATGAGTAAGAAACGAACAATGATAATCATCGAGCCGGACAGCCGGATACACAAGGAGGCGTTTATGACCGCCCCGATGACATGTCCTTATTGCAACGGCAGGGGAGGATTTGGTATAGACACTTCCGAAGGACCGGATTTTCAGCCATGCCCGGACTGTGCCAGCACCGGCGAGGTGGCTGCAATGGTGACGATAGACTGGAAACCGAATATAAAATAAACGATTATGAGTGAGACAAAATTTACCTGCTGCATCTGCGGCAAAGAGGTCGCGGAATACGGCAACGATCCGTGGCCAATCAAAGAGGACGGTCGGTGCTGCAATTACTGCAACTGGACGGTAGTCCTCAAGGAGAGAAACCGATTAAGTGAACTAAACAGAAAAAAGAACAATGGCTAAAGACAAAGATAAAGTCCAACTTCAGGTTCTTGATGAGTTATGCGGCAAGACAAGAACTTCGCTCAATGCTGCACTTCATTACCTTGAAGTAGTGGCTGTAACCGAGACAACAAGGGATACAGCGATGGTAAAAACCAAAATTGATGAAGCTCTTATGTGGCTTGAAAGATACCATACTGGTGTCATGATCGATTTAGCTAATAAAACATGCGTATAATATGAAACAGGAAGTAACAAACTTCGCCCGGTTCTATGCGGCAATCAAGGCTCTTGATTTTTACACCGACCGCGATGATATGAAAAAGAATCTGGTACACCAGTACACCGGAGGGCGCACCGACAGCCTCCGCGAGATGACGCGGGAAGAGTACGACCGCTGCTGCGAGGATATCAAGCGCAAGGTCTGCGGGCAGGACGAGCTCCGCAGGGAGCGCAGCAAGACTCTCAAACTCATGCAGCAGATGGGAGTTGATACAACCGACTGGGGGCGCGTCAATCTGCTGTGCCGTGATGCCCGGATAATCGGCAAGGATTTCTACTATATCACCGCCGAGGAACACCGGGAACTGCGACGGAAGCTCAAGAGTATCGAGCGCAAAGGCGGCATACGCCGGCAGCCGGTGGAAATGCCGGAGCCGCCAAAGACTCAGCAATCCCGGCAGCAAGTAATAATAATTCCCATGAGCATGGGTCAAGCATAATAAAAACATGAAAAAGCGCCATTGGAAAATCAAACTCAAGGAACGCACCACCGGGCAGATCCTCACCCCCGAAGACATCGGCTACAAAGACCGCGAAAAGGTGATAGAGTTCTTCGGACTCGAGAACCAGGATGTCGAATGGTACGAGATAGAGGAAGTGCCCTGCAAAGAAAACGAATAACAACCCTTAAAAACAAGAGATATGACAGAAAAAGTGGAAATGACAGCCGAAGAGCGTCAGGAATTCGAGGCTTTCAAGGCCGAGAAAGAGAAGAAGCGCCGCGAGCAGGAGCGCAAGGAGCAGCGCAAACAGTACGCCGACATGGTCGACGAGGAAGTCGCCGCCACCATTCCGCAGCTCCGCGAGCTGAGCGAGCGGATCAAGCAGGTCAAGGAGGCCATATTCGGCAACTTCGAGACCATCCTGGGCATGAAGTCGGAAATCACCGGCGTGGCCCGCGACGGGCAGAACAGCCACACGTTCACCAACTCCGACAGCACGCTGCGCGTCATCCTCGGGGTGAACACCATCGACGGCTACCGTGACACCGTGGAGGACGGCATCGCCATGGTCAAGGGCTACATAGAGAGCCTCGCCAAGGACGATGCCACCAAAGCCCTCGTCAACGCCGTGCTGCGCCTTCTCAGCCGCGACGGGCAGGGCAACATCAAGGCCAGCCGCGTGCTTCAGCTCCGCAAGATGGCCGAGGACAGCGGCAGCGAGCAGTTCCTCGAGGGCGTGAAAATCATAGAGGAGGCATACCAGCCGACCGTCTCCAAGAAGTTCATCCGCGCCCAGTACAAGAACG
>RIAZ01000056.1 GCA_003762615.1 Muribaculaceae bacterium Isolate-037 (Harlan)
CAACGGTGTGAAGCTCCTTAAACCTACCGCCGCGCTTATCAACGATAACGATGCTGGTTGAGCCTGATCTATTCTTCTTTTTGCGCACAAACATGCGCAAAGATAGCGAATTTTCGCCGTTGCGTCACCCAAATCACCCAATTCTAAAACCTATATCTCTAATTATCAATGATATTTATTTTTAACCCTCAAAAAGTGACGAAGTCAGGAAATATGTGTTTTAGACGATGAATATTGACGACATCCGTAATATCTCCCTTGTGGATTTCCTCAACCACCTCGGCTATCAGCCCACCGGACGCGACAGCAAAGGTCTATGGTTCTATTCTCCACTGCGCAGTGAGAGAAAACCATCGTTCCATGTCAACCCGAAGAAAAATCTTTGGTATGATTTTGGCTCCGGAAATGGCGGCGATATATTCTCCCTCGCAGGGGAAATAGCCGGAACAACCGACTTCATCCGTCAGGCGGAGTTCATCGCCGAGAAGATGCAGATGCCGGTGGAAAAGCCTTACAAGCCGATGCCATTCAAGGAGGAACCTACATTCTCCAATGTGGAAATCTCAAAGCTGGAGCATCTGGCATTGTTGAAATACCTCGCAGACCGTGGCATACCGAAAGAAATCGCCCAACGATACTGTGTGCAGGTGGACTATGAACTTCACGGTAAGCAATATTACGCTATCGGCTTTGAGAATATGGCGCACGGATTTGAGTTGCGGAATCCTTTCTTCAAGGGGTCATTTCCACCGAAGGCTATAACGCATCTCGCCAAAGGAAATGCCAGATGCTGCCTATACGAAGGCTTCATCGACTTTCTTTCAGCGGAGAAATTCGGCTTCAACGACTATAACGATGTGATTGTGCTAAACTCCGTGGCAAATCTCGGCAAGGCAATCCCGTTGCTCAATGACTATTCGGTGATACTCTGTTTCTTCGACAATGACGCCGCAGGACAAGCCGCCTTCTCCAGACTTGAAAAGGAGTTCAGCACAAAGGTCTGCGACAAATCTTCCCTCTACCCAAACCACAAGGATCTCAATGATTACCTTATGGCTCAAATCCAAAAACAAAACAGAAAACCAAAATTAAAACTCTGAAAGACAATGAAAACAATTCTCAATAAAATCGGCGCAATCCGCGTCACCCCCGTCCGTTTCTTCGGATTCTGGGCAATCCTTTTTGCCCTCGTGTTCGCTCTCTCGTCATGCAATGACGACCTTGACGTGCAGCAGTCCTATCCCTTCACCGTCGAGGTGATGCCCTACGGCGACAAAATCACAAAGGGTCAGACCGTGGAGCTGCGCTTTGAAATCAAACCGGAGGGCAACTATGCCAATACCCTCTACACAATCCGCTATTTCCAATATGACGGCGAGGGAATACTCAAACTCGTCGATGGTCCGGTGCTGACAAACAATGACCGTGTTTTACTCGAAAACAAGACCTTCCGCCTGAACTATACCGCCAAATCCTCCGATGCCCACAAATTCCTCGTGGTGATTGAAGACAACTTCGGCTCTACACCATGGGAACAGACCTTTGAGTTCAACGGAAAAGACTTCGGCGATGACAACAGCGGCGGAGGACTAATAGTCGGTCCCATCGTTCCAATCAATCCCGTAATCGTCACAGAAAATCAGTAAAACAATGAGAAAAATACTGTATATCATCATCGCGCTCATGGCGACCTTGACCGCCTCTCAAGTCCATGCCGCGACCCAAAGTTGCGCCCCAGCGCAACAAAAATCTGCATCAAAACCCAAGCGAAACATCATGGACTTACCGCTTGTAGAACGTGCCATCTTGATTATCAAAAAATTTGAGACGCTACACGATTTGCGTCATCTTCCTTATTGCGGATATGGTCACAGAATATGGCCGGGCGAGAAACTGCCGAGATATCGAGCCTTGACCGAACACGAAGCAGACGCGCTTCTCCGCAAAGACTTCCGCAAGCTCTGCAACATGTACGCCCATTTAGGTCGAGACTCCGTGTTGGCCGCTGCCTTAGCATACAACATCGGCCCCGGTGCCGTCAACAAAAGCACCTTCTACAAAAAGCTGAAGCGAGGCGACCGTGACATCTTCCGCGCCTACACCTCCCATTGCCACTACAAAGGCAAGTTCCACAAAGGCCTCTACACCCGACGCCTCACCGAACTCGCCGCCCTGTACGTCCCATAATCAAACAAAATGGTCTATGTCTTACTGATTTTCAGAAGGGCATAGACCATTCTTTCAATCTGGAATATCCAGTTTTATATCATTCCACACTCAATGAAACACTACTATTCGTTTTTGTTAACTTAAAAATTAATCGTAGTAAAGTTTGCCCTGACCATGACATTTAGGACAACCGATTCTTTCGTAAGCTTTACCATTCTTATCCATCCACACTTCAACATATCCTTTTGCCATACAATTAAGGCAGAGGGATTCTTCTTTAACTAAATTTCTGATTCGATTACGAATAATTTCAGTTTTTGGCGACACATGATGCGCATTATCTGGCAAAATAAAGGGAGAAAGTGCAATCTTATTGATTGAAATAGAATCATTCCCATATAAAGCCATATAGTCTGTATATATGAGCGTCCTCTCCGACCTATATTGAAGAAATTCCTCATATGCTTTGGTTAACGCCTCATTGAATATATGTCCAATGCCATGACAATCAAAGCAATCACTATTCAATCCGTTGCATGACGGACAAATAGGTTGTGACTTAGAAATCTCCTTAATTCTATTTACAATTTCCATGCGCCGGTTTCTTAGTTTTTCCAATTCATCAATATAATATTGTTGTTCATGTACCTTTCTCCCTTCTCGTACTATCTTACATCTTACTTCGTAAAGTTTATCGGAACGCTCTTTCTCAAATTTCTCTTTTTCTTTTTTTGTTTGTTCCAGTCTATCTCTTGCTGCTTTTCCTTCTTTCTGCTCTTCAATGGACAATTCTTTATAAAGATCTAATGCTTCGGGAGTTAGCTTATGGCAAAATCCTTTGCATTTATCACAAACCACTTTCCCCAAAGAAATCGTATAAGGATTCTTTGGGAAAACGTATGACTCTTTTCCATCCACATATCCGGTTCCATTACATTCCGGGCAGGTAGTCCAATAGCGACCAGAACTTTTATAAATTGTCTTAGGGGATAATGGAGGTCCCTGACTGCGCCGTGCTTTTTTGTGGGTGCCACCTTTTGCTAATTTACCTATGAGTGCAAACAAGCCTACGACCAACAAAATATATATCCATGTCGGAGACTTATGATAAGGATCATCAGCCATTCTTCCATCGTATTCAGCAAATGTATATATGGGAATGAATAAGCCAAGCAATATAGTGGTTAAAATCCTATTCATATCAGTCAATGTTCCATTCCGCCTCAGGATTCCCATCAAAAGCTTCACGGTATCCTTCATTTTCAAAATATCTTCGTTCTTCCTCTTCCTGCATGGCTTGATATTCTGAATATCTACGTTCGCTTTCTTCATTTTCCCATTCTTCAATTTCTTCTTCCCACTTGTCAACGAACTGTATTAAAGAATCCATTCGTTGGTCATATTGGGTGTCAGGAGCATCTTTCAATGTCCTGAGAACATTGGGGGAAACTCTTACTCGTTTCAATCGAATGAGGCCATCGATATAAGGGAAATCTTTTTCCAAGAGTTCCTTGATAGTCATCCTCTCGGAATGTTTTTGAATGCCATGAAGTTCAACATAACGAGTTCCCCAATATGGGCTATTGTCAAGCACGTATACCGAAGACCCCCATATACTGAGTTTTCCATCTACAGAAGTAATGTCTCTATAAATATGGTGAGCGTCATTAGCCACCCAAAGTTTGTCAAAGAATGACTCGTTTACAATATCTTCGTATTCATCTTCCCATTGTTCTATAACGCCAGAGTCAAGATGAAAATAGTTGTGTCTACATAACTTAAGCAGAGTTTGGCGACGATTGTCCATCAAGTCATATATATCTGAACCAGCGAAGTTCCCAACGCTTATGATGCCATGAACATCATTAAAAAAGTCTGGGCTTTTGGTTAATTTTGGTCTCCAATCTTCAATTCCATGTGGAAATTTATCGTATCCCACAGATAAAAAATGAACTTCGTCCTTAGGCAAATTTGGATGATATTTTTGAATTTTGGCCTGTTTATGTGCATAAAAGAATATATCACTGCCTCGAATTTCAATTCTATCTACATTGTTGACAATTAATTGTCTCTTTTTCTTAACGCTATAAAGACCTCTGTTGCCAGCGTTTATCCACGGATCGTCTTCCCATTCATCTTCTGGTGAATAATCATAGCAGGAAGACCAATCTGAATTGCAAGATTCTCGATATTCTGCTGCTGGATCCACTTTGTGAGTTAAAATATAATCAGGGGAAATGAACTCATCAAAGCCTTCAAACTGAGCTCTCCCAAGAAAATTGCACTCATTATCCATGATTCCGCCAATATAAATACGGTCAAATGGATGTGCCTTATTTACCATATCGTCATCAATGTCATATCCACTCCCACAATCGTCCCAAAATCCATAATATAAAACTTTGTCAGTTGGTTTTCCTTGAAAAGAAAGTCTTTTGAAATAAGGACCATTGAAATAATCCTTGCCGTCCGGGTGAGTTTTTCCATCCAAGAAAAATTTTTTACGTCGTTCTTGGTCATATTTGAAGTCTCCGAAGTCCAGCAATGGCTTGTTACCAAACCGATCCATCAAATAAGAATAGCCATACTCATAGTCGAGGTAGGTTATAATACCTACATCCCCGACAAAACCCTCACTGCCATTCGAAAGTATTTGTTCAAAACATTCCTCGTTCTCCCTTATTCGGTCAATTATTTCTTGGGGCACCCTTTCTTCGGGCTTGTATATTTTCGGATTCATTGTTGTATTCAGTTTTCTTATATATATCAATTTTTTTAGTAGATGACAAAAATTAAATTTATGCTGTTAAACACTTAATTTTTAGTCGATTAAATTTGCAAAAGTCCCTGAAAATTAGTAATTTAAAGGAAAAGTTTGGACGCTTTTTCTCATGAAAACTA
>RIAZ01000057.1 GCA_003762615.1 Muribaculaceae bacterium Isolate-037 (Harlan)
GGCCCGTGGGAACTTCGCATGGATGAAATCCGCAACAGGCTCAAGAAGTAACACCACAACCCCATACAGACATGGCAATCAAAGTAGACAA
Organism: Muribaculaceae bacterium Isolate-037 (Harlan); assembly: GCA_003762615.1. Classification (GTDB taxonomy): domain Bacteria; phylum Bacteroidota; class Bacteroidia; order Bacteroidales; family Muribaculaceae; genus Lepagella; species Lepagella muris. The sequence continues at coordinate 92 of RIAZ01000057.1, forward strand.
CACCAATTACAACGGCGAGGTACTCGAGAGAATCCTTACCGTCGCCACCACGAGCAACGAGCTTGTGGAGAAAGGCCTGATCCACGTCATTCCCGGCGTGGAAAAGAAAATCAGCATTCCCCGTCTGAAGGTGGGCCGCATGCTCCAGAAACGCAAGGAGAATCCCGTTATCGAGGACAGCAAGGGCGACTTCAACTGGTCTGAGCAGACGCTCGAGCCCCACGACTTCATGGCCTTCACCCTGTTCAATCCCCGGGCCTTTGAGCAGATCTGGCGCAAATGGCAGCCCAAAGGCAACCTCGTGTTCGCCCAGCTCCCTCCTGAAGCGCAGAACGCCCTTCTCGACGCCCTGTCCAAGCAGGTGCAGTTTGAACTCGGTGACCACTACGTCAACGGCGAATACGTCGAGGACGGGGATGACACCAAGCTCATGAACGGCATCCTCACACAGGCGGCCAAAGCCGCCGACTACAAATGTGTCGACGTGTCGAAGGCCGACACTATGCTCAAGAAGCTCAAGGCTGTACGCGCCGCCATCCCCAAGGCCATGCGCTCAAACCCCTCGCTGCGCATCATCATGAGCGTCGAGGACTTCGACAAGTACGACGACGAGCTGACCGAGCGCGAGGCCAAGAACGCCAGCGAGACCGAAGTCAACCGCAAGCGCTACAAAGGCATCACCATCGAGACCGTGGCAGCATGGCCCGAAGGGCTCATCGTCGCCACCCTCAGTTCCCAGGATGCCGACGGCAACTTCTTCGCCGCTGTCAACCTCCAGAACGACGAGTCGGTAATTCAGATCGACAAGTATGCGCCGGCATCGGAGCTGTACTTCTTCAAGCTGCTCATGAAGGCCGACACCAACATCGCCTTCGGTGAGGAATTCATCGTGGCCGATTTCCGTGCCACGCCCAAGTTCACCAAAAAGGCGGCAGCCACTGAATAAGCGATGGCCCGGTTGAAGTATCTCGTACTGCACTGCACCGCGACACCCGAATGGCGCGAGGTGACTGCCGCCGACATCCGGCGCATGCACCTCTCCCCGGTGTCGGCCGGCGGCCGAGGATGGAAGCAGGTCGGCTATACCGACATCATCCATCTTGACGGCAAAGTCGAGCGGCTCGTCGACAACAACGAGGACGCCAACGTGGATCCGTGGGAAATCACCAACGGCGCCAGGGGCTACAACTCCGTCAGCCGTCATGTCGTCTATGCCGGCGGCTGCGACAGCTCGATGAATCCCAGGGACACCAGGACGCCGGCGCAGCTCAAGGCTATGGAGGCATACGTGAAAGACTTTCACCGCCGCTTCCCCGAGGTCCGCATCATCGGCCACAACGAGGTCGCGGCCAAGGCCTGCCCGAGTTTCGACGTGCAGAAATGGCTCAGGTCAATAGGCATATACCAGTAACAACCAATCAAACCAAACACAGCGATGTCGCTCGCCAGGCGCAATTCATGCGTCACTCGGTAAGCAAATGCAAGCATCCGTTTACGCTCGTTAGCTATGAATTTCAGCGAAATCCTAAACATTCTTCTCGGCACCGGCCTTGTGGGGCTCGTGGTGGCAGTGGCCACCATGAAAGCCACTGTGCGCAAGGCCAACGCCGATGCGGAGAAGGCAAAGGCTGACGCAGAGACCGTGCGCATCACCAACACCGAGAACGCTACACGGATTCTGGTGGAGAACATCGTCAAACCCTTAAAAGAAGAACTCAATGCAACACGAGAGGACCTTCAGGCCACAAAGAAAGAGATGGCCTCTACCAAGAGAGAAATGGCCCGGCTGCGCAAGGCTGTCGAGGCTGCTTCCGGTTGTCGTCATTCTGACTATTGCCCTGTGCTTTTCAAGCTGCGCGACAACCAAAAAGACACAGACGCAGCAGGAGCAGACATCTTCGACCTTCGCGAAGAGCGACACTACCGCGTCAGCGACCAGAACGATAACTACGCTTCCGGTGCCGGAGAGCCGGGTGAGCCTGGCGATATCCGTGGACAGCCTCCTTAAGCTGCCCGAAGGAGCCGCCTACCGCGAGAGCAAGGACCGCGCCCATGTAGAGGCCACCCATCAAGGCGGCATAATCTATATCACCGGCACCTGCGACTCCCTGCAGCGTCAGGTGGAATATTACGAGGCGCTCTACCACACCGCCCGCAACGCCCTTGAGCAGAAACAGGATGAACTAAACCGGGCCGAGGAGGGACGGCGCGACAGTTCCCTTTTCGATAAGCTATATCTTCTCGCGACAGGAATCGCTGCAGGCGCGTCATTTACAACAATATTCAGAATATTCAAAAAGGACCAAAAATGAACAAAGACTTCATGTACGGCATCGGAGCCGTGAAATACAAGGGAGCCCCCGTGGGCTATATAGCCAAGAACTCTTTCGACATGGGCGGCGTCAAGCCCGAGGCCGCCGAAATCGAGGCCGAGCAGGTGCCAGGCGCGCCCGTGCTCGTCATACCGCAGTCCAACGGCAAGATCTCGCCCAAGTTCGACATGATACAGCTCAACTTTGACAGTCTCAGACAGCTGCTCGGCGGCGACCTGCACAAATCAGGCGACAAGACGGTGGGCTGGACGGCTCCCGCCGCGGCCCTCGTTCTGGAAGGGCCGTGGGAAATCGCCCTCGTGTCCGGGCAGTCAGTCCTCATTCCCAACGCCACGCTGCTCTCCGACCTTGCCGGCAAGCTGACGCTGACCGAGACCGCGAAGATCGAGGTCGAGCTGAAACTGTCCATGCCGGCCACCGCCGGAATACCCCCTTACGGCGTGTTCGAGACATCGAGCCTCCCCGCCGAATGGACTGAAAAGGACGGGTGGCTGCTGCCAAAGAAATCCACGTCCGGCGAACAGGCCGCACAGCCCGAAGGATAAGCCATGGACGAAGCCACAATCCGGCACATAGAGATGGAGGGGGCGGACGCCCTTCTCGACGCGGGAGTGTCCGTGCCGCTGAAGAGCCTCCGCCTCCCCTTCAGGAAAAAGCCGGTAGAGATACGCGCCACGATGCGCCGCCCGTGCCTCGACGGGCAGATACGGATAGCGAGGATCTATCTCTCCATGGGCGTCACCAGCCGGCAGATGTGGGAGTTCACCAAGGAGCAGGAGATGCGCTTCCTCGCGGAGCACGGCCTGAAGATAGCCCGCATGATCGCGCTGACGATATGCCGTGGCGAACTTAAGCGCCGGATCCTTCTGCGGCCCGTGACATGGGCGGTGCGGCACTGGATGAGCAACGAGCACCTGCTCGGGGCGATGCGCAGGTTCGTGTCGCTGATGGGCACAGACCCTTTTATTCCTATTATCAGATCGGCGGAGCGGACGAATCCGATGAAGCCGAGGACGAGCCAAAGAAGGAAGGGGAGTTAAGAGCCTCATACGAAGGCTCCCATAGCCTCTTCGGGTTTGTGTGGCAGATAGCCGGCGCCACAGGCTGGAGCATGGACTACATACTCACCGGCGTGAACTACCAGACCCTAATCATGATGCTGAGCGACGCGCCCCGCTATGTGCGCCGCAAGGCGAAAGAGATCGTGCCCGGCAGGACCGCCGAGGAAGAGGCCGGAGAGATAGCGGGATTCTTCAGAAGCCAACTCGAAAAATGACATGCAGCCCGTAAGGATAGAAATAATACTGAACGACCGCGTCACCCCGGGGGCCAGGAGCGCCCGGGGCGGCGTTTCAGAGCTTACAGCCGAGACCCGGAAGGCGAAGCGCGAGATGGAGGAGCTCGACAAGGCGACCACGTCCATGGATAAGACTGTCAAGAGGCTTGCCGGTGCATTCGCCATGAAGGAACTCGTGTCGAAGATAGCGTCGGTGCGCGGCGAGTTCCAGCAGCTGGAGGTCGCATTCCACACAATGCTCGGGAGCGCCTCCAAAGCCGACGCGCTCATGCAGCAGCTCGTCAGGACGGCTGCCACGACCCCCTTCGGACTCGAGGACGTGGCCGGCGGTGCGAAACAGCTTCTCGCCTACGGTCTTGAGACGGAGAAAGTCAACGGCACGCTCGTGAGGCTGGGCGACATCGCCGCCGGCCTGTCCGTGCCGCTGAACGACCTCGTGTATCTCTACGGCACCACGATGGCGCAGGGCCGCCTATACACCCAGGACCTCAATCAGTTCACCGGGCGCGGCATACCAATGCTTGGTGAGCTCGCCAAACAGTTCGGCGTGTCCGAGAGCAGGGTCAAGGAACTCGTGGAAGCAGGCAAAGTGGGATTCCCCGAGGTGCAGAAGGTCATCGAGAGCCTGACCGACGAAGGCGGCAAGTTCGG
>RIAZ01000058.1 GCA_003762615.1 Muribaculaceae bacterium Isolate-037 (Harlan)
GAGAATTCCGTGGTATCTTATGTATACGGGGCTTCCGTCGACAATAAGACATCGTTCGACTGGATTGATATCGTATCAAACGGTCTTGGCGAGCAGAATGCATACCGCTATTATATGAACCATGACTTCATCGAGGTGGATCTTCCTTTCGAATTCCCATTCTACGGAAAGAAATACTCCAAGATGTATGTCTACAACACCGGTTTCGTATCGTTCACACCGCGTCGTGATGACAAGATCTGGCCTGAACCTCCGGGCGACTTCCCCGAAGGCACCGTATTCAACAATATCATCGCGCCATACTGGGGTCTACATTCAATGAACACCACTAAGACCGGTGGCACATATCACTATGTGACCGAAGACCGCGCCGTAGTTTCGTTCATGGAATATGGCAACTCTATGAACTATGGAGTATGCTATCAGCTTATCCTTGAAAAAGATGGCAGCTTCAAGTTCCAATACAAGGCATTTGATGAGAACTCCAACATCATGTCGCCGTTCGGTCTTGCCGGTGTGGTGAATGATGATGCAAGCCAGTTCATCCGTCTTCCGGAGCGTTACATCGCATTCAACAATGCAGTTGCCTTCACTCCGGTGGTCAAGAACACTGTCGCTCCGGGAGAGAAAGACGTGATCGGCATCAGTCTCAACACCGACCGCATGGCTGGTGAATATTCAAGCAACCTGACTCTGACTACAAACGTTCCTTCCAAGGAATCTGTAGAGATACCCGTCAACCTGACAATCACCGGCGAGGCTAAACCCGTCATTCCGGAAGGTGTGAGCATAGAGAACGTGCTTGCATTCCGCAGCACTGACTTCTCCGATCCTCTTGTGAATCTCGGTGCTTGCTATGCTGCATACTTCTCTGTTGCTAATGAGGGTTCCGCTGAATTTACAGTTACCGGAGTTTCATACGAGTCTCCGATGATTTTTGATGAATACTTCGGCACGGAGTTCCCGGCATTCATGCTGTTTGCCAAACTTCCGGAGATTAACTTCATCACAGGCGAACCAACCGGCAAAATAAGTTGGCAGCAGGTGGACCCCTCTTTCTTCATGCCGATGAATGTAGGTCGCACACCTGTTGAATTTGCAATACCGATGATGGAGAGTGACTATTGGATGACTCCGGGTGAGACTGACATACCTGTCACCATCACCTACACCACCGATGGTTCAGACTCTGTAGAGAAGACCGTAAACGTCAAGTTTATTGTCACTCCCGCGCCAGCAATGACATTCGACAAGCAGGAGATCCGCGTGTCGAACGCTGCAGACGACCATTCTTCCGTAGAGACTCTCAACATCTCTAATGATGGCGAATACACTCTCAAATATTCACTCCGTCTTGACCCGTCGGGCGTAGGTGAAGTGGAGGAAGACCTCGGTGGTGGAATCGCCCCGGCTACATTCCGCAAGTCGGTTGCAACGAATGAGGCTGCACCCTTCGATCTTGCAGAGGGTATGCTCGCCAAGATAAAGGCTGCCGACAACAGCAACGTCAATCCGTATGACCTCCCCTCTGACTTCGATTTCAACTCGGCTCTTTATTATGAGGCTATGCCCGGAAACACTGCATCCTATAACTACGGTGCTAACACTGCATTTGACGTTTACAAGGCTGCCGTGGCTTTCAAGGCTCCGAAAGAGGGTATCAATATCTCGCATATCTATATCCCTGTAAGCATTGAGGAGGCAGAGAATGTCAACATCAAATTTGAACTGATTTCCGGCTCTAATCCGGAGGATAACGGTGAAGTAATCGGACGTGGCTCCCTATTCATCGATTCTCAGATTAATCCTGAGACCGGAATGAGTCAGGGCAGATTCTATCTCGTACCGCTTGAACGTCCGGTTTACATGAATCCTGAAGAGGAGTTCTGTGTGGTTGTTACGTATCCAGAAGGCATACTGTATCCCACCTATCTCTGCGTCAAGGAAGAACCCGTCACTGAAGGACGTTATCTCGGCTGGACTGAAAACAGCGGTTGGTTTGACGTCGCCCAGTTGTTTGAGTCTCAATATGGCTCGCTTGGCTATATCCTCTCTTGCCTTGAGACAACTCCGGGCGAACCGTGGATCAGCCTGCTGAACGAAGAGACAGAGGGCGAGATCGGCATCTCTGAAGGTAAGGAGATACAGGTGAAGGTGAATGCTGCCGCTGCACGCCTTGAGAAGAACAACAAGGCTGTCATCGTGATTAAGAGCAATGACCCCAACCAGCCAGTGGTTAACTACCCGATATATCTCGACAAGAACGGTGCACCGGTAATCAGCGCACCATCCTCAAAGGTATATGCCAAGGAGGGACAGACCACAATCGTGGCAATCACCGTAGCTGATGAGGATGGCGATGACGTTACCATCTCTCTCAACGATGCCGCAGGTATCGCATCAATAGATGGAGTGGTTCCGGCAGAGGGAGACACCAACGTCTCTGCCACAAAAGATGATAACGGCACAATCTCCGTAAATGGTGCGACAATGCCATTCACTGTCAACGTGGCTCTAAAACCGGAATTCGGTCAGGAGGGCTCATATCTCTTTAATATAGCTGCTGCTGATGCTCTCGGTCATGTAGCCACAGCCGCTGTGACATACGAAGTGGAAGACGTGAACCGTGCTCCAGAAGCCTCTAATGAGATTAATCTCACTATAAAGGTGGGTGATCTCTCGGAAGTGGTTACATTCGCTGAGCACTTCTCCGATCCTGACGGCGACGAACTCTCATACGAGCTGGACTTCCCCGCCAACTCATTCGTGGATGCGTTCACCACATCGACAGGCGTAGTGTTCCAGGGTCGTGCTCTCGGCACTGCCAAGGGTCAGATCATCGCAACAGATGGCGAGGGTCTCTCCTCTTCTGTTCCGGTAGTGGTGACTGTGACCGATGCTTCCGGCATTGATGAGATCACGACATCCGGCAACGGTCTTATCACGCTTGATTCCTCTGCATTCGACGAGACTCTCGGATTCAAGGCTCTTGCTTCCGGCAAGTTCCTGATCCAGATCTTCGATGCCGCAGGCAAGTGCGTATATAACTCCGACATTGACGTGACAAGCGGAAACGCCTACAGCATCAACATCGGTGAAAACGCCACAGGAGTCCACATCCTCACCGTGACAAGCAGTGGCAAGAACGAATCGCATCGTTTCATCAAACGATAAGCAATCGTAGAAACCGACTAACAATCCTCTAAAATGAGACGGAGAGTGTCATATTGACGACACTCCCCGTCTTTTTTATACATCATGCACATCATGAAATAACATCATGCACAAATCATGCACATCATGGGATAACATCATGCTAATACATTATGCACATCATGATTATGACATCATGCACAAAATAATTTATGTGCATAATGTATTAGCATGATGTGCGTGATGTATTTTTTGCATAAAACGACAAATTTATATAATTTTGCAATCAATACGATTATTTTGTTTAACAAAACCTCAAGATTATAGTTAATTATCGCAAAAAAAATGGAGTTATAATCCATTCCGCGAAAAAAGATAAATTCATTAATATTCACATTTTACCTTATAATTAATATGACTGAAACAGGAAAGAACATATTGTATTGGGTATTGATTATCTTAGGTATTGCAGCACCTTTGTCATATCCTCTTTTTGAATTGCTGGAAGTGTCATTCTTCACACAGATCTCATTCTCATGGTATCTACTATTTATGATTGTAATGGGATGGACAGCCAAAGCAATACAGAAGTAAATACATCATGCACACATCAAGCACATCATGAAATAACATCATGCACATCAAATTATTTTGTGCATAATGTCATAACTTGATGTGCTTGATGTAATATCCATAATGTGCATGATGTCAGAACCATGATGTGCATGATGTATTTTTTTGTAAAATCGGAAAAGTTGTGTAACTTTGTAATCAATGAAGTTGCAAGGGCTTCATTATGTATATTCAGATTCCCTCATGTCGCTTATCATACCAACAAGAACTCGGAATCTTATTTAATAGGGTGTTCAGTTTGACGTTCCGAAAAACGGCATCCAGAACACCGGATTTTACATAAAAATCACGTGCTGGAAATTCTTGTTTTCAGAGACGAAATAGTACATTGAAAATTTGGATAATTCATT
>RIAZ01000059.1 GCA_003762615.1 Muribaculaceae bacterium Isolate-037 (Harlan)
GATATACTCCAACTCCACTCTCTGTTTCTTTGTAAGGTTTACTTCTGTAATTCTCATAGTCGTTTACCTTACCATACTGCAAAAACCGTGCCAACATATGTACATTAATTTTTAGAAACTACTTATTTATTTATTATACTCACTTAATTATTTTGTGGATTACTCGGAATTTAGTTAACTTTGTCTTTAGAAAAGACAATTAATAATATTCCTTATATTCCATAAAAACTCTATGGCAAATATCAAACGGTTTTCACGCAATAACTATTTAAAAGTTATTGCGCATTTGGGTGTATTACTCACAATGGTGGCATGGGGAACTTCTTTTATAAGTTCTAAGGTGCTTATGGTTGATGGCGGTTTTACCCCGGTAGAAACGTATATCTATCGTTTTACCGTAGCATACATAATACTTTTGAGTTTCACATTCAAACGCATTTTTGCGTATAGTTGGAAAGACGAGCTACAGTTAATGTTGTGTGGAATGTGTGCAGGCTCAATATATTTTGTGACGGAAAATTATGCATTAAAATATACCACAACAGGAAATGTGTCATTATTGAGTTCGATATCACCAATATTTACGACGGTATTAATGGCTTTGATATATAAGGTCAGAATGATGCCCGGTGTAATAATTGGATCTATAGTTGCATTTGCGGGAGTGGCATGTATTGTTTTCAGTCATGGGGGCAGCCTTGAAATCAGACCTACGGGTGATGTGTTGGCATTATGTTCATCACTGTCTTGGGCTGTTTATACAGTTGCCATTAAGCGATTGACACCTATTTATAATTCGTTGTATATAACGCGGAAATTGTTCTTTTATGGGGTTCTTACAGCGTTACCACTGCTTATGACGCAGAGCACTCCCCTTCATCTATCCGTTTTATTTGATATGGAGCAACCTCAGTATTTATTAAATTTCCTATTCCTTGTTATTTTTTGTTCTATAGGCGGTTTTATAATATTTAATGAAGGTGTTAAGATTCTTGGATCGGTCACAGCAAGTAACTACATATATCTACAACCATTGGTTACAATGGTGGCCGGATATTTTGTGTTTGGAGAAGTTATTACTATTCTTGGATATATCGGATGCATATTGATTATCGGAGGTTTAGTATTTTCAGATAAATTTAAATGGGATTATAGCAAACGCAAGAATCAGGAATGAAGATGTAGCCTGTGCATATAATTCATATTGGTTTAAATGATTAAAATAATAAATACAAATTGATTAGACGTATTGATTTATGATAGACTATAATGAGTATCTTGAATATGCCATCTGTATGGCTAAACTGGCAGGAGAAGTACATCTGAAGTATTTCCGTTCAGATAATCTTAGTATGCAGACTAAGATTAATGATTATGATGTGGTTACTGCTGCTGATAAAGAATCAGAATCAGTCATAATAGAAATGATAAGATCAAAATATCCTAATCATGGAATTATTGCTGAAGAGTCTGGGGTGATTAATGAAAAATCTGAATGGAATTGGATTATAGATCCTCTTGATGGGACTACTAATTTCAGTCAAGGGTTGCCAGTATTCTGTGTTTCAATTGCTCTTGAATATAAAGGAGAAACGATTGTAGGAGTTGTGTATGCAGCCTATTTGGATGAACTTTTCTATGCCATCAAGGGGATGGGAGCTTTTTTTAATGGGAAGAAAATCAGTTGTTCAGATAAGAACAATTTCTCTGAATCTGTGCTTGCGACAGGAGTGCCTTATGATAAATTGGAGAATAGTGACAACAATTTAAAGGAGATTGGAGCAGTTGCACCGTATGTAAGAGGAATAAGGCGTATGGGATCTGCAGCTATTGATTTAGCGTATGTAGGAGGCGGCTTTTTAGATGGTTATTGGGAATTAAACCTTAAGCATTGGGATGTAGCGGCTGGGCAATTAATAGCGCTTGAAGGAGGTGCAATCATAAAGTCAATAAGACCTGATAGGAATTATTCAATAATGGCTGCATCTCCATTGATATATCATGATTTACTTGGTAAACTAATGGGATAAGTAATGCATGGTCAATAGGCTTGCAAGAGGTCATAAATTTATAGCCTTTTGCAAGCCTATTTATATGTTAAGAAGATGGGCGTATCATTAACTGCATTTTTATCAAGAGCTTCGGAAATCTTTAGGAGAAATTCCAACAATTTTTTTAAAATATTTCCCGAAAAATGATTGAGAAGGGAAATTCAATTCTTCAGAAATCTGTTTAACATTGAGGTTCGATGATTTCAAAAGAACCTTTGCCTCTAATATCACATAGCGTTCAATCCATTCTACGGCTGTAAATCCGGTTACATTTTTCATCGTGCGAGATAAATGTTTTGTGGATACTTCCAATTTATTCGCATAAAACTCAAGAAACCGTTCTGTTTTAAAGTGCTTTTGGACAAGACTAATGAATTTAGAAGTAAGCCTATTATTCCCTTTCTGAAAATCATTAGCCAATTGCATATAGCATTTATAAGCTGTTTCAAAGAAAAAAGATGCCAGGCATAAGCTCATTGCTTGATATCCAAATGGATTTGCCTTATCTTCAAAAATGGAATTTATTCTTGAATAAAGACATTCAAATTTATTTAATAGAGAATCAGGTATTTCAGTTACTTGTTGTCTTACTGCAGACGGATAATATATGCAGTCTTGAAGCAATAGAAACAAGTTGTCGCAAAAGCGTTTCGACATAATAATGACAGAAAACTCCAGATCGTCACTTACTCGATTAATCTGTAGTATTTGTGTGCGTCTGATGTTTACAATACAAGGGGCTTTTACAGCATATGAGATAAGATTTATATCAATGTTACATTTCCCTTTTCTGATTAGGATTGATACATTTGACGTAAATTTAACCGGATTAGACTTAGAGGAGAATATTTTCGCATTGTAATTTTTCAATACCCAAAAATCAGCCTCCACTATCGTTGAGATCTCGTCCGGCAATGCAAAATCGTATTTTAAGATTTTATTCATTAGTTTAATGTAATTGAATTGTGGAGTGATATATTCTATCTGCAAAATTATTGCATTATTTCTATATCTGCAAATTTTTTACCAATTAATTTGTGCCTATTTATATTTTTAACTTATTGTAATAAAGTTAAATGTGTATTTATCAATGTCAATTACTTATATGAGTATGCAAAATTATGGCATATATAATTCTGTTTTATCCATTGATTAATTAAAATCATGTTCACAATGGGATTATAATCTATTAAATAGGGTGTTCAGTTTGACGTTCCGAAAAACGGCATCCAGAACACCGGATTTTACATAAAAATCACGTGCTGGAAATTCTTGTTTTCAGAGACGAAATAGTACATTGAAAATTTGGATAA
>RIAZ01000005.1 GCA_003762615.1 Muribaculaceae bacterium Isolate-037 (Harlan)
AGCCCACTTCTGCCACTGCGCCCTTTTGCCAAGCGGCCATGAGAAGTACGCTTTTGGAACGAGTCTGTTCAAGAACGTCTCTATTTCATCAAGCAATTCATCTCCGGCGGCAGTGGTATATTCAGCTTGTCGCCGATTGGCCTCCGATTCCAATTCAGGGGGAAGAAACAGCGTCTCTCCGGCAGTGTAATAGTGATAAGCCTCAGCCCACAACTGGGGAACCTCGGATTTCAGTGCGTCAATCCATTCCCGAACTTCTCCTGCGCCCCTTATAGGGATAATCCACCAGCGGCGGTTGCCGTTACAGCTCTGCAGGAACTCTGTCTCGTTGGTCGTTGCGGCAAATACGTTGCTTCGGGGAATCGACTCACTCTTCCGGGCGTATGCCGGACGCACGTCATCACGGACACGACTCAGGAACGCCTTGGCAGCCTCGGCGTCATGGGCACGTTTCATGCCGTTGAGTTCTGATATTTCCACAATCCACGCGCCAGTGATATCCTCAATCTTCGACTTATCGTCGTGAGCGAATGAGAACGAATCTGAAAACCAGTTTCCGGCGATGATATTCAGGAATGTGCTTTTGCCAACACCCTGCGGCCCGGTAAACGTGAGTATATGGTCGAATTTGCATCCGGGACTGAAAGCGCGGGCCACCGCGCCGACCATCCACTTGCGTGTCTGCATCCGTGTAAGAGGAGTGTCATCGGCACCAAGGTATCGGATTACAACTGTATCGATGCGCTCCACATTATCCCATGTCGCACTCTGTATAAATTCATGTACGGGATTGAAGCCACGCTCCTTTGATGTGGTTTTGAGCATGTCGATAATACGCGGCTGAGAGAGCTGAAGCCCGTATACATTCTCGATATAAATGGCAATCTTGCCTATCGATTCATCGTCAATACGGTTGTCTCGCTCATTGCAGAAGTCTGGACAGTCGGTAATGTCCTGCTTGGTAAAGCGGTCGAAACGCACTTTTTTGAGCTGTGGGTCGTTGAGTAGAATCAGTTTGATATTCTGACCTGTTTTTTCAATCTGATTCCTGTCGTTGAGCGATAGTGCCGCCTCCCATTCGTCTGAATTTACGTTGACAGATTTATTCTTGTCTTTTATCACTGTGAGCTTTACTGCAGTGTCCTCGGTGCAGAGTTGCAGCATTGCTTTATATGAGGGGCGACGTTTCGTTGCGGTTTCTTCCTTTACAGATTTGTCAAGGTCTCCGAACCTGAATATTCTTACAATTTCAAATGCATTGCAGGGCGCGTTGACTCCACTGATCCAGACAATCTGCTGAACATCATCTGTTTCAAGTGTGAGTTTCGGATTGTATGACGCGACATACAATCCGGTGGCTGCATCAAAGAGGAACAGGTCAGCCAGGAATTTCTCAATAGCGGCACGGCAGGAATATGCACGGCAGAATGTACCTTCCATATCCTTCCTTTCGGACGAAAGTTTATAATCTGCGCTCATATGAACCTCCTGTCTTTGGCACTGTTGCGCATGCCTTTGGTCATCTGCTCCATCTGTTCTTCGATGGAAGGCTGGCCTTTCCGAAGCCCCTCGGCCATCCACTTCCTTAACTCGGAGGGGAGAAAAAGCAGGTTGCGCCCTGGCTTATAGCATGGTATACGACCCTCCTGAACGAGTGCATAGACCCTTGACACAGACAGTCTAAGAATACTGGCGGCATCTTTGACTGTTACCATCTCTTCCGGAGCGGTAACGACCATTGGAGCCATAGCGCCTTGCAGTAGTTTACCGACAGTTTCGGTCAGGGCATCGACTTTTTCTTCAAGCCGTGCCATAATCTGAGGCATTGCCTCGAATGTTGGTTTTTCAATCATAATGCGGTACGATGGGGGATTTGAACATCGTGCCGCAAAGTTCATCGGTTATATTCCTCCAATCCAGTTATCATCCGGATAACCAATGGATAACCGATAACCTGAATATTATCCGGCTTCTTCTGGCGCAGGAAATATATATGGCACCAGCGGTCGGTTGACTTCGATTATCTGAAGTCGGAACTTTGTAGTAGCGTCGGAATCCTTGAGTCGGCTTTTGATAGTACTGACCGCATAGTTCTGAAGCGTCATCGGGAATGAGGCTTTAATCATTTCGGCTGTGGCAAAACCAAAAATTTTCGGACAAGTATCAGGATTATGGATACGACGACACACGTTCCATGCGAAATGGATCAGGTCAAATTCAAAGACTCCCTGCAATTTTCGCTTCTCTACAACCTCGAAAGGTCCGCAGGTATTCAGTTTCCTGAAATTGTCGAGCAGTTTTTCAATCTGTTCGTCCGACAGTAGATTGCCGAAAGTTCCGGAGATATAGCCGATGATTTCTTCCGATAGCTCCGCAGTTTTATCATTCTCAACGACTGATACTTCGCCTTCTTCGCCCTGTCTATCACAAGTGACGGCAATATCGTCTGCTTTAAGTGATTCTGGGGCGTTGCCGGAGTCAACTGTTTTACTTAGGTTTTGTTTTAATGCCGCAGCGCACTTTCTTCCGGTTGCAAAAATTGCGGGCATTGCATCATTTACCATCGGTCCCGCCACAAAGACAGCCAAAAGAAACGGTGCTTCATAGAGAGTGAATATCCAAGTGGCATCAAGCCAGAACAATGCTGTGCCCGGATTTGAGGATGACCCGTTAGTTCCCGCATAAGCTGTCTTCATTGCCATAATCAGGAAGACAATGGTGATTAATACGGTCATGGTTTTCAATGTGTTGTCGCTTTTCATATAATTGTGAGATTTTGAAATTGTCCGACAAAATTACAGAGGATTGATTGCTAAAAACGAAATGTTGGACACTTTTCTTAGCCATATCGGTTCACTTTTAGCAACTTCCTGTATTTTTAGCACAAAATAGTCCGTTACCGGGCGGTAACGGACCATTATCTGCCTATTTGTGAAACGTGAGAACGTCCCACTGTCATTTCAGGGATAAATCAGGTGCATTCTATTTGGGCTTGATTTTAATCTTGCCGAGAGTCTCAAGCAGTGCGGTCGGAACCTCATGCGTGTAGCGTAGAGTTGTCTCAAGATTCTTATGCGTCAGAGCCTGGCTTACTACATAAGGATTGCTGCTCATGGCCATCTGAAGGGTGGCGTAGGTATGGCGGAAGCAATGGAACGTGATGTGCTTGTCGATGTTCGCTGCCTTTATCCAGTCTGCCAGAGGTTTTGCCGTAAGTGTTTTCTTGAATCCGGGAAATACTTTGCCTGTCTTCCGCTCTCCGATTAGCTCTATGGCATCCTCGCAAAGAGGAAGGGTTGCAGCCGTCTTTGTCTTCTGTGTCTTGATTACAACACAAAGTCCGATTCCGGCAATCTCCTGAATATTCTTCCAGTCGAGGTTGAAAATGTCACTGAAACGCAGACCTGTGAGACAGGCGAAGAGCGATGCCCTGCGAAGCACGCCGCTGTCGCAGGGAGTCTGGGCCAGTCGGATAAGCTCGTCCTGATTGAGAAACTCTTTTACGACATCATCCCATTCGATGTATTCAAGAAAATCGTTGACGTTCTCGGTCAGAAGTTTCTCCTTGTAAGCCTTTTTGAGCAGCGCGCGGAAGGTCGAGAAATATCCGGCTGCCGCATTCCGTGATAATTTCTTCTTTGTGTGTTTGAGTTGGTTGGCGTTCAGCAGATACTCGCGGAATCGGTTGCATAGGTCAAGAGTTATATCTCCGAAGGTGCATTTCCCTCCTGTAAAGATGTGGAAATGTTTGTAGCTGATTCGCCATTTGGTATTGCTTTGCCTTCTGGCATATTCCTCATAATAAGCGAGAAAATCCTCCTTCTGCTGGCTATGGTCGATGAAACCGAACTGGCGGTTAATCACCTGTTCCTGACGGCGACAGCGCAGAAGTTCCCCTTTCTCAAGCATCGCCTGGTTGAAGTCGCGCTGCACCTTGTTGGTCGGGTTGCCATACAGGTAGATTCCAAGATACTCATGGCGCTGCATCTTGTTTGTTTTCGGGTTTCGGATTGGTGGATAGTAGTCGAAGTACAACGTGATCTTACCCGATTCAAGAAGACGCTGCCGCAAGGCGACTTTAGTGCATATATCCATACGAATTTTGTTTTTGAATGATTTGTTTCGGCGAAGTTCACTGGTTATCTCCCGGTTATCAAGTTATTAGACTGTTAACCTGCGGATAACCGATAACCTGCTTCATTTCAGCGTTGGAGGACGGAGAATCGCATCGATTTCCGACTTCAATATATAGGTATACTTGCCGACTTTCTTACGGCGCAGACCATGGTACTTCACATAGTTGTGAAGCTGATCATGGGTCAGATTGTACTCAGCCCGCACATTAGAGTATGAAATCCAGTCATCCTCTTTCGGCGGTTCGGGCTTCGCTGCAAACACCCGATCGCAGTGCGCCTTGCTCCAAAGCGTCTTCCCCCGGTGGTAGACCTTCGGAATATTGTGAGCCTTACCCTGAGCAAACACCCATGAATTGCTCACCCCGAACTTTGTGATAATCTCTTTCGTCGTGTAAAACTCCGAGATTGCTTCGCCGTTCTCATCAGATACCGAGGACTTGGCTTTGGACTTCCTGACATAGAGGCTTGTGCTAAGTAGTTCCTCTATGTCTATTCTACTGATACGTGTAACGCGGGAAGTGAGGCGGTATGCTTTCAACTTTCCATGATAAATGAGCTGATAGACCGCATTTCGTTTTACTCCCATAAGGTCAGCGGTCTCTTGAACTGACAGATACGCCCTATGAATTACCGATTCTTCTCTTTGGCGGATGATTGTTTCAATCACCATCGCTTCAGTCTCTTGTTTTCGTTTGTGTCTCTGTCGGTCTTTGTAAGCGTGTTCCGCACATCGCTTGCAGCAGAAGCGGGTGGAGCATTTTTGAGCTTCAAACTCCTTTCCGCACCACTCACAGATTTTTTTGATTCTGATGGTTGAGGTTGCCATTTTTGAACATTTTTTGAGCCGCTCACGGAGCCGATTATGTATTCCTACGTATTTCTACGTATCCCATTGTATACATGTGTCCACAATAGGAAGGAGCGACTTGTTCCGACCGTGGACGAGCAACAAATGTGGTTCAAAAATGGAGTGAAAAACAGGTAGAAACGAGTTCTACCGATTAAACCGCCGACAGCCGGACACAAGAAAAGGCGCTCAAACTGAACGCCTTAATACTTATCTATACTTATAGTTGCCTATCTTTAATTGCCGGTCATTTGCCGATGCACAATCTTCACTAAATTATTATTCAGACGTTTGAGCAGTTTTGAGGTACAAAGTGATTTTTTGGATTGAAATTGGATTGAGAAACAAGTTCAATCTACTGAAAATCAGAGGATGCGTATATGCGCTTGTACCTCGTTTTTCTCTGTCGCTTTCAATGACATTGACATCTCGTCAGAGTGGTCAAAATCAAATATTTATATCTTGATGATGTGAAGCCTATCGGCTCAATACAAAGTTAATCAAATTTTTCGAGGTACAAAAATTTTCAGCCAATAAAATTTCATTTCTTTCGTCAGTCTTAACCTTTGATTACCACCGCTTACCGATGTACCTTATTGAATTGGGATTGTACCCTGTTGGTGAACTGTATCAAGAGGCTATCCGTTAATTTGTAAAACTCTAATTATATGGGCAGCACGACGATTCCTCATTTCTACAATGCTCTTCGTAGCAGATTCCAAATCTTTGACCCCTATCTTTCGGGATGGGAGGATGTCGAATTGTCTCAACTTAACAATCTCCAAGACTTCGTAGAAAATGAACTTGTCGGGTTTCAAGAACTGGCTCTTAACGACATGACCAGTGGCTACTGCGCATCATGGTTTGTATCGAATATCGCGAAAACAATCAACACATTCCTTTCATGGGCTGAACGGCTTCCGGTTGAATATCTGAATCCAAAAACCGGAGGCGATGAGAAAGAGCATAGCCTGAGAAAGATCTGTTTCACACTGTCTTGCCATTGGATTCCTTGGATTTACAAGAATTATCGTCAATTGGCGGGAGATTCAACCTTTGCCGAAAAAATTCAACCCGCTGAAAGTCTAGGGGAAAGTGCTAAAAGGTCCAAAGAGGAGAGGGAAACAAATGAAATGAGGGAAGAACTGTTCAAGTTCATCATTGGAGCATCACCTGAAGAGAAGGTGAGAGTCTTCAGTGCGATGAAGGAATTAGTCTATGGCAAAGGTGGCAGGGAACTGGCTGCATATATCAAGGCTGCTATAGAAATGAAAATTCTGACAACCTCTCCGAATTTTAAAGCTATGAAGTTGTTCTGGGGAGTTGCCAACACCCAAGGTGCGATGTCTAAATATTTTTCTAAGGTTGACAGCCTGCTTACTGAGGAAGAAGTAGAAAATAAGAAATCTGAGATAATATATCAACTCAACATAGCGTACTGATTATAAGCAACCAATCGGCATCTGTAAAATTTAGTAAAAAGTAAAATTTTGTGACTTTACCAGGTTTCACTGTATTTTACAGTAAAGGATCAGTCACAATCTACCTTTGCGTCAGAAATAATAAATACTGACGCACATGGATAATCAAAGCATATCATTCGGCTCATTCGATGCAGTCCTCGATGAACGCATCGAAGCAGTTTGTACCCGTATGTTTGGTGAAAATATACAGGTTTTGAAAAAGAGCGTAAAGGATAGCCTTGTGAAGAGCTACCTTACGATAGAGCAGGTCGCCGAGAAGTTGGGCAAAACTGTGAAGACTATACAGCGATATGAGAGAGCCGGACTCCGGAGCTATAAAATCGGAAGAAGCCGTATATATTTTGAGGACGATGTAGAGGAATTCATTGAGTCCTCGCGAAAGAATAAGAACCTTTAGTCAATAGAATGATTATGGAGAATGTTTTTATTCTTGGGGACTCTAAGTTCCGTATTGGAGCAGATGGCCTTGTACAGACACATCAAAAGAACTGCCAGCCTCTTAAGTTCGTGACCGAAAAGCCACGAACAGCAACGAGTGTGCTTTTATCACTATCCACCGGGCTCTCACACGATAGAAATTACAACATCCATATTGCGCCACGCTCATTAAGCAGAAGTGATAATGAAGGCGGTGAAACTTTAATCAACTGTGAGCCATGAAGAGATACGCGAAATATATTAAGGCTCACCAGTCACTTAAGGAGTTAAGCGCACTGCTTGCTGATTTGCCGTCACCACGTACACGGTTCTTCAACTATTTAATGAGAGAAACCGGATTGGCTCCCAACACTTTGAAAATGGTGTTGTGTTCCACGCAGTCTGGAATCAACCCCGGAAATCTTGTTAAGAAGAGATTGTCAAATTCGTTGAGTGTGTCTGAGAAGTTACTTTTCCCGGATGACAGAAATGCCAAAGGTTCCCTCGTAAACATATACCATAACCTATTCAATAAATCCGTCGAATATAATGAACTGATTGATGATATATGCAAGGCCACCGGCGCATCGCGCAAATCTGTGATTAGCTGGATGTATGGGCGGCATAGCCCTAAACAATACGCCAAAAGTAGAATCGCAATTCTTCTGGACTCATCTATGTATCACCTTTTCCCTGATGGGGATGCAAAATCAACATAAGATGATGAATCAGATTAAAGCCGATAAATGGTATTCTGTGTTCGAACTTGCCGATATGCTTGGGCGCACCACAGATCAAGTAGCCTGCCTGATAGAAAAGGTTGGCAGTGCTATGAGAATCAAAAACTCATTAACGCTATTCAGCGGAAAGGAATTGGCTGCATTCCTGAGGTCGACTGAATGCAGAAAGGATTGACTATGTACACGTCCGGATTCACACTGATATACAAGGATGAGGAACTTGACTGGCTCTTTCAGCATCCGAAAAAATTTTGTTGGTGGCTGTGGTTGAGAAACCATGCCGCCTCGAAGCCCTGCATTCAAGGTGCGGGAGCCACCGGCATCGTCGTTCATCTTCAATATGGAGAAGTTGCACCTACACTGTCATACCTCAAAAGGGTATGGAATGCCGATGAGCGATCAATCGCCGGTTTCCTCTCCGACCTTGAAGAGGAGGGTCGGATTACATTCCGTGAAGAGAAGGGAATCCGCATAATCAAGATTGTGCAGTATGAGAGGTTCTCTCCTCCTGCCGGCTATTTTCAGCGAAAAACCAGAGGTGGTATGTCGGGCGGCTTGTCGGGTGGGATGTCTGATGACATGCAAGATGAGAAGTACCACGAGCTGCATAATGAACCGTTGGCCGGGGTGTCGGATGAAATGGACGGTCAGATACGGGTAAATATAATAAATAAAAAAACTAATAAACAGGAAAATACTTTCTCTGATTCTTCCGCGCGAGAAAGGAGTTTTTATGAAGATTTAAAAAAATCAGATATGACCATTGAGCAAATGCTTTACAGCTTGAAGCCGGAAAACGGCAAAGAGGGTTTGATGCAGATGCTCGATGAGTTCATCAACTACTGCCTTGGCGCAGAAGATTACCATGACTCGTTCAAGGGCTTCAAACAGCACTTCATGAACTGGTCACGGGTCCAGATTCGACAAAACTCAAATGTAAAATCTAAATCAACACAAAATGGACAACAAGAAAAAGGGGCCGGCCAAACAAACGTCGCCCGACGCAGAGGTTCTGAAGGCAGCGCGAGAACTGCCGCAGACTACGAAAAGCCGTTTTCGCCTCCTGCTGGAGCCGAAGACGATTGAAGAAGTTCTCACCCGCTGCTTTTATGCAGTTGGCAGTGAAAGAGGCACAGAGATTGTCATTGACGAATGTGACAAGAGAGCACTCGTTCACATCGCTGAAATGCTGACACATCCGGAGTCTCTCATAGGATTTGTCTTCTCCGGCTCGTATGATTCGGGCAAGACAACATTCATGCTGGTCTTCCAAAAGTTTCTCTGTCTGTTGAAAAAACATCCAAAAGCATGGAAGTATCAGGAAATCAACTCGTTGGATTGTAAATTCATCCGAGCCGAGGAATTTCGGTACTCCTTGGCTTCCTACGAGACATTCGAGGAAGCGGCAAAAGCGCCGGTGCTCTTCCTTGACAACCTTGGTTACGAGGAGGAATGCACAAATGAGCGACTTGCCAAAACTTTGGTCAAGACACTTATCCGGTTCAGGTCTGACAATAGGCTTCTAACACTGATTGCCACGCCGTTTGACCCACAGACAATCCGAGAGACCTATGGCATCGAGGTAGCCCACAGACTTTTTACGGACTATTTCTGGTGCGATTGTTTCAGAGTTGAATCCAGCAACACGAAGCATCCATGAGAAAGCAAGAATCACAGTCGCTCAGTGACATACTCGGTGAGTTCGGTATTACAGAGACCGAACTTACCGACCAGGTCGCTGCGGTCAAAGCGATGCACAAGATGGCCCCGTGTTTCCGCTTCAATCTCCCTCCAAGGGATGCCTACCTCATGTTGTACAAACTATACCAGGAGGAAGTGCTGGAGCGCTACGGCGACTTCATCAGTGATGACAATACCAAAGAGGTGGTTGCCAAGGTCATACAACATTTGACCCAACCATATCCGCAATCGGGCATGATGCTCTGCGGCGTGCCCGGCAACGGCAAGACCACGCTTGCCAAAGCTATCCTGAAGATGGCTCGGCAGCTCAACAGCAAAAGGGGCTTCGACTATATGGGAGAATACTTTGAGTTTGGGTGGCGGTTCATCACTGCCACTGAGGTCTGCGAGTATTACAAGAATCAAGAAGACAGCCAGATACTCAAACTCAAAAACATACCATTGTTGGTCATAGATGACTTGGGCGAGGAACCGTGTGAGGTCTTGTCATTTGGCACTCCAGCTCATCCTGTAAGGCGATTGATAGAGAAACGCTATGAGACATTGAGTTTCACAATCATCACTACCAATCTTGTGTCCGATGATCTGTTCAAGCAATATGGCTGGAGGGTCGTTGACCGCATACAGGAAATATACACAAAAATCATTCACCCCGGTAAATCTTACAGAAAATGAAACTGATAAATCTCAGACAGTTCCGCAAGGAACAAGGCTTGACGCAAAAACAGTTTGCAGAGTCAATGAAGATTCCCCAAAGTACGGTCTCCTATCTGGAGAACGGGCGGCAGGAAGTGACAGACTATCTGCTTTCACGGATAGCCAAGCATTACCATGTGGACAACATCGAGGATTATGTCTATGAACGCGACTCATTCGTAGACCCGCGATGTGTGCAGTCTTTAATGGACCATTCCTTCATGCAGAGATATGACGGGGATTGGAACAACGTGACTCCAATCGACATAATAGAGGGCTTTCCCATAATCTGCAAGATTGGTCGGGTATCATTAAGCAAGGATGGTATCATCCTTATCGACCGCAACAAAGGGTTGGGTTACAGACTTACGCCCTTGATAATTCGCCCCGACGAGTTTGAAGATTCAAGTCTTCTCTACAGGCTCACTACAAAGGAATGGTTCGACGATGAATTGTTTGAAGACTTCAAACGGGCCTACTTCATCTGTTGTAAACTCGCCGAAATCCATCCAATGAGGCAGATCTCTGATAGCAAACCACCCAAAACAGGTGTATGATAGCTGTTTTGTGAGAAAATATCTCACAAAACAAACTCTGTTTGAAAAATTATTGTTATCTTTGCATAACGAAAAACAAATAGAGCCATGTTAGTAAACTTCACATTCAAGAATTTCCGGTCGTTTCGGGATGAGATGACCCTCTCAATGGAGGCTGCTTCCATTCAGGAGTTGGCCGGTTCGGTTGTGCCGGCGGCAGACGAGAATCTTCTTCCTGTAGCCGTGATGTATGGTGCCAACTCAAGTGGCAAAAGCAATGTGCTCAAAGCATTGAGGGCCATGCGCGACGTGCTGCTCAACTCCGTCAAGTTGAATCCCAAGGACAAACTTGATGCTGAGCCGTTCTGCCTGAACATGACCTCCGGTGATGAACCGACATCCTTTGAAATTCAGTTTACTATCGGTGAATCCAAGTATCGCTACGGTTTCGACTACAACGCCGAAGCAATTCTCAACGAATGGCTCTATGAGAAGCGAAAAGGAGAGCGTGAATTTGAATTGTTCCTCCGTAGTGGCGACGAGTTCAAGATTTCAAAGACCCGTTTCAGCGAGGGCATCGGCAAACAGGATTCCACTCCGGCCAATAGATTGTTCGTATCTCTCGTGGCCCAGCTCAACGGCAAGGTGTCACAGGCAATCCTCGACTGGTTCACCAATATGGACTACATGTCGGGGATGGATGGCAAAGAATATGTTGGCAAGACATTGAAAATGTTGATGTACAACCAGGAAGGAGGTGATGAAGTAATGCGCCTCTTTGAGCAGACAAACCTAGGTTTTCACGGCATTGAAGTAAACGCCAAATTGGATGACAAGTTTTCGCTAGACTCCAAGACGATTCATAACATCTTCAATGAGGATGGCACCGTCGTCGAGCAGCGCAGTTTTCCCACTGACAAAATGGAATCGGAGGGCACCAAGAAACTCATCGAGATTGCCGGACCAATCTTCGATGCCATTCTTAACGGAAAGGTTTTGATTGTAGATGAGCTGGATGCCAAACTACATCCGTTCCTCACCAGAAAAATCATCGGACTTTTTATGGACAAGGAAATCAACAAAAAGAGTGCACAGCTTATTTTTGCCACCCACGACACCAATCTGCTGAATCTCCAGTACCTACGCCGCGACCAGATTTGGTTCACCGAGAAAGATAAGACCGATTCCTCGGAACTTTACTCATTGGTGGAGTTCCGCGATGATGCCGGCAACAAGGTACGCAATGACCGCAATATTGAAAAAGACTACATCAATGGTCGCTACGGTGCCATTCCTTTTATGAACTGATATGGGACAGTTGCCGAAATCCAAGATAGAGCAGCTCAAACGCGAAAAGCGTGAGGCAAAGGCTGCAAAGAAACGCAAAGTTGCCACGCGCGACAAGATTGTGCGTTTCCTGATTGTATGTGAGGGTGAGCGTACTGAGCCGAATTATTTCAAGGGATTAGTCAAAGACCGCTACTCGGAGGTGCGCTCCGAAGAAATTGTAGGCGAAGGAAAATCCACCTGTGCATTAGTAAAGAAGACAGAGGAAATCCGGTCACGCCTTGAACACCAACGACAGCTGCGGTTCGACCGTGTATGGGTAGTGTTTGACAAGGATGACTTCAACGACTTCAATGAGGCTATAGCGCTTGCAAAGAGCAAAGGCTATATGCCAGGCTGGAGCAACGAAGCGTTTGAGTTGTGGTATCTGTTTCATTTCGTTTATCTCGACAGTGCCATCAGCCGAGCTGACTACATAAAGAAACTCGAAAACGAGATTCAGAAGAAGCCCGGCTACGAAGAGTATCGATACAAGAAGAATGACAAAGGGATATACGCTTTACTCCAAAGCATTGGCAGTGAGACATTGGCAAAAGAAAGAGCGGCGAGGCTGCGCGAGTTCTTTATAGAATCGGTGGACTATAAATCGCATAAGCCATCTACAACTGTTGATTTGCTGGTTGAGGAACTGGAGCATCCCGAAAAGTTGCTCTAACATATAAGAGGCAATAGAGACAAAATAAGGCAAACCCCTGGGCGGTCGGTGTGATTGCTCAGGGGTTTGTTGCGTTCAGACCTCCTTATATTCGTGGAGATAGATGTAGGACTCGCCATCCTCGCCCCAAGCGAGATTGAGGGCTTCGACATCATCTGCGGTGATGATGTTGGTATCGGAAATCTTCTCGATGTAGCGGAAAGCCTCGTCAATGGTCTCAAAGTATTCGTGGAGATAATCGCCTTTCGGTGGCAGGGCATCCACATAATAGTTGTCGGGGAACCATCTGTGTTCGGGGTGGTCGCGTTTGAGGTAGACCTCGCATCCCGGCTCTTCTGCGATGAAGTAGGCTTGAAGCGTCTTGAACTTCGAGCAGATGAAATCCCAAGCCTCGTAAATAGGCTCCCAAGCGGACTCTTGATGGAAGCGGATGCAGTTGCTCTCGCGGTCGAGGTCATCCCACCAACCTCTTACATAAAGGTGTTCTGGGATAGAGCCGTTGAGTTCTTTGACTATGTGACCCACCCGGTTGCCGTTCTCCTTTTCCTTTTCAAGTTTGAGCATAAGGGCGTAGAGGGTGTCAAGCTCGGAAGCGTCGCCTGTGATACGATAAGTGCTGTCGCAATAGTTAGCCATATCATTAAGATTTTAAATTGTTGAACTGATTTTTGATTTCTTCCCTCACTTTAAGAACCTTTGTTCCTCCGTGAGAGCCAAGTTTTATACGCAACCAATATCAGCGTAAAGAGGCATATCCGACAAGGGTTTTGAAGAAACACCGCCTGCCCTTGGCATTATGCTCCGCTGATAACTTCGCGGTTAAAACTATCTCACGGGGAACTGGGCTTCAACAATCACGATTGAAGCAGGTCGTGCCAAAATGTAGTGCCTATAATATGATTTGCATAAACAGTCTTAAATAAAAGGCTGACAATCAGCGAATAATTCCAGATTACACATTTATCCTTTTCCTTTGCATCACAATTTTGAAAGATGAACTAAAAAACAAATTCATGAGCGCATTTGGAATATTCGCATTGATACTTACCATCGCCTACATCATATACTTCATTGTAGTGATTGTACGCGATGTCGCGGCTGGCCGCAAGTCGGGCGACGACAGTTCGCAGACCGAGACTTTCGACACATCATTCATGGAAGAGCAATCCGTGCAAGTAACGGAAACCCGGGAAGGCTTCTCAGTCGGCAATCAGGAGATTGCCGCGACTCCCGTCGCCGAGGTTGCCGGAAATATCACGGAAGAACCGGATGACAAAAGTGCCGAGGCGGAGGCGTTGAAGGTCAAGTTGGCCGAGACAATGCCGGAAGCGGTGGAAATGATAGCCGAGGTAAGCCTCGACGAGAACGAGATGATGGACAGAATTCAGGGATATAGTGCCGCCCCCGATGCCGGAAATATCTGGGTAAAGCGCATCCCCGCCGAGAAAGACATTTCGACGGATAACGATGCGGGCGGCTTGGACCATTATTAAGAAAGCTCTTCCACAGGGCATCTTCGCCCTGTGTCTCCTATGTGCCGGCTCCGCATCAGCCAAGTGTGGCGGTGTGGATTACAGCTGGGGAGCGGATGCCCTGGCAAAGCAACATGATTTCGTGGTAACGATGATGCTCTATGTCCTATACCTTATATATGCTGTGGCCTCAGTGGTGGTAATCTACGCCTCGTTGCAGATATACATCAAGATGAACACCGGAGAGGACGGTGTGAAGAAAGAGATAATGATGGTGGTCGGAGCCTGTCTATTTCTGATAGGCGCATCCACCGTATTCCCGGCTTTCTTTGGATACAGAATCTGATTTATTTGACTTCAATATTTTAACATAACCAATCATTTAATTCAAAAACAAACCAAAATTCCCAGATTTTATGTTCAAAAAAATCGCAAACAAGCTCAAGGGCTTCTTCGGAAGCGAGCGTGTGCAAATGTTCTGCATGATGATGATTGTCGGCTCCGTGGCCATGTTCGCCCAGAACTCGGCCGGCAATTATGAGGCCGGAACCACGGCGCTGTCTACTGTGACCGAGGAAATCGCCAAGTATGTCCCCATCGTCGTGAAGCTATGCTACGCCATTGCCGGTGTCGTCGCCATCGTGGGCGCAATCTCGGTCTACATTAAGATGAACAACGAGGAGCAGGATGTCAAGAAGTCCATCATGATGATCGTGGGCGCATGTATCTTCCTTGTAGCCGCAGCCCAGGCGCTTCCTCTGTTCTTCGGTCTCTGATTCATGACGGCAGCAAGCAAGGAAAGCCATCCTTCATATCCCATGTTCAAGGGGCTTCAGCGGCCTCTTGAACTGATGGGATTGCAGGGGCGGTATATATACTGGGCTGGTGCTGCAGCCGGTGGATCCATTGTCGGGTTTATTGTCATGTATATCGCTCTTGGATTTGTAGCGGGGCTGATAACGCTTGTGGTCTTCATCGCAGTGGGCGCATCTTTCATAATGATCAAGCAGCGGAAAGGTCTCCACTCAAAAAAATGTGACAAAGGAGTGTTTGTCTACGCACGTTCAAAAAGTCTTTAACCAATATTTCAACACCTGTCAGATGTCTGCATCCCATTACATACTGGGCATTGCCCTTGTCTGTTCATCATGCGGCGATTCCGGCGAGAAGAAAGTCTCGCTGGAACAGACCCGTGCCGCCATAGAGGTGCGCGATGCCTGGTGTGACGAGCTGAGGCCGGTCGAGATAACGGCTGAAAGTTCGATTGAGGGTGCGGACCGGATAGGCGTAAGGCTCACTTCCGACGGAACCACAGGCATCGAGCCATTCAACGGTTCCGGCACATTCCGACCGGAGAAACCCACACTGACGGTTGACACAGCCTCGACGGTAAGTGCCTGCTGGCCGTTTTCGACTGTTGACACCTTGTCGCTGACCGCTCCGTTCTCGGATCACTTCTATGGATACGAGACCGGGAGGGCGGTTGGCGAGAAGCTGTCTTTTCAAATTAAATTCCAGAGTTCGATGGCCCTGATCCGATTCTTTTTGCAGAGTGACAACCGAAACGACATGCTTGAATCGCTTGCAATCAAAGGGGATGCCATCATAAACAGAGCAAAGTACATGCCTTATGCCGGCCAATGGATTGAAATATCAGGTGAGGGAAAGCCTGTGGTGCTTATTTCTGACTGCCTACTTAACAACGGCAGGAATCACGATTTTTATCTTATCCCTTGCGAATCTGCTTCGGATATTGTCCTCTCAGCTATGGTCAACGGCAAGGAATATGTTTTCGAGACCAAACTCCCGCCGCTTGCCGCCGGAAGCATGACACAGCTCAATCTTATGGTCGGGCGCGAAGGGAAACTTATCCCGAAATCATCATGGGTTGACAATGAGCGCAAGACGGATTTGCGGGAAATAGACGCTGTTGACAGTGTTTCAGTAGGCAACTATCTGCGTAAAGATGGTCTGATAGTAGCGAAGCGTGACACCCTGACGGTCGCTGTTGTCTTTCAAACAGACGGACGGCATGGGAAAGCAATCGCCATAGAGGATACCGAAGGGACTTACTCATTCGGACACAGAACAAATTCCAGCAGTATAATCTTCCCAACTATAGACGGGAAACTTGCTGAGGGAGTGATCAATGATTCATCTTCACCGGAAGATGAGATGCTGATCTATAAACCGGGAATGCCATATCCGGGTGACACCGCTTTCGGATATAAGGACGGTGCGGAGCTGACATCGATTCTTTTCAAAGGGAAGGGAAAGGATTATGAATCATCGATGCTGTCTGTGATCAGCAGACAACATGCCAGTTACATACCGACATTGGGGGAGATGGCGGATGCCTACTATTCGATTCAGCCATACGCCCACAACGGCCTTGCCGGATTGATTGAACCGTTCACGGGAGAGTATCTTACATGCTCGGAATCATCCGAACATAATTTCTATGGCATCGATATGGGCAAAGGAGTGGTGATGTCAAATTATTCAAAACAATACGCGCAACTCAAGTTACGACTTTTCTACTTATTCTAAGACAATAACATGACCATTTACGTCATCATAATATTTCTGGCGATATGTCTCGGCATGGCTGTCTCCGTCTGGGCCTTCGGCACAGGCGGAAAGCGCAGCCGAATATTCCAGGACATATACTTCACAATAGAGGAAACCGAAGGCATCGGTGTGCTTTACAGCAAGACCGGTGAGGTGTCGGCCATGATACGGCTTGAGAATCCCGTGGCAAAATTCGGTGGAAACATCGACGCATATTATGACTATACGAAGCTGTTCTCGGCTATATGCGCCACACTCGGAGAGGATTACGCGCTACACAAGCAGGATATCTTCACACGAAAGAAATTTTCTGATGATTCGGGAGAGAAACGTGAGTTCCTTTCCGATTCCTACTTCGGCTATTTCAAGAACCGCGAGTACACAGATTCGTTCACATATCTTACAATCACGCAGGAGTGCAAGAAAAGCCGCCTGTTCAGTTATGACGGTAAAAAGTGGCGTGATTTTCTCGTGAAGATCCGCAAGGTCGCCGACCAACTCCGTGATGCGGGCATAAAGGCCAGTTTTCTAAACAGGGAGGAAGCTTCTGCCGCTGTTGACCGCTTCTTCGCAATGGACTTTGCGAACAGACGGATTTCAGTATCCAGTTTCAAAGCTGACGAGGAATGTGTTGGTATGGGTGACAGAAACTGCAAGATATATTCGCTTGTCGATGTTGACTGCATCAACCTCCCGACACAGATACGTCCTTACACAAAGATTGAGGTAAACAACACCTCTCTCCCCGTTGACCTGATGTCGGTGCTTGATTCAATCCCGGAGATTGAGTCCGTTGTCTACAACCAGATGATATTTATGCCTGGCCAGAAGCGTGAGCTTGCCATGTTGGACAAGAAACGCAACCGCCATGCCTCAGTGCCCAATCCGGGCAACCAGATAGCTGTGGAAGATATTGAAAAGGTACAGGAGGTGATTGCACGTGAAAACAAGCAGCTTGTCTATGCCCATTTCAACATCATGGTGACGTGCAGAAAAGGTGTTGACCTCCAGAAACCGACAAACCACCTTGAGAACGTGTTCGGACGACTCGGCATACACATATCCAGAAAAAGCTATAACCAGCTGGAGCTGTTTGTAAACTCTTTCCCCGGCAACTGTTTCAAGATGAATCCTGAATACGACCGCTTCCTCACCATTTCCGATGCAGCCATGTGCCTTATGTATAAGGAGCATGCCCAACACTCGGAAGACACAGCTCTGAAAATATATTACACCGACCGCCAGGGTGTGCCTGTGGCAATCGACATATCAGGCAAGGAAGGGGCAAACAAACTTACCGACAACTCCAATTTCTTCTGCCTCGGTCCTTCGGGCAGCGGCAAGAGCTTCCACATGAACAGTGTGGTGCGCCAGCTCCATGAGCAGAACACCGATGTTGTCATGGTCGATACCGGCAACTCATACGAAGGATTATGCGAATACCTGGGAGGAAAGTATATAGCCTACACCGAGGAGAAGCCTATCACAATGAACCCGTTCAAAATCAGCCGTGGGGAATACAACATAGAGAAGATTGACTTCCTCAAGAACCTCATATTGATGATATGGAAAGGATCCGACAGCAGAATACCGGAAATAGAGTTCCGCATTGTAGAGCAGATAATCATAGACTACTATGATGCCTATTTCAACGGCTTCACGCAGTATTCATCCGAACAGCGCGAGGTGCTGATGAAGAACTTGTTTGCTGCCGCAAGCCGCAAACATACCAATATGCTCCCTAAAGAGGTGGACGAGATGGTTCGCAAGCAGATAGACGTGCTTGAGGCGCGACGTGCAGCTCTGAAAGTGACTGAACTGAGCTTCAACTCATTCTTCGACTACTCATTTGACCGTCTGGAGCAGATATGCACGGAGAACGACATAACGACAATCAGTTACTCGACATATTCTACCATGCTGCAGCCATTCTACAAGGGAGGCGCATATGAGAAAATTCTCAACGAGAATGTCGATTCAACCCTATTTGATGAGACGTTTATCGTATTCGAAGTGGACGCAATCAAGGAGAACAAAAAACTGTTCCCCATTGTCACGCTGATTATTATGGATGTCTTTCTCCAGAAGATGCGTCTGAAAAAGAACCGTAAAGTCCTTGTGATTGAAGAGGCTTGGAAAGCCATCGCCTCACCGCTCATGGCTGAGTATATCAAGTATTTATACAAAACCGCCCGTAAATTCTGGGCATCGGTCGGAGTGGTGACACAGGAGATCCAGGACATAATCGGTTCAGAAATTGTCAAGGAGGCTATCATCAACAACTCAGATGTTGTGATGCTTCTCGACCAGTCAAAGTTCAAGGAACGATTTGATGAAATCAAGAAGATTCTTGGACTTACAGACGTGGACTGCAGGAAAATATTCACGATAAACCGGCTTGAAAACAAGGATGGCCGCTCATTCTTCCGCGAGGTCTTCATAAGGCGTGGCGCCGACGGTAATGTATTCGGGGTCGAGGAACCACGGGAGTGCTACATGACCTATACGACAGAACGGGCGGAGAAGGAAGCCCTCAAGCTATATAAGCGTCAGCTTGGATGCTCGCATCAGCAGGCCATCGAAGTGTATTGCCGGGACTGGAGTTTATCCGGCATTTCAAAATCACTTGCGTTTGCCCAAAAGGTGAACAGCGAAGGAAAAGTATTGAATCTACAGCCAATTAAATAAAAAAACAGAACAATATGGAAAAAGAACTGATGCATACATTCCTGAATACGCTCTTCTGGTCCGAGACCGGGAGCAATCCCATCACACGCCGGTATGCGCACAATCTCGTTGCAGCCGGTATCACCGACTTGTGGACTCTTCTGAAACCGACAGCGGGAGTCTGATAGCCATACACGGTATCGGTCCAAATTTCATCAAGACACTCGAGAGTTACAAATCTGAGAAAGGGCTGTAAACATGAACCGCATTCTGCTTATTATCATTATGTGCCTTGTCGGAACGACTGCCTCCGCACAGTATGCCAATATCAACTACGACGCCAAGACAGTCGCGGCAATGGCAGCGGCCTATGGCGCGGAGACCGCATCGGAGGCATACTACAATGAGCAGGTGAAGAAGATTCTTGAGAAGTACACCTCTGCGGAAGTGGCTGCTGCCGCCATCTTCTCATCGAAGTTCCTTGACAGAAAGGCCCTTACCGATCTTGGTATCTGGAGTAGTCCCACCGAGAATTATTACTACAAACGCATTTACCGCATGGTGTCCGCCAAAATCATCCCCAAGATTCTGGTGGTCGCCCGGATGATGCTTGAGCAACCGCAGAACGCCCTGTATTGGGGGTGCTATCTGATGAAGATATGCGATGAGACCAAAGCCCTGTGCATGCAGTTTGAATCGGTTGTCACCAACAGCAGGCTCGGTTTCTCCGACATAGATTTCCTTGAGTTATGCCCGGAGGTGCGCCAACTGTTCGAGTTCGCACAATACAACATAGTCAACTGGGACAACATGCAGAAAATGCTCTCAGAGGCACCCGAACATTTCACCAAGGAAAATCTTAAGGCGGATGCTGAAAACCTGTATAACATAGCCGTGGGAATAGCTTCGTCAGCAGCCCAGGACATAATGAACGACATTCTCCGTGGCTCCGATTTCAGCGGGCTGATGCAGGGGAAGATAACCGGCATATATGACGCAGTGGTTAGTTGCGAGCGCATCTACGGCAACATAAACAACCTTACAGCCGGAAAGATACTCGACATCGTAGGCTCTCCTGAAAATGTGCATCGACTGTTCAATATCTCCGACTACAACATTGCAGGATGGGTGACGGACTATGTGGACAGGGCGGACGGACAGTATTACACACAGCGATGGTATATATACCGTCGTGAGTCCGGTTCGGAAGTTGTCTGCAACTACAATCCTCCTACGGATAACAATTCAATCCTCTATGGTTCGCCCTGGTATCGGGTGAACACAACCGATCCGAACTATTATCCTCCGGCGGCTGTCGTGGAAGCTGCGTTGAGCAATTCCGAGCGACATGCCGGATGGTCGAGAGCGAAGGTTGACCAGCTCAACCGTCAGGATGACAGCTACCGCTACTCCATGAACTACCACAGGAACGGCTACATCCTAAACCGTGGCGGGAAGCAGTACGGAAAAGCATACGCATATTCCATCAGCGTGACCAAATCATGGAACTGGACGGAAGAAGTCTACGAGGATGTATTCGATTCCTACAATATGGACCTTGCCACATTCCAGAAGCAGATGCAGGCCAAGCTTGCCTCGTACAACGACAATGAGGAAGGGACTGTGTATCAGCTCGGATACGACGGGCGCAACTACTACACCGCTTCCGATGCAGGGAAACTGAAAGGGACGGAGAGTGTGATTGTATCGGTGACATGCCATGACGGGGCGAAACTCATGAACGGTACCACGCAGTACAAGTGCAAGAGCTGCGGAGCATCCGTAAGCAATCATACAAAGGATTGTGTGATGAAATCCACCCTGACCGGCAACGAGGGTAACGACACGTCGGAGCTTGACCGCCTGGAGACAGAATACCGCAATACGATTACGTTGCTGCAATCCCAGATCCGGCAGCTCGAAAACACCAATGCCGAACTTGTCAGGCAGATTGCATCCGCGTCTGTTGAAGAAGCTGCGGTTCTCAGGCAAAAATACAATGCCAACCAGAACGAGATCAACCGTCTGAAAGGCGAGCTGACAACGGCGCAGGGCAAATTGAAGGAAGTTCTGCAAGCCAAGGAGGAGGCATCGCAGGACAATGACATCCAGACCGATGACTACTACCGCATCCCGGCCATCATGCATGACTGCAGGACAGCATACAGTCTTACATGGAACAGCGACGGACATTGGTCAGGCAATACCTATATCCGGACTGCCACCACCCCGAATATCAACGGGACAATAACATTCAAGGCCACCATATCAATAGCGAGGAAGCCGAAATATTTCCTCGGTATCAAGATACACCGTGCCATTGTGCAGATTGACTATGAGCTGACGGCAGAATACTCGGACACGCAGGTTGTCGAGATAATCAATCTTGACCCCGGGAAGAGTGAGGCGGAGAAGCAGAAACAGGTCAATGACCGGATATCGGCAATCGCCCGCGACTACCCCAACTGTCAGATCGATACCCAATATGTCAGGAATAACCCGGCGGAAACGGATGACACAGAGGACACATACCATCTTCTGTGGTCATCAGACCGTCTGGAAATCGCCCGTGGCGTTGACATGCGGCTGCACAAGATTTATGCCGACCTTGTGTCGATAGAGAAGATGATGAACTACAAACGCTCGATAATTGACGTGCTGCTCTCAATCGCACCCCCCGTCAATGACGAGCAGGGGCGCAGACAGACGCTGATACAGCAAGCCCGGCGCCGCTGGCTCCGCAATGCAGCCAACGCACACCACTCAGACATGTATAACGGAAAATATGATGACGACATCGATGAATAGACTGATACTCATGATAGCGATTCTGTTCCCTCTGTGTGCCAAAGCACAGTGGACTTTCGACGTGGGTTCTGTGGAGGCATACATTGCCGACCACAAGAACCAGAAAAGCCTGTTGCTTGCCCGTTACACCTTGGAAATGAGCAACCAGCTTCTTCATGAGTATTCTGCGGATGCCGCCCATGAATACAAGGAGTTGAACTTTGACCTTGACAATTACACGAGAGCCTTCGATGTCATCGACATAATATATCAGTCGACCAGAACGGCTCTCAATGTCAGGGATACATACACCAACATTTCCGGGAATGTCGGGAAATACAAACGTATGCTGACTGACTTCCATGAGAAATGCCTCAGCCGTGGCGACATTGAGCCGTCAGACACTCTGATTATCACCGTAAACCTGAGATGCATAAAAAAGATAGGGAATGAAGCGGAGAATCTATACCGCTCGATGACCGACCTTGTGCTTTATGCAACCGGGGCGGCCGCCTGTTCCACATCTGACCTCATGATGGTTCTGAACTCGATAAACCAGTCTCTTGACAATATCAGGATTCAGCTTAATTCAGCCTATTTCGACACATGGAGATACATACAGGTCAGAATCGGATATTGGAAGGCATCGGTCTACCGGAACAGATCGCTGAGGGAAATAATTGACGACGCTTTCGGAAGATGGCGTGGCGCCGGATATCTGAACAATACAAAAGAATGAAACGAACTTATCTGCCCGTGATGCTGATATGCGTATCCATGTCGGCAACGGCACAGCGTGTGACCTACAACCACGATGACGCAAAGATGAATCAGGTGACGGTACAGGAGACGGGTGCAGGCACGCTTACACCTGACCTGTACTACTCCATTCTCCACAGCCGCTACAAGAAAAAGGCTCAGGCGGAGAACAAAATGACATTCAGGACCGCTGCCGGGATCTCAGCCTATCAGCAGATAGACGATTCCGAGAAACTTGACTCCGTGATGTTGAGGCGCGCCGAGATTGAGGCTCTCAACATGGCGGACAGGCAGGTTGACCTCGCATGGCTTGCCGAGAGCAAGAAGATCGAGGCGAAGATGTCCGACTTTCAGCGAAACATAAACCGCATTACGGCGGTTGGAGGCAAGAACGCTGACCAGCGGCTATGGCGAGAGTATTACAACAAGTTTACGACCGCAATAACAGCCGTAAAGCAGGCCTATATGCCAAACTCGCAACGCAAGAAAGAGTATCTGCGGATATACACGGACATAACCAAGGCCAATGACGACCTGATAAGATTCCTAGTGCATCTCAACAGTCGCGGCGAAACAACAAGACTTCTGGCGGCTGGCTATCGTAAGCCCGACAACAGAGCGGGCATAGCGCAGGCGGCGATGAACCGTTGGCGCGGAGCCGGATGGTCGACAAAAAGCGGGAATGGGGCACAATCAGACCATCGGTACCGGTAGGGAATCGTCATTACGACGCTTCCTGACAGACCGGCAGTCAGGGATTCACTGATTTATAAACTGAATGGAAAATAACCAAAAATAATCATAACCATAACTAAATATCAATGGATAGAGCAATTCAGACGATTCAGTGTGAGTTTCCGGGGGGAACCACCACATTAGTGTTGACTTCAGCAATGGAAGTGTGCCTGAGGGCATACGAGACCGCGCGGCTGTTCGGCTTCCGGGATGACAAGGAGTGTATCCGCAACCATGCGGAAAATCCGTTCATGGTGATTCCTGAGACAGCCGGAGGAAACCAGCCGGTAAAGTGCATCACTTTTGACGACATGTATGCAATCGCATCAAAATCGCGTCTCGCAAATGCCGGGGTCATCGCGGACAAACTCCAGATAACGGGTCAGAAATTGAAGATAAAAATTCTGAAGTTAGACAACATGTTCATCAGCGATGACCTCCATTTCGCCATTGACGGCTTGAAAAATCTCCGCAAGCAGCTTGATGAAATTCTTGTAGACCTTGAATAGTGGCTGACAATATATTATCGGACTTCGGCATCAACCTTCTCGAGGAAGAGATTGATGACGTGATATTCCAGACAAACGAGTTCCTGTGCGACGCCACATTCACAGGCACGCAGGGACCGTTCTGGTGGATTCTCCAGATGTGCATGGCGTTGGCCGCCCTGTTCTCGCTCATCGTTGCCGGTCAGATGGCCTTCAAGATGATGTACAAGAACGAGCCGCTTGATGTGATGAAGCTTCTCCGCCCCCTCGGAATAAGCCTTATCATGTGCTGGTGGTACCCTCCGGCAGACAGCGGACTCAACAACAGCGGCTCCTCATGGTGTGTCCTTGACTTTCTGTCCTACATCCCCAATGCCATCGGTTCCTATACCCATGACCTGTATTCGGCCGAGGCCGCGCAGATAGAGGATAAGTTCAAAGAAGTGCAGGAACTTGTATTCGTGAGAGACAGTCTCTATACCGACCTGCAGGCTCAGGCCGATGTCGCCCGGACAGGCACCTCCGACCCGAATCTTATTGAATCCACAATGGAGACAACCGGCGTGGAGGAAGTGACAAAGATGGAAAAGGACGCCTCGAAGCTATGGTTCACATCCCTTACATCCGGAGCAGTGGTCTGCATAGACAAGATTGTAATGGTCATTGCCTTGATAGTTTTCCGAATTGGATGGTGGGCTACGATCTATTGCCAGCAGATTCTGTTGGGGATGCTCACGATATTCGGTCCGATACAATGGGCATTTTCGCTCTTGCCTAAATGGGAAGGAGCATGGGCCAAGTGGCTGACCCGCTATCTGACTGTCCATTTCTACGGCGCCATGCTCTACTTCGTGGGTTTCTATGTCCTTTTGCTCTTCGACATAGTGCTCTGCATCCAGGTCGAGAACCTTTCGGCAATCACTGAGAGCACACAGACAATGGCCGCGTATCTGCAAAATTCGTTCTTCTCCGCCGGCTATCTGATGGCGGCCTCGATTGTGGCGTTGAAATGTCTCAATCTTGTGCCGGACCTCGCGGCGTGGATGATTCCGGAGGGTGACACAGCCTTCTCGACCCGAAATTTCGGTGAGGGAGTGGCATCGCAGGCCAAGATGTCAGCGCAGGGTGCCATGAGTAAAGTATTCTGAATTATAATGAAATTTATTAAATAAAACAATGGTAATTAAAAACTTAGAAAACAAGATAAAACTGGTTGCGATTGTCTGCAGCGTGTTCCTTGTCGGCTGTGTGGTCATTTCCATGACAAGCATCTGGACTGCACGGAACATGGTCGTTGATGCACAAAAGAAGATTTATGTTCTTGACGGCACGGTGCCTGTCCTTGTTGAGCGCACAACGATGGAAGAGACTCTGGATGTGGAGGCAAAGAGCCATATCGAGCGTTTCCACCACCTGTTCTTCACGCTTGCACCAGATGACAAGTATATCAAATACACGATGGACAAGGCCATGTACCTTGTTGACGAGACCGGACTTGCGCAGTATAACACGCTGAAGGAAAAAGGCTTCTACAACAACATCATGGGAACCTCGGCGGTATTTTCAATCTACTGCGACTCAATCAACTTCGACCCGCAGAAGATGGAGTTCAAATACTATGGCCGTCAGCGCATCGAGCGACGCACCTCCATTCTTACCCGTGAGCTTGTGACCGCAGGGCAATTGAAGCGGGTGCCGAGGACAGACAACAATCCCCACGGACTTCTGATTGTCAACTGGCGCACGTTGCTCAACAAGGACATCGAACAGAAAACCAAGAACAACTACTAAGATATGGGTTGGAAAAAACTGATCATGGGCGAGAAAATGCCCGACAGGAATGATCCGAAATACAAGGAGCGGTATGAGAGGGAGGTTGGTTTCGGCCGCAAGGTCGCCCGCTTATTGAGAATCGACAAGGCCGCTGCCGCGACACAGAATTTCGCTAACCGCTGGCCCAGGATATTCCTTGGCATTGTGTTCGGAATCGTGATATTATGCTTCTGCCTGAATGTATGGCGTTTGTCTCAGGTGGCACGCAAAGCCAACGGCTATCAGACCGCCGTGGAGCAGCAGGAGAAACGGTATCAAGACAAAATACAACCGCAACTCATGATGAAACAAAATAACAAAGCAGAAAATGAACCTATTACAGAAAATTAACTTCCGTCAGCCGAAATATGTGCTGCCTGCCATACTGTACCCGTTGATACTTGGCACCGGATGGCTCGTGATAGACATGTTCAGGACCGAGGTAAAAGATACTCCGGACAGAAACCTTGAGGAGACCGAGTATCTCAACCCGACACTTCCGCAAGCCCAGATCCGTGATGACGGCATCGGGGGGCGCACGGAGAGCATGATGAAGTCGTATGGCCGCATACAGGACTATTCGGCGGTGGAGAACATTGACCGTAACAATGAAGAACAGACAGAAGACTATGCATCACGTTATTCGGACGAGGAGTTTGCCTTGCTCGACCGAGAGGCCCAGGCCCGCACTGAGGAACTACTACGTTTACGCGAGATGCAGGACAGAATCGCCGAGGGAGCGCAAAAGGGAGAGGCGATGTCATCGGACTCGCTGAATCCCGTGGACTATGCCGACCGCAACAACCGGGAAGCTCTTGCAGAACTTGAACGGGCACTGGCCGAGGCGCGCCTCAAGGGTCAGCAGTCCGTGGAGATGCCGGTGACGGATGTCGTGGAAGCGGCTGCCGGAATAACCGCAGCAGAAACTGTGGAAATCAAGGAGGGTGCTGTCAATGCGTTGTCAGATGATGACGATGCCCTGACAGTAGTCAAGGCGAAACGTCCTTCATCCTCATATTTCAATACCCTTGCGGAAAACGAGCCGGAGCCAAGTCTCATCAAGGCAATCATAGACGAGGACATCAAGGCGGTCGACGGGTCGAGGGTAAGACTCAGATTGCTTGACGATATCGAGATAAACGATGTGTTCTTGCCCAAAGGAAGCTATCTCTACGCAACAATGAGCGGTTTCGGACAGCAGCGTGTCAAAGGTTCGGTCAAGTCCCTCATGGTAGCGGATGAGCTTGTCAAGGTCAACCTGACAATCTACGACACCGACGGTCTGGAGGGGCTTTATGTGCCGTCAAGCTCGTTCCGTGAGACTGCAAAGGATGTGGCAGGCGGTGCACTTGACAACTCCATGACGCTCAACAGCAACACCTCCGGCCAGAGCAACATCGCCCAATGGGGATGGAACGCCATACAGAACGCATATCAAAAGACCTCTTCAGCCATTTCAAAGGCAATCAGGAAGAACAAGGTCAGCCTCAAATACGGGACTTTCGTCTATCTCGTGAACGGAAGTGAGAAACAGACCGGGCGATGATGGAAAAAATCGGAATAATAGATGTCGATGGACATAATTTCCCGAATTTCGCACTCATGCGAGTGTCGGCCTACCATAAACGCCGTGGGGATTCCGTGGAATGGGCAGTACCGTTGAAAAGATATGACAAGGTGGTGTCCAGCAAGATATTCACGTTCAGTCCTGACTTTGATTATAGCGGTATTAACGCGGATGTCATTCTCAAGGGAGGCACGGGCTATGACATCGCGGCCAGGCTTCCGGCAGAGATCGAGGCCTCTACAGAGATGGATTATTCGATATATCCGCAGTATCCCTTTTCGATACAGTTCTTCTCGCGAGGCTGCATAAGGAAATGTCCGTTCTGCCTTGTTCGGGAGAAGGAGGGATACATCAGTCCGGTCACGCCTGTCGACCTAAATCCAGCAGGAACGCATATCGAGGTGCTTGACAACAATTTTTTCGCGAACCCGGCATGGAAAGAGGCTGTCGATTATCTTCTCGCCACAGATCAGAAGGTCAATCTGCATGGTGTCGATGTCCGCATAATGGATGAGGAGCAGGCATATTGGCTCAACAGGATGCGGCTCTACAAAAGTATTCACATCGCATGGGATCTGCCGCAGATAGACCTGACCGACAAACTCCGGGAGATAACACGTTACATAAAGCCTTACAAGCTTATGTGCTATGTCCTTGTCGGTTACGGCTCGACAATCGAGCAGGATATGTACCGTATTGAACGGCTGCGAGAACTCGGTATAAAGCCTTTTGTGATGCCCTACAGGGATTTAGGTAATGAGCGGGTTCCCACGAAGTACGAGAAGGATCTGGCGCAGTATGTCAACAAACCGATGATTTTCAAGTCTTGCTCATTCGCCGATTTCTCCCCCAGGAAAGGATTCAGATGCGAATATTATCTCACCACCAACTGCCGGAATCCTATATGAAGAAAGACATAATCCACAATATGGACTGTCTTGTCGGCATGAGGGAACTGCCCGACCACTGCATTGACGCTGTCATAGCGGATCTTCCATACGGGGTGCTTAACCGTGGGAACAAGGCTGCGGCATGGGACCGGATTATTCCGCTGGACCTCCTCTGGGAGCAGTACAACCGCATAGCCAAACCCGGTTGTCCGATAATCCTCTTCTCACAAGGGATGTTCACGGCCAGCCTGATAATGTCTCAGCCGAAGAAATGGAGATACAATCTCGTATGGGAGAAAGACCGTGTCAGCGGACACCTCAATGCAAAACGTATGCCGCTGAGGAAGCATGAGGACATTGTGGTGTTCTATGACAGGCAGCCGGTATATAATCCCCAGATGCGCCCCTGCCTCCCATCCGAAAGGAACCACAGACGGCGTGATGTCGGGACATTCACGAACAGGTGCTACGGCAGCATGAGGGCCACGCCTGTGAGGATTGCGGATGACAAATATCCCACATCGGTAATCAGTATTCCGAAGGAACACCGGAAGGGGTGTTTCTTTCACCCGACGCAAAAGCCGGTCGCTTTGGTAGAGTATCTGATAAAGACCTACACCAATCCCGGTGACATTGTCCTAGACAACGCCATAGGTTCGGGAACAACCGCTGTCGCTGCCATAAATACGGGACGGCATTTCATCGGCTATGAGACAGTCCCGGAATATTGCGCTATAGCAGAAAAGAGAATCAAGGAGGCGGAAGCCGTCTTGATGAGCAAATAGAATAATAAGTAACAACATAACAGACCAATGAATATCAAATCTTTTGCAATGGCTCTGATTATTGGAGCCGCCTGTCTGACATCCAATGCACAGACAACCTACGATGAGATGGAGATTCTCACCGTCAACGAGCAGGTCACTACCGTCATCACGGCCACGGAGCCTATTCGTTTCGTGGACATCTCGACCGACAAGGTCGCCGGAGACCAGCCCATCAACAACACGATACGGCTAAAGCCGAAGGAAGCCGGACATGAGGACGGGGAGATACTCGCAATCATAACCGTTGTGACTGAACGCTACCGTGCGCAATACGGGCTTGTCTACACGACACGTCTCACCGAGGCTGTCACGGACAAGACCGTGATGCCCTCGGAGCAGACAGCATACAGGAATCCCGCCGTGTCGATGTCCACCGAGGATATGTACAGCTTTGCGCGCAAAGTGTGGAACTCTCCTGCCAAATACCGTAATGTCGGATCCAAGAAGCATAAGATGAAGATGCGGCTGAACAACATCTATGCTGTGGGAGAATACTTTTTCATTGACTTCTCTGTTGACAACCATACCAATATCAGATTCGACATCGACGAATTGAGGATAAAGCTTGCCGACAAAAAGGTGCATAAGGCCACCAACAGCCAGATAATAGAGTTGAGACCGGAAATTGTACTGGAAAAAACCACTTCATTCCTGCATGGCTACCGCAATGTGATCGTTGTCAAAAAACTCACGTTCCCCAACGACAAGGTGCTTACAATCGAACTGTCGGAGAAGCAGATTTCCGGACGCAACATCTCCATGTCCATAGACTATGAGGATGTTCTGTCTGCCGATTCCTTTCACCATTCACTTCTGACGGAGGACTGATTTTATGAAGAAGTTGTTATTGCTCGCCGTAGCTATCCTGACGATGGTCAGTACGGCAGTTGCGCGGGATACAGACGGCAGGATACAGATCGGTGCAAGTCTTCTTTATGAGAACGGCCTTGAGCTGACCCTCGGTTATGAGAAGGAGACCCGGCACCACAACGCATGGGAATTTTTCGGGAATGTCTATCTAAAATGGGACAAATGCGCGGACTGCGGCCATGTCTGTCCGGATTCATTCTGGAAAAACTACCGCACATGGAGTGTCGGGGCCGCATACAAGCCGTGTGTCTATCGGGGACGGAACAACCACGGCAATCTGAGGCTTGGCGGCACTGTCGGGTCTGATCTGCATGAAGTCATCGGAGGAATCCATGCCGGTTATGAGCACAGCTACGTCATGCGTGGCGGCTGGCAACTCTTCTGGCAGGTAAAGACCGAGTTTGTGATAAATGGCGAGGACTGGCTTAAAACCGGCATCGGCATAGGTGTTAAATTCTAAACAATATATACAATGAGAAAATTACTCTTTATCATGCTTGCCTTCATCGGCATGGCTGTCATCTCCTGCGACGGGCATCACCTGGAACCGGACATGGGCATGAAGATTGGTGATGTGCTCTGCACGGACGGTCAGATTCTCCCTGTGGGCGATTGGGAAAAGTCAGGGAAAGAGGGAATCGGCATTGTGTTCCATGTCAACACGAATCCCGATATTGAAGGCAGGGGATTTGCGGTTTATCTCCGGGACCTTGCTCCGGTCGCGTTTGCTGATTCCCTGGGCGTTAAGCAGGGGACATCGGCAGACCCATACGCACTGGACGGCAATATCAACACATACGCTCTTATGAGCCAGCGCAATGTCGGCTCACCGATGGCCGATGCAGTCTTCGAATTGTGGCGCTACGGACAGTCCGCATATATACCCTCGGTGGCGCAGCTCCGTCTGTTGAAGGAGACACGCAATACGGTCAACCGAAACCTAGATGCTATCGGTGGCGAGGTTATCACGGATAATCCGGACGGATGCTGGTATTGGTCATCTACGGAAGTCGCCGGACAGAAAGCTGTAAAGGGCTGGCTATACTCCCTTTCGCAAGGAGCGATACAGGAGACTCCCAAGACACAGGCGCATAAGGTGCGTCCCATAATAACCATAAATAACTGAATGTATGAATATGACTGGAATAGAAGACTTCCATATGCCGCAACATCTGAATATATCGCATCCCGAGAATGGTTTTTTCGGATATATGCTGAGATGCAGATGCCATGTGGATGAGGATGTTTCAGGGAATTTTGTATTTCTTGCTGACGGAATAGACTGCTGTATGAGATTTCCCTCTGCCAGACGACAGAGGGAGGTGCTCCGTACAGAATGGAATGGTCATATAGACAATTACCTTGGTGCTTTTCGAGGACAGCTATATTATGTGAATGAGCACATGATTGAACCGTTCATTGATTCTATGACCGGTGGCTCCATTGATGCGGTCCGGTTGTTTCTCCGTAAATTAATGGAAGGGATACGAGAGACAGCTCCTTATAATAATATTCCGGGACTTGAACCTCTCTATGCGGTTTCCCATGTATGTCAGCTTACTGATGCCGGTCGTATGCATTGGCCTCACATCCATGTTCTTTGGGGTATCAAAAGAGACTGAATAATGGCAATGGAAGAGAGCAAGGAGCTTCAAGGCTCCTACAAAATATTCAGGGCATGCATCTATGTCTCGTTGCTGCTTGAGTTTTTCATGTATGCCATAGACCCCGAAGTGCTTGACCACTTCGGTGGTGTGGTCGTTGACATCCATGACCGCATGAAGCGGTGGTTCATATACAATGACGGGCATCTGGTCTACTCGAAACTGGCGACGCTGCTCCTCATCTGCATAACCTGCATCGGTACACGAAATAAGAAACACCTTGAATTCGACGCAAGGAAACAGGTGCTTTACCCGATAGTGGCAGGACTGTTTACAACGGTGTTGTCGTTGTGGCTTTTCGGCCACAGCATACTGCCGGTGCTCCTTAACCTGCGGTTGAACATCTGGCTCTATATGTGCGCCAGCGTGGTAGGAACCATTCTTGTACACGTCGCACTCGACAATATCTCCAAGTTCTTGAAGGAGGGTCTCTTGAAAGACCGCTTCAATCTGGAGAACGAGAGCTTCGAACAATGTGAGCAGAAGATTGAGACCAAGTACAGCGTGAATGTCCCGATGAGATACTACTATAAGGGAAAGTTCCGTAAAGGATGGGTCAACATCACCAACCCGTTCCGAGGCACATGGGTTGTCGGCACCCCCGGTTCCGGCAAGACCTTCTCGATAGTGGAACCATTTATCCGCCAGCACTCTGCAAAGGGATTCGCAATGGTAGTGTATGACTACAAGTGGCCTACATTGGCGACAAAGCTGTATTATCATTACCTTAAGAACCAAAGGCTCGGAAATCTGCCGAAAGGATGCAGGTTCTCCGTAATCAACTTTGTCGATGTGGAATACAGCCGGAGGGTAAACCCCATCCAACAGAAATATATAGGCAATCTTGCAGCGGCTTCCGAGACGGCGGAGACTCTGCTTGAGTCGTTACAGAAGGGGAAGAAAGAAGGAGGCGGCGGTTCCGACCAGTTCTTCCAGACATCTGCGGTCAACTTCCTCGCCGCCATAATTTATTTCTTCATCAACTACAAGAAGCTGCCATACGATGCCGGAGGCAACCAGCTATATCCAAGGATGATTGCCGACAGTCA
Source organism: Muribaculaceae bacterium Isolate-037 (Harlan) (assembly GCA_003762615.1). Classification (GTDB taxonomy): domain Bacteria; phylum Bacteroidota; class Bacteroidia; order Bacteroidales; family Muribaculaceae; genus Lepagella; species Lepagella muris. The sequence continues at coordinate 32,718 of RIAZ01000005.1, forward strand.
TACAGGTTTCCTGAAACCTACCGGGGAGGTCTACTCAGATGCGGCCATGACACAGAGGGTGGAGCCGGCCTATTGGCTCGGCAAATATTCTGACATGCCGCATGTGTTGTCGTTCCTCAATGAAGACTACCAGACAATCTTTGATGTGCTGCAGACGGACAATGAGGTGCTTCCGCTTCTCGGGCCGTTCCAGACCGCGTTGAAAAACAAGGCGATGGAGCAGCTTGAGGGTATGATAGGCACACTCCGTGTCTATACCAGCCGTCTGGCCACCAAGGAATCGTACTGGATATTCCACAAGGACGGAGACGATTTCGACCTGAAAGTGAGCGACCCGAATAATCCGAGCTACCTACTGATAGCCAACGATCCGGAGATGGAGTCAATCATCGGCGCGTTGAACGCATTGATACTCAATCGCCTTGTCACCCGTGTCAACACCGGACAGGGCAAGAACATACCTGTGAGCATAATCGTCGATGAGTTGCCTACGCTGTATTTCCACAAGATTGACCGGCTTATCGGCACTGCCCGAAGCAACAAGGTCTCGGTGGCACTCGGGTTTCAGGAACTGCCGCAGTTGGAGGCTGATTACGGTAAAGTCGGTTCCCAGAAGATAGTAACGACTGTTGGGAATGTGGTCAGCGGTTCCGCCCGTTCCAAGGAGACACTTGAATGGCTTTCTGGCGACATCTTCGGCAAGGTTGTACAGTTGAAAAAAGGTGTGACAATCGACCGTGACCGCACATCGATCAACCTTAACGAGAATCTGGACAGCCTTGTGCCGGCATCGAAGATATCCGACCTCCCGACCGGATGGATATGCGGCCAGGTCGCCCGTGACTTCATAAAGACAAAGACCGGTATGCGCGACAATCTCAACATACAGGAGGCTGAGGAGTTCAAGACATCGAAGTTCTACTGTAAGACCGATTTCGACATGGACGAGATTTCGAAGGAGGAAAGCGAGTATGTGCCGTTGCCTAAATTCTACAGCTTCCCGTCAAGGGAAGCCAGGGAGAGAGTCCTGTACGCCAACTTCCTGCGTGTGAACCAGGATATAAAGGACATGATAAGGGACATACAGCAGTATAAAGTCAAAAAGTAAGAGAGAAACCGCCCGTCATCATGCTTGATTACGGGCGGTTTCTGATATTGTTTAAGATTACACATTGATTCAAAATTGTTCAATATTCTTCTTTTGTCCAGTGAATTTGAGCACCACAATATTGTTGAACGACAGGAATGTGAACAATACCGCTATCGTTTAATATTGTCTTTCAGTAAAATAGTTCATTATCGAGTTTGTCAAGGTTTATAAAAGGTGAGCCGACAGATGGACGCGCCCCGAGTTTGCCCGATTTGTAGGCATTGAATATCGAGGAGTTTTTGTGAAGATTGAATCATGCAATGTCAATCACCTTATAAGGGATTCCTTTCTTCCTCGCATAGTTGATGGTGAATTTGGTTCCACGGCTATGGCCGTTCCAAAAAGCCAATAGAAAATCGCAATTCTCCACAATCTGAATATTCCTCATTATGGGTGCCCTTCTGCCATATTTCCAATATTCCGGAAGATACTCCACAATGGGGATATTATTCTTTATGGCGTACTCCTTCGCGTATGCGTCCGCTCCGGTCGCTCCGCCGCTTACAATGATGTCGGGGTTGACCGATATGTATGAAGCGATGTCAACGGGAGGGCAAATGCGGCTCCCTATAATAGCCAGTCTCATATACATCTCTTATTCAATTATTGTTAAACCAATTGCTCGTGGCACTGATTGCTAATAAAGACGGCTCTATCCTTACATATTTCCTCAAGGCTTTCCTTGCCCGGTTGAAAGTGAATCCGGTGTTGAGCACATTATCCAGCAGGAATATATTAGTGTTGGATTGTAATGTCTCCTTGCAGTCCGCATTTCCTTTGACTTTCAATCCAATCCTTACGCCCTTGAGCGAAACCCTCTCTTTCTTGATGTCATAGAGTTTCTTTCTTGGAGTACCCGAAAGGATGTCAGCCACCGCACAATCCTTGCGTATCGCTCTGATTGCGATTGCAAGTTCAAGGGTATATTCAGCATTTCCCGAGGACTGCGGAATGGGTATCAGCACAGAATTGGGAGTGATGATTTGGGAGAGAAGGAGTGCGGCGGTTGCAATGGCGGTCGCGTCGTTTTTCTTTACGTCCTTTGATAATTTCCTCAATGTGTGCGGATATGCCTCGCTGTCGTGATACATCTTTCCGTAAGAGCCTAAGACCCTCACCTCCTTTATCGTAATCCTCTCTTTTTTCTGTCTCATAAGCACCTCTTGTTTTTTTCCCTCTATTTCATCTGGCTTCGGGAACGGCCATTCAGATTTTTCAGGCAATCGGGAGGGTGCGTCAACAGAGGCAATTCGACAAGTCCTTGGCCACCGGGCAAGCCTTCGGTTGACTTGGCATTTGACGGAGGCACCCTAATTTCGCCGTCAAAAATCAATGGCGTTACCGGTCAAAGAAGAATCTGCTATAAACGGATCTCAATTTGTTGTGAAATCATGGCTAAGTGTCAGAAGACAGGAACTATAACCGGAGGTGTTGTAACCTTGATGGTTGCCATATGTTCCGGGTAAGGACATATCCGTGTTTGAGATTCCTTTGTCTATGCTATCCATACGGGCTGCCATATCGGAGCCTTTGCAGACAAGAATACTGAAAGGGATGACTGAGAATCGTGCAGTCTTGAGAAGGATGCAATCATAAATATATTCTCAAATATTTTGATATTTCGGGAAATAGAGTTATTTTTGCATCGTTTTAATATTATATTAAAATAGAGCAGAATTTAAAAATGAACAGTATCTCGATACTTGGCCGGAGTGTAAGGCTGACACCACGTGATAAAAAGCGACTGAAAGGGCTTGCTGTCGGGGATATTCTATCGTACCGCTTTTGGGATGGAGAGTACCTCGGACAAGAGTTCCTGTTTGCCCAACCCGCCGGAACTGTGTCCACTCCGCGTGCCATGGCGATTACATCAGAAAAAGTGAAGGGTACTTTCGGCCTGCCATTGGTATATGTTCTGGAATCCTGTCCCGCATATCTACGTCAGCGCCTGATAGAAAAAGGTGTGTTCTTCGTTGTGTCCGACAAATTCGCCTTTTTGCCGACGTTGATAGCAAATGAACGGATCAGGGTCGCTCCGGAAGCTGAACGGCTGACCCCCGTGGCACAATACCTATTGTTATATCACCTCCAGGTGAAGAATCTTGACGGAATGTCAGCGAAAGAAATATCATCCTATGTTCCATACTCATATTCCAGCGTGACATTGGGACTCGTCTGCCTCGATGACCTTGGGTTTATAAAAAGGGAAGCCGACAGCACCAAAAGAAAGGTCGTACAGTTCACCGCTGCCGGGAAATCCCTTTATGACATGGCTTTGGAATATCTGCAAAACCCAGTAGCGTTTCAGCTGTATTGCGATGCGTTAAATTCAGAAAAAAGATTCCCAACTTGTGGCATAAACGCGCTGTCTCATTTCTCAATGCTTTCTCCCGATCCCGAAAGGATGGTCGCCATAAGCAAAAAAGATTTGAAGGAGTATAGAAAGGATGGATCCATAGTGGGGGAAAACCGTTATGACGGCCCTGTATTCATTGAAGTCTGGGAATATCCGCCTGTCACCGTGCAGGGATATGAGGGGGAATGGGTTGACAGACTTTCATTGGCTCTTTCCCTTGCCGGTGATCACGATCCGAGAGTTGAAAAAGAAGTTGAACGAATGTTGGAAGAAATAAAATGGTAGGACTTGACAAATTCAAGGAGGTGTTTTCTCAATATTCCGATAACTATGTGATTATCGGAGGCACTGCCTGTGAGATAGTGATGACGGGGACAGCGATGCGTCCCCGGGCCACTCACGACATTGATATGATTGTGGTGGTGGAACGCATGACCCCCGAATTTGGACAACGCTTCTGGGATTTTATCGCGGAAGGTGGCTATAGACCGGAAAAATACAAGACTCCGGAGAATGGACAAACCAGATACCGACTTTATCGTTTCGTCAACGGAAGGTCAGGATATCCCGAAATGATAGAATTATTGTCGCGTCATCCCGATGCTCTCGGGGAGCCGCATGGTATGGTGATAGAGCCTATACCCGTAGATGAGAACGTGTCAAGTCTCAGCGCAATCATAATGGATGATGATTTCTATAACTTTACAATCCGACACAGCATTGTCACGGATGGAATTCGCCATGCTGATGCTTTGGCTCTGATAGCATTGAAGGCATGTGCTTATCTAAACCTTCTGAAAGACAAGAACGATGGCAGGCATGTCAATTCAAAGGACATCAGGAAGCACCGTTCCGATGTGTTGAAAAATGCCGTGATACTGGAGGAAACAGAGGTGTACGCCCCTGCGAAAGTTGTCGACGTCATTCAAGAATTTGTTTCCTCATTACGAAATGACTGGCAGCAGCTTGCGTCGCCATTGGCCCGGACATTAGACCGTGATGAAAATTTTGTGTCGGGACTGCTTGACATCCTTGAAACTATATTCCTTTCCGGAGAACCATGAGAATACAATACGCAAGCGACCTTCATCTTGAATTTGGTGAGAACAGTCGTTTTCTAAAAGAGAATCCACTGATTGTGTCCGGCGACATACTTGTGCTTGCCGGCGACATAGGGTATCTTGGCGACGACAATTATTCCAGGCATCCCTTCTGGAATTGGGCTTCGCAGAACTACAGACATGTCTATGTGGTTCCAGGCAATCACGAACTCTACAAATTCTTTGACATCAATCAGCTTGAAAGTGGGCTGGTGCTCGATATACGCGACAACGTGAGCTGCCATTATAACGATGTAATCCATTTGGATGGCAATACTGACCTTATATTGTCAACCCTTTGGTCCCGCATAGAATTGAAGGATGCCTATGCCGTGGAACATGGAGTAAGCGACTTTCGCCGGATATTGAACGGGGATGAGTTGATTGACTGGGTGCGCTTCAATGAGGAACATGAAAAATGTGTAGAATTTATCCGGAGAAGCGTGGAAGACAGTTCGGCGAATAAAATCATAGTGGCCACCCATCATGTGCCATCCTTTGGGCTGATGTCCCATGAGTTTGAAGGAAGCAAAATTAACGGTGCGTTTACCAGTGAGTTGAAAGAATATATTCTGCAAAGTAAAATAGACTGCTGGATATATGGGCACAGTCATCGGAACATTGACAAGGAAATTGGCAGGACACTCTGTGTCAGCAACCAATTGGGTTATGTATTCGCTAACGAACACCTGAGTTTCAACAGGTCAAAATCCATTGAGCTATGATATAAATGGAGCCTCTCCATACAAAAAGCGATGCTGATGTCCGAGACTCTTTGCCCCAATGACGCAGTGCATAGGTAAGGAACTCGTATTATCCAAAGGGAAGAGAGACTACAGCGCCCTGTCAGGTCAAAATCCGGCAAGAAACTTTTACAAACAAAATATCATGCACTAAAAAAAGCGAGGCGTGAACGCTTACTGCCCACGCCTCGGATAATACATTTTAATATGAGTTTGTCATAATTCCGGTATCGGGAACCACTTTACATTCTCTTTCACATCGGAGGGGAACACCATCGGGTCAAACTTGATTATCTCCAGTGAAGCCATCCTCATATCCTCATGGTCAATACGAAGTATTATATGCTGTCCTTTCTCCGGCTTTTTATCCTTGAAAGAGTGCCAGCGGTCGGACGGAACTCTGTCCGCCCATTCCGCGCCCTCGATGAAACAATACATATTTGGCACTCTGAACTCACTGTCCTTGTACCGCTCCGATGCGGCGGCTTGGATTTGCTCTCTGCGTGTCATTGTCTCGGATTTTCAGTCAAACCATTCCGGGTTGCTCTCTTTCAAGATGTCAATCAGCTCGCTGTCGGAAAGTTGCAGGTCAGCATCGGAGGTGTAGAAGAATATTTCCTCATCAACTCTCTCCGCTTCCTTGTCAGCGAAACCGTTGCAACTCTCTGTGATTTGATTAGGCATCAATGCGTCCATGAGGCTGAGCCCCCCGATTGTAAGCTGTTCACCCTCGTTGCTCTCCAAGACACGGCATGTATAGCCTTTGCCTTTGTAATTGATTTCAGTCGTTACCATATTGATTATTTTATTTATTGTGGTTTATGCCCCCGACAATCTGTCGGAATGTCGGGAGCTGTTTATAATTCAGTCTATGTCTGCGCCTATGAAATGCTCATCGTCAATCAGCAAATAGTAGTAACCGTTGACACAACCACGATACTCCTTGCTGAAGCCTGCTGCTATGTCGCCTATATTGTAGTAGCCATCGTCTTTTTCAATGACTTTTAGCCACAGCGAGCCGTCATAGCCTCGGAAGTCAAACCGGTGAGAATTATAGTCGCGCCTCTCTTTGAGTGCTTCCCTGAACTCCTGCACTGCATAGGGGGCATATCTCTCAATCGCTTTAAGCGATATTATCTCTCCGTCAATCCTTGTGCCTGTGGTAAGGTGGTTTTCGTAGCAGCTCTTTGTCGGGTCGGCTTCAAGGCATTTGCGTACAAATGCCGAGGGGAAAGTGGCTCGTGAGGCGTAACGTTTGAATTTGGCTACAATGTCAGTTTCGGAACGCTCAACCTTTACCATGCCGCTCCACCCCTCGATGATGTCGATGGCGATTGGGTAGCCTCTGGTCTTTGAGCGTTTGGCGAACTCGCATATGTTGCCCTGCGCCGAGAGGAAAAGTCTTTTTCGCTCCTTGCCGTATGGAGTGGTGATGTCGAACACCCCCGAATTGCGATTGAGTATCTCTGCTGCATCTTGATAATTCATAGTCGTTTATGTTTTTGAGTTTTTCCCCTTTTTTTTGAAGCTCCTTGAGCTTGTTTGGCAGGGGCAACCGTTTTTCGTGCAACCCTGACTGCGACAAAAGGGAGAATAAGGCAAGCGTGAAGCCGATGACAAGGCCGGGATACCCAAATTTTGTAGGTACGATGAAATTTGCGGAGGCTCATGGGCGCGGACATCGACATCAAACACAGTGCCGCTTGACATTCCTCCCGGGCGCAGTAGATTCGCACGGGAAAACGTCGCCAGGCCAAGACTCAAAGGCTTCTGGGAAATGAATGTATCGGGATAAAGCATCTGCCTTGATCTGGTAACATTCAGAATTATAAAGCAGGTTTTCAATGACAGGTAACAATACGAAAGTGTTGCTTACAACAGGATTGGCCTCCGACACGCTGTCTTTGGAGGTCACTCAATCGAAAATGCCTTGTGAGTACCGCGTGAGAGTAAATTATCCATAAAAGAATCCTGTACTACATTTTTAGTGTCTATTTCGTAACCCGATTACAATATCATGGTAAAAAAGTAGGATAAACAATCTTTTCTGAAAAAATACATTCTTTACAAACAATCCCCCGACACACATAATGCCGGGGTTTGTTGTTGCTCAAATCCGATAACTCAACATAGAAAGACCTCTCCGTTGAATAGAATGTCAGTCCTTGCCGTTTTCTTTTTCCTCTATAAGTACGACTTCTGAAATGCGATACCATTCAACGTCTGAATGGTGGAGACCGAAAAACTCTATTATCCCGTCTTTGTCAAGATTACCCGAATACTGAGTTTTGATGGGATTGGGACGGTTGCGTTCCTTTGTGATTATAATATATTCTTTCATTTTTATGAAGTTTGATGTTACCAATGATAGTCAAGCACACCTCCGATATAGAATATCTGCCCTGCGGAGAAACCGTTAAGGTATTCCATAAAAGCGGTGCTCCGTTCTGCGTAGGATTGATAATTATCTTCCGAGAGATAGAATAGTGTTCCACTGTCAAGAGCGTTGTCGAGCACTCGCTCCATTCGGTAGAGTTTGAAGTCTCGGAACACGTTGTGAGTGCTGAGGGTTTCAGCGTGTCTGCGGATTTTCGGCAGCCATTCCTTGCGTACCCATTCCTCAAGACCTCCGTTGTAGACAATGGTGTCCGGCTCTGTGCCAAGACTGAACATTCCGGTGGGCAGACATCCGTTTACAAGGTTCTCGATAGCTTCCTTACGTTCTTCCTCGCTGATTTCAGTGGTGTAGTCCACAAGAGGTGTCAGACCAATCTCGATTGTCATTTCATCGATGAAGTTGTCTTTTTCGATTTGAGTGTCCGCAATTTGAATAATTGTGCTGTGCATAAGTCTGTTGATTTAGTTCATTCCCTCATTTTATGCTTCATTGTCGAAGTCTCATATCAGGGATTTATGATGCAACCCTACGTCATCGTACAGGCATTGATGACGGTTTTTCAAGACAAATACACTTTCGTGGAAAGGAAGATTTGTGGAAGAAATGCACCTTGAACCGACATATATGCCGAGATGTCGGAACTTCGCATCCTTAAAGCCGATATAGGCTCCGACACGAAGAAATCCACATGTGACATTATAAAATGGATACTACCCTATTCATGCGGACAGGAACAGCAGTTCCTGAAACCACGGTTTATGTTTCAGGCCTTTCTGTGCGCTATGTCAGGTTATGACTGCCTGGAGATATAGTCCAAGAGGATGGCTGGGTCGAGAAGCCGGCCATTTCTTTTAAGGGTGATATGCAGATGCGGACCGGTCGATCTGCCTGTAGAGCCGACGTGTGCGACAATCTGGCCGGGAACGACACGGCTTCCGACCCTTATGTCCGGTTTCCGGATAAGATGACAATAACTGACAGTGAAACTCCCGTGCCGCAGTTTTATATAATTTCCTGAACGCTGGTCATATCCTACATGGGCAACTTCCCCGGGGAGCATTGCATATACGGGAGTGCCGGATTTTGCTGATATGTCAAGTCCGGAGTGATTCTCGGATGTCCTCTTGCCGAATGGATTGCGTCGTTTCCCAAAACCTGATGAAACACGCAGATTCCCTTTAAGCGGTGGGTGGCACCATTCCAATGGTGCACGTTTGCCTGCAATAACGTTAACGGCATTGTTGCTCACGGTATCATTTTTCAGTCCCGCATCAGTTTCCGTCTGACCATTCCGGACACGGCAGATCGATGGCGGCCCGATTGTGTTGAACTGTGCTGACACTATAAGCCCCGAAGCGATGAATGACAAAACAAGCAATAATCTCATATAAATGCAAAGATACAACTTGAAGGTTATTTACCAATAAACATTAACCCATTATAACAAAGGAGATTATATTTATATAGGCATGGATGTGTGCCAAAATTGCGTGCCTATCAGGAGATTTGGATAATGAATTATAAAAGATTGGCTCACCGGATATTGACATGATGATTAGCCACATACATCATTATATCTTTGCCTCGGAATAATTTTAATAAACCGACTATATGAACCAATCACAATTCACAGAGGAAGAAATTCCATACCACATTCTCAATCGCTTCGGTCTCACACGCGAAATGATAGAGGATCTTCCCGAAGGACTCGGGCAGCGGTTGAGAGATGGCCGCACAACCCCTGTTCTCCCTATTAAAGTCATCGCAGACAACGGCGACACGATTCTTGCAGCCGCCCGTCTGTCGCTTCACCGCAACTCGGACGGCGATGTCAGGGTCATGTTCTACCCCAGACTTGAAAAGATTGACCTGTCACGCTTCCCGGAAGCGCAGCGCAAACCAATTTCCGGAGGCGAAACGGTAATCAGCGAAATCAGCCTCCCCGACGGAAAGAGAGCGCCGGCATTTTACCAGATTGACTCCGAGACGAATCAAGTAATGGCGGTGCCTGTCGCGGTTGTTGACAATAACATCAGGGTCATAGCCGACGAACTGCGTCTGACTCCGGCCGAGGTAAACTGCCTTCGCAACGGCAAGCTTCTCACGACACAGTATCAGGACAAGATGTGGACAATCGGTGTCTCGCTCCGTGAGCAACCCGGCATCCGCGTGGTGTGTGGTGACGAGGACACTTGGCGCGAGGATGACCGACGCGACTACGGCAAGTTCAACTTCGGTCTGAACGGATGCTGGATATCCAATGACGAGGGAGGTCTCGACTATGTTCCGGAGGATGAGTACACCGAGGAACTGTGGGATGAAATGAAGAAACGCGGCAACATGCAGCGTAACGCATCCACCCATAAAATGTAAAACCTTAATGCCACGAAAGAAACCGAATTTCAAGTATTACCCCGAGGAAGTCCTCATAGACTTTGTGCAGCGCGGCCTGTTCAGTTGGGTGGATTATGTCATCCACTACTCGGAAGAATGGCGTGAGGAGTTCACCGATTTCTGCAGGGAGCGGGGTATGGCGATGAACAACCGGAATGCCCTGGCCTATATCACATACCGCGAGGATCTGCTTGAGGATGCCATGCAGCAGGGACTTGCCTAAACATCACCATTATGGCTATCAGACAGAATACAAATCCCCATAATCTCGAACTGCATCCCGAACTGCAGGACATCCTCATGCGCAACGGCATGAGGGCGACCGTCACAGGGTCGGGAAACGGGTTCCAGCTCGTGGTCCAGGGGCATGACAGCCCATTGCTGTACTATCCAATAACCGAGAAACAACTGCGGGCACTCGTGGACTGGGGCACCAATACGGCAAACAAGCGTGCCTACAACACTCTCGCCTCCGTTGTGGCGGCTGATTTCGACCTTCCCCGCGATTTCGTACATGCGCGTAACGCCAACGGACGTGTGGCGATGGGTCTCCACGGCAACCGCATAGGTGTCGGCGAATATGGCCGTGTGCCATACCCCGTCATGTGCCGACATCCTTTCGGGCGAGGATTCCTCGGTTGGACTCCGCGCAATCAGGAGGGGTGGCACATGCGCCGCATCGGAGGCCAGCTATGGTTTCCTGCCGGTGCCCCGATGGTGGCAGTGCGTCCGGACGGGAGACAGAAACCGGGCGAGATGCAGACCGGCGGTTACGGTTTCTATTACAAGGGCGCACCGCAGGGTGCGGTTCAGGGAACCGTGCCGCAGCAGGATGTGCTCGCACAGATGCAGACTGTCATACAGCCGATCCCTCAGCCCAAGAGACCCGATGAGCCGGCGATACCATACAGTACCGCCATTACATCGGATGTCTATTTCACCAATGAAAAATGGCAGGAGGTGCTGAGGTCACATGGCCTGGCCATTGACCCGGAGAAGAAGACCCTCACAGTGCAGTCAACCGCTGAGCAGGCAGATTTTGTATATGACCTTACTGCGGAAGAGGTCTCAAAGCTGACTGACAATTCCATAAAGGAAGTGCCGGTCGCCGACCGCATCAAAATCATCAACGGAGTAATCCAGGATGATTTCGCCGATGCCATCACCCTTGACACGCTCAACAAATCCGAAATGGTCGGTATCTCACTCAAGCCGGAAGTCCGTCAGGAACTTAACCAGCAGGAACAGGCAGTGGTGACACTCGATGCCAATCAGCAGCAGGTTCGGCAGCAGACGTCAGGAGGTTATGACGTGACACCGGAGGAACAGGCCTATATGGATATGCTCCATGAAGGACATCCTGATGTCGGTGCGGTCATAAACGGGCGCGACCTCTATGAACTTGACGGCAACAAGGCATGGTTCCGCGAAGGGAAACACGGACGGGAGGTGTCGGTTGAGCGGATTTCAGTTCAGCCGAGCCGGGAAACGGAGGGGAAATATAAGATGACAGCCGTGATAAACGGTGAAGTCATAACCCATGAGATTTCCAGGAAGGACTATGACAAGTTCCTTGCGGTCAACGACCTCCAGCGCATGAAGATGTTCTCCAAGATTTTCTCCGAGGTCGACATGAAGGATATCCAGTCTTCCAATAACGGTGCAAAAATCGGAGCTGGGATATTGACGGCACTGACCGTGGGTGCTGTGGTCCTCGGGGCGGTCTCTCGTCCGAGGCCTGAGTTCTACGGCTGCGGGCCGGGGCCGCGTCCGTACTTCAAGCCCGGAGTAGATACTCCGGAGGATGTCGCCGCAAGAAATTTCGATGCGATGATTAACCAGCCCAGACCACCTGAGCCACATCGGGGGCAGGGATTCTAAACAAGTATCACCATACGATGCCATTACCGAAACTTACATACGAAGATTTCAAGGCAAGAATCTCCATACAGGAGGTTCTGCAGGACGCAGGCTACCGTCTCAACCGGAAGGACGGTCTGCGTTATCCCTCGTATGTCCGTGTGGGAACAGACGGGCGTCGGGTCGGGGGCGACAAGTTCATCGTCTCCGGCCACGGCACCTGCTGCTTCCAGCCACCTGAGCGCAAGAATTACAACATTATCTCATTCATAAAGTCACATCCGTATTTCTTTGCCGACTACAGGCCAGGCATGTCGCTAGACCGTCTTGTCAACGTGGTATGCCACCGGTTGCTGAACCAGCCATTGGAGGAGAGGCAGGCGCGTGTATTCAATCCAATAAAAGAGCATAAACCATTTGATATGTCGGAATATGAAATATCCCGTGAACAGCGGAATCTTTCGAGGTTCCTTATGGCAAGAGGCATACATAAACCCACACAGGACGCATTTGCCCCACACATGTTCGTCGCCACGAGAAAGCGTGATGACGGCAAAAGGTATGGCAATATCGCCTTTCCATTGAGAAAACCAGATGATCTGTCAAAAATTGTAGGGCTTGAGATAAGAGGCTTTCCCAACAAAGAGGGCAAGACGACATACAAAGGCATGGCGGCCGGCAGCAATTCTTCCGAAGGGCTGTGGATGGCAATCCCCGGAAAAGAGGATTTGCCGAAAATGGAAAATGTCGAGGGGGTGGCATGGTTTGAAAGCGCATACGATGCAATGGCCTTTTATGAACTTCACCAGGGGGCTTTCAAGGAACATCCTGAGTTGGCGAAAAATGCAATTTTCGTGTCAACCGGAGGTACCCCGACAGACGGTCAGATGAAAGGTCTTCTGGCTGCTGCGCCGCACGCCCACCATTTTCTCTGTTTCGACAATGACAAAGCCGGACGGGAATTTTGTGCCCATTTCCATAAGGTGGCGGAGAGTCTGGGTATTGATGCGGATTGCGTATATGACTTCCCGTTGTTGCCATGCTACAAGGATTGGAACGATGCCCTGCAGGGAAAGACAAATTACACCGGTGACGAGGTGGTGCCGTTGACAGCAAAAGGAGGACTGAGAAGATGAACCAGCCAACCGGCACATTCGGCACAATAATCCTAAGACCACACTGGCTGCAGTGGGTGGTTGACAAAGCTCCGTGGATAGCGGTGAATATCTTCGGATATTGCTGGTATCACATGACTCCGCTCCCGGACCTAATCCTGTTCCTGATGATTGCGATGTCGATTCATCTGACATATATGTTGCTGTATCTGACAATGACACGCTTCACAGTGACAGATGAAGTCTTGGTCTACGAACACGGTGTGCTCATGAGACAACGGGAGTACGTCGAGCTTTACCGTATCATTGACTTCAAGGAACATATTTGTTTCTTTCAGAATCTTGCCGGCATCAAGACCGTGACGATTTATTCCGGAGACAGATCAACTCCAATACTGCCGATGCGGGGCATCGCATTGGACTATCCGCTAGTGGGAATCATCAGGCAGAGAGTGGAATATAACAAACGAAAAAAAGGAATCTATGAAATTACCAACCGCTAGGATATTCGCAGTTTTTGTCATGGGCGTGGTGGCATTACACACCCACGCCCAGAGCATCGTTGTTGCCAATCCACTCGAATGGGCTGCTTTGGCGGAAGGCAACGAACTTATCAACGGCCAGGTAAAGAAGGAGACCGAGGGACAGTTGCAGACCGCAGCCTTGCAGAACACCATAGCCGCTGAGTTCACCAAGATACATGAGTGGGAGAAACAATACAGCAACTATCTTCAGAAAGTGGATGGCTATGCCTCGACACTGAAAGCCTCTACCCATCTCTACACGGAAGGAGTCCGCATATTCCTATCCCTGACAGAGCTTAAAAAAGCAATCGGGAGCAATCCTCAGGGCATTGTTGCATCCATGAGCATGAACAATCTCTACATGGAGACGGCCACCGAAATGGTTTCGGTCTACACGCTCCTCAAGAACGCCATCGCCGAAGGGGGTGTCAGGAACATGCTGACCGGTGCGGAACGCAGCCAGACACTGTGGGCATTGAATGAAAGGCTTGCAGCCTTTCAGAAGAAGTTGCGCCGACTGTGTCTCAGCATCCGCTATTACACCTTCAATGATGTGTGGGCGAGTGTCACCGCAGGCATGATAGACCGCGACAACGCCTCGATAGCTCGACAGGCGAAAGCCCGCTGGAAACGTGTCGCAAAATCCATACATCCATGAGAAGGTTTCTGTTCATAGCCATGACGCTGTTCTCGACACTGGCAGCCTCCGCGCAGCTTGACCCCACACTCGCCGGTATGATACTCATATACAACGATAAGGCGGAGAAGGCTCTCAAGAGTCAGGAGTCAGCCATGCTGATGATGACTACGGGACATATCTGGACAAAGGAGGAATTAGAGGCCACTACTGACCTGCAGAGAAAATATAACGAGTACCTCGACCGCTTCAACGACATCATAGTGTATGCGGCACAGATCTACGGCTTTTACCATGAGGTAGGAAGACTTACCGAGAATTTCGGTGAACTGACAAATCAGCTCCGTCGGTCGCCGGCAAACGCACTTGCGGTCGCCCTTACCCCGAAGCGCAACACAATCTACCGGGAGTTGATAATGACTTCCGTGGACATTGTCAACGACATACGGCAAGTCTGCCTGTCCGACATAAAGATGACCGAGCAGCAGAGAATAGAGATAGTGTTCGGTATCCGGCCCAAACTGAAAGCCATGAACCGGAAACTTTCGCGTCTTGCCAGGGCGGTCAAGTACACATCGCTCAACGATGTATGGCTTGAGCTTGACAACAGGGTGAGGGGGCCGGTTGACAAAGGGAGGATAACGGATGCCGCTTTCAGGCGGTGGAGGCAGAACGGCCGGGTGAACATCAAGCCCGGAGGGAACGGCCCGACCAACGGAGGCTTCCCCGGCATAATCGGACCGGTTCGGCCGCAGTATCCCTGGATAAAGGACTCGATATTTCCAATACTTCCTAACAGACCTGTCATTAAAGATACATTGATTTTCAAACCAAATAATATCAAGTAAACATGGGCAAATGGAGTTCGGTACTGAAATGGATATCAGCACCTATAGCACATCCGCAGCGGACGCTTACCGGAACAGGCAAAGCAATAAAGACCGCGACCCTGGGAGCCGGTGTCGGATATGTCGGTTGGGAGGCCCTTGTCAACGACAAGCCTGTCATGCAGACCGTGGGCGACGCGGTTTTGGGCGAGGTCACCAACAAGGCGGTCAAGGAGACAGTCCACGGCACAGTCGGTGCTGTGGGAGATACCATCGGTGCCGCAAGGGAAGCCATCGGTGGTGTGACCGATGCGGTCGGTAACGTTAATAATGCCGCATCCACATGGGGAGGCATCGGCACATTCATGGGAAACATCTCCGGTGGCAACGGTGGTAACATGTTCAGCAATCTTTTCAGCAACATATTCAGCGGAAAGGTGTCGATGATGTCGATGCTCGGCCTTGTCGCTTCAGCACTTCTTATTTTCGGACGCTTCGGATGGCTCGGCAAGATAGCCGGGGCGTTGCTCGGGATGTTGCTGATCGGCAATAATTCCCGTGTGGCGCAACAGCAGACACAGCAGAAGCGGAACGACCGTAATCAGGATGCTGCGGAAGAGGTAAAAAAAATACAGCCGGAGGAGCAGGAAACATCGAGACCGGTCATCAGACGATAACGTAAATAATATGAGCTATAACCAAAATTCAAACCTATACTCAAAGAGCGGTTATTCAATGCCCTTTGAGGAAAAAAACGGACGGGTGGAGATAATCCGTCCTTACGGAGAGGATGCCGACGGCAATTTCAATCACGGAGTTGATTTCAAGACCAGCAACTTCCTGATTGCAGCCGTGGCTGACGGTCAGGTGTGCGGAGCCATGAACAGTAAGGACGGCGCGGTGATGCTGCTTCAGCACGGCGACTACCTTGTGACATACTCGCATCTCAAGACCCGCTTCGCGCAGGTCGACCAGAAGGTCAAAGCAGGGATGGTTGTCGGGATGGCATCCGATTCACTCCATGTCGAGGTGAAATATCAGGAGCAAGAGATAAACCCTATGGAGTTCCTGACCATGATCTACGGCAACATCAAGATGCTTCTGCAGACAGGCAAGGTCGCTGTGCCCGACTTCGAGACCATCGACATGGATGTGCCAACCGACTTTGATGAAAATCAGGAGGAGATCGAAAGACTGATGCTGCAATGGTATCCGTCATACCTCGCCGATCTCGCCCAAGGTGAGTATCTGCTGCCAGGCAAAACGGAGATGTCGCTCCGCAACATCTTCTCCTGGGCGGCGGTCAGGCAGTTTTTCTTCAGGACCATACCGCATCTCGGCAATCCGGGTGGACTTGACGAATCAGCGGTGCCATTGGCTTGCAAGGCACAGAACCTCCTTATCGGGGACTTCCTGAACTATCTCGCGATCCGGCATCAGATATATCTCTCGGCCATGACCGACGGAATAAAAAAAAAGTACATGAGTCAGCCGTACTGAGCCAGGGGCTGGTTGATCCTCTTGCCGACTGGGATATCGACATACAGAGTTTCGACATACCGAGGATGGTGAGTGTATATCCCGACAGATTCGGGATAAGGTGGTTCACCAAGGCATGGTTCAACAATTCGGAGAGTGGCGAGGCGGCAATCGAGATCGAGCGCCAGACCGCAATCAACTTCATCCGTGACCTTGTGGAAAAGGATGAGTGGCTTGAGGAATATTACCCGACACAGATGGAGGCATACCATAATGCGATTAACCAGACAAGAGAACAACTGCTGAAACAGAGCGTATAACATGGCCGGACTTAAAGACATGAACGGACTCGCCGAGGTGGAATACTGCCTGGGCCGCTATCTCGATGGAAATATCGCCGGGATTATGAAGGAGACACGCACATACCTCACTACCAGACAGGCTGAGGAATACCGGGATTACCAGACCAGTCTCGGGGGCATCCTGTCCTCGATGGCGAGTGCCGGCAACCCTGCGGGCTGCGACAACTCGATGCAGATTCTCAAAGCCACAGGCGAATGGAATAGCAAGACCACCGAGGATTACATCCAAATGTGCCGCGATAAGGTAATCTCGGACAAAGAGGTGTACCACGACCTTGTCGCCCTCACGATGGAATGGCGTGCCGCTATCGTGGCTGAAATAGGCCAGGAAAGGTACAATCAGGCATCCCGACAGATAGGCGCCGACCTTGCGGCGGCATACATCGACTATCGTGTCCAGCAGACCATGATTGACCGGCTCATAGATGAGCAGACACCGAAGTCAACCGCTGAGTATGTGATACGGAAAGCGGCCGAGGGAAGCCTCATGGGACTGCCCCATGTAATGTCCCGGTCTCCGCTTGAACAGCAGATTGCTAAGGAGGCAGAGGAGAAATACAAGGCCAACGGATGGGAATGGGCAGGTGCGAGAGCCGTGTCTTTCGCTATCGACACCGTAACTACATTGGGCTGTGGTTCGTGGGCCAATCTTGCCAAACTTGCCGGGGTCGAAGTGGTTTTTGCCGGACTTGAGGCATACGCCGAGTCCAAAGGAGACGTAAAGACCGTAAGCATCGAGGAGTGCATAAGTAAAGGTGTGTTCGGGAGCGAGGAAAATGTATTCGACAATGTGAGGGGCAAGGCTGTATACATAGACGCACCCCGCAATGAAAGCATAACCCGTATCAATGCCACACTGAAACGCCCGGTCAGCACATTCTCGGTGGGTGGCTACCTGTCAAGAGGAATAAATGCCATCTTCTCACCTGTGGCCGACTTTATCGAAAATGCTAGATCATCACTTGAACAAGCCGCTGCGAAAACGGCTTCCCAATCCGCCGGCAACACCTCGGAAACCAAACGGGCGGAAGCGGAGCTTGCAGCACGCTCCGGCATGAATATGGATACTCAACCAATGGAACAGACAACCGACAACACCTCAAATACTCAACCCGAAGATGATGAAATCCGTCAGGAACAGGAAGCTAACCAAGCCGGCTGGGGTTCGCTTATGTCGGACCTCGGTTTTTCCGGACTTGGAGACATAGGAAAGAACCTCGGCTATGTGATAGCAATGCTGCCTGATATTCTTGTGGGCACCATGACAGGAAAGACAAGTTCGCTTCATCTTCGCGACAATCTCATACCGATGGCATCAATCGTTGCCGGAATGTTCATCAGGAACCCGCTTCTCAAGATGGTTCTCATCGGCATGGGCGGGATGAATCTTCTGAACAAGGCCGGACATGAGAGCATAGGACGACACACCAACCCGGAGGGATTGAGATTCAAGAGGTATGATGACGAGGAACTGAATCCGCGCATCGCCTCGCCTGTCATCAACGGCAACTGTCTTGTCGCCAACATCGACAGGACACCATGTTCCATAACACTGCCCGACAATGTGGTGGCCGCATATCAGAGCGGAGCGTTGCCTCTGAACACTCTCGCCAATGCCGTACTCGCCCGGCATGAGGCAAACAGCCTGCTTGCAAGGGAGAATTACCGTGCGGCAGCCGAAGAAAACCTTATCCAGACCAACAGACAAATAAGATAGACGATATATGAAAGAGAAATCACCACAGGAAGAGAAGGCGGCAATCCGCCAGGTCCAGTTGATAAACGAGGCTCTGGGCAACGCCCGGAGCAACGGTGGCGCATGGCTCAACCATGCAGGTATGCCGGCTCCCAGGATATATCCCAAAGGGCCAGGGGTCAGTCCGTTCAATTCGCTTATACTCCAGCTTTTCGCCGACAGCAGAAAGTTTCCGTCGGCGCAGTATGTGTTCTTCCACACCGCCAAGGCCACCGGCATACCTGTCATCGGCAAGGAGAAGGGAGTGCCGTTCAACTGGTATGCGTGGGACAACTATGTCAACAGGCATGACCCGAAAGAAGTGATAACCGCAGCCGACTACAAAAAGCTCACCTCCGGGCAGCAGAAGGATTACAAGGGTGTTCAGCAGAGACAGATCCGGGTGCTGTTCAACATAGACCAGACCGTCATGCCTCATTCGGATGCAGACGCTTACCGTAAGGTTCTTGACCGCTACGGCTCCGCCAATGAGCGTGGACACCTCAAGACGGAAGAAAAGCAGCTCCGCGCCACGGTCAATGGCTTCATCAAGCAGATGAAGGAATACCTCGTGCCTATCAGACGCGAGGCTTCCGATGTCGCCCACTACGACACCGAGAAGGATGCCGTATATATGCCGGAGCAGCGAAAGTATGAGAATTATCCGGAATATGTGCAGGAACTCTTGCGCCAGATTGTGAACGCTACCGGACATCAGCAGCGTCTCGCCCGCGAGGGAATGGTTATGAAAGGCGGACAGGCTCCCGGCGAGTATGCGGAGCGGTACGAGCAACTTGTGGTGGAGGTGGCTTCTGCAGTGAAGATGTCGGAACTCGGTCTGCCGGCAAAGCTATCTCCGCAGTCCATTGACCTTGTTGACTCATGGACGAGGGAGCTGCAGGAGACCCCATGTATGATTGATGCCCTTGAAGCCGATGTCAACAATGCCCTCGATGTGATACGCAAGGCGGAGCAGGGAGAGAAAATCGAATATGCGCGTTTCCGTACACAGGCGCAGATAGAAGAGCTTCACGAAAAGCAGAAGCCGCAGGTCGACTGCCGTGAGGCGGCGATCCTCTGTGACATTATCCGTCACGGGGGCATGAGAATATCTGACGGGAACTTCTCTTCGGAGGAAGATAAGACCGCGTTCATGGAAAAATTCGACCTTTCCTATTATAATAAGGAGTTGGATGATGCCCTGCGGCTGACCGGCACGGATGATGCGGAGCAGGTCGAGCTGGCTTACGGGGAGGCTCTGAAACACGCAGCATCCATAGACCGTCTGTGCATGGAATATCTTCCTGATGAATGGAACAGCAGGACGAACCATTATGTCATCCACGACATGATAACTCCGATTCCCAATGAATATGACCGCTCCATGGTGGTTGTCAAGGATGAGAGGACAGGAATATACGATGTCATTCTGCCTGGTGGCGCGATGGCTGGCGGCTACATAAATCTCCCGGATGGGGAACGCAAGATGTTCCGTGTTTATCCCGAGGAAGTCATGTCTAAGGAGGAACGCAAACAGTCAAAGGCGACATTGAGTGCCAACGGTATCAGAGGGATGTCCAAAGACCGTATCAGTCTGGCTCTTCGACAAGACGGTGCCAAATATGTCAGATTCTATAACCGTTCTGGGAAACTTTCGTTGCAGGCTGATGACAGTTATTATGAGGGAAAGACCGTGCATGAGATGGCACTGAAGGAGGGCAAACTGAATGAGATTGCACGTATTGATGTTTCCGAGGCGGTGGCATCGGTCAATACGGTGCTGTTCGACAAGGTGCATATGCTGAAAGATGACAACAACAGGTGGTTTTTCTATATAAAGCCGAAGGATGAGCCGTCTTTCTGCATCTATCCCGAGAAGGAGGACACAAACCGTTTCTTCTCGACGATACGCCAGGGGCAGCAGGAGGAAGGAGACAGGCTCCGAATGGAACTTGGTCATAAATACTATGAGATTGCAAAGGCTAATCCTTCCCTGAGGTTCGACATATTCAATGAGATTCCGGATGGTGTGGAGACCGCGCGTATTAGCCGGGTGAATATCTATAAAACCAAGGAGGACAAGTTCATGTGCGCTCCTAAGATCGAAGGAGCTGGCGATATCAAGCCGCGTGAGATAAGCCGGGAACAATGGCACCGGATGTTTGTGGCTGAGGATATGGACAGTTACAAGACATCGCTTGCCGCAAAGGTGTTTGCGGACATGCTGGGAGCGAAGGTCAGCCGGGGTGAGGCAACCAACGCCGGGAATGTAACTCCGGAGCATAATGTTGAGAGTGTGGAAGTGGAAAAGGCCGAAGAGGTCGAGGAAGTTGCGGCATACCAAGGACCAAAAAGATGAGCAAGTCAAGCGAATATGTAGAAAAGTATGCCGAGTTTGCCATAGAGCAGCAGCGGAAGCATGGCATACCGGCTTCCGTGACTCTTGCCCAGGGAATCCTTGAGAGTGCCAACGGCCAGAGCCAGTTGTCCCGGGAGTGCAACAACCATTTCGGCATAAAGGCAGGGAAAAGATGGATTGATGCCGGCGGCCAGTATGGGCTTTATTCCGATGACCGTCCAAACGAAAAGTTCTGCAAGTATGCTTCGGTAGCCGACAGCTTTGAGCATCACTCGCTGATACTCAAAAACAACAGCCGGTACGCACCGTGCTTCGCTCTAAGGACTGACGATTATCAGGGTTGGTGCCGAGGATTGCAGAAGGCGGGCTATGCCAGCTCCAGGCAGTATGCGTCGAGCCTAATATCTGTCATTGACAGAATGGATCTGACCAGATATGACAGGATGGCTGCGGAGCGTGGTCCGGTGGCAGCAACACATCAACAGGAGCAGTCCTCAGGCTACTCTTTCCCCGTGAAAAGGGATGAATTCATGCTTGTGACTTCCCCTTACGGTATGCGCAACGACCCTGTAAATCCGGGACAGAAACAGTTCCACAAGGGCATTGACATACAGTGCCGTGGTGACGCGCTTCTTGCCACGGAGGACAACGGCAAGGTGGTGAAGGCCAATCAGAACGTGAATACCGGTGGCGGCAGGAGCGTGACCATCGAGTATGACCGTCCTAACGGTTCCAAATATCAGACTACCTATATGCACCTGTCAGACATCAATGTCAAAGTCGGCGATGCCGTCAATGCCGGACAAAAAATCGGAATGTCAGGGAACACAGGCA
This sequence comes from Muribaculaceae bacterium Isolate-037 (Harlan), assembly GCA_003762615.1. Lineage (GTDB taxonomy): Bacteria > Bacteroidota > Bacteroidia > Bacteroidales > Muribaculaceae > Lepagella > Lepagella muris. The sequence continues at coordinate 54,591 of RIAZ01000005.1, forward strand.
CAAGGACAACGGGCGAGCATCTTCATTTCGGAGTCAGGCAGGTGTCAGCCGATGGAACGGCAAGGGATATTGATCCGGCCGCATATCTGGCGGAGATTGCCGCCAAAGGGAACATCAAGGTGACGGCCATGCACAATGGCGAGAACCTGCTGGCTAAATATGCAAAACCTGCAGAGCCTGAAATGGGAGCCGCGCAAGGCAATGACCTTACCGAAGCGCAGGATATGTCGCCCGACGACTGGATGAAGAAAATCCTTTCATCCGAGGACAGCGGTGTACAGATCCCTTCCAATGACCCGGTGATGGAGATGGCGGTCACGATGTTCACGTCGCTGATGGCACTTGCCGTCCAGATAGACGGCAAGGACAGGGAGGATGCGATGGCAGCGGCAACCGATGCCGCTGTCAACCGCAGGATTGACCTGACTGCCCTCACTCCCGGTCTTAGGTCGTGCATAATGACAATTCAAGAGAATGGCAATCCCATTCTCTCAGTGGTCTCTGACAAGACCTCATTCAACCACGAGTTGACCAATGCCGAGCTGTCGCGCCTGTCAAATGCGCTCAACGACAGCACACTTGGCAATGAGGCCAAACAGCAACGGGTGGCCGGAATCGTCAACAACATCGTAGTGGGCAACCAGATGTCGCAGAGCTTCAATCAGCATGTGGGTAATGACCAAACGCAAGTGATTCAACGATGAGAAGCCTTATTCTCTATACCGGTCTGGTGGTCCTGCTCTTGATACTGTGCTATATCACCCTGACCATCTATACATATTTAGGCTTATGGTACGCCATATTCTTTTCTCTTTTTGAAATAGGCAAGACATCATTCGCCTGCATCCTTTATATCAAACTTATCTCCAGAGACTAACCAATCAAGTATATATGATTAAATGCAATGTGAAAGTATGCGGCATCATAAACCGTGCCGCCAGTGTTAGACAGACAGCGGAAGGAAAGCCATTCGTGGCTTTCGGGCTGTCAGTAGCCGTGCCCGCGACCAAAGGGGATGCCGTGAACATCAACATCAGTGTCGCGGCCGACAACGCCGATGTCGCCTCGCTTGCCGAAGGGCGCAGGGTCGCTGTTGACGGTATCCTGAAAATCAAGGGCGCGCCTGAGAAACGTCAGTATTTCAACCTTTCGGCCGAAAACATCGACCTTGACCCAGTGGCGGAGTCCGGCATCGGTGGCGACATGGTGTTCCGTGGCACGCTGTGCAAGGATATAGTGACCCCTACTGACAAGAAAGGGAACCGGTTCCTCCGCTTCTCGGCTTATTCTACCGACAAGGTTTGCGATGAGTTTTACAGTGTCTTTGTCCGCTTTGTCCGTTTCTCGGAGGCGATGGAGCCATTCATCGTACCCAAAGGGAAGATTGAGGCAAAGGGCGAGCTGCGAATCACATCATTCAACGGCAATCTTGACTTCTCCTGCAAGATTGCGGAGCTGACTGAATACAAGAAGCTCCCGTTCTGATGTCCCGATACTCCAAGAATCCAAATCAGCCCTCTGCCGAGGACAAGGCTCTCGATCGCTTCACCGAACTGATGATTGATAAGATAAAGTCGATGAAGGATGACTGGCATAAGCCGTGGTTCACCGAGGGAGCCTTGGTGTGGCCCCGCAATCTGACTGGACGTCATTACAACGGGGGCAATGCCCTGATGCTCATGCTTCATGCCGAGAAAGAGGGTTACAAACTTCCTGTATGGTGTACTTTCAACTCCATACAAAAGGTTCTCAACCCCGAACAAAAGGGAGCCAAGGAGAATGACCGTGAGCTTGTCCATGTTCTGAAAGGCGAGAAATCATTCCCTGTGTTTCTCACCACATTCACCGTCATTGACAAGGATACCAAAGCGAAAATCCCCTGGGAGGACTACAAGAAACTTACTGACGAAGAGAAGAAACAATACAACGTGTTCCCCAAGAACCATGTGTTCAACGTCTTCAATGTGGCGCAGACCAATCTTCAGCAGGTGCGTCCGGACCTGTACACCAAACTGGAGGAGCAATGTGCGTTGAAACGTCCGGTTCATGAGGGCGAGGTGTTTTCTTTCCCTGCCATTGATTCAATGATATCCAATAATGCCTGGGTGTGCCCGATCAAGCCGGAGAAACAGGACAATGCTTACTATTCCCTCAGCAAAGACCATATCGTGGTGCCTTTGAAAGAGCAGTTCGTGGACGGAGAGAGTTTCTATGGCACTGTGCTGCATGAGATGACACACAGCACAGGAAGCGCGAATCGTCTGAATCGTCTGAAAGCGGCAAGGTTCGGGGACAGGGAGTATGGACGTGAGGAACTGGTGGCGGAACTCGGGTCTGCGCTCATCTGTCAGCAGAACGGCATACAGAAGCATGTCAAGGGGGATTCCGCCGCCTACCTGAAATCATGGCTTGAGGATCTGCAGGAATCTCCTGACTTCATCAAAACCGTAATGTCGGATGTCAAGAAAGCAACCGCAGTAATCTCATTCCGTATGCAGGAGGTTCAGCAGCAACTCGACAACGGACAGCATGTGAGACCTTATACGCAGGAGGATGCCGTGTTTGCCCCGACGCTTGTAGATGAAGTGCCTTTCAAGGAGAAACCCAAGGTGGAGGAACCGGAGGAAATCGCCGCTATGGGAATCCCGTCAGGAACATTCCGCAAGGTAGATGTCAATGCCCTGTTCGGAGCGTTGAAGCGTGACGGTGAGGCCAGGCTTTCCGACCATATCGTCGGGGAAGAGGACAGACAGTCAGAGTCCGAGGATATTTCACAATCCGAGGAAGAGGAGGATGCCATTTCAAGAGGGCGTGGCCGATGAGATGGCTGTTATCGCTTGTGGCGTTGCTGACCGTGCTGGTCGGCAACGCCTCCAACACCGGCAGGCATAGGTCAAGCCTCATGGCACTTGACCCGTTTGAACGTGCGTGTGTGCTTATCCGTCATTATGAAACCTTGCATACACCGGCGCATTGGCCGACGATTGCCTATGGCCATGTGGTTAAGAAAGGGGAAAAGTATCAGAAACGGCAATACTCCCATGCCGAGGCAGACCGAATATTGCGCAAAGACCTCTCAACTCTATGTGCATACTACCGCTCCTACGGTCGTGACAGCCTCCTTCTTGCTTGTCTTGCCTACAATGTCGGCAGTGGCCGCATCCGGAACAGTGCGTTGCTAAAGAAACTCCGTTCCGGCAACCGTGATATTCAAAAGGAATATGTTTCTTTCTGCCGGTACAAGGGCAAAACGCGTAAGCAATTGTATCGTCGCAGGCTCATGGAACTGGCCCTGTTTTTTGATGGTTGACTACTCTTGGGGGCTGTCTTTGTAATGAAATGACGTTATTTATCCAATTTTTCAGTCGTTTATAATTTACGACTGAAAAATTTTCATTATCTTTGCAAAAATTTTATGCCATGGCAAAGATCAATAGGCTCAAAAGTATTCTTGTTGAAAAGAATCTCACCAATTTGTGGTTGGCATCTCAGCTCGGGGTCAACTCGACCACAGTGTCCAAATGGTGTACCAATTCTTCTCAGCCGGATATCTTGATGATATTGAGGATCGCGCAATTGCTCGGCATCGGGATAAAGGACTTCTACGATGAGAGAATTGCAGATAAATATGAGGTGTGGCAGCATTGATACACAAAAAAATGAGAAAACTGATATTATTCATATTTCTGATATTGGCATTGCCGTTTTCGGTCATGTTCATTGGTTGTGACCACAAGACCAAGGCATGGGATACGATGGACAAGGCAGAGGGCCTTATGAACTCCAGGCCGGACTCCGCATTAACTATGTTATCCTCGATTGATAAGAATGTACTCGGAGGCGAGGAGGAAAAGGCCCGGTTTGCGCTGCTGATGTCAATGGCACTTGATAAAAATTATATTGACACGACCTCTTTTGACGTGCTTCAACCGGCAATCGACTATTATTTTGTGAAAGGTACTCCCGATGAACGATTGCGCACCCTTTATTATCAAGGTCGCATTTTCCTGAACAAGTCTGACTTTGATATGGCAATGCAGTGCTTTCTTAAAGCGGAAGATCTAAAAAATGAATGCAAGGACACTATTACATATGCCAATTTGCTCGTTGCTCAAGGAAATATATATGCCCAATCGTGCCAAATGGAAAGTTATGTAAGAAATAATCTGTGTGCATCAGAACTATATAACAAGATTGGAGAACAGCGTCGGGAATTGTCAAGTCTTATCCGTGCTCTGGATGGCTCCATTAGTTTGGGAAGCAGAGAAAGGGCGGACAGCCTCATGCCGCACATAGACTCACTTATTGAAATACATCCTGAATTAAATGAAGCATCGATAAGAGTAAGGATGACTTACGGTATTCGTTTTAATTCCGATAGTGTTATTAACAATATCTTGGGTTCAATATCTGATCTCTCTCAGTACGATGATGAAACCAAACTTGACATCACTTTAGGTTATCTGAACTTGAATGAACCTCTCAAGGCAAAAATGGTTTTTGAATCAATTGACCAGGATAATCCTAAGTCGAAATCTTTTCGATACATTTCCATTAAACCTGAGGTTTTAGAAGCAAACGGGGAATATGAGAAAGCCCTTGATGCATATAAAAATTTCCATTCAACCGTCGAATCTGAAAACTCTAAGATATATTCACAGAAAACGACTGTTGCTCAAGAACTTCATGAAATAAAGATTGACCATCTTTACTCTCTTCAACGTAAGAATATGCAGATTTGGTTGGGATTATGTGTACTTTTGGTTCTCATTATAGTTATATGCATTATCTATTACCAACTTCGTTTAGGGAAGATCAAGCGGATTATTTCTGAACAGGAACAGTCACGACTTCAACTTGAAAACGAAAATCTACAAAAACAGAACTCAGTCCTTGAACTTGAAAGACATAACGCCCAGTTGGAGTGTGAAAAGTAGAATCTCGCGGCCGAGAATATGAAATTAAAGATATCACAACTTGAGACTGATAAGCATAATGCGGAACTGGAACTCGAGAAGAAAAATCTTGCTGCTGAAAATATGCAGTTAAAGATTTCTCAACTTGAATCCGAGGGAGAGCGACTAAAAGATTTGCTTAAAGAATCTGAACTGTCAAAACCGATTTTAGATGCTATCCAAGAGCGTATCGGAATATTAAATGGATTGCTGGCTGCCAAGATTTCGGGCAATGAAACATATTCAAAGCCATACGATACATGGATAAACCAGGTTACAGAAGACAAGAAAAGTTTCATGGATTCCACCCGCCTTGCATTTAGAGCCTCATACCCGGCTTTCATGAAATATCTGGATGACCATAATCTAACTGAGTTAGAATTGAACTATGTATGTCTGTATGCTATTGGCTTAAGAGGTAAAGAGATTAGTGAGTACATCCAAGTCAAACGACACTACCATATGAGTACCGATATTCGGAAAAAACTTGGCCTCAATGAGAATGACACCAATCTGGGACTTCATATCCGAAACCTTATGAAGAAACTATAAAGCATACATCCCTGTTGAATACCTCATAACGACCTTTCCTGATGGAGAGGTCTTTTTTATTTTACGGCTTGCGATAAAGGAAGACTCTCGGACAACCTAATGAACCCCAAAAATAGGGTAAAAGACGGGTGGTGTCAAACTTTTGGTTTCAGCTAATTTTAAAAAACACCCCCCTCATTCTGTAATTTATTGATTATTAGCATAATAAAAAGTTTGACCGTCAAACTTTTTCACTTGGATGCAAACTTTTCTCGATGTAATTTTGCGATGCAAACCAAAAAACAGCAATGGTATGAAGAAGTTAATGCTCATCATCGGGATAATGATTTCCCTATTTACAATGTCTGCATCCGCAGGTCAAACCCGTGCAGAAGTTTATCGTTGGAATCACGAGTCTATTATGAACGGTCTTGAACGCTCTCCCGCGCGTCTTCCGACAATAGACATCGTCTATGATTCGTCTTCCAAAAGTATCGAGATTATCAGTTCGATAGATTGCGATGCCACCGTATTTATCTATGACATGCATGGGAATCTCGTTGAATCAGCAGACTCGCTGGATGAAATATTATATCTCTCAGGAACAACTCATTCAGTATACTATATCCGAATTGAATCTGATAACTGGTATGCCACAGCGACTATTATGGCCTAACAATATACCATACTGCAAATCTATAGCATTTATTATCAAGCTGAAAAGATTAAAGTCGACAATAATCCCACAGACCAGACTGGAACAAAGGCGCAAAAGCCGAAAAGCGTAATGAGTAGGCATTTCTTTAACTTCTTAAGCATATGAAAAAGTTAACAACCACAGACCTTCTGGATCTTAAGGGTGGCGTTTCAGTTGAAGAATACTGTGCCACACTCGATCAGATGATCCAGGACAACTGGGACAACTGGAACAGAGATCAGAAGAAAGCAGCAACTGATGCGTTTAGTGCACATTGCTAAAGACTCCGAATGTTGGGAAACTTCACTTCATGAGATATGTTTTCAGCCAACACCAGCAATGAATGGTTGTTTTGCATGAGGCGGAGTTTCCCAGTATTTTTCTTATAACATATAATTTCATGACGATCAATGAAGTTTGCAGTATTAAATATAGCGATTATGGTAATGTCATTAGCATCTTATGTAACAGCAGGTGCTAAGAATAACTATCGCGCAATCTATAGTTTCCAGTACACAAAGGATTCAATCAATTCATTAAAAGGGAATGACATCCTTTATTTGGAGATTTCAGAAAATAAATCATTTTGCTTTAGTTATTACTCATATCAGTCAGATTCTCTTAGAAGAGATCCAAACGGAAGAAAAATTTGGCGTCAGATGTTTTCTGCGGCAATTTCAAAAGATGGAACGAATGCAACTTCATTCCCTCATCAACGAAGCACATTTAAAATTTCAAAATACAACAACTCTGATACAATTAGTATTAAGGATGTAATTGATCGAGATATTTTTGAATATCAAACTTCCAAGAAAGACTTCAATTGGAATGTTTGTGACACTACGAAGGATATAGCTGGATACACATGCTACAAAGCCACCAGTAACTTTCATGGACGGTTATGGATTGTCTGGTTTTCTTTCGATTTGGCGATTAGCGATGGACCCTGGGTGCTTTGTGGATTACCAGGACTTATTCTGGAGGCGCACGACAGTGACAATCTATATTCCTTTAAACTCATTGGGTTGGACTCAACTCAAAAATTAAAGGAAGACTGGACAAAAAAAGGTAAGCAAATAGATAGAATTAGGTTTTTGAAAGAAAAATATAAATATCTAAAGAACTTAACTTCTGTTTTTAATGCAGAAATGGGGACAAATATATCCTCCAATTCTGACACACGTTTTCTTGATGGACTTGAACCAGATTTTTTAAACACAAAAAAATAATTTCATTAATATGGAAAAGTTGAATCAAAGCAATTAAGGTTCTCTATATGGAGAACAGAAAATTAGCAAAGAATATGAAAAGCTAAGGAAAACAATAGAAACTGATTGGGATAGAGGTGGTTCTGCAACCCCCTCGGTATTATCCGATTGTTTCGTATCCATAAATAAAATAACGAATCAGGACATCGATCATAGACCAGCATTCTTAATATTATGTTATATCAAACATTGATTACATATGGTAAATTATTCTTGCGCAATATAGACAAGAATGACATAAGGATATTTTTGGAATCATCTCCTCAATATCCCAACCTCTTGTCTGTCATACAAACGTTACAATATGCAGGGTTAGATGCGCAAGCGGGTCAATGTGATTGGGAATATCTGAAAAATTTGGATACAGCATTTCTTTTGCATCTAAAATCAGGCAGCCATGAAAATTTAGTTATTGCGAAATGGGACAAGAAATTAAATCGCCTAAAAAGCTACAAACTAAAAGAAAGGAAATGGATTGTCAACGACAAAAAGGATATAAAGGATTACTGGAATGGGATTGTCATTTATACCAACAATCACCCAATAAGCAAATGCGCCATAGATCTTAAATCAATCGTCTTATCTGTAATTCTCGGAATAATCCTGTTATCTATCGTTTGCTTTTACACTCTTAAAATTAACACCATTTATTACACGCCTATATTCTTAGGATGTGTCATAAGCGGATGCCTGTATTTTAAAACAGAAATGTCCAGCAGCTTAATTGACAGATTGTGCCATATCTCAAAAGTTACTGATTGTGAACGAGTGGAAAACTCATCATATAGTTCCCTATTCGGTTTCAACATGAGCTGTCTGGCATTTTCCTTTTTTGCATCCCAATTAATTTGCATAGGTATCGGATATATATTAGGGACTACAAATATCCTTGATTCTCTTTACGTTATCTCAATAATCATATTCCTACCTATATTGGCATATTCTGTATATGGACAAGTTAAAATAAGAAGTATATGTCCTTTGTGTATGCTTGTCCTATTATGTATTGCTGCTGAGATTGCAATTTCCCCCTATTGGTCTTATTCCACAATAAGATTGAATATCATCGCAGTGTATAGTGGTGTGTTTACAGTTACGACAATTACATTGCAATACATTCACAATATAAAGCAAAAAGAGAGTGCTTATCTGACAGAGCGACTCGATTTACTGAAACTAAAACGTAAAAAAGCGGTTCTTCAATCAGAGAGTATTCCTACAAATCCAACCAAAACACCTATTGGATTTGGAGAAGAAGATTCTTCAACTGTGGTTACTACCTTGATTTCTCCAAATTGTAGCCATTGTCGTAAGATGGTATCAGAATTCCTGAAATTACAAAAGAAGGGAGTAAGGTTCAAATGGAATATAATACTTGGACAAACAACGCCAAGAGATTCCGACATAATCGACATTTGGATTCAGCAGTATTATGCCGACAAGAATAAATTTTTTGAATATCTACATTTTTGGAGCAATGATTCTGCGGGTCGAATATCACAACCCCGAGTAAAAAAGACAACAGACACTATCAGTTTCTCTGATATTAAACAATCTTTTGAAAAGGAGATAATGGATATGAATATTTCAGGTTTTCCTCGGATTATCTTGAACGATAGATTGCTGTCTCAGATATATACGCCCAAAGATATTGAGTTTATAATAATTGACGAAAATGCATAATAAAATGATATCATTCTATTCAGAGAGGCAGGCATTGAAACGACCTGCAAACGCAAAATCCTTCCCGCGTACAAGAGGAGTAAAACCGCAATTAATTTCATTACAATCATGAAAAAGATTTCATCAATTGAGCTTATTGCTCTTAATGGAGGATCCGCTTCAGAACGTGATTGCATGTGGTATCTTCAATACGAAGCAGGCACACATGTAAGCAGCGGCAATAAAAAAATGGAAGATGCTTACTGGGATGACTGGGCAAAACGTTTTGAAAAATGCGCAGGCGTATAACGCCTTTTAACCAATCCTTTTAAATTGGGGATGTCGAATATATGTGTTCTGACTCGCGCATGTATGAGACTTAAAACATTATTTGGCATCCCCTTTTCATTTAATCTTACACGGAATGAAATACTTTCTTATAACAACATTCATATTCTGTTCTTTGTTTTCATATGCTGATATAATCAAGGATAAAGAACCTGGAATACTCGAAATACAATACACCAAGACGTGTGTGGATGACACTCTGAAATGGAAATGTCATTCCGATCCCATGACATTGAGAATCGGGGCGACGGCAGCGATGTTTTATCCCACAAAGAGAATGTGGGCGGACTCTTTATTACAAACGAATTTCGAACTTCATGAGAAAATTTATCGCGAAGCGAATCCAATCGGGAAACCTGCTATAAATCCGATTGGGGGGTTAGAAAGAGAATTTGTCTTCCGGAACGTGGACGATGGCGAAACAATGGTATACAGGAGCATCGCAGGCGATGACTATTCATATGTTGAAACTACTGAAATGCCACATTGGGAGATACGGCAAGAGTCTAAGGAAATCTTAGGCTACCAGTGCCAGCTTGCTGTGTGTGATTTTAGAGGCCGAAAATGGGAGGCCTGGTTTTCTCCGGAAATTCCGGTACATGAAGGACCATGGAAATTATTTGGTCTTCCCGGGTTGATATTAGCGGCAAATGACAGCAAGAATCATTATTCGTATCAGGCAATCGGAATCTCTTCCAAAAATATTGGTCCGGTGGGGATACGACTTTATATAAATGATACCCCTTATAATATAAAATCAAGAGAGAAGTTTCTTCAAAAGATATATAAAGAATATATAAAGGGGAAGTTCTCCGCGTCAATGAGTTCCCTATATGGGAATGGTTCCCAATCAAAGCCCTTGGAAGGTCAATATGATTCCCAAGAAACAGACTACCCACATGAATAACAAGACATGAAACATCTGCTTATAGTAACTATCCTCTGTGCATGTTGCCCCTTTATTATGTCTCAGACAGTTATAAATGGCAATGTGGTTGAAATGCTCACCGGCAAATCCATTCCCGGAGCAAATGTCATTGCCAAGAATCTTAATGGCAAACTTATCGGATTCTCTTCATCAGATGAGAAAGGCAAGTTCTCCATAAAGATTAATGAGCCGGCTGACAGCCTTTTCATCCACGCCACAATGCTCAGCTACAAGCCATATACTGCAAAAACAAGGGTTGACGGAACTCCTTTCACTATTCTTATGGAGGAAGGAGCGCTGCAGCTGCAAGAGGTGATGGTGAAAGCAGACCGCATCCGAGAAAATGGAGATACCATTACATATAATGTAGGTAGTTTCGCTCAAAAGCAGGACAAGACCATTGGGGATGTATTGAAGCGTATGCCCGGTATTGATGTGGCAAATAACGGCAAGATTCAATATCAGGGGACGGAAATAAATAGATTTTATATTGAGGGAAATGATCTTCTCGGGGGTAAATACGGTATAGCAACAAATGGCATATCCCATGATGACATAGGGGCTGTGGAGGTGATGGAGAACCATCAGCCAATGCAGGTTTTACGTGGACTCAGCTTCTCCGATCAGGCAGCTATAAACCTGAAAATGAAAAACAGGTCAAAAGCCACATTCCTTGTACACGGAACGCTTGCTGGCGGTTGGTCTCAGCAGCCTAAAGGGGCTTTATGGCATGGAGATGTCTTCACAATGATGGTGACGGGTAGGTACCAGATGATAACGACCTTCAAGGGCAACAATACGGGTATCAACCTGTCTGACCAGCTTATTGACTTCACATCCGACAGATCGGACGAGAGTCTTGAGGGATACATATCACTCTCAACCCCTGTTACCCCGAACCTGCAAAGAAACCGGAGCTATCTCAACAGGTCGTGGATGGTGTCGTCAAGTCATCTGCTCAAGACCTCGAAAGGGGGCGAGTTCAAGGCGCAGATCGACTATAACAACGACCGTGTGAAAGCCAGGGGTGCAAGCAGCACAACTTATATCCTTGAATCCGGCGACAGAGTGATCCTTGAAGACAGGAACTCAGTTGCACACCGCAATGCCATAACAGGGAAGTTTTCATACGAAAAAAATGAAAAGACGTATTTCCTGAACAACACACTGTCAACCGATGTCTCATGGAATGATCTGACACTTAACACCACAGGTACTCTTGCAAACACTCAGACCGCAAGGATGCCGGAATATTCCGTGAGTAATCTACTGAAAGTCATCAAACGTTTCGACAACAACAAGCTTGTGACATTCACAAGCCGCAATGAATGGAACTCACTCCCCGAAAGACTGACCGTTTCCCATGAAGGTGAGACATACGGAGAGCGCATAAAGCAACATTCCTTCTATACGGATGAGCGGGCCTCTCTCGGGTTTGTCTTCAGCCGGGTGCTTCTGTCGCTTGAAGCTGGCGTAACAGGATATTTCCGCAATCTTGACACGGACTTATGGGGAGTAACGAATGAGAACATTATTGATAAAGAGGAGCTTACCACTGACTATCTGCGCGTATTCGCGGCACCGAAATTTGAATGGAGTTACAGAAAACTGGAACTGACACTCAATTTGCCCGTGAATCTGTACTCATATTTCTTCTCCGGCGGGCTGCGCAACAGGACAGAATTCTTTCTGTCTCCATCTCTTGCCGCAAGATTCCGGATAACTCCGAGGATGTCTCTGACCCTTCGTGGCAGTGCTCGCCGTTCACCCGCTTCCCTGCATGACATTCATGACTCCTCTATCCTCACAGACTACCGTTCCTTCAGTTCCGGAATTGATGATTACTACTCTTCCTCGGGACAATCTCTGTCATTGTCCTATAATTACAGGAACGCACAAAGCGGAGTGTTTCTGATGGCCATGGGAAGATACGGATGGAACAGATCCAAATTCGGCACCGTCCAGAATATTGTGGGAGACTATATCTTTCATTCCTATCGTCCCCAACCGTCTGATTCAAGAAATGCAATGGCTTTCCTCAATGTAAGCAAGACTCTTGATTTCATGAGGGGTGCAGTCGGACTCAAAGGCAATTACACCAGGATGGAGAACAATATCCTCTCACAAGGTGTCGGGACGGATTATCACAGTGATTCCTATTCACTTTCTCCGTCAGTCAATGGAAACATATCCTCCATACTCAACTGGACCCTGCGTTTCACGTGGGACCGTTCAGTTTTGAAAATATCGGATATGGATAGCCGTCGATCCGATAACTTCATTTACTCAGGCAATGTTACGCTTACTCCATGCCCTCTGATAACATGGACTGCCGGAGGGGAATTCTACCATAATCAGATTGAAACAGGAAGATACAAGGAGATGCTGATGCTTGATACCAAGCTAACCTTCAACATAAGCAAACGGATTGAGATCTCAGCCTCCGTGACAAACCTTCTCAATAAAAAAAGTTACACATACACGACTTATGGGACGCTTTCCCAATATGAGCGGTCGAGCCAGCTCCGTGGTCGGGAATTCCTGATATCCATATACCTGAAAAAATGATGAATCTGTTTCGTTCAAAAGCAATCAAATGGGTCAAGCAGCATGATTCCATGCAATGCGGAGTGGCGTGTTTCTCCATGATATGCCGGCACTATGGAAAAGAGTACAGCCTGGAATATCTTGACGGATTCTGCCATGCCAATGTTTCAGGAGTCTCCATGCTCGGCATTGCAGATGGAGCTGCATGTGTGGGTCTGCAAACTATGACGGCAGCAGCAGCCTCTCATGAGCTTGGTGATATAAAATTGCCCTGCATCCTGCATTGGAATCAGGAACATTTTGTTGTGCTTTATGAAATTTCCAAGAACGGCAAACGGTATAAGGTGGCTGATCCCGGAAAGGGTCTCATAACATACACAAAAAAAGAGTTTGAAAGTCATTGGCTGAGTTCCATGACAGACGGTGAGCCAAGCGGGATTGTGATGCAACTGACCCCGACAGAGGAATTCTATAAACATGATTATGAGAAAACGGAAGAAAAACGTTCTTTTCGTTTCCTGTTCGGTTATCTGAAACAATATCGCAGGTATTTCACACAGATAATTCTGGGACTGGCTCTCGGATGTGTGCTTCAGTTGCTGATGCCGTTCCTTACTCAGGCAATTGTGGATTTAGGCATCAAGCATAAAGACATAGGCTTCATATGGCTTATCCTTCTCGGAGAACTTATGATAGTCATAGGTCGCACGGCAACGGATTTTATCCGCAGATGGCTGCTACTCCACATCTCCATGCGGATCAACATATCCCTTGTGAGCGATTTTTTCATAAAGTTGCTCAAACTGCCGATGTCGTTCTTTGACACAAAACTGATGGGAGATCTGCTACAGAGAATAGGTGACCATACCCGTGTCCAGAACTTCCTTACTGGTCAGGTGCTGAATGTAGTGTTTACTTTCCTTAGTTTCATTATATTTGGAATAGTCCTGTTCGTATATGATTCCTTTATTTTCGGAATATTCGCAATAGGTAGCGTATGTTACGGTATGTGGATCATATCCTTTTTAAGAAAAAGGAAGGTGCTGGACTATGAGCTATTCGAGCAACAGGCAAGAAACCAGAACAAGACATATCAATTGATAACCTCCATGCAGGAAATAAAACTGCAGGATTGCGAACAACGCCGCCGATGGGAATGGGAGGACACACAGGCTGACCTGTTCACAGTACAGATGAAATCTTTGAAGCTACAACAGACTCAAGAAGCCGGAAGCATCTTTATTAATGAGGTCAAGAACATAATCATCACCGTGCTTGCAGCCACTGCCGTAATCAATGGGCAGATGACGCTTGGTGCTATGCTTGCGGTTCAGTATATAATTGGACAGTTGAATTCTCCGGTGGAGCAGTTTATGCAGTTCATCTATTCACTGCAGGATGTCAAGATCTCCCTTGAACGTATCAATGAGATACATGAAGGGAAAAATGAGGAGACTAAAGGAAACCAGACGACTGAATTTAAATCTGATAAATCAATCTGTATTGAGAATGTTGATTTCAAGTATGACCCTCATGCTCTGAGAAAAACGATAGAAGATGTTTCTTTCGATATCCCGGAAGGGAAAGTGACAGCTATTGTAGGCGCATCTGGAAGCGGGAAAACCACTTTGATAAAGCTGATGCTTGGCTACTATCCTGTAGTGTCAGGTTCTATCTCCATAGCTGGAAGAAACATAAACGAATACAACCTCAAATGGTGGCGACGTCACTGCGGCGTTGTAATGCAGGATGGTGTCATTTTTTCAGAGTCAATTGCCCGGAACATAGCAGTCGATGACGGCGGTATTGATGTGGAACGCCTTGAAAAAGCAGCACGGATTGCCAATATCCATGATTATGTCATGGGGCTTCCGCTAAAATACAATACTCTAATCGGACGCGATGGTGTGGGTCTTAGCCAAGGTCAGAAACAGCGTATTCTAATTGCACGGGCCGTATATAAGAACCCAGATTTCATCTTCCTCGATGAAGCGACAAACGCGCTTGATGCGAAAAACGAGAGAGCAATCGTCGAAAACCTTGACGAGTTTTACAAAGGACGCACGGTTGTAGTGGTGGCACATCGCCTTTCAACTGTCAAGAACGCCGACCAAATTATAGTCCTTGATGGAGGTCATGTTGTAGAAACTGGAAACCATTCAACTCTTATAGAGAAGAAAGGCACATATTATAATTTAGTGAAAAATCAACTGGAATTAGGTAACTAGCATGAAAAAATGGAGTCGATACAGTCTGCTTATTGAATCAGAAAAACATTCCTGTTATTTTCTGTTCAATACTATTTCCAATCTTCTTTGAAAATTAGACCATGAAAACGCAAAAATCCTCATGGACTTGCGTGATAACAAAATATCATGTGAAGATCTGGATGATGATACCAAGACGCTATTGTCGGAAAATATTATCATCACAGATAGTGATGATACAGAACTGGCAAAATTGAAATTGCTTAAGCATTATCACAGAATGGATAATTCAATCATGGCATTGACAATAGCCCCAACATTGGAATGTAATCTACGCTGCAGCTATTGCTTTGAACAAACTCATCCTAATATAAGAATGTCTGATGAAGTGGAAGATGCGATTGTAGATTTCATTAAACAACATTCAAGTGTTTGGAATCTTCAAGTAACATGGTTTGGAGGAGAACCGTTGCTATACTTTGAGAGAATAGAATCTTTGACTAAAAAAATATTATCAATACCAACAATAAAAAATTATAAGGCTGATATTGTAACAAACGGAGTCGGGTTTAATGCAGAAATAATATCAAAACTTACAGAACTTCATATCGACTCTGTTTTTGTAACACTCGACGGGCTTGAGACTACACACAACGCTCGAAGAGGTGAAATTAGCGGACTAAACTCATATAACTCTATTATGAATAATTTGGAGTTATTGGCTAAAGTACCTGAAATCACTAAAGTGATTCGTGTAAATATAGATGCGACAAATCGAGACTCCTTTTGCGACGTTTTTGAAAATATAAGAAATAAATTCAATAGTGATAGATTCTTTGTCTATGCAGGATTTGTCAAAGGTTCGTATGGGTGTAACAATCATTGCGTAAATGCAATGACCACTCATGAGCAAGCAGAATATTTAGTGGAATCATACAATAGACTTGGTGCTAAAGCACCGTCACTTCTTCCAGTTCGTAATAGTTACGAGTGTATTGCTAGATGCAAAAATGGAATACTCATAGATCCAGAAGGGTTTCTTTATAAGTGCTGGTCCGATACCGGATACAAAAGAATGAGTTTTGGCAATATTTTAGATGCCACAAACCTCAATCTTGATATACTATCGCAGTATATGGTTGGGAATGATCCATTTGATGATGTAAAATGTCAAGCATGCCCATTCTTGCCAATATGTGGAGGGGGATGTCCACATTCAAGAATAATGAACAAGTTTTATGGAGCTAAGAATGAAGTATGCCATTACGCAAAGACTCATACAAGGGCTTTCATTGAGTCGTTTTATGAACTGAAAATATTGAAGGAGTCACCGAAAAGCCTTAAAAGTGAGTAGGAATCAACAAAAAACTAGTATTCTGATGAAAAAAGTAAATCTTACAGTCATCCAGAAAGCCAGACCAATGGATGCCGATCTTCATTTAGCTTATGAGGAGAGCATCTCAAGAGAGGCTCTGCGCTTGATTCGCGGTGGGCTTGGAGCCACACAAACAACAATGCAAGAGGAAAAGAAAGCATGTGATGCAGTATGTCTACCTCCAGGTTATGGATATTGCAGCTGCTATCACAATCTTGTATAGTCTTGTTCTAACCAATTGTGTCATTCTTCTGAACTATATTCAGGAGAATGACCTTCATTGAATTTGTATGACAAAAATAACATTAACATTTATTTTTTTATTCACGTCTTTATGTGCATTTTCAGCCAGTTCTGAAGATATTGACACTATAAGAACTAAATCGCTTGACGAAGTGATAGTCTCTGCATCGTATCTTACCCGTGAGGATGACCACATTCTCGCTGTTCCGACTAAAGAGCAACGGAAACATGCTGTTACAGGATATGATTTGTTAAGTAACCTCATGATCCCGGGAATATATGTTAACCGCTCTACCGGCAGTGTTGCAACTCCGGCCGGAGCTGCCACCGTATACATAGACGGTCGTGAGGCGGATTTTCGCGAGGTGCAGTCGTTGAGACCGAAAGATATTGCAAGGGTGGAGTATTTTGACATCCCGACCGGAAAATACGCCAAAGACGCTGCTGCAATCAATTTTATACTTAAAACACTCGATAACGGTGGATATACACAGTTTGATGCCGCGCAAGGTGTCGGCTATCTTTACGGTGATTATAACTTGATTTCCAAGTTCGTAACAGGAACAAAAAGCATAAACCTATGGGCTGGATACGCATTGGAAAATTTTAAATCATCATTACATGAAGAAGAAACATTCAACTTTCCCAAAGGATTATTAAACAGGAGCAACTCATACAGCAATGCCGGCAATCGCGATACGGAGGAATATGTGCAGGCCTCAATCAGCAATCGTGGCAAGAAATATATCTGGATGCTTCGTGGAGGCATGTCATGGAATGACAAGAAAAATGATGTTGGCAACGGCATTGTAGATTATTGTCTGGCAGATGCCGCTTCAAATAGTGGCAAAAGCCTTAATCTTTACAGCAAGAATAAAACAATGCGTCCAAGCCTGTATTTTTATGGGTTACACACATTTTCAGAAACAAGAACACTTGATTATGTAGTTGACGGATATTTCTCAAGGAATGATTACAACCGTCAGTATAACGAAGGGGATGCCTATTACAAATCATTTGTCAAGGAAGATTACTATTATACCAAACTGAACGCCAACTACTCGATGTCATTCAGCCACCGCAACAGGCTTGCCTTCATTCTCTACGAATTTTTGAGAATAAGTGATTCAGACTATTCCGGCAGTTCAATTTACAACCAGAATCTACGTTCCTCGGAAACTATCCTGTTTGTTGATTACTCCCAAAGACTTGGTCGATTCTTCTATGACATCAATCCTGGTCTGTCATTTCTTACATATAGGTTGAAAGGACTGAAGTCAATCAACCACATCAATCCCCGCCTTCAGGCAAGTGCGGCATATATGATAGATAGGAAGCAGCAGCTTCAGTTCGCTTTCGCGCTAGGCAATACTTATCCGAGAATAAACACTATCAACAATGTCGAACAGCAGATTGACCCGATAATAATACTCAAAGGCAATCCTGATATGGATAACTCAATCCTGTTGAGTCCTCGCTTCAGTTACAATTTGAACCTCAATAAGATCGCACTACAGGCAGGAGTATCGTATTATTATCAGAACCATGCCATAGTTTCTGATTATTATATCCGTGGAGGAAACCTTATCAGTACATTCCGCGACGACTGCACCTATCATCGACCGGGAGCAGATGTATCATTGACATATAAGCCATCCAATACTCTTAACATCAATGTATCCGGACAATGGAATGAACAGTTTATCCGTGGCAGAGTGGAGCATCGAAACCTGACATCATTCAGCGGAAGGATGATAGTGAATTATTATGTCGGTAATTTTTCCTTCGGAGCTATGTTGTCAACACCGACAAAAGATTTGGTTGATTACCAGATACGCAGAAAAACATATTGGAGATACCAATTGTCTGCCATGTGGAATCACGGAAATTGGGCGATTGAAGCAAATGCCAACAATCTGTTTTTGATGAAAAACAATATTATTGACGAACTTTCATCGCCGACTTACTCATTCTCACAGACCAATTGGAATCGTCAATACAACCAGTATGCGACTTTGAAGGTTGTATATAGCTTCGACTATGGCAAGAAGACCACAAAGTCTCCGAAATATGAACGAGTGGAAAGTGAAAGTGCAATATTGAAATAAAAATCAAAGCTTATATGAAAAAAGAACCTCAAATTGAACTCCGTTCAGAGAAAGTCCGAAATCTACTCGGCGAGATTCCTCCCGCTCTTGTGCGGTGGGGAACAGTGATAATCGTGGCAATCTTTCTGACCCTGCTATTAGTGGTATGCTTCATGCCTTATCCATATTCCAATGGAGAAAGCATATTGCTACACTGGCTTATGTAAGTTTAATTCGCAAGCATTATGAAATATTATAGCATCTTATTAGTGATTGTTTGTGTGCTCTGCAGTTGCGACTCAGAAGATGAGTTAAGTGAGATTACCATGATGGATGGAAACACTATCACGGTTGACAAATATAAACGATTCTATTCAACAGAAGAAGAATTTGTTCACGATGTTTCATTTTCATTCCCAAGAGAATATAATCTCAACTGTGTAGAAAAAATAGATTATTTGAATAATCAAGAGTACACCGTTTATGATTATAATCAATCCTTTATAGGTTGTTGGGTGATAGCTGAATTTGGGAATTGGATTAAAGAATATGGTTTAATTCCAAATGTCCCTTACTATGTGTCGACAATGATTTATGTTAAATATCTGTCAGAGACGCCAAAAGGTTTGCGAATTGTACCAAAGTTTGGCGAGGAACACATGGGGTATTGTCCCGACATCATCCCTAAAACTTTTAGAGTATATCATGATTCTAATAGGAAACTGAATGTGCTAACTACCGGATTTAAGCATATAGGATATGATTCAAAACGAAAACCGGTTGCAATAAATATTCCTTCATTTATTGATAATAGTAAAAATAAATTAACATGGAACTTTTTAATTCGAGACGATGGATGGGATTAATTTCCCTCTTGGCAACAACATTATGTTTATTGTTGAGCGCGTGCAACTCAACTGAAGAAGAGCCCTTGTGTATGACTCAACAAAATGCACTCGGTGAGGTTATTTCTCTCTCAAATGGAGAAATGATAACTCTTTCTGACACCACCACTTATGAGATATTTCCTGAAGATCTATCTGATGTATCAAACTTGACAGATAAAGCATCAGAAAATTTATTTGACAATATCTCAAGATCTACCAATAGTCTCCGCGCGTATGGTTATGATAGCCAAGAGCCTGAAACAGATTGGAAAAAATATCTATTGAACAGCAGTTGGGAAAAATACGGAGTGACACCCGCTATTTACGTTGGCAGATATGTAAAGGTTCACAAAAATCTTTCAATTGAACCTGGTACTTATGCCGTACCCGCTGACTATACTTCTGATAAAGCTCCCCAAAATGCAATGGGCTGGGATGGTACCACGGGTATAATTGGATTCACACCAACAAACAAGAGTGATTACATATCTGATGGTGTAACTCGAATTTTCATCATCAACTGTGATATGTCCGGTCGAGTTTATAACAAAAATATTCCTGCAAACCCTTCAAACTTTGAATGGGCTTATAAAATGGAATCGAAAGTAGACATTTGGGATTGATAAGATTTTGTAATTTTTTATCAACAAATGAAGGTCTTCGAAGGGGTTGTGCAATATTGCACAACCCCTTTTCGTAATCATTGACACGGAAGTAGTTCTACTAAATTCTGTATTGAATGTTAGGGCGAATACGCAATCTGTTTATTGGAAACCGTCATTTGAAAATATCGGTGGTTTTATTTGCTTAAAATAGAATGATAGTAAAAAATGTTAAATTCAAATGCGCTGGTGTTTCCCTACTGCAGTCGTCTTGGGATTGTGGAAGTAATTTAGCTGATAAAATACTAATATTACCTATCTTATAAGCATAAATATAGGGAAATCTATCAAATGAAAGGACTAAACTTAGTATGAGGTGAGGTGAGTGTCCATTCTCCATCTCAAAATGCTACCGAACCACACAATAGTAATAATATTAATAAATGTTAAATATTAAAATATATGTGCGAAAAATTATGAACTGAATGTAAAATATATTATCTTTGCGATGTAGTTTTGCTGCACAATAGCGTTTAGTGGTCAGGCAACTCGGATGTATTCCCCGTCCTGACAGAAGAACATAGCGGCAATCCTCGCTGACAAACCTATAATAATCAACATATTAATCTATCACATCAAAATGGAAAGTGCTTATGAAGAAATCTCTACTCTTTTCCGGCCTGTGTGGTTTGTCAGCCCTGTTTTTACTCGCTCGGTCACCCGGCGGTGTCGAGGGAGTGGACGCATGGTTCAAGACCGTTCCGGTCGGAAGTAATCTGCAAGGGACGTACCAATGGCTCGATGTAGCGGGCGACTCGACGGTACAGTACGCGCAAAACCGGGCTGTGGGAACCTATGTGTTCACGCAAAGCCGGAATCTGCTCAAATCCCTAAATTTCAATCCCGCGATTGACTTTTCAAAGGGAGACTCCCCGAAATGGAGCGACCTGCGCCGCTCACCGCTGACGCAGGGAACCATCATCGGAGTCTTCGCTCCTTATTCCTTCACCGGTGAGTCTGTCATCTACGGTGTTGCCAGCGGTGACGGCGGAGGAAGTCTTGTCACCAACGACCAGATTGTGCGCCCCGGCTCCATAGAGCCGCTTGACTACGGCGACACTTCCGGCGAGGATCTCCGCCACACAGGACAAGACTCCATCCCTCTTGACATCTTCAAGGAACATGCCACGAAGGTGCTGACCTATTACCGCGCTGCCAACCCGAACACCTCGGTATGGGGCGGACCGGGCGGCACCATAACCATCGGCGGAACTTACAACACATCAAACGAACATTTCAACGGGCCTTTCGACGTTTCCAATTTTGGCAACAACGCTTTCGAGGGATATTCACCTGAACTGCTTGTCTATAACCGCATTCTGACACCGGGAGAAAGAAGAAAGGCCGAGAGTTATCTCGCCATGAAATACGGTGTCACTCTCAACGATTCTTATCTTGACGGAGACGGGAATCTTGTATGGGACCGTGATGAAGCCGGTGTATATCACAACCGTGTGACTGCCGTGTCACGGAACAATGCCGGAGACTTCAACCAGCCCGTTTCGGCCACATCATACGAGGAGGCTCCGCTGTACACGTCGCTTCCTGAGAATGACAGCTTCCATAAGTCTAATTCCTATGGGTTTCCTTCGGAGGCACACCTGCTTGTAATGGGACGCGAGTATGGCAATCCACTTCCCGACAAGCTATCTCTATTCTGGGGTGACGACGGCGGTTCACTTGAAACATATACGTCACCAAATGATACTCTCTGGCACATAATGAACCGCACATGGCTGGTAAGGACAAACCTCCCCACCGCGGCAGACACCACAGCAACACGCTGGACCGGCTCCGGCATGACGGTAACGCCTGACGGTTTTCTGGATGTCATCAGTCAAGCGGAAAATACTCCTGCTTACGTTATGACTCCCGACCTTATTGCCGGCATGGGACTTATCGAGTTCTCTTGCCCTTCATCCCATCCAACATTTGATGTCGGTTTTGCCAAGACTGGTGAAAACGGATGTTCTTATGGCTTCCGTATAGGAACAGATGGCAGCATAAAAGCTATAAAAGGAGGCGAGGCGGGGACAACGAACCTTATCACAGATGCCGGCGGCAGTGATGTCTCAGTACTATTATCCGATGGTGTCGTTTATCTTCGTATTGATGGCGAAGGAAGCGAGTCTTATACTATCAATCTGCCAGAGGAACTTAAATCATCCGTATTCCGAGGTATAATCAGTTCCGAGGCTTCCTCCACTCCATTATTGTTAACTGGTGTGCGTTCCAATGGAGCGACCGAGACCGGATATTTTGCCGAACTCGCACATAATCTAACGCCGGAGAAGGAATTCTATCATTACAGCCGCAACCGTACCGTGATGCTGATAGACCCGACCGGAGAGGGTACGTTCGACAGCGACAACACCGTTATGGTGAGATGTACTCCGCCGGATGTGTCAAGAGGTAAAACTATGTTCCATAATATATTATGGGATGCAGACGGTTCTGGATCAGATGTGTTCACATTTGCATATTTCGACGGCATATCCGCCGATGTTGATGTCACACCCACTACCTGCCTCGACGGAGTGCCTCAGAAAGACGGCTATGTTGATATTGGCATAAATATAGGAACGCCTATATATAAATATGCTCTGACCGTTGATAGTGTCGTAGGCATGAATAAGGATGATGTTGTCGCCTCAGGCTCTTTCATGGGGGCTACGCATAGAATTGACAACCTTGCGACCGGGAAATATACGCTTACAGTGACACAGGGCGGTGGCAATGACATCCACGGCAAAGGCAACCTTCTATATACTACCTATTCACACACTGACCGCAGGTTTACAGGCGGCGATGTAGAATGGACTGTCACCGAAACAGGATCATGGTATAGAATTGGCGCAGAGCCTTCAGTGGCTGAGGATATTACCCAATGGGGATATGATGTGCGTAATGACAAGGCATATTTCATCATTGACGGTTACACAAGTCTGACACAGGGCGTAAGCATCAAGCCCGGCGATACTCTCGGAATGAAAATCAGCGGCATATATGTACGTTGGTATCACAATGGAGAGGAAGTGCTGAAAAAGAGCGCATGGACATTGCGTCTGTGGCGTATGTGCATCAAGTACGGTCGTGGAGATACTCATATCACAGGTCTTACCATCAACGGTGTTCCGGTGGAGGACTTCGAGACAAACGGCAATGTGCAGATTGAAACGCCCAAGACCAGCACCGTCACCTATACGGTATATGTCGGCAATGGTTGCGACCCGACTCTTCCCAATGGCATAGAACCGAAATCCCCCTATGTCATAGGTGAGATTGAACATGACAATCATGACAACGGACTTGATGAGCTTAACGAACAGCTGACAGTCCGTTCGCAGGATGGCATGGCCAATATCTTCGATGCAGTTCTTGACCGAGGCAAATCAGGCCCCGCTACCCTCATGGTCTTCGACACATCCGGAAAACTTGTTTACCAAGGCGAGATGGAAGGCGATATGGTCAAGACCAAACAATTCTCCGTGCCGATGCAGGGTGTCTATATCGTAAAGGCGATAACTGCTGACGGAGAACACACAAAAAAGATTATTGCACAGTAATACAATAGTAGCAAACATCACATTTCCAACATAATAACCATCATTATGAAACGGATATACAAAATAGCCGTTGCCACCGTCATACTCTCGGCGGTAGGTTTGTCGGGTGCATGGTTCCTCTCGGGCAGCTCCGCAGAGGCCGGAAACTCACCCGGAAACGACGGCATAAGCATATCTTCCGAATCCACGGGTATATCGCCCGGTAAGACGGAAGTCATGGAGAGTGATTCTTCTCCGCAACAGAAGGGAAAGGTTGCGTCATGTAATACAAAGACGGGAGCAACTGTCATTGAAACCGATTCTAACAATAAATCGGAACAGGCAAAGGCCTACAAGAATCCTGCCGACGGATCAGTCAGTAAATATTTCACGGCACAGAAGTCAGACAGCATTTCCGTTGCCGGCGGCTCTCTTGCTGTGGCAGAGGGACGTATGTTGCGTTCGGTAAATCTTTCCATCTCCGCGGTGGACAGCATCGACTTACCTGAACTGGACTTTGCCATGTGTAACGTCACGGGTGAGAGCGATGGTTACCGCTTCCTCCCTCATGGCACACACTTCACTGAAGAAGGTGCGACCATACGGCTGAAGTATGACCGTACAAGGATTCCGAGCGGTTATACGGAAGATGACATACGCACGTTCTACTACGATACCGATAAGGGTCATTGGGTTGCCCTTGACCGTGTGAAGGTTGACAAGGAACTTGCGTGTGTCGTGTCGAAGACCACTCACTTTACCGATATGATCAACGGTGTCATTCAGGCACCCGAATCACCGGAGACCGAAGGCTTCGCGCCGACCATGATGAACGACATCAAGGCAGCCGCCCCGACAGCCAAACTCAACATCATCGCTCCACCCTCGGCCAACAATCGTGGTTCGGCGAATCTTCAGTATGCCTTCGAGATGCCTCCTGCCCGCAACGGCATGGCTCCCTCACTGGGCATAAGCTACAACAGCGACGGCGGAAACGGATGGCTCGGTCACGGATGGGATCTTTCCGTTCCGTCAATCACACTTGACACCCGCTGGGGTGTTCCCCGTTACAACTTGGAGGAGGAGACCGAGACATATTCGCTCTCCGGCTCGATGCTCTCCACGATGGATGATAACGGTGCGATGAGCGTTGCCCACCGTGGCGACCGCATAGCCCGCAAAGCTGACCGTCAGTTCTATACACGTCAGGGTGGAGATTTCTCGCGCATAATCCGCAAAGGCGACAGCCCGGCCAATTATTATTGGGAAGTCACCGACAAGCAGGGCGTGGTGTACACCTATGGCGGCGAGGGTGCTGTTCTCAAAGGCACGATAACCGACATCAACGGCAATACACGCGAGGTAATTTCCGAGTGGAAACTGCGCCGCGTGGAGGAAACCCACGGTGACTGGATTGAATACGAATATGCCACTGCCGACGAAGCGGTTCGTGGTGGGCTTAACGCAAAGGCCATCTATCTTACAAAAGTATCCGCCGGCAACACCGGTGAGGAGCCACACACCGTTGTCACATTCACATCCGGCAAAGAAAAACGCCAGAAGACTAACAATGCCCGATACGGTTACCTCACATCATCCAACCGTCTGCTTGAGAAAGTCAGCATAGACTTCATGGGCGAGGGGCTGCGCAGCTATGCCTTCTCGTATGTTGACGGTGCTTTCCATAAGGATATGCTTGAAAGCGTCCGTCAGTATGACGACAGCGGCAATGAGTTTGCTTTCCAGACTTTCGACTACTACGATGATGTTCAATCGGGCAACGGTTATGTGCCGTTCAGCTCTGAATCTGAAACATGGAACACCCACAACGACGGCCTCGATGCCGGGTTCATCAATCCTTTGCAGGTAGCCGGTGGTCGATTTAGCGACAAACCTACGGCTCTTGGTGGTACTACCAGCACATCTACAAGTGGTTCGTTCTATGTCGGTGTCGGCCCGTCTGATTTCAGTGCATGGAAAAGTAATACCGTCGGCGGTTCGTATAATTACTCCAGCGATAACAGCAAGGGGCTTTCAACGTTCATAGATCTCAATGGAGATGGACTGCCCGACAAGGTATATCGTAAAAATGGTGCATTATACTATCGTCCTCAGATAAGAACCGATGAAAATGGAGAAATAGTATATGGTGATCCTATTCGGGTTGTTGGTATATCAAATTTCTCCACAACGAAGAGTTCCACCAACTCAGGGGGTGGCAAGGCCGTGGTTGGATGGCAGGCTCTCACAGCTCAATTCGGTGTTGACGCTTCCAAGACCAAAACTAAAGTAACGGAATATTTTTCCGATATAAATGGTGACGGACTTGTTGACCTTGTTTCTAATGGTAAAGTATATTTCAATCATATTGAATATGATGCACAGGGAAATGCTGTGCCAACGTTTACTTTGAGCAGTGCGGATACACCCAGTCCCATTATATATGGAGGAAAGATTGATACATCTGTTATTGAGATTGACCCCAATGAACAGGCTGAATTAGTCGCGTCTTCTCCGATGGAGGACATGGTTCGCGTATGGGTTGCCCCTAAAGCAGGTGTGATCAATATCTCCGGAGAGGTTTCTCTCATAACACCAACCGGAGATTATGATGCAGATGAATACGAAAAAGCAGATGGTGTAAGAGTTGCCATTCAAAAAGGTGGTTCTGAACTTTGGAGTATGTCAATTTCCAAAGGAGATGCGTCTATTCACAATGCTATTGCACAATCTGTTCCAGTCAACAAAAATGACAGGATATACTTCCGTGTTCAGTCTGGTAACACTGAGCTGAGCAATGGTGCATTTGACAATGTGAAATGGACTCCTGTAATTACATATACGGGAGCAGGTGAGTTGATGCCAAATAGCTTGTCTTCGGTTGAATATAAGCTAAGCGATGGTGCCATCTACGATGTGAACACTATTGTGAATGTCGATGACGGCTGCGACTTCTCAATATCAGGACATTTCTCAAAACCGCAGACTACAGATGATGTCGTGATACGAATCATGGCATCAAAT
This sequence comes from Muribaculaceae bacterium Isolate-037 (Harlan), assembly GCA_003762615.1. GTDB lineage: Bacteria > Bacteroidota > Bacteroidia > Bacteroidales > Muribaculaceae > Lepagella > Lepagella muris. Next base: position 81,557 of record RIAZ01000005.1, read on the forward strand.
GAACGTTTGGATGAGAATGGTAATGAGAATCCGAATTATAAGGAGAAAGAGATTTTCCGTAAAGAATATGGCTGGGAGGATATTGTAGATTCTGATATAGTCGCTGATGTGACTAATGTTGAGCGTTTGCCGAACATCAGTTTCATAATCTCCTCAACATCCAATGTTGATTGGTCTGCTATCAAGTGGAGTCCCAAAGTTTTGTATAAGGACTCAACCGGGATAGACCAGAATATCAAAATTGGGCCACATTACCTGACATATGCGAAGATGGACATGGAAGGAAAATCAAAGTCGTTCCTTCCAACTGATACATTGGTGACGGTAAAACCTGAAATTGTTTTCGGAAACACTTCTGTTTCAGGAAATCTAATCCTAACAGTAAAGGCTACCGATAGGTTAATAGCAAAAAAAGACTTTACGGTTGTAAATGGTGTGATAACTCCGGACTCACTGGAACTTAAAAATATAGGTACCGATAATGTTTGGTTTGAGTATTCATACCCGGAGACATTATCGACATCCATTGTTTCAAGTGCAGTTTCAATAAGGAGAGGTCTGTCTATATTACCGGAAACCATTGATGCCGGCTTCTATTCCTACGGACAGGACGAAGGCTTCGGTATGCTTTATCGTGGCTGGGGCGGATTTGTCTATAATGCGTCTGAGGGACGATATGCCAAACCGATTGATGAATCCCTCTTGAAACTCCCGGAGGATGAAAACGCAAAAGTCGATCCTTTGACTTTGCCGTTTACCCCCATTGGAACTGATCAGATAAATCTTGACCGCTGGGTAGGTCAGCATAGCTCAATTTATCTTACCGCTGACGAAATGTCTTCAGCCCGACTTGCAGAGCAGGATGTGGTATTAACAAATCCTTTGGATAATGATGTTGACATTGCTGGAATATCCGGTGAGCATTTGCAGGGTACAGGTGCAGCCGCAGTTACACAGGTGTCATCAAGCAAAAGCACTGTTACGCAATCCGGAGCAATGGGTATAACCTACAGTGATGCTAATGGTTCAGGAAAGTCAGAAGTTTCCATGATGGATATGAATGGTGACGGTTATCCTGATATTATTGCGGGAGGAACAATCCAATACACCAATACTTTGGGTGGATTAAGCGGTGAGAAATTAGGAGGAATTGGCAATACTAATTCTGACAACGCCTCACAAAGTTGGGGATATGGTGGCAGTCCTGTTGCATCTGTTTCGAATATCGTTAATATGACAAAAGGGAGCGGTAATACGACCACTGGCACTTCTGGAGAAGCTTCTAAAAATTCAGAAGGTAACAGATTAACCAATATTCTTGCCAAAGTCTCCATTTCCGGAGGTGTACCCAAGAATACAGATGAAACAGTTGAAGGTTTTGTGGATGTCAACGGCGACGGACTTCCTGATAAGGTTTTGTCTGACAAGAAAGTCCGGCTTAATTATGGCTATTCATTCTCCGAACCTATCGACTGGGATTTGGATAAGATTCAAAGTGGAAAGAGCCTTTCATATAGTGCCGGCGCCGGAGGCGGTAGCGGTGACATTGGTATGGGGGGACAGATCAAGAAAGGAGACAAAAGCATTGATAAGGCCTCAAGCAGTTTTTCTGCCGGATTCGGTATTGTAACTTCAGAAATGGAGGAAGAATACAACCTGCTTGATGTCAATTCAGATGGATTACCTGATAAGGTCTGGAAAACAGATAATGGACTGATGATTGCATTGAATACTGGTAATGGTTTCGATACTCCATTCCAGTGGAAAGGTGCATCAAAAATCAATGAATCAGCATCAACATCAGAGTCTGTAAATGCTGCTTTTACCGTATCAATCAATATCCCGATTATCAGTATTAAAATTTCCACAAATCCGGGATTCTCAACTGGCCATAGCATCAACCGTCCAAAATATAGTCTTCAGGATGTTGACGGCGACGGTTATCTTGATATCGTAGAATCTGACAAGGAGAGTGAGCTGAAAGTCACCCGATCGGCTATCGGTCGTACCAATATGCTCAAATCTGTCACCAATTCAATAGGTGGACGCTTTGAACTTGACTATGCGCACTCTACTCCGACCTACGGACTCCCCGGTGGCAAGTGGGTTATGTCGGCACTGACTGTTGACGACGGCATCCACGACGACGGCCCGTTGATGAAGACGGCGTTTGAATATGCCGACGGCAACCGTGACCGCCATGAACGCGACTTCCTCGGCTTCGGCAAGGTCATCACAAAGAGCCTTGACACCGAAAACGGTGCAAGCGTTTACCGTCAGGCCGTTCAGGAATTTGTAGTTGATAACTATTACACATCCGGCAACCTTGTGGCCTCTTACGTCACTGACGCTTCGGGCAACAAGTTCACCGAGACCGTCAACGAGTATGACGCTTATAGTGTGACGGCAAATGCCGATGATTACTCTTTCGTTCAGAAAGATGTAATTTACAGCGACCGTGCTTCCGCATTTGTTCCCTTGCGTTATACAGCCAACAAACAATATGAGGGAGCATCTTCCGGTGTGACCATTTCTGAGGCATGGAACGAGTATTATCTCAACGGCTACCACGGTGAGCTTAAATCCTACCGTTACAGCGACAAGGGAACACTCGGCAGCAATGGAGGCGGTGCATACGACTATGCAACGAACATCCAGTACACATCCAACAGTGGAAAACATATCTTCGGGCTTCCAACCAATGTTGTTGTGACCGGAGGTGATGGCACTATGTATCATAATGTGTCGGCAACCTACGATACAAAATATCCCAACCATCTCACTCAGGTTTCACAGCAGCTCGGCAACGGTACGGCTGTCACCGACTACAAGTATGACCGTTACGGCAACATCACGCAGAAGACCCTTCCGGCAAATGCCACAGGACAGCGTATGTGGTACAAGTACCGCTACGAGCCGGAGATGAATATGTACGTCGAGCGTATCGACGATGCTTGGGGTTATCGCAGCGAGGCCGGTAATTTCGATTATCGTTATGGTATCGCACTTGAACGTCGTGACCATAACAATTTCTATTACGAGACAGAGATTGACAACGTGGGCCGTGTCACCAAAGTGCGCGGGCCTAACGAACTTGCGACAGGTGTTCCTTACATCATAGCATTTGAGTATAAGCCCAAGGCAGAGTTCGGTGAATCCGGTATATCCGCTCCAGCTTATGCCGTCACCAAGCACTACGACTCCCAGCATCCGGGCGATGATCTTGAGACTGTCACTTTCGTTGACGGCTTCGGTCGCCCCGTGCAGGTCAAGAAAGATGGTGTTGTAACAACCGCTTCCAAGGGTTCGGGCGCATCCGACCAGACAGTGATGATTGTCAGCGGACGCAATGTCTATGACGCATTCGGTCGTGTCGCCAAGGCTTACTATCCCGTAACTGAAGGGACAGGTTCAAAGGCATCGTTTAATACCGCATTTGACAGCGAAGACCCGACAATAACGGCATACGATGTTCTTGACCGCGCTCTGACCGTAACCCTTCCTGACGGTTCAAGAACAAATTATACCTATTCATTGGATGGCACCGCTCTTGTCACTGATGTGGAGGATGCTTTGAATAATCATCAGCTGAACTATACCAATGGAAGCGGAAAGACCGTCAAGTCTATCCAACAGGGAGGTCCCGATGGTGAAATCACGACCACATTTGAATATGACGGAATCCAGCGACTTGTAAAAGTCACCGATACCGAGGGCAACCAGACACTTTCCACCTACGATATGGGCGACCGCCGCACGGAGGTCAACCATCCCGCAAGCGGAATCACATCGTTCACCTACGACGCTCTCGGCAACGTGCTGACCAAGCAGACGGCAAACATGGCTGAGGAAGGAAAGATGATAACCTACACCTACGACTATCACCGTCTGACAGGTATCAGCTATCCTGACCATCCTGAGAACAATGTCAAGTATTACTATGGTGGCCGCAACGCATCCCACAACCGCATCGGTCGTCTGATGCTTCGCGAGGATGGTACCGGAGCGATAGAATACTTCTACGGCAAGATGGGCGAGGTGACAAAGACACGCCGCACTCTCATCGTTCCGAATCAAGCTATCGCAACCTACGTCACCCAGTGGACTTACGACAGCCACAACCGTCTTGTTGAGATGATCTATCCTGACGAGGAGAAGATAACATACTCCTACAATCTCGGTGGGCTTCTTGAAAAAGTCCGTGGCGAGAAGTCATACGGTTATGACTACATCACCAAGTTAGGCTATGACAAGTTTGAGCAGCGCAGCTATCTGAAGTATTGCAACGGTGCTGAGACTTTCTACACCTACGACAACCGTCGCCGTCTCAGCAATCTCGCCGTGAACAGCGGAGGTACGTCTATCATGGACAATGCCTATACGTTTGACGTAGTGAGCAATGTTCTTTCGGTGGTAAACGGTGCTTCGCTTCCGCAGAGTGGAAATGCAGGAGGTCAGATGTCTCACAGCTATACATACGATGGACTGTACCGCCTTGCATCGGCAACCGGCACATACACCGGGGCTGACAGCAAATCTGCGTCCTATACCCTCAACATGGGCTATGACAATATGCACCGTATAACTTCCAAACGTCAGCATTTGACGCAGGACAACGTTCAGTTCAACGGTACCCTCAATGTCGGCTACGACCTCTCCTATACTTACAGCACGGAAGAAGGCAAGAAATTCCAGCTTGAAAGTGTAAAGGATGTTAATTACCGCACTGAGGAGACCCCGGAAGGGAACAATGTCGAAAACGGACACGTTTATACATACGACAAGAATGGAAACCTTGTATATGTAAACACGAGCCGTATGATGAACGACGGACATAAGGACAACAGTGTAGGTGAACGCAAACTCATCTGGGACGAGGAGAACCGTCTGCTTTCAGTGGACGACAACGGTTTCGTGTCCAACTATTGGTATGATGCCGATGGTGAGCGTACCGTGAAGACGTCCGGCGAAAGCGATCAGGTCTATGTCAACGGAGTATTCTCCGGCGGCTCGACAAACACCGCCAAATTCTCGCTCTATGTCAGTCCTTACCTTGTCGCCAATCAGGGCGGTCGCTACACTAAGCATATCTACGCAGGCTCACAGAGGATTGTGTCGAAGGTCGGCGATTTCGCCTCCTACGGCTCAGACCCGCGCCGCATAGAGTATGCAGGCAGCGAGACTGACGGACTCTCGGTTGACTACAAGTCCAAGTACACCGCACAGCAACAGGTAATCAAAGACCACTACACGTTCTTTGATGTTCCCTACAACGGCACGGACAACAACAATTATGCCGATGGCGAGGGATTCTGCTGCAATGATGGCACGTTGGAGGCTGCTCAGGCCAAGGCAATGAGGAAGGCTCAGAGCCGCGCGGTTGCCAAGTCTTTCAAAGACCCCGACAACTACGAGAATCTCCAGTTCTTCTATCATCCCGACCATCTCGGTAGCTCCAGTTTCATCACCAATCTTGACGGTGAAGTGGTGCAGCACATCGAGTACGTTCCTTTTGGCGAAGTCTTCATAGAGGAGCGCAACAGCGTATGGAACACTCCTTATCTATTCAACGCAAAAGAATTTGATGAGGAGACTGGTCTGTACTACTACGGTGCTCGCTACTATGAACCACGCCTTAGCCTTTGGATGTCAACGGATCCATTACAAGAGGATTTTCCTAACTATACATCTTATATGTATACATACAATAATCCTATTAAATTTGTGGATTATGATGGACAAAGCGGAGAGGTAGTCTATGATGAGAAGACCGGAGTCGCAACTGTTACAGCAAAACTGTATTTTTACGGTGGTGCTGCCAATTCTGAATTATCTGGGAAAATTGCGGCTGGAATCGCTTCACAATGGAATGGTGCTCACGCTAGTATTGACTATAAGGGGAAACAGTATAAGGTTAAATTCAAGATTTTCTACGAGACTGTTACGGAAAAGGAGGCTTTTAAGTTAGCAAATGACAATACAAGTGCGAAGAATAATTTCATTAGAGTTGAGAATGGACCTGAAGGTGATTCAAGTTATACATTATCGGATGGTCGCTATGGTGGAGGTAATTCATTTTGGTTTAACACCAAGGATGATTTGGGTAGCACGACTACCGCTGCTCATGAGTTCGGACATGGACTTGGATTATCCCATCCAGAAAAGGATCTAAGTAATGAAACTAGTCGTCCGGATATTATGATTCCGCGCCAAACTCCATATGGAAAATTTTGGTCAATTAAAAATAAAGGAGGTAAACGAGTTGTCAATCCAAACGCACGACGAGTGACGCCCCAAAATGTTGATGATGCTTATATGGAGAATTTTGGAAATAATAAGTATGCTACAGTTCGAAATGTAATTTTCGACAAGACGGGAACAAAGAAATATTATCCTAGTAGAAAGAAATGAAATTTTGCAAGTTCTCATACATGGTATTTCTAACATTGTTTGCTTGTAGCAACGCAAACAATGTTAGAAATGAGGTTGATCCCCAAGAGAAACAAGATTCTACCGAATCTATTTCACGTTATGACAATCTTCATTCGATGATTGAAACGTGGAAGAATGATAGTTGTGGCTGCCTTAAAAAACGGACTTTTGAAATGGCTGATTCAATTATATCAAAATCTCATCTAATTGGTCAGCCAATTGAAAATGTTAGGTTTCTCTTAGGGAAAGAAAATAATATTGTAAAAGAAGCTAATGGAACTATACATCTCTATTATCTTATTAATTCAATTTGCGATTCAAACGGAATTGTTGTTGGAGATAAAAGTTCTATAGAGCTGATATTCAATCCTGACGGGATACTAATCGAGTTCCCAGATTGGATTCAAATAGAATAACGCTAAAAGTATGGGGTTGTATCGTAATTGACGCAGCCTCATACTTTTAATATCAAAACGGTTTTGAAAAATTATTTCATTTTGCCTTGTGTTGGATTTATTGCGTCGAAATACAATATAATATGCCTTTCTATGTGGATATTCATTTTGCGATATTGATTCAGAGATATCGCAATGTTTTCAATGTAGATTGGGTTAATGTATATCAGAGTTCCTGAAACCCCATAGGTTCTTTTGCTCATAAAGTAAACTTCTTCAATCATAAGGTAGTTAATACCATAATTTTCTTGCAAATCATCTATGGCCCATGCCTATACGGACATACCTATCAGTGTGACAAAAATGGCAATCTCATAAATACAAATAGGGGTAGGTCTGACGGTCATAGTGACAACAACGTCGGTGAGCACAAACTCATCTGATGAACATATTCAGATAAACGATTAATAAAGGCATTTGCTGAATAATGAGTTCAGCCTATTCTTTGTATTTAATACTAATCACAGAGACAAATCCAACGATTCTATAAACAGATGCCCGATATTCTGAATATAAACCCGGTTCAGATCTATCAGTGTACTTGTCCGACCTCCGACTATCTGGCTCATATATTCCTGTTCCAGCTTCATGGAATCATTGATCTTTGTAGAGAATCCTTCATAATGCTTTGACCCCTGTATAAAGATATTGAACAATGCCTGGGATGGATTATCTATACCATAGTTCTGCTGCAAATCATCTCTGACTCGCTCAAAAGGAGTTTTGTATTTCTGATGGAATTTCGATATGGTGCATTTGCTCAATTTCTCCCAGGCTTTTTCAGACATTTCAAACACAGGAAAGAAAAGCTCATCCATAATGCAATGGAACAGATTATGCTTGTTCTTATAATGATAGGCAATCGCCCCCTTTGTCTGTGTTATTGCTTTTTCAAGCTCCAATACAGATATAGCATCCCAACTACCCGTCGCCAAAAGAGGATAGCATTGCTTGAGAATCTCTGCCCGGGTCTTCAATGATTTTTCTCTACGTTGTGACATGTCATAATACCATAATTACATGTAAAAGCCGTTCAGCAAGAATTATCAAGGGAAAGAAAGGGAAACGGACCTTTCCACCATAGGTTAAGCTGCCACATTTGGCAACCCACATATAATGATGAAGTCCTAAGTATATTGAAAATTCTGCCGACCAACCGGATAAGACAGTAATCTGTCAATAATCCCATATACAAAGTTAACTCATAAATTTCAAAAAAACAATCACAATCGTGGTCTTCTATGAACATTTTGTCATTCTAAATTGAATAAATATCACTCCTTGGTATATAACATGGATATTTTATTGGATTTAAGTATTTAAAAGAAGCAGCAAGACAGCCCGACCTCACGGCCGAGCTGTCTAACAACTAAAGCAAAATCAACAATCTAATCTAACACTCAAACATATTATTGCAACAGTAGCTCTACTCTACAATGGCGGTTGGCCTCATCCGGATTGAGAAGGTTGATGCCGCCTTTATTTATTTTGGTTATGAAGGAGGTGCCGACATCTCGTTTTTGAAGCTGCGATACGATATAATCTGCCCGGTTGTCACTCAGGCTATTGTTTATGACTGTGGTTCCGGTTGCACTGTCGGCCGCTCCCGTCACACGGATTGCAAGTCCGTAGGATTTGGCGATTCGGGCGATCTCGTCGAGATTGACGAGCTGGGAGGCATCTGTCAATTCAGATGTGCCGAGTTTGAAGAAGAAGAAAATAGGACTTCCGATGCATTGCTTCTCCGAAGATATAAGGGAAAGATAGTCATTGAGGGCAAGTCCCTCCTTTCCCATGCCTTTGCCGGATTCAGAGGGATTGTGTATTCCATCTCCAGCCAATCCACTGCCGATTGCATTGCCGGATAACGATATGGAATCTGATTTGGCACCGGAAGCGAAGATGTCATCAATAAAACCGGTGAAGTCGTCATCGAGATTATCGACATCCTCACTTGAATGAAGCTGTTTCTTTTCCGGTAGATGATAACCGTTCAACCGGGTACGGAGTTTGTTCAACCCCGAATAGTCATTCACCGGATAACGCCGGTCATCAGTCTTCTTCTTACTGGGTTGCGATGTGAAGAGATTGCCATATCTTGAGAGCAATCCCTCAATCTCCAGAATCTTCTTCAATTCGGCGACAACGCGGGTATCGTTGGAAGTCTGGCGCGACAGTCTGCCGTTTTCATCATACAGTTCTGCGAGAGTCTCGCGGAGCCGGGCATTGTCAATCAATACCGGTTTCGCATTGATCACCTTGCGGAAGCCATTCTGACCGAATGTGAAGGAGAGACCGGCCGAAAGAGACAGGATGTTGTCACCCCCGAAACTGTTGACATCGCCAAGTCCGTCAAACCCGGAGAATGTGGTCTTGCCGCCAAATTCCATGGTGAGTTTCAATCTGGAGGTAACGCCGTATTGAGCCATCACTCCATAGCTGAGTGCAAAGGGGCTTGTCTGCGCCTGTCTGTTATGAAGCAGCCCCACACCTACATACGGCACAATTCCGATGTGGGATTGGCTGCCGTTGCCATATAAGGCATTGGTAAGATTCCATAGGAAATCGGTGGAAAGTCCCCAATAATCATTGGCTGATTTATCAGCGTTGGTCAACTGGAAACCGCTGAAAGATACCCGACTCCCGACGGTAGGTGTGAACCATTTCCCTGCATAGGCACCGAAATGCGGCTTGATTCTCCCCCACAGATCGGCGCATCCTTTAGGAGAGCCGACAAAGGCGTTTGCTCCGGCATTGACGCCGAAAAACCAGTTTCCTTTCCATCCCGGCGATTCAATCACCTCCTTATTATATGAGATCTCAGGTGTCAGCAATAGTTCATCCACATTCCTTATGGAACTGATACGGGTGTCTGCATTGGCAAACGCCTGAGAACCGGCGGCCGATGCCGCCAGTACGATGGTAAGTATGTATAGTTGTCGTTTCATCTGATTTGAATTTGAACACAAAGGAACAATATAAATATAGAATACGAAATTATTCGCTGACTAACAGCCTTTTATTTAAGACTGTTTATGCAAATCATATTATAGGCACTGATTTATGGCACACATAGTGGCTGTTACCGCTTGACCTGTTTTGTCGCTGGACGCAGCATGCGGTGGGCACGCATCATGCAGCGGTAGGCGAAATGACGGTCGTCCTCATTCGGGTCTCGGCCCCACGGAAGCTCGGAACCGGATCCACCGCCGCCGCTGCCCTTTGCAAACTGAATGGCCCCGTCGACGTATCCGGCAAACAGGTACATCGCGCACTTGAGAATCTCGGTCGGTTTCTCGGAGAGAGCCATGAGGAACTCATCGTCAAATGCCGCCTTCTGCTCCGGGGGCATCGCCGACAACAGGGAGCGGATGTCGAGGACGGCCTTGCCGAATATCGCATCTGTCAACCTCATGCGTATCTGCGCCTGGTTATCCGCCGTGAACTCCCGGTACTGCGTCTGCGCATTGGCTTTCTGCTCGTTGACAGACTGCAGCTCGCTCTGGAGCCGGGCGAGTTGCCGGTCTGCGTTCTTCAGTTTGAGTTTCTTGTCTGCAAGTGATGATGTGGTGACACGGAGCTTGTCCTCAAGATCCGCGATGCGGCGACGGAGTTCAGCCGCGTCACCTGCACCGGACGAGAGGTCTGCCTCCAACTGAGCGAGCTGTGCATTTAGCTCGGTCTCCTTGGTTTCCAGATTGCCCACCATTGTTGATAGACCCTTGCAGCGTTTCTCCGCCTTACGGATATCCGCATAGAGTTCTCGAAGTGTCTCGTGCTTGTCGCCGATTTCAATTTCCAGAGCATCACACTGCTGGCGAAGCTCGCGACGATACTCCTCTGTGGAACGGTGTCGCGCCCCGGTCTCCATGATGCTTCGTCCTCGACCGAGTCCCCACCGTTCATTGACAACAGCGAGTTCATTGTGAAGCTGGAGTGTCCGTTCTTTGAATTCGATTTTGTCCTTGCCTGCGAACAGTTCCTTGAACGAAAACTTGTTGCGGGCTGTGATTGGCAACAGAGTGCAGTGGATATGCGGATTCTTTTCATCGAGATGGACATAGAATCCGGCGATGTTCTCCTCGCCCCATTTGTCACATGCGAATTTGTAAACATCCTTTGCCCACTCCTCGATGTCAGAGCATCGCGTAATATGGGAATTGTCTGCTCCATGTGTCAAATCAACTTCCTGATTGCCGAAGGCCAGACGGTGCATCTGCTCCCGACTTCCTCCAAAGATGATGTTTACAACAGTGCGTCGATTCGGCTCCTTTCCCTTGCGTTTCAGTTCCTCATTGGGATCTACGATGCCACGAGCAGCAAGTGTCTCCTTGATTCGCTGGGGAATGGACTTGGTCTTGTCAATCGGCTGGACAACGTCGCCCTTGGCAATCTCGAAATTGAGGCGTTCTCTTGTGCGGTCATAGTTGCCGCCTTTGATGGCGACATTCCAACTTCGCTCAGACCACCGTCTCTGATGCTCATTTGACTGGTTGGAGGTGATTCCAGCCGAAGCATGGAAGTCAAGTACCTGTCTTGCCATAAACAGTATATTAAGGTGTTAAAATGTGATTTTATAAGGGCCGAGCTTGCTCGTATTGGCCTGCCGGATACGGCAACTCCCTTCCGATTTTTAATCGGAAGGGGGTATTAGGCTACCCACTTGAGTATTCATGTGGCAACAGCGCGCAAGCGCGTTGGCTATAAAGCGTCCCGGCCCGGTTCATCGAAGCGGAGGCAGAATTACAGCAGCAAAGGCGCACAGCGCACGTTCCTGAGCTTTCAGGAAGCCATCCGGGGCACCGGCTTATGCCAGCCTGCAAGCTGGTCTGACGGCACGGTCAGACCGTGTCCCGGTCAAAAACTACATTCAGATGGTTGAACAGGCTGTCGAGCATCGCCCGACCGTCAGATATAAGAGGAGTATTCATGCCAGCGTCGGAAAGACCGGTTCCGGAAGATCCACCTGGTCTGTAACTGTCGAGAAGGCACAGCCACAGGTTCCAGTTGCCGGACATAAGGGAAAAGAATATCTCAGTGATAATCTCCCCGCAGTTCTTGTCAGGAGTAACGGGAATTTCCTCATGTGTCATGGCCCATTCGCGGATAAGTTGCCGTATCAGGGAATACTGCAATGCGGCAATCAGATTCGGCGACACACCGGCATCGCCGCCATCAAAAATTTCCACGGCCGCTCCGATTTCCTCAAGCAGCTCATCATCGGCAATATCGCCGGAAAGCCAGTCCGACATCTTGTCGGCAAGAGGATGCGGCATCTCAAAAGAGAGGAACGGCACGTCAAGGACATGCGAATATCCGTCATCGAGCCATTCGAGATTCATGGTCACAAGAGTGCATCGGTCAAGTTTTTCCATTGACAGCAGTCTGAACTCTCCAAGGCGGTCGAGGAACTTGCGGACTGTCTCACGCGCCCAGTTCCACCGCTTCGCCATGTCGGTTATGGAGAGGACTAGCTGTCCGGCCTCCATATCGAATGTCCGGCCATAGAGCGGCGTGTAAGGTGTCGTGCTTTCCACTGCGGACTGCACAAGCGAGAGGTAAGCCAGGAGCCGGGAGGCTCCCTGCTTTGTCGGGACACAGAGATATTCAATTATCTCCGGGGTGAGTCTCACAGCCCTTGGACGGGACTGCGAGGTCAGGCGGTTGTAAATGTTTTTCGTCATAAACTTATCTGATGGTTTGGATGAATTGTTTTGGGAGTTTTATAAAAGGTTGTTGTCAAATGAAAGGGATAAAAACGGAGATGCCTCCGCCATATCCCGGAGACAGGGATGCCCCGTGCCGTCTCCGGTCGGAGGCATCCCATTTCGGCCTATCCGTCTCAGCCTATCTCTCCGCGCAGGAGCTTTGCTTTCTCCTGCTCACAAAACTCGGCATACTCTTCGGGGTTGTCTCCTCTCTCGATAGCCTCGTCTATGACCTCGCATAGCTGGTCAAAACAGGCCTCGGGATGGAGCTGACGTATGCCGTTGTTATCCTTGAGATAGATTTCGTAATAGTCCATCTCGTTGTAGGCAATAAGCACATGACCCTTGAACAGTCTGCCGTTCACCTTGAACATCAGGGTTGCCATTCCTTTGCAGACTGTAGCGGTGAATCCGTGTAATGCCCCCCACGAACAAAGCACGGACATCGGGGTCTGACACAGGAGTTGCTGACGGATAGTGTCTGCGACACTCAACACATAATCTTTTTTCATATCGCTGTCGGTATTTATTGTTTCCCTGCCTTCGAGAGATTTTCTCTCCGGCTTCGGGGAACAGGTTGTTTTCTGCATCGGAAGCCGACCTGTCTCACGAACCAAAATCTCCATGAGACCGGAGGCCTGTTTTGGAGAGTATTCCGGCAGGTCGGTTAACTTCGCAGAACGACAACCTTCCCGAAGTCAGCGGGAGTAATATCCGGATATAAGTGTTGCCGGATGCGCGGCGATTCTGGAAAAGGAAGCCGGCTCCTCAAGTTGCCGCATCAGATAGGCGGAGGGATAGAACATCGAACCTGCCATGAATATGAAAAGATTCATCGAGAGTGGCCAGACCCGGGGTTCAACGACGCAGGTCAGTATGGCGACAAACACCAGTATCGTCCCAAACCGGTTCTGCAGCCGATAGATGCCGCGTTCACTGATTCGGAAGGAGAACATGGAGAAGCACAGGACGGTGGCGAGCGCAAGGGGCATGTCAGCTCCGTATGACTGGAGATAGCAGAAATTGAAAGAGAGGGAAAGAAGCATCATAGACAATACGAAGAGCTTTCGGGCCGATACGCTGAATGTCATGCGGCGGTAGAATCTCTGCATCCGGGCAGAGTCACGTCTGTAGCAATACATCGACAGCATAGTCAGTATCGCCGGATAAAAATGGACTATGAATTGCATATCTGAAAAAAGTGATGGTTTAATCTTCTAGACCCAACTCGATGGCATCCCATGAGGCAACGGAGAATATCCGGTTGACATCTTTGAATGTAAGGGAAAGGGACGAAAAGCGTTCACCAAAACCGAGCTGAGTTTTTGAAAGTTCGGCAATAGCTGCGTCAAGACGCTGCTCAGTAACATTCAGAATAAAGCCACGGCGATAACCGTAAAGCGGAATCCTGACTTCCAGACGAAACACACGGCTAAGCGACTTGCTGATGCCGCGACCGGATGCGGAGACTGTCATCTGCTGCTCACCGAAGTCTACAGCTTTGAGCCATGTGCGGTGCCAGTTTATCACCTCGATGAGATGGGAGGCAAGGGATGCGTCCATCCGTCAGATGAAGTAACTTACAAGCTCGTCCTCCGTAAGATGATAAAAGGACTCTCCGGGCACATCGTGCATCCGTTTCAGCTCAGCCTGCAACTCGGCCATCATTCTCTCCATCGAGTAGAACACCTTAACATCAACGTAAGTGATTTCGCCGCTCGGATTGGTTGAGGCGCAGAGCTGGAACATTTCACCGGTGCCAGGTTCCTGAAAGGCGCAGATGGATCTGCCGAAGTCGGTCTGCGATGAGCGTATGTGGCGATAGAGTGTTTCTGTACCCCACGAATCGTCAATCGCTCCACAGAACTTCTCCATAGTCATAGGTTCGGGAAGCTCGAATACGAGGAGTGCGTAATCGTTGTATAGTTCTCGTTTGGACTTGTCTTCAAGTCTTGATTTGATGACTTCCGGGAGCTTGAATGCTGCGCATTCCAGAAATCTGCTGATTGGTTTGTTTGTCATGTTTACGATTATGGAATTGGTTTATCGACAGCAAAGATAACTCGTGAAATCGAAGTTTAATTGGCTATGTTCAAGCTGTTAACTATCTTTGTGAAAGGCGAAAATATTTATAATCGCATGTAATCAGCGGATGCTCTGAAAGATGTGCGTTTTCTGAATATAAATGTTTTCCCATTCGGTCAACATTTATTATGATTGGAGATTATATTTATATAGTTAAAGTGCTGGCTCATAAGATTAAAATTGGTACTAATGAGTTAACTTTGCATAACTTGACCAACTACAGAAAATTCATTATGGCCACATACGGATACATTTTTGATTCGGCAACCGACTCAACACTTCAAATGATGACAGAAATCGGATGTTGCCGGATATTCAGAGACTCATCTGACAACGGCGGCTTCCGACCACAACGCAGAATATTGGTACAAAAACTCCAGGCCGGAGACATAATAGTCGTTCCCAGGCTCAGCCACATCGTAGAGGGATGTGTCAATCTCTCCGCACTGCTCCAGTTGTGCCATCTGAAGAATATGCGGCTTATCTCTGTTGATGAGCATATTGATACAGAAGATAGGCTCTACCGCAAAGAGTCTGAGAACAATCTATTGAAGGCGATCCGCGAGTTTCCATTTGAGAAAAGGAAGCCTCGCAGTGCTCCTGCTCCTAAAATCGACAAGGAAGAACGTTTACGAAGGAACGAAAGGGTTATAAACATGTACCTGTCGGGGTTCTCGACAGAGGATATACAGAGGGTCGCAGGCGTTGGCAAGTCAACCCTGTACCGGATATTGAGGCAGAATGACATTCCTCGACAAAGGATAGGCAAGCAGGAGATTATCTCTGAATAATCCGTCTGCGCCTCTTGACAGTGTCCGACTGGATGGTATCGGCTCTTTGTTGATATAGTTCCTTTGTCAAGGCATTTGAAACAATGGTGTCGATGGCTTGCACCTTGGGATAATACTCATCAACCTTGGTCGCAAGTTCTTCAATGGCGTGCTGACCTCTATGATATACATAGAGGCCGTCGCCTATGATGTTGTTGCCCTCGACAAGTATGTAGAGCAACAGTATTAGGAGTAGCTTCTTCATTTTCTTGGTTTTTTATGTTATGCGGTATACCACCGTGCAGTCAACCACCTCGGTAGGCAGTCCAATCCACGGAACGGAAGAGAAGTAGGGCTGACAGTCTTCATCGGCAGAGGGAGGGCAGACAAGTTCCACCGACTGTTCACGGAGCAAGTTGTCAACCTCGTTGACATCCTGCTCGGTGAGACCGGTAGCGTCGCCATTGATAAGATAGCCCATAAGGTATGTGGGTATTTTCTCAATGCTCGTTTCCATAGTTGTCAGTCTTGGGGAGTGATTTCCTCGATGCCCACGGTGTAGCCGTAGCCATCCTCGTTGCGCCATTCCTGGCAGGTGTCTACATCCACGATGCACTCTCCGTCCTGGCCATCGAAGTTCTCTTTGGCCTCCTCGATTTGCACCGACATTGCCTCTTTCGCCTTGTTGAAGTCGGCATAGAGGTAGTGTGCGTCTGTCACGCTTTCTGCTGAATACTCAATCAGCACTGTCACAAGAAAAAATTTCTTCATAGCTGTATCTGTTGGGGGTGATTAAATCATTGGGATATGGCGACCGTTCTCTTTGAGGTAGGCAACTATTCCTTTAGCCTCATCGTGAGCGGCTTGGTTTCTTAAGTCTGTGGCATAGTCATCGGCTCCAATCACTTCGATGATAGCCTTGCAGAGCCGGTAAATGCTCTGCTGGAGTGTGCGGTGCATGAAGGGGACTTCCGCTGCCACCTTGCGGGGATTGAAGGAGAAGTTGTTGACGGCATCCTCCAATGTTTTTGCGAGTTCTTTTTCTGAAATCATAGTCAAAAAATCTTAGAGTTAATATCTTCCCTCACTTTACTCCATCTTTGGAGCTGTCGTGAGGGGTTTATGATAGCAGTTCCGGGCATTGGCAAATGGGGCCAAAAGACAAGGTTTTTAGAAAGATTGTGGCATTTCGTGGCGGAATTTTTCTAAAACCACGCATGACCTTGGCTGATGGCAGAGGCAATGCCAACTTTGCATCATAAAACCCGACGAAATGCTCCACGGAGGTATTCATCCGATGATAAGACAGGCAATAGGCAGAAACTTTTATTCAAAAGGATATCCTCGGTTATCTACAACGGGGAGAGGCTGTTCCGCAGGAATATAGGTCGCACATGCTCTCCGGTGATTACAAGGGGCATATGGAATGTCATGTTTGGTGGCCGTTCAGAACTTTTCTGAATGATTATAAAAGGGCAGGCCAAATGTATATATCGTGAACCACATGAAAAAATGGGTTCACGATATTTCTTATCACAGAGGTTTCATTCATCATCTTCCTCAAGAGTGTCATCGCTTATCGAGATACCACCGGGATAATAATGTTTGAAAGCGTTGATAATTGCTTCGGACACTCTTGCATTTTCAGTTGCCTCCACATAGAGGTGGCTCCTCCAGTAATCGAAACTGAAAGTCGCGACCTCTCCTGAATACCGGTCGATCCCGGCATATACGGTCGCGGCGAAAAATCCCCTCATGCAGCTCTGAATCTCCACAAAATGATTATAGAGGGTAAACTGGTCGTTGTTTGTCGGCAAGGAAATTGCCTTGCCGACTATCCGTCTGATATATTTGTACTTTTTCATACCGCTGCTTTCGGGGTTTTGTTGAAACGTCTGTTCTTCCACCCATATATGGCAGCCACGTATGGATAAAGTGAGCGAGTGCGTTTTCTGAAGCCTGCCTCGTCTATCTCCAGATTGTAGATTTTATCCGCTATTCGTTCTGCATCGTCATGGTCTTTGGCCACACGGTAAAGCACATGATGCGTTCCGTCGTGGTGTGTCAATCTGCCACGGATATTGAAGCCGTCGCCATACCACTCGTTATCATCTTCGGAAACTCTGAAGATGTCGTTGATTGTGGAGCCGAGTATCCTGTAGCCCTGTCTTCTTCCACGCCACAGGCCGAGGTCTGCAAAGGCGATGATTACTCCGTCCACCTTTTGGTCGAGGTTCATCCTCTCATCGGAGAGATAGCCGTCGACCACTTCCGTCCAAATGCGGTCTGACACGGAATATCCATCGTCATCGAGAAGCTCGCGCTGTGAGTTCTCGTATTCCTCTCTCGCCTCGTCATTCATGTAATAGTCGCTTGACCAGATTATCTGTTTCTTTGCCATATTTCTTTTGTTTATATAGTTGCCTGATTGTAGATTGAGGGTTCTGCTGTCACGTTGTATATATATTGCCCGCAGCGTACCAAAAGCGCGTCCTTGCCATAGTACAACTTTTTCATTCCACGTATGCTGCCGCTTTTGTGGAAATTCGGGAAACGGCTTATGCCGCATCGTTTCCCTTGCTCGACTGTCATTCTCTTTGTCTGCATAGTTCTTATATGTATTGTTTCCCTCACTTTCGGTTTCCTTCCGGTGCCGCCGCGAGAGGTTTATCTGCGCATTTCGGGGGCATCTTTCAAGGGAGACAAGGACAAGGCTTCCAAGATGATTTTATGTATGACCGGAAAATCTCGCAGGAACAAGGCCGGGCCTTTTCCGTGCTCCCGGATGCCAAACTTCGCGCCAGTAAACCACGACCAGGTGGCGCGGGGAACAAGAACCGTTCAATGTAGAGGAGCCATTTTATATAAATGGCACGAATAATTTGTCAGTAATTTCGTTCTACTGACGAATTAGAATTGATAAGAGGGAAACAAAGTTTTTTAAGGGGTAAAATTGACAACTCAGGCATCACGGGGATATGATTACCGAATAAAATGAGTAATTTTGCAATATCAATTCAAATGGAAACATAAAATGACAAAAGCAGAGATTGTAAACGAGATTGCAAAGACAACCGGAATAGACAAGGCCGGAGTCCTGGCTGTGGTCGAACAGTTCATAAGTGTGGTGAAGGACAGTCTGGCGCACGGAGAGAATGTATACCTGCGAGGATTCGGCAGTTTCATTGTGAAAGAACGAGCGGAAAAGACTGCCCGCAACATTTCCAGAAACACTACGATAGTAATCCCGGCTCATAAGGTCCCGACCTTCAAACCGGCCAAATGCTTCATGGAGGAAGTTGCCCGGTAGAATGGAGGTTGAAGATGAATATTACGGCGAAGACTGCGCCGGTGACATTGCGGCTAACCAAACATGTCAGATGATGGCCGGAGTGCTGCCGGATCTGTCGGATGAAAAATCCGTCAACGACTTCATAGCCGGTCTTGATGACTGGGATTGAAGAATATGAGAGCCAGAGTCCGTCATTTGCCGGAACATACAACAGGCTTTCGACATAGTTAAAAGGGGAAAATCTCCGGGATAAGAATACAATCGGCAAGTCTGACACTGGCTTGCCGATTTATTATGTCAAAAGCAGACCATCACATCATCACGGCTGACAGTCAGTTCATGTCCGGAGGACAGCCTGACAACATACTGTGTGCCGCAGTCCTCGATTATTTCACCCTCGGAATAGCCTCGCCACCCCTCTATAAAAGTGCAGAAGCATCCCACGGCATTGTCATCATATTCCATGTCATTCATATTTGTCGGGATTTATCCCGATGCCCCATGCAGGAGGGCATCGGGAATGGAGAATGTCCTTATGTGTCATGCTACTGCGGCTGCGGTTTCGGTTTCCGGTGCTGCAGTCCCAAGCTGTGACGCAGGCCGAGCAATCTCCTTGACGGAACGTGCGCCGATGATGATACGGTTTCGGTGAACCCCGTCATTCCCCGTCCATTCGTTTGGCTTTAGCATACCCTTGACTTCGACAAGGATTCCTTTTCGGATGGCGTCGAATGATGAGAGGTCTGTATTCTTCGCCCATTTCTCCACGGTGATGAGGGAAGACTGTGTAGTCACCTCGTTTGTAACATTGTTTGTGGTGCGGTTGCGCACTGCAAGGGCGAAACGGATTACGCTCGTTTCTGCGAAATTGCGGATTTTTGGCTCTGTGGCCACGAACCCTGTCACTACGGTTGAGTTGACGATGTTCTTCTTACCGCTGTTGGCGGTGGCAGTGTTGTTAGCTTCCATGATTACGTTGATGCAAAAAAAGTTAATATTATGTTTGTTGCTGAAAGATTGATTGCTTCCCTTGCTTTATAACCCTTTCAGGAGGGTTGCCGAATCAATTTTTTCGGCAAATCCCAAAGGACGCGGACCCAGTGGATTACGACAAGGCTGGAACAGCAGCACGGGTGATGCCGTGACACGCGCCATCGGGCCTTGGCATATCCACAGGCGGCCTTAACTTCGCCGACACAAAAATTGACGGCAATCATTCCCGACCGGATATGACAGCATGATGATATAAAGGGAAACCGACTTACAAGTCGTGTTGACGAGGCATCATATCAGGTATATTCAGTATCTTTCAGGCTTAAAATGGTCTCAATCATTCAAAATAGTTTGGTATATGGATATTTATTGTTATATTTGCAGTCAAATATTAATATTTCAAACCATGATAGTCTATAACGAAGCCACAAATCATGACATACTTGAGCTTCTTGCGAAACGGTTCAAGGAATATCGCCTTGCAGCGCGGATGAGCCAGCGTGAACTTGCCCTTAAATCAGGGTTGGGCTATACCACGATAAGCCATTTCGAACAGGGCAAGCACACCAACATATCCCTTGGTAACTTCATATCGTTGCTGCGTTGTGTGGGGATGGAAAAAAGAATGGTGGAGATACTTCCGGAATTGCCGGTGCCTCCAATGGCACTTAAGGAGATAAATAAAATGATACCCAAGCGTGTAAGAAGAAAGGAACAGCAATGATAGAGAGCCTGGATGTGATATTGTGGGACAGGAAAGTAGGAACGCTTGTCTCCTCTAAAAAAGGATACGGGCAGCAGGTGTGTTTTTATTTCGATCCCGGATATGTGGAAAACGGACCGGACATCGCGCCGCTCCGGTGTCCGCTGTCAAGTGTGGCAGCCCGGAAGGGGCTGCCGGTATACCCCGAGGAAAGCAGGGATTTCGGAGGTCTTCCATCTTTCATAGCGGACTCGTTGCCCGACCATTGGGGTAACGTTGTGTTCTCGGAATGGGCCAGAGCCAACAACATACGCACAAAGGATCTGTCGGTTCTTGACAGGCTTGCATACATAGGTCGCAGAGGGATGGGGGCGTTGGAGTTTGTGCCGCCGACATCTGCCGGAATGGATACTCTGTTCCCAGTTGAGATAGCGGAGCTAGCGAGTCTGGCGCAGATGGCTCTTGACGAGGCGAGGAATTTCCATGCAGTGATGAGTCCCGGACTCATCATGGAAAGTCTTTTCAAGGTTGGCACTTCTGCCGGTGGCAGGAGGCCGAAGGCGGTAATAAACATGAATCCGGAAACAGGAGAGTGCTACTCGGGGCAGGTTCCCGGCCCGACAGCCGCCTTTATCCCGATGATTATAAAATTCGACGAGCACACGGATGTCCCGTCAACAAGAATTGAGTACAGCTACCACCTTATGGCACTGGACGCAGGTCTTGCCATGATGCCCTCCCGATTGATCCAGGGGGAACAGGAGACACATTTCCTGACAGAGCGATTCGACCGCAAGGGAAGCGGGAAACTCCATATACAGACGCTTGCCGCGATGAATCCGTTCTCATCCTCGTATGAGAATCTGTTTGACACCGCAGCCGGGATTTCCGTTATTCCGGGGGAGATCAGACAGCTTTTCCTGCAAATGGCCATGAACGTGGTCTGCGGCAATGTGGATGACCATAACAAAAATTTCAGTTTCATCATGGACAGGGACAGAGAATGGCATGTATCCCCGGCATACGATTTCACATTTACGGTAGACACATCCGGCCCTTTCTATGTCAACCGTCACAGCATGACCGTCAATGGAAAATCAGAAGATATTTCCAGACAGGACTTGATGGAGATTGCAGCCCGATACAATGTAAAGGGAGCATCCGGACTTATTACAAAAGCTGTTGACGTTGCACAAAGCTACAGAGAATACGGAATAAAAGCCGGTGTTCCGGAAAAATGGATTGTCAGGATTGAAAATGAAATAGCATTGAGGATTGATGCTTTATAATTCAGGACCGGGAATAATTCCCTCCATATCATAAATTACAAACGGAAGGACAAGAAATATACAACAGGAATAACGTCAACCGTAAGGGACAGTACGGTTCCGGTTTGAAAAGCACGGGAACGAGAGACTATAACAGGACTGCCGTGCATGGCAAAGCAACAGGCACATCTCTCGGATGCCCCTGTTGCCCAACATTCACCACATCAAAATTTTTCCAATGCGTTTGTAAATATATGTCCCGGTTATTTCCATGGGTGGTGTGATTTCCACCCATGGAACGTGTCCGCATTGTTCAGGCTGCTGTTTCCTCCGCTTGCATCTCGACTGCCGTCATATCCTCCGCTGCCGGCTCCTCCATTTCTTGGGGAGTTTCCTCCGACTGCTGTTCCTTTATGAGCAACGCTTTCTTTTCCTCAAGGCGTTGGTGGCGTTTGTTGTACACCTCATTGTAGCCGTTCTCTATCTCGGTCAGTTCATCGGGCATGTGCTTCTTTGCAAAGTCATGGAGCATAGAAGCACATGCGTTACCTCGGTATGCGTTCTTGAAATTCTCGATGAGATAGTCTCTGCGGATTATCGCCTTTGTCTTGGCAGAGAGGTTGTTCACAATCGTAAGTCTGTCCTCGTCCGAAAGGTAGCCAATCTTTTCTTCAGGCAGTCCGACCTCGATATAGTGCTCCTTGCGGAGAGCGGAGAGCATGAAGAAATACATCATGCGTTCCTCGTCAGCGGAGAATTTTGTGGCTGTCATGTCAACCTCCAATATCTTTTTCTTGGTGTCGGCAATCGTCTTTTCAACCGCAATCTCCCTGTTGCGCTCATCTTTCTTGTCAATTTCCTCAATCGGAGAGAGTTTTTTGTCATCGGTCTTTGCGCCCTCCTTGTTGGTGGCATAGCAAAGACATACATTGGTGGCTCGGATTTGTATGTACACGGTGATTTCCCCGACCTTGCGCATTTCGTCAAGTTTGACACACAATGCCTCGTGCGTTGCCTTTTCCTCACCGTATCCCTTGAGGTCTTCCTCAAACTCCGCTGTATCTTCATAGTCCTCTGCCCTTGGCATTTCGGGTGCAGTCGGGTATGGAGACACATAATCCACAGTATCAACTTCATATCCCATATCAGCAAGTCGGCCGATAACCTCGCCATTGGTGTTGTAGGCGGTATGGCAGATTGATATGTTTGGATTTTCCCCTACCGTTTTGACAACCTTATCAACCATGTGCGAGGCTATCTTGTCATCAAGGCACTTGCGGTTGGTGCATTTACCGCATCCACCCTCACTGAAAAGGAGAAGATGATTGGTGTTGTGGGGGCATATCGCACACACGCCCTTGTCAAAATCATATTTCTCAAGGTCTGTGGTGTAGTTCTGCTCAATCGCTCTCGCCACATCGGACGCTTTCATGCCACGCCAACAGCCATATCCGTTCTCATTCTTGAGATGCTGTTCATACACCTCTCGCTGAATGTCCTCCCCATAACGGCATATCTCGTTTGCAAAGGCGATGGATATGGTCTCGCTTTCCATGAGTTCCGCGATTTCGGGTATCAGAGCGGTGAATTTGAGCCGTGAGCGTATATAGCCCTCGCTCTTTCCGAAAAGGATTGCGAGTGTGCCGACATCATGGCGTCCGCTGTCGATGAGCCGTTGGTATGCGTCAGCTTCCTCCATTGGGGTGACATCCTTACGCTGAAGGTTCTCCGTGATTGCGATTTCCTCCGCTTCCGCATCGGTATAGTCCGATATTGTTGCAGGGATTTCCTCAAGCCCTGCGATTTGGGATGCCCTGTATCTGCGTTCACCGAAAACGATTTCGTATTTGTCCGAGTTCGGGATATGGCGCACGTTGATAGGCTGAAGCACACCCTTTTGGCGTATGCTGTCGGCAAGTTCCTTGAGGCTTTCCTCGTCAAAACGCTTGCGAGGGTTGTAGGCACTTGGTTGAATGTCTGCAACTGCCATTCTTACGATAGTTGCTCCGTCTGCTGACTGATTTACGGTTTCGTTCATAATTAGTTGGTTTGTTTGATGGGTTAATGTTATGTTTGTTCTTTCCCTTTCTTTCGGTTTCTTTTTGTCGGAACCGTCTCAGGGTTTTATGATGCTTCCCACAGTCATCGCAGACCGGCTTTATGCAACGGTTTTTCCGGCCAATTACTCTCCGCAGGAGGAAGAATTTGACGGAAATGCACTTCAAACCGTTGAATCAAGCAGCGATGACAGAAATTTGCATCGGTAAAACCTGACGGCGACGGCAACACAAGGAGCTGACTGAAAGTCATGATCTAAAAAAGCGTGGAATTACAGATTCATAAAGGGGGATATATAACAGGAATATCGACATAGAACGGTTTGATGGAATGTACAGCAAGGTACGGGACAACTATAAAAGGCTCCCGCCGTGTGATGTATGACAGGCCGGACCGTGACGGCATACGGGCAAAAGAATCCGCCCGGCTTCACAGACGGACGGAGAGTAACGGTTAAATTCAGGTCTAATGTCAGGCTGCCTTTACAGCGGTATTGTCCTCATGTGGCAGTTCAGCCTGTTTCAGTTCATCATCTATCTTGCGCCTCAAAGCCTCGCACTCGGCTTTGAGCTTTGCAAGCTCATCGGTCTTGCCCCATGAGCGGCTGATGATTTCCCGGAGAACCGGAAGCTCGTCCTCAAGTCTGGCAATCTTCTTTTTCTGACTTTCAATGATGGACGGAAGCCTTTGAAGGGTCATCGCCGGATACTGTATTTTGTCAGCGAAAGCGAGGGGAAGCGCACCAGTCATTCCGTAACGGTATTTCATGCCGTCCAGCCCCTCCACAAAGAATGAATTGTGGTCGAATATCTGAGCCAGACTGTATTCGGCCTTTACCAGCAGTTTCAATCCCATATACGAGCCTACGGCTGTATAGGCAGCACTGCGGTTCGTCTTGGCTATCCTCTGCAGTTCACGTCCTATTCCCTCGGTGGTGGGTTCCACATTGGCAGACAGGGTGATGTATGCCTCGCCGCTGAACGACCTCACATGCTCAAGGTCTCTCTCCATGCGTTCAAGCGTTTCTTTTCCCATGAAAATGGATCTCTCCGTCTCGTAGGCGTTGCGCTCGGCCCGGATATGCTCTCTCTTGAAAATGGCACGTTCCTTTTCAAGCTGCATGATGCGACCGTCAAGCCGTGCCTTTTCCAGCAGGTCATTGTTGCCCGTGAGCAATGCCACAAACTCGGCATAGCTCATGCCTGTGTTCTCGTCCATGCTGTCCTCGTCAATTCGCCGGATGCCTATGGTGCCGTTGTTTATCTGATTTATAAACATCTGTTTGTTCTTGAGAAGATTGAACTTGTAGGCATCGAGCGTTTTTCCCGTGCCGTACACCACTATGTCAACCATATTTCCACCCCACAGCTTCACGGTGTTGCCTTTACGCGCTGCCCGTCCGTCTCGCTGTTCCATGTCGGCCGGTCTCCAAGGCACCTCGAGATGATGCACCGCAACGGCTCTTTCCTGTGCGTTCACGCCTGTTCCGAGCATCGAGGTCGAGCCGAAAAGCACACGCACCTTTCCGCTGTTCATGTCGGCAAAAAGTTTTTTTCTTGCTCTCTCTGTGGTGACGGTCTGTATGAACTGAATTTCATCGGAGGGTATTCCGAGTGCCACAAGCTTCTCCTTTATGTCGCTGTATATGTTCCATTGGTTCGGCTTGTAGGTCGATAGATCCGAGAATATGAACTGCGTTCCCTTGTTGGCTCCGGTTCTAATATAATAGTCATAGACCGTCTGCGCACATACGGAAGCCTTGTTGCCGGGGTCATCGCTGAATTTCTCGCCGAGCATCCTCATGTCAAGTGACATCTTTCTTGCAATGTTTGTCGCCACAAGCATCTTGGCTTTATCAAGATTGTCGGGTTCGGGCGCGTCAATGCCGAGGTCGCACCAATTTCCCGACTTTGCAAATCTCACAAGCCGCTCCGCCATTTCCTCCTGTTCGGCTGTAGGCTTGAGGGTGATGAAGCGCACATTTTTCTCCGGGATGTCAAGGTTTATCATTTCAGCGGTGCGGTAGTCGGTAATCTCGCGCAGGAACATCGACAGTTCCGGCACCTTGATATATGAGCGAAAACGCTCCTTGCGCTTTATCTCCCCTGTGACATTAAGCTCATAGTCGGCGCATTTCTTAGTATATATTGCCGCCCATGCGTCAAAACAGGAGATTTGCTGTTTCCGTAATTCCCGGGGTCGCAGGTATTTGAATATCACATAAAGCTCTGTAAGGGCATTGACTACCATAGTTCCAGAAAGGAATGTCACACCGAGGTCCCGGTCTCTGCGCTTCTGTATGTCGCGCACGGCAAAAAGGAGGTTCATCGCTCTTTGGGAGCCTTTTGTGTTTCCTATTCCGGCAACCCTTGTGTGGCGGGTCTGGAACATGAGATTTTTGAATGACGCATGGAACTCATCGACAAATATATGGTCTATCCCCATTGAATGGAAATCGACCGCATCGTCCTTTCTGTCCTCAAGCTGACAACGGAGCATGGACAGTTTCGCTTTAAGGTTCTCCATGCGTTTCTCAAGCCCCTCCTGCATCTTTGAGGTCCGGTAACGCATGGAGGATTGTTCAAGCACCTCAAGGCAGCGTTCCACATCGGCAAGTTCCTCCGTGAAAATATCAATCATGGTTTCCTCCGACTGCGGTATCTTGAGAAACTGGTCGTGAGTCAATATTATGCAATCCCAGTTGTTGTTCTTG
The DNA here is from genome assembly GCA_003762615.1 of Muribaculaceae bacterium Isolate-037 (Harlan). Lineage (GTDB taxonomy): Bacteria > Bacteroidota > Bacteroidia > Bacteroidales > Muribaculaceae > Lepagella > Lepagella muris. The sequence continues at coordinate 108,034 of RIAZ01000005.1, forward strand.
ATTTTTGAGAATATCTCCTTTCGGTTCGCAGGGGTGAAATCCTCTTTGCCCGGATATAACAATCTTGCCGATGGATATGCCTTGCGGAATGTGTCGGCTATCTCATGCACATTCGCTTTCAGTCCTATAATCATAGGCTTGCCGCATAGTCCGAGACGCTTCATCTCATATGCCGCGACACACATTATCATGGTCTTGCCTGTGCCTACAGCGTGCCAGCAGATGCCCCCTCCGTTCTGTTTTATCATCTGAATGGCATCCATCTGTGAGGGATAAAGAGACTTATAGCTGAAATTGTTGAAAGACAGGCCGGGGAAAGTCTGGCAGGAGCCGTCGTAAGAGGGTCTGACATAGCAGTTGAAACGCTCGTTGTATGTGGCTACAAGCATGTCACGCACGACAAGCGGCTGACGGTCGAGCCATTCATTGAACAGTCCGCGTATTTCCTGTATCTTCGCTCCGGCCTCCTGTATAGCTTCCTCGTCCGGCACACGCTTCTTTTCTCCGTCTGCGGTGATTATCTCTTTTGTAATCTCCGGCACAGTATCGTGCAGGGCATGTGTGAACAAAGCCTCACCGTTGTAGTTGCGCACCGAATAAGTGTTGTACGCCACAGGCGAATATCCGCGCAGTGACACAATATAAGTGTCGTTGACATCAATATAATCAACATGGGTTTCCGTGCCGAAAAGTTCGGAGGCGAACATTGCATAAAGCCGTGCGTCAATCCACCGCTCGCCCATGTTTATGTCAAGTTCCTCATATGGGATTGGCTCGGGAATGGCGTTCTCGAGAGCTGTTGCCGCTTCGGTGGCGTAGGCTTTGGTCTCGGCATCAAGATTATCAAGGCATGATATTATATCCTTGTGCTTCTCTATGACATTTCCGGCGACGAACCTGTCCTTTGCCTCCCATTCCCCTGTGACCGGGTTGTAGAATATGCTCCCCTTGAGGTTCTCCGCGATATCTTCAAGTGTCTGCCGTGTCGACCGGATGATATACTGCATATCCACGCAACCGTAGAAATTCAGGCTGCTCGCGAGTGCTTCCGCAGGGGTGAGGATAGTGTCGGCGCATATTTTTTTGAAAGCGACAGGCTCACGCATTATGTCGGCCTTTGAGAACTCCGTGCCGTTCAGCGTCTCTATGGTGAACACCTCCACTCCGAGTGTGTCAAGGGCGAAGAACTCCCGGTTGTCGTTGTCATGGAAATATCCCCACTTGGCAGTAAAATTGTCGTACAGCTCGTTAAGGCGTTCCCTCAACTGCGGATGCTCCACCTTTTCCTCCCTTTCCTTGTTGGAGAGTTCAAAATATGTTTCCCTCATGGGGATGTAGTCTTTTGCCCGGCCTGTGTTCACGCCGTCCTCCGGCATGGGGTCAAAATCAATGGCGGTATCATCATAATGCCTTGACTTGCGTATTCTGAGATTGCCTATCTGCCCCTCGAAAGAGACAAGCGCACCGTCTTTCAGCCATTCGGCCATGACGCCTGTGTATGGGCGTCTCCCTTTGTCGGAACGGTTAATGGCCTCCGTGCCGAAAAGCGACACCGGCATTTGGATGTCTGACTTACCCTCGGTGAACAGGCTATTGCGGAAATATCGGGAGAGGTCTGCCTTGAGTATTGCCGAAAGGTATTGCCGCAGGGTATCGTTGCCGTTGCTCCAGCGGTATCTGCGCACATACTTTCCGAACTGGTTTTTCGTAATCACGCTGTTTGTCGACAGAGTTGTGTTAGGCAGGGTGAAAAGCCTGTTCACAGGCTCGGTGTGTTCACCATTGCCGACATTCTCCCTTGAGGATTGGAGAAACAATTTCTCGCGGTGTGACTGCGAGACTTTCCCTGTATGCTTTTGGAACACAAAGAGGTCGCTCCCTACCTCGATGCCCCCGGTCTGCATGAAAAGGTTGTCAGGAAGCCGTTGGGCGGTGATAAGGTCGGCATGGCTCACAAGATACTCACGCACGAACTTGTTGCCGGGCGTGTCGGCAACGCCCCTTGAGGTGATGAACACAAGCAGCCCTCCCTCGTTGAGCAGTTCCATTGATTTGACAAAAAAATAGTTGTGTACGGTCTTGGTGGCCTTGTCATAGATGCCCCCTCGTTTCCAAAGGTCTGCATCGAACACACTGAAATTCCCGAAAGGGATATTGGACGCAATCACATCAAACGACTTGTGGGGCAATTCGTGGTTGTTTATGGTCTCGTAACCGTCAACCGTCACGTTTGCGTCACCACCATGCAGTGCCTTTAGCACAAGCCCGGTCACTGCATCCTTTTCAAATGCGTATGATACGGTGTCATCCATAGCCACAGGCAGAAAGCCGCCTGTTCCTGCACTCGGCTCAAGAAAAGAGCGCATAGTAAGGTCGTTTCTGATGAAAAGGTCGTGTATCTCCGTTGCCACAGCCTCCACAATGAATTTCGGGGTGTAGAAAGCGGTAAGCACGGAAGCTTTTATTCCGCTGATTGCGTTCTCACGCAATTTTTCATCAGAAAAACCGGAATAATCGCCAATAAGCGATGTGAGTTTGGCGGTCAGTTCCGAGACATCTTCGGATTGCGGCTGTGTCGTTCCCAAGCCGAGAACATCCTTTATGCCTCCGAAGCCTGTGTATGATGCAAGCACAGATTTTTCATTGTCCGTGGGTCGCTCATTTCTCTGTTGTAGTGACATCGCTGTCTCTATTGCGGTTATATTGTCCGCAAGAGCTTTGATTTTGTCGTAAGCCATTTATTTAACCGTTTGAAATTTGAATGTCGTGATATTGGTTTTGGGATTGTCACTCCCCTTACGTTGATGCCTCTTTGGGGTGGTGCAGTCCGCTTTTTCACGGCATTCCAGAGGGAGTCGCCCATGAGGGCAATAAGACAAGCCCGCAGAGCGGAGCGAGACTTGGCGTTTGCCCGGCAACTCCCAACTTTGCCTGTGAAAAACGATGCACCGCCATATGAGGTCGGAGACATACGGCATATAACCGGAATCCTCCGGCTGATGGTGGTTGTAAACGGAACTTGAAGGGTGGGAGGATGCTTCAGTGCGGATTACTGGAGAGCCATCAAGGGACAATTCATCTAAGGCTAAGTGAGCGAGGTAGTCATAAACGACTGCAGGGAGTCTATGACTTCCGATGAACGTGACAGTGAGGATTTGTCCGGCTCTCTTTTTGGAAAGAGTGTCTTGACAGCCGAAGCGCAGCCTTGGCCGTCAAGCCTCTCTGCAAAATAATCCGCGCGGGCATCCGGGATGGGTTGTACTAAAACTGTAATTTCCGGGTTAACAGGCATTACAACCGGGTAGACAGATATTATAAAGAGATGTGAGGGGAGGGAGGATGCTTCAGTGCGGATTACCGGAGAGCCGCCAAGTGACAATTCATCCCGGCTAAGGGAAAGGGAAAGTCATAAATGACCGCATGGGAATCTATGACTTCCCCGTGACCGAGGCGGTGAGGATTTGTCCGGCTCTCTTTTTGAGAAGAGTGTCTTGACAGCCGAAACGTAGTCTTGGCTGTCAAGTCTCTCTGCAAAATAATCCGCGTGGGCATCCGGGTCGGGACGAAGTATTATAACTGAAGGGAAAAGAATAATACAGAAAATGCTGTGCCGAACAAAAGAAAAGCGGCCCGAAGGTCGCTCGTCTTTGATAAGGTGAAGCCTTATGCGGCTTTCTTTGACTTTTTGGGAGTCTTCTTGGCCGGAGCCTCCGGAGTTTCCTCAACATCGGGAGTGCGGTGGAATTTGGTGGCCACGAGTATCACTCGCTGGTTCTTCTTGCCGTCGGCCGACACCCATTCTTCGGGCTTGAAGTAGCCTGTCACGGTGATCAGCTCGCCTTTCTTGAGGCGGTCGAAAGAGTCGAGGCTTTCGTTCTTGCGCCAGGCCTCGAGGTTGATGAGGGCTGACTTGTAGGCGGTTTCGCCGGCCTGGTTCTTCTCGGGGCGGCTTACGGAGATTGCGAAGCGGGCTACCGATGCGGTGTCGAAGTTGCGGATCTGGGCGTCGTTTGCGATGTAACCACTGATGCTGAAGGAATTTTCGATCTTTTTCATGTCGATATATTTTTAGAAGTGAGACAATTAATTTTATGTGCATTTCAGGGTGTGCGGCTTCAGTGGCAGACCAAGGGTTGTGGGAAACAATACTCTTTCCATAAGAGCAGTGCAACAAACCTATGGGAAGGAAGATTTTTCACACGTTCATTGGTGGAACGACCAACGGAAGTGTCCACAGGACATCATCAGATGTCGCAGCATACAACCTTTGCGCAGTAAAATGATTGACTCTTGCTTCGCCCGGAAAAAGACCGACAAAGAAAAAAGATGTCACGAAAATCTCCAGTATCGGTTTTGCTGCCAACAGCCATGGAGACACCGACACCATATCGGAAGTCATCCGGATTTATACCATACAGAACCAAGCCAATCAGAGAATGCCGTCAGCCCATATTACTGAGCCGCAAGTACGGATGCGTTGACCGGTCGCCAAAGTATACAACTGAGTTGATGTGACAAGCTATGCCGAAGAACGGAAGCAGTGTCAGCCGTCAGCAAGGAAAGCAAACCTCGTAAGCCACCAATCCGCGCTCGCGGAGGAGGGAACTGGCTCCGCCAAACCGGAAAGGAAGCAGCGGCAGGCTCATAACGAAGAGCACCATCGAGCCACCCATTGGAGGCTCGATAAGCTACAAGAGGTACATCTCGGAGCGTAGCATCTATAGCTGCACGACCTGCATTGTGTCATGCAATGTCCAATGCCGATACAACAGGACAGCCAAACGCGCCACCTATTCCACGCCAAAATGCGGAATGAAATGCGGTGTCAAATACGGAACGGATTGCAGTGTCAAATGTGAGAGCAAAACAAAAAGAAAGCCGACCCCAAATCTGGATCGGCAATAGATAATGATGTAGCATCGAGTCAGTCCCATCGCTTGGCCTTACGCCTGTTCCCGGCGGACATCGCTTTAGCCATCTCTTCGATGGACATTTTACCAAAGCGTTGGCTGTCTTCAACCCATCTGACGAGTTCACTCCTACGAAAGAGAAGTTCCTTTGTAGGCTTATAATGAGGAATCAGGCCTTTTTGTGCCATTTTATAAATGGTTGGTTTGGCTAGATGCAGTAATTCACACGCCTCGTCAATGCCTATGAATGGTTCAGGCTCTTTTTCAACCGGTTTCTCACTAAGTTTCGAAGACAAGCTGCCTAAATCCTCTGTGAGTTGGTTGACTTTGGCTGAAAGGTCTACTATATATTGAGGCATATCCTCAAAAGATGGTATGTTCTCCATAAGTCTTTGTTTTTATGCGCAATCAGGGAATACATGTGGGATCAACTCTTTGTCAAGCGGTATCAGTTTCAGAGTGAAGTTGCCTTCCTTGATGGCAAGTTTTGTCTGAACCGTATCTATTGATACATCTTCAAGCATCGTCTTGAAGGTGTCTTTCAAAAACCATGCAATCTGAATGTTGGAGCGTTTGAGGCGCTTACCGATATTCCATCCAAAATGATAAAGGTCATTTGAAGTGACTCCAACCATTTTTTGAGTGACGTTTCCGGATGAATCCTTACCATCTGCAAGCAGTTGTATATTCTCAATGAGAATGTCAAGCTGATCCGATGAGAGTTTCTTTGAGAATGAGTATGATGTATATGCAGTCAAAGATTGCATGAGATTATTCTGATTCTCGACTTCCATACGGACTTGCTCAGCTACAATATCATCAAAGGATTCTTTGGGGATTATGGCGGAGGCGGCTGAAGATGCAACCGCAATCCGTGTGCGTAGCTTCGGTGCGATGTAGTAACCGCATACATATATTATGTAGGTGGAGCCGAATACCAATAAGGATATGAACATCATCCTCATGACGGCAAGACAAGTGTCCTGTGTCAGAGTCTTCACCTCGACATACTCCTGGATGCCGAGCCATAGAGCTATTATCGAGACCGCTGTCAAGATGGCTCTAATCATTGGTGATATATTCTGTCCTTTCATAATCATTCGTGTTTTTTGATGATACAAAGTTCGTGATTTTCTTGCTATTATAACGCATGAAAATCGGCTCAAAAATATGCGTTTCAACTTGTTAATAAGTGAGTTGATATTTATATTCCCTCAATAGGCCATTGAACGGAAATTGAATGAGGAAGGAAGAAATATACATTTTCTTGAATGTCGTTTCAAAGGACAAATCTCAAAAATGACGCGGAGCTTTCTTGACATTATTTAACGCAGAAAAAGGATGCCTTGAAAGACATCCTTTACAAATAGGGTACAAAAACGGGTACTACTTAATCTTGATGCGGCCAACGGTTTCACGCTTCTTGGAGCTTACAAGGTCGGCATAAATCTGGGTCGTTGTCACGTTTTTATGGGTAAGCATCTTCGACACCGTATAGATGTCGGTTCCGGCAGCAATCTGGAGCGTAGCGTATGTGTGCCTGAAGCAGTGGAAGGTTATGTGCTTTTTGATTCCAGCTTCCTTAATCCAATTCTTCAGAGGAACATTTATCATTGAACGACTAAGCCCCTTGAAGACTTTGCCTTCACCTCTTGGGCCACATAGTGTAAGCGCCTCTTCACTGATTGGAAGAGTTGCTTCAGTAGAAGTCTTCTGAGTGCGGATTCTTATGCAGAGGCCCATGTCCTGGGCATATTGAATATTGTCCCAAGTAAGGTTCTCGATATCACTGATTCTTAGTCCGGTAAGGCATGAGAAGAGTGATGCCTGCTTTAGAACCGAATGCTTGCAGGGTGTCTCTGCAAGTTTCATCAGTTCTTCCTGAGTGAGAAACTCTTTGCGGACATCCTCCCATTCAATTTTCTCAAGGAAGTCATTGATGTTTTCCTTGATTAGCTTGTCGCGGTAGGCTACTTTTAGAAGACCGCGGAATGTGGAGAAATAACCTGCGACTGAGTTTCTCGACAGCTTACGGTGTGTTATGCGCAGATTCTTGGCTGTCAACAGATATTCTCCAAACCGTTTGCAGAGATCTACTGTGATTTCACCGAAGGTGCATTTGCCTTTGACGAAATTTTCAAAGTGGCGATAGACGATTTCCCACTTCTGGGCTTTTCCCTTGCACATCTTCTTGAAGTAGGCAAGGAAGTCTTCGTCCTCCTGATGGTGGTCGATGAATCCGAACTGGCGGTTGATTACAGCCTCTTGGCGGCGGCAACGGATGAGTTCACCCTTGTCGAGCATTGTCTGATTGTAGTCACGCTCAACAGCATTGGACGGATTTGCATAGATGTAGAATCCGAGAAATTCACGACGGCTCAGTTTGCCGGTATGAGGATTACGGATAGCCGGATAATAATCCAGATAAAGTGAAATGCGGCCTCTTGATATTGGTTTCTGCCGCAGGAAAACCTTTACACATGTAGCCATATCTGTTGTTTTTTGATGCAAAAGTGATTGGTAATCATTCGGTCACAAAGGTTATTCGATAAAACTTTCAAAAAACTTGCAACCTGCGGTCAGATTGATGGCGGCTCGAATATGTTGGCAAATAAGGCATCTACCTCGTCTTTATCGAGATAGCAGTATTTGCCGACCATTTTCTTCTTCACCTTGTAGGTCTTGATGTAGTGGTAAAGCTGGTCGCGGGTCATGTTGAATTTCGCAGTAGCCTCAGCTATGCTGTACCACTCGGATTCCACCGGCGCAGCAGCTCCCTTAGCCGCATCGAAATGTTTCTTGGAGTAGTACACTATGTTTTTCTCCTTCTTCTTAGGGATTCCGTCTTTGTAGACTAATGTATAAATGGCGGGAAGTGTCATGCCATACTTCTCTTGGATTTCGGCGGCAGTGTACCATTCAGTGATGGCATCAACAGCATCATCTTTCTTGCCGAAAACAACATCGCAATGCTTTTTACTCCAGTATGTTTTACCATGCTGAGTTACCTTGGGGATATTGTTCTGTTTCGCAGCCTTGAATAGCCATGAGTTACTAATACCAAACTTCTCCAGCAGTTCTTTAGTCGTGTAGAACTCAGTGATGGATTCCTTTTCTTTTATTGTCCGTTCAGTAGGCTTACATACTCCATACGAAATCATCGCATCAATATCTGTTCGGTATATTACAGTCCAATGACTGGATATGCGATGAGCCTTTAGCTGACCCCGACGAATAAGTTTATAAACGCCATCTCTTGTGCATCCGATAAGAGTGGCTGTTTCTGCCACTGTGAGATACACTTTGTCTTTGAGTGGTTCTGTCTGTACTCGATGATAGTCATTGCGTACAGTCATTTCCACCCGTTTCTTTTTCTCTTGCCTTTTCCTGTCTTTGTAGGCATGTTCCGAGCATCGGTGGGAGCAATACTTTGTCGAGATTTTTTGAGCCTCAAACTCATTGCCACACCACGCACAGATTTTCTTTAAACGAATCTTGGATGTTGCCATTTTCCTCGTTTTATTTGGCCACTCATTTCACCAAAAATGTATACTGACGTATACCCATGTATACGGGTGTATACTACATCCACTACCTCGCTGGAGTGGGTTTCAGCGATTTTCGTGGAGAGCCAAATGAGGTACAAAATCAAGGATAAAAACGATTAAAATCGACCACGAGAGATTAAAACGGCATTTGTAAAGCAAAAGAAAGGCGCTCAAAATGAACGCCTTTCTAATATTTAGTGATATTTTCTAATCTATTCTGATACGCATCTATTTGCCGATGCAGAAGTGGGAGAAGATGTTGTGGAGGAGGGTGTCGGGGGTGATGGCGCCGGTGATGGTGCCGAGGTGGTGGAGGGTCTCGCGGATGTCTTGGGCGATGAAGTCGGCGGTGACGCCGTTTTGGATGGCGTCGATGGCGCGGCGGAGGGAGTCGGAGCCGTGGGTGAGGGCTTCGTAGTGGCGGCTGTTGGTCACGATTAGTTCGTTCTGGGGGTCGATGTCGCCGTAGGTGAGACGGGTGAGGCGTTGTCGGAGTTCGTCAAGGCCTTGACCGGTCTTTGTGCTGAATGGTAGTATGTCGGGGGTGTTGTTTGATTCGGGTGGATTGACTGTATTGACTGTATTGACAGGGTTGACGGTATTGACTGTATTGACTGTATCGGGTGTATCGGTTGTATCGGTTGTATCGGGTGAAACAGGCGAAACAGGCGAAACGGATGAAACAGGTGAAACAGGTGAAACAGATGTATCGGTGGGGGTGAGGTCGGATTTGTTGAGGAGGGTGATTATGGGTTTGTCGGGGTTGGCGGCGCGGAATGCGTTGAGTTCGGCTGTCTGGGACGGGAGGGGGGAGGTGGGGTCTATGATCCAGATTACGATTACGGCGTCGCGCATCTTTGCGCGTGCACGGTCGATGCCGAGGTTCTCGATGGTGTCTGATGTGGCGCGTAGTCCGGCGGTGTCGATAAACCGGTAGAGTATGCCGTCGATCTCTAAGGTGTCTTCGATGGAGTCGCGTGTGGTGCCGGGTATGTCGCTTACGATAGCCTTGTCGTCGCCGACGAGGAGGTTGAGCAGCGATGATTTTCCGGCATTGGGTATTCCGGCTATCACTACGGGCACTCCGTCCTTTATGGCAGCTCCGGAGGAGTAGGAGGCGGCGAGTCGGTCAATCTTCCGTAGGATCTGATTGGCGAGGGAGAGCAGGTTGGTGCGGTCAGCAAATTCCACGTCCTCTTCCGAGAAGTCAAGTTCAAGCTCCAGTAGAGAGGCAAATTCCACAAGACGGTCGCGAAGTGTGTTGAGTTCACGGGAGAAGTTGCCGCGTGTCTGTGAGATTGCGAGGTTATGTGCGGCACGCGAAGATGATGCTATGAGGTCAGCTACGCCCTCAGCCTGCGCAAGGTCGAGCTTTCCGTTGAGGAAGGCACGTTGGGTAAATTCGCCGGGCATGGCTGTCCTTGCGCCACGGCGTATGAGGTCGGCAAGCACTTCGCGCTGTATCCATCGTGAACCGTGGAGGGATATCTCCACGATGTTCTCGCCGGTAAATGATGCCGGTGCACGGAAAATGGTCGCCACAGCCTGATCGAGTGTTGATCCGTCGGTGGCTATGTAGTTGCCTAAATGAGCGGAATGGGAAACCGCCTCTGTCAGCGGTTTCCCTTTCCAAGCTTTATTTACTATTTCAATCGCGTCGTTTCCCGAAACGCGTATCACGGCTATGCCGCCCGTTCCGGCAGGTGTGGAAATGGCGGCGATAGTGTCGGAAGTGTTTGTCATTTCGAATTGTTCCATTCTTTAAAAGAGTAGGTTGACTCCACCTGTTTCTCGATATTGTCAGGAAGTGTGGGGAAGAAATCGTATCCGAGAATCTCCTCCAGTTCGTCGATGCTCATGGCATAATCCTGCATATTGCCGGGGGATGTCATGTTGGGATAGACGAATGCTATGCCTCTCGGCTGGTCGAGGTAAGGAGCCATCAGCACCTTGAAGAATGCTCCGGGCACTCTCACTCCGGCATCGCCGATACGTTTTGTGTCATTCTTGTCGTAGAGCGGACCGGCGATTATCATTATCGCGGAGTCACGCTGCGCCCACTGACGCTCTTTGTTTTCGAGAGTCGCCCATGCGCCTGCGTTCAGTGCATGTTCCTGCGGGCACATGTTTGCCATCACGAAGCAGTCATACATTGCCTGAGCACTCCATTTCTGGTCGGCGGCGGGGCACATGTGACCGCGGTCGTAGCCTGAGCGTGTGTAATCCTTTGTAGATGGGCATCCGTCGATATCCGGATTGGTCCAGAAATTATCATCACGCTGAACATCGTTGGCAACTTCCTTGCCGAGAAGCTCCCAAGCCACGTAGTTAGGAGTGCCATTGTCTTTATTGAACGACACGGTGAATCCCGTGTATTCCTTTATCTGCGAGGTCAGTCCCTTTGGGATAGAAACAGTCTCAAGATCAGGATAATGATTTGCCCCCGGTTTACCTGTATTCTCTGTATTGCCTGTGTGGTCAGGGTTGTCAGTCTCAGAGCAACCGTTCCATCCTGTCATCCCACCTGCCCCCAATAGGAACAGCAATAATAAGAAATTGACAGCATCGTTCCCCTTTTTCTTAGATCTCTTGCGTCTTGCCATAAAATTCGGAATAATTATTTTGTTGAATGATTCATGTGTAAGAAATGGTCAGCGACCATTCCAAAGTTTCATTAATTGATTACAAAATTAAGAATCATTTTGGTATGTTGCAAATATCTTGTAATTTTGTATCAGAAAAAGCGGAATAATGAAGTATAGACAACTTCAACAGGTTATCGCCTTTTCATTAACTAATCAACGAAAATCAGGGTGCATGTCGTATGCACCGGATGGAAAAATTATGACAGACGAAAAAGATCTTCTTCTTCTGAAAGAAAAAGGATTGCGTGGCGAAGGAGTCACCAGAGAGGAGGCTGACCGGCTTGCCGTATACCCCGACCTTGATAAAGTGTGTGATGCCGCCGGCGAGATATGCCGACGCTGGCAGGGTAGGGAGGTGGATTCCTGCTCTATCGTGAGTGCGCGTAGCGGACGATGTGGGGAGGACTGCAAATGGTGTGCTCAGGCATCGCGTCATCACACGGGGTGCGTCACGTATAATTTCCTTGATACGGACGACGTGCTTAAGGCAGCGGAGGCTAATTCCTCGGCGGGTATACGCCGGTTTTCGCTCGTCACAAGCGGACGCACGGTCACGAAGAAGGACCTGGAAAAGTTCTGTGAGGTCTTTCGCGAGCTGAGTGAAAAAACGGATCTGTATCTCTGTGCCTCCATGGGACTTCTTGAAGAGGAGGAGATGCAGATGCTGAGGGATGCCGGGGTGAAGCGTTACCATTGCAATATGGAGACGTCGTCGAAAGTGTTCCCTACTTTATGCACCACCCATACTCCGGAGGATAAGATACGCACGATCGGGTATGCCCGGAAGTGTGGCATGGAGGTATGTTCGGGGGGTATAATCGGGATGGGGGAGAGTCTTGCCGACCGTCTGGACTTCGCGTTTGAGCTTGCGGCGCTTGACGTTGACTCCGTGCCGATCAATATACTGAATCCTATCCCCGGCACACCGCTCGAGAATACCCCGCTCATATCGGAGGAGGATATAATACGCACTGTGGCACTCTTCCGCTTCATCATGCCTAAGAAGTCGCTCCGCTTTGCAGGGGGACGTATGCGTCTGAGTCATGAGTCTATGCTCAGGATCATGACGGGGGGTATGAACGGGGTGCTTATGGGCGATATGCTCACTACCGTCAGCAACACCATAGCCGACGACCGCCGACTTTTCAAGGAGGCGGGATTGGAGTTCTGATTCAGATGGTGACGTATAGAAAGAGATTGGCGCAATGAGTAAATCAGTATATAAATATGCATCGGAGGCAGGATTGCCGGTGGGTCTGTATCTCACCGCCATGTCGGCGTGCCTGCTCATGAGCGTGCGTTTCCCATGGCTTCCCACGTTTATCTTCCCGTTGGCATTAGGTTTTCCGGTGCTGCTGTGGTATCTGATGAAACGCATATCCGATAAGGAACCCGCCTATCTGAAAGTGTCCGCCCTTTGGCTCGGAGGGATGTATGCCGTGATATTCGGCACTCTGATATGCACGCTTCTCTCCGGACTTTACCTTACGTTTGTGGAGCCGGGGTTCATGACGTCATACGTCAGCAATGCCATATCCACGCTTGAATCCTCCCCCATGTCGTCGGAATATGCCCCGACAATAGATCTTATGCGTGAGGCGATAGAGGCGCGGGTGCTTCCGAGCAGCATGGAGTTTATCAGCGGCATGGGATGGTTCACGTGCTTTGCCGGATCATTACTTTCGTTGATCCTTGCCGTCGTGATCACGTCGGTCGGGAGGCGGCGCAAGAAGAGGTTAGGGGATGAATTTTTCAGATAAGTCTGAATTTAGCTCCTTCAATGGATATTTTTTTGTAATTTCGCATCAGGAAGAGGTATGGGTCAGTGCTCCAGCCCGCTTCTGACAATACATCAAACCGCAAAGAGGTCATAAAGATGGATATATCAGTAGTCATACCATTGTATAACGAAGAGGAGTCGCTGCCTGAACTTTCAGCGTGGATAGAGCGCGTCATGAACGCCAACGGCTTCACATACGAGATTCTGTTTATCGACGACGGATCAACCGACAGGTCGCTTTCCGTCATACACGAACTGGCGAAGGGGAATCCCGCCATACATGCCGTGTCATTTTCCCGCAACTACGGTAAGTCTCCCGCCCTCAACACCGGCTTCCGCCGTGCGAAGGGGGATGTGGTGATCACTATGGATGCCGATCTTCAGGACAGTCCCGACGAGATACCGGAGCTATACCGCATGATCAAGGAGGATGGCTATGATCTCGTGTCGGGTTGGAAGAAGAAACGCTATGACCCTCTCTCGAAGACGATTCCTACGAAGCTCTTCAATGCCACGGCACGCAAGGTAAGCGGCATAAAGAATCTCCATGATTTCAACTGCGGACTGAAGGCGTACCGCAACGTGGTGGTGAAGCATATCGAGGTGTATGGCGACATGCACCGCTATATACCGTATCTGGCGAAGAATGCCGGCTACCGCAATATCGGGGAGAAGGTGGTGCATCATCAGGCACGCAAGTATGGGCACACCAAATTCGGGCTCGACCGCTTTATCAACGGCTATCTGGATCTGGGCACGCTCTGGTTTCAGTCAAAATTCGGGGTCAAGCCTATGCACATCTTCGGATTGCTGGGATCGCTGATGTTTCTCATCGGACTGCTGGCGGTGCTTGTGGTGCTCATCCTCAAGATTGTCAGCATGAACAGCGACACGTATCATTTCTACGTCACAAAATCGGTGTATTTCTACCTCTCACTGGCGTCGATGATAATGGGGCTTCAGTTCTTCCTTTCCGGATTTATCGGGGAGCTGATCACCCGCAATTCGCCGGAGCGTAACAATTATCTGATAGCCGAGGAGTTCTGATGAAACTGGAGAATATAAAGAGAAAAATATGCAGCATGTCGGCGTCAGCGGTCATGCTCGCTGTGGTGGCATTGTCGGGATGTAGCAATGATGAATGTCTTGACAACAAGAATTCATTGCCGCTTGCCGGCTTCTACAGCTCCACAACCACTCCGGCATCGATATCGCTGGATTCTATTTCCATCTACGGTATAGGTGCGCCCGGCGACAGCGTGCTCCATGACTCGGTGCGCGGATTGTCGCAGAGCTATCTCCCGTTTCGTATTGATGAAGGCACCACCCGCTACGTAATCCGCTATCTTTCCGGACTCTTGGGGAGATATGGCATAGCCGATACGATTACCTTTGAGTATGATCCGGTGCCGTTTTTCGTGTCGTCGGCATGTGGGGTGAGCTACGACTATAAGATAAAGGGTATTGAGTCTACCCATTACGTCATAGACTCGGTGACGTGTCCGGAGGGAGAGATCACGAATGCCAATAAAGAGAATCTGAAAATCTATTTCAGAGTCGCTACAGAGGAGGAATAGAATATGAAACGTATGATAAAAGCCATATTCCTGACCGTTGTCGCGGTAGGCCTCGGCATCTTCCCCGCCATGGGACAGAAGAAGATCACGCCTGTCGACAAGGATCCTACAAAACCGCGTCAGCCTGTGCTCCATTACTACGACAAGCATGGAGAGCCGCTTGATGAGCCGGTGCTGTTCCTTGCCGACCTCGACACGGTGGCGAAGGTGAAGTCCGGTCCGGTCTATCCGTTGCTTCAGTCGGTCAGCATAGGTGCGAATTTCTTTGACGGCATAATGCAGCTTGCCGGGCAGAAGCATGCCAGCTATGATCTCTGGGCATCGCTGTCGCTACACAACTGGTTTGAGCCTGTCGTGGAGCTTGGAATAGGCATAGCCGATAACCGTCCGGAGGAGGGTAATTTCCGATATAAGGGTAAACCGTCGTTCTATGGAAAGGTCGGTATCAACTATAATTTCCTATATAAGAGCAATCCCGATTATCAGGTGTATCTCGGTCTGCGCGGCGGCTTCTCCTCATTCCGCTACGACATCACCGACATAACAATCAATTCATCATATTGGGACCAGACAAATCGTTTCTCCCTTACCAATCAGAAGGGGCATGCATTGTATGGAGAGGTGCTTGCCGGAATAAAGGTGAAGATATGGAACCGGTTGTCGATGGGGTGGAACGTCCGCTTCAAGATAAAGGGTAAGGTGAAGGGTGGCACTAATTCCAATCCGTGGTTCATACCCGGCTACGGCACCAACTCGTCGCTTGGAGCTACGTTCTCGCTCATCTATACGCTGCCTCTATCGAAGGGGAAGACCATCAAGGAACTGAAGGATGAGCTGAAGGATGAAATTAAAGAGCAGCTTCCGACTGACAGTATCGGTAGAAGAGGTAATATGGTGGTGGAAGGTAGGTCAGAGTTATGAGTCATGATGAGTCATGCAGTGATTTTGAATTTGATACATGAAATAATAAATATATATGAAATAATAAAGGGGATGCAGCCTTATCGTTATGGGCAGCATCCCCTTGGATTTTTATATGACTATTGATGGAATTATCATGCGTAGAGTGTGATTAACTGTTAAGCCACCGTGCTTATGCAATTCCGGAATGGAGGAAGAGGTCGGTGATCCAGATCCAGAGCGGACAGAAACCGATGAAGAGGATTACCGACAGGGTGAGTGAAGAGGTGCCGGTAGCCACGTATGTGTCGTATTCGTCGGCAATGATTATGCCGGAGAATGCCGGAGGCAACGCGCCTGCCACTACGAGCATCTTCAGATTCAGCGGATCCATGTGGAATATGAGACCAAGGGCAAGCAGCACAGCCGGCATGACCACCATCTTCAGTATTGATCCAAGCACCGCCTGCCAGTTGATGCTGACCTTAATGGATGAGAGCGTTATGCCTGCCGAGAATACTGCAAGAGAGGCGTTGGCTCCCTTGATGAGGTCGAAAGAGGGACTTGCCCATTTAGGCCAGGGGATACCCGCCACTACCCATATCACGGCAAGAATTGGAGCCCATGCCACGGGTTGCTTCAGTGCGTTCAGCACCGGTATCCATGCGCTCGGACGCTTCTTCACCACAGCTGCGGTGCCGGATGTGGTGGCTGCGGCGAGTTGCTGCTTCTCGAGCGAGGCGTTCATGAGCGACAGACCCACCGGAATGCCGACGGCATTCACCACGATGCTGACTATCGCCACCACAAGTGCCACACTCGGCGTGGTGCCGAAGATCGGCTCAAGCACGGCGAAGCCGAGGAAGCCGATTGTGGGGCTTCCGCTGATCAATGCCGAGATTGCCGCGTCGGCTCCGGTGTTTTTCTTGAACATCTTGAACACGTAGTAGACCAACATGAAGCAGAACATGATGCCCACCAGGGAGATGATCGACAGCTTCAGGTCGCGGGCAAGCATCTCGCGTGTGGACTGCACGATCGAAACGAAAAGGGCTGCCGGTAATGCATAGTCAAGCACCACCTTGTTGAATTTCTTGGAGTCATCCCCGTTGAAAATCCCCTTCTTGCCGGATATATATCCCGCCAGCATCACCACTATGATAGGGACGATGGCATAAAGTATGATGTGTTCCATAATAATATGTTTGAGGTGTAAAAAAGGGGCCGTCATCCGTTGCCGGACGACGGCAAAACTTGAATAAAAACAGATTATTATACAGTGATGGACTGGAGTGGGGCAGGGTTAAGATATCCGATGTGACCGGATTCTTTACCTGAGTCAGCGGCAAGCTGCACGTCGATAAGGGTAGGCTTCTTGCTCGCAATGCCGGTCTTCAGCGCCTCGGAAAGCTGTTCGGGGGTGGTGACGTAGAACGTCTGTGCGCCGAAAGCATCGCCGAGCTTGTCGTAGCGTGCACGCACGTCGAGAGTGGTGGGCGCGGGATCGGTGGTTTTGTCCATCGGCACCCCGATACCGTTGTAGATGCCGCCGTTGTTGAATATCACTACGGTCACGGGAAGATTAAACCTGCATATAGTGGAGAAATCCATTCCGGAGAATCCGAATGCGGAGTCACCCTCGATTGCCACTACGGATTTGCCTGTGGCTACGGCGGCACCGATTGCGGAGCCCATCCCCATTCCCATGATTGCCCATGTGGCGCAGTCAACGCGATGGCGGGGCAACGACATGTTGACGGCGTCGCGGGTGTCGTCGAGCGTGTTGGCTCCTTCGTTGATGAGGATTACGTCAGGATTTGCCTCCAGTATCGGCTTTATTGCGGAGAGGGCGGTCATGTGGTGCATCGGCATCATGCTTTTTGCCTCCTCAAAGCGTTTGGCAAACTTGGCGTTCTTTATCTTAGCCTCAGCTTGCAACCCGCTCACCCAGTCAGAGTCCGTAGCCATGCTCTTGCCATCGAGAGCATCAAGAATGGCATCCATCGAGAGTCCCATGTCGCCCACCACCGGAGCGGCTATCGGCACGTTGACGTCGATCTCCTCGGGTGCAACGTCA
This sequence comes from Muribaculaceae bacterium Isolate-037 (Harlan), assembly GCA_003762615.1. GTDB lineage: Bacteria > Bacteroidota > Bacteroidia > Bacteroidales > Muribaculaceae > Lepagella > Lepagella muris. The sequence goes on from RIAZ01000005.1 coordinate 125,471, forward strand.
AGCTGTATGAACTTCATGTCGGGGTTCCATTTCCCCTTGCCGAAAGAGAGCATCCAGTTTAGGCGTGCGCCTATGACCATCACCACGTCAGACTTCTCCATGATCGTGGATCGGCAGGAGAGCGCGCTGAGCGGACCGTCGTCGGGCATGATGCCCTTTGCCATTGACATCGGCAGATACGGTATTTGGTATTTCTCTACAAGAGTCTTTATCTTATCCTCAAGTCGGGCATACGCCGCCCCTTTGCCAAGCAATATTGCGGGGCGTTTTGCCGAGGTGAGAATCTCCACGGCGCGTTCCACCGACCGGCTGTTGGGAGCCACCGGTGAATATATGTCAACAGGAGTGTAGAATAGTTTGTCGGCATCCACCTTATTCATTATCTCGCCGAGGGCGGGGGTGGTCATGTCGATGTATACACCGCCGGGACGTCCGGAGACAGCGGCTCGGTATGCCCTGTAGACGGCAGCCGGGATATCCTTCGCGTAGGTGCATCTGAATGCTGCCTTCACGAGAGGCTTGGCAGTGTTGAACTGGTCAAGCTGTTCGTAGGTGCCCATATTCATGTCTACCATGGCGGGATCGCTTGCGCCGGAGATCTGTATCATAGGATAGCAGTTGACTGTGGCATTGGCTGTTGCTGTCAGACCGTTCATGAAACCGAGAGAGGATACGGTCATGAGCACGCCGGGTTTGCCCGTCAGATACCCTTCTGTAGCGGCTGCCATGCCCGCCTGTTGCTCATGGCGGAAGCCTACGAAACGTATCCCTTGCCCCTGAATCAGGTAGGCTGCCTCCGTGATTGGGATGCCGACGAGTCCATATACGTTGTCAATGCCGATATTCTTTAGGGCACGGGCGAGCACGTACATCCCTGTGACCTGTTCCGGGAATTTCGGAGCCGGTTTTGGGGCACATCCGCAGGCAGGATTATTTTGAGTGTTATTTTCCATAATTGATTTAAGAATAATGTCAAGAGAGTTGTATGTGTGCAACTCTCTTGATGGTGTTATGATTTAATGTGGGTTATTTCTTCAGCGGACTTGTCGTGCCGTTCTGTGCGAAAGATGCTATCTGCTCATCGGTATATCCGAGGTCTTTCAGAATCTCATCGGTATTGCCGCCGAGATCCGGACACGGTCCGTAGTTAGGCTGGTAGTTGCTCATCGTGAAGGGACACCCTACGGTTACGAACTCACCGATCTCTCCACCCTGGTTGATATTGACGAGCGTATTGCCATCGTATAGCGATTCGTCGGTCATCACCTCCTTTGTGGAGAGCACCGGACCGACAGGCACACCATATTTGCTGAGGATCTCCACCACCTCAAATTTTGTCTTGTCGGCAGTCCATGCCCCGATACGCTTGTAAATCTCATCCTTATGCTTATCGCGGGCATCAGCCGTGTTGAAGTCGGGATTGGTGAGCCAGTCCTCAAAGCCGAGACCCTTGCAGGCAAGTTCAAAGTTTTTCGGTTCACGCTGAAGGATGATGTAGACGTAGTTGTTGGCATCTATCTCGGAGTCATATCCGCCGGCAGGTTTGCACTTATATGTCCAACCAAGAACTCCGCCACCCTCTATATTCCCGCTTCTGGGCACACAGTCACCGAATTTTCCGTCGGGATATTGTGGGAACTGGGTCAGATATCCGATTTTGTCAAGGGTGAGCTGATCACGTGTCTTGATACGGCAAAGGTTGAGGCATGCATTGTGCATGGATTGATAGACGAAGCATCCTTCTCCGGTCTTGTTGCGCTGCTGTAGAGCAGCGAGCAGACCGATCAGGAGGTGCATGCCGGTGTTGGAATCGCCGAGTGCGGCACCGCTCTGGGTGGGCACGTTGTATTCACCCTCATACCATCCGGTGGTTGAAGCGGCAGCTGCTGTCACCTGAGCGATAGGCTCGTAGGCTTTCAGATCCTTATATTTCGATGAGAGGGGAAACCCTTTGATAGTACCATAAATACATTTTGGATTCAACTGGTGAACCACTTCCCAACTGAACCCGAGTTTATCCATTGCGCCCGGATGAAGATTCTCCACGAAGATATCCGCCTCTTTGATGAGCTTTGTCAGAATCTGCTTGCCGTCGGGAGTCTTGGCATCGAGTGCGATAGATTTCTTATCGGAATTGAGCTGAAGGAAATAGTAGCTTGGGAGATCTGGATTAAACTGAAGTTCCTTTCTTGTGGCGTCACCCACGCCGGGACGTTCGATTTTGATTACTTCCGCGCCGAGCCATGCGAGCATCTGGGTGCATGATGGTCCCGACTGTACTTCTGTGAAGTCAATTACCTTGATACCTTGAAGAGGTGCTGTGTTCATAGTTTTAAATAATTAAGAATTTTGTATTTAGGGTCTATTGTAAAAATTTACACTTGACCTGTAATTTAAGAGTGTTTACTAAAGAAAAACGCACGTCATACTGATAATGTTTGCAGGTTCGAAAAAAAAAAGCTCATTATTTGTGAGATAGTAAAAAAAGTATTAATTTTGCATCCGGTAATTCCGCCAAGGCTTATAAAAGAGAAGGAACTGTATCCTTCCGCCCAACGGATCTAATTGACTATCAATTTTTTTATTGGCATGTACGCTATTGTAGAAATCAAAGGACAGCAGTTTAAAGCTGAAGAGGGAAAATTCCTTTATGTCCATCATCTCGGCGAAGACGTTAAGGCAGGCGACGCAGTTGCCTTTGACAAGGTTCTTCTTCTTGATGCCGACGGCGACGTTAAAGTCGGAGCTCCTGCCGTTGAAGGGGTAAAAGTGAATTGTGAAGTGCTTGAGCCACTCGTGAAGGGTGAGAAGGTTATCGTTTTCAAGAAAAAACGCCGCAAAGGCTATCGTCGTAAAAACGGTCACCGTCAGCAGTTCTCCAAAATTTTGGTAAAGACAATCGAAAAGTAAAAAAACAACTCATCAGATATGGCACATAAAAAAGGTGTCGGCAGTTCGAAGAACGGCCGCGAATCAGAAAGCAAACGACTTGGTGTGAAAATCTCCGGTGGGTCAAACTGCAAAGCCGGCAACATTATCAAACGTCAGCGTGGCACTCAGCATCACCCCGGTCTTAACGTAGGTATGGGTAAGGATCACACTCTCTTTGCTCTCATCGATGGAGTAGTAGTGTTCTCCACCGGTAAAGAGGGTCGCAGATTCATCAATGTAGAGCCTCATCAGAATTAATCAAAGTATCCTTTGAAAGAATCAAAAAAAATCCCACACAATGAAGTGTGGGATTTTTTTTGATTCAGTCAGATTGACAACTTGACAACTTGACGATAATGACGGAAAAGACATTAATGACGATTTTTCGGATTAGGAATGATGGGCATATCTGAATGCCTGATACGACATCCTCTTCTTCACGAGTTTATTTCTCTTTCCCTCAGAATGGGATATGATAGCCTTGCGTATGAGAAAATCGCAGGAATATTTTCCCGGTCCGAATATCAGAAATATGACGCACGCCATGAGGCAGGAAAGAGCTTCCATATTGAACGATGCATTCATGGCAGACGCTACTGCAAAGGCTCCGAAGCCTAATGTCGGCACGAGCATCGCCATCCTCGTCAGCATCCCCAAAGCCAGCATTGTCCCTGTCACTATCTCCATGATGGCAAAGGCGTGGGGCATGAAAAGGGATCCGGGAGGCATCGACTGTCCTGAGATTATAAGGCATCCGGAAGTGATGAGTATGGCGGCTATGCCCCATCTGACAAGGAGAAGAGCCAGACCTTTCCGGTTTGACTTCATAGAGGCGGTTGCAAAAAAGAGGTCGGCGGCAGTTTGGTTCCCTTCTCCCGATTTCTTGTCAGCATATTGTGATATGTATGTGTTTTGATTGTCTTTGACCGGAGCTTTTAATTCGGGATGCAATTCTCCGAGTGTGATGCGTCCCGGGTCAACAGAAAGAGTATCCGAATTATTCATAGTGGGGTCTGATTTGATAATTAATTATGATAGGTTTCGACAACTGTATTGAAAAAATCCTTATCTGGATTTTCTTGATATTCCCATGATAGTCCCGTTCGGTATTATGATTCCGGCAAGACTTTCAGAAGGAATTATGGCGTCGATATGTAACTATAACAAATATGATTAGGATATTGTTAGATGTGCATTCATAAAAGTTTAAACCGGCATATTTGGATAATAATGTAAAAGGTGTTACCTTTACATCAAAGTTAATCAAACTCGGTTAATCAAACTCGTCAAATGAAACAGATCGGTAAATTATATTTCCGTTACGGCACCATGGGTTCTGCCAAGACGGCGATGCTTCTCACCAACGCCTACAACTTTGAAGAGAGGGGGATTGCCTATCTCTGCTTCAAGCCTGCCACCGATACGCGTGAGACGCGCAACGTTATCAGGAGCCGTATCGGCATAGAGCGTGAGTGCAAATGGGTGTACGCGGATAGCAACCTTTATGAGACAATCCGCAGGATGCATGAGGAGGGGGGGATGCTCCCCGGATGGATTCTCGTGGATGAGGCGCAGTTCCTGACTACCGCACAGGTGGATCAGCTCGCACGTATCGTTGACGATTTTGACTGCAACGTTATATGCTACGGACTGCGCACAGACTTCCGCACGCAATTGTTTGAGGGGTCGCGTCGTCTGTTTGAGATTGCCGATTCGATAGAGGAGGTCAAGTCGACATGCACGTGTGGCAGACGCACTATCGTCAATGCCAGAATTGACGGGAATGGCGATATAATCACGGAGGGTGAGCAGGTGGAGATAGGCGGCAACGAGAGATATGTGGCTGTATGCCGCAGCTGCTGGACCAACCGTAGGATTGCAAGCATGAACCGTAGTCACCCGCTGTTTGACGGCAACGGGCAGCGGGAATAGCTATATGAAATAAGGTCTTTTATAACTTCAATAATACCTGAAAAAATCACAACTTATTCTGATTGGAATACTATGCTTGAGAAGAAAAAATGCGATGAAATAATCGCGCTTGTTAAGAGGGAGGTAGTGCCGGCGATTGGTTGCACCGAACCGGTGGCTGTGGCTTTGTGTGTGGCAAAGGCGACGGAACTGCTCGGTTGCCTTCCTGCGAGAATCTCTTTGCGACTGAGTGGCAATATCTTGAAAAATGCCATGGGTGTAGGCATACCGGGCACGGGCATGATCGGGCTTCCGATAGCTGTGGCTCTCGGTGCGCTTGTAGGGCGTTCGGAATATGCGCTCGAGGTGCTCCGCGACGTTACGCCAGAATCGGTGGAGCGTGGCAAGGGATATATTTCTGAAGGGCGTATATCGATAAAACTGCATGAGGATGCACCCTCCAATCTCCACATCGAGGCTACGGTGGAGGATGAGGCGGGTCATGAGGCTGTGGCGGTGATATCCGAGGCGCATACAAATTTCGTATATCTTTCGCGCGACGGGGAGGTACTGCTGGAGAAACAGCCCACTGCCTCTGACGACTCTGCGGAGCCGGGCGATGATCCGGAACTTGACCTTCACACCGTCTATGAGTTTGCCACTACGATGCCTCTCGCGGAGATTGCATTCATTGATGAGGCGCGTCGTCTCAATAGCGCGGCAGCCGATCTTGCTCTTTCCGGCGAATATGGGCATTCCCTCGGATTGACGGTCAGGGATAAGGGTAAGGTGCTTTTCGGAGACTCCCCGCTGGCTCATATTGTAAGCAGCACATCGGCGGCATGTGATGCCCGTATGGGTGGTGCGCAGGTGGCTGTGATGTCGAATTCGGGTAGTGGAAACCAGGGTATATGTGCCACAATGCCGGTTGTGGCTTATGCTAAGGATGTCAATGCAGATGAGGAGAAGACGATTCGTGCGCTTATGATGAGTAATCTGACGAGCATCTACATCAAGCAGAGTCTCGGACGTTTGTCTGCGCTATGTGGGTGCGTGGTGGCATCGACGGGAGCTTCTGCCGGACTTACATATCTGATGGGTGGCGGATATGATGAGATATGTGCCTCGGTCAAGAATATGATAGCCAATCTGACGGGTATGATCTGCGACGGGGCGAAACCATCCTGTTCGTTGAAGATCTCATCGGGAGTATCGACTGCCCTTATGTCGGCAATGCTCGCCATGAACGGCAAATGCGTCACGGAAGCGGAAGGAATCATAAGTGATGATGTTGACCGTTCGATCCACAATCTCACCTCCATCGGACGCGAGGCGATGCGCCAGACAGACCGTCTTGTCCTTGACATAATGACCGACAAATAATCCCCTCTCCCTACATGCTGAACACAACAAAGAGACCGGGCAATTCTGCTCGGTCTCAATTTCAATATAACTTCTGTAGGAAGGATTACATGGATATTATGGATGGGAGGTGATGGTCAGGCGCAGGGGGAGTATGGTCACTTTGTAGGGAGAGGCGACGCGTCGGGGTGCGTTGCCAAGGTAATAGTAGAAGGTGTGTTGCGTGTCCCACGTGGGGATGTCGAGCTTGCGCGTCTCGCCGGCAGGGATGTCGCACGAGATGGTGACGTCGCGTGAATGCAGCATACGCGATTGCATGTCGTAGTAGTTTATTCTGATGGCTATGCCATTTATATTGAATGGGCATCTGTTGATTAGAAAGAATGATTCCCTTGATGAGGAGATTCCTTTGTCGTAGCCGGCAAACTGTAGGTCTCTTTTGTGAAACAGTAGGTCTTTGCCGTCAAGAGTGAATTGTATGGAGTCTGAGTAATTGAGAGAGATTTCTATTGAAGGATAGTTATCGTTCCCTTTTACCGTGTCGTTATCCTTTTTCGTCCCGCTCTTCCCCTTTGCTTCCTTCATGGTAGTCACTTTCAGAGACTGACGTATCTTCCTTGCCTCCACATCGTGCGAGGCGAGGAGAAGAAGAGGCAATGTAATTATGAATATCAGGAGTTTCATTCTACAGGTATCGTGGTTGAAGACGAGATGAGCCGTTGCCGTCATACGACGGGTAGATCTTTATCATGCCGCTCGTGCTGTTGTCATTGCCGTCGCGTGTGGAGCCGCTGATTCGCAGCATACTCTTCCAAAGACGTGGCAGCAGTGTGGTGGGATTGAGGTTCAGACGAAGACGGAATCGCGGTGCATCATGACGTAAGGTCAGCATATCGCCTTCCGATGACAGGGTACCACTACAGTTTTTCGGTTTCATGAAAGAGAGTCCCTTGCGCTCGGTGTATAATTCCACATCAAATCGGCGCACATCGTGAGTTGCGGAAATACGACCGATACGCTCACCCGGCGAGAGAGAACAGTCGGGGGAGTGTACCACGGTAATGTCATATTCCGGCAATGAATATTGTTGCCTGGAATCATTGCGGAATACGGTGACGGTCACGTTGTCGTCAGGATATATCCAGATTCCTTCCAGATTATCGAGTGCGGAGGAATCGCAAATCCCGATTGCCCGGTCTACGTCGAAAGCTATGGGTGATGACGCGCGGGCATTTGATAAATAAAGTCCGACGCATAACGAGAGCAATGCCATGCATGCCGTTGTGCGTCGGGTATCAGTGATGGATCTAATCATGATATGGAGAGAGGTTTACTTGTGAATAGAATCATGGTTTTGAAGAGAATGTATAGGTCAGACCGAAGCTGAGCACCTCCCTCATCATGAAATGCTTCCACGAGGTTGACATATCTGACGATGTGTCGTGGCGCAGATGCAGATATATTTGGGTTGACAGGAATTTGTTGATGGAGAAATTGACGGTATTCTCCCAATCGGCGAGGAAGTAGTCATAATCGGTGAAGAGGAACACGCGGGTGCGGTAGTTGATGTTGTGTGTCACCTGCCATGTCATGTTGAACTCGCCGTTGCTACCGATATCGCTTCTTGTCTTGCGGTCAGGCTCGATGTTGAATTGCCCGTGGTCAATCTTATCGGAGATACAGGTCTTGAGGTTGTAAGAGAGTGGAGAGATGGTTGCGGTCAGCTGTAGCGTTTTCTTCTTGTTCTGGTGGGAGTATGCCATACCGAGACCGAGGTTGAAGTCGCCCGGAGAGAGGAACGAAGACTTGCGCTTCATTGAGTTGTTTTCGTAGTTGCGGAGAATCTGTGTCTTAAACTGAAGGTTGAGCGAATAGAACCATTTTTGGAAAGCTTTCAGACCGGAGTTGAGGTTGTATTGCAGAATGTCTTCCGAAATAGAGTATGCATGCACCTCATCTTGCGGCGTGGAGTTCAGACCTATCTTGTAGGATAGGGCACTCTGAAGAAGCAGATTCGGATGATATACCTGGTTCAACTGTACGTTCCAATAGATATTGAAAAGGAGAGAGAGATGGTTATTGCCACCCTGATACCAGTTTTTTGATATGAACGCCTGTGAGAAATGCAGGGAGGATCCGAAATTATGTAGCCAATGTTTTCTTCGTAACACCTCTTCTGGAAGGATAGCCTTTTCAGTGTCTACTTCCGGCAGTTCAAGTCGCTTTATATATCCTGCGAAAGTCACGTCGTCCTCACGCAGGCGTGGTGGGACGGGGAGTCCCCAGTAGGAGTATTCTATATGTTCCGGCTCTGTCACCATGAGGTCATACATGAAATCCTCCTGTATGCGATATAGGTTCAGCGTGTTGCGCATCCATTTCGGGGTGGGATCGCCTGTAAGCAGTGAATAGTCGGGTGTAGGTTCTCCGATATTTGCAATATCAATAGAGTCCGATTCACTTACCTCATCCTCCGGCATATCCAGTATGGAGGATATTATATAGGAGTCGTCATAGCGGATGTCAGACGTTTCGTTGTCAATAGAGTCGTTGGTGAGCACCTTTGTCCCGGGCACCCATACCGGAAGTTTTGTATCCATCTCCTTTTTTTTCAGATGCCGATATCCGATAAATACCCATGGTGCCATAGCCTTATTGATAGGGGTTGTCGCCAATTCCGGCATATCAAGAGAAGCTATGATTTCATCCACGTCTCTCACCACCGTCAAGGCGGAATCAAGAGGGGGGATTATTTCTGCCGCTTTCTGCGCTTTTATAAGAGAATCATGCATTGCCACGATACGACGGAACTCAAGATTCTTCTGTGGCTTCGCTTGGGCCACAGCTGCGTTCGTCGCAATAAGGGAGAGAGCGGATGTCACTAAAATAGGGAGTTTCATATCAGTCCGGTTAGATTCGTTATGAAATAGAAAAGATGAAAATAGCGGAATAAAAAAGGAAACCGTATGCCGATGCGTCATCAAGACATGACCGGCATACGAGGGACATTATTACTTCCGTGCAGCTTCCGTGGAGAGCAGACGGTCGTATTCGGACGAGTTTATAAGCTCCAGAGCCTCGCGGAATATCGGATCATGAAGATTATAAACCTTGAAATATGTGGCGTTATCGTAGATATCTCTACCGATAAGAGCTTTTATTATCATGGAGAAGAGGGGAGCACTGGTGGCGGCTTCCTCCGCGTTATATTCAATGCCCTCTTTCTTTGCCGACTCGTCAAGCTCTGCGAGCATTGCCGGGGTGACGGCAAATCCTTTCACGAAGGCATCGTCGTTCTTGAATTTACGTTTTATATCCGCACGGTTCTTATCAACGTAGTTTATCACGTATCTGTTGATAAGACCCTTTGCCACAACGTTGCGGTAGTATTTTGTGAATTCCGTAGTATCGAGCGGCACGAATTTATCGGGATATATGCCTCCTCCGCCGTAGATGGGGCGATGGAGCTTGAGAGTCTCCACTTTCAGCGAGTCGATATATTTTATTGAGTCGGCATGCATCAGCTCTCCGTGGTTGAAGCGTTCGAGCATATCCTCATGATAGGCTTTCTGATCCCCCTTGGTATATGGCTTCTGTATGTCGCGTCCGGTAGGGGTATAGTAGTGAGCCACGGTAAGGCGTATCATCGAGCCGTCGGGGAAGGGGATTGGTCGTTGCACGAGTCCCTTGCCAAAAGTGCGCCGTCCCACCACCAGTCCGCGGTCCCAGTCTTGGATAGCTCCCGAGGTAATCTCGGAAGCGGAAGCAGAATATTGGTTGGTCATCACTACGAGACGCCCGTCGGAAAACAGAGGTTTCTTGCCTGAAGGGCGTGTGGTATGGTTCTGACGGGAAGAGTTGGTACCTTCCGTATATACCACGAGCTTGTCCGGTTCAATAAGTTCGCCGAGCATATCCACGGCAGCATTAAGATAGCCGCCGCCGTTGTCAACGAGGTCAAGGATAAGGCGATCCATGCCCTGCTTCTTGAGATCGGAAATGGCATTCGCAACCTCCTTGGCAGTCTCGGCTGCAAAACGGTTTATACGGATATAGCCGGTCTTGGGGTCAACCATGTAGGCAGCGTCTACGCTATAGATCGGTATGTCGGCTCGAGTGATGGTGAAGTTTATCTCCTCTGGCTTGCCACCCTGCTGGCGCAGCACCTTCACGTCTACGTCTGTTCCCTTGGGACCGCGCAGTCGCTTCATGATCTGATTGTTTTTCATCCCCACGCCAGCTATGACCGTGTCGTTGACCTCAATGATACGGTCGCCGGCAAGGATCCCCACCCTCTCTGACGGACCTCCGCTTACGGTCTGTATGACGTAGAGTGTGTCCTGATTCATATTGAAGGATATGCCTATGCCGCTGAAGTTGCCTGTCAGTGGCTCGTTGAGTTCGCGGGTCTCTTCCGGATTGGAATATTGTGAATGAGGGTCAAGCCCTTCGAGCATTGCCTTTATCGCATCCTCTACAAGCTTATTCTCATTGACGGTGTCGACATAGAATTGCGAAATGGCTGCCTCAGCCATTCTCAGTTTCTGATTCTGGTTGATATAAGACTGGGCGTTTGCCAGGCCTGCAGCGCAAAGGAGCGCACCGGCTCCAAGTAGTATTAATGGTTTTCTCATAATTTTTATAATTCAGATAAGGCACGGTCTGTCGATGCCGCCTTATTTTGGGTTGCCGCCGACAATCACGGAAGAGGAAAGTCGCCGGCTATATATTTTCTTACGTCATGTCCGTTGTGCATAAGTTCCCTGACGATGGAACTTGACACGAACGAGAACTCGGGTTTTGCAATGAGAATCACCGTCTCCATACCCGCTATCGCACGGTTGGTGTCGGCGATATTTCTCTCATATTCGAAATCTGCCATACTTCTGACTCCCCGAAGCAGCACATCCGCACCGCAGTGGCGTGCGAAATCAACGGTAAGCCCCGTATAGGTTGCCACGTCTATCCTGGGGTCGCCTTGATAGAGTGCGGATATTGCCTTCTCTCGTTGTCCGGCAGTCCATTCTCCGGGCTTGTGTTCGTTATAGCCGACTGCGATTATCAATTTGTCGAATATTTTCAATCCGCGCTCCACGATAGACTGATGACCTATCGTGAACGGATCGAAACTACCTGCAAAAAGTGCTTTCATTATAATGACATTCTAAAGGGGAAAAAGATTAATTGAGAGTGCTAAACTTATTTAAATTTCTGAATCATCCTCCACCACGAGATTATCGATGATGAAATTCTGACGTTCCATAGTGTTTTTACCCATATAGAATTCGAGGAGCTTGTCTACGGTGTCATCCTTTTTCAGGGTCACCGGGTCAAGACGCATGTCGGGACCGATGAACTCGGCAAACTCCACATCGTTGATCTCGCCAAGACCTTTGAATCGTGTGATCTCGGCATTGTTGCCGAATTTGGCTATGGCGGCTTCCCGTTCCTCGTCGGTGTAGCAATAGTATGTGTCGCGGTCGCCACTGTCGTCACCCTTGGATTTGGACCGTTTTCTTGATTTGTTGCGGCGTGTGGCATTCTTGTCCCTGACGCGGAAGAGGGGGGTCTGGAGAATGAAGACATGCCCCTTTTTCACGAGATCGGGGAAGAACATCAGGAAGAAGGTTATGACGAGCAGACGGATATGCATCCCGTCAACATCGGCATCAGTGGCAATTATCACCTTGTTGTAGCGCAGTCCCTCGATACCCTCCTCTATGTTGAGGGCTGCCTGAAGAAGATTGAACTCATCGTTCTTATACACGATCTCCTGCGTCATGCCGTAGGAATTGAGTGGCTTACCACGGAGAGAGAATACCGCCTGGGTCTCGGCGTTTCTCACTTTCGTGATGGTGCCGGATGCGGAGTCGCCCTCGGTGATGAAAATTGACGAGAGTTCACGACGGTCTTCTGTCTTGGCGTTCTGTTTCACCGTGTCGTTGTAGTGAATGCGGCAATCGCGCAGCTTCCTGTTGTGGAGGCTCACTTTCTTTGCCTTCTCACGGGCAAGCTTCGCCACACCAGCCATTGCCTTACGCTCCTTCTCGCTGGATGCTATCTTCTTTAGCATGGCGTCTGCTACGTCCTGATGCTTGTGGAGATAGTCGTCAAGCTCTTTTTTAAGGAAGTCGCCTATGAATTTGTTGACGGTTATACTGCTGTCGGGCGCAATCTCCTTGCTGCCGAGTTTTGTCTTTGTCTGGCTTTCAAACACCGGCTCCTGAATGCGGACGCTGACTGCCGCTACCATGCCGTTGCGGATGTCGGAAAATTCATATCCCTTGCCTGAGAATTCCTTTATGGTGCGGCTCACGTGCTCACGGAATGCCGAGAGGTGGGTGCCGCCTTGGGTGGTATGCTGTCCGTTGACGAATGAATAATATTCCTCGCCGTATTGGTCGGTGTGGGTCAGCACCACTTCGATATCCTCTCCCTGAAGATGTATGATGGGATAGAGTGGGGCGGAGGTCATGTTCTCTTTCAGGAGATCGAGAAGACCATGGCGCGAGAGATATCGTTTCCCGTTGAAGAAAATCTGTAGCCCGGCGTTGAGATAGGTGTAGTTGTTGACCATTGTCTCCACAAATTCCATGCGGAACTTATAGTCGCGGAAAAGGGTGTTGTCCGGACGGAAATGCACCATTGTGCCGTTAGGCTGTCGGGTGTTTTCCGGTTGGGTCTGACTCACCACGTTGCCTTTCTCAAAATTAACGGTCACTTTCTTTCCGTCGCGCACGCTTGCCACGTCGCAGAATGTGGAGAGGGCGTTGACGGCTTTAAGTCCGACGCCATTCAGTCCGACTGATTTCTTGAAGTTCTTGTCGTCGAATTTGCCGCCGGTATTGATCTCGGATGCCACTTCCCTCACCTTGCCGAGTGGTATGCCACGTCCGTAGTCGCGTATTGTCACCTCTCCCTCGTCGGTAAGGGTGATGTCTATACGTTTTCCGGCACCCATGTTGAACTCGTCAATAGAGTTGTCAACCACCTCCTTTATGAGCACGTATATGCCGTCTTCGGCATGACTGCCGTCGCCAAGTTTACCGATATACATGCCCGGACGCCGGCGGATATGCTCGTTCCAGTCGAGATGTTGGATAGCGTCGTCATTATATGACCCCGCATCTGTGTTGTGGGGTTCTTCGTTATCAACGGCGTCATTCTCTGAGATAGATGCCGTGATCTCTTCTGTCTGTATGTCTGCTTCTGGAGTCCGGTCTTCTACGCCGGAGAAATTGTCGAATTGGAAAAGGTCGTTGTTCTCTGCCATGTGGTCAAATGAATGTTTTTACCTGTCGGGCGTGGCTATGCATGCCCTCTTGCAAAGTTACAAAAAAAATCCCGTTATCCGAAATTTTGACCTGTCGATTTTAAATGAAATTATCTGAATTTATCTGAAAATGTCAGTTGAATTTACCGGTCGGAATTATCAGTTGGAATTACCGTTCCCATCCAGCGGTTGCATTATTATCTCGAGATATTCGGAATAGGGGATGTAGCGTCCGCCCATGCTCTTGAGATGCGGTGTCTCAAACTGGCAGTCGATCAGCCTCCCTCCATTGTCTGCCATTACGGTCGCCAGGTGGATGAGGGCGAGTTTGCTTGCACTCGGCACGAGCGAGAACATGCTCTCCCCGAAGAAGGAGTTGCCGATGCTGACTCCGTAAAGTCCGCCCACAAGCCTATCGCCGTCCCATGCCTCCACGCTTGCTGCAAAACCTTGATGGTGGAGCTCTGTATATGCCTCTATGATGTGCTCCCCAAGCCATGCCCCCTCATGCTCTATGCGGAGCTTGCTGCATTGGGAGATGACGCCATCAAAATCCTCGTTTATGCTGAGGCGGTATCGTCGTTTGTTGATGAGCGTACGCATGGAGTGGGAGATATGTATCTCCTCCGGGAAGATTACGAAACGATCCATGGGGCAGTACCACATCGGCTCGTCGCTGTCGCGGAAGGAATACCAGGGGAAGATGCCGTAGCTGTAGGCAAGCAGCAGGCGGTCGGTGGAGAGATCGCCGCCTACTGCGAAAAGACCGTCGGGTTCGCCGAGACGTGGGTCTGGAAACGCTATCTCCTCGTCAAGTGCAAATATCATAGCTATGTGTGGAATGGTTTTATGGAGTGTGGTTTATGGTTGAGGGGAGGGGATACGGAGATTCTTGAGGTCAGTGCCAGCCGGAGTCTGGAATATGTTGAGTCCAAACGCGTTGATTGTGGCATACACATGGTCGAAGATATCTGCCATGACATGCTCGTGTTTCACCCATTCCGTCGTGCCGGTGAAGAAATACAACTGTATGGGGAGTCCTGAATTTGTTGGGGGTAGCTGACGCACCATGAGGGTCATTTCCTGGTTTACATCATCACGGCTACGCAGATACGATTCGATATAGTCACGCAGTAGGCGCAGGTTGACCACCTTCCCATGTGTATGGCTTCCCTTCTCTACAAAACCCTCCTCTTTCAGCCTGTCGATCTCTTCGGCAGAGAGGAAACGCACGGTATTCATGTCAACGTAAATGGCTCTATCCACCCGTCGGCCGCCCGACACCTGCATCGGATGATAGTTGCGAAACGATTCCGTGACGAGGGAATATGGCGGCACTGTAGTTACGGTGTTGTCCCAATTGCGCACCTTGACGGTGGTGAGTGTCACATCGAGCACTTCTCCGTTGAGGTCGCGGTTTGGCATGGAGATCCAGTCTCCACGTTTGAGCATATTGTTGGCGGTCAGCTGGATGCTGGCTACAAGCCCCATGATGGTGTCTTTGAATAACAACATCAGGACTGCGGCAGACGCACCCAACGCAGTGATTATGGCTATTGGGGTCTTGTTCACCAGTATGCTTATGGCTATTATCACGCCTACTCCGATTACTATAAGCTTGAACATCTGGAATATGCCCTTTACTGCGTATGGCCTCAGCTTTTCACGCTTTAGGAAAGCGAGGTAAAGGTTGTTGAAGAGTATGACAATGATTCTCACGAGAGCCCAAAGGATATAGAATGACGTGAGAGTGTCTACCCATCTGACTGAATCCGGCGTGTCGGAGAAGAATTCCGGAAGAAGCCACGACACCACTATTGCGGGTGCCAATTGCGATACCGCCTTCATGAACGACGGATTAAACATGTCGTCGTCCCATTCTGTCGGGCTCCGAAGTATTACTTTCTCCAGTACGTTCAATATCATCTTCGCGATATAATAGGCTGCAACTGCGAGCAAGCCTAACGAGAAGAGGAGAATAAGCGTGATTATTTGGGAACTGAAGGGTCCGTTAATCACGCCTTCAAGTGATTCTTTTATAGAATTTATCAAGGTCATAAATTGAAAGTTTATTTAACTGAAGTTTCGCAAGCTGCACTTCAGTGGTTTAACGTTTATAGTTTAAGGTTTAAGATTCACGAAAATCCACGAATTTTTTCATTATACAAAATTTAATGATCATAAACCATAAACATTAAACCTTAAATTATTTAATATTCTGTTTCATCATGAGACCATTGTCGGAGAGTATGATTTCCGCTTTGCCGCCCTCTCTCAATTCCCCGAACAATATCTCCCTCATAAGGATAGGTTTCAGACGGTTAGTGATTACCCTGTCTATTTCCCTGGCTCCATATTCGGGCGTGAATCCTTCCGAGAGGAGATATTGGTGGGCTTCGTCGGAGAGGATAAGCTCCACATTCTTATTGCTGAGCTGACGGCGCAGCATGTCAAGTTTCTTGTCAAGGATGCGCGACGCCATATCGCGTGTCATGTCGTTGAATACTATGGTGGCGGATAGGCGGTTGATGAATTCGGGCTTGAAAGATCTCTTCACCTGGCGCATCATTGCTTCGCCGGATGACGTGGTGTTGCCGAATCCCACTTTTGCTTGTGAGGCATACTGTGC
Organism: Muribaculaceae bacterium Isolate-037 (Harlan); assembly: GCA_003762615.1. Classification (GTDB taxonomy): domain Bacteria; phylum Bacteroidota; class Bacteroidia; order Bacteroidales; family Muribaculaceae; genus Lepagella; species Lepagella muris. The sequence continues at coordinate 141,577 of RIAZ01000005.1, forward strand.
GCCGGCATTGGAGGTCATTATCAATATCACGTTTCTGAAATCCGCATGATTCCCCTTATTGTCGGTGAGACGTGCGTAGTCCATCACTTGCAGGAGGATGTTGTAGATGTCGGGATGCGCCTTCTCTATCTCGTCGAGGAGAAGGACGCAGTTGGGGGATTTGCGTATGGCATCAGTGAGTTGTCCTCCATCCTCATATCCCACATAACCTGCCGGCGAACCGATGAGCTTTGCCACGGCGTGTTTCTCTGCAAATTCGCTCATGTCAAAACGTATCAGCTCTATGCCTAATTCCTGGGCAAGCACGCGTGCCACCTCCGTCTTTCCCACGCCGGTAGGTCCGACAAACAGCAGGGAGGCAAGGGGCTTCGAATCCTCTGTCAGCCCTGCCTTCGACATCTGTACTGCCTCCGTGACGCTCTTCACCGCCTTGTCCTGCCCGAATATCTTGGAAAGGATCCGAGGCTCAAGCGATTCAAGACGGCTCGTGTCGTCCTCCTTGATGGATATGGAGTCTACCTTGCATATCTTGGAAAGCACCTCGGCAATGAGATCGACATCCACGGTCTGTTCTCCGGAAGGCAGGGGATGTATGCGGCGATATGCTCCCGCCTCATCGATAAGGTCGATTGCCTTGTCGGGCAGGAAGCGGTCAGAGAGATGACGGGCTGCGGAGGTTACGGCAAACTCTATTGTCTTGTCGGGGAGAATGACACCATGGAAATTCTCATAGTTCCCCTTCAGTTTGCTGATTATAGAGATGGTCTCCTGTATGGATGGTTCCGGTATGTCGATTTGCCGGAATCTTCTGACGAGTCCCTTGCTCTTTGCGAAATGACGTTTGTATTCATCGTATGTGGTTGATCCGATGAAACGTATCTTGCCTGTCTCGAGATACGGCTTCAGCATATTGGATGCGTCCATCGCGCCTTCTCCGGTTGCGCCCGCGCCTACAAGACCATGTATCTCATCGATGTATATGATTGGATTCTCCTCGCGGCTTATCCCGTCCATTATCAATTTGAGACGTTTCTCAAAATCCCCTCTGAACTGTGTGCCGGCGAGAAGGGTGCCTATCTCAAGCTGATATATCTTTGAGTCCTTGAGCGAGTCGGGCACGTCTCCCTTGTTTATCAGGGCGGCAAGACCATACACGAGGGCGGTTTTGCCCACGCCCGGCTCCCCGATATGCAGCACGTTGTTCTTATCCTTACGGCAAAGCACGCGTATCGTATTCTCCAGTTCCGTCTCCCTGCCGACAAGCGGGTTGCGTTGCTCGGTGTTGTCGTTCATGCAGACCACGAATCTCTTCCATTGCATACCGTCGTTGTCGGGCAACTCTTCCGATTCAAGCCAATCGTCGTCCATGAAATCATCTTGCATGAGATAGGAATCGGCGGTATTATAATTATCGACGATGTTGCACATCAGGGTTGCCTCATCGCCGTCAACCTCGTTCAGCAGCAGATAGCGGGCATGTGATTCCGGAAGCTCAAGCAATGCCTTGATTACGTGGGGCACCTCGATTATATTTTTTGCGGCATTGATGGCGGATGTTGATGCCATTTCAAGCATCTGTTTCAGTTGTGCTGAGATTGCATTAGTCGTATCTTCTCCTTCCGGTATCTTGTCAAGGATATTGAGATATGCCTGAATGTTGTTCATGAGCCGTATCATTTTGCCGCCGCAGTCTTTGATTGCTTTTCTGAATTGCATCTGATGGCAGAGCGACATAAGAAAATGTTCGGGTGTGGCATATTCATTCCTCTTCTCCTCCACAATGTCAAACATCATGTCTAAGCTTGTCTCAAGCTTCTGAGAGTAATATATTTGATTTTCCATACGAGATTTAGAAGTGGTCTTAAATGAGTTCCTTATAGCTTGCTATGGTTATTCCGCCACTATCGTTAGTCGCAGCGGGAAACCTTGCTCTCGAGCGAGGTTTGTGGCTTGTCCGGCTTTCGTGAGTGCGATGTCGTAGCTGTAGCACCCTACAGGTGCCTTGTCAGAATGATGCACTTGGAGCATGAGGCTTTCTGCTTCTGCTTGGCTTTTATGGAAGATTGTGGTGAGGATCATCACTACAAATTCCATGGTGGTGAAATCATCGTTGTGGATATAGACGATATATCTGCGAGGCACACGCAAATCCGTGCGTTGTCTCTCCTTTGTGTTTGAATTTTCCTGTGACATACTGCAAAGTTAATCAAAAAATAATTAACTTTGTCAATTATTTTTTGGAGATTACTAATCATTCTTGATTCTTTGAATTCTTGATTCTTTGAAATGTAAAGATGAAGATAATTTATAACAAAATCATACCTTTCGGACGTGGCATGTATGTGATCAATCTTTTCGGGGTTTTGTTTGCAAAGGGACCATGTAATAAGTTTATAATCAATCATGAATTGATTCATACAGCCCAGATAAAGGAGCTCGGCTACATTCCGTTCTATATTCTGTATGTTATTGAATGGGTATTCCGTCTTTTCCAATATGGATCTTCGCTGAAAGCATATTTCAACATCTCGTTTGAGCGTGAGGCATACGCATGTCAGGATGATTTGGATTACCTTAAAACACGGAGGCATTATAGCTTTATCCGCTATGTGAAACGGGGAGGTCAGAGGTAAGGAAAGGTTTACGGCAGTCGCCATGATTGTTTTTATTTATCAAAAAAATGTTAACTTTGCAGACTAAAGGGTAAATTAAATATTGAAATTAAATTTGTCGGTGGCAATAGGTAGAAATGTGCCGTATTTTAATTTCATTATTAACATATTTAATACAAAATAATTGCAAAAATCATGATTTCGTTATGAAATGATGGAAGCTGTAGAAAAAGTCGTGGCATGCAATTTTACGGGGACGTGTATCCGTGTCGATTGGCACGGAGAGGTTATTGTGTGCATTTTTTACAAAGATTAAACTAACCTAAATTATTAATAAGTATTAAAAATTGTTAATCACCAATGAAGAAAACAATTAGAAATCCGTTTGTGATGCTGATTGTGCTTGTAGTGGCGGTCTGCTCGTTGAAGGGGGCTTTCGCTTCCGCGTGGACTGTCAATCCTGCCGATTATCGTTACGACATGAGTCTCTATTTTGAACTCTCGTTTGGAAATCCCGCTGCGTGGGATGCTGCCTCTGATTATGAGGTGGCTGCATTTGTGGGCGATGAATGCAGAGGTGTCTCTGAGATTCTGCCCAATGCCAATGATTGTCTCTACATGCGTATCCGCAGCAATGAGGCAAATGGGGAAACAGTTACTTTTAAGCTGAGGAAGAAGGGCAGCACGGATGATGCTGTCATTGAAGGCGTGTCGATGGCTTTTGAAGCTGATAAGGCTATCGGTCTTCCCTCTGATCCCTACAAATTGGTTGTGAACAGATATTTTAATGTTGAGGTCAGTGCGGCTGATGGCGGTTCTGTAAGTTTTGAGAACGGCAGATATGCTGAAGGCACCGAGCTCACTGCTGTTGCCAATCCGGATCTGAAGTTCCGTTTCGTGAAGTGGAGCGACGGCGACACTAATCAGGAACGTAATATTGTAGTCGATGGCGACCTGAATATCACAGCCGAGTTTGAGCAGAATATATTTATGCTTAAATATATGGTGGAAGGCAAAGAGTACAATTCGTTTGACCTGGAGGTAGGTGCCGAAATCCCTGCGGTTGAGGATCCTGTGAAAGAGGGCTTTAAGTTCAACGGCTGGGATGGTCTTCCTGAGACAATGCCTGCGAATGACGTGACGGTAAATGCGTTGTTCCTCCAATATTTTAAAGTGAATATCTCTGCCGGAGAGGGTGGTACCGTAAACTTTGAAGCTAAGGAAGAGGGTTATCTTGATGGTGATGAAATCACGGTTACTGCTACTGCCGCTGACGATAAGTTCCGTTTCGTGAAGTGGAGCGACGGCGTTACAGAAGCTACCCGTACAATCTCAGTCAACAGCAATATTGACTTGGTAGCCGAGTTTGAGCAGTATCTCTATACTATCACTTATAAGGTAGAAGGTAAGGATTACAAGACTGCGAAAGTTGAGAAGGGTACAGCAATCCCTGCAGTTGAGGATCCTGTGAAAGAGGGCTTCAAGTTTAATGGCTGGGAAGGTCTTCCCGAGACAATGCCTGCTGAGGATATTACAGTAAACGCTCTCTTCCTACAATACTTTGCAGTTGCAATCACAGCCGGAGAGGGTGGTTCTGTTGACTTTGAGGCTAAGGAAGGGGGTTATCTTGAAGGTGATGAAATCACGGTTACTGCAACCGCTGGCGAGAAGTTCCGTTTCGTGGAATGGAGTGATGGCGTTAAGGATAATCCTCGAAAGATTACTGTTGCCGGAAACATCGACCTTTCTGCTAAGTTTGAGCAGAATGTCTTTACAATTACCTACATGGTGGACGGTGAGGTCTACGATACAGAGGATGTTGAGGCAGGAGCCAAGATTGAGGCAAAGGCAGGACCCGTGAAAGAGGGGTATGAGTTCGCAGGTTGGGAGGGTCTCCCCGAGACAATGCCTGCCAAGGACGTTACCGTAAACGCAACCTACACCAAATATTATACTGTAGATATTACAGCCGGAAACGGTGGTAAGGTGGACTTCAAGAACGGTCAGTACCTTGACGGCACTGAGATCGAGTTCACCGCGACCGCAGAAGGGAAGTACCGCTTCGTTAAGTGGAGCGATGGCGACACGAATGCAACCCGTAAGATGACTGTCAAGGGTGACATCAAGCTGTCCGCCGAGTTCGAGCAGTACATCTTCACCCTCACCTACATGTTGGACGGTGAGGTTTACAAGACAGTTGATGTTGAGGCAGGAGCCAAGATTGAGGCAAAGGCAGGACCGGTGAAAGATGGCTACGAGTTCGCAGGTTGGGAGGGTCTCCCCGAGACAATGCCTGCCAAGGACGTTACCGTAAACGCAACCTACACCAAATATTATACTGTAGATATTACAGCCGGAAACGGTGGTAATGTGGACTTCAAGAACGGTCAGTACCTTGACGGCACTGAGATCGAGTTCACCGCAACCGCTGATCCGAAGTACCGCTTCGTTAAGTGGAGCGACGGCGACACGAATGCAACCCGTAAGATTACAGTTGCAGGTGACATCAAACTGTCCGCCGAGTTCGAGCAGTACATCTTCACCCTCACCTACATGTTGGACGGTGAGGTTTACAAGGCAGTTGATGTTGAGGCAGGAGCCAAGATTGTAGCCGAGGATGGACCTGAGAAGGATGGCTACGAGTTCGCAAGCTGGGAGGGTCTCCCCGAGACAATGCCCGCCAAGGACGTTACCGTAAACGCAACCTTTACCAAATACCATTCAGTAGATATCACAGCCGGAAACGGTGGTAAGGTGGACTTCAAGAACGGTCAGTACCTTGACGGCACTGAGATCGAGTTCACGGCAGTAGCTGATCCGAAGTACCGCTTCGTTAAGTGGAGCGACGGCGACACGAAAGCGACCCGTAATATTACAGTTGCAGGCGACATCAAACTTTCCGCCGAGTTCGAGCAGTATGTCTTCACGCTCACCTACATGGTGGACGGCGAGGTCTACAAGTCAGTTGATGTGGAGGCAGGAGCCACAATCGCAGCAGTTGATGCTCCTAAGAAAGAGGGTTATGAGTTCGCAGGTTGGGATGCACTTCCCGAGACAATGCCCGCTAAGGATGTTACCGTAAATGCAACCTTCACCCAGTACCATTCAGTGGAGATCACAGCCGGAGAGGGTGGTAAGGTTGAATTCAAGAACGGTCAGTACCTTGACGGCACTGAGATAGAGTTCACGGCAGTAGCTGATCCGAAGTACCGCTTCGTTAAGTGGAGCGACGGCGACACGAAAGCAACCCGTAAGATGACAGTTGCAGGCGACATCAAACTTTCCGCCGAGTTCGAGCAGTACGTCTTCACCCTTACCTACATGTTGGACGGTGAGGTTTACAAGACAGTTGATGTTGAGGCTGGAGCCAAGATTGCAGCAGTTGATGCACCTGAGAAAGAGGGTTATGAGTTCGCAGGTTGGGATGCACTTCCCGAGACAATGCCCGCTAAGGACGTTACCGTAAATGCAACCTTCACCCAGTACCATTCAGTGGAGATCACAGCCGGAGAGGGTGGTAAGGTTGAATTCAAGAACGGTCAGTACCTTGCCGGCACTGAGATAGAGTTCACGGCAGTAGCTGATCCGAAGTACCGCTTCGTTAAGTGGAGCGACGGCGACACGAAAGCGACCCGTAATATTACAGTTGCAGGCGACATCAAACTTTCCGCCGAGTTCGAGCAGTACGTCTTCACCCTTACCTACATGTTGGACGGTGAGGTTTACAAGACAGTTGATGTTGAGGCTGGAGCCAAGATTGTAGCCGAGGATGGACCTGAGAAGGAGGGTTACGAGTTCGCAAGCTGGGAGGGTCTCCCCGAGACAATGCCCGCCAAGGACGTTACCGTAAACGCAACCTTCACCAAATACCATTCAGTAGATATTACAGCCGGAAACGGTGGTAATGTGGACTTCAAGAACGGTCAGTACCTTGACGGCACTGAGATCGAGTTCACCGCAACCGCTGATGCCAAGTACCGCTTCGTTAAGTGGAGCGACGGCGACACGAATGCAACCCGTAAGATGACAGTTGCAGGCGACATCAAGCTGTCCGCCGAGTTCGAGCAGTACGTCTTCACCCTTACCTACATGGTGGACGGTGAGGTTTACAAGGCAGTTGATGTTGAGGCAGGAGCCAAAATTGAGGCAAAGGCAGGACCCGTGAAGGATGGCTACGAGTTCGCAGGTTGGGAGGGTCTCCCCGAGATAATGCCTGCCAAGGACGTTACCGTAAACGCAACCTACACCAAATATTATACTGTAGATATTACAGCCGGAAACGGTGGTAATGTGGACTTCAAGAACGGTCAGTACCTTGACGGCACTGAGATCGAGTTCACCGCAACCGCTGATGCCAAGTATCGTTTCGTTAAGTGGAGCGACGGCGACACGAATGCAACCCGTAAGATGACAGTTGCAGGCGACATCAAGCTGTCCGCCGAGTTCGAGCAGTACATCTTCACCCTCACCTACATGGTGGACGGTGAGGTTTACAAGGCAGTTGAGGTTGAGACCGGAACTGAAATCGCAGCAGTTGATGCACCTGAGAAAGAGGGTTACGAGTTTACCGGTTGGGCAAATCTTCCTGAGACAATGCCTTCCGAAGACTTGACAGTAGAGGCGGAATATACAGCAATACTCTACAACCTCACAGTATATCTTGACGGAGATATCTTCTATACCGCACAGCTTGAGATGGGTGCTCCGATTGAGATACCTGAGGTAGAACTCCCTTCCAACAGAGTATTTGATGGCTGGGAAGAGGAGATTCCGGCAACAATGCCTTCACATGATGTCGAGATCCACGGCACCACCTCAGTAATATCCGGTCTGACAAGCATCTTCACAGATGAGAACGAGAGATTGACAGTATATAATCTCCGTGGTATCCTTATCCTGAAAGATGTCACCATCAAGGAGGCTGCCGAGCGTCTACCCAAAGGAATGTACATCATCAATGGCAGAAAGGTGGCATTCTAAAGAGTAGAGGCAAGATATCTTCAATGAATATCAGAAGAAACAAATAAACAACAAATAATAAACAGACAGATTATGCTTAAACAGATTTTGCAGACGCTGTTTATCGGATCATGTATGCTGACCCCGGGACTTGCCCGGGGCGGCGTACTGACCGCAGACGGTGCAAAGACCGCCGCCGCGACTTTTTTCCGCAACGGTGATGTCTCTCGTTTGGCAGACGTTGACGCGCTGAAACTTGTGCATGTGGAGACTGCTGGATCCACTCCGAAGTATTATGTGTTTAACGCCATTGACGGAGAGGGATTCATCATCGTGTCGGCAGATGACACGGTGGAGCCTGTGATCGGTTTCTCCACTACCTCGGTATGGCAGCAACAGTCTGTTCCCGAGATGGCGGGTCAGATGCTGATGCGTGTGGAACAACCTAAGATTGCCACTACCCGCAGCATTGCGGTGCCGATGGCTAATTCAGTCGAGAAAGTGCTCGCCACTCCCACATGGAGTCAGGAAGCCCCTTTCAACAACAATGTGCCCAACCGTCGTCTCGTAGGATGCGTCGGAACCGCATTGGCTGAAATCATGAAATATTATGATTATCCCGCCATGCGTCCCGCTTCTCTCGTGAAAGACGGGGAGACTACTGCATACGACTGGAAAAATATGCGCAACGACAATTATCGTAACAATGGCTATTCTTCCGAAGAGGCTGACGCGGTGGCGACTCTCGTGGCTGACGCGGCAATAGCGATAGGCACCGACTTCGGCATGTCAAGTTCAAGCGCATTCGAGGTGAAAGTGCCCGCTGCTCTTGTAGAGATGTTCGGTTATGATGCCGGTGTGTCATACAAGAAGGGTAGCGAGATGGATCGTGCATCTTGGGATGCCTTGATCGTAAATGAGATTGATGAAGGTCGTCCGGTGCTTTACAGCGGTCAGGATGTATCCGCAGGTCACGCTTTCGTGTGCGACGGCTACAGAATGATGGGCGACACCCCTTATTTCCATATCAATTGGGGCTGGGGCGGCTCTGCCGACGGTTTCTATGCATCAAACGCATTGAACCCAACCGTCAGCACATCTCATAGCTTCAACAACCTCACGACAATAGTCTACAACATCAAACCCACAGAAAGAGCCTCAAGATGGTCTCCCATACATATCACGAGCGACGAACGCCAGATCGGTATGACCATCAACGTGACCGATCTTCAGCCCGGGGTCTCATTCTCCGTGAGGGTAGGTGCGCTAAAGAACATCACCAACAATGATTTCTCCGGCAGCATATCCACCGGTCTGTTCAGTGCTGACGGCACATTCAAGGCTCTTCTCGGCAACGGAAGAAATATCGGCATACAGTCTTTGCAGATTGTAAACTACACGGACTTCTCCTGCACAGTGCCCGAAGGGACTCAGATTGCCGATGGCGATGTGGTGCGTGTCGTGACAAAAGGATCCGGCGACGACAACTGGCTGCCGGTTGCAAACGACCTTCTCACTCTTGGCGAGGCTCTGGCGAAAGGGTATGATATACCTTATTTCAACATGACCATGCCCGCTGATGTGGAGGGTGCCGTGATCACTTGCGATGATCCGCGCGTCATAAAGGGACGTGACTTCACTTTCAATGTTGTGTCTACATCTCCCGACCAGGTTGTGTCGGTGAAGGCTAACGGATTCATTCTTTCTCCGGATGCCAACCACAACTATAAGGTGACAAACGTCAACAGCGACCAGGAGATAAGCGTGATTGTGCGCAATGCTGCCGATGTAATTTCAAAACGTAACCTTTGGGTACAAGCCGGCAACCTTTCGCAGCTCATTAGTGACGAAGATGCTGGAATAATCACTGACCTTACGCTGTATGGAACAATTGATGTGAACGACTTCACGTTCATGCGAGAGAGGATGAAACTTTCTCGTCTTGACATATCAGGTGTGAATATCGTTGCAAACGGTGCGAACCCTGCTAATGCAATTCCTGCAAAGGCATTCACGAAATGTTCATCACTCCGTCAGATTATCCTTCCGAGAAACCTTAACACTTTCAAGAGCGGATGTTTCAGCTACAGCGGTCTTCAATCTATTGAGATTCCAGCATCGGTAAGCAATTATGAATATAATATTTTTCTTGGTTGCCGCAGCTTGAATGAGGTGATTGTGCGTCGCTCTTCTCCGGCATGGGTAAACTGGTGTGTGTTCGAGGGAACTCCAAAAGCCAAACTTGTTGTGCCTGTAGGTGCTACTGCCGCTTATAAGGCTAAGGAGAACTGGCAGGACTTCAAGGAATTTGTTGAGGAGAATGCCGTGGCTGCAACAGAATACAATGTTATACTTCAGGAGACAAGTGGTGTTAAATTCACTGCGCTCTCTGAAGGCACTACAGTAGCTCCGGGCTCACAGTATTCATTTACTGTTGAAACGGCTGACTCTTATGGCGATGCCATGATGGAAATGTATGCCAACAACACTCGTCTCTATCCTGACAATTCTGGTGTATACAAAGCGACCATCAATTCCAACACTCTTATCCATGCCAACTTCCGTCAGCCGGAGGAAAGCTACGATATGTCGCCTTGGAAGATTACAGGAGCTGCCGGAGGCGTGGGTCTTGTCTCTGACGTGGTGAATGTGGCGGTTGGAAAATCGTTTACGATTCGTGCGAACGCTCTTGCCATTCCTTCTGACAATGCTGCTCTATTCTATTGTGCCGCACTTACGGATAAGGATAACCGTATTAAGGAACTGATTTCTCCGGTAGTGTCAAATTCTTCATATAACTTTGGAAATCTTCCTTGCAATTTTACTTGTCAGATAAAGGATGCTACAGTACGTGAAGGCAATATGATCCGTATCGTTTCTTCTTTTAATAAGAAGAAATGGAGTGTTGTGAAGGCTGACAGCGACACAATAACTGATTATATCTCGGCGGTGGGCAACCGTGTGGTATATCATAATATCAATATGCCTGAGAAGATTGAGGGCGCAAATATACAAGGAGCTGTAACACAAGTAGTGAGAGGGATGCCTTTGAATCTAAGGGTTACTCCGGTGGCTGTGACCAACCGTATCACAATTGCTGTGAATGGAATAAACAAGGTGGTTGACGCTGCTGTGGCAAATCTTAATATACCTTCTGTTACAGAGGATCTTGAGATTGCTATTCAGGTGGTACCTCAGGGTGCTAATGCCTATACTGTAGTGAATGTGCGTGAAGGGGAGCTTGCTGCCAAGATTGAGCAGTGTCCTGCTCGTCTTAAAGTGATAGGTACGATCCGCACCGAGGATTTTGATGCATTCCGCAACCATGCAGCCACAATCGTTGACCTTGACCTTTCAGATGCAACTATAAAGGGTGTGCGTGATCTTGCAAATGCAATCCCATCAGATGCATTTGCCTCGAAGAATGCCGGAGTTGCAACTGCTTTGCAGACAGTCATTCTTCCTAATAATCTTGTCAATATTGAGGGAAATGCATTTAGCCGTTGCTCTAAACTTTCAGAAATCACACTTCCTGCTTCCGTACAATATGTGGGAGAGGGAGCATTCTCTGCATGTATCGCATTGAAGAAGATTGTGATGAAGGGAAATGAACCTCCCGTAACGGGCAATATGACCCCCTTCCCGTCTAATCCCTCAGCTATAACATTGGAAGTACCTAAGGGGGCTGAGAACTTATATAGTACGGCAGCTTATTGGAAGGATCTGGGACAGACAACATCCATCCGTTACTTCAATATCCAGATTGATCAAGACCGCTCATTCAAATATGGTAGTGCGACTTGGGATTATGATAAGGTGCCAGAGAATATAGGCAATAACCCGCAGGTAGGTATGCCAAATCTTAAGCCCTCGTATTATATCCCGAATCCGGTATTCCGTCCCAACGTGGCGTTCAAGGTATATGACAATGGTGTGGATAAGTCGGAGCGTACACCCTACTACGGTTGTTACCGAGGTGTCTATAAGGTGCCTTATTCTCCTGTTGAGAACCACGTGATAAAGGTAGTGTTCTTCTATAGTTTCGCATTTGAGACTCCAGAATCAATCACTCCTGAGTTTGTTGATCTCGATCCGGAAAATGAATGGAAGGATATCCCTGACTTCTGGGTGTTTGATCCCGAAAGCACCACTTGGGACTACAGCAGACCCTCTAATGTGCCTACACCTACTCTTTACCGCGAGGCTTACAACTATAAGTTCCGTCTGAAGAATCCTGCTCCGAATATAGAACTGACTGTCGTTGCTGAAAGTAAGATAATGACCTCTGTCGGCAAGGAGAATCCTACATACCGCACCGAGACCACGCGTCTTGTGCCGGATGAGAATGGTGTCTATACATTCGAAAATCTCCAGGGCGATACCAAGATTAAGGTCACGACTTCTCTTGTTGTCGAAGATGGTGATGACGTTTCTCAGGATGAGGTTAAACTCGTAGAGAATGAAAACGCGAAGGATATAACCACCCTCAACATCGGCGGTGAATTGGATGAAGATGCATTCCGCAATCTCCGTGATAAGTTTGAATCGCTTGAGGTGCTCAACCTCTCGGAAATGACTAACGAGTCTATCCCGACTGATGCATTCAAAGGCATGGAGAATCTTAAGGATGTGGTGCTCCCCGCTACCGTATCTTCTGTAGGTGCCAACTCTTTCGCAGGATGTAGCAATCTTGAATCTGTGACTCTCGCAAGCGTGGAGTCTATCGGCGACAGTGCATTTGCCGGATGTTCGTCTCTTACAAGCATCATGATCATGAGCCGGACACAGGCTGCTACCCGTGCCGGTGAAGGCGTGACGGATGCTTCATTCAAGGGCATCAACCCCAACTGTCTCATCTATCTGCCCGAAGGCTTCGACGGTGTGACAGGCGATTCGCTCAACGTCATCATCAATAAGGCGGGCTCTCGTGTGGCTCGTGCCGACATTGCTATCGATGGCAAGTATGCGTTCAACGCGCCTGCAAGCTTCAGCCTTGCCGACCATAAGATCTCTCTTACTGTCGACGTTCCGGGTGCTGTAGGTGATGAGTTTGGCGGATGGAGAGGCATTGTGCTTCCGTTCACTCCGACTGAATTTGAGTTTGGCAAGGAGTTCACTCCGCGTGACAATGATGGTATCTCGCTCATTTCATTCGCTGATGAGAACGCTGAGACATTGACCCCTGTGGATACTATCAAGGCAAACCATCCGTTCCTTGCAAACGTATACGCCCCGTTTGAGTCTGTGCCCGTCACATTCTCGGCTACCGGTGTCTCAACCCCTGATTCACTCGTCTACGACGTGGAATACACTCCGGTTCCGGAAGAGGTGAAGGCTGTAGGTAAGAACTTCACTCTCTATGGCAACTACAACACTGAGCGTTGCGCAAGTAATCTCTATCTTCTCGATGAGGCTGGTGCTACATTCAATAAGGTAGAGGCTGACACAGTGCCTGCTGCTTTCGAAGCTTATCTATTTGCGAATGATAATGCCGCTGCTGCTTCGTTCAAAGTTGGTGAGCATGCTGTATGGGTAGTTGATCCGGCTGCTTCATTGGCATCCGGCTCGAAACTCTACCGCTCTTCAAAAGTAGAGCTTTCAAGCTTGACCACAAAGGCTGATATCTTCTATACTCTCGACGGTTCTGAACCTAATGAGAATAGCATTAAATACACTGAGCCTATCAGCCTCACGACCGATACCTTGACTGTGAAGGCTTATGCCAAGTATAAGGATTATGCATCTGATGTAGTAAGCCTCGACTATATGTTGAGAAAGACAAACATGGATTACGCTCTCGAAGAGGGTTGGAACTGGATCTCCCACAATGTGGAGAATGCCGTGGCTGTCGACAGCATCCTTTCAGCAGATGTTGACCGTGTGCTTTCTCAGACTCAGGAAGTGATTCGCGACCCGCAGCTCGGTCTCGTAGGTACACTCACAGAACTAAAACCCCTTGAGGCTTATAAGGTATTCACTAAGGGTGCAGTTCAGAACAACAATGTGGCAGGCGTTTCATTCGACCCCTCCGCTGCTATCACTCTGAACAAGGGCTGGAATTGGATCGGTTGCCCCGTAGATGAAGGCAGCCTCAACGTATCCGACCTCTTCTCTAATCTCGCAGCAGAGGAAGGCGACATGATCGTAGGTCGCGACGGCTTCATGCAGTTGAGCGCAGAGGGTGAGTGGATCGGTGATCTCGGTCATTTGGAACATGGTGCCGGCTACCTATTCTTCAGCAACAACGATAAAGAATTCATCTACAACATCGTTGCCGAATCAGAGGCACAGCCTTCAAGAAGAATCGAAAGAAAAGAGAGCGAGGCTGGATGGGTTGTCATGAGTGGCAAATATCCCTCCGTAATGCCTGTGACTGCACGCATAGCTGAAGCCGGTGGCATATTCGTTGACGGCGACGACTATGAAGTGGCAGCATTCTGTGGTGACGAATGTCGTGGTATCGGAGTCGTTGTTGACGGCTACATGATGATCAGCGTCTTCGGTAACACCGGCGACGAGATCAGATTCCGTGTAATCTCAGCCATCACACACGAAGAATCCGCACTTGAGCAGAGAATCAACTTCAACGAAGACTTCGTAGGTACGCTTGGCGATCCCTACATCATCAACGTCGACGTTAAGTCAGGTGTAGACAGCATCCAGAATGGTGAGGTAGTAGTCACTGTAGAGAATGGCAAACTCATCGTCAAAGGAGAAACCGGAGCAATCAAGAGCGTAGAGGTTTACGATCTCAACGGAATGAAAGTTGCCGAGGCTGCATCCGAAATCGAAGAGAACCTCGCAGCAGGCATCTATGTAGTAGTCATCAATACCGCCGACGGCAAAGTAAGCCGCAAGGTAGAGGTGAAATAAAAAATAGAATAGAAATAAACAAGAAGCAGGTCGAGTGCCCCTCATCAAAACAGATCACTCGACCATCCATTAGAAAAAGCGGGTCTTCCGACCGGCGGTTACACCAACCGCCGTCAGAAGACCCGCTTTCTCGTTTGTCGTGTGTCCGAATTTTATGAGGTTAACCACGCCAACACCATCATCCTGAAATCCCTCTAACGCGGAAGGTCTCCAAGTAATGAAATAGATTCCATCCCATGGCAATATGTAGGATATGGGCAATTGGTTGAGTTGATTTTGGAGCTTGAGAAGATTGATCTTAGCATGTCGGTCAATATGCACAAAGTTCCAAAATCGATAAAGGAGATAATGCTTATAATTATTTTTCAACAATATCTCTCGGTTTGATACGTTTTCTGACCAATAAGTCTTAAATTTTGAAATGTCAAAAGTTGTTACTTTTAATACGGAAGATATCTTTACCGCTTCATATAGTAAGGATATGGAGGGATGTCATTTCCGTCTAAGTGAACATGCTCTGCTCTATGTAGCGCGAGGAAGTATGAAGGTTATGATTGACGGTATGGTAGTGTCAGCGGTCAAGGAGAATGAATGCGTTTTTATCAGGAAGGATCATCGTGTAAGTATTGAGAAACATCCTTCCCCCGAGATGGGATACCATGTATCTGTGATGTTGTTCTTTCCAAGAGGACTGTTGTTTGATTTTTATAAATCTCTATCTCATGCCAATATCCCGGATAATATTTGCCGTAGCAAAAAAACGGTCTTGAAAATTAGACAATCCCCAATGCTTGTCAGTTTGTTTGACTCATTCAAACCATATTGGGAGATTGGGTGCCGACCTGAGAAGGGATGGCTTGACATTAAGGTGCGTGAGGCGATACATTTGGTTCTGCATACAGACGTGAAAACTTATGCTTCCTTATTTGATTTTACTGATAGATGGCGTCCGGATATATTGGATTTTATGCAACATAACTATATGTATGACCTGACCATAGAGGATTTGGCTCATTATACGGGTCGGAGTTTGTCAACTTTCAAACGCGATTTTAAAAAGTTGAGTGAGATTTCTCCCCGCAATTGGATAATGCGTCGTCGTCTTCAGGTCGCACAGGAGCTAATCATGTCTACGGAACGCTCAATAGTGCAGATAATGAGCGATGTAGGATTTAAGAATTTTTCTCATTTTTGTAGAGCCTATCGAAAGCATTTCGGTTGTTCACCTTCAAAAAGCAGAGATACTCAAACTTCTGAAAATTGATATTGAGCTATACAGCACATTTGATTGAACCATACAGCACATTACGTGCTGTATTTTTTGTATAATTTTGCAGGATGAAATTGAACGTTTATGAAGTATAGATATAATATGATACAGTTATTGGTAATGATTGTTATGGCTGTTTTCCTCTTCACGTGTAATGCATCAGCCCGATCCATTTCTCTGACCATTGAGGATTTGTTTCAACAAGTAGAGGTTGATAATACGGAAATACGCATAGCTTGTAATGAGAGGGAAGTTGCCTTTATGAGAGAAAGAGCGGAAAAAGACTGTTGGCTTCCTGATATAGGATTGATGCTTGAGGAAGACTATCTCGGCAATGCTTATGTGCTTGACAGGGATTTAGGAGGAGGCTCAAGGTCTCCGATGACTCATTGGGGCAACTCGCTTTCAATATCGGTATACCAGCCGATATATACGGGAGGGGAACTGACAGCCCGTGTAGCTCGAGCTGATGCCCAGTATAGGATTGCGGATAATAATGTAGAGCTGATTAAAATTCGTATGAAAATGACGGTAGTTAAATTATATCTTGAACTGGCAAAAAATCTGAATCTCCTTGGCGTGTATGATGAAAACATAAGGATAACGTGTGGGCTTATAGATGAGATGAAGGCGCGTGCTTCCCAAGGTCTTGTTCTTGCTAATGACGTGACACGTTATGAACTAAATCTGTCAAATCTGAAATACGACAGGCTTGCAGTGGTGAATTCAATCAGCAATCTCAATTATAGTCTTGTGAGCTATTTACAAATGAATGATACGGACACTATAGTGCCGGCCATAGATTTTGACCGTATAAATTTTTCGGCAATGCCTCTTCCGGAATGGAGAAAACTTAGTCGTGCCGAGTCGCCCGTACTCAAATATTATGAATTCCAATGGAACTTGTTGAAGTCGAGTGTAAAATTATTTAAGAGTGATCGATTGCCTAAAATTGGAATCGGTGCAGCGGCATCTCTTTCCGCACCTATCACTACGCATACCCCCGTGCTTGACAAGAATCTCGGCAAATGGTACGTTGGACTCAAGATATCTTTCACGCCATCGGCATTCTACAAGTCAACGCATAAGATTCAGGCAGCCACTCTGGAGAGGGATCATCTTATCGATTCATATAAAGGGAGTGAGGAAGAGATTGACAGGAATCTTGACCGCGCTTATCGTAATTACATAGAGGCAATAGAGCATGTGTGGACACAAAGGAAAAATGTGGATCTCGCATCGGAAAATTACCGTATCGTGGAACGTCGTTATGGCAGTGATCTTTCCCTGCTGACGGATATGCTTGATGCGTCTGCCTCAAAACTTGATGCGGAGATGCGCCTTGTCAATGCCCGGGTTGACGTGCTTTATTATTATTTCCAACTAAAATATATTTCAGGAGTTATATGATGAATCGTAAGACGAGAAGACTTATACAAAATATTTTTGTGTTGTGTGTGCTTGCGTTCGGGTTATGGTGGATAGCAAGTGAATTCATTAGATTCAATGTGTCGACGTTTACAGATAATGCGCAGGTGCGGAGGCAGATTGTGCCGATAAATGCCCGTGTGCAAGGCTATATAAAGGAGGTGCGGTTTGATGAATATACATTTGTGCATCGCGGTGATACACTTTTGGTGATTGATGATACCGAATATGCCCTTGCACTTGCCCAGGCAAATGCACGTCTTCAGAATGCCTTATCAAGAAAATCGACTGTAAGGGCAGCTATCTCAACCACGGCGAGCGAAATCGGTGTGAGTGAGGCTTCGATTGATGAGGTGCGTGTGGAGATGGAGAATGCCGGTAGAGATCTCGGGAGATACCAAAATCTTCTGGATGATAAGGCAGTCACTCCAAAACAATATGATGATGCCCTTACCAGGTATGAGGCGTTGAAGGCAAAATACGAGCGATTGTGTCGTAAAAGGGAATCAACAATGCTCTACAAGGATGAGAAGACACAGCAACTCGGACAGCAGGATGCAGAAATTGAACTTGCCAACGCTTCAAAGGAGCTTGCAAGGCTCAATATGTCGTATACTGTGATTACAGCTCCTGTAGATGGTTACACGTCGCGACGTAATATAGAATCCGGTCAACTTGTACAACCCGGACAGACATTGCTTTCCATAGTTAATGAGAATGATGTGTGGGTCATTGCCAATTATAAGGAAAGTCAGACAGCAGAAATGGAAATAGGCGATAATGTGAAGATTACCGTGGATGCTATTCCGGGGAAAACTTATGTGGGTGTCATAGAGGCAATCTCAAATGCCACAGGAGCTCAATATTCAATTGTCCCGCAAGACAATGCAACCGGAAACTTTGTAAAGGTGGAACAGAGGCTTCCGGTAAAAATCCGATTTACCGAGGATAATTCACCGGAGGATATGACCAGACTTAAGGCAGGATTGAATGTTGAATGTGAGTTGATGTGATGGCAATAGGAGTGTATAAGACGGGCAATTCAATTATACGCACCCGACAGTTGCTGATGTATCATGACGGCGTGCCTCGTCGTGTGCGCGTATGGTTGATATTGATATTTGGATTCCTATATCAATATGCCGGTAGCATAAATCTTTCTTCCATGAATCAGATGGTGGGTGAGATTTCGTTTCTTAATGAGGATGTGCAGATGGCGGGCTACTGTATGCTGGCGGGTATAACGGTCTGTTTCCCCGTGATGTATCGTCTGAAGTTTGCCATGTATACCCGTCAGTTGTTTTTTGTGTCCGGAATAGGTCTGATGTTTTGCACAGCTATCACAATGAGTATAGCAATTCCATGGGTAGTGTGTGGGGCAAGTTTTATCGCCGGTTTTTTCAAGATGCTCGGCATGTTTGGATGTACAAGCAATTTCAGGCTTTGTGTAACTCCTTCTCGAAACTATGCGATATTTTTCCCCGTAATATATTTTATGGTAGTTGGGGGAACATATCTTTCCGGATTGACCACTGCATATCTAACGTATTATGGAAATTGGAGGTTGATGAATCTTTTTGTAATCCTATTACTGATGATTCATGTCGCAATAGTATATTTTATGATGAAACCGGATCATCGACCGGGCCCTTATATGTCGCTTAAAGGGATTGACTTAATCGGATTTATCCTTTGGTGCGGGTTTATCATATCAGGGATGTGGATTTTCTGTTATGGGGAGCATTATGAATGGTGGCGAGGTAATCAAGTATGGTTGGGCACGTTGATTTGCTGTCTGTTTTTTGCCGGAGCGTGGTGTAGGTCGCGTTTTCATGAAAGGCCTTATCTCAGCCTGCATATTTTTTCTTATACTGCGGTATGGAAAATAATATTCTGGCTCTTTGTAGCGTCGATACTCCAATCTGCCCCAAGATTATTACAGTCAATATATGTCAATTCCATCTTGGGATACGATTCTTTGAACGTCATATCCCTTAATTATCCAATTCTGTATGGTGTGCTTTTAGGCGCGATACTCGCATTTTATACAAAAGTGAAATGGTGCTGGAACACCAAGCAATACCTCGTATTGTCTTTCGCGTTACTGACGTCATATATCGTAGCCATGTATTTTTTGATTGACGGCAACACCAACAAGGAAGCATTCTTCATCCCATTGGTTGCAGTCGGTATATCGGAGGTTATGATCGGATCAATTTCAAATGTATATCTTTCCCAAAGCGTACCTTTTTCTTACTTTTTCTTCGGACTTAGTGCAATCGGTTATTCGCGGTGTGGAATTGGCAATGCTGCCGGTGCTGCCCTCGTGCAACGGCTTTACAATTGGGCAGTGGTCAAAAACAGCATGTCGGCATCAGAAAATATAGACGGTACAGTGTTGCCATTTGATATGCCGTCATGGAGCGAGACCATGGCGGTGGTTTCACGACAAAGTGTAATGATGACTTTGAAAGAATGTTACGGATATCTTATTCTTGTAGGGATTGTCATGATATTGTTGATAATTATGAGTACGTATAAGACGACTGTCACAAGGCTCATTCCCAAAATGTCGGCTATACGTCGGTGGATGAGCAATCCCCGCGTCGAGGATCCGGCTGATTCTGTGATAAGGAAAAAGTCTGACTGAAGCATCTGCTTTCAAACCAAGTGATGAAAAAAGATGTTTAGGCAATAAAAATAAACAGTAATCAATGAAGGTTGGACAACTTAACTCTTACATATAAAACAAAATAATAATGAGAAAAATTTTTTTATTTATGGCAGCAATAATCTCTGCATTCGCGATTTCAGCCCAGACGCAGACGATAGTTATTCAGGGTCCTAATGGTAAACTGATGGCCGATTTAAGTGTACCATCGCTTAACACTAATGAGAAAAAAACTGTGGCAATTCTTATGCATGGTTTTGGTAGCAACCGCCATCGTCCTCTTCTTAGAGCCATCTATGACAAGTTGTCGGAATGTGGAATAGGGGCAATACGTTTTGACTTTGACGGTTGCGGCGACAGTGACGGAGAATTTGTTGATATGACGGTGCCTAAAGAGATAGCCGATGCAAAGGCAGTCTATGAGTATGTCCGCGATTTACCATGGGTTTCGGATATCTATCTGATAGGGCATTCGCAAGGTGGTGTTGTGGCTTCAATGTTAGCTGGTGAATTGGATAAGGATGCAGTAAAGGGGGTGGCACTCCTTGCTCCGGCTGCCGTTCTGCGTGAAGATGCCATAAGGGGCAATACTCAAGGGGCAAAGTATGATCCCATTACGCCCCCTGAGTATGTGGAGTTGCCCAGCGGCATAAAAATCGGGCGCGATTATATAGTGACAGCTCAGACGCTTCCTATATACGATACCGCATTGCAGTATCAGGGTCCGGTTCTGATGCTTCATGGCACGAGTGATATCATAGTACCGTATACGTATAGCCTACGCTATAATGACATATATCAAAATGGTAGCTTGAGATTGATCAAGGGTGTTGACCATAGTTTTAATGGCTATGAGAAGGAGGCTGCTGATATCGTTGCAAATTTCTTTATTAATACAGTTAATGATTATGTATTGTAACCCGTTGATATTTTATATATCGTTAAAAAACTGTCTCTTTAGCATTTGATTCGGAATACGATGGATGTGCGGCAAGGTAATTTGTCGGGTGTCGTTATCTGTAACCCGTCGGTGGTCTGTTGCCATTTGATACGTCTTTTGCTGCCAAGCATCGAGACCTCATTGACTTTCATTTCCGGCAGACCGAGTGATTTTATCGTGATGGTCTCGCCGGAAGATGGAAGAGACATCAGGAATGCGTAGAGTGCGCCATCCTTCCCTATGGTAAAGCGTATATCTTTGGGAGAGAAGGGGTATTCCTTGTGATGTTTACCAAGTCCCCCTCCGGGAAGTTTCCGGAGATGGCCGTCCTCCATTTCTCCCTCTCCAAGCACTTTCCATGCGTGGCTTCCGTAGACGGCTTTCCCATTGATATCCATCCATTCTCCCACTTCCAGCAGCATCTTTTCACATTCCTCGTCCAAAGATCCGTCCGGACGTAGCGGGATATTGAGGGCCGCATTGCCGTCACGACATATCGCCTCAATGATGAAACGTATCACGGATGAGCTGTCATAAGTAAACCCCGGAGCGTAGAACCAGTCACCCACCGGAGCTTCTCTTATCCATGGTTGCGAAACGTTGATGGTGTCCGGAAATGCAAATTCAGCAGTGTTGACAGCCCCATTTGTGGGATGGCGGAACTTTATTATGCTGAATCCATCTACTTTCCCTCTGTTTTTCAATTGGCGGTTATAGTAGTCTGCCATAACGGTCTGCATGGCGTTGCATTTGTAGCCTGTGCCGGTACCATCCCCTGTGAAGGGACCCTCCACAGTGCCGTCAGTATATATGAAATCGGGGTCATAGTTGGCGGTGACGTCCATTATGCGTAATGCCCATTGTGTGGCAAACCATTTGGCATAGTCAAGATGCCTCCAGAAGATGCCTGCTTTAGGAGGGGACCAAGGGGTGTTGGCATTTTCTGCCACTGTCTCATATTCCCTGAGGTTGATGCCGTATAGCAGGCGAGGGTCGTAGCCTTCCCACCATTTACCTTTCCCATCTTCCGGAGTGAGGTTGCCATCGTAAGGCACTCCGGCTTTATCTCCCTGCGTGTCGCATTGAAAGGCGGTCTGCCACCACCACCATGTGTATTCATGGTGAAACGTCACACCGTAATGCATATCTTGTTTGCGGCATGCGTCTGCCCATTCTCGGAGCATATCGCGCTTTGGTCCGATGTTGACGGAGTTCCAGGGATGATAGTGAGAATCCCATAGGTCGTAATTATCGTGATGCACACCCTGTATCATAAGGAAGCGAGCTCCGGCTTTCTTATATAATTTAGTCAGATATTCCGGATTGAATTTTTCCGGATTCCACGTGTGCAAGACGTCTTTGTAGCCTACTTCAGATGGATGCCCGTAACGGTTCAGATGGTTGCGGTAGGCAGTGGAATTCTCCTTGTAGAGGTTGCGTGCATACCAGTCGCCGCTCTCGCCTGCGGATTGTGGTCCGAAATGCACCCAGAATCCCACTTTTGCCTCCCTAAGCCATTTGGGTTCTCCGGAATAATTTGCCTCTATGGATTCCCATGATGGTTGAAAAGGACCCTCGTGTATAGGGATGTTAAGCTGCACTTCCTGAAATGTCTTATTGTCATCCATTCGTATCATGTTTTCCCTCATCGGCTGGGGTATCTCCGGTAAGGGTGGCACTGTGGCTGATTGTTGTGCCGACACCGATAGTGTGATACCGGCAAAAATTGAAAATATTGAGAATCGTGTCATATCGTTTTAAGGTAAATTAGTTTAAGGTTTAAAGGTTTAGGTCGTATATGTTTTATAGAATGAAAAATTCATAGATTTCCGTGGACTTAAACCATAACCTATAAACTGAATATGTGGTGGTTTTATTGTGAGTATGGGCGACAATCGGCTTAAATAAGAAGTTACATCTGATTTGCTTTTTGAGGTTGCAATGTTGCAGGCGAATAGGGGTGGTGGAGGGTCGGATTTATTGATATATTGCAGGATTTTGGGGCATTCGGTTTTTTATTGCGAAATTTGCGGATGTAATGAAGTTGTAATGGCTTCATTGGTAATATCATCATTTAAGGGATTTTTATTATGGAAAACTTGGATAGATTTGTTAGGGCGCAGGAGCGGGTGTATGACGTGGCGTTGAAGGAGATCCGTAATGGCGGGAATAGAAGCCATTGGATTTGGTATGTGTTTCCGCAACTCAGGGGATCGGGCAGAAGTGCATAGTACATGACATTTTTATGTAGCCAAAGCGGATAGATTTTTAACATTTGCCCAAAACTCGCGAAGGAGTTCCACATAGAAGTCATTTAAACTTTTTTGATTTTTTAAGAAGCAATACTGCAAAAGCCAGATAATTTCAACCTTTCCAGCTCGAAGCTGTAGTGTCGTGGCACAGGAGCAACGTCCTGAAAGAATCCATCCAGGCATTGGATTTCTCGATGACGTACCTCTCTTTATACATTTCCTCTTCAAAGCAGGAATCCGCATCCTCATGGTCATATTTGGGATTCTCCGCCACATTGGCAATCACGCCATGAGCGTTGTATACTCGGCGGAAATCGGCACAGTCAAATCCGGCATCGGCGTTGTTGAAGATACCGTCCACGGAAATCCCAGCGCTCGTGATGGTGGAGAAAATCACTGTCATGGATTTCTCAATCTCAAAAACATCATTATGATTGCCCTCCATCGGCTCGGAGATCGCCAACGGGAGTCCATGTCTGTCTGTGAAGTAAATTGCATTTGTGGTCTTGCGTTTCTTAGGGGCTTGATATGCAGCCAATTCTCCTCCACGTGTGCAGGGAGTATGACTGCCGTTGGTATGCGTCAAAGACAAATCAACGGAAACCCTGTTTTCTCTCAGAAGATTGATGAACCTCTCTTTCCAATGCCCTCCCTTGCACCACTTTCGATAGTGATGGTACACTGCCCCATGTTTGAGTACGGTTTCACTGAAAAGATGCTCAACCGGAAGATGTTCCCACTGGCATCCGACCTTCAGCTTGTAGAGGATGGCATTGATTATCTCGATGATGCACGCTTTGGAGACAAAACCGCGTTTTGCCACGGGAAGATGCGGCAGTATTCGATTTGTTATTGTATCTTTGTCAAGTACAGTGTAATTCATAAAAGTTGCTATTATGAGAGTCGTGTCCCATAATATGGCGATTTTCCATGTGATTACGCTGTATTTTAACATTATACAAGAATATTTAGTATTTCTAAATTAGTTTAAATGACTTCAATAAGAACTGAATGAATTTGTATTGGGTGTGTCGTCTTTAAATAGGAGATGCACCCGATACAGGTGAAAGTGGATGTTGATGGATGAGTTGAGTGATGGTGACAGGGATATTTTCATGTGTTGAAAAACCGTTGAAAATCTGTGATAAAAGTTTGCGTAAATGGATTTTAATGTCTATTTTTGTGCAAACCAAAACGCTATTGCAATGTCTACTTATATCAATCCGATGACCGATTTCGGTTTCAAGTATATATTCGGTAGGGAAGAGTCGAAGGACTTCCTTATTGATTTCCTCAACAACCTGTTGAAGGATGAGCCGGGATTTGACACGATTATCGACCTTCAGTATCTTGACAAGGAGAAGAGCCGGAGACGTAAGAGGGAGAGGGGTGTAATCTATGACATCCACTGCCAGACAACAAATGGGAAACGCTTTACTGTCGAGATGCAGAACAGTAGCCAGAATTATTACATTGACCGAATGGTATATTATGCCTCGAAAGCGATAGTTGACCAAGGAGAGGTAGGGTCGGACTGGCTGTATGAGTTTGAGCCGATATACATCATCTCGTTCATGAATTTCTGTCTTGAACAATTTAAGGATGAGTTTAGGATAGATGCCGCGTTGTGTGACCTCCGGACACACCAACCGATCAGCGACAAGCAACGTTACATATTCATACAGCTTCCGTTATTCGGTAAGGATAAACCGGAGGACTGCAGTGAGAAGATAGATCAGTGGTTTTATATATTTAACAACATGAGTACTATGGAAACAATGCCATTCACACAAAAGGATAGACTTTTCCACCGGTTGTCATCGGTGGCATCATACGCGAATCTGAGTGACGAAGATAAGATGGATTATGATGCAGATCTGAAGGCCTATCGAGATATTGTCGGTCAACTCTCTTTCGCTAAAGCAGAGGGACGAGAGGAAGGACGAGAGGAAGGACGAGAGGAAGGACGAGAGGAAGGACGAGAGGAGAGGGAAACTGAGATGATTATCAATATGATGAAAGCCGGTTTGCCGATAGAACAGATTGCCGTGATTGCTAATATGGCGGTTGATAAGGTTAGGAAGGTGTTTTGCAAGATGTGATTTTTAATTGAAATGTATTATGTTTTTTAAGCGTCTGATTTTGGTGAGTCTTGGAAAGAAACATCAGAATCAGATGCTTTTTTGTAATGAAGTTTAAGATTTTTCAATTTTGAGGTTGCAATGTTGCAGGGGAATAGGGGTGGAGGAGGGTCGGATTTGTTGATATATTGCAGGATGTTGGGGCATTCGGTTTTTTATTGCGAAATTTGCGGATGTAATGAAGTTGTAATGGCTTCATTGGTAATATCATCATTTAAGCGATTTTTATTATGGAAAACTTGGATAGATTTGTTATGGCGCAGGAGCGGACGTATGATGTCGCGTTGCAGGAGATCCGTAATGGCGGGAAGAGAAGCCATTGGATTTGGTATGTGTTTCCGCAACTCAGGGGATTGGGCAGAACTGCCAATGCCAATTATTATGGGATTGAAGGAAAAGAGGAGGCTGTGGCTTATCTTGGTCATGAAATTCTTGGTAAACGGCTGAGGGAAATCTCGAATGAGTTGTTGAACTCGCAGGAGGATATAAGGGTGCTGATGGGGAGTGGCATTGATGTGCTGAAACTGAAGTCAAGCATGACGCTGTTTGATTTTGTCTCGCCCGGCGATGTGTTTGGTCTGGTGCTGGATAAGTTTTTTGACGGAAAGAGATGCCGTCGTACGCTGGAGATTCTGTCAACTTGACTGCTTCTTGCAATTTTTGTGAAAAATTGTGTGTTTTTGACTTGTGAAAGAGGACCGGTTCTGATGTGTTGTCACCGCAGAATCGGTCTTTCTTTAAACTGAAAGCTGTGAAAATCCGTTTAATGTAAAAACGGAATTTATATATGAATAAGATTATTATAATGGGTGCCACTTCCGGTATCGGGTTCTTGGTGGCGCAGAGAATGGCGGAAAAGGGTTGGAAAGTTGGTGCGTGTGGAAGAAACGTTGCCTCTCTGAATGCTCTTAAATCGGATTATCCGGATAATATTTTCACGGCTCAGATCGACATAACAAGGGAGAAGGCTACCGAGAGACTTACGGCTCTTATCAATGAGATGGGGGGTATGGACGTCTACTTCCATGTGTCGGGAGTGGGGTATGATAATACTGAACTCTCGGAAGATAAGGAGATGAAGACGCTTGAGACAAACGTGATAGGTTTTGCCCGTATGATAGGGGAGGCTTACCGTTATTTCCGCGATAATAAGGTGAAAGGGAAGATTGCGGCTGTCACGTCGGTGGCAGGTACTAAAGGTATCGCTCAGCTTGCTGCCTATTCCTCATCTAAGAAATTCCAGCAGACTTATCTGACAGCGTTGAATCAGCTTGCCAACAACGAGGGTGCATCGATAAAATTCTGCGACATACGTCCGGGTTGGATCCACACTCCGCTTTTGAAGGAAGGCTACTCTTATCCGATGGAGATGACGCTTGACTACGCTGTGCCGCGTATAATGAAAGCCATGCTACGGGGCAAACGCGTCGCCACTGTCGATTGGCGATGGGGTATCCTCACCTCCCTCTGGCGACTTATCCCCACCTCCCTCTGGGTACGCCTAAACATCCCCCTCAACATGAAGCTCTCCGACAAATAATAAAGAAAGCAGATAATAAAGGAAGCAGATTTTCCGACATGCGGTTGCCGGGAAATCTGCTTTTATGTTGTTTTTCACATGTTGAGAGGTATGCTTTTATGGTTAGTTGAGGCGGTCGAGGCGGAAGTGGTCTACTTTAAACCAGCCGTTGTTACCGGTGGAGTCAAAGGTGCCGTCTTTCTTTTTGTTACTTGTGCGGATACCGATCTTGAGGTCTTCCCCATTTTTGATGCGTACTGCCACTGCCATCTCTTTCAGTTGGAAGTTGTCGGAATTACTTCCTGTGTAGCCCGCGAAAGTGTTATCCTCTCCGGGTGTCAGCAGATTGGGGTAGTCGCTCTCAAATCCGAAGTATTGCACCTGATTGTTAGCAAACAGACGACAGGTGCCTTTTTTGTTCTCCTCCACCCAGAGTCGGCAGCGCACAAGGTAGGTGCCTTCCGGCAGTTTACCGGATTCGATGGTTTGCGACAGTTCAAACTCCTCCGGCATAGGGAAGGAGTTCATCCAGCAGAGATTGTTACCGTTGTAGTTTTTTGCATCGTTATTGATTCCGAAAGAGTTTCCGGCAAGATTACCGACTATGTTCCATCCGTAAGGCACGCCACGTTGGGTGTCTCCGTCAGTATTGAGAGTGCCTGTGGAATCATATTCAAAGTCCGG
Organism: Muribaculaceae bacterium Isolate-037 (Harlan); assembly: GCA_003762615.1. Lineage (GTDB taxonomy): Bacteria > Bacteroidota > Bacteroidia > Bacteroidales > Muribaculaceae > Lepagella > Lepagella muris. Next base: position 168,926 of record RIAZ01000005.1, read on the forward strand.
ATTTATCAGTAGTTTGTCGGTAAGGCTTGTGGAATTGTCGGCAGGGTAACGCACATAGATCTCACTTAGAGCTATCCCCGGATTCATCATCGAGACACGCAGTTTCACGTTGCCGTCTTGTTTGGCGTCATACCTTACGGTGGCATCGTTGAACCCTTGCATAACTGTGGTGTGCCATTTCCCTTGCGTTGCGACAGTCTTCAGCGACAGCACTTCCGGCTCTGCTCCATTTATACTTATGCCCACGTCAAGCGAATCGCCGCTATGTATTGGGAAAGTCGGGAGGAAACGTGCCTCTATCATATTCTCACCACTCTTTACCGGCACGATATATTCCACGTATGGAGCTTCAGAAATCTCTGCGGAGGAGTAATTGCGGTTATCCATACGCCATACTGCAATGCTGCTCCCGGATATTCCAAGATTCTTAAACTCTTTGAATCCTTCCGATACGGCAGAATATTGTACCGCCGGTATGCGGTCGTAAGACTCAGTCGGCATCTCCACAGCCAAAGATGATATTCCAGCAGCGGATGCTGTCTCCGGCATGAAGAATTGCTGAAGATTTCTTGGCTTATAGTCCATCATACCGTCCCATTTGCCGTCGGCAATCCCTTTGTTGTACTTCTCGGTCAATTCAATGATACTGTCGAATGCCTTGTGAGCCTCATCGGAATAAGCAAGAGCCTTTTCGCGTTGTCCGGCATTGGCAAGCGTGAAACTCTGCTTTGCGCGGAATGTCTTGACGTTCATTAGGTACGCACCCTTCACCGGATATTCCACGAGTTCATAGAAAGCATCCTCCAATCGCTCCGGTATTCGGGATTTCAGTGTCTCCACCTTATCCACGAGCTGACGGTAGCGACTGATGCGCTGATCCATCTCGCTGTCGTTGTATGCTACTCCGAATACGTGTTCCGGTTTGCCTGCAGCGGCAAGCTCGTAATATTCAAGTTTGATGTCGGCGATGTCGTCAGCCACGTCTTCACCGAAAGTCTTTGCAGCCCAATGACGACTGTATCTGTAGGCGTTCTCCGGTTGCCATGCGTCAATATCCCACGCCAGATCCATGCAGAACTCCAATTCCTCTTCAGCCGGCTTGATGTCGCCTACGTTTATCACCCAAAGGTCGCGTATGCCGTTCTCATACCCCTTCACAAGCTCATAGCTGATAAGGGAGGGGGAGATGGATGAGAGCCACAGATAGTCGGATGGGGTGCCCCAATACGACAGATGATAATACACTCCGTGTCCCCCCTTGCGGAGCTGTTCCTTCTCGGTGGGAAGCTGACGGATGTAGCCATGATTATCATCAACCCATGTGAGAATCACGTCTTCCGGCACCTGTAGCCCGGCATTATAGGCATCAAGCACCTCCTTATACGGTATGAAAATCTGCGGCACGGAGTTAGGTTCTCCGATATGCTTCTTTATCAACGAACGTTGATAGCCGATGATTTCAGTCAATCCACGCACCTTATCTTCGGTGGAGGGGTAGCCGCTGATTCCCCAGTCGTGCACACCGCGCATACCGAGTGTGTACATTGCTGATACCCCCTTACTCTCCGCGACACGTTCCTCCCAATATCGTTGAATCTTATCCTTGTTGGTCACGTAGTTCCAGTTGTCGTAAGTGCCAGATCCATCCTCATATCGTCGCCATTCCCATTCATTATCGCGCAACATCTGTTCGCAATGGCTTGACCCAAGGGCGATGTCATATCTTTTTGCGACAGGTATGTTCTCCTTATTATCCCAGAATGCTTGCGAACATAGGTGCATCGCGGGCCATAGCACGTTGGCGCGTAGGCGTAGCAGAAGTTCCATCACCTTGGCATACGTGTTCGGTCCGATATTGTTATACTTTGCATCAATGTTTTTTGCCGCCCATGGCATCAGTCCCCAATCCTCGTCATTTATGAATATTCCACGGAATTTCACCGACGGTTCACCTACCACGGTTTTTCCCGGCGTGGCATAAATGGCATTACGTTTCTCCGGCGTCACATCAGCCCACCATACGTAAGGGGATACCCCCATCAGTTTTGAGATCTCAAACAGAGCGTAGGCTGTGCCTCTCGGAGTGCTGCCGTAGACTACGAGAGCACGTTCAACCCCTTTTGCCGGTTTCTCCACTACTGCAAGTCCGTATGCCTCCCATTTCCCGGCAATGTCGGATGTGTCGATTTTTCCTTCAGCTGCCAGTTTGTCGATGAAAGAGGATTTTCCGATAGTGCCGGCTATGATAGGATATTTTACTCCTTTCAATGAATTTGTCAGTGTAGGGGTCTTGCCGGTTATCAGGCGTATGTCATCGCTGACGGCTCCGGCTACGGTGGCTACCACTTCCGCATCGGCAGGGTCAACCACGAAGGAGGTTGTCTCACCGCGTGTCCCGACAATGGGGAATGCGCCTTTTGACGGTATTGCCGTGATATTTACGGATTCCGCTAAAATGTTTCCGCATACCGACACACCGAATAGTGTTGTTGCAAACAACAATCTTGAGAATTGATTCATGTGTATGATTTATAGAGTATTGTTTATAGTTTATAGTGAGATTGTCGTTATAAAGTTTGCCGTTAAAAGTAGGTCATTACATAAGTCATTGCAAAATTAATGAAATTTTAAATCTCCTGCAAATTGCAAAAAAAAATAAAAAAGTCTGAAAAAATACTCTTGCCATAATACGTAGGTAATATTTTATTGTTTAGAAATCATCTTGTGTTATTGATTTCATTATAAAATAAATTATGATTGTATGGATAAGAAAAGACTGACCGCAGAAAACGGTCGCCCAATCGCCGACAACCAGAATATACAGACTGCTGGTCTGCGAGGACCTATGTCTGTCAATGATCCGTGGTATCTTGAAAAAATAGCCCATTTTGATCGTGAGGTGATACCGGAAAGACGTATGCACGCCAAAGGCTCCGGTGCATTCGGCACGTTTACCGTCACAAATGATATTACAGAGTTTACACGAGCCTCTATCTTTGCAGAGGTGGGTAAACAGACGCCATGTCTCGTGCGCTTCTCAACGGTGGCTGGCGAACGTGGAGCAGCCGACGCCGAACGCGACATACGAGGATTCGCAATGAAATTTTACACGGATGCAGGCAACTGGGATTTGGTGGGGAATAATACTCCTGTGTTTTTCCTGCGTGACCCTCTGAAGTTTCCCGACTTGAATCATGCCATAAAACGCGACCCACGCACCGGTATGCGTAATCCTGCCGCCAATTGGGATTTTTGGACGCTTTTGCCCGAAGCGTTGCATCAGGTGACGATAACGATGTCGCCGCGTGGCATACCTGCCTCGTTCCGCCACATGCACGGGTTCGGTAGCCATACCTACAGCTTTATAAATAAGGATAACAAACGCACTTGGGTGAAATTCCATTTCATCACCATGCAGGGTATAAAGAATCTTACCGACAGTGAGGCAGAGACTATCATCGCCAAGGATAGGGAGTCGCATCAGCGTGATCTTTTTGAAGCCATTGAGAGAGGGGATTTCCCACGTTGGCAACTGAAGGTGCAGCTTATGACTGAGGATGAGGCGAAGGAATACCATATAAATCCGTTTGATCTGACAAAGGTATGGTATCATAAGGATTTCCCGCTTCGTGATGTGGGTATCCTTGAACTTAACCGTAATCCTGAGAATTTCTTTGCCGAGATTGAGCAGGCTGCCTTTAATCCGGCAAATATCGTCGACGGCATCGGTTTCTCTCCCGACAAGATGCTTCAGGGACGTCTTTTCTCCTACGGTGATGCGCAACGTTATCGTCTTGGTGTCAATCATAACCTTATACCAGTGAACAGTCCAAGATGTCCGTTCCATTCGTATCATCGCGACGGACAGATGCGCACTGATGGCAATTGCGGCAGAACCATATCATACGAGCCGAACAGTTATGGCGAATGGCAAGATACTCCTTCAAGAAAGGAACCTCCGTTGGAGCTGCATGGTGATATGTATAACTATGATGAAAGGGAATATGACAATGACTATTACACGCAGCCCGGAAAGTTATGGCGTCTTATGAGCGCGGAGGATAAGAGGGCGACGTGTAGCAATACTGCCACTCAGATGGAGGGGGTGCCCCTCTTTATAAAGCAGCGTCATGTCAGGGCTTGCCATAATGCGGATGAGGAGTATGGCAAGATGCTTGCCGAGGCATTGGGCATAGATCTTGCGGAGGCACTTGTGGCGGAGGATCCGGCACATCCATCATGGGATAAACGTGAGATCCATTGAAAGACGTGAGTCAAAGACGTTGTGGATTTTATTAAATTTTTATTAAAGATTTAATCGGATAAGGATATTTAGATTATTAAGTGGTAACTTTGCATCGGAGGATGATGTTGCTTGAAACATGTTTATTGAAGTCTTGACAATTTTATGCTCCATAATGAAGTTGTCAAGACTTCAGTCTTAATAGTTGATTTGATCTATGGATGCAGTGAAAATATTGGTTATAGAGGATGATGAAACTCTCGCGGATACTCTTCAGTTTAATCTGGAGCTGGAGGGGTATGACGCCATGAAGGTATATAGTGCTGATGAGGCGATGGATTTGGATCTGCCCTCATTCTCATTGATTGTGCTTGATGTGATGATGGATGGCACAAACGGTTTTCAATTCGCAAAGAGATTGAAGAGCGATGCCGCCACCGCCTCCATACCGATTATTTTCTGCACAGCAAAAGATACGGAGGATGACATGGTGACAGGTTTCCATTTGGGTGCTGATGATTACATATATAAGCCTTACACGATACGCAACGTTCTGACACGGATAAAGGCAGTGCTCCGACGGACTGCCTCTCCGGCGACTCCAAAAAAGGATGCGGAGGAGGATGTGATAACCTATAAGGGGATAACCGTGGATAAGAGATTCAAGCGATGTATGGTCGACGGGCAGGAGGTGAAACTCGTGAAGAAAGAATTTGAGATACTATCGCTACTTATCTCCACTCCCGGCAGGATATACACACGAGAGGAGATACTTGACCGCGTGTGGAAGAGGGAGGCGATTGTGCTCGACCGCACAATCGATGTCAATATCACGCGCCTGCGCACGAAACTTCATCCATACGGCAGACATATAATCACCCGTTCGGGCTACGGCTATGGCTTCGAGTAGAATCACGTATCATCATCGGCTGTTTCTATGGCTACTGTCGTTCCTGGGACTGTTCATGGGTTGCTTTGTGATATTTCAGTATGACCGCGAGAAGAAATATAAGGCGGAGCAGCTTAATGAGCGTCTGCAATTATATAACGTGGGGATTGCGGATGCAGTGATGAACGGTGTGTCGCCACAAGAATATCTTGCCGGATGCAAGGAGCCGTTTGAGGAATTGAGGGTGTCTATCATCAATAATGACGGCAGGGTCGTGTTTGACAACACGCTTGACACCTTGCCGACAGAGAATCATCTTTCCCGTCCGGAGATAAGGGATGCATTGCGCAGCGGCATCGGTTTTGCCCGACGTAGACATTCGTTTACCACCAACGACACATATTTCTACTCAGCGATGTCTAACGATTCCATAATCGTAAGGACTGCCGCTCCCTATACGATGAGTGTTCGCGAAATGCTGAAGGCTGACAGTGCGTTCCTTTGGTTTATGTTTGGCATGGCTGGGGTGATGAGCGTGATAGGGTATTATGCCACCCGTAAGATCGGGCATACGATAACGCGTCTCAATCAGTTTGCTGCAAAGGCGGAACGTGGGGAGCAGATTTATGGCGACGATCCTTTCCCACATGATGAGCTCGGGGATATTTCCGGTCATATAGTGCAGCTTTATGCCAATCTCCAGCAGGCGATGATGGAGCGCGACAGGCAACATGAGGAGTCGCTTAGACTTGAACATGAGAAGAATCTGATCAAACGGCAACTCTCTAATAACATCAACCATGAACTGAAGACTCCGGTGGCTGCGATGCAGGTGTGTCTGGAGACTATCATCGAGCATCCGGATCTGCCGCAAAGTAAGAAGGATGTATTTGTAGGACGTTGTTATGATAATTGCCGGCGTCTTCAGCAGCTGCTTGCCGATGTCTCCACCATCACTCGTCTTGAAGATGGGCAGTCGATGATTGAGAAAGAGCCTATAGATCTTTCAACTCTGATAAAAGCGGTGGTGGAGGAATATTCTGCTTCCGGCATACCCATAAGGCTGGATATCCCGTCGGAGATGAAGACGGTTGGAAATTATTCTCTACTTTCCGCTGTATTCAGAAATCTTATATCGAATGCCAACGCCTATTCACGTGCATCGCTGATAAGTATCACTGCCCATGACTCCGTATCAGGCGAATGGATTATTGATTTTAGGGATAATGGCATAGGAGTGGATGAGTCGCATCATTCGCGTCTGTTTGAGCGATTCTACCGTGTGGATAGCGGACGTAGCCGAAATTCGGGAGGCACTGGGCTTGGGCTTTCAATCGTGAAGAATACGATACTCTTCCACGGAGGCACTATCACGGTCAGTAATCATCCGGAGGGTGGACTCCGGTTCCTGATCACTTTACCGGGAACATAGATAACTTCAATTTCACATTTTTGAAACATTTCGGTAAGATTTATGAAATAAAATCTTGAGAACTTTGCCATAGAAACAATAAACTGTAATACTATGGAGTATGTTTTTATCGGCATTGTTATTTTTCTTTTTGTACTCGCTGTGTTTGACCTCACTGTGGGGGTCAGCAATGATGCGGTCAACTTCCTCAATTCAGCAATCGGCTCCCGTGCCGCATCGTTCAAGACAGTTATCATTATCGCCGCCGTGGGGATTTTCCTGGGCGCGGTGATGAGCAACGGCATGATGGATATTGCCCGTAATGGCATATTCAGACCTGAGCAGCTGTCGTTCTTCGACGTGATGTGCATATTCACGGCTGTGATGGTCACGGATATAATCCTTCTGGATATCTTTAATTCCCTGGGAATGCCCACATCGACGACCGTCTCAATGGTGTTTGAATTGCTTGGTGCCACGTTTGCTGTCGCCCTTTTCAAGATAGCCGGGAATCCTGAGCTGTCGCTCGGTCATCTTCTTAACACGGAAAAGGCGTTTGAGGTTATTCTCGGCATATTCTTGTCGGTGGCGATTGCCTTCTTTTTCGGTACGTTGGTGCAATATCTCAGCCGATTGTGGTTCTCGTTTGATTACAAGAAAGGTCTCTCATGGAAGATCGGTATATTCGGAGGAATAGCCACGACAGCTATCGTCTACTTCCTGATACTTAAAGGTGCGAAAGGATTGACGTTCATGACTCCCGAAGTGAAGGGATGGATTAGTGATAATACAGGCATATTGATGGGCGTTTGCTTTGTGGTTTCTACATTGGTGATGCAGTGTCTGCATTTCCTGAAGGTGAACGTATTCAAGATTATAGTGCTTTTCGGCACATTTGCTCTTGCCATGGCATTTGCCGGTAACGACCTCGTGAATTTTATCGGTGTTCCGCTGACTGGTTTTGCCTCGTGGCAGGATTATGTAGCACATGGGGGAGGTAGTCCCGACGCATTTCTTATGACTTCATTGACAGGGGCAGCATCTACCCCGGTATATTTCCTAATCGGGGCGGGCGTCATTATGGTGGTGGCGTTGGCAACGTCAAGGAAAGCTCAGAAAGTGGTGGAGACATCAGTCAATCTGTCGCGTCAGGATAGTGGCGAGGAGATGTTCGGTTCGTCGAAACTCGCGCGTAGAATCGTGGGATGGGCTCTTGCCGTATCGGGCTGGATTGTATCCCACACTCCGGAGGGGGTAAGACGTTGGGTTGGGAGAAGGCTTGATACCAACCGTGCGATACTTTATAATGGTGCTGCGTTTGACCTTGTGAGGGGTTCGATCAACCTTGTGCTCGCAGGTATGCTTATCGCCTTGGGCACATCGCTGAAACTGCCTCTATCAACGACCTACGTCACGTTTATGGTGGCGATGGGCACGTCTCTTGCCGATCGTGCTTGGGGTCGCGAATCGGCAGTGTTCCGCATCACAGGCGTCATTTCAGTCATTGGCGGATGGTTCATTACAGCCGGGGCAGCCTTTATTGGAGCAGCACTGATCGTAAGCATCATGCATGTTGGGGGTGCCACAGCGATTGTGGTTGTTGCAGTAGTCGCAGTGGTGATTCTGTTACATAGCAATCTTCGCCGACGCAAGGAGGAGACGGCAAGTGAGAACACTCTCTTCCAGAGTATCCTTGCTTCCGGCGACAAGCGCAAGGCTTGGAATCTTCTGAAACTGTACCTTGCCGAGAATCAGAAACTGTTTCTGGAGTTTGCTATGGAAACGCAGAAAAACATCATATCCGGCTTCTTCTCCGATAATTCCCGTCAGCTTGACAAGGCTATTGTCGGCATGCGTAAGCAGAAGGATGTGCTGAAGAGCAACCGTAGAAAATCCACGCTTTGCCTTCGCCATGTAGAGCCGGACGTAGCGATTGAGATGAACACATGGTTCCATACGGCAAGCAATTGCCAGATGGGGATACTGTATAATCTTCTACGTATCGCGGAAGTATGCCATGAGCATGTCGACAACCATTTCCGTCCGTTGCCGAAGGGATATGCCGAACTTGCCATTCCATTGTGTGAGGAGACAACCGGTCTTTTCCACACTACCATCGGATTGTTGGGAAATCCTGAACCTTCGCGGGTAATCGGTCTGCGCAGTAGCTGCGACAATCTGAAGAATCGTCTGTCATTGTTATGCCGACGAGTGTATGGCGAGATACGTCAGGGTGAGTCGCAGGATATGGGTGTGCTCTACGTCTACGTCAATATGCTTCAGGAGATGCAGGAGATAGTGTCGAGTCTTCGCAAGTTGCTGAGGGCAGATGCAAAACTTATGTTGTCGCCGGAGACTCCAATCCGTATTCCGACCATATTTAACCGACCTGTTGATTCTGATGAAGAGTATGCGTTTTCTTAATACAGTATTTGCCGTTCTGCTGGCAATGAGTTGTATGAGTGTGAATGCCGAGGAGGTAGACTATCGCCCGGTGATAAACGGCACGGTAAGGGCGAAGTATGAGTATGAGCCTCAGATTTCGGCAGGACGATTTGAGGTGAGAAATGCCCGCATGAGCATCACCGGGAAGATTCTTCCTGTGGTGGGGTATAAGGTTGAGATCGACCTTTCTGATGAGGGTCGCATAAGGATGCTTGATGCCTATTGTCGTCTGTCTGCCCGGTCGTTCCGCGGATCCCTGACGGCGGGGCAGATGCGGGTGCCGTTTACGATAGATGCGCATCGCTCGCCACATCAGCAGTATTTTGCCAACCGTTCGTTCATCGCAAAGCAGGTGGGTAATGTAAGGGATGTGGGATTGACTGGTATGTATGGATTTGGGGAGAGGGTACCAATCACTCTTGAAGCCGGCATATTCAACGGTTCGGGATTGACGGATCAGAAGAATTTCTGGACAAAGCGGTATAATTTCTCAGTCAAGGCTACAGCCGTTGTTGATAATGTGACGGTGGTTGCCGGATGCCAGCGGATATCGCCGGACAGTGTTGGGATTATGATGTGGGATATAGGAGCATTTTATGACGACACTAAGTGGCACATAGAAGGGGAATATCTGCGAAAGAATTATTCCGGTAAGTTCTCCTCAGTTAATGCGGTGGATGCGTTTGTTGCACGTCGTTTTCCTTTGAAGAGGATCTTTAGTGGCATATCGGCATTAGGTCGTTATGACTACATGTCGGATCATAGCGACGGTGTGCGGGATGATTCGGGGAATCTTGTCATAAATGATCATGGGCGTCATCGTATGACGCTTGGTGCCACACTGCATTGGGGGAGCCGGTCGATGTATGCCGATTTGCGAATAAACTATGAGCAATATTTCTACAAACCCGGAATAACGTCTGGGATCTCTGACAGAAACAAAATAGTGATAGAACTGATGTGTCGGTTCTGATAAAAAGCGCACGAAGAAACAAAAGAAATTAAGAAAATATTTTTCTGCAAGAAAATTTCTTTGTTTCTTTGATTTTTTTGTGATAAATTTATAAATTTGCGGTTGAATAGTATAACAATGATTTGGATTATTCTCGGGAAGGATGTTCCAGAAAGATAAGAAACGTTATGCGTGTCTTGAGATTCCGGTATATATGAAAATCACTAAACGTAAAATTGCGCTGATGGTTTCCTACGACTTGAAGATTGATACATTGTATATTTGGCTCACGTTTCCGATATTATAAACTAATTTGCCTTAGAGTCAGAAGGTCAATAGCATATCTTATTATGAAAAAGTATCACGTTTCAGCTGCATTGTTGCTTTTGTCGGGATTGCCGATGTTTTCGCAAAATCCTGTGGTTGACAATCCGAATAATAAGGGTTATTTCGGTATCCGTCTTGGGGGTGAAATCACGTGTCCCGGTAAGCTGTCGGTGGAAAACTTCAGTGTGAGTGCATTCAAGAATGGTGGTGGTGTTGAGTTTGGTGGAATCTACAATTTCCCTGTGGTTGCGAACTTCTATATAGAACCAGGTTTGAAATTCTATTATAATACGTATTCATTCAAAGATTTCTCGATAATGGATATTGAGGAGGATATCGTCATACAGAGTGCAAGTATGAGGAAATTCGGTATGCGTATTCCGGTGATGGCAGGTTATCATTTCGACTTTACGGATGATGTGAAACTGTCGTTGTTCACTGGTCCGGAACTGGAGATTGGTCTTTCCGCCAAGGGGCATGTCAAGGGTAGTTTTCAGGGTATGGTGATAGATGAGTCGGAAAGTGCGTATGGGGATAACGGGGGCATGAACCGCGTGGATCTTCTGTGGGGAGCCGGTGCAGGCATCACGTATCAAAATTTATATTTTGGAGTGAGTGGTGGCATCGGCATGCTCAACATGCTAAGTGACTCCGATGTCAAATTCCATGAGAACAGAGTGACCTTTAGCATCGGATACAACTTCTGAAATAACTACCACCAAGAACGCGGAGGTCACAGAGATTTTATATAAAAACTTTGCGTTCTCTGCGTTCTTGGCGGTAAATCCACCACGGAGAACGCTGAGAGCATGGTATCTGATTATTCGGAGATGGTGTTACCGCTCTGATAGGATTCCACTACATATAATTCGATATTCGGATAATTGGCTGATGCTTTTTCCAAAACATCTTTCACATCATTCCATTCCAAACCACCCAATCCGGCTCCAATGGCAGGAAGGGCAATCTTGGTTACATCTTCTTCTGATGCCAGGTCCAACATCTTGGTTACCGATTTTTCAATATATTCCAACTTAGCTTTGGTTCTCCATGTGAGCTGTGTGGCAAGGTTATATATGTGTCCTATGCCATAATCGTAATCAAACACATCTCCGGGAATATATTCCCCGTTTTTGCACAATTCCTTATATTCCAAATACATTTCGGGATATTTATTACGGAATTGTAATGCTATGCCTTTACCCATAGCTCCGGCACAATTACATCCGTGTGCAAAACTTGTCACATCGGTTAAGGTGAAAATGTCTCCTTTTTCAATATATGTGATCATCTGATAATGTCTATTTTATTTGGTTTTACGGTTATACTCGGCTGATTGAGGAATGATTATACATTGACGGATAGGATCCTCGGAATGACAGATAATTTTCAATCCAAAACTCCCTTATCATTTTGTATTATATTTAAAATTTGAGCCGTTTTCGTAGCGAAAGTACAAATTTAGCCTGAAATTTTGGTATAATCAAGAAAATATGAGAATATTTGGCATTGAGAAATAACTTTAGAAATTGGTAAAAAAGACGCACGAAGAAATACAAGAAAAGAAGAAATTTCTTAGTGAAATTAAGAAATAAACCATGGGTAACGCGGAGTGTACGGAGAAATGTGTTTGATGGATTGTTGGAGTTTGTTTGTATGGAATATTTTTGTAAATTTGCAGATGGATAGTGTGTTGGAGAAAGTATATGATTATGTGAATATTTTAGTTGTTGATAATGTGTTATGTGTGAGAAGTCTATAAAGATTGTGATTCTTTTTGTAGTTTTATCGGTTTTGTCGGTGACGTTTCAAGGGTGTAATAAATCAAAAAAAATCTCTACAATTGCTGTTGAGGATACCAAAGATACTGTTCTTGCAGATTATGATACAGTAAGTACAAAACAGGCAGAAGCTACAGAAACAGTTTCTACTGAAGAAATCCTTAATGAAGATGAACATGCAATTATGCCTCCTACTGACAAGGATTTATATTACCTGAATGATTATATAGCCAACCGGTTTGATGCATTATCATTAGACAATCCTATTCGGCAGAATGTCTATTCTTGGGGAATAGGTAGTGATTGTGTTCATGTATACATGATGATTAATACTCCACGGTGGAGGAATAAGTTCCGGCAAGAAATATGTGACTCCCAACATATCAGATTTGAGGGTCCGGAAAAACCTGAGAAGATCAATATTCCTGTAAGGGCTGATATCTCTCCTGACAGTATCAGCTTGTTGCCTATTGCCGATTCATTTCCGAAAGATTCCAAGTCTGTCTCTTTTTCATTAAAAAATTATGGTTCAAGATCTATATCTTTCGGTGAAAATTATACGGTGGCATATCAAGGGGAAGATGGAACTTGGTATAAACTTCCATCTCAAGGTGTCTATAATTCCATTGGATTCAGTTTGAGGAAGGGTGGTAACCATGAATTTAAGGTGGGAATGCGTCCTGCTCTCAATGATAACAAACCGGGCACGTATCGTCTTTATAAGAAGATTGAATTTGAGGATAACAACGACCAATTCTGGATTATGACAGAATTTCAGTTATACTGATACTAAACCCAAAAGGTGTAAGCAGAGAAATTATATAAAACTTTGCGTTCTCTGCGTTCTTTGCGGTAAATCCACCACGGAGAACGCGGAGATCACGGAGATTTTTATTTAAGAACTTTGCGACTCTGTCTTAGTGGTGTTTTACCACGGGAGATATGAATGTTTGGAATTACGGAATGTTTTTGTAAATTTGCAGATGGATAGTATGGGTTAGGGTGGTTCCCTGAAATGAGGGGATGGAGTGTTTTTATACCATGTAAAATCAATCGGAATCTTTATGTTGCAAAATCTGACTGAAGAACAAATCGTGCAACTGGCGCCGGATGCTGCTTCTGTAAAGGCAGGGAAGGGATTGGCTGTCAAGTCGAAATGGCCGCTGTTGCATTTTAGCCAGCGTGCAGTGTGGGGGCATTGTCAGGGTAGTGGCAAGAATCCGTATCAGACTGTCGTCGATATGAATGAGATTGCATTCCGATGTTCTTGTCCAAGCCGTAAGTTCCCTTGCAAGCATGGTCTTGGGCTACTGTTGCTTTATGCCGCACATCCGGAACTGTTCTCTTCTGAGGAGGAACCCGACTGGGTGAGCGAATGGCTTTCCAAACGTGAGGCGAAAGCCGAGAAGAAGGAGCAGAAGGCTAAGAGTGACAAACCTGTAGATGAGGAGGCACAGGCACGTCGTGCAGCGTCACGCCATAAGAAGGTGTTGGACGGTATCGACGATTTACAGATATGGATAAAGGATCTTTTGCGCAACGGGTTGCTTAACGTGCCGGAACGTGCATATTCTTTGTTTGACAATATAGCCCGACGTATGGTTGATGCCCAGGCTACAGGACTGGTAAACAGGTTGAGAGCCATTCAGGAGATAGATTTCTATAAAGAGAGTTGGAAATATATCCTTACCGACCGGTTGAGCAAACTATACCTACTTTCTGAAAGCTACCGTCATATTGACGCCCAACCGGAGGATTGGAAATGGGAGATACGCACCCAGATAGGTTATCCGCAATCAAAGGAGGAGGTTCTTGCCGGAGAGGGTGTCCGGGATGAATGGATGGTGGTGCACCGTAGGGTGAGCGATCAGAATGGCGTAAGGATGTCGGCTTATTGGCTATATGGCAAGGAGAGCCGACGTTTTGCAGTTTACCTTGATTTCACAGCTCCCGGGAAATTGCCTGATTTCAATCTGTTGCCCGGCAGCACGTATTCCGCAGAGATATGCTACTATAAGGGCGTGGCGCAAATTCGTGGTCTTCTCAGGGATTACTCCCCGTCAGACAATCGGTTCATCCCGGAGTTCTGTCATGATTTAGATGAGGCTACTTCACTCTATCGGAAAACCATGCGTGAGAATCCGTTTGTGGAGGAGATTCCTATGCTTGTGGATAATCTTCGGATAGCATCGAAAGGGAAGGATTTGTATCTTTTGGATGCCGCCGGCAAAGCGGTCGTCGCAGAGGTGGATGATGCAATAAAGACAGATATCCTTGCAATCACGGGTGGAAAACCGTTCTCCGTTTTCATACTTGCCGGAAATGTGGTCTGGCAATTGAAATCTATATGGTCGGAATCTGAATTTTATTCATGGAAAGATGAAATTAATTGAACCTATCATAAATACTGCCTTGCTTGGCACCGGTACGCAGGAATACATACCCGGATCGCTTGCGGCTCCTCTTGATGATGCTTTCCGAAAGATCCGGGAGAGTGGTGCCGACAAGGAGAGTGCATTCTATCAGATGTCTGCCATAGCCTTTGCATATCATAATGCCGGAATGGAGGCTGCCTCTGATGATGGCGTGCATGCGGTGGAGGAGTCGCCGGAAGAGACGTTGCCTTATCTTCCAAAGGCAGCTGGTGAATTGTTGCGCACGCTTGTGGTCAATAAGTATAACTATCTGCTCATATATGCCTACCGCAGATGGGATAATTTGGGGCGGATTATACCGCCATTCTATCTGCCCGAACTGATCTCCCATGCCTGCGTCAGCAATAACCCTAACCGTAGTAAGGAACAGGAATTACTTTCCCGTCTGTCGGGCAGAAGAGGGGAATGGCTTGCACGCCTCATGGGATTGAGTCTTTCCGGCGAGAAGGAACCTACGGAGTGGGACACCGCATCGCATGAGGAGAGGAAAATGATGCTTCTCCGCATGAGGGAACGGGTGCCTTCGGAGGGGTTGGCGTTGCTTGGCTCCGAGCTTAAGAATGAGCCGGCGGCGCGGCGCGATGAACTGATACAATGTCTGAAAGTGAATCTGAGTAAGGATGACGAACCGTTTCTTCAGGAGATTGCGAAGTCTGACCGTAGTGCGGTTGTAAGGACTACGGCATTGCGTCTGTTGTCGAAGTTGCCGGATTCCGAACTTGTAAAGAGATATTGCAGTCTGCTTGAGGGGAATATAAAGTGGAGGATGCTGATGGGATGGTCTTACGGAACAATCTCATACACCCCGGAGATGAAGTCTCTTGGTCTGGAGGAGGTCAGCCCGAACAAGGGGGAGAAGGATAGCGACTATCTGCTGCGCCAGTTGGCTGAACGCGTGCCTTTAAGTTTCTGGGCGAAATTATATGACTGCACCCCGGAGAAAGCGGCTGCAAAATTAGCGGCTCGTCCTCCATTCGGCAAATATTTCGACGTATGCAGTGCGATAGAGACCTTTAAGGACAGGATGTGGGCATTCCAGACCCTGAAGGACAGTCCGGAGGAGTACAGATGCGTAAGATTGATGGGACTCTTGTCGCCACAACAGAGGGAGGAGATAAAATTCACCCTTAACGAAAGGGGGCTCGATATCCCTTCATCATGGTTTAATGAGGATGGAGAGGAATGGGGAGTCAAATTCTCCACGAGGATATTGCAGCATGTGGTTCGCTCAAGATTCTATTATTTTGATAAGGATATGGTGGAGCGGCTTGCTTTGCGTATGCCTCAGTCGCTGCGTCGGGAAGTGGAGAGATATGCGTCGGAATATGATGAACAGCAGATGCTCAGTAAATTTTTCCGTATGCTGAATGAATACATGATAATAAAAGGACAAATAAACACCTTGTTAAACGACAATATATTATGAACCTGCTCAGACAACATGCCGAACAACAGTTTGCAGAAGAATTGCATGAGTTGAAAAAGAATGAAACAAATCCGGTGCCGGAAAATTGGGAGATGTCGCCGCAATCGGTGGTCACTTATCTGATGGGAGGCACGCTAAAGAATGGGTTTGAGGTGTCGCCGAAATATATAGGCAACCGCCGGTTGATGGAGATAGCCGTAGCCACTCTGGTCACAGACCGCGCGCTATTGCTATATGGGCTTCCCGGCACGGCGAAAAGCTGGGTGAGTGAGCATATCGCAGCGGCTGTAAGCGGTGACTCTACATTGATAGTGCAGGGTACTGCCGGAATCGGTGAGGAGGCTATACGTTATGGTTGGAACTACGCACGCTTGCTTGCAGAGGGTCCAAGCGAGGGGGCGTTGGTTCAGACTCCGGTGATGAAAGCGATGCAGGAGGGTAAGATTGCGCGTATCGAGGAGCTGACGCGTATCGGTTCCGACGTGCAGGATACCCTTATCACTATTCTCTCGGAGAAGACTCTTCCGATACCGGAACTTAACAAGGAGGTGCAGGCTATCAGGGGATTTAATGTGATAGCTACTGCCAACAACCGCGACAAGGGTGTGAACGATCTTTCAAGCGCGTTGAAACGAAGATTCAACACTGTGATTCTCCCATTGCCCGACAGCATTGAGGAGGAAACGGATATAGTGCGCAGGCGTGTGGAGAGTTTTGAAAAGGTGATGAGTCTGCCTTCCGAGCGTCCGGCATTGGAGGAGATACGGCGCGTTGTGACAATTTTCAGGGAACTGCGTCAGGGCGTGACGTGCGATGGAAAGTCGAAACTTAAATCTCCTTCCGGCACTCTCAGCACAGCTGAGGCAATATCTGTGGTCAACAACGGGTTGGCTATGGCAGGCTATTTCGGCGACGGCGTGATACATGCAGAAGATCTTGTGTCGGGAATATTGGGCGCGGTGATAAAGGATCCGGTGCAGGATAAGGTGGTATGGCAGGAGTATATGGAGACTGTCGTTAAGAAACGCGACGGCTGGAAAGACATATACCGCGCATCAATAGACTTTATATAAAGCGGTATCAGCCCCCAGCCCCTAAAGGGGGAGTTTGTTTCCATAAACCATAAACCATAAATTATAAACCATAATCAATGGCTACTCATCTATTGGGAATAAGACATCACGGTCCGGGGTCATGTCGCAATGTGGCGTCATATCTTGAGGAATTGAAGCCGGATCTCATTCTGCTTGAGGGTCCTCCCGAAGCTGACGGTCTGCTGAAAGATGTGGTGGATCCGCAAATGGTTCCGCCGATTGCACTTCTCGCTTATCAACCGGACGCTCCTCAGAATGCCGTGTTCTATCCGTTTGCAGACTTTTCCCCCGAATGGCAGACAATACGTTACGCCGTGCGTAATGGCGTGGAGATACGCATGTTTGACCTGCCGTTGTCCTACTCCATGGCATTAAATAATGACTCCGCAAATGATGATTCCGCGCAGTCCGTTCAGGAGGATAATTCGGAGGGGAGTATGACGGATGCGGTCAAGAGAGATCCTTTTGATTATCTTGCGGAGATTGCCGGATATGCGGATGGTGAGTCGTGGTGGGAATCCACGATAGAGATACGCCATGACAATGCCGGCGTATTCGAGGGGGTGCAGGAGGCAGTCACGGCATTGCGTGATGCGCTTCCGGAGTCTACTTCTCCGCGCGATCTGCTGCGCGAGGCGTGGATGAGGAAGATGTTGCGAGCCGCACAGAAGGAGAATTTCGAGCGGATAGCCGTGGTGTGCGGTGCATGGCACGTGCCCGCTTTGAGCCGTATGCCGAAGGTGAAGGATGACAATGAACTGCTGAAGGGTCTTCCGAAGGTAAAGGTGGAGTGTACGTGGATACCATGGACCTACGACCGCCTGTCTCTGCGTAGCGGATATGGCGCGGGTATCATGTCGCCCGGATGGTATGACTATCTGTGGAATAATCCGGATGACGATGGTACACGATGGGTGGCAAACGTGGCGGCTCTGCTACGTCAGAAGGATATGGATATATCGGTGGCGCACGTGATAGAGACTATCCGGCTTGCTCATGCTACGGCTGCGTTACGCGGTCTACCATCTCCGTCGCTCGCAGAATATAATGAGGCAGTCACTACGGTGATGGGTTTCGGTGATGATGTGCTTCTCTCAATAATAAGAGAGCAGATGATTATCAGCGACCGTCTGGGGAGTGTGCCCGATAATGTCCCGAAGGTGCCGCTGCTCAGTGATGTGGAGCGACAGCAGAAGAGGCTGAGAGTGCCGTTTAAGGCTGGTATAAAGGAACTTGCTCTTGATCTTCGTAAGCCGGGTGATCTTGAGCGCAGCATCCTCTTCCATCGGCTGAACCTGCTTGGTATAAGCTGGGCGACACCCGGCATAAGCGAAGGGAAGGGCACTTTCAAGGAGACGTGGACGCTTTATCATAATCCGGAGCAGATCATTCGTATAATCGAGGCGGCTATCTGGGGAAATACCTTGGAGGAGGCTGCACGGAAATATATGTTGAGTCAGACGGAGAAGGCGGAGCGTATCATGGATCTCACCCGACTCTTGAAGAATATAATCCCCGCTGATCTTCCTCAACTTGTGGAGTCGATCACGCGGCGTCTTGACAGTCTTTCGGCTGCCTCGGCAGATATAGTTGATATGATGAGGGCTTTGCCCGACCTTGCAGGTATTGTCAGATATGGAGATGTACGCAATCTCGATTTCTCGAATGTAAGGGGTATGCTCCACACGATGACCGCCCGTATCCTTGCCGGTGGCGTGCTTGCATGCGTGAATATAGATGAGGATGCGGCTGAAAGTCTTCTTGAACGCCTGATAGCTGCCGACTACGCGCTCTCCACTCTTGATGATGCTGAACTGAATGAGATGTGGACGGGTTTCATATCCCAACTTCGCGGCGGCTCCAATGTGCATCCCGTCATAGCCGGATATGCCACCCGTATGCTCCACGATAAGCGTCTGCTCTCTTCGGAGGAGGTGGCGGATGCGTTGGAATATCGTTTGTCGGTGGGGAATACTCCGGCAGAGATGGCTTATTGGCTTGAGGGTTTCCTACGAGCTTCCGGCACCGTCTTGCTGCTTGATGAGAATCTTTGGAACCTTGTCAATGACTGGATATGCTCTCAGGATAAGGATACGTTTATGGAATTGCTTCCGATTCTGCGACGCACGTTCAGTGAGTTCACTCCGGTGGAACGTCGCAAGCTCGGAGAGAAAGCAAGGATGAGCAGCGGCACCACTGGCACACGTGATGTCAATGGGGGAGAGATGCCGCATAATGAGGAGGATGCCGCCAAGGTGTTGCCGGTGGTGTGCCGACTGTTGGGTTTATAAGATGGAGTCTAAGGTGATATTGGTTAAGATGATAGAGCTATGGAAGAGGAATATTTGAAAAGATGGCGATTGATTCTCGGTGGCGCGGAGGCAGACGGCACTAATGTGCCACTGAATATAGAGGAACAGCGTATCGACCGTTCGCTGGAGGCGATATACGACAGCGACAGGAAGGGTGGTCTCGGTTCGTCGGCACCGAAAGTGAGCCGTTGGCTTGGCGACATAAGGGAGTTTTTCCCTCAGACTGTCGTGCAGATTATTCAGAAGGATGCGGTCAAGAGGCTGAATCTCACTTCTCTACTGACAGAGAAGGAGATGCTTCAGACGGTGGTGCCTGACGTTCATCTGGTGGCTACATTGATGTCGTTGAGTCGGGTGATTCCGGAGAAGAATAAGGAGATGGCACGTCAGGTGGTGCGTCAGGTGGTTGATGAATTGCTCCGCAAGTTGTCGGCTCCCACGCAGCAGGCGGTGAGCGGTGCGCTCAACCGTTCGTCGCGTCGTCGTAATCCCCGATATAATGAGATAGATTGGAACACTACCATTGTGAAGAATCTCAAGAATTATCAGCCGGATTATAAGACGATCATACCGGAGGTGCGCATCGGCTACGGCAGGAAGCGGAAGGCATTGAAGGATATAATTCTTTGTCTTGACCAGAGTGGCTCGATGGGTACGTCTGTCATTTATTCCGGCATCTTTGGTTCGGTCTTGGCATCTATCCCGTCGGTAAGTACGAGGATGGTGGTGTTTGACACGTCGGTGGTGGATCTGACGGAGGAGTTGCAGGATCCGGTTGACCTTCTGTTTGGAGTTCAGCTTGGAGGAGGCACGGATATTGCGCGGGCGTTGACTTATTGTCAAGGCTTGATCACGCGTCCGGAGGAGACGGTGCTGGTATTGGTGACGGATCTATATGAGGGGGGCAATGTTCAGGAGATGCGCAAGAGGTTTGTCTCGATAGTCAACAGTGGGGTTCAGCTTGTGGTGTTGCCGGCATTGAATGATGATGGCGCACCATCCTACGACAAGGGTAATGCCGAGTTCTTGGCAGAGTTGGGCGTACCGACGTTTGCATGCACCCCTGATCGGTTCCCCGATCTCATGGCAGCCGCTCTCAGCAAGCAAGATATCGGCATGTGGGTGTCGCAGAATATCAAAACATAATACGGGCGGCACTCTCTGATAGCGTAAGACTCCTAATTTAATATTATGTTTTTTGGACGAATCATTGACTGCCGGTAGTGGTAGCCCGACATATATAACTGTTTAAGATTATCTGACAGAAACGAACGTCTTATAATGGCATCTGCTTTCTCGTTTGGTATGGTAAACCTTTTAATCTCCTGCATTACGAGTTTCGCCGGCAGTCCTATCCTTCGTCCAAATTCTACGAAGTCATCTGATGTCACTTGCCTTGTATCTGTAAGGTGAATGCCTTCTTTGAATAAACCTTTGTCAAGAGCAAATATTCTTGATTCATATATTTGGAGGGAGGTGTTTATTAGATCGTATGCTGGTGACAGATGATATTCTGTACCGTTACTGATAAGACTAAAGTTCTTAAGATGAGCATCATCATTTAAAGTAATGAAATTGAATAGTATGATTCTGAAAAATCGAAGTATGTCTATTGGGGCAGCTTTTACATATTTTCTAATAATTTCAGCACATTCTTCATAACTCCCATTATTGTATTTGAAATCGGATCCACCATTAGCTTTTGTTAATCCCATCAATGAAGCAAAATCTTCTTGTGCATATTTGCCACCGGGATAGACATCAAACCTACGAGTGATGTATGCCATTTGTCCATCCTTGAAAAAGCAAATCCCATTTGTTGCAGTTTCTATCCCATAAATTTGGGATGCTATTTGCATTGTGAGATTTTCATTAGCTGCACAATAATCATGATTGATTATTTGGTAGCCAACAGGGCGTGGCTTTAGAATATACATACTTTGCTCATTATCTTCAGAATAACGAAGTTCTCCATTGTCGCCAAGTACGAGTCCAAATTTCGGTTGGGCTCCGGAAAGTGATAGTCGACCGACATTTTTTATAGCCAGATGACTATTATTTCCAGAGGGAGATTCAAAATTTAGAATATGGCTTACGGTTTTTCCATTAAATAACTCTTTCAAGGCTGCTATAGAATATGTGGAATGCCCTTCACTAAGAAGAGATGGACAGATGTTTATTTCTCGTGGGTTCATAACGTTAATCATAAATAGGTTCTACTGTGACTGCGCCTACAGTGTCGTATCTGGCAGTTGCAAGAAGTATGCCGAAGTCATCATCCTTATCAATATGATGAATAGATGCTTGCATGGCACGATTCTCACCTTCTGAAAGAAGATTAAAAAAATAAGGGAACAGTACAGGTGAATGGTATTCTTTATCTTGTAATGGCATGGAAAGGCTCACACCGGGGAGTTTAGAATTGAGATACTCCTCGTGATATTTGAATTGATAATTTCGAGGAAAGTCAAATTCTGTTAAAATGCCTGCCTCAATGCCGTTTACGTAAACTTTACATTTTCTCATCGCTTTTAATCTTTAAGGGTGGTGTTTATTTGTAAACCAAGTGTATTAAGTATTGTCAATATAGTCAGAATTTTTGGATTACCATTCCCTCGTTCTATGGCTACTAATGTATTCAATCCCACACCAGCCAAAGCTGCCAGCGTGGGTTGGGTTATACCAAACGATTTTCTTCTGTCTTTTATTATTTTTCCGATCTCTTGATATGTCATGTTTTTTTGAGAATCACAGTATAGCGTGATTTATGCGCAAAGATAATATAAAATTATTAAATATCAAGTCAAAATCACAATATATTGTGATTTTGACTATAAAATACAGATGAAATATCTGATTTGATGCAAAAATCACAATATACTGTGATTTTCTATTTTTTATTTATTTGGCGTGAAAAATCAGATTTTTTGTATAATTTTGCGATTATCAAACTAATGAAGTTGTTTAACCATCAATAAAGCATATCAAAAGTCATGAAACTGAAAAAGTATTGTCTGTCAGTAGTTTTTTTATCGGTGTTGAATCTGTTGCCGGGGGCGGTTGCGGTCAATGCGCAGGAGAGAACCAAGCTATAGAGTTCACCATATACGCTTTTTCAAAAATATGTAATGGAGCCATCCCCATAGAAGTAGCGCAATGAGAATTTAACGATTTGTTTTCTACTAAAATTAAAAATATTGAATGTGATGAAAAAGTATTTTAATGTTAATCATTTAACAAAACCAACATTGTTTATATTCAATATAGTGGGATTCGTTATTGGTATATTGTGTTGTAGTATTCCTTCCAAAGGCAGTATAATTGAAGTATCAAACATAGAACAGGATTTTAAATTGATTCCCATTATCAACTATACCCCGGATGATTTTCCAAAGCAAATTATATCTCACTTTAAGTTCGATAAGTATTCAGAATCCTTATTCCTGGATCGAAAAGAGGACAATAATATATTTTTATGGTATAATGATTTGCTTGATAATGGGATTTATAAATTTGATTCAGTTTCTCCAAAATTAAGCACGTTTCAATATGAATTGATCTGCAAGGAGGATAGCTTATTTGTTTTCAATCCATTACCAACGCACAAAGTCACTCCACGAACTATAAAATATATAGGATTATTAAAGAATGGGAATTTTTTAATAGAGAACAAAGGAGAATTGATGAGTTTAGAGGACTTCATTAATTCAGAATTTGGATCCGTTGAAAATTATTCTCAATGTTATATCAATGCTGTTAAATCAAAGTTTTATTCATCAGGAAGTGGTATATATGATATTCATAGCACTAAAGAAGCAAACAATGTTTTAAAGAATAATTTCATATTTAACCTGATGAGTAATTCAGCCAACGATAAGCTATGTAATCTATTGTTTAAATTAATTTCAAATAGATTATGTATCTCAAGTATACAGTCGGATAAATTAAGAAATGTAGTCGGCAACCTGAGCAACAATCATATTGATGCATTAGATGATTTTTTAGCTGGCAAAAGTTACTTTTTGCCTAAAAACAGCAACCTGCACTCAGTATTTTCTCATGAAGAATTGAAAATCATTGAGAATATATTTCTTGAAGAAAACGCAAGATTACGCATAGCATTCTCTTTTTTAAACTCAAAAAATCTTAACATAGACAATAGCGGTCACTATATATCAGACAAGGATGCATTTAATATAATTAAAGAAAGTGTCTTTGTAGAGAACGAATGAGTTATACACTGTAATTCCTGATTTTTATTAGTCATATTGTCTTGTATAATCCGTTTTTTTGTATAACTTTGTGGTTATAAGCAAGTAGAGAATCTAAGTTATAAGTTATGAAATATGTCAATGTACATATAATCAAGACGTTAACTTTAATATTTTACTTTGATATTAAGCTTGTTTAAAACATATACTGTAAATATCAAAAGTCATGAATCTGAGAAAATATTGTCTGTCAGTAGTTTTTTTATCGGTGTTGAATCTGTTGCCTGGGGCGGTTGCGGTCAATGCGCAGGAGAGAACCAAGGTGATAGCCCATCGTGGTTATTGGCAGACTGCCGGGTCTGCACAGAACTCGATACGTGCTCTTGTAAAGGCAGACTCCATCGGCTGCTATGGTTCGGAGTTTGATGTGTGGATGACGGGCGATGGCGTGTTGGTTGTGAATCATGACCCTAATATCAATGGGGTCCGCATACAGACGTCGGCAGCTTCCGAGGTTATGCCGCAAGGATTGTCTAATGGTGAGCGTATCCCGACATTACACTCTTATCTTGACCGGGCAGGGAAACTCAATACCCGTATCATCCTTGAGATGAAGGAGCATGATGATAAGAGGAGAGAGGAGCTTGTGGTGAAGGATATTGTGGCTATGGTGGATGCCCGTGGACTTAATGATAGAGTGGAATACATCACATTCTCGAAAGAGGGACTACACAATTTCATAAAGTATGCACCGAAAGGCACTCCGGTATATTATCTGTCGGGCGACATGACTCCGCAGCAACTGAAGGAAGCCGGAGCCGCCGGACTTGACTACTATATCGGCACGATGCGCAAACATCCGGAATGGTTTAAGGAGGCACATCGTCTGGGACTTAAAGTGAATGTCTGGACCGTAAATAGTGCAGAAGACATGCGTTGGTGCATCGGTCAAGGTGCCGACTTCATCACCACTAACGCTCCGGAACTCCTTCAATCCGAAATATCGAAACAATAAGTGAAAATGAAGAGGGCTTTAGCCATAAAACTGGTATTGGTGTCATTATGCTCCGGATATGCGCGTGAACCACAACGTGGTTATCGTGGATTTTTTGAATGGGATAATTCTTTAGGGTCAATGCCATATTTTGATCATTCCGTAGGTGAGGATAAGAATGATTTTCAATGGATATTTGGATGCTCAACTGCTCACGGCTATCAAATAAATAAAAATGTATTTGTCGGGGCAGGTCTTTTGTTTGCTTTTGGTGCGCCTTCGCTTGAATGTACTTTGCCCGTATTCTTTGATTTTCGTTATGACCACAGTTTCGGTAAATTCAGACCTTTTGGAGATTTAAGAATCGGATATAACCTAACTGATGGAGGAGGGGTTTATTTCTCTCCCACAATCGGACATCGATTTGATTGGGGACGTAAAGTAGGGCTTAATTTAGGCATCGGTTTGACTTTGAGGGGACGTACATCAGATGTGTACAGGCTTGATTTAGTGCAAGGAACGTATCCAGATAACCCTCATTTTGAAATCGTTGATTTAGGAAGAAAACATTACGCGGATGCTTTCTTTACATTCCGCATCGGAATTGATTTTTAAGCAAAGTCTTTTCAATTGAAGTTGTCTCAACTTCAATTGAAAAGACTGATGTGATTCACAACTTGTATCTTCCCCAGCCATGTCTGATGGAGGGGATTATTGTTGGTTTAAACGAGATGTTGACAGGTCGTTTGCTTTTTGTGAGATGGTATAGCGGGTTATTATCATGATGCTGGTGAGCACTTCGGCGCATGGGATTGCAAGCCACAGACCGGCTACGCCTGTCAGCTGAGGGAGCAGTATGAAACTGGGCACAAGGAATATTATGCCCCGCAACATGGTGTAGATGGTGGATAATAATGCTTTCTCAATGCTTTGGTAGTAACCGATGAAAGCGATGTTGACGGCGAAGAATATTGCGCAGATGGAGAATAGCGGAAGACCTGACGTAGCCATTGAATAGGCAGGCTCTTCCGGTGAGAGAAACATCCTTACGATCCAGTCTTTTCCGCCCCATAACCCTACCATCACAATTATTCCACATAATACTGCCGTGAATAATGACACCTTCAGTGTGCGGTTCACGCGCCCTGTGAGATGTGCACCGTAATTATAGCTGATTATCGGTTGTGCGGATTGGGCAACGGCATTACTGATGGAGAAGACGATGGGGAAGAGGTAGCAGGCAATGGCGAATGCTGCCACACCATCCTCTCCAAGCATGGATATAAACATGTAGTTACCTGTGAGCATCATGATGCTCATTGCAAACTCTGTCAGGAATGTGGCGAAGCCGAGACGCATGATGTATAGCGTGTTGCGTAACGTCAGCAGAATGGCTGTCACGGATGTCTTTATGCGGTAGAAACGGAGTCTGTCGGGAAACCATACGAAATATGCCAGCACCATGAGTCCGGCGATGATACAGGCTATTGACGTGGCTATTGCCGCGCCTTTCACGCCCAGCCCAAGAGGGAATATCATATACCAGTCGAGCGCGATGTTGATGACCGCACCGACAATCTGCACCGTCATGGCGTATTTTGGGGAACCGTCAAGACGTATCAGCATCATGCCGACGCATTGTATGAACAGGAAGAATAGTCCGGGCAGTATCCACAGCAGGTAGTCGGTGGCATTTGACTCAAGCATCGGTGTACAGCCGAGAAGTTTAAGGAAGGGATGCGGGCATAATAAGGCACCGAAGCAGATAAGGCTTATTATTACCAATCCTACTGTGAATGCCTGTGTCATGATGATCCGGGCAGCTTTGTCATTATTCTCGGAAAGACGTATGCTTGCCACTACCGACGAACCGATACCGAACATGAGTCCGATACCTGTGGCAATCATATATATCGGAGCGACAATATTTACGGCTGCTATGCCGTTTGCCCCGACACCCTGACCGACGAAGATTCCGTCAATCACTGTAAGTGCGGAGTTGAAAATCATTCCGATGAGTGTGGGGAAGAACAATGCCCTGAATAGCGGACCAATCTTATCGTTCGCGAAATCAATCCTGTCTCTATCAAGTTTTCTATCTTTCATAATTCGGTTATTCTCCTTTTATGAATAGTTCGTTAATGAGTAGTTTTGATAAAAAATTTCAATGGTTCTTTTTCTGAAATTCATTGCAAAGTTAGTTCATTTTTATCTATTGGCATAAAAATCGGGATGTATTATGATATTTATGTCAAAAGTGTTATCTTTGTGCTGATAATGCGTCATGGAACTGATGACACATTATTAATTGGTATACTCATGTTTTTTTGATGTAATAAATTATCTTATTATGAAAATCTTACGCGACTTATTAATGCCGGTGAGCCTATTGGCGGTTTCTTTCGGGATGAATGCCATCAATCCTTATCTGCCTCTTTGGGAATATATTCCTGACGGGGAACCATACGTATGGGAGGATCCGGATAATCCGGGGAAGTACAGGGTGTATATCTACGGATCGCATGATACGGAGGTATCGACGTATTGCGGACGTAATCAGGTGGTGTGGTCTGCACCGGTGGATAATCTCAATGACTGGCGGTTTGATGGCGTGATATTTGAGAATGTGCGGGATGCAAATGGCAATCTTCTCAATCAGGAGGGGAAGGGGGATATATTGTATGCTCCAGACGTGGCTCTTGTGGTTGAGCCGAATGGTAAAAAGACATACTATCTTTATCCTAATGTTCAGGCTGGCGGTCGCAACGGACTTGTCGCCAAGTCGGATCGTCCGGATGGCCCGTTTACAGTGACAAACTGGAGCAAGGAGAATCCTACGGTGACGGATGGTGTGCTCGGTTTTGATCCTGCCGTATTTGTTGATGATGACGGTCGTGTGTATGGTTATTGGGGATTCGAAGAATCCAATGCTGCGGAACTTGACCCGAAGACAATGGCAACCGTCAAACCCGGTAAGAAAATAGTGAAAAATATGGTCAACAGCCATAAGGAGGATGGCGTTTTCCGTTTCTTTGAAGCCTCTTCAATGCGTAAGATCGAGGATAAATACGTATTTATCTTCAGCCGTATGACGGAGGATGGCGAATTTGGTCTGCATAAGACAAATTATACTCTTGCATACGCATATAGTGACAATCCGTTGGATCCGTTCACTTACGGCGGAACTATAATCGATGGACGTGGAAGACATACTCTTTCTGACGGGACAGTCGTCGCCACTGCTGACCCGCATGGGAATACCCATGGTAGTATCTGCGAAATCAACGGTCAGTGGTGGGTATTTTATCATCGTCAGACCGGTACGGATGAATTTAGTCGTCAAGCAATGGTAGCTCCCATCACGGTATCTGTCGAGAAAGGACATGGAGGAAAGGTGCTGATATCAGAGGGGGAATACAATTCATTGGGATTTGAGACTGACGGATTGAAGATTTCGAAGACTTATCCGGCTGCGATAGCGAGTCATTTCACCGGACCGAAGGGTGTGGAACTCAAATTTCCGAACCATATCTTCTCCGGATCATATATCTCTGCTGCAAGGATGGATGGCGATCCGTATAAGTTGCCGGAAGGTTCCGACATGCGGCTGACGCCTGTTGTCAACAATGTTGACGGTTCGATTGTAGGATATAAATATTTCAATTTTGATAATGCTCCGTCAGACCTCACTTTATGGCTCGAACTCGCGCCGAAAGGGGGAGAGGGTACGATTACGGTGTATGCCGGAGACCCGTATGAGTCTGACCGACAAGTGGAACTTGGCAAGGTCAATCTTCATGCAGACGAACCTGACGTTATGACGATGAAATCCATAACTGTAAGCAACTCCGACAGATTGAAAGGTAAGATGCCGGTATATTTCAGGTTTGAGTCAGACAAGAAGGATGTGTCGTTGTGTGACTTCTACACACTCCGTTTCCAATAATCAGGCATCAATCTCGTCATGTATTCAAGTCTATGGCGCTTGAAAAATTTTTATAAGTTCAGTGTTTGAGGCATTATATGTAGCACTGACCAGATAAGATATAATGGATTTCATTATTCTTATTTCTGCGACGTGCTCCATTGCCTTAAACAATCTTTTGAATCGAATGTCTTTATTTGACAATACATTCTTTGTTTGAATAGTGAAATCCTTTAGAATAGGTGATAATCCGTAATCTGCCATATTCACATTGCCGACTTTTGCACATGAAAGTATGAAACCGTCAATAGCCGGATGAACAAGGATTAAGAAATGCTGACGATTAGAGTGTCGGAACAATTTAAGATGATCACTTGAAGCTATCTCATTAAATTCTTTAAGATAGCCGGGTTTTCTCTTATCTGCATCAATTATTCCGACTGCGAATCTGTCGGCAAATTTCTCTTGCATAACTTTTGCAACTTGATTACAACCTTTCTGATGATTGCAACCGTATGTACATACCAATGTTTCTACAAGATTGGTATCTACATAACATTCAGGGATTATATAGTCAGTCCGTTGATTCATTTGCCAAGGTATGCTTCAATATTATAGAACATGTCCATGCCGTTATCGTATGCATCCTGAAGTTGTTGTTCAGAAAGACGATGTGCAACTGTGGCATTATTTTCCATATCAACTACAAATACCGCTAAATCATCGCCGGCACTCTCCAACAACGAACTCATAACGTATGGACTATGTGTCGTAATGAAGTATTGGTTATCTTTACAGGCAATTATGTCATTGATGACATTGGATATATATGGAGGAAAGGTATGAGCTTCCGGTTCCTCAAAGCATAGCACCTTATTATGATTGCTTTCAATAGCAGATTTATAAAAAATCAATCGTTGCAATGAATCCGCAAGAGAATTATATGGAATAAGAAACATATCAAGTCCGTTCTCTCTCATGGCTTTTATCTGCTGCGAACCGGAATCAAACATCATTTTTAAACCATATCCGTGGAATAATTCTGCGAGCCCGGTTTTCAAATCAGGTAGATTGGCTACGGTTTCCATCAGATTGTTTCCTGAAGGCGGAAGAAGGAAATTGGCATTTGATGATTCTGCCATAAAATGCTTCGGAAAAAAATATGTAAGAATCTCCGGTAATGCTATAGGGTCTTTCTTTGTGGAAAGATTTAATGATGGAGTAAATGTGTATTTTGATACATCCCCATGTGATGCTATGTCAATAGTCAAACCGTTGTTCGCACTGCGGCTAAGCATCAGAGTATTCTCATCAGCTGTTATTCTGATGGCCGCTCCCGATACGCCATTATGAAATAAGTCGGCTATATTCTCAATACGAACAAGGCTTTTCAATGATTTATTCGATGAGTTTACCATATAAGGCACGTCAAATAAGGCAAGAGCTTCCAACAGATTACTCTTGCCGACATTTGGTCTGCCTATCAGCACATTTATTCGCCGACAGTCAGAAAGCGTTACGGATTTCACTGATTTGAAATTCTCTATGGAAACGCTATTTATATTTATTGGTGCAGATTTTTCCATAATGGGCAAATTTACAGTTTTTCCGGAATATGACCAAATTTCCTTCCAAAGAAAATGTCAAACTCTTTCATTCCCGCATGATCATCCCTCTTTATCGATGGATGGTCAAGATATGATATTGAGAATCAGTGATGCAATTCCAAGAATTAGGGCAATAGTCCCCCATACGGGGTCTCCGGAACTATTTGCCCACAGATAATTCCCTTTGGAGCGCAGTACGAAGAAATTTCTCCAATTCCGTATCCCTGTTATAATCAGAGCTATGGCTGCAATAATGCAAAATGTACGGTTCATATAGTATAGCGTTTGCTAATTAACGGAGGATTGTTTCCCGTTATTATAAACCATAACACATAAACTATAACCCAGATTTATATCACTTTATTTTGCAATTATGACTTCCTGACGACAATATTTGAGCCTTAGAACGACATCCGTTTGATGAAAAGAGTGTAATTTTGCAGTATAAAATGGCGATGAGGATTGCGTTTCTCTCTCGTCGGATATGAAAATCAAAAGGTATTGGTATGCAATCTATACTGATCAATAATTATGAAGAGACATTATGGTTCAGCATAGTGGATCATGATTGCTATTGCGAACATAGGGTGCCACGTCATGTGCTGATGTGGATACGCAGTGGTCATCTCAGGGTCGAACGCGATGGGGAGGTAATTACGGCAGGTCCCGGTGATGTGATATTTATAAGGAGAGACTGCAACGCATCCATCGCCAAATTATCTGACGGTGATACACCCTATAGAAGCATAGCTGTTACACTCGGTAGGAATGTATTAAAGGGGTATGCCTACAGGAATGTAAATGAGTTGGAGCGGATAAGACGCGGCAGATTGACCCCGATTGCCGGGGCAGCCACGATATTGCCGTCTACAATGGAACTGAAAAGCCTTTTCCATTCTCTCGTGCCATACGCGGATGAAGCCGTTATGCCAAGCGAAAGAATGCTTGCCTCAAAGATAGATGAGACTATTGGGGCTATCTTGTTGGCAGACGTAAGACTCCATGCCACCCTTTTTGATTTTCAGGACCCATGGAAGATAGATATCCTTGAGTTTCTTGAAGGGAATTTCACCCAAGATCTGACAATGGAGGAGATGGCCTCATATACGGGGCGCAGTCTTGCGACATTCAAGAGGGATTTTTCCAAGGTGTCCGACACAACGCCTCAAAAATGGCTCATAAACAGAAGACTTGAATATGCCGCGCAACTCCTTTCTGAAGGGCGAGGCAAGCCCTCAAGCGTATATATCGCGAGCGGATTCAGAAACAGGACGCATTTCCTTTCTGCTTTCAAGCATAAATTCGGACATACCCCGTCAGAGCATTATGCGAATATATAATAGAGGTATTTACCAAATTCAACGACCTGCAATATGAATAAACTAATAATTGGAGCTATGGCATTGGCGATTCTAACGTCATGCGGAGTAAGGCAGAATGATTCAAACAATAAAACAGAAGAGAATATGGAACAGTTAAAACTCACATTTACTCCGGCAGAAAATGTACGTCGGGAGAAAGTGCATTTCAAGAACCGTTTTGGCATAGAGCTGACGGGTGATATGTATATCCCCACGTCGCTGAAAGCCGGAGAGAGGACGCATGCGGTAGCTGTCTGCGGACCTTTCGGCGCAGTCAAGGAGCAGGCTTCCGGCTATTGGGCAAACCATCTTGCATCACAAGGTTTTGTCACTATGGCGTTTGACCCTTCGTTTACCGGGGAAAGCAGTGGGGAACCCCGCTATGTGTCTTCCCCTGATATCAACACAGAGGATTTCTCTGCGGCTGTGGATTACCTGATGACCAGAGATGATGTTGACCCTACAAGGATTGGTATTGTCGGGATATGTGGGTGGGGTGGTATTGCATTGAATGCGGCTGCAAGCGACACCCGCATAAAGGCGACTATGCCTGTGACAATGTATGATATGCACAGGGTAAATGCCAATGGATATTTCGATGCAGAGGATTCGGAGGAGGCACGCAAGTCGAAGCGTGAGGCTATGAACGCGCAACGGATAAAGGACTTCACTTCCGGAAAGTATGCCCTTGCCGGAGGTCTGCCTGATGACCGTCCCGGGGATGATGCCCCGCAGTTCTTTCGTGATTATTGGGATTATTACAAGACTGATCGCGGATACTCTGTAAATTCTCTCAACTCCAACGGCGGATGGAACACGACTTCTGCACTGTCATGGATCAACACGCCCATACTTGCATACGCAGGCGAGATTGAATCTCCCGTAATGATCATGCATGGAGAGAAGGCTCACTCACGCTACTTCGGAGAGGATGCCTTCAAACTATTGAAGGGTGACAACAAACAGCTTGTGATTGTACCTGATGCCACACATTGCGACCTCTATGACGGCGGCGCGGACCACAACATGATCCCATGGGACACGGTCATCAGTTTCCTTGACAAAAACTTGAAATAACGCAAATGTAAATAATTCCTAAATGTAGATTCTAACTTAAGTTAGCACTTCTACTTGGAATTCATATCTTTTTTATTTGATAAGGTGGTCAACATCTATTGTTGATCACCTTGTTTCGTTATAAAAATAATTATATATTCAAAAAAATCATAGTATAGTTAATTTTTTAATTGTATGTTTAAAAAAATAGTATTACCTTTGCGGCATAATCTAAAAATTATGTTTATATGAAGAAACTTTCAGAAAGAGAAGAAGAGATAATGAGCGTGTTATGGAATCATGACGGTCCTTTGTTTATCCGGGAGATAATCGACCGGTTGGTGAAGGAAGGGGAGCCAAGGCCCAATTTCAGTACTATCGCCACATTTGTGCGGGGACTGGAGTCTAAAGGTTGGCTTGCTCATGAATATATTGGCAATTGCAATCGCTATTATCCCATCCGTGAGCTTGCCGATTACCAATCACAATCTCTAAAGAGTCTGGTAAACCGCTTCTTCGGGGGATCTTTCCTGAATCTGGTTTCAACTCTTGTCGGCAATGAAAAGATTTCAAAGGACGAGATGAATAAATTATTTGATGAGATAGAACGACAAAGAAAGGAGAATGAATCATGATTCAGTTCTTATTAAATTATTCAATAAATGCAGGATTGATTATACTGATTTTATGGGCGGGTTATCAATTCGCACTCTCACGCAATACGAATTTCAAGATAAGTCGTGTCGTTCTACTGTCAATATATGCTTTTGCAGCCATTCTTCCATTTGTCCCCATCGTATCCTTTATACCTGCGGATATAGTTTTACTGGGCGGTAATATAGAGGTGGGTAAAATTGAAGTCTCCAACAATCCGATTTCAAGTAGGGTGCAATTGGGCTATATATTAGGGATGATTTATCTGATTGGATGTCTTGTTGTAACATTTTTTCTTATTATCGGTTGGTATAAGATAATACGAATTATTAAAAATACCAATAAAGAGGAACGTGAGGGTTATATTTTGGCAGTCAGTCCTAACCTCAAAAACACTCCATTTAATTTTTGGAAGTATGTCGTAGTCAATGAAAACGATGCCACTAATGATGCCATACTCGCGCATGAGTCAAAACACGTGCTCTACGGTCATTCTTTTGATTTGATATTAGGGCAAATTGTGCTTATTTTGCAATGGTGGAATCCTGCGTCTTGGCTTATGTTCCGAAGTTTGCGTACTCTTCATGAATATCAAGCGGATGAAGGTGTCTTGAGAGAAGGTTTCTCCCGTTATGACTATGAGTTGTTAATATTGAACAGGATTATTGAGAAACAAAACTATTTTCTGGCAAATACTTTCAGTTCCGGTAGCCTTAATGCCCGGATAAAGATGATGGGTAAGCGCAAGAGGTATTCATCAAAATTGAATTATCTGATACTTATTCCGGTAATTGTTATGGCTGCGTTGTTCCCTAAAATTCCTTTTGCGCAAACACCGATTGTGCCGACACAAAATATAACCTTAAAAGAAACTATTGAAACAATGCCTGAATATCCCGGTGGAGAAGGGGCAATGATGAGAGCAATAGTATGGGAAATAAAATATCCTCAGAATTTACTGGATAAGGGGGCAAGCGGAGTTGCAAGAATAGGATTTACTGTAAATGCCAACGGTTCAATGTCAGATTTCAAAATAGTAAGATCATCCGGTTATGAAGAATTTGACAACGAGGCTATACGTGCCATTAAAAGCTCTTTAAACAAGGCATGGGTGCCGGGATTCGTGGATGGAAAACCTGTCGCAAGCGCAGTATCCATACCTATAACATTCCGTATTGCACAATAATTTTCTAAAATATGTCCCTCCGTTTATTCATATTATCCCTGTTATTGTTCTTGTTTGCTGTGCCGGGTATGGCGCAGCAAGCAGACGAGCGACTTGATTCATTGATCAGGACTCTTGAACTGCAAGAAGTCGTTGTCACTGCCAAGAAAATAAGACAATCCGGTGATACTATATCCTATGCTGCATCGTCTTACATAAGCAAAAATGACAAGACATTGGAAGATTTACTTCGTAAAATGCCGGGTATCGAGATTAAAGCCGATGGACAGATTTTATATAACGGACAATGGATTAACGAATTTTATATCGAAGGGTTGGATATGCTTGGTTCCAACTATAGCGTGGCGACCAAAAACATAGACGCACATGACATAGGCATCGTGCAGATTATGGAGGATCATCAGGATGTCAAGATGCTTCAGGGTGTAAAACGTGGGTCTGCGCCTGCTATGAATATAAGACTTAAACAAAGTGCCAAAGGAATATGGTCTTCCACTCTAAACGGAGCATTAGGAAGTCAACCAAACGTATCGTGGGATGGTGCTGCGACACTTCTGAATTTCAGGAAAAAATCGCAAAACATATCAGTATATAAGACAAACAATATCGGTGTGGATCTGCGACCTGAGATTAATGCTCCCTCAACATTTACCTCGTCTTACGGAACAGGAATACTCTATCCTGAAAAGCCGTCGTTATCCGACAAGTATGCTTATGATAATTTATCTCATAGTCTTTCCGTCAATCAATTGATTAAACTGAATGAGGACAAAACATTGACATTCAACTTAAATTATCTATATGACAAGGAGAAACGGGAGTCGAATGATGAAACGACTTATCTTGCCGATAGTTTGTCAAGATACATTGTAAATGAATCAAATTCGGCTGATATTCATCAACATTTTGTGGGAACCCACACAGTATATAAACTTAACGGAAAAAAGACCTACCTAAAAAACACATTATCAGCACATGCGTCTTTCCCAAAAGGGAACGGTCTGATTAATGACCTTATCCTTCAAAAGTTTTCTGCTCACACAGTCAGTATAGATGACATATTGAAAATAAACTATAAAAAGCGTAATGGAGGTGTCGCGGATGCGTCATTACATTTGAATTATAGTGATAGGGAAGGTTTTTTACATCTCCCGACTGTAGAAATGGCTCAGAGGATAAAACAGCGTAATTTTTTATCAGATGGAGCAGCCTCCATTATCGCCATAGCCATTCCTCACTTTATGTTCAATCTAAACGGAGAGTTTGATGCAGCTTACCAACAGGCTGTAACGGCTCTTAACATTGAGCACGGCTCTACTCCGGGAAGTATCACGACATGGCAAATCGGAGCAAGAGTCACACCAAAAGTCTTGTGGCATTACGGACAGCGTTTTCAATGGCTTGTGTATGTCCCTGTCGGATTTTGTCATTACAATTCCGAAGAAGGGTTGTGGAGCTATGATAAAACATTCTTATCCATACGTCCGTATTCTAATATGACATACAAGCTGTCTGACAAATTTTCCTTCTCGTTGACTGCAATAGGCGAAGAGTCAATGCCTACGGCATTATCCCTAATGGCGCAAAAACATCTTGTTGACTATCGTACCTCGATATCCAATCCCGGGCATGAGGAAGCTGTAATGAACCGGTCTTTGAAATCTGCGATTAACGCAAGCTATAGGAGTGTGCTGGATATGTTGTTTGGGAGTGTGACCTTTACATACGCACAGTCTCGGCAGGGTAATGCTTCAGGATATGATATTACGGATGGGGTTATAAGTTATATCAGACTCCCGTTTTCCACGGATAGCCGTATATGGCAGTTTGACCAGACATTATCTAAAGGTTTTTTCCGATGGAATTCCAAGATAAGCGAATCGTTTAGCATAGGGCTGAATGACAGCGAATATTATATTGGCGATAGATTGCGTGAAGGACGCAGCAAATACCTTAGAGCAAGGATTTCATATAACGCATCATTCACACGGTGGCTTTCGTTTGATACCTCAAACGAGCTAACTCTCTCAAAAAGTTATACCGACCGACAGCCCAACGATGGAACAAAGCATACGTTCGCAAATTCCACATCTCTTATAGTGTGGCCATACAAACAATTGAGCCTGTCACCTTCCGTAATGTTCTATCACAATAACTATTCCTCCTCCTATCAAAATAATACATTCTTGAACTTCAATATTGAATATACGTTTGGTAATGTCATATTGTCGCTACAATGTAGCAATCTTATGGATAACAATGTGTTCCGTAGGTTTAGCGATAATGGTATTGTCAGATATTCAAGTGAATACCGCTTGAGGGGGCGCACAATAATGTTTGGTATCAGAATAAGACTCACATAAATAATAAACAACAATGAAAAGACCAATCAAATTCTTGGCATCTATTTTGATGCTTACTGGGTGTCTTGACATTTTTGACATTTCGGCACAAGTGTCTGTGTCGTATGCGATGGATTCACCCACGTTTACCCTCGCTCATGAGGATACGGATAAGTATGAGACATTAGATACCTGCTATCTCAATGTGTCATATCTACTCAAGTATCGCAATTCTGAAAAAGACGATTCATTAAGCTTCAATGACATCATGGACTTGCAGATGGGAAGACACTACAACGCTTTCTTTAGCCGGGATCTCAGAGCACTTGATACCCGGAACACCAAAGAACTAAAGACAAACATGCAGTTCTCAACAATCCCTGAGAATTACATAGGTTTTGACGTCCTGATCAATCATTCGGA
Organism: Muribaculaceae bacterium Isolate-037 (Harlan); assembly: GCA_003762615.1. Lineage (GTDB taxonomy): Bacteria > Bacteroidota > Bacteroidia > Bacteroidales > Muribaculaceae > Lepagella > Lepagella muris. The sequence continues at coordinate 206,000 of RIAZ01000005.1, forward strand.
TTCACTGACCACAGTCACGAATCGTCTGCCATATACCTCTCAGGTCATAGAATACAGTGAAAGTACGGATATACCGAAATGGACATATATGCCGGAAGACGTTGATACCATAATGGGCTACCATTGCCATGTGGCAATATGCAATTATGAAGGTCGAGATTGGAAAGTATATTACACTAATGACATCCCTATACCGTATGGACCTTGGAAACTTAACGGTGTAAAAGGACTTGTGTTGAAAGCGGTTGACACAGAAAATAATTTTATATTTGAGGCTGTCGGACTTACTCAGAAACCTCAGTCAATCATCAGATACGATTGGAGTCGTAAGAAGATGAAGAAAGAGGACTGGAAAAAATTTGAGCGGGATATGTATAAAAATGCGGGATCATTTGTCCGCAATACAGGTGCCCGCATACTGATAATGGATAATAGTGAGCAAGGATTTCACCGTCTTAATGAAGATTGGTCGCAATACTATAATCCAATAGGTCGAAAATAAAATTACTATCCTCCCCTCAGCTGTGCCTAACACTCGTCTATCCAAGGCACAAGAAATCTTTTCCGTGCGGAAATAGTGGTGGTAGGAGTGGTGAGGCGGTGTATGTCGGAAAGGTTTTCCGCTTCCTGACGGAAAGCCTTTTCTACTTTCAAGTTCCTTCCTTACGATAGGCTTCAGAAACACATACAAGGAGCTGTCCACCACCTTTTGTGGCATGATGGATGTGCCAGTTATTGCGGCATCCCGGTTCAAATGTGATATTTGTCAGTCTGATTTCTTTTGAAACGGGTAGCGATAACTGTTGCCACTGAAATATTTGGCATACGCTGTGTTAGGCTCTCCGATAGGAAATATCAGTTCGCTCTCGAATTTAGCTTTCGCGTCTGTGGCACTTGATTCATCACTCCATATATCTTTTGCCATTTTCATCGCGGACCAAGCCTTTGGCCAACCTGCATAGAATGCTGTCTGCGTGAGAATTTCCGCGATTTCTGTTCGTGTAACGCCATATTTTTTAGCATTCTGAAGATGGTGCGCCAGTGATGAGTCAAGGATACCGGAGCTGACCAAAGCAGTGACTGTGACAATGCTGCGGTCACGGAGCGAGAGTTGTTCGGTTCTGTTCCAGACCTCCCCAAACAGAACATCATCATTAAGTTCCGCAAATCGCCCTCGACCGTCACTTCATATCATATAAATAAATTGTGTGGTGTGAAGTTTTGCTGTTTTGAGCCTTACAGAATAATAAAATGAGCCTTAAAACAAAGTCATACCATAAATTTTTTACTAAATTTGCACCCATAATCCTACACTGTAATAATTATGGAAGAACTGAAAGTGCTTGATTACTCAAATGTATTCATTGCCAGTTATTTCACTGACAATCGGGAGTGTTCGCACGCCAATGCGGAGCACACACTGATATATCTCGTGTCCGGAGAGCTTGAGATAACGGACAACGGTAAGAAAACAATATTGCGTCCGGGAGGATGTGCATTTATGCGTCGCGACCACAGGATGCTGCTTCAGAAGAGAGTGAAGGAGGGTGTGCCATATCATTCAGTAGTGTTGAAATTCAACCGTAAGTTTCTGAGGGAGTACTACTCATCACTTGCAAAGAATTCCATTCCCCTTGACGCTCGCCGTTCAAAAAAGAGTCTGACGGTGCTCCCTGCCAACCGTCCGGATATACGTAGCCTTTTTGAATCAATCCTGCCGTATTTTGAGTCGGGAAGCAAGCCGTCGGATGCCGTGTTGCAACTCAAAATGACAGAGGGGCTTTATGTGCTGCTCAACACTGATGCAAATCTGTATGCTTCGCTATTTGACTTCACCGACCCGTGGAAAATTGACCTGATTGAGTTTATGAACGAAAACTATATGCACGAGCTTTCAATGGAGGAAATGGCAAGTTACACAGGTCGCAGTCTTGCATCGTTCAAGCGGGATTTCAAAAAGGTCAGCGAACTGCCACCACTGAAGTGGATAATAAACCGCAGGCTCGAAGCCGCCTACGACCTTATATGCCGTGGCACAGCAAACATCACCGATGTTTGCTATCAGGTGGGTTTCAAGAATCTATCGCATTTTTCAAAAGTATTCAAGGAGAAATATGGAATGGCTCCGACAGCCGTGACCGTTTGTTGATATGGAGGAAATACGAATAGACTGTGCCAACCAGACTACCGAGGAATTAGCATTGGCAAAGCAGTAGGCACAACTGATTTTCAAGCTGAACAACACCATGCCTATGACAGAAGAATACGATGCGCTTGTGCATGAGATATTTCCCGATATGGGCGATGGAAGTCGCATAAATACACTGCTGACGGCAGTGCGTCCGCACAACGTACACATTGGCCGTAATGTGATTGTGATGCGGGGAAGCCTGATGATGTTGGTCGGAGGAATCACTCTGGAAGATGAGGTGCTGGTAGCTGCCAATGTGCAACTGATATCCAACAATCACGACCTCAATCAACGCAATATAATAACCTGTAAACCTGTAAGGATATGCCGCAAGGCATGGATTGGAGCCGGGGCTACAATTCTTCCGGGTGTGACTGTCGGAGAGAATGCTGTGGTCGGTGCCGGTAGCGTGGTTACCCGCGATGTTCCGCCCATGACCATTGTAGCTGGTAATCCGGCAAAGATAATCAGAAAAATAGACGAAAAATAAACCTATAGTGATGATTGAGAACAAGGAAATAAGCCGTCGCGGTTTTTGGAAAGCGGTGGCAGCGATATGAGCAGTTCTTTTCCCGTAATCCGATGAGTTTGCTTGACATGGTAAATAACACAAAGGCCAACCCAATGAATTGGGTAAGAGTAGCCGACGAAATACTCCCGGCATTGAACTGAAAACAATATGAGCCTTTCAACAAAGCAGTTTGAGCCAAACAACAAAATCAATTCAGCAAAACCTGACTAACTTTGCATCGTGAAAAAACAATCAAACAAATATGAAAAAAACAATTACACTTTTCCTATCAGGCATATTAACTCTTAGTGTTATGGCACAGCAACCGAATCGAAAACATATTACCCAGACAGCCGGGCGCGACGCGCTTGCTGAGTTTGCGCCGGAATTTGCCCGCGCAAACGATGACATTCTCTTTGGAGAGGTGTGGAACCGTCAGGATGAGCTTTCGCTTCACGACCGCTCGATTATCACCGTACTCTCGCTGATGGCATCGGGCATCACTGACTCATCTCTGACCTATCATCTTCAGAACGCAAAAGCTAATGGCGTGACACGCGAGGAGATGTCCGAGGCGATTACCCATGCAGCCTTTTATGTGGGCTGGCCCAAAGCATGGGCGGTCTTCCGCATGGCAAAGGAGGTGTGGCCTACGGATATTCAGACCCGCGAGGAATTCCAGATGTCAACGCCTTATCCCATAGGTGAGCCAAATACAGGCTACGCCAAGTATTTCATTGGCAACAGCTATCTTGCCCCAATGGCTTCAGAATCCGGTGCGCCGGTGAATGTCACCTTTGAACCGGGATGCCGCAACAACTGGCACGTCCATCACAATGCCAATCAGGTGCTTATCTGTGTGGCAGGCCGAGGCTGGTATCAGGAAGAAGGTAAGGAACCCGTGGAGTTGAAACCGGGTGTTACGGTGGTTATTCCTGAAGGCGTGAAGCACTGGCACGGAGCAGCCCGCAACAGCTGGATGCAGCATCTCACATATAATGCCAATGTAGGCGAAAACGTCTCTAACGAATGGCTTGAACCTGTAACAGATGAGGAATATAACAAACTAAAATAAACAGATATACCGATGAAAAAACTGACGATTGTAATGGCGGCATTGCTGAGTGCAGTTGCCATGCAAGCCAAAAACCTCGTGGCCTATTACAGCTACACCAACAACGTGGAGCGCATCGTGACAGCCTTGAAGTCACAGATTGATGTCGATGTGATCGAGATTGAACCGGCGGAGAAAGGTCTTGACTATGCTGCGAACAATTACGCACTTGGCACACAACTTCTGAATGCAATTCGTAATAATCCGAACGATGCGGCGTCATACCCGGCAATAGACCCGGTAGAAGTGAATATGGCCGACTACGATATGGTAATCATCGCCTGCCCGCTGTGGTGGAGCCAGATGGCCGCTCCATTCCAGACTTTCCTTTTCCATTATGGCCCACAGATGGCGGGAAAGAACATAGGAGTGATAGTGTCAAGTGCCAGCAGCGGCATAAGCGGCGTGGTGGCTGACGCCAAGAGGCTCATCCCTGACGGCAAATTCCTTGAACCTAACCTGTGGATTCGGTCTTCACAAACTTCCAATGCTGCATCGCTTATTTCTGATTGGCTTGACGACATACATTACAATGAGCTAACCTCGGCCATTGCTTCCATTGCGTCCGACAATGATTTTGAGATTATAGCCACACATGACGGAATAAGAGTGGCCGGCGAAATAAATAAGCTGTCGCTTTATGATATGTCCGGAAATATGGTGATGGAAACATCCGGTAATCAAGTCAGCACATCCTCACTTTCTCCCGGAATATATATAGCTCAAGCGAAAAACAACACTCGTTCACTAACCCGCAAGATACAAATCCGAAGATGAGACGCCTTTGTATTGCCCTGCTGTTACTCTTCCCGTCACTTACTTTTATGGGGTGTGGAGAAGACTATAATGAGCCTGAACAGGAGATTCCATCACAGCCCGACAATTCGGATGAAGGTGACGGAGAAGGTGATGGAGACGAAGATGATAATAATCCTGACAATCCGGAATCTTCCGGTAGTGGAAAAATCCTGATAGCATATTTTAGCCGCTGGGGAAATACAGACTATCCGGCAGATGTGGATGCTTCGACAGGAGCAAGTGTCCAGATTCGCAATGGAAACAAATATGGCACGACACAGATAGTCGCCCAATATATTCAATCGGGGGTAGGCGGAGCGCATAATCCCCACCATCAATTATAAAAAACATGCAAAAAATACCCTCCGCTAAGTGCCTGACGACAAAATCATAACAGGTCATGTAATCTGAATAGTTGTGATGATGCGTGGAAGTGTCCTTTCGCCACTAATCAGTGGTATTTCGCCCATTATTCATAAACTTTAGCACCCGAAATAATCTTATATTATTATGTGAAAAGTCTAAATTCAGATTGTATGAAACATAAAATATTCTCAATTCTATTATTGGCGTGTGTCGTGGTACCGGCTATAGCGTCTTGTCAAACGCGCTCTGCATATACAAATGCAGAAAACAATGATGTGGTGGATGCCAAGCAGCAAAAAGGTCAACGAGGAGGAGGTCCACAGCTTGGCTCTCCGGGACGTGGTCCTGCAATAGATAAAAGTGGCGATACTTTATTGCAGGCAATGATAAAAGCCGAGGTTCCGGAGTTCAAGCAGTTTGTGTTCAGCGACTCCACCGGAAAAAACATGAAGTATAATCTGTATTCGCCAAAGAACCCGGAAGCGAACAAGAAGTATCCCCTTGTGCTGTTTATCGCAGATGCAAGCACACCGGGCGAGAGCTATGAAGCACCGTTAACGCAGGGATACGGTGCCTTGGTCTGGGCGACAAATGAATGGCAGGAGGTGCATCCCTGTTATGTTCTTGTCCCACAATTTTCAGGTGTAGCCGTAAACGACAAATATGAACATACCGATGAAGTTGACATCGTTATAAGGATGCTTCATGATATCGTGAATCGAAATAATGTAGATGCCGACAGGCTATATACCACAGGACAGTCAATGGGAGGCATGATTTCAATGTATTACAACATTACATATCCCAATCTGTTTGCCGCATCGGTTTTCGTTGATTCGCACTGGGATACAAGTAAATTTGATGAACTTGTCAAACATAAGTTCACCTATATAACCGCAGGAGAAGGCACAAAATCATTAATCTGCGCCGAAACTCTTGAAAAGGTAGCTGAACGGGAGAATATAAGATATGAATTTGGAAGATGGAGTGCCCGTCTGCCACAATCCGAGCAGGATTCAATTGCTGAAGCATTACTGGAAAAGGGTGCCCCGATAAATATAATCAACTTCACATCCGGATCAGTTCTGCCGATTGACGGTAAAGGTAGCGAACACATGTATTCTTTTGATTACGCCTATAAGCTCACCCCGGTAAGAGAATGGTTGTTTAAGCAAACAAAATAATGTCGTCAGATAAGTTCTCTATTAGTAAGTATGCGGCCATTATAGCGGCTGAACACAATTTTAATTATCATCGGGCTGACAACAGGCATATTCTATCTCCGCCGCCAGTTACATCAAGAATGCCCTATGTTGCCGATTGATTTATTCAGGATAAGATTGTATTCCTCAAGTATTTTGACATCGGTATGTTCTTTCATAGCTCAGAATGTGGCTATGATTGCGCTCCCGTTCTATTTCCTTAACAACTATGGCTTTTCGGAAATCACCACCGGATTGATCATGACTCCGTGGCCGCTTGCAACGATGATTGTTTCACCTATTGCGGCACGGTTTGTGGTAGCATTGGTATTTGCCATAATAGGGGGCACGGTCAGTCTGACCCGTTCCGTAAAGACCGGTAACCGTTAGTTACACTCTCTCATTGCGTATCTTTAGCTATAAATGCCATAGGCAGAGCGAGTACGGCTCCGGCAACAAGCACTATCGATGAGGTGTCTGATGCCATACTTTTAGAAATCACTATACCTCCGGCCCCACCAAGTCCTTGAAAAAAGCGGAGTACATTGAATGTCCAGATATCAGGAGAAAACACGCATCCTAATGTCGCAATCACAAAAAGAGCCATTGCTAAAATAAGAATCCGGCGACGGCCATATTTATCTGTAAGTGGCCCGATGAAAAGCTGTCCCAATGCCAACCCAAGCATACCGGTCGTGAGACTCATCGACACAAGCGCGGCAGGAGCATGAAAAAATCCTGACATTTCAGGAAGAACAGGAAGGTAAAAGTCTGTGACGAATGGGCCGAATGCAGTAAGAAGCCCTAACACTATCGGAAAGAAAATCCCGGTAATTCTTTTCTCTTTTGTCAGTATCATAATTCTAAAATAACTTGTCTTATTCAAAACGATGGCACAGGTCGTTGTAGATCGAGATATATTTTCGTCCTACGGGTACCACTGGAAATTATGAAACCACCGTTCTACCGGGAATATCAGAGCCATAAGCGGTAAAACGATGATACAAAATACCAAATCTATGTATAGAGATATATTTCTCATCTCAATATAAAGAGTATTAATGATGCAAAATTACACATTTTAATAAAGATATTAAAAAGTGTTATCGGTCATCTGCCACTATAAAATTGATGTTTACCATTTTGGGGATTCATTTACATTAAGTAGTAGGAATCGCTACATAGTACGAACTATATTAAAATCCAAATAAAATGAGGCAAAAATTACATCCACCTTAGATTATTTGAGAATAGTCATGCCTCCGTCCGCTCTTGGGGGCGGTTTAGGCCGCCCCCGCCGCTGGGGCATCCC
>RIAZ01000060.1 GCA_003762615.1 Muribaculaceae bacterium Isolate-037 (Harlan)
AAGATTTTATCTAGCTCTTGGCTTAGGCTAACGCGACATTAGGAGGTTCTTCCTTTTTTGTTAAATTTTTTAATATTTGTATCTACAAAGATAGTATTTTCTTTGCGAATGCAAAACTAATAGCTCTTCGTGGTTTAAAATGTATCGGGATAGCCATTTGAAAATAATTTTCTAAAAATACTGTATGCTTGGTTTTGTGTAATATTAAGTTGGATAGATAGTTAGCGTTAATAATCGGTCAATAAAGCGGGAATAAATTTTATTAAAGATTTATATAAGGATAATTGAATTAATTTTGCGCTTGAAAATAAAATCGTAATACAAATGGAAACAAACATACATCGGAAGGAGGAGGCGATTCAGTCTGTATGGCTGAAGATGGCGGAGGCAAACAGTGATGCAGAGTCGCTTTGCACTGACGGATTGCTTTTCCGCGGACCTATCAGTTATGCCGACGGATATTGGAGTCGGAAGAAAGGTGAGGAGGAGACCCTTTGGCGGAACGCTCCCCGCAAGCTTCTTATCCTCACGAAGGATCTCAACGATGATGAAGGATGGGATGTCCGTCAGGAGACGGGACGATATAATGAGATAGCATTCAGCTATGAACGCGCCATCTCATTCTATAAGAACCTACGTATGTGGAGCTATCTCATGCTGAAAGGTGAGATCGGTAATATCCCAAGTTTCAAGGATGCGCGCAACATGAATATCGTCGGACCCTTCTATGAGACAGCTCCGATAGCGAGGGTCAACTGCAAGAAACAGGTAGGGGGAGGGAGCATATCCGACACCCTGCTCATGCAATATCTTGAGACATACGCCGAGCCGCTTATGCAGCAGATCCGTCTCTACGATGCCGACATAATATATTGCTGCGGATTCTCCAACGACCGCAATATAATAATGGATTTCGTGTGGGCACACTACCTTACGGATCTTGAAAGCGTACCCAACACCGATGGTTGGTTCTACTATTCCCCGTCAACGGGAAAACTCGTGGTCAACAGCTATCATCCTTCAGCACGTATCGGCTATGAAGAGACCTATTACGGGTTGGCGGATGCATACGGAGAGACATTGAAATGGATTAAAGAGAAATACAATAAAACCTTTTGAATTATGCTCGTACCGTATTTTACAACCTGCAAGAAATGCGGAGAAATTTATATGATTCCGTCCGGCGGTGTTGTCTATCAGCCGCCTAAGCCGACACCATGCCCAAAGTGCCACACGGTAAATTCTCCGAATACCGGTTTGATGGGCTTGGCATTTAGGTTATTATTAAGAAAGATAATAGGGAAATGATAAAGAATATATTGACTGCGTTGGTAGTGCTATGTGCGTTTGCCTTATACGTGTATGGATTCTACCTGCTCTATACAAGAGTGGAGATGCCGATATGGGTGATAGTGATTATAGGGATTCCGGTCACAATAATCAATCTGTGGCTCTTGATTAAGATCTACGAGTTCTTCGATTGGTGATAACCATACACAACCCGTATTGTCGGCACGGTACCGTAGACAGTAAAAACGGCTCATGCCCGAGGGCAGAATGTAAATATTTTGTCAAAAAAATTGTGAATACCGATAAATCATATTAAATTTGCAACAGACACGATAGTGTGTTGAATTTAAAACCATTTATCATCAGTAGAAACGATAATCTGACAACATAAAATACATCATGCACATAAATTTTTAAAACATCAAGCACATGCATCAAGTACAGAAAATTGTGCATAAGATGTAATGACCTGATGAGCAAGATGTAATTACATATAGAACCCTCAAGACTGACAAGGATCTCGCTTAAATCTCGCAAATTTAAACCAAGAACTATCCGACTCAGGGCTTGCGTGTTCACACCCGTCATAGGGCGTGAGCCGTTATTCCCTATCCGAAGTTCAAGGCAATGCGAGAGCCCAAGCAGACGAATAGAGAATCCGGTTCTCGCCTTTTTTCGTTTGTATCCGGAGTCTTTTTATATGTAAAATTTGATACAAATATTTAAATTCCACAAATTGGATATTTGATTTAAATGAATTGCTAAAATTATTTAAGTCATAAATATCACAATATTTTTCACTCAATTAAAATTTTTAATTATGGCAAAGAACACGAAATTTAATCAGGACAAAGTGAAAGATGTACTTGAGACGACTGCGAAAGTCGCTACAGGAGTAGCATCAATAGTTGGCACTTTCGCAGCTTTGGCAGGCACTTTGAAAAAGAAGTAAGGAATTTGACAAATGTCAAAGGTATTCAGGATTACGCCGAAAAGGGTTAAGCGTGTGAATGGCACCGTGCTGACTCCGGATATGGAGGTGACGGTGACGACTGCCATCCACACTACGAATCCATTCTATAACGGTGCGAAGGAGGTCATAGCCCAATACGATCGTATGTTTGGCTTTGACTACAGGAAGGCCTGTTGCAGTCTGAATGATTTCAGCTACAAGGCACTCGACTGACCTCATATCATTGTGTTAGTCAACCACAGGGAGCGCAGAGAACTATTAGTTTTGCATTCGCAAAGAAAATACTATCTTTGTAGATACAAATATTAAAAAATTTAACAAAAAAGGAAGAACCTCCTAATGTCGCGTTAGCCTAAGCCAAGAGCTAGATAAAATCTTATCC
>RIAZ01000061.1 GCA_003762615.1 Muribaculaceae bacterium Isolate-037 (Harlan)
GGCCCGTGGGAACTTCGCATGGATGAAATCCGCAACAGGCTCAAGAAGTAACACCACAACCCCATACAGACATGGCAATCAAAGTAGACAACACCAATTACAACGGCGAGGTACTCGAGAGAATCCTCACCGTAGCCACCACGAGCAACGAGCTTGTGGAGAAAGGACTGATCCACGTCATCCCCGGCGTGGAGAAGAAAATCAGCATCCCGCGTCTGAAGGTAGGTCGTATGCTCCAGAAGCGCAAGGAGAACCCCGTTGTCGAGGACAGCAAGGGCGACTTCAACTGGTCGGAGCAGACTCTCGAGCCCCACGACTTCATGGCCTTCACCTTGTTCAACCCCCGTGCTTTTGAGCAGATCTGGCGCAAATGGCAGCCCAAAGGCAACCTCGTGTTCGCCCAGCTCCCTCCGGAAGCACAGAACGCGCTTCTCGACGCGCTGTCCAAGCAGGTGCAGTTCGAACTCGGCGACCACTACGTCAACGGCGAATATGTCGAAGACGGGGGCGACGACAAGCTCATGAACGGCATCCTCACCCAGGCGGCCAAAGCAGCCGACTACAAATGTGTCGACGTGTCCAAGGCCGACACAATACTCAAGAAGCTCAAGGCAGTCCGCACCGCAATCCCCAAGGCCATGCGCTCCAACCCCTCGCTGCGTATCATCATGAGCGTCGAGGACTTCGACAAGTACGATGACGAGCTGACAGAGCGCGAGGCCAAGAACGCCAGCGAGACCGAAGTCAACCGCAAGCGCTACAAGGGCATCACTGTCGAGACTGTGGCAGCATGGCCCGAAGGCCTCATCGTCGCCACGCTCTGCTCTCAGGATGCCGACGGCAACTTCTTTGCCGCCGTCAACCTCCAGAACGACGAAAGCGTCATTCAGATCGACAAGTATGCCCCGGCCTCCGAACTGTACTTCTTCAAGCTGCTCATGAAGGCCGATACCAACATCGCCTTCGGCGAAGAATTCATCGTGGCCGACTTCCGCGCCGTTCCCAAGTTCACCCAAAAGGTGGCAGCCGCCGGAGAATAAGCGATGGCGCGGTTGAAATATCTCGTACTGCACTGCACCGCGACACCCGGGGGGCGCGAGGTGACGGCCGCCGACATCAGGCGCTGGCACACCTCCCCGGTGTCGGCCGGCGGCAGGGGGTGGAAGCAGGTCGGCTATACCGACATCATCCACCTTGACGGTACCGTCGAGCGTCTCGTAGGCAACAACGAGGACGCCAACGTGGACCCGTGGGAAATCACAAACGGCGCCAAGGGCTACAACTCCGTCAGCCGTCATGTCGTCTATGCCGGCGGCTGCGACAGCTCGATGAATCCCAAGGACACCCGGACGCCGGCACAGCTCAAGGCTATGGAGGCATACGTGAAAGACTTTCACCGCCGCTTCCCCGAGGTCCGCATCATCGGCCACAACGAGGTCGCGGCCAAGGCCTGCCCGAGTTTCGACGTGCAGAAATGGCTCAAGTCAATCGGAATAAACCAGTAACAACCAAATAAACCAGTCACAGCGATGTCCTTCAGCGAAATCCTCAACATTCTTCTCGGCACCGGCCTTATGGGGCTCGTGGTGGCAGTGGCCACCATGAAGGCCACCGTGCGCAAGGCCAACGCCGACGCGGAGAAGGCAAAGGCCGACGCGGAGACCGTGCGCATCACCAACACCGAGAACGCGACGCGGATACTTGTGGAGAACATCGTGAAACCCTTAAAAGAGGAACTGGATGCCACACGAACAGATTTGCAGGCCACCAAAAAGGAGATGGCCTCTACCAAGAGAGAAATGGCCCGGCTGCGCAAGGCTGTCGAGGCTGCTTCCGGCTGCCGTCATGCTGACTATTGCCCTGTGCTTTTCAAGCTGCGCGACAACCAAAAAGACACAGACGCAGCAGGAGCAGACCTTCTCGACTTCCGAGAAGAGCGACACAACTGCGGCAGTGACCAGGCTGATAGCCACGCAGCCGGTCCCGGAGAGCCGGGTGAGCCTGGCAGTATCCGTGGACAGCCTCCTTAAACTGCCCGAGGGTGCTGCCTACCGCGAGAGCAATGACCGCGCCCATGTCGAGGCCACCCATCAGGGAGGCGTAATATATATCACCGGCACCTGCGACTCCCTGCAGCGTCAGGTGGAATATTACGAGGCGCTCTACCACACGGCCCGCAACGCCCTTGAGCAGAAACAGGATGAACTAAACCGGGCCGAGGAGGGACGGCGCG
>RIAZ01000062.1 GCA_003762615.1 Muribaculaceae bacterium Isolate-037 (Harlan)
AGCTGAATATACCACTGCCGCCGGAGATGAATTGCTTGATGAAATAGAGGCGTTCCTGAACAGACCGGTTCCGAAAGCATACTTCTCATGGCCGCTCGGCAAGAGGGCGCAGTGGCAGAAGTGGGCTATTGATCCGTCATCATTTATCGATGACGAATACCGTCAGATAGGCACTGAACCGCTGACAATAGTGTCTCCGAAGATGATAAAGTGCGAGCTGCCTAACGATGCTATCCGGGCATCATTCCGCTATTCTGCCCAATATATCAACTCTCTCATGGAACATATACCTGGCTGGGAACGCTCTGAAAGAGAGAAAGTACCTGGTATGCACCCGGATTATTGTGGCGCCGACGGACGGGTTAAACGCCCCTGGATTCGTACTGAAATACCAAAGACATACCTCTCTCCTACTCTTGACTTCGATTGCAAAGACTCGCCATTCTGACCCGAATGTCCCAAATACCTTCCCTTACAATCCAAAAATATTTTGGCTTAAAGGGAAATGAGAAAAGAATCTCTATATGCAAAAATTGTCTGTAATGTCCGGCATTTTAACGGGGACATCGGGACATTGGGGACAAAATCAAATCCACCAATCTAAAAAAATACAATAACAATGAATGATTTAAAGAAAATAACATCGATGGAATTTGACTCTATTGTTCCAGTTGACGACCTCTGCATGACGGTTGGGCTTGTCTGCTCCTCGCAGAAAAAGGCGCTCCGACACTACGATTTCGGTGACGGTCGGGAGCTTACAGTCAACACCGCCCGCAACGAGTGGGCTATGAAAAATCCAGATTGCTACGGCAGTGCATCACAACTCGCCGAAAGGCTTGGACTTGCCAATAATGGTGACTTCTCCAAAGCATTTGCCTTGGTTGAACAGCTTTATGCCGAGCGTGAGAAGATACCGGCGATTTTCAGTTATACTGCAATCAGTCGTCCGGTTTGGGATTTCACAGATACCTGTCATCCGAAAGACCGTGAACTCGGCAGGATGATGACCCGTTACGGACTGTCAATGGATACTGTGAAGCTCTATACTCTTGAGGGTTCTCTGCCTCTGGTCAAAGGAGGCAAGCGGGAACGTGTCCTGGCGATGCCTGTAGGCGAAGAAGCGGACTGTTTCATGGCTTTCAACGGCAAGATGTTCCGGCAGATTGGTGAAGGCGGCATTAGCACTGTGGGGCAACGCCGAAAGGACCAAATCTGCATGGTGTATGAAAATCCGCTCGATTTACTGACACTTATGGAATCCGCCACGCGCAATGGGGCCTATCCCCTTATGGCGCGACGCTATCATATCATTATCAACGGCAAGCGAGGGCTCGCCGAAGCTTGCAAATATCTTAAGGCCAATCCCGACTTCCTTGAAGTGCGCTGCTTCATGCCGGAAAACGAATTTGGCATAAAGGCTTTTGCAGCCATCAACGATGCCGTGAAAGGTACGGCAATTGACCGCACGGACATGTATCGTGGGTTCGGTTCTCTCTTCGCAAAACATCTTCCGAAGGTTCCGGAAACATACCGAAAATGGAAGTCCATGCGAATCGAAGTTGAAGAGAAGGCGACTCGCAATGTCAGACAGGAGCCGCCGAAACCGAGGCTCGACATCACACCACTTTTGGGCGGTGAAAAGAAGGCGATAATCGACCGGGAGACGGGAGGGCTCAAGCTATGAGGTGTGAAAATGCTCCCGGAATTCGAGTGGCTCTGCAAGATGTGTTTTTGTCAGACACCCCGCTGTCGCTCCGGCTCGAAAAAACACCCTTGCAAGGGGAAACCCCTCGACCCGATTTGTCCGACAGACGATATGTGAAACCTGCGGCTTCAGTCCGCGCAAACTTTGCACTGAAATGAACGCGAGAGTTGGACAATCGTCTG
>RIAZ01000063.1 GCA_003762615.1 Muribaculaceae bacterium Isolate-037 (Harlan)
AGCTGAATATACCACTGCCGCCGGAGATGAATTGCTTGATGAAATAGAGACGTTCTTGAACAGACTCGTTCCAAAAGCGTACTTCTCATGGCCGCTTGGCAAAAGGGCGCAGTGGCAGAAGTGGGCTGTTGATTCGTCATCATTTATCGATGACGAATACCGTCAGATAGGCACTGAACCGCTGACAATAGTGTCTCCGAAGATGATAAAGTGCGAGCTGCCTAACGATGCTATCCGAGCATCATTTCGCTATTCTGCCCAATATATCAACTCTCTCATGGAACATATACCTGGCTGGGAACGCTCTGAAAGAGAGAAAGTACCTGGTATGCACCCGGATTATTGTGGCGCCGACAGACGAGTTAAACGCCCCTGGATTCGTACTGACAATCCCAAGATACCACTCTCTCCTACTCTTGACTTCGATTGCGAAGACTCGCCATTCTGACCCGAATGTCCCAAATACCTTCCCTTACAATCCAAAAATATTTTGGCTTAAAGGGAAAGAAAAACAGAAAGCACAATACTACTGAAAATGGCTGTAATGTTCGGTGTTTCCTCTGGACATAAGGACATTTGGGACAAAACCGATGATTATAATTTATAAACACACTACCAATGAACAAATTAAAGAAATTCACACCGATGGAGTTTGACTCTATCGTCCCGGTCGATGACCTATGCATGGCGGCCGGACTGGTCTGCATCTCACAAAGGAAAAATCTCAGACATTATGACCTTGGCAACGGCAAGGAACTTACTGTCAACAATGCCCGAAATGAGTGGGCTATGAAAAATCCTGACTGTTACGGCAGCGCGTCTCAACTGGCAGTTAAACTCGGACTTGCAGACAATAGCGACTTTTCAAAAGCTTTCGCCGAGGTCGAAAAACTTTATACCGAGCGTGAGACCACTTCTGCGACTTTCGGCTATACCGCAGTCAGCCGACCTGTCTGGGATTTCACGGATACCTGCCACCCCAAAGACCGTGAACTCGGCAGGATGATGACCCGCTATGGCCTCTCAATGGAGACTGTGAAGTTCTATGCTCTTGAAGGCTCTTTGCCACAGGTCAAGGGGAACAAGCAGGAACGTGTCCTGGCAATGCCGGTGAGTGAAGGCTCAGATTGTTTCATGGCATTCAATGGCAAGATGTTCCGGCAGATTGGTGAAGGCGGCATTAGCACTGTGGGGCAACGTCGAAAGGACCAAATCTGCATGGTGTATGAAAATCCGCTCGATTTCCTGATACTTATGGAATCCGCCACGCGCAATGGTGCATACCCCCTTATGGCGCGACGTTATCATATCATTATCAACGGCAAGCGCGGACTCGCCAAGGTCTGTGAATACCTGAAAGTAAATCCCGACTTCCTTGAAGTGCGCTGCTTCATGCCGGAAAACGAATTTGGGAAGAAGTCTTTTACAGCCATCAACGATGCTGTGAAAGGAACGGCAATTGACCGCACGGACATGTATCGTGGGTTCGGTTCCCTCTTCGCAAAACATCTTCCGAAGGTTCCGGAAACATACCGAAAATGGAAGTCCATGCGAATCGAAGTTGAAGAGAAGGAGACTCGCAATGTCAGACAAGAGCAGCCTAAGCCGAAGCTCGACATCATGCCTCTTTTGGGCGGCGAAAGGAAGGCGGTTATCGACCGAGAGACGGGAGGGCTCAAGCTATGAGGTGTGAAAATGTCCCCGGAATTCGAGTGGCTCTGCAAGATGTGTTTTTGTCAGACACTCCGCTGTCGCTCCGGTCCGAAAAAACACCCTTGCAAGGGGAAACCCCTCGACCCGATTTGTCCGACAGACGATATGTGAAACCTGCGGCTTCAGTCCGCGCAAACTTTGCACTGAAATGAACGCGAGAGTTGGACAATCGTCTG
>RIAZ01000064.1 GCA_003762615.1 Muribaculaceae bacterium Isolate-037 (Harlan)
TAGGGTGTTCAGTTTGACGTTCCGAAAAACGGCATCCAGAACACCGGATTTTACATAAAAATCACGTGCTGGAAATTCTTGTTTTCAGAGACGAAATAGTACATTGAAAATTTGGATAATTCATTAATTTTTAGTATCTTTACAGTCTAAAAAACAACTATTTAAGATGCGAAAAATGATGAGAAAATCAGACTCAAAGCATAGTCAGGAGACCCCGGAAGAGGAGCTGAAGCGCCTTCGCAAGGAGGTTGCCAGACTTGAAGGCAAACTTGAGGCTCAAAAGCAGGCTGCCAACGCTAAAATCGTGGCCGCCAAAGCCAAGATGGACGAGATGCGCAAGGAACTCAAAAAAAAAGAAGAGCCGAAGCCAGTGTTCAGCAAAGAACAATGGTCGCGCATTTTGACCCGGTTGAAGGACATCGATACTCAATCCAAATAGTACTGCTCTGTGTCTTCATATATGTCAAGACTTCATGCGGCCTGCGCACTGTGGTCGAGATACTGAAGACCTTTGAAGATGTTCTCGGTGGCACTTGCGGGAAGGCGCCGTCCTATACCACTGTGCGTAACTGGATGCTCAAGCTCGGCCTGTCTGTCTATGACGATGACAAGAGCCGCGATGAGGCCTATGCCATAATTCAGGACGAAAGCCTCACGGTCAACCGACAGAAACTTCTGCTGACTCTCGGCATCCCGTCGAAGCATCCTGGAAGAGCTTTGAGACATTCTGACGCGACAGTGTTGGATATGCGTGTTGCGGACTCCAACACCAAGGATGATGTGAAGGATGCCATTGAGCGCGCAGCCGCAAAAGCAGGGCACAGCCCTGAGTATGGAGTCTCCGACGGAGGTCACAATTTGAAAGGCGGAATGGCATTGGCAGGAGTTCCACAGCATCTTGACGTAAGTCATACGCTTGCTAACTGCATGAAGACCGTCTATGCTGAGGATGAAGAGTTTAAGAGCCTTACTCAAAAGCTTGGGAAGATACGCCTTCAATATCATTTGACGGACATTGCATGGCTTCTTCCTCCAAACATGAGGGCGATTGCAAGGTTCATGAACCTCTCCGACTGGGTGGAATGGGGTAATCGCATGCTGACCAATATGGACTCTTTGGAGCAAAAGGCGAAGGACGCTTTCTGTTTCCTTGAGAATTATCGTGGACTGCTTGAGGAACTCTCCGTGGATGTCGACGCGATCAGACATGTGGAAACCATATGCAAGACCCGTGGATTTTGCTTGAAGACCTATCGTGAATGCTCACAATACATCATCTTGCATGTAATTGGAAACGCTAACAACCGCAGGGCTACTCTGGGATTACGTATGCTTGACTATCTGAAAAAGGAAGCCAAACTACTACATCTGACCAACAATGCACAGAACATGTCGTCTGACATAATCGAGTCTGATTTCGGCATTCTAAAATCAAAGATGTCGCCAAACAAACTGTATGGTTTCACATCCATGATTCTGATGTTACCGCTTTATCCAAAGACAATCGACTATTCAGTCGCTGATGAACAAGATTTCAAAGTACGCTTGGCCAATGTTAAACTTAAGGAGATAGATGACTGGGCCAAGGCCAATCTATCCCGCAATTGGGTGAAAGATAGAACCGAAACACTTAAAAAAGTGAGCTGAATACGGAACAACTAACTGAACACCCTA
>RIAZ01000065.1 GCA_003762615.1 Muribaculaceae bacterium Isolate-037 (Harlan)
TACAGGTGAGCGACACCCACGACCCCTTCTACATCAACATCGGGCGCAGCACCCCCTCGAACATGGTCAAGGAGGGCGACACGGTGGTCTACCGCCCGAGCGTCCTGGCCCGCAGCAGCCGCGCCGTTCAGACGGGATGGTCGTTCACATTCACCCTGCGCGACCACAACGGCAACACCGTAAAGACCGCCACCGGCACGAGCCTGACCGTCACCGGCGCGGAGGTCATGGAGAAGGGCGGCCTGAACGTCCACATTATAGCCACGAAGTCATAAAGCCCCGGAAAGATGAAAAGCGTATCAGCCACAGACACACTCATACCGGTGCCCAGGAACGGGAAGGACGCGGTGCGCGTGACCGTCTCGCCGGAGACGGTCCTGTTCAAGAAAAGCACAGCCGTGCAGACCTCGGCCGTCCGGGTGACGGTCACGGACGGGGACACGGACGTTCCGAACACGGCCTTCGCCTGCTCGGTTCCTGCCTCGCTCACCGTCATAGAGGACGGCCTGGCGTGGTACTCGGTTAGAGCAGGGGCGAACGCCGTCGACATCAACATCATGTCCGCGGCCGGCTCCACGCCCGGCAGGGCGCTTCCCTTCTCGGTGACGTATGGCGGAAAGACCGAAAACAGGAAGATAACGGTCAGGACGGTTTCCGACGGCAATCCCGGAGCCGACGCAGTGCGCTACTGGCTCAAGGGGAGCGTGACGCAGGTCGTGCGCGACGCGTTCGGGAACTGCACCCCGGCCACCGTTTCCTGCACGGCTCTCAGCCAGGCAGGGAACGGCGCGGCGACAGCGGCCTCCGGTGTCGTCACAAAGGTCGCGCGCAGGCGCAAGACCTTAATTACCGTCGCGACCCATTATACGTGCGGGAATACCGTCACTGTCGGTGACGTGGACATTGCGGTGGAATTCTACCTTTACAGGAATGACGTTCTTGTCGACACCCTGACCATACCGGTTGTCGATAGCGGCAAGCCCGGGGAGAGGGGCAGGAACGGGCGGCTTCCGGTACCGTACGGGGAGTACGACCCGGCCATAAGCTACACCGCCACCGACCTCGTGGCGCCCTTCGTCCTCCAGGAAGGGGAATACTACGTCATGAACAAGAGCGTGACTGTCAAGGGAGTGTCGCCCAAGGCCGACTACGCCGCCAACGGCACCGACTCCACGTGGCTGCACATGGAGTTCTTCCGTGCGGTCTATGCCGAGCTGCTGATGGCGCGCCTGGGGCTTATCGGCAAGGCCGTGTTCTACGACGAGTTCATGTTCTCGCAATACGGGAGGAAGAACGG
>RIAZ01000066.1 GCA_003762615.1 Muribaculaceae bacterium Isolate-037 (Harlan)
TACAGGTGAGCGACACCCACGACCCCTTCTACATCAACATCGGGCGCAGCACCCCCTCGAACATGGTCAAGGAGGGCGACACGGTGGTCTACCGCCCGAGCGTCCTGGCCCGCAGCAGCCGCGCCGTGCAGACGGGGTGGTCGTTCACATTCACCCTGCGCGACCACAACGGCAACACCGTAAAGACAGCCACCGGCACGAGCCTGACCGTCACCGGAACGGAGGTCATGGAGAAGGGAGGCCTGAACGTCCACATAATAGCCATGAAGTCATAAATCCACGGTAATATGAAAAACGTATCAGCCACAGACACACTCATACCGGTGCCCATGAACGGGAAGGACGCGGTGCGCGTGACCGTCTCGCCGGAGACGGTCCTGTTCAAGAAAAGCACAGCCGTGCAGACCTCGGCCGTCCGGGTGACGGTCGCGGACGGGGACACGGACGTTCCGAACACGGACTTCGCCTGCTCGGTTCCTTCCTCGCTCACCGTCATAGAGGACGGCCTGGCGTGGTACTCGGTTAGAGCAGGGGCGAACGCCGTCGACATCAACATCATGTCCGCGGCCGGCTCCACGCCCGGCAGGGCGCTTTCCTTCTCGGTGACGTATGGCGGAAAGACCGAGAACAGGAAGATAACGGTCAGGACGGTTTCCGACGGCGAACCCGGCGCGGATTCGGTGCGCTACTGGCTCAAGGGCAGCGTGACGCAGGTCGTGCGCGACGCGCTCGGGACCTGCACCCCCTCCTCCGTTTCATGCACGGCTCTCAGCCAGGCAGGGAACGGCGCGGCCACGGCAGCGTCGGGTGTCGTCACAAAGTTCGCGCGCAGGCGCAAGACCTTCATTACCGTCGCGGCCCTTTATACGTGCGGGAATGCCGTCACTGTCGTTGACGGGGACATTGCGGTGGAATTCTACCTTTACAGGAATGACGTTCTTGTCGACACCCTGACCATACCGGTTGTCGATAGCGGCAAGCCCGGGGAGAGGGGGCGCAACGGAAGGCTTCCGGTACCGTACGGGGAGTACGACCCGGCCATAAGCTACACCGCCACCGACCTCGTGGCGCCCTTCGTCCTCCAGGAAGGGGAATACTACGTCATGAACAAGAGCGAGACTGTCAAGGGAGTGTCGCCCAAGGCCGACTACGCCGCCAACGGCACCGACGCCACGTGGCTGCACATGGAGTTCTTCCGTGCGGTCTATGCCGAGCTGCTGATGGCGCGCCTGGGGCTTATCGGCAAGGCCGTGTTCTACGACGAGTTCATGTTCTCGCAATACGGGAGGAAGAACGG
>RIAZ01000067.1 GCA_003762615.1 Muribaculaceae bacterium Isolate-037 (Harlan)
CCCCAGCGGCGGGGGCGGCCTAAACCGCCCCCAAGAGCGGACGGAGGCATGACTATTCTCAAATAATCTAAGGTGGATGTAATTTTTGCCTCATTTTATTTGGATTTTAATATAGTTCGTACTTAATCTCTGAAAATATGATTAAGAAAATTGCGTTACTATTTATCTCCTTGATTTTCCCATCTTTGTGCGCGTTTGCACAGGAACCAAGACAAAGCAGTTTTGATGACTTCGTATTTAAGACTCCGGTGGCTTATAAGACCGATTATACAAATGAGACAAACCGCATCTTGGAAATTTCGGACTGGGGACCGTTTACCGCAGTTAGGATGTCGGATAAAGTGAGAATTTTGGCAGACAGTGCTGATGTATATATTCATCCATACGAATTTCTGTGTGATCCCGTCACCGGGAAAAGATATCATCTTGTGAATTCCGAGAACTTACCTAAATTTCGTGGGATTAAATATTTAAAAAGAAAGAATGGAATGCCAACCAATTATGATATTGAGTATACCCTTCTGTTTGATCGTGTCCCTCAGGATGTCAAGATGGTGGAATTTCATCATAATCCACGATGGGAAAACTTTGACAAATACTATTCTTCGAAAACTTTCTTTGACATTGACATGACTAAAAGAAAGGTTTATGCCGAAGATAAATACCAGTGGGTAAACCTTGAGCCAAAAGCAGACAAAATCAAATATTATACTCCGCTTGGGTTGGCAAAAGACGCAGAACCGGAAAATGGGAAAAGTCATCTTTTTCTAAATCTTGCTTTTCGGAATGTGGAAGCAAATAGTCAATATGGATCAATCAGTTTCTGGCTCAATAATAATTTCTCGCTAGTGGATCAATCAAAGAATCGCACTTACAAATCAGGAGCGGTGTTCGGTTTTCCGCTCGGGAAAGATAATTTTCAATACATTCAGGGGTATGATATCATGGCATTCGGTGTAATAATAGAGGATGTTGATTCAGATGTGGAAGTTGTTGATGTGTATGCGGGCAATACCTGTATTATCAAAGGTCTTCATCTGAAACCGTGACAGTGCTGGATCTTTAAAAAGACATTGGAAAGGAGTCTGCGATAATCAGACTCCTTTTTAGACCAGTATTGATATGACAAATTTAATTTTTCGAATTAAGTACATGACAAAAATTTGAAAACATCGAATTTTGGGGTATAAGTCGGACGCATAAGTATGGTCGAAATCTCTTCCAATCCATATTTGACAAGCGACTTTGCCTTTCTTCCATGTTTCAGAA
>RIAZ01000068.1 GCA_003762615.1 Muribaculaceae bacterium Isolate-037 (Harlan)
GGATCAATCTCATTGTCATCCACGGCAATGTTTCTCGCTATAGACTCGGAAAATATCACCCCGTCCTGCATCACCACTCCGCAGTGACGACGCCACCATTTGAGGTTGTACTCGTTTATATTGCGTCCCGCTATCGAGATACTTCCCGACATGACAGGATAATATCCAAGCATGAGTTTTATGAGTGTGGTTTTTCCGCTTCCGGATGCACCGACAATCGCTGTCACCTTACCCTCCGGAATATCAAATGATATACCCACCAGTGTCTTCTTCAGTGCGTGAGGGTCATATTTGAAGTCAATGTTGTCCATCGCGATTGATTTTTCAGAAGCAAATTCGGTAGCCTGATTCTCCTGAGTCTCCTCGTTCCTCCCCTCATGTATCTCATTGATACGTTCAAGTGATATCCTCACGTCCTGCAGCGAGTAGATGAACTGCATGAACTGCGACACGGGGGAGTTCAGCTGCCCGATTATATACTGCACGGCGAGCATCTCCCCGAGCGTCATCTCCCCGTTGATCACTGCTGTGGCGGCAAGCACCGTTATCAATATGTTCTTCACCTCATTTATGAAGATGCTACCCGCCTCCTGCGTCTGCTGGAGTTTCAGCGACTTCATCTGCACCGCAAACAGGTCTGCCTGCGTGTCCTCCCACTCCCACCTCCGTCTGCGCTCACAGTCCTGCAGCTTTATCTCCTGCATGGATGTGATAAACTGGTATGTCCGGTTCTGGTTCTTAGCCTGTTGTTCAAACAGTTCATAATCCAGCACCTTCCTACGGCTGAGGAACATGGCGATCCAGCCCCCGTAACCCACACTGCATATCGTGAACACAAGGAATATGAGCCGGTTATAGACGAGAAGCACGATGCCGAATATGATGAAACTGAGGAATGAGAAGATGATGTTGAGGGTCTGTCCCGTAAGGAAGTTCTGCACACGGCTGTGGTCCCCGATACGTTGCAGCAGATCCCCCATCAGCTTCGTGTCAAAGAACGACATTGGCAGTTTAAGCAGCTTGATGAAGAAGTCGCTGACAAGCGATATGTTGATGCGCATGGAGATATGAAGGAGCAGCCATCGGCGGATGAAATCC
>RIAZ01000069.1 GCA_003762615.1 Muribaculaceae bacterium Isolate-037 (Harlan)
TGAGCGCCCTGCGCACCGTGGCCGAGATAGCCGAGCGTGCCTTGAGCCGCAAGGCCGACGACACGGCCAAAGGACTTATAACCTTCCTGAAGGGGCTTGTCTCGGAAGGACTGCTGAAGGCAAAGGGAGGGCTCGAGGTCGGAACATTCGTCAACTCCATGCTCGCCGGCATGGGCGCCGGTGTCGATGACCGGGGCAACGCGCAGGTGGAGAGCATAGAGGTTCGCACCTACATGAAGGTGATGGAGCTTATCTTCAACCGCCTCAGCGCCGTCGAGAGCGATTTCGTGTTCTCCGAGTCCGGCACGGTGGAGAAGGTGGAGCAGACCGCCCCGGACACCTACGTGCTGACCATGCGAAAGCGGTGGGACTTCGACTTCCACGCCTTCAGAGAGCACGACGTCATATACGGCTCGGTCAACACGCTGCTTGCCGACGGCAGCCATTTCACCTCCTGGTTCCGCCCGGTGTCAGTCAACGCGAGCGCCAACACGCTGACAGTCGTGACCTATCCCGACCCGGAGGTGCCCGCCGGGAAGAACTTCGCCCCCGTGAAGGGGATGATCATAAACCGCAGGGGCAACGCGGTGGACAAGGACCGCCAGAGCTGCTGGTACATATCGAGTCGCGAGGGGTGCATAATGTACCTTGAAGGCGTGACCAAGCCGATCCTTGAGGAACCCAACTACTACCTCTCGCTCGGCCGCCCCAAGAACCTGAGCCTGTTCAACGGCCTGCCGATAAACTACGACCACCCCTACCTCTTCGCCAGGGGCGCGATAATCCAGGACCTTCTGCGCGTCGACTACAAGGGGAACCCCGTCTATGAGATAGTCGATGTCGGCAAATGGGACCGCGCGGCGGCCTACATCAAAGGGAAGGACCCGGATAGCGGGCGGTACATACAGCACCAGGCGTGGCACGCGGGCTGCTGCTGGCGCTGCGTGGCCCCGGCCGCGACGGTCGGCCTCGAACCCCGGTACAACAACCTCGAATGGGCCTGCATCGTCGGCGACTCCAGCTTCACCCTCGCCGTGACAAGCTCCAACGGGAGGTTCTTCCGCTTCGGGCAGGAG
>RIAZ01000006.1 GCA_003762615.1 Muribaculaceae bacterium Isolate-037 (Harlan)
TTAATGAATTATCCAAATTTTCAATGTACTATTTCGTCTCTGAAAACAAGAATTTCCAGCACGTGATTTTTATGTAAAATCCGGTGTTCTGGATGCCGTTTTTCGGAACGTCAAACTGAACACCCTATTTAATAATATAACGCGTGAATATGAAAAATGACATTGTTGATTGAAAAGATTTTTTTAACATAGAAGTTTAGACAACTTCATATAGATTGAAAATATTCAGATTATTTCAAGAGATAAAAATTTTTTAATCCTTTGTAGTTATATTTCAAAAATTAGTAGTATATTTGCAAATATTTTCTATTGGAAAATATTGAATATGGTAAAATGTTATAGAAACAATCTTAAACAAAATAATCTTTGGATATGAAATTCGTCATAATTGGAGGAGTGGCAGGTGGCGCGACCGCTGCGGCAAGAATACGTAGAAACATCGAGCAGGGGGAGATAATCCTTTTTGAAAAGGGTGATTATATCTCTTATGCCAATTGCGGTCTGCCTTATTATATAGGTGGCGTGATTGCGGAGCGCGACAAACTTTTCGTGCAGACGCCCGATGCATTCGGCAAACGGTTTAATATCGACGTACGCACACGTTCGGAGGTGGTCGGAATCGATGTCAGAAATAAGAGCGTCAAAGTGCGTACTGCCGACGGACGTGAATATGAGGAGACGTATGACCGGCTGCTGCTGTCGCCCGGTGCGTCGCCTGTGGTGCCGCCGCTCGCCGGAATAGGAAGCCGAGGCATATTTACGCTGCGTAACGTCAGCGACACCGATAAGATAAAAAGTTACATCACTTCCAATGACGTGAAGAGAGCCGTGATCGTCGGGGGTGGATTCATAGGTCTGGAGATGGCAGAGAACCTGAAACATGCCGGAATCGACGTGTCGGTCGTGGAGATGGCAAATCAAGTGATGGGTCCGATCGATTATTCAATGGCGGCAATCGTGCATCAGCATCTGCAACAGAAAGGGGTAGGGCTCTATCTCGAACAGGCTGTTGAATCGTTTGTCGAGAGGGGTGGTACTCTCGACGTCAACTTCAAGTCGGGCATTACGCTGAATACGGATATGGTGATTCTATCCATAGGGGTACGTGCGGAGACGCGTCTTGCTGCAGATGCCGGATTGAAGTTGGGCGAGATGAGAGGGATATACGTGGATGAATACCTTCAGACTTCCGAGCCGGGGGTATATGCCGTAGGGGATGCCATAGAATATCCTCATCCGATCACCGGGAAACCGTGGCTCAATTTCCTCGCCGGACCAGCCAACCGTCAGGCGCGTATCGTGGCGGACAATATGACATTTGGTAACCACGTGAAATATGAAGGCTCTATCGGCACTTCGATAGCGAAGGTGTTTGACCTGACGGTAGCCGCTACCGGACTCCCTGCAAAACGGTTGAAGATGATGGGTATGCCTTACGCATCAGCCACGATACATCCCAACTCCCATGCCGGATACTATCCCGGTGCGATGCCGATGAGCATAAAAGTGACCTTCTCGCCGAAGGATGGCAGGCTTTACGGCGCACAGATTGTAGGTTATGACGGAGTTGACAAGCGTGTGGATGAATTTGCACTCGTAATCAAGAAGGGAGGCACCGTGCGCGACCTTACCGAGATAGAGCATGCCTACGCGCCGCCGTTCTCAGCAGCGAAAGACCCGGTGGCTCTTGCCGGATACGTGGCTGGGAATATACTTCAAGGGAAGATGCAGCCTATCTATTGGCGCGAGCTTAGGGATGCCGATCTCTCGAAAGTGACACTTATCGATGTGCGTACCCCCGATGAATATGCGTTGGGGAATCTGAAGGGATCTGTCAACATTCCTCTTGACGAGATGCGCGACCGACTCAGCGAGATTCCTACGGATCGTCCGGTGTATCTATATTGCGGTGTAGGTCTTCGCGGTTATCTTGCATCCAATATATTGAAGGGTAACGGATTCAAGGATGTGAGGAATCTGATAGGTGGATTGAAGACTTATCGTGCCGCCACTGCCCCGATAGCAGCTCCCTCCGATAATGGTGGACCGCGTGGGGGTAAGTTGCAGGAGGCTGACGGAGGTGCTGCGGCTGTAGTTCATAAGACTATGAAGGTGGATGCTTGCGGATTGCAGTGCCCCGGACCGATATTGAAGATGAAGAATACGATGGACGGACTCAGTGCGGGGGAACGTATTGAGGTGACGGCTACAGATGCCGGATTCCCGATAGATGCCGAATCATGGTGCCGCACCACTGGCAACCGTCTTATCTCCACATCCTCAAAGGCTGGCATATACAACGTGGTCATAGAGAAAGGTGAGCCGCAGAGGGATGGTGTAGAAGGTGCGCGTCCGTCAGGAGATGGCAAGACCTTCATCCTCTTCAGCGATGATCTTGACAAGGCTCTCGCCACGTTTGTGTTGGCAAACGGTGCGGCAGCCACAGGGAAGAGGGTCAGCATATTCTTCACGTTCTGGGGACTCAATGCCATAAAGAAGGAGAATAAACCGAAGGTGGAGAAAGACGTGTTCGGCAAGATGTTCGGGATGATGCTCCCGTCGAGCAGCAGGAAACTGTCCCTCTCCAAGATGAATATGGGTGGTGTCGGTTCGCGTATGATGCGCGGCATAATGAAGAGGAAGGGTATCGAGTCGCTTGAGTCGTTGCGCGAACAAGCGATAGCCAACGGAGTGGAGTTTATAGCCTGTCAGATGTCGATGGACGTGATGGGGGTGAAGAGGGAGGAACTTCTCGACAATGTTGTCATCGGTGGTGTCGCTACCTATATGGATCGTGCAGTCGTTTCAAATGTGAACCTGTTTATCTGAACTGTTTGAGAGTAAGGATTTGCATGAGTGGAAACTAAAAGTATTTTATGAATGGAAAAGATTTCATGTATATGTAAGATGCGTCAGCTTTATCAGGCAATTTGCCGTCTGGAGACTGACCTTGTGGAATTATATGGCGTGACCCTTAACGAGGCGATGGTTATGTGCTGCATCGGACATGAGCAACCGGCGGCGAAGGAGATTGCTCAGAGCGTAGGTATGAAGGTGTCGCATCTGTCGAAGGTGTTGCGTTCGATTGAGGAGAAGGGTTTTGTCAATAGAGAATTCGGAGATGCCGACCGGCGGTTGATGTGTTTTTCATTGACGGAACCTGCGCTATCGTTGCTTGGCAGGATAAGGTGCGATGGGTTGCCGGTGCCGGAATTACTGAGAGATTTTTTTGCGGAACATCACTGAATGTGTGTCATTGAGAGGCGGGTGCAGATGTATTTGAAACTGCACCCGCTGATTTTTTGAATATTACTTAATCCAAGAGGAAGTTTAAATAACTTCATATTGAACAAATTGATAAAAATATTGTTTTTTTATAAAAAAACTAATGCGAAGAATACTGCCCATAATACTAACGATGGTCATGTCGATATTTACTATCGGTGCAGATTGCTGTGGCATAAGCGAGATGTCGGCTGATGATATAGAAAGTGAGTGTTGCATCTGCATTGACCTTCCGCAAAGACAGAGTATCCGGAAAACGGTGATGTCAAGCTCCGCATACGGGTTGAAAGAGGGGTTAAGTGTCTCTTTACAGTTTAGCGGTGCGGAATTAAGCCATATCGTGCCGCGATATTCCAATTACACAAAACATAAGCGTTTTTGTGTGTATCGGTTATAATGCCATCCCTGCTTATTAGGTCAGATGCTGAATGTCATGCCGTCTGCCTTTGCTTATTGAAATGATTTAAATCAAAATAAAAATATACATTAAAAGACACATTTAAAAGATGTCATTGGTATTTGGCATCCATTTATCAAAATAAAATTAAATCATGGGATTATTATTGATTTACCTTATAGGAGCGTTGTCGCTCTCATTTTTATGTTCTGTTCTTGAGGCGGTGCTCCTTTCCACACCGATGTCATACATAAGTACTCTTGAGATGAAAAATCCACGTCTCGCGTCACTTATGAAACGCTACAAGTCGAATATTGACCGACCTGTGTCGGCAATTCTTTCCCTCAACACTATAGCCCATACGATCGGTGCGGCAGGTGTTGGAGCGCAGGCGATCGAGTTATGGGGTGAGGCTGTTTTCGGTATCGTCTCTGCGGTGATGACATTTCTTATCCTTGTGCTTTCTGAAATTATCCCCAAGACTATCGGGGCATTCTATTGGCGTGATCTTGCGTTGAAGAGCACAGCTGTAATCCGTGTGCTTATCATCATTACCTATCCGTTGGTATGGCTGTCGGAACTCATCACCCGCTGGCTGACGCCAAAGGATGCGCCGGCATCAGTGAGCCGCGATGAAGTGTCGGCCATGGTCAGCCTCGGAGTGGAGGAGGGTGTCTTCAAAGCTAAGGAATCAAAGGCGATACAGAGTCTTATACATCTTGAAAGTGTTAAGGCTGCCGATATAATGACACCGCAGATAGTGGTGGAATCGGCAAACGCGTCAATGACGTGCCGCGAGATGTATGATGACAGACGTTTTACAAAGTCGCGGATTCCCGTTTATGACAGCGATGACGATTTCATCTCCGGTTACGTCCTCCGCAATGATGTGCTTGAAAAAGTGTCGGCAGACGACTTCGGATGTGTCCTTGACAGCCTGAAGCGGGAGATACTGCAATTTAAGGAGAATGAACCCGTGTCGAATATCTGGGAGCAGATGCTTGTGACAAAAGAACATATAGTGGCGATTACCGACGGCTACAGTTGCCTGCGGGGAATCATAACGATGGAAGACATAATAGAGACTATGCTTGGCATTGAGATTGTTGATGAGAATGAAAGTATTGTCGACATGCAGCTTTATGCTGTACAGTGCGCACAGGAGATGAGGAAGAGTCGGGAGACAAAGAGATAGGTCTGCTGTCGGTATGGTGTGATTGTGCCTTGTTTCCGGCTGCATATATTTGCAGTGAGAATATATGGCGGTTCCGATAGACTGACCGCATCATGAAAATAAGGAAACAATGGCAACTATCAAGATTAAGATCAGATTCTCTAATGCCGGCACCAGTGCCGGACGTGTTGTGTATCAGGTGATCCATCGCCGGGTGATACGTCGTATCGCATCCGGAATATCAGTAAGGAAAGATATGTGGGAGGAGGCGACATCTCGCGTAGTGATGCCCCCGGATGCCATTGGCGATCTCGCCGTGGCAAACGAGATGAGAATCGCCAACACCCGCATCGATGAGGACATGGAGGCGATTCGTAGCATAATCGACGGGTTGGAGGGGAGATACGGCGGGTATTCCGCAGATGACATTGTGGATGCCTTTCAGGCTCAGATAACCCCCATCCCTTTCCCCGACTTCATGGAGGAGGAGATATATCTAAAGGAGAAGAGCGGGAAGATGGGCACCGTGCGCACATATACCTCCGCGTTACGACGCTTGCGTGCTTTTGCCGCCGAGACGGGCTACGACATCAACATCATCACTGCCGATCTTATGGAGGAATACGAGTCGTGGCTCAGTCAGCGTGGCGTGGTCAACAATTCCATATCATTCTATATGCGGGCGTTGAGGGCAGTCTACTCCCGTATGGTGAAGACAGGTATGGTGCGCGAATGTCACCCCTTCGCCAACGTCTACACAGGGATTGCTAAGACGCGAAAACGTGCCATATCCGAGACCGACCTGCGGAAAGTGAGGATGCTCAATCTATCGGGCGACAACGCGCTGGAGATGGTGCGCGACATGTTTCTGCTCAGTTTCTATATGATGGGGATATCCTTCGTAGACATGGCATTCCTGAAAAAGACGGATATGCGTAATGAGGTGATAAGCTATTGCCGCGCCAAGACGGGGCAGAGCATCAACATCGGCGTCAACGCGAAGATACTCCACATGCTCGACAAGCATCCTTCGGCTACGGATTCTCCATATCTTCTACCAATCATCAGTGACCCGAAGGGCGACACGCGTAAGCAGTATCTCAACGCTTTGCGCGAGTTTAACAAGAAACTGAAGAAGATAGGGGAGAGGATAGGGCTTGCCGATAAGTTGACCACCTACACCAGCCGCCATTCATGGGCATCGATAGCACGCACGCGAAACGTGGAGCTGAGTGTGATCAGTGACGCGCTCGGTCATCAGAGCGAGGCGACCACGCGCATCTACCTGGCTACGCTTGACACCGGACGTATCTCACGTGCCAACGACATCATCCTGCGCGGCTTCTGACAGCCACACCACCACAGAAACGCGGAGAGCACAAAGTTTTTTAATTCCTTTGTGCTCTCCGCGTTCTTTGTGGTGAGTTTAACCGCAGAGAACACAGAGAGCGCAGAGAAATTATAAAAAACTCCGTGCTCTCCGCGTTCTTTGTGGTGTAAAATCCACAAATGTTTGCCATTTTTGCCCGTCTCTAACTTAGAGTGGGGTATTGTGATTTAAATAACTGATAATTAAAATATTAAAAATTTATAAGTGCAACAAATGGTCAACAATTAAGGGAAATGGTCAACAAATTATGTACTTTTTCACGTCATATTTTTACTCTCAACGTTATTCTGATATTTTATATACCAACCCCTATATTCAGTCGAATAAATTCATGAGATTTAATTAATATTATTTTCTCATTAAGAAGATATGTCATTAATCATCAAATAAATAAGCAATAATAAATCAAAATTCACATAAATTCCAAATATAGGTTAATAAAAATTTTTGATTAAAATAAAATTTGTTCATATCAGCAGATTTTATTAATTTTGCCATGTAATGCCCCACTCTAAGTTAGAGAAGGACTAAGTTTGTATGGGTAATACACTGAAAATGTGTATGTTCTGCCCTCACTATGCCATCGGGAAACCATTTCCCATCGGCAACACATAAAGCATTTGAGAATGAGACCTCACGGTCTGGAACTCTCGGTTTGCCATTATTCTTACGTTGGACAGTTTTACTGAGTCAACGAAAGGAAGAGCACTCTTCACTATACCCCCAAGTTACGGATTTTTCTACTGTGAACTTATTGGAATATATAAGGTTGCAGAACGATGAGCTGAAAAAGTCCTCGTCACGTACAACGCAGGAAAAGACCGCTCAGTTTGTGACGACAATCTCCGGATATTGTGATGCCGACACCGACTTGCGAATGGCACAGACTACGCCCTTTGTCATGGGTTACGGAAAATCCATAACCGACGGCTCCGGCAAGACCTACAGCCCGACCGTGGCAAACGAATGTGTGGAACGTCTGCGCGGAACCATCCGTAAAGCCATCCGCGACAAGGTAATACCCAATTACGATCCCATCCCCGAAGCACTCGACAGACTGCGCAATGATGTATGGGGTCTTGAAGTGAAAGCCGAGTCACCAGTAAAGATAGATCTCCGGCTGACCGATGCCGTGTTGACCCTGACGCGCAAATTAACTTGGATATTCGCTAACCGCTCCATTGCGGAGCAATCCGACGACCCGCAGCAGCGCCGTCGGCTCCGCGAAGAGACCACCGACGCACGTGCCGTGCTCATCTACCTCTTCAGCCTCTTCTTCTACGGACTCGACATCGAATCCATCCTCCGCCTCAAGACATCAGAACCCTCAGAAAATTCAGAGTGCTTCATCCCGAAATACGGTCGGGCATTGCCGATTCCGGCAGTAGCCCTCTCCCTCGCCCGAATGCACAACGAAGGGAAGATCTGCACCACCGGCGACCGACTCTTCAGCGTAATCAGCGATACAGATACCGACGCGCAGATTGCAGCCAAAGCGAAGCGCATCATGACGCGTGCCTGCAAATGGCTCCGCCGTCAGGAGATACCCCTCGCCACCTATCCCGACACCTTCAGCGAATGGCTCTCACTCGCCGCCGAGACCGGTGCACCGGCAGCAGCCATCGAGACAGCGATACAATGCGCCGTCAGCGGCAAGTTTACCGAGATAGACGAGCAGACATGGCTCGACCTCAACCGTTCGGAACGCAGTGTAGCCACATTCCTCCAGCACAACTGGTACGTACTCTGTAGCTACTCCACCACCTTCCGTGGCGAAAAACTCCGTTCATTCATAGCACGTTCCGGCATCTTCGGCACAGAAACCGAAGCCTACCGCCGACTCTACAACCCCACCGATAACACCGACGAACGCCCCACAGAGACATCCGCCATAAGCCGATTCGTCTTCCTCAAGGCGAACCCCATAGAGGCGATGCTCATCGACAGGCTAAGACGCGACGCCGCACTTCTCCGCGTGAGCCGTACCCGCCAATTCGCAATAGTACCACAACACGAAATCGAGATCTTCCAGGTAGCCCTCCGCGACTTCCGCGACGACGTAGACCTCGTAGACCGCGAGGAATGGATCGCCGCCCACCGTAAAGAATTCGCCAAATCCCAAAAAGTGATAATCCACACCGGACCCTTCAAAGGACGCGAAGCCACCATCATCGACATCAAGACACCTAAAGCCATCGGCAGCAAAGCCCGTGGCACCACAGTAGGCGAAGCCACCGAACCCCACTACCTCCTCTCCCTCGCCCACGCCACCTTCACCATCGTCGCGACCCGCACCGCCCTCGCCCTCGACGCCGCCCCGTAGCCACTAAAAGGGGAGCGAAACCGGGAGCGTCAGCTTCCAACTTGCGCAAATCCGTGAAGATACCGAAGAACTAATAGCGCAGCAGTTTTGTTTCAAGTGTGAGCGCGTAGCGCGAAAACCCGATAAACCGCAGAGCCCACAAAGCCCACAGAGAATTATCCTCACACAAAGAAACAAAAGAACAAAAAGAAATTAATCTACAATAAAATACAATTTCAAATCTCGCCACCTTTCCTTCTGTTTCAGGGAGTAGGGGCTTAATCATATATCCCCACCGCTTTGTCTGAATCGCTGAAAAGAAAGACCCTAAAGGGCACACTCTGGAGCACTCTCGAAAGATTCTCCGTGCAGGGTATAGCATTCGTCGTCATGATTATCATGGCGCGTATACTTACCCCTGAGGACTACGGTCTTGTAGGGATGCTCACGATATTCATAGCCATTTCGCAGTCGCTTGTAAATAGTGGTTTCTCGCAAGCTTTAATCCGGAAACAGGACCGTTCGGAGGTTGACAACTCCACCGTCTTCTACTTCAATATCGGAGTCGGGCTGGTTCTCTATCTCCTCCTCTTCCTCTGTGCTCCGCTTATTGCTCGGTTCTACAACGAGCCGATACTTGTGCCACTCACACGACTTATCTCGGTCAGCGTGCTGATCAATTCCTTTGTCGTCGTGCAGAGAGCATTGCTGACGGTTAGGATAGACTTCAAGACACAGGCAAAGGCTTCATCTGCGGCTGCTGTTGTCTCCGGTGCGGTCGGTATAACGATGGCATACACCGGTTCTGGGGTGTGGTCGATAGTCTGGTATCAGCTGACCAACCTAACCGTTAATGTAGGTCTGCTGTGGATATTATCCCCATGGCGTCCGCAGTGGATATATTCATGGAAGTCTTTCCGTGAACTTTTCTCATTTGGATCTAAACTAGCTTTATCTGGAATTCTTGAGTCTCTCTACCAAAATATATATCTTATGATTATTGGAAAAGTATTCAAGGCATCCGATCTTGGCTATTATACGAGGGCACATCAGTTTGCGGAATTTCCGTCATCGAATGTATCAGGCATAATACAGCGAGTCACGTTCCCGATACTCTGCTCCATACAAGATGATGACGAGCGTCTTCGCAGTGTCTACCGCCGTTTCCTGCGTCTCTCCGCCTTCATCGTGTTCCCACTCATGATAGGGCTTGCGGCAGTGGCGCATCCGTTCATTCTGCTTGTGCTGAAGGAGCAGTGGGAGTTTGCCGCAGTCCTTCTCCAGATAATCTGTCTGGGTATGATGTGGTATCCAATCCATGCCATCAACCTCAATCTACTTCAGGTGAAGGGGAGGAGTGACCTGTTCCTCCGTCTGGAGATAATCAAGAAATGTCTCGGAGTCACCATGATATGCATCACTGTGCCGTTCGGCATAGTCGCCATGTGCTGGGGCTCCGTGGCGAACTCGATAATCGCACTGATAATCAACACCCACTATACGGGTAAACTCATACAGGTGGGCTTCCTGCGCCAGATGCGCGATCTTGTCCCGACACTCCTCTACTCATTCTCGATGGGCGCGGTGGTCTGGGGCGTGGTGCAGTTGGTTCCCGGCAACATGCTGAAACTCATAGCCGGCATACTGTCTGGCATCGTGTACTTCCTGATTGTGACGAGACTCACACGCTCGTCAGACCTGCGCGAGCTCCTTTCATTCGTAAAAACAAAATAATCATTATAAATTATGGACGGTAACAAGCAGATTACCGTGACTTCTCCGCTACTTCCTGATCTGGAGGAGTTTCACGACATGCTCAGGGAGATCTGGGCAAGCAAGTGGATAACGAACAACGGTTCCTTTCACAAGCAGTTGGAGAAGGAACTTGCCGCATATCTCAAGGTGCCATACATCAGTCTCTTCACCAACGGCACGTTGCCCCTTATCACAGCCCTCCAGGCACTGCGCATCACCGGTGAGGTCATAACCACCCCCTACAGCTTCGTCGCCACGACCCACTCCTTGTGGTGGAACGGCATCAAGCCGGTGTTCGTCGATGTGGATCCTGCCACCTGCAACCTTGACCCCTCAAAGATAGAGGCGGCAATAACTCCCAAGACCACCGCCATCATGCCCGTGCACTGCTACGGCAAGCCGTGCGACACGAAGGCGATACAGGAGATAGCCGACAAATACGGACTGAAGGTGATCTACGATGCCGCCCATGCCTTCGGTGTGGAGGTAAACGGGGAATCCGTCCTCAATGCCGGCGACATGTCGACACTCTCGTTCCATGCCACCAAGGTCTACAACACGATCGAGGGCGGGGCGATGGTGATGCAGGATGAGGTGACTAAGAGACGCATCGACTATCTGAAGAACTTCGGATTCGCCAACGAGACGACGGTTGTCGCCCCCGGCATCAACTCCAAGATGGACGAGATGCGCTCAGCCTACGGACTCCTCAATCTCCGTCAGGTGGATGCGGCGATAGCCGCCCGTCAGAAAGTGGCCAACTCCTACCGTGAGGCACTGCGCGACGTTGAGGGTATCAGCTTCTTCGACGACATGCCCGGAGTGCGCCACAACTACAGCTACTTCCCGATCTTCATAGATGCGGAGCGGTTCGGCAAGACGCGCGATGCGCTCTATCAGGAGATGAAGGAGGCCAACGTCCTCGGACGCCGCTACTTCTATCCCCTCATCAGCGAGTTCAGCACCTACAAGGGGCTTCCCTCGGCAACGCGCGAGAACCTCCCCGTTGCACATAAACTTGCCGACACAGTACTCTGCCTGCCGATGCACCATGACCTATCGGATGCGGATATAGAAAGAGTCCTTAAATTCTTCAGGAAATGAAGAATCTGATTATAATAGGAGCCCGTGGATTCGGTAGGGAAGTCTACAATCTTTATCTGGATTGTAGAAGGAATGATCCGGAATTAGTTTGCAAGGGGTTCCTTGATGACAAAGCGGATGCCTTGGATGGATATGAGGGGTATCCTCAAATAATATCCTCAGTGGAGGATTATGAAGTTCAGGACGATGATGTCTTTGTATGTGCCCTTGGTGATATCAGATACAAGAGGCAGTATGTGGAAAAAATACTTGCCAAAGGCGGTGAGTTTATATCCCTCATACATCCGGATGTGCAGATAGGGATGAACACAATGATAGGCAAAGGTTGCATAATACGCACTGCGTGCAGCATAAGCTGCGATATAACGATAGGTGATTATGTGACCATCATGGGTTATTCTGTACTTGGGCATGACTGCAAGGTCAGGGACTGGTCCCATCTTGGTGCATATTCATTCCTCGGAGGATTCTCAGAAGTCGGGGAGATGGTCACGTTGCACCCCGGAGTGCGTCTGCTTCCACACAAGAAGGTCGGGGACAATTCCATCGTTGGAGCCGGTAGTGTAGTGTTGAGAAATGTTAAACCGGGGATAACCGTATTCGGGGTCCCTGCAAAAAAAATAGAGTATTAATATGGATTTGAACAGTTTTATAGAGAAATTCGCAGAGGCGATTGAATTGGAGGATTCCTCTGTTTTGAGTGGAGATACAGTGTTCCGCACATTGCCGGAATGGGATTCCTTGTCCTATCTTTCAGTTATAGCTATGATGGATGAGGAATATGACATCCAGATAGAGAACGCAGAGTTCAAGCAACTGCTGACAATAGAGGATCTTGTAAACTATATTTCCAACAGGTAATGGCATTCTCTTCATATACCGGGGTGGGTGTGACAGCCCTCGCCGGGGCTGTCCCCCATACCGTGATAGACAATTACAGGTACACCGACCACTTCCCTGCTGATCAGGTCAAGGAAGTGGTTGACAAGGTTGGAATATACGAGCGCCGTTTCGCGGACAAGGACACGTGCTCCTCCGACCTCTGTTTTGCGGCGGCTCAGAGACTTATTGATGACAACGACATAGACAGGTCGGAGATAGACCTTCTGATATTCATATCCCAGACCCCTGACTACAGGATGCCTGCCACATCAGTACTGCTGCAGCATCGTCTCGGATTACCAAACTCGACGGTTGCGTTCGACATCAACCTTGGATGCTCCGCCTTCATATACGGGCTTAACGTAGTGTATGCACTCATGTCGGTAGGCAACTACCGTAAGGCATTACTGCTTGACGGGGAGACCCGGTCAAAGGTATATTCCCCTAAGGACAGACGTTCGGCATTCCTTTTCGGGGATGGTGGTGTCGCCGCGCTTATAGAGAGGGATGAGAAGTTTGGCAGGAGCTATTTCTCACTGAACTCCGACGGTTCACGCGGAGATCTCATCAAGATAAATGCCGGAGGCTACCGTATGCCGTCATCAGCCGAGACCGTCAAGGAGAAGGTCGTCGATGAGTACGGCAACATCAGGAGTGAGGAGCAGGGCTACATGATGGGGGGCGATGTCTTCAATTTTGTCATACGTGAGATACCTAAGGACATAAAGAAGACCCTTGAATACTCCGGCAAGACTGTGGCAGACTTCAACTACTTCATCTTCCATCAGGCGAACAACTTTATCAACAGCTACCTTGCGAAGAAACTCAAGCTTGACACTGCCAGGATACCCTCCACAATAGAGAAGTATGGCAACACCTCCTCCGTGTCAGTCCCCCTGACCATCGCTGATCAGCTGAAAGGGAAACTTGAAGGGGAGAACACCCTTCTTTTGAGTGCTTTCGGTGTCGGCATGACATGGGCTACGGCTGTGGTTCCATTCGTGAATCTTAATATAAGCGACATAGTTGAGGTATGAATCCATTCTCGTTGGAAGATAAGGTTATAGTAATAACCGGGGCATCCTCAGGCATAGGAAGGCACACCGCCATCTCCTGTAGCCTGCAGGGTGCTTCGGTCATCCTTATAGGTCGTAATCCGGAACGTCTTCAGGAGACATACACATGCCTGTCTGAAGGCAAGAGACACGGCAGTTACGTGTTGGATCTCACGGATGATGCATGTATGTCGGATGTGGTTCAACAGATAAACACGGATTTTGGGAGGATAGACGGGATTGTACATTGTGCCGGCATTTCCGGGACATTGCCATTGAAATTGGCAGACACCGCTGAGATGGAAAGATATTTCTCCAACAATGCCATAGGTGCTGTCAACCTTACAAGGGAACTCTGCAAGGTCGGCAGGTTCTCCAAGGATGGAGGCAGCGTTGTGTTCCTGTCATCTGTCGCTGCACTTACAGGAGATCCCGGGAAAAGTCTGTATGCTATGAGCAAGGGAGCGTTGCTTTCAGGTTGCCGTGCCCTTGCAGCCGAATATGCACGAAGGAAAATCAGATTCAACTGCATATCTCCGGGAGTTATCATAACACCGATAAATGAGAATCTTCCGCATATCAAGGATCCCGAAAAAAGGAAGGCATTGGAGGCGAAGCATCTTCTTGGACTTGGAAAAACAGAGGATGTGGCGAATGCATGCATCTACCTCTTGTCGGATGCATCCCGTTGGATCACAGGACAGAATCTCATCGTTGACGGGGGGTATACAGTGCAATAGTTGTTTCGTTGAATACTTGGGTATACAAGAAATGATTAAAGGATTTGTCCGATTACTACAATATCATTAATGAGAAGACTATCAGCTTCGCGTGTAGGTCGCACCCTCTCAAGAGGAGAGGCTAATTTATTAACCTCTTGTGTACAAGGTCGCGGAGGAGTCTACAAGAATCATAATTCTTAATATCATGATCAAAATTCTTTTATTGATCGTGGCCTTTGTGTAGTGGGCGTATGGATTATCCAAATACATAACTACATTTGAGTAGGCCATTGATGATTACAGAGAAGCAAGGAGCAGGTCATCCTTTAAGAAACTTGCTTGGGGATTCTGCGGAATTCTTTGGGAGGAATTGCTTTTTATACTTAGTTTTATACCCCTCTGATACGAGTAAAGGGTGACATCGAAAATAATAGAGTTGATTTAAGCTGTGTATTTAAATCAACTCAAACAACAGCTTAAATCAACTCAATTTGTCTAATCAATTGCAGGGAATCAGCCGCGAATGATCCCCTACACGGAACGGTCTAATATTGTCAATATGAATGAAAATAAAAAATTGAATAAGCCATTGTCGTTTGCTCCTGTTATTATTCCGACATTGTGTAGATATGATCATTTGAAAAAGTGTGTGGAATCCTTAATGAAGTGTACCTGGGCAGAAGAAACAGAAGTATATATTGGTCTTGACTATCCTCTAAAGGAATCTCATTGGGAGGGATATAAAAAAATAGAACAATATTTGAACTCTCTTAAAAAAACGCATTTATTCAAGACTCTTCATGTGGTAATACGTTCTACGAATTTAGGTATTGGTCCAAATGGTAATTCTGAAAATCTTCGTGATATTGCGTTTAAAAATCATGACAAATTAATTTTTACTGAAGATGATAATATTTTTTCACCTTCATTTCTTGTGTTTATTAACGAAGGTCTTGAAAAGTTTCGAGATGATTCTTCAGTATTTGCAATCAATGGTTACCGGCATTTTTATGATGTAAAATTTATGAATAATAATTTTTATCGTCAAAATGTTGATTTTTCGGCATGGGGTTATGGTATTTGGAGAGACCGATATTATAAGTTAAAGGAAGCAAGTAATTCAAAATATTGGCGTTTAAAAGCGATTAATCCATTAAATTGGTTTAGAATTTATAAAAATGGTTGGAATAGGGTATTGGGCTTTATTAGTCTTGTATATAAAACGAAAGTTCTATTTGATAACGAGAAAAGTGTGTACATTGCTATAAACAATATGGACGTTATTATGCCTAAAGAATCAATGGTTCGTAATTTAGGATGGGATGGATCTGGTGAACATTGTAAAACTGTAGATAAAAATCTCATAGTTTCACATATAACACAACCCATCTATACCCACACAACTTTTGACTATAAAGGGAATGGGAAAGAGTATTACAAGGAAAATAAGAAGATTTATGTGAATCAATCTTATGGACGTATTTCATTTAAGGACTTATTGAAAAATATAATTCAGAGATTTTGAATTTATGTAAGCGGTAAGTGGAAATTCCCTGTGAATATTCAATTTTGGTAAGTATTCAATTTTAATATCTGCCAATGAAAGGGAATAATGCATATCTTTGCACTGATAAATTTTTAAATTGAAAGAGAGGCGGGTATGTGAGATATTATAATTTATAGTGATTGAGTATGCTGATGCTTAATTCTGGGATGTTTTACGCATTTTTTTACTTTGTTGTTTACTTACAGTGCTTATATTTTAAAATATTCTATGTCGATATGCTCGAATGAATGCCTCGTGGAGTATTGATACAGAAGTACTGCAAGCAGAATAACGTATAATACAATTCTATTGTCGTAAATGTGGATGAAAACTCTCCCTTTAGGGTGGTGGAGTCAGATATTAATATAAAGGACTTTGAAATCCTTTCTCCTAACCCCACAAGTCAAAGAAGGACGCTTACTGTTCACGGTTTGGTAGAAATGAATAATTTAGATATCGTATATAAGTTTATGAGTGAAAATATTAAAATGCTTAGAAGATTAAATTCGGATAAAGATAATCCGATTAATAAAGATATTGCGATAATAATTCTTAATTATAATAGTGAGGTAGATACGATAAAATGTGTTAAATCACTTCAAGAACAGAGATATGATTCTTTTGAAATAATTATAGTTGATAATTGCTCTAAAAAGCCGTCTCTTAATGTTATTAGAAATTTCTGTTATAATGAATCAATACATCTTATTGAGAATAATAAGAATAATGGATATAATGCTGGAAATAATATTGGATTGAAATATGCATTTAATAAAGGTTATAAGTATGCACTGATTGCAAACCCTGATATGGAATTTCCTGATAAAGATATGTTGCAGATTCTTGTTGATAGAATGTCAAATGATATTGTTGTAGTTGCTCCAGATATACGAGGTATTGACAATTCTCATCAGAATCCATATAAGCGATTAGGGGACTGGAAACATTCGTTTTATTGGATAGGTAATGTGATTCGATCTATTATTGATTCGAATGCAAAGGATTCCTTATTTGATGATTGGAGTAAATCACATTATTGTGCCATGGTGAGTGGATGCTGTTTCTTGATTGATTTGAAATTTGTTGATGCTATTGGATACTTTGATGAGGGTGTTTTTCTGTATTGTGAGGAATCAATATTATCTCGACAAGTTGAACAGTTGAAATATAAGATGTGGTATTGTGCTAATACTTATGCAGTACATGCACATATAGAAAAAGCCAAAGGAAATCCGAACCCACGAATAAGAATTTGGTATAGATCAAAAAAATATTTTATACGTAATTATAGTGGTAATAGTTGGATCGGAAGGCAAATTGCTTATTTTTCGGCTTGGCTAAATTGTATGGTTCAATTGATGATACATTCGGTTAAATAATGGAGACATTATAATGAGGATGTTATGATAGATATATGTCGAAATAAAGATATTTGGAAGAAGATATTTATTGGTATAATAGTATCTTTATCTATTTCTCCATCTTTTGCAACAAGTGATTTGGATAATAGGAATTTTTTGTTAATAGGATGTATGTGTTTGGGTCCAATTATTTTTTTATATTTGAGAAAAGTAATATGGAAAATAGATAAGTATATTATAATATTGATTGGAATGATATTCATTACCCAGACAATATTTAATTTTACAAGTATTCGAATAACGTCAATATTATTCTCAATAATGTTTTTTATATATTATTTGATTGCTATTCGAACGGCACTTATAGCTCAGATAAATTATTCGAATATGTGTATGATAACAAAATATTTGATTTATGCATATTTTATAGTATTGTTAATTCAGCAATTTTGTGTATTACTAGGATTGCCTGTATTTAATCAGTTAAATGCTTTGGAAAATCCTTGGAAACTGAATTCTTTATCCGCAGAGCCAAGTCATACATCCAGATATGTTGGAATATTAATGTATAGTTTCCTTGTATTTCAAGATAAAATAAAAAAATACAGAATAAATTTTAGAGATAGTTACAAAGAAAATAAGAAGATTTGGATAGCATTCTTTTGGATAATGTTCACAACAGTGAGTGGTACGGCATTTATTGTTGTGGTATTGATATTATCACGTTATCTTACACATAAGAATATTGTTATTGCGGTTGGGTTGTTATTTATTGTTTTTACAATTGGTGTCTCTTCTGATATTACAGCATTAAGACGAGCTACCCTTTTCCTATCAGCCGTTGCTACAGGAAATGCTGAGGCTATGATTGGTGCAGATCATAGTGCATCTGTCCGTATAGTTCCGTGGATGTTATGTATTCAGCGAATTAATCCTTTTTCATTAAATGGATGGATTGGTGAAGGAGGTGGTTCTACTGCTGCATGGCTTTATCAATATATGCCAGGTGTGCGAGAGGGTTTTATAGGGGGAGGAATGGCAGCATATACACTTGAATATGGTCTTTTAGTTGGTTTACTCTTTTTATATTTTTCATTAAGATGTTGTTATGATAAAAAATATAAAATATCAACTATTGGTTTGTGGATTATGTGTGTAGTTTTGATAGGGGTAAATTCTCAGATAGGTTGGCTTTGTATTTTAATGCTTTATTTAGATAAAAATTTATACGTGACAAATGCGAACAAAAGTATTCTACGACTTGCCTGAGACTGCGTGTTATGGTTGTCAGGCATGTGCTCAGATATGTCCAGTATCTGCGATTAGTATGGTTCCTGATGAAGAAGGTTTTCTTTTCCCGCAAATTGATACGGATAAATGTATAGAATGTAATTTGTGTGAGAAAACATGTCCGACACAAAAATCAGTATCTAACCCATTATTTAATGCGGTTCCAACAAATGTTGATGCTGCATGGGAAAAGGATTTTGATGCAAGACTTGAATCTACATCTGGGGGAGCATTTTATATCTTTGGTAAAAAATGGATTGAGGATGGCGGCGTGGTTTATGGTGCAGATTTTGATGATAAGCTACAGGTCTGTCATTGTAAGGCTGTGACCATAGAAGAATTACAAAGACAACGGGGATCCAAATATGTGCAAAGTAATCTATCCGGAATTTTAAAAGCTGTAAGAACGGATTTAAAGGCTGGTATAAAGGTATTGTTTTCCGGTACACCTTGTCAGGTCGCCGGTTTGAGGGCATTTTTAAAGAAGGATTATCCTAATTTAATATGTATTGATTTAGTATGTCATGGTGTCCCAAGTCCTCTGATTTTTTTAGAACATTTAAAATATGTGGAAAATATGAGTGGCAAGCAGATTGTCGATTATAAATTTAGAGGAAAGGAACGCTCTGGATGGCGGGCTTATATAAAATATATATTCAAGGATAAGACTGTTGAAAAGAGATTTTTGGGAAATGATTTCTATGCATATTCCTTTTATCGGTCTCGATTTAATCGAAG
Source organism: Muribaculaceae bacterium Isolate-037 (Harlan) (assembly GCA_003762615.1). Classification (GTDB taxonomy): domain Bacteria; phylum Bacteroidota; class Bacteroidia; order Bacteroidales; family Muribaculaceae; genus Lepagella; species Lepagella muris. The sequence goes on from RIAZ01000006.1 coordinate 19,002, forward strand.
AAGTTGTTTCTCATGTGGATTTTCTCATGCAAAAAGAGTAGGAGACATTACTCTTTCCGATTTTTGGAATGCTGAAAGATATTCAAAGGAACTTAGAAAGCAACGGAAATATGGGTTTAATATGATTATGTGCAATACGGAAAAAGGTCGGAATTTGTATAATGAAACGATCTCAAAATTTGGACGTATAGAATTGCCTCTACAAATTGCAGTTGATGGAGATGTGAGATTGAGACATGCAGAAAAGGCTCCATTGGATAGGGATAGTATATTTCAAGAATACCATACTCATGGATATGAGTGGTTGGTAAATAATAGAGGACCTAAAAATTCTATTGCGTCACGTCTGACACCAACTTGGGTTAAAAATCTTATATATGAAATAAAGTCCAGAATATGAAAATTGGAATATTGACAAGACGTTACGGTTATAATTTCGGGTCTGCACTTCAAGGATTTGCAATCATGCAATTAGTGAAAAATCAGGGGCATGATGTAGAGGTGATAAAATATGATGAAACTTCAAATCATTGGTTATGGAAAATTAGACCATTTGTAGAATTTATACAATATAAAGTTGGATTATCATTTTCAAAAAGAAAGAAGAAATATTTGGAGCAACGGTTTAAACAAGAATGTTTGTTTAAGCAGTTTGAAAATAAATATTTTAATTTGACAGAAAGGTGTTTCAGAAATAGCGGATCATTGCGGAAACAATCAAATAAATATGATAAGATTGTAATAGGGAGTGATCAAATTTGGAATCCATATTTTTTTGATCCATGTTATTTGGGTAGTTTTATACCTGTAAATGAAAGGGATAAAATAGTGCCGTATGCCCCAAGTTTTGGAACATCAAATCTTGATTTGATTTCGTCGAAGCAAATTGAATTAATAAAGAGTCTTAAGCATTTATCTTGTCGTGAAGAGGAAGGCTCAAATATCTTGAAAAAATTTACAGGTAAAGATATTCCAGTGGTTCTTGATCCAACGTTGATGATTTCTGAAGAAATTTGGAATGATATAGCAGATAAGTATGTAATGTCTGTTTTGCCAGAGAAATATTTATTAACATATTTTTTAGGGTCAAATATTCCTCAAGATGAAATAGATCGTTTGAAAAATAAATATGGACTACCGGTTGTTAATATATCTATTTTTAATCGAATTAATGATGTTGACTGTGATTTAGAGGTGTCAGATGTGGGACCGGGGGAATTTCTTTATTTAATAAAAAATGCGGATCATGTTGTTACCGATTCGTTTCATGGAACAATATTTTCTCATGTTTTTAAGCGAAAATATACTGTGGTTGAGCGTTTTAATGAAAATGATTTAAGGAATGAAAATTCTCGAATATATACCTTATTAAAGATTTTTGGGGAACAGGATAGATTATATAATAAGCATTTTGAAAAGACGGATAATTGTTTGCAAAATAAGAGACAATTTTCATTGGAATATTTAAAAAATGCAATAAACTCTTGATTCAAATTATGAGATTATTGATAGATTGTCATTGCTTTGATTTTGAGATAAGTCAAGGTATAACCACTTATATTCAAGGTATATATTCTGAATTGCCGGATTTGGCTCAGGATATTGAATTTTTCTTTGTCGCTTCCAATATCGGAAAGATTAAGAGAATTTTTGGAGAAAGGGAAAATATTCATTATGTACCTCTCGTATCAAAGAATAAGATTTATAGATTGCTTTTTGAAATACCGGATATTATACGGAAGAATAATATAGATGTAGCACATTTTCAGTATGTGTCTCCATTAATTAAGAATTGTAAGACGATAGTGACATTGCATGATATTCTATTTGTGGATTATCCTCAATATTTTCCATTTCCATACAGATTTTTTAAGGGTGCAGCTTTTAAATTGTCGGCAAAACGTGCTGATTTGTTGTGCACTGTATCAGATTATTCCCGTAAACAGATTGAACATCATTATAAATTAAATGGAGATGATATCGTAATCACTCCGAATGCTGTAAGTGAGGACTTTTATTCTATAGATGGAGATAGACCGAAAGATTTTCCGGAAAAATATATTCTTTATGTAAGTAGAATAGAGCCAAGAAAAAATCATGTCGCTTTAGTGAGGGCTTTCAACCGTTTGAACCTTGCAGAGAAAGGATATGAATTGGTTTTAATTGGTCGTGAGACTGTGCCTACTCCGGAACTTCATCAGGTATTGGATGAATTAAAGGATAATGTGAGATATAGAATTCGAGTCATACATCAGTCTCCATTCGCAGAATTGAAATTATGGTATAAATATGCAGATTTATTTATATATCCTACGGTTGCAGAGGGGTTTGGAATACCACCGATAGAAGCCGGAGCTGCAGGGGTGCCCGTAATATGCAATAATGCGACTGCTATGTCTGATTTTTCCTTTTTCGGAAATAATCTTATTGATTTTTCGGATAAAAATATATTGGATAGAATAATAATGAATTGCCTGAATGATAGAGATTCTGATAGACTAAATCTTATTTCAAAAGAGATTAAACAAAAATATAATTGGCATTCAATAGCTGAAGAATTTAATAAGTCTCTGAATGCCTTTAGATAAGAAATTTATGAATCCAAGCCGGATAGTGAAGTGGAATTTATCAAAAAATGGGTTAAGGTTGCGTTATATCTGTTTTTTTTTGTAATTTTGAGATGTAGAAAGCAATTCCCAAATTAGCATGAAAAAGATCACACTGTATAATTTCCGTTGTTTTGAAAATTTTGAATGGGATTTTACTCCCGGAATCAATCTCATCGTGGGAGATAATTCCAGTGGTAAAACATCTTTGCTGCGGGCTTGTAGACTTGTGGCAGGGAGTTTTTTTGCCGGATTCAGCGATGAGAATACAGTGTGCCCCGGTCCGGAAGCGGCTGATTTCAGGGATGTCATTGTCGATGGAGTAAAATTGCCTGTAAAAGCTATTGAAATCCAATTTTTATTGGATGCGGAAATGTATCCTGATATAGATATGGCTTTTAAACGGGGGGATGATGAAATCGCGTTTAATCCATCAATGGCTAATCCGTATTTTTTGCGGAAAAATAGTCCAAAGAATACTAAGCAACTTACTTCCGGAATCTCTGCTTATAAGGCTTATTGTAAGGCTCTACAAGAGAATGAGAATCAAAATTTGCCTTTGCCTCTATTCGCTTTTTTCTCTACTGAAGACATTCATGCCTCAAGAAAGATAGATGCCGGAAAATTCAAGGAGGAGTATCTCAAAAGATCTTTCGGTTATTATTTTTGTCTTGACAGCAACGGGCTTTTGCCTTATTGGGAGAAACGTCTTCTTGTGATGAAGGAATTGCAACAAGACTGCGTGGAGGTGAAGGTGGTGACTGATGCATTGCTAAATGCGCTTGGTGAGTCAGGATGTGGAATTTTACGGGATGTATCTGTTCGTCCGATGAGAGGAAAGGTTTATTATACTCTCGCTGACGGGCGTGTGGTTGATTCTGCGATATTGTCTGATGGATATAAGCGGCTCGTGAATATTGTGATGGACTTGGCTTTCAGATCGTATATTCTGAATCGTCCTACTTTCGGAGCGGATGCCTGTAAGTATTCAAGAGGTACGGTATTGGTTGATGAGGTTGATCTTCATCTGCATCCGTCGTTGCAGGTAAGGGCACTTCCTTCAATTGCCGCTACTTTCCCGGGAATACAATTTATAGCCACAACTCATGCTCCTCTTGTGATGTCGAGTGTCGGAAATAACGAACGGGATACTGTAAGCAAGATTGAGTTTGATGGTAGAGATTCTTATTCACGTGTAGCCATAGATGCTTTTGGTTTTGATGCCTCTTCCATTATGACAAGCATTTTGGGCGTGTATGACCGCGACATTAATGTGCAGCATGATCTTGATTCTTTGTTCGGGCTTATAGATGATGAAAGGATTGAAGAGGCACGGGCAATGTTTGATGCCATGAAAGAGAAGTATGGCAATTTACCTGATCTTGCACGGGCCGGAGTGACGATTGATTTTTTTAGCCCGGAGTTATGATTACCATAGAGAAGCAAAAGCAGCCCGGTAGTCTTATCTCATTCAAGAAGAATGGTGGGACTGATTATCTTTCGCTTGACAAGGATACGAAGAAAGATATAGTGGATTCTCTATTAGAAGAACAGGGTTATCTTTGTGCCTATTGTATGCGTAGAATCCCTCGTCATGAGAAAAACGGAGATAAGGGGTATCTGGATGATCATGTGCGGATAGAGCATGTCAGAGACCGGGAACATAATCCGGACTTGCAGCTTGAATATAAGAATATGGTGGCAGTTTGTCCCGGATTTCTTAGAAGCATCCCTCATTGCGACCGCAGTAAAGGTTCACGGTCAATCACACTGTCACCGTTTGATCCTGAATTGGAAAAATCGATCTCTTATGCTACAAAGGATGGAGGTATCAAATCTGAGAATCCTGATTGGAATAAGGATCTGACAGATGAAGATCTTTTGAATCTGAATCATGAAGGGTTAAAGATTGCTCGAAAGAATGTAATTTTTGAAGTTATTGCTATCCTTGGCAAAAAAGGATGGACTAAGATTAAACTTGAAAGGGAGTTGGATAATTGGAATCATCGTGATTCCAATGGATATTTGCGTGAATATGCGGGTGTGGTCAGATATTTTATTAAGAGAAAATTGAGGACTATTAAATAATCAATAGATTCCTTCAAAACATAAAAATATTGGTATTTACCTGAAAACTCAATTTTTTTTTGAAGCTCTTGTTTTGCTTGAGCTTTCTCTGTTATACTATCATTTGAAAATTTTTGATTTGTTGAGACATTAACAACGGATTGCGTGCTTGCTCGATTTGCCAATATGAGTTTATTTAGGTGCGCAGTCTATTCTCACATTTATTTTTATGAAAGTTGCGATTATAGGCACGGTGGGCGTGCCTGCCAACTACGGGGGGTTTGAGACTCTCGTGGAGCAATTGGTGCGTCATAACTCTTCGGATGAGATTCAGTATGCTGTGTATTGCAGCAAGAAGTCGTATGATGAGGAGAGATGGGTGTATCATGGAGCGAAGACTGAGTATGTGGGATTGAATGCCAATGGCATGCAGAGTATCCCGTATGATATATTGTCGCTGGTGAAGGCTGCCAGAAACAGTGATGTTATACTTGTGTTGGGTGTGTCGGGATGTGCTTTCCTACCGATATTCCGGTTGTTCTCTAAGAAGAAGCTGGTGATCAATATTGATGGTCTGGAGCATAGGCGTGACAAATGGAACAAATGGGCACGGAGGTTCCTGAAGTTCTCGGAGAAACAGGCTGTGAAATATGGCGATGTCATTATTACCGACAACAAGGGTATCACAGATTACGTCATGGAGGAGTATGGCAAGCCTTCGGAACTTATCGCATACGGAGGTGATCATGTGTTGACTTATCCGGATGAGGAGCTTGTCGGCAGGACGATGAAGGAGTATGGCATTGAGAAGGATAAGTATGCCATGGCTCTTTGCCGAATAGAACCGGAGAATAACGTGCATACCATTCTTGAGGCTTTTGAAAATGCTAAGAAAAGATTGATTTTCATAGGCAACTGGAATAAGAGTGAGTATGGCAGGAATCTTGCGGAGAAGTATAAGAATTCCGAGTATGTGAAGATTACACCGGCTGTATACGACCTTAATGTGCTGAATGTATTACGTAGCAACTGTTCGATATATCTGCACGGGCATAGTGCAGGGGGCACAAATCCCTCTTTGGTGGAGGCGATGTTTTTCGCTAAACCGATTTTTGCATTCGACTGTGTGTATAATCGCGAGTCGACGGAGAACCGGGCGGTCTACTTTGCATCGTCGGATGATCTCGTCGGCAAACTGAATGACTCAACTATTGACTTGGCAGCCAACGCTGCTGCTATGGCGGAGATTGCCGACCGCCGTTATCGCTGGGAGACAATCGCCCGCCAATACGAAGCATTATATTAACTTTTTTCCTGCGGATTTGCGCGCGGTTTGAGCGTTTTTGCGTAAATTTGTGGGACTTAATCCGTATTTCTTATGAAAGGTATCGTTCTTGCCGGTGGGTCCGGCACTCGGTTGTATCCGATTACGAAGGGGGTGTCGAAGCAGATGCTCCCAGTGTTTGACAAGCCGATGATCTATTATCCGATTTCGACTCTGATGCTGGCGGGGATAAGGGATATCCTTATCATCTCGACGCCTACTGATCTGCCGGGGTTTAAGCGTCTGTTGGGTGACGGATCGGACTATGGCGTGAAGTTTACGTATGCGGAGCAGCCGTCGCCTGATGGTCTTGCGCAGGCGTTTATCATCGGACGTGAGTTTATCGGTGATGACTCGGCGTGTCTTGTGCTGGGCGACAACATTTTCCATGGCGCGGGCTTCTCGTCGGTGCTGAGGGAGGCTGTGGCTACGGCTGAGAACGAGGGTAAGGCTACGGTGTTCGGCTATTGGGTGGATGACCCGGAACGTTACGGCGTGGCTGAGTTTGACAGGGATGGCAATTGCCTGAGTATCGAGGAAAAACCGGAGCATCCGAAGTCGAATTATGCCGTGGTCGGGCTGTATTTCTATCCGAACAGGGTGGTGGATGTGGCTGCGACGATCAAGCCGTCGGCTCGCGGTGAGCTTGAGATCACGACTGTGAACCAGACGTTTCTGAAGGATGGTGAGCTGAAGGTGCAGACGTTGCCGCGCGGTTTTGCGTGGCTGGATACTGGTACGCATGACTCTCTGGCGGAGGCATCGATCTATGTGGAGGTGCTGGAGAAGCGTCAGGGATTGAAGATTGCGTGTCTGGAGGGGATTGCCTACCGTCAGGGATGGATCTCGAGGGAGAAGATGGTGGAGCTGGCGCAGCCGATGCTTAAGAATCAGTACGGGCAGTATCTGCTGAAGGTGGTGGATGAGCTGGGCAGGACCGGGAATGGGAATCTGGACTGAGTGTCTTGGACGGCTTGGACGGCTTGGACGGCTGGGATTTTTTGGACTAATTGGACTTCTTGGACGGCTGGGACTTCTTGTAATTGGGATTGTTGTGGTCGAAGTGGTCGAAGTGGTCTAAGAAGTCTAAGTGGTCAAAGAGGTCGAGGAGGTCGAAGAAGTCGGAGAGGTCTTAGTGATAAAATTTGATGATATGAAAGTTATAAAGACAGATATAGAGGGGGTGGTGATCATTGAGCCGCGCGTGTTTGAGGATGCGCGGGGGTATTTCTTTGAGAGCTACAGCCGGAAGGCGTATGTGGAGGCAGGTATCACGGCTGAGTTTGTGCAGGATAATGAGTCGTGCTCGACGAGGGGTGTGATGCGTGGTCTGCATTTCCAGCGTCCGCCGTTCACGCAGGCGAAGCTGGTGCGTTGCGTTAAGGGACGTGTGCTTGACGTGGCGGTGGATATCCGTAAGGGTTCGCCGACTTACGGGCAGCATGTGGCTGTGGAGCTGTCGGAGGATAACCACCGTCAGTTCTTCATACCTAAGGGTTTCGCGCATGGTTTCGCGGTGCTGAGCGACGTGGCAGTGTTCCAGTATAAGTGTGACGAGTTCTATCATCCGGAGGCGGATGGGGGTATCTCGATCCTTGACGGGAGCCTGGGCATTGACTGGCATGTTGATCCGGCAGAGGCGATCCTGTCGGAGAAGGACACTCGGCATCCGCTGCTGAAGGATTTTGTTTCGCCCTTCTGACGGGATCCCTCGCCCATGGGCTCGGGCACGGAACTCCAGACATTTGAAGGAATGGGCTACCTGGCTTCCTGAAGGGGGAGAGAAGGAGATGTGAGGCGGATTTTTATTTTTCAACAAAATATGCTATTTTTGCATTGAGATTATATAGAGGGGTTGGAAGCCTCTCGATTTTAATGATAATCATGCAATGACTAAGAGAGACAAAATATTTAATGCGATTTCTGCACTTGCCCGACAGATGTTTGGCAATGGTGGAGGACGTGTGTTTCTCTACGGTTCTCAGGCGAGGAATGATGCCGGACCAAAATCGGATTGGGATCTGCTCATCATCACGGATGATTCCGTTGAGACTGCCGATAATTACCTGTCGTTTGCATTCCCTTTTGCAGAAATAGGATGGTATCTTGATGCTCAGATCACTCCGCTGCATTTCTCTCAATCGCAATGGGATGCCCAGCGTGATACTAATTTTTATCAGAATGTGACAGCAGAAGCGATACGCCTATGAATCCTAACCAAAAGAAAATAGCAGTGGAATTGCTGATGGAGAAATCTGTCCGCAATATGGAACAGGCTGTAAGGAATGCAGAGATGGATTATTGGGATCTTGTTGCCAACCGTCTTTATTATTCAATATTCCATGCAGTGACAGCTCTGATGCTTATTGATGGTATTAAGACTTCTACACATAAGGGTGTATCGTCTCAATTCGGGCGGTATTATGTGCTTTCCGGTGAGTTTGATCGGGAAGATGGCATTTTCTATAGTCGGTTGCAAACGATGAGGGAAAAGGCTGATTACCAGAATGTGTTTGTACTTGCGCCTGAAGATGGGAATATTTTGATTTCGAAGGCACAGGATTTGTTGTCGCGGATAAATGAGCTTACAATAAGTAAACTGAATCGACTCCCTTGAGACGGGATCCCTCGCCCATGGGCTCGGGCACGGAACTCCAGACATTTGAAGGAATGGGCTCCACGGCTCCTTGAAGGGGATTTTTTATTTGAATATTGAAATTATGAATCAGGATATTGATAAACTAAATGATAATGGCTCCTCCATTCCCCCTTCAGGGGGCAGGGGGGCTGGGATCACCATCCTTGTGACGGGCGGGAACGGGCAGCTCGGTAACTGCCTGCGGAATGCCGCCAGGGGATCGGATGATAGTTACATTTTTACTGACGTAGCTGGTGATGACGTGGTGCGTCTCGACATCACGGATGCGGATGCGGTCAGTAGGATGGTGAGGGAGAATGATGTGAAGGTCATCGTCAACTGTGCGGCTTATACCAACGTGGATAAGGCGGAGGATGACGCGGAGCTCGCGGAGTTGCTTAACGCGACAGCAGTGAGGAACCTGGCGGAGGCTGTTAAGGCTAATGATGGCACGCTCATCCATATCTCTACCGACTATGTGTTTGGGAAGGAGCCGTATAACGTGCCGTGCCGAGAGGACCAGAAAGGGACTCCGACGGGCGTTTACGGGATGACTAAGCTGCATGGTGAGCAGGCGATCGCGGAGAGCGGTTGCCGCGCGCTTATCTTCCGCACGGCGTGGCTCTATTCGGAGTACGGCAGGAATTTTGTGAAGACGATGCTTAACCTGACTGCCACTAAACCGGAGCTGAAGGTGGTGTTCGACCAGGTGGGGACTCCGACGTATGCGCAGGACCTTGCTGATGCGATCTACCGCATTATAGATGGACGGATGATGGCAGGTAACGAGGGGACATATCATTACTCGAATGAGGGTGTGTGCTCGTGGTATGACTTCACGAAGATGATCGCAGAGTATGCCGGCAACAGGGGATGTGACGTGCAGCCGTGCCATTCGGATGAGTTTCCGTCAAAGGTGGTGCGCCCGTCGTATTCGGTTCTGGATAAGACTAAGTTCAAGGAGACGTTCGGGATGGCAGTGCCGTATTGGACGGATTCGCTGAGGAGATGCATCGGTAATCTTTGACTCACGGCTCCCTCGCCCTGGGCGAGGGGATGGGGCTCCAGCCGGCAGAAATTAACATCCTTGGAATTTTGAATGGAATTCAAAATGGAACGGGGATTTGAGCTGAGGCTCAAACGAAACTGCCGGAACATCTGATTTTTTCACTTCTTTCTTCATTTTTTCTTTTTTAATTTGGATAATTTTTTATGAGGAATATATTGATCACCGGGGGGGCGGGGTTTATCGGCTCCCATGTTGTCAGGCTTTTTGTGAACAAGTATCCTGACTATCATATCGTGAATCTTGATAAGCTTACGTATGCGGGTAATCTCGCTAATCTGAAGGATATCGAGACTCGACCGAACTATACTTTCGTGAGGGCGGATATCGCTGATCTTGATGAGATGCGCCGCGTGATCCGTGAGTATGAGATTGACGGTATCATCCATCTCGCTGCGGAGAGCCATGTGGACCGCTCGATCAAGGACCCGTTCACGTTCGCGCGCACCAACGTCATGGGCACGCTTGCGCTGTTGCAAGCTGCGAAGGAGTATTGGGAATCGTTGCCGGAGAGGTATGAGGGTAAGCGTTTCTATCATATCTCGACGGATGAGGTGTATGGAGCTCTTGAGCTGACGCATCCGGAGGGTGTGGATGCACCGTTCTCCACGAAGGCATCGAGCGGGCAGAAGCATGAGGCGTATGGCGAGCTCTTCTTCACGGAGGAGACGAAGTATAATCCCCATTCCCCGTATTCTGCATCGAAGGCTTCATCCGACCATTTCGTGCGTGCCTATCATGACACCTACGGCATGCCGACGATCGTGACTAACTGCTCAAACAACTATGGACCGTACCAGTTCCCGGAGAAGCTGATACCGCTCTTCATCAACAATATCCGTCACCGCAAGCCGCTCCCCGTATATGGAAAGGGTGAGAACGTGCGCGACTGGCTATATGTGGAGGACCATGCGCGTGCGATCGATACTATCTTCCATGAGGGGAGGGTTGCCGACACGTACAACATCGGCGGTTTCAACGAGTGGAAGAATATTGATATCATACGGGTGATTATCCGGACTGTTGACCGTCTGCTCGGTAATCCGGAGGGTTACAGTGACGAGCTGATCACGTTTGTGACGGACCGTCTGGGTCATGACATGCGCTATGCGATCGACAGCCGTAAGCTCCAGCGTGAGTTGGGCTGGGAGCCGAGTCTCCAGTTTGAGGAGGGTATAGAGAAGACTGTGCGTTGGTATCTGGATAATCAGGAGTGGATGGATAATATCACGAGCGGGGATTACGAGCGTTATTACGAGGAGATGTATAAGGGGAGATGAGTGAGATGCGCCGGGAGGATGAAGGGGCTTTTTCTTTGGAATTTGAATGGAATTCAAATTGACTTGGATTTGAGCTGACGCTCAAACGAAACTGCTGGAACATTTGGCTTCTTGGCTCTCTCTTTCTGGGGCTGAGGAGCCAATATCTTTAGCTTCTGCTTTTCTGGGGTTGGATTTTTATGCGGATTGGCGGGATTGAGTTTTTGAGGGAGGGGGAGGGGTTTTCTCCCCGGGGTTGTCCGGAGTTCTGGTTTGTGACGCGGGAGGGGATCTCGGAGTCGTGCTGGAAGGGGTATTACCTGGAGGTGCCGGGCGTGGACGGTATGTTGCGCGTCAGGAGGCGGAGTCATGGGGGATGGATGCTGATGAATGTGCCGGTGTATGGGGATGTTGTGTTTCTGCCGGAGGGGACGGTGTATAGGAGGGTGTCGGAAGCCGGTGAGGATGGCATTCTGATTGCGGATTTGTGGGAGCGGTATTTTCTTTTGACTCCGGACGGGAGGAGGAGGGAGGTGACGGCACCCGGTTAGCCCCCGGTCCCCTGAAGGGGGAGCTGAGGTGACGGCACCCCTCGCCCATGGGCTCGGGCACTGAACTCCAGCCAACGGATTAGCCCCGCTGTTAGCCTGCTTTGCAGGCTGTCGGCGGGGCTTTTTTGTATAAGAAGAGGCGGCACCGGGGTGTCGCCTCTTTTCATAGAATTTAATGCCTCGTATGTGTTGTACATACAATTCTCATCGCGGTGCCTCACGGCGGCGCAGATGATGCTTTTGTTACATTTAATTGCTGTTTATTGCTTTCTTACTTTGTCTGCTTACAAAATCTGACTTTATTATTCTGATTTTCGGTATTTCTGTGTTATGATGTCGCTCACGATGATCAATACCAGCCGGTTCTTGGCATTCGTCTTGATCCGGACCACTTTCTGGAATCTACCGTGGGTGCGTCCCTTGCCGTTGAAACGAACCGTCACTTCGCCTCGTTCTCCCGGAGCAATCTCCCCCTTTGTATAGGATGCTGCGGTGCATCCGCAGTCGGAGAATACTTTTGTCTCTACAAGGGGGGCTGTGCCCGTATTGGTGAGGCCGATGGTGCGTGTCTGGATCTTGTTGTTGAAGATTTCGAAGTTGATGGTGTCCTGATTTATAAGACTTCATCATTTTTTAAGTTGAAAAAGTAATATCTGATTACGTGATTTCCTTATCCCGAACTCGCATAATTATCAAAGGTAAGTTGATTTAGTCAGATAGTTACCTAATTTTGTGCAAAATTAATATTAAGGATTGTAAATTGCAATAGGCTTGTGAAGAAAAAATTTTTTTAACGGAATTAACTAAATTTTTGAATAGGCAAACCCCTCATGGGGACGGGCTTCTTTTATGGGGCGGGGATTTTGAGTGGAACTCAAAAGGGACTTGGATTTGAGCGTGGCTCAAACGAAACTGCTACATTTTGCTTCCCGGGAAGCACTCAGCACGGATTAGCCCCTCCCCTTTAGGGGGCTGGGGGCTTCCGGGCTGAAGGGGATGCATGGGCGATCCCCTCGCCCATGGACCGGGGCTTATTTCCCATTTCTTACTATCTCTTCGGGGGTGAGGATCTCGAGGGCGCGGGCACCGTCGCGGGTGCCGGTGAGGTAGGCGAGACGGTCGGTGGGGCGCAGGCGTCCGCTCTCCACGATTTCGTTGACTGCCTCGACGGAGAGGTGGGGCATGTAGTCGGCGATCTGGGGATAGTAGAATGCCGCCACGCCGTAGCTGAGGGCGAGCCAACGCTGCACGTTGCGGTTGTGGCAGATGGCGAAGGTCGGGTTGTTGCCACGGAAGGAGGCTATGTAGCGGGCGGATCGTCCGCGGTAGGCGTCGGTGAAGATCGCCTTTGTGCCTACTTTTGTCTCGGATAGGACTGCCTCATGTGCGAGGAAGGAGGTGATGTCGGCGTCAAGGAGCGGGGGCACGTCCATCTTGCTGCGGAGTGATGATTCCACTTCGCGTGCCACGCTCGTCATTATGCTGACTGCCTCGACGGGGTATTTGCCGTAGGCTGTCTCTCCGGAGAGCATCATGGCGTCGGCGCGCTGATAGACGGCGTTTGCGACGTCGGAGATCTCGGCACGCGTGGGACGCGGATGCTCGATCATGGTGTGGAGCATCTGAGTGGCTACGATCACGGGTTTATGCTTGCGTATGCATTTGTTGATGAGCATTGCCTGTATGCCGGGGATGCGCTCTGCCGCCACCTCTATTCCGAGGTCGCCGCGTGCCACCATAATGCCATAGGAGGCTGTGAGGATGGCGTCGAAGTTGTCGATACCCTCCTGGTTCTCTATCTTGGATATTATCTTTGTCTCGGCGCCGTAGGTGTCGAGTATTGCCTGCACCTCCATGACGTCGGCGGCAGACCTCACGAATGAGTGTGCGATGAAGTCTACGCCTAATTCCACGGCATAGCCGATGTTGCGTCGGTCGCGTTCGGTGACGGCGGGCAGGTCGATTCTGACGCCCGGTATGTTGACGCTTTTGCGGGAGCCTACTTCTCCGTCGTTGTTTGCGCGGGCGGTCACTATGTCTTTCTCTACGCTGACGATCTCGAATTCCATCTCTCCGTCGTCAATGAGCAGGCGGTCGCCCGGTTTGAGCACGGGGGCGATTGCCGGATAGTTTAGGCAGATGCAATCGTGAGTGGTGATTCCGTCGGGGTTTCCGGAGATGGTTACGATGTCGTCGGTGTGGTATACCACGGCGTTTCCGTCGGCGGTGACTGTGGTGCGGATCTCCGGACCTTTCGTGTCCATCATTATTGCGATTGACTTGTTGGCTGCGCGGGTGTTTTCCACAATTTTTTTGAAGCCCTCGTAATCAAGGTGGGCTGAGTTCATCCTCACTACGTTTACTCCGGCATCGAAGAGGGATTTTATGAATTCTACGCTGCATCTCTTGTCGGAGACGGTTGCCACGATTTTTGTATATTTCTGCATATAAGTTTTTAGGATTATATATTGAAGTTGTCTAAGCTTCAATGTCGATTCTTATATTTTGAACGTCGGTTTTGTATTAAAACTTATATGAGTAACATACGAAAATGGGATAAGTTGTTGTGGGAGTGTCAAAAAAAGTGAAAAATTAGACTTCTTGGACGGCTTGGACTACTTTTTTAGGACTACTTGGACTACTTGGACTACTTTTTTAGGACTACTTGGACGGCTTGGACGGCTTGGACTACTAATCCAAGAAGTCGAAGTTGTCCAAGTAGTCTAAGAAGTCCTAAAAGTCTTAGTAGTCCAAGTAGTCTTAGTGGTCTTATTTTGCTCCTGAGGGGAGGTTGTCGAGCCAGTATTTTGCCATTGTCTTGCGGAGGTGGAGGGTGGTGCCGGGGCGTTCGTTGATGGCGTGGGTGCGCATCGGGTAGCTTACTTGGCTGAAGACTTTGCCGTGGCGCACGAGTTCGTTGACGAGCATCTCGCAGTTCTGGTAGTGTACGTTGTCGTCGCCGGTGCCGTGGATGAGGAGTAGGTTACCCTGTAGTCCGTCGGCGTAGGTTATCGGTGAGCCTTTGCGGTAGCCGTCGGGGTTGTTCTGCGGGGTGTCCATGTATCTCTCCTGATAGATGGTATCGTAGGTGCGCTGGTCGGCTACGAAGGCTATGGCTATGCCTGTTGAGAAGACGTCGGGGTAGCGGAACATGCTGTTGAGGGTCTGGCTACCGCCTCCGCTCCAGCCTGTTATGCCGATGCGTGAGGAGTCGATGAAGGGGTATTGACGGGCAAGGTCGGTTATGCCGCGTGCCTGGTCTTCGGAGGCGAAGGTGCCCACTTCTCCGTAGATGCACTTGCGCCACTCGCGTCCGCGCGGCACGTTGGCACCACGGTTGTCGATGCTCACGATGATGTATCCGAGGTTAGCCATGTACTGGTTCCAGAGGTCGCCGCCGCCCCATACGTCCTGCACGGTGGAGCTGGCGGGTTCGCCATATACCTCCACGATCACGGGGTATTTCTTCGTGGGGTCGAAGTCGATGGGTTTTATCATCCAGGCGTCGAGGGTGAGGTCGCCCGATTTCGTCTTTACAAATTCCTTGGGATTCAGCCCGAGTGCGGCGTATTGGCTGCGTGCCTCGGCGTTATCCTCGATTACGCGCACCGAACGGTGGCGCGGGAATGACACCATGTCGATGACGGGTGGTGTGGCGGCGTTGCTGAACGTATGCACAGCCCATTTTCCGGTGGGCGACATGTGGTAGCGGTGCTGTCCCGATTGGTCGGCGGGACTGACACGCACTGCGTCCCCCTTGCCGTCGAGACGTGCGCTATAGAGATAACGCTGGGTGAAGTTGTCGGGGGAGGCGATGAAGTAGGTGAGTCCGTTCTTCATGTCGGTGCCTACGCGCTCCACGTAGTCGAAATCGCCATGGGTGATGGGTAGGATCTGCTTACCGTCGCGGCTTATCTTGTAGAGATGACGCCATCCGTCGCGCTCGCTGAGCCATGTAAACCATTTGCCCCCGTCGAGCCATTCCACGTCGTCGTTGGTGTCGAGCCATGCGGCATCGGTGTCGGTGAAGATATTCTCGGCGGAGGTGCTACCGACGGATGCGATCCAGACGCGGTTGGTGTTCTGCTGGCGGTTCATCTGCTGGATGAAGAGATCGTTGCTGCCGGGTATGAACTCCATTCGCGGTACGTAGTTCTCACGCGGGTCGCCGGGGAGGTTGATCCATGAGGTCTTGCCACCGTCGGCTGATACGTAGCCCACCTTTACGTCGGAGTTCATGCTTCCTGCCTTGGGGTAGGGGAAACGGTTGTAGGTGGGGTAGATAGAATCGACGTTGTTGATGATGTCGAAGAAGCCTGTGCCGTCGGTGTCGCTCTGCCAGTAGGCTATGTAGCGGCTGTCGGGGCTCCATCGGAATCCGTCGCGGCATCCGAATTCCTCCTCATATACCCAGTCGAAGGTGCCGTTGACAATCTTGTCGTTGCCGTCGTCGGTGAGGCGCGTGATCTTGCCGTCGGCTATGTTCTCTACATATATATTATTGCCGGAGACGTATGCCACTCTTGTGCCGTCGGGTGAGAATTTTGCGAACATGAGTGATGCTTCGGGAAGCCCCTTGCCAAGCTGACGGAATGTGCCGTCGGCGGGGATGAGCACCCAGTAGTCGCCGCGTGTGTCGTAACGCCACACCTTGCGCGTGTTGGTGTAGACGAGCACCTTGTCGTTGTCGGCACTCCATGAGATGCTTCTTACGGGGATACGCTTGCCGGTGGATTTGTCGGTGAACATCTCGGCGGGTATCAGCACCTCGCGTCGGTTATCCTTTGCGCGGTATGCCACCACGTCTTTGCCGCCATCGGCATTTGGTTCAAGACGGCTGTAGCGTTCGCCATCCTTTAGCCATTCGAGCGCACCCGCGCCGCGGGTGCTGATGAGCCTGCCCGCAACCACGTCGTCAAGCAGCAGCTTGCCGTTGTATGTCTGAGAGCTGCCTTGAGCGAAGGGGGAGTCATCGTTGGCAGTACGGTTCTCCCAAGGCATTATCTGGGAGAATGCCGTAGAGGCGGCAAATGCCAGTATACCCGCCAATAATATCTTGCGTTTCATATTAATATATTTACTCTTACTTATTCCTTAATAATAGGGAGAGTCCTATTTCTTGTTATGCTCGTTCAGTAGCAGACGGTTTCCGCTCTTCTCCACGATATTGTCGTAGAAATCCTGAGGATAGCCGAGAAAGTCGGGGGAGAGGGGTTTGCCGTGGGGATTACGTGCGAACTTGCCGTCGGCATCCAGTTTCTTACGGTTGCCGTCGAGATAGCGGATCATAAGGAAGTAGGCGAGGTCGCGGTAGGCATCGGTTGCCTCCTTCGCTATCGCCGCACCCTCGGCGTTGACGCTCTTCTCGAAAGCCTCGGCGTTGCCAGTGTTGTAGAGAGCCATCAACTCGCGCTCACGCGACGGTCGTGAATCCATGAATTTCGATTCAAGCGCACCCTGCACCTTGCGTATATCCTCGATCATGAGGTCGTAGCGGTTGTATGCCTGGTTAGCCACCCAGTTTGTCATCCAGAAATTGGCAGTCGGGGAGAATGTGTATAGGTCGCCGTTGCCGGGTCGCACCTCCTCGGGCACTTCGGTCATCGAGCAATAGAAGGGCATGTAGACGGAGGTATTGGCGTCGTCGGTGCCGAACCAGAGGACTCCGCCGATGGGGTCGGGGAGGTCGGCACGGCTCTGGCTTACGAAATGCCAGGCGGTCTGCTGGGTGGCGGTGGCGCGTTCATGCACGTAGGTCTTGCCATCCACCTTGTAGCGGTTGGGACGGTTGCGGTAGGGGGATCTGTTGGGACCCGCACCGGGATCTTCCGTCATGGCGTAGGGGGTATCCTCGAAATGGTCGCGCATCCGCTCCTGCATGTCGCGGAGGGAGAGCTTGCGGTCGGGGATGATATAGAGGGGCATGGGCTCGTCGGAGTCGGCATTTACCCAGCTGAACCATCTCTGATCCTCTTCGGGGGATGCGAATCGGCGGAAGAAGCTCCATACTCTGCCGTCGCATGAGCGTCGTTTGGCGGAGGAATGGTCGTGGAAGGCGTCGGCGAATGAGAAATCCTCATCCTTGCCGTTGTAGTAGCCATGTTTCTTTACGAAAGAGAAGAGATCCTTGGCATACATCACGTTATCCTTATCCTTATAGTCAACTTTCCGGATTCTCGGCTCGTTGGCGTGGGCGCAGATGGCATCGTCGGGAATCCTGACGGCTATCCAGAGGGCACCTTTCTCGCTCCCCTTGCCGATCATCTCCATTATCCACGCCTCATTCTTGTCGGCAATGGAGAATGTCTCTCCGGTGCTTGCGTAGCCGTATTTCTCCACGAGGTCGGTCATTGTACGGATAGCCTCGCGTGCGGTCTTGCAGC
This sequence comes from Muribaculaceae bacterium Isolate-037 (Harlan), assembly GCA_003762615.1. GTDB lineage: Bacteria > Bacteroidota > Bacteroidia > Bacteroidales > Muribaculaceae > Lepagella > Lepagella muris. The sequence continues at coordinate 36,896 of RIAZ01000006.1, forward strand.
GTTCGAGGGTGATGTAGATGAGCGAGCCGTAGTCGAGGATGGAATTGGCGGTGGTGTCCTGAAGCTCCGGGGAGCCGCCCCAAGTGGTCTCTCCGATCACGAGCTGATGCTCATTCATGTTGCCGACCACGTTGTAGGTCTGTTGAGCCTGCGGGATCTCACCCCGGTAGCTGTTGTCGCCCCAGTCGATCACGCGTCTCATCTCGCCGGGGGCATACGTGGCGCGAGAGGCGTGGAAGAGGTCGCCGAAACGGGTGTGGGAATCATCGGCATACGTGACCATCACCGATCCGTCGGTAGTGGCTTTTCGTCCGGCGATGAAATTCGTGCATGCCTCGGCAGCTACAGGCATGAGAAGGGATGAAAGAAGGATAGCAGTCTTTATCGGTTTCATGGTGATGTTTGGTTAAGTAATCTTCAAAAAATAACTTGTTAAAGTTATAAATGTAAATTTTTTCTTGTGGCAGCATCTTTCCGGTGCTTTCGGAGCGCGGAATCAGTCGCATAGCCCGCTATGCTCCATCTTCCTTACTCCGAAATCCCTCGGAAATATGCGCCAAACTTTCACAACTTATTTTTTTACGATTACTAAAATCAATCTGCTGAAGCCGTTCAGACTCCAGTTGCATGCAAAGTTACATAAAGTTGGGGAAATATTCAAGCGTGTCGGAGAGATTGCGTCGGTATCATATCTTTTGAAATTTGAAAGTTTTTTTGAATATTTATTGACAATATTAAGATATTTTAGTAATTTTGTGCGTTATTTGTTAGAAGGTGGTTTCTAATGTTAAACTTTTGTCAATTATTTGCTGCCTTTGTATAAGTTTCTACAGATAAGATATAGGTATTATGATTATGGTAAACAAGGGGCAAATGCCCGACAGCGCATCCCGCTTCCCTGATGGCAGAGATTTCTATCCCGCCGATTCGAATGGTCTTTACTCACCATCCTACGAGCATGACGGCTGTGGCGTCGGGCTTGTGGTAAAGATCGATGGCAGCAAGCATCATTCCATAGTAGACCAAGGGCTGAAGGTGCTGGAGCACATGGCACACCGTGGCGCGGAGGGCGCCGACAACAAGACGGGTGACGGTGCGGGCATCATGGTGCAGATTCCGCATGAATACATATTGCTTAACGGCATACCGGTGCCCGAGAAGGGGAGGTATGGCGTCGGGATGGTGTTCCTGCCCAAGAATGACGCTGACCGTGAGAGATTTGAGGCTATAATCGACCGCGAGATAAAGGCTCAGGGTCTTTTCCTGATGCACACCCGCGACGTGCCGGTGGATTCCTCGGTGCTCGGGCATGACGCCCTGATGACGGAGCCGATCATCCGCCAGCTGTTTATCGTGGGGTGTGACAACCGCGAACGTCTCGAGGGGGTGCTCTACGTGATCCGCAAGAGGATAGAGCAGGCGGTGCTCGAATCGGATGAGATAGTAGATAAGGATTCCTGCTACATCGTGAGCCTGTCTACCCGCACGCTCATATATAAGGGTATGCTCTCGTCGCTTCAGCTCCGCACCTATTTCAAGGATCTTCAGAGCCCCTATTTCACGAGCGCGATAGCCTTGGTACATTCCCGCTTCTCCACTAACACGTTCCCCACCTGGCGATTGGCGCAGCCGTTCCGCATGATTGGGCATAACGGTGAGATCAACACGATACGCGGCAACCGCTTCTGGATGTCGACGCGTGAGGCTGTGATAGAGTCGGAGAGTCTCGGCGAGATGGGGCGTATAGGCAACGTAATACAGCCGGGGATGAGCGACAGCGCGTCGTTTGACAATGCCCTGGAATTTTTCGTGAGGGCGGGGATGAGCCTTCCCCACGCGCTCGCCATGCTCGTGCCGGAGAGCTGCAACGAGCAGAATCCGCTGTCGCGCAAGCTATTGGCATTCTATGAATATCATTCCATCTTCATGGCTCCGTGGGACGGTCCGGCGGCGATAATCTTCTCCGACGGACGGTATGCCGGCGGTATGCTCGACCGCAACGGTCTGCGTCCGGCGCGCGTGCTGATCACGAAGAGCGGCGAGATGATAATAGCGTCGGAGACCGGAGTGCTTGACGTGCCGGCGGAGGACGTGGAGCATAAGGCGCGGCTGAAACCGGGTAAGATACTGATGGTAGACACGGAGGAGGGGAGGATTCTCGTGGACCGCGACATAAAGCGTCAGTTGGCATCGGAGCATCCCTACAGTGAATGGATAGAGCAGAACCGCATTGTGCTGAGCAATCTTAGGAGCGGACGCAAGGTGACGCATGAGGTGGCTGACCGCGAGAGGCTGATGACCGCCTTCGGATATAACAAGGAGGATATCGAGAGAATAATAAAGCCTATGGCATCGGCTTCGCAGGAGCCTCTCGCCTCGATGGGCAACGATGCGCCTCCGGCTGTGCTCTCGAAGATGCCGCAGCGATTCTTTAACTATTTCCGCCAGCAGTTCGCACAGGTGACCAATCCTCCGATCGACCCGATACGTGAGGAACTCGTCATGTCGCTGACGAGCTATGTGGGGGCGGTCAGGAAGAATATCCTGCATCCCTCTCCGGAACTGTGCAACGTGGTGATGATGCCCTCTCCGATCGTGTCTGACAGCGAACTCGACATATTGCGTCATCTCCAGTATAAGGGGTTCAACACCATCACAGTGCCGATGCTCTTCGATGCCGCCGGAGGCGTGAAGGCTATGGAGGAGGCGATCGACCGCCTGTGTGCCGAGGCTGAGGCTGCCGTAGACAAGGGGTATAACTATATGGTTCTCTCCGACCGTAACGTCAACGCCAAGCATGCGCCGATACCATCGCTGCTCGCCCTTTCAGCCGTGCATCATCATCTGGTGAGCCGACGCAAGCGTTCGCAGATAGCCATCATAGTGGAGAGCGGCGAGATATGCGAGGTGATGCACGTGGCTCTGCTGATGGGCTATGGTGCGAGCGCGGTCAATCCCTACATGGCGTTTGCCATACTGAAGAATCTCGTGGATAATAAGGAGCTTCAGCTTGACTATGAGGTTGCTGAGAAGCATTATATAAAGGCGGTCAACAAGGGGATAATGAAGATAATGTCGAAGATGGGTATCTCTACGATACGCAGCTATCGCGGGTGTGCCCTTTTCGAGGCGTTGGGCGTCAGCTCCCGCCTTTTGAGCCGCTATATGGGTGGTGGTGCGTCGCCGCTCGAGGGGATAGGGATAGAGGAGGTCACGGACGACGTGCTCCGCAATCATGTGCGTGCCTTCGCAGAGGATAGGGTGGATGACGTGCCGGAGGATTTCGGCAACTACAACTTCCGTAAGAATGGTGAGCTGCATGCGTGGAACCCGCCTGTGGTGAAGGCTCTGCAGCTTGCCACGTGGCATAACGACCATGATGAGTTTATGAACTACGTCCGTCTCGTGGAGGAGAAGGATACCCCTATCTTCCTGCGCGACCTCATGACGGTGGAGAGCGACCGCAAGCCTATCCCCATTGAGGAGGTGGAGAGCGAGGAGGAGCTCATGCACCGTTTCTGCACGGAGGCGATGTCGTTTGGCGCGATAAGCATAGAGGCGCATGAGGCTCTTGCCATAGCCATGAATAAGATTGGGGGCATGAGCAACACGGGCGAGGGTGGTGAGGACCCGGCGCGTAATAAGGTGCGCGAGGATGGCACGTGGGCACGCAGCAGCGTGAAGCAGGTGGCGTCCGGACGTTTCGGCGTCGATGCCGAGTATCTGGTGAATGCCGATGAGATACAGATCAAGGTGGCACAGGGTGCGAAGCCCGGAGAGGGTGGACAGTTGCCCGGATTCAAGGTGGATGAGGTGATTGCGCGTGCGCGTCATTCCGCACCGGGCATAACGCTCATCTCGCCCCCGCCTCACCACGACATATATTCTATCGAGGATCTTGCGCAGCTTATCTTTGACCTGAAGAACCTGAACCCGACGGCGGCTATAAGCGTGAAACTCGTGGCTGAGAGCGGCGTGGGCACCATCGCAGCCGGAGTGGCGAAAGCGAAGGCGGACAAGATACTGATAAGCGGCTGCGACGGTGGCACCGGTGCGAGTCCGGCAAGTTCGATGAAGCATGCCGGAGTGCCGGCGGAGATCGGATTGGCGGAGATTCAGCAGACTCTCGTGATGAATAATCTGAGAGGGAAGGTGAAGCTTCAGGTGGATGGTCAGATGAAGAGCCCGCACGACGTGATAGTCACCGCACTGCTCGGTGCGGAGGAGTATGGCTTCGGCACCGCCGCACTCGTGGTGCTCGGATGCTGCATGATCCGCAAATGCCACACCAACACTTGCCCGAAGGGTGTAGCCACCCAGAATCCGGAGCTGCGCAAGAAGTTTGTGGGTCGCTACGAATATCTCATCAATTATTTCCGGTTTATGGCGCAGGAGATACGCCGCCGTCTCGCCGATATGGGCTACCGCCGTCTTGACGATATCGTGGGGCGTGCCGACCTTCTCCGCAAGCGTGAGCAGCCTGTCGGCTCGAAGGCTGACAAGATTGATTTCTCGCGTCTTTTCTATATGCCTGTGGATGCCGCCGAAGCCACTCTTCATCATGATTCCGAACAGGATCATAAGCTGAAGGGGGTGAAGGATGAGGCGTTGCTCCAGCTGATAAGCACGGCGATAGATTCGCGTCAGCCGATAGCGTTGGGTATGCCGATCGTCAATACCGACCGTTCGGTGGGCGCGATGCTGAGCGGCTATATCACGAAGCATTATGCCGGGGAGGGTCTGCCCGACGACAGTGTGCGCCTGACGTTCTACGGCTCGGCGGGACAGAGTTTCGGTGCGTTCCTCTGCAAGGGCGTTACGCTGCGTCTGGAGGGTGATGCCAACGATTATCTCGGCAAGGGTCTGTCGGGCGGACGCATCGTGGTGGTGCCACCGCGTGACTGCACTTTCGAGGCTGAGAACAACACTATTGCCGGAAACACGCTTCTCTATGGCGCGACGGCGGGTGAGCTATACGTCAACGGACGTGTGGGCGAACGCTTCGCGGTGCGCAACAGTGGGGCGGACACTGTGGTTGAGGGCGTGGGCGACCATGCCTGTGAGTATATGACCGGCGGCAGGGTAGTGGTGCTCGGAAAGATCGGACGTAACTTCGCTGCCGGCATGAGCGGCGGCGTGGCGTATATCTGGAACCGCACGGGTAATGTGGATTATTATGTCAATATGGATATGGTGGAACTGACGCTCCTCCATGATGAGGAGGAGGCGTCAGAGCTGAAGGGGCTTATAGAGGAGCATTATCGCCGTACTAAGAGTAAGCTTGCGAAGCGTATGCTCGACGATTGGGGGAGCTACGTGCCGCAGTTCCTGAAAGTCACTCCGGTGTGATTTGATTCTCGCGGTTAACTCTCGCCCATGGGCTCGAGCACGGAACTCCAGTCTTTTGTTTAACTTTCTTATTTTGCGCGAAGCTCGCGGATTGTGAGTCCGGTGACGTTCTCGGTGAAGATGGGGGTGACGCCCGCCTTGATGAAGCCTTCGCCGAGGCAGGGGCGACGGTCGAGTATGCCGGCGGGATAGTCGGTGATCTTTTTCAGGTGAAGGTCGATGTTGTCGAGGGTGATGGCATCGACCTTTCCCGGCTCGTCACATCCGATGAATATGCCGTTCTCAGATACTGCCCGGATGTTGATGAAGCGAATGTCGGTCACTTTACCGCATTTCCCCTCTGTCGCACCTTTAGGGAAACGCCAGCCTGCATCCTTGTGGTTGCCGCGTGCGCGGGGGTAGGAGGTGACGTAGATCGGCTCAGCCTTACCCCACCAAACGTCGGAGAAGAGATGGCAGTCAAGGGTGATGTTGGAGAAGGTCACGTCTGATACGGTCCCTTCGTCGCGGTTCTGTATGCCGATGCCACGGTTTGACTTGGTGATGATGCAGTTGTTGAAGAGCACGCGTGAGATGCTGTCCATGTTTTCCGAACCGATTTTGACGGCGCACGAACGTGACGTCATCACGCAATTGTCTACGACGATATCCTCGCATGGTCCGAACTCCTCAAATTCCCGACGGTTTTTGAGGCAGATGCAGTCGTCGCCACTCTCGATGTAGCAGTTGGTGATGCGCACTTTCCTTGAATGGTCGATGTCGATTCCGTCGCCGTTGCGCACTTTCAGATTGTTGAGCAGCGAGATTCCGGAGATTGCCACGTCGGTGCATCCGACGAGATGAACCGTCCAGTATGCGCTGTTGGAGATTGTGACGTCGGTGATATTGATTTTCTCACCGCCGATTATCGTCAGCACGTGGGGGCGTGGGTCAAAGTCGGTGACGGGTTTCAGCTTGAAGGAGTCATCCAGCTCTTTCCCCATGAACGCCACGGCATTTCCGTCGATTCTTCCGGTGCCGCTGATGGAGAAGTTGCTGATATTCTCGCCGTAAAGCCACATCATTCCCTCGCCACGGTTCTCACGGAATGCGCTCAGCGTGTAGATGCTTTCGTCGGGGTTTGCTAATAGGGTGGAGTTTGGCTCAAGATGCAGGTCGATGAATGACGCCATGCGGAGCGGTCCGCTCATGAAGGTCTTTCCGGATGGGAACACTACCGAGCCACCACCGGCAGCGGAGCATCTGTCGATCGCTTTCTGTATTGCGGCGGCATCATCGGTCTTTCCATCACCCTTTGCACCGAAATCGGTCACTATATATTCTTTGGCACTGCCGCACAGTGCAGCAGCTATCAGTAGGGAGATGCTTAGGAATTTACGGAGCATGGTTTTGGGGTTTATGGTTTGGATTAAGTGGAGGTTATTGATTTATTATTATTAAAAAGACGCAGCCGCACTTTTGCGCGGCTGCGTCGGCTTGTTTGGTTGAAATATTAGCGGATTGCAGTTTTGCTTACTTTCTTGCCCTGCTTCTTGATGAAGATGCCGTTTTCGGGGTTAGCCACGCGGATGCCCTGGAGGTTGTAGTATTCTACGGGAGCATTCTCGTCGTCAGCCTCGATGCCGTCAACGCCGGAGTCACCTTTCTCTACTTTCTCGAGTTTGATGTCAGCGTATGCGTGCCAGTAGCCGTCGCCGGAGTTGGCATCTTTGCCAAGACCTACCCATACTTTAGCAGGCTCGGTAAGAGTGAACTCTACGCCCTGACGCCATTTCTCACCTTCGTTTGCAAAAGCAGCTGCAGCTTCTCTCTCACTTCCGGAGTCGTTTCCGCGAGTACATTTGTTTTTTGTATCGTAAGGGATATAGTCAACAACTCCATCTACCATAGTGGCGTAGGGATTATTGTTAGGCATGATGGAAAGGTCGCCTTCGCAAATTTCCCAGCAGTCTTTCACGCGTGTGCGAACGTCAATATCATCGGTGAGATCGCCCTCATAGTCACCGTTTGCCCATGTGAGGAAACGAGGTTTCTCTTCATTCTTAGACATGTAGATATAAGCATGAGCATACTCATCTCCGATTTCATCATAGTCGTTTGCTTCATACCAATCTTTTGGCGTACGATTCATCTTGCCGTAAGGTTCTGAAATATTCATAGGCCATTTGTGATTGTAGTAGTTGCCATCCGGGTCTACAGTTGAGCCATAGCGGTGGAAGCAAAGCATGGAGAAGCGGTATGTACCTGCGGGCAGTTCAATCTGCTGACCGGTATTGTAGGGGGAACCACCGCACTTGCGATAGTCTCCACCACCACTGCCATCTTTCTGGATATCGGGGGTCTTCTCTTTATTTTCACTATTATGGTTGTCCCATGCTCTTTTTGAGTCGAGTCCTTCAGCGAAATCACCGTTGACAATCTTGTCTGCAACCACTTCGCCATCGCGAGTGAGCACGAAGTTGTCGAAGCAGCACCATTCGTCGGCGTAGCAGCCGGTGTTTGCGATACCGATGATTAGTTCACCACCTTCATGATTGTATTCCACTTCATTGAGGTATTCTCCGGCTGCGAAAGCCTCATTTGCTTCAGTCATTGAATTTGGGGCTGTATCTTTACCGTCAAACAATGCTTTGACAGGAGTCTTTGCATCGTTGATGAAGATGTAGGCGGTATTGAGATCCGCATTTCCTGCCTGATGCTCTTTTGCATAGTTATTGTCGCCGCAACGATAGAAAGCATTTGCTTTCAATACATATTTTCCGGCAGGCATCTCTCCGAGATTCTGATATGTCTTGAATGCACCGTTCCAGACCTCGCCAACTCCTTCGGCAGCATTACCGATAACTCCTTGCCAGCCCGGCACGAATGTGGGGTCCTTGATGTATTGTGATGTGATGTCGACGTAGGTGTCGGCGAATGCTGATGCAGAGAGTGCTGCAACTCCGAGAAGCATCAAGCTACGTTTTATGTAGTTTTTTTGCATGCTGTTGTTGTTTAAGGTTAATAAATATGTTTATTGAAAAATTTTAGCGAGATTTTTATTCCCACGGGAGATTGCGTTCATCCGTAATCTCCCGTAGAGATGTTTGTTCAGACGCCGGCGTATCCGGGGTTCTGCTGCCAGTTGGTGTTGGTGTTGAGGAGATCGCGGTGTATCGGCATGAGACGACGGTTGGGGTCTTTCACACCTTCACGTTCCACCCAGATAAATTCTGTGTGGTCGTCGTTGGTCCATTTCTTATAGCGGTTCTTGAAGCCCCAGTCGTCCTCGAAACGTCCGAAACGGATGAGGTCGTTGCGACGCCACGGTTCGAGGATGAACTCGCGGGAACGTTCGTCGAGGAGTTCCTGCTCGGTCGGGTCGGCACCAAGCTCCGGAGCACCGGAACAACGGCGTATCACGTTGAACAGGTCTTTCGGTGTCTGACCGAGAGTAGCGGTTGCGCCGCGCATTATGCATTCCGCTTTCATGAGAAGAATGTCGGCGAAACGGAAGATGGGGGCATCGTTTGCCTGCTGGCGATTCCAGAGAGTGTAATCCTGTTCGCGTGCCGGATATTTGAAGAGACGTGCGCCTTTCTGAATATTTTTCAGGGCAGTGCCGTTCTTCACATTTGCCGGAGTGAGAGCGGGAGTTGCCTCGTCGCCGAGAGAGTAGATGCTTCCGTCGTCAAAGTCGAAATTGGCATCATAGTTGAGCTGTATGTGACTTTTGCTCGGATTGTCTACGTCGCGGTAGATGATGACAGGTTCGTCGGTCTTGTTGTAGTTGGCGTCAAACGCTGTCTGTGGACCCTGAAGGATCATGATGTTGCGCTCGTCGCCCGGAAGATTGAAGCGAGCCACAGCCTCGGCAGTTAGCACGGTCTGTCCTGCAACAGACTTGTCATAGTTGACGCTGAACGGATAGGGGCGGCACATGCTCTCTTTCTTGAAACCGAACCAACGGTGCCATGTGGTAGTACCATCCCCCTTTGTCGCGGGATCTACATCAAGCGCGTAGATGAAGTCCTTGATGTGGACTCCATTGTCGGGATAGAACTTCTGACGATAGCCTACGCCCACTTCAAAGAGTCCGCTCTCAATAATTTTGTCACACCAGTAGACGCAATCGTTCAGTTTTGGATTGGGGGTGCTGTTGTTGACAGTTGTAATGTCGTTGGTGTAGACTCCCCAGTTGAGGTATAACTTTGCGAGTAGTGCGGCAGCCATCCAATAGTTGGGTTTGCCGTAGGTCGACATATCGTTTGCCTTGCTGAGTCCCTCCTCCTGATCGAGGATTTCAAGCAGCTCCTTCTCGATAAATTCCGCCACTTTTGCGCGTGGCTGACGGTCGATCGGCTCATTTTCAGACGTCACCCTGTCGAGGATAGGCACATCGCCGTAAAGCTCCATCATCCAGAAATGGTAGTATGCGCGTATTGCGCGGAGTGGAGCCACTATCGGGTCAAGCTCTTCGGGATATCCCGGACCGCCATAGAGCTGTATTCGCTTGTTGGTATAGGTGATACCGTTTAGGGAAGCTTCCATACAAGCCTTTGTGCGCCAGTTGTCAAGATGGAGCGAATGGATGGAGGCATGCAGGTAGCGTCCGTCGTCGAAATAGTTGCCGGCTCCGAAGCAGCAACCCATCACCTCGTCGCCCTGATATACGACACCCTCGGCGAAGTCGCGACCGAACCAACCGTGAAGAAAACGGTAGCAACCGTTGAACTCACCCTCAACCGCGATAGGGTTGTCGGGCAATTTTGTATATTGGTTTAGATCCGTGTTGAGGTCCGTGCATGATGCGAAGGCAAGCAGACCGGAGAGTAACAGACCCTTTGTATATAGTTTCATAATATTAAATTCAAATTGTGCTGGTAAGATTTAAATTAGGAGAGAGTTAGAAATTGACGTTGAGACCCACGAGAATCTGGCGTGTGCGGGGGAAGTGGTCAGCGCGTGTGTCATGACCCGGTTCGAGTCCGCCAAGATTAATTTCAGGATCGCGTCCTTTGTAGTTGGTTATCGTGAAGAGGTTGTTGCCGCTGACGTATAGTCTTACGTCGCCGAGCCATCCGTTGAAGCAATTGCGGAAGGTGTAGCCGATAGTGGCTGTGGCGAGCTTGAAGTATGAGCCGTTTTCAAGATAACGCTGCGAAGGATAATGTGCGAGGGCGTCTGTGGCAAGCTGATCCTCCATTACGGATGCCATCACGTTCTTGCCAGTGGAGATGGATGCCACGTAAGAGAAGTAGGCGTGGGGCTCGTTGAATATTTTCTGACCGAATACTCCGGTGAAGAACACGTTGAGATCCCAGTTTTTCCATGTCACGTTGTTGTTCCATCCCATTGTCAGCTTAGGCTGTGCGTTCCCCATATAGATGCGGTCGTCCTGACCGGGTTCTGTAGTCACTTCCGGATTGCCGTTGGCGTCAAGTATGCGGTTCCCCTTGCCGTCATAGCGGTAGAATGTGGAGATGCCGTCATCATTATATCCTGCCCATTCCCACAGATAGAATGAACCGATAGGCTTACCCTCAACGATTCTCTGGGTGCTGCATCCCTGGCTGAGACCCGGTAGATGTGGATCGTAGCGGTCAAGGACTCCGGCGTTGAACTCAGAGTTGGATACTGACACCACTTCATTGGTGTTGTGGGAGAAGTTGAGAGAGGTAGACCATTTCCAATCCTTGGTCATGATCGGCATTGCGTTGATGGTAAGCTCGAAGCCGGTGTTGCGCATCTTGCCAACGTTGGCGGTGAGAGTGGATACGGGGTAGAGGGCTGCTGAGACGGGATAATCCCAGATCATATCCTTGGTTGTCTTGTTATACCATTCGAAAGTACCGTTGATGCGTCCGTTGAGGAAAGCGAAGTCAAGACCGAGGTTGACCATTGTCGTTGTCTCCCATTTCAGATCGTCGTTGACGTTGCGTGCGGCTGTCAGACCCTTGTAGCTTGTGGTCTGTCCGGTGATGGGGTCAACGTAGTCGAAACGTGTGGTGCTCTTATAGTAGAAGCGAGATGTGTAGATGTCAAAACCGGCAGAATTACCGCTCTGTCCCCAACCTGCGCGGAGCTTGAGATCGTCAATCACTGTCTGGTCGCGGAGGAAGCTTTCGTCGGTGATACGCCATGCCACGGATGCCGATGGGAAAGTTGCCCATTTATTGTTGGAGCCGAATGTCGAAGCACCGTCACGACGCACAGCTGCTTGGAAAATATAACGCGATGCGTATGAATAGTTGGCACGTCCGTAGAATGAGATCATACGTTTGGAACTCATCCCTCTGCCACCGTCTACACTTGCCCATACTGGATCTGCATCCCAGCTGTTTGCCATTCCGATATTGTCCCAGCCGAGTGAGTCATCGTAGAAGTTATATCCTTTTGCTCCAAAGCCATCGCGGAGTTTCTCCTCCTCCCATGAGTAACCTGCCATGAGGGCTACCTTATGATCCTCCTTGAATGTCTTGTCCCAATTGCCGAAGATCTCCATCAGCTTGGAAATGTCGGTGAATGTCTCACGAGAGCTCTCACCATTGCGGTTATGCGTCTCTGACTTTTGGGAGAAGTAATCTCTGTAATCCTTGCTTCTGTTCTGATAAGAGAAGTTGGCGTTAAGGGTAAGCCCCTCGATGATCATCAATGAGGCCTTACCGGTGGTCTGGAACCGTTTGAATGTAGCCTTTGACCTATCCTCATATACCATTGTGAGCGGGTTGTAGTTCTGAGAGATAGACTTGTCGGAATACCATGAGCCATCCTCATTGCGCACAGGCACGAGAGGGGAGTAATAGTACATCGCATTGTAAACCGACTCACCGTCGTTGCCACGCGGCACGCCCCATTCATTGCGGACATTGCCGTTGACACCCACGCCGATAGTGAGATGATCTTTCAGAGTCTTTGTCTCGATGTATGCGCGTGCGGTGAAGAGGTTGTTGCCGACGCCCTTGATAGCACCGTCGCGCTTGATATAGTTGACGGATGCGTTATAGTTGGTTGATTTGCCGCCGCCCGAGATTGAGAGGTTGTGGTTGGTGGCGAAGCCTGTGCGCTGGGTCTCGTCTGCCCAGTTGGTGTCATAGCCGAGGTCGTTCGGTATGGTGATGTTGTTTGCTTCAGCGTATGAGCGGAGTTGGCTTGCTGTCATCATCTTGTGGTCGTTTGCCACGCGCTCCCATGACACGTAGCCCTGATAGGTGACGTGAGCCGGACCGTCGGCGCCGCGTTTTGTGGTCACGATTATGACACCGTTGGCTGCTTTTGAGCCGTAGATAGCCGTGGCTGAGGCATCACGGAGCACGTCGATGCTCTCGATGTCGGAGGGCGGAATGAGGTTGAGATCCACTCCCGGAATACCGTCAACCACGTAGAGGGGTTCGGTCGAGCCGTTGAGGGTAGATGCGCCTCGTAGGGTCATGGAGTTGACTCCGCCGTTAGGGTCGGAGTTCTGAACCACCACAAGACCAGGCACTTTACCTTGGAGAAGCTGACCGGGATCGGTGTAGGCTCCTACGTTGAGGTCCTTGGAGTTGACCGTAGTGATGGAACCGGTGAGGTCTTTGCGTTTCATTGTGCCGTAGCCCACTACCACCACCTCTTCAAGGAGCTCGTTGTTCTCCTTTAGCACTATATGGAGTGGCTTGGAGTCGGTCACTTTCACGTCTTTCGTGAGATAGCCGACATAGGATACGCGTAGCGTCGCGCCTTTGTTTGCCTTGATTGAGAAATTGCCGTCGATATCGGTGGCTGTGCCGTTGGCTGTGCCCACGACGAGCACGCTTGCTCCGATAAGAGGCTCATCTTTTTCATCTACCACCGTGCCGGTGACGTTACCCTGCGCGCTTGCCTGCAACGAGGCTACAATGCACAGGAACATGATCGCAATCGCTTTACGCAGCGATAAGTTAGGACTGTTTTTCCCTGATGTTTGTTTAGAGATATCCATAGACGATAGGTTAACAATGGTATTTTGTTACAACGGTTACCCGTTGCGTTGGTAGGTTGTTGTCGTAGTATAAGGTCGGCAAAATTACAAAAAAAAATAAAAAACAACAAATTTTATAAAATTTTTGAAAGATATGGTGGATATTTATCTCTATTTGATTGAAATGTATATTATAGTTTAGATATATCATGACTACCTTTGCGGAAATCTCTTATATGATAATTTTAATCTGACCATGAGACAAAATCTACTTTTTATTCTTGGTGCGCTCTCTGCTATGCCAGGAGCCGCTGCAACTGACATCCCCGACGGCTGGAGCCTGTATGACCTGATACCCCCTGCCGACCGTGTGCTCCTTTTTGATTATGACGCGGAGGGGAAGAAACTCCCGATCCTATGGGGATTCGATACGGCATGGAATGACTACGGCAATATGCTCCGTGGCGTGCGCTACTCGCGTGGTGCCGACGTGGGCGTGGCGCGTGTCTCGTTCCAGCCTTGGGCTAAGATAGAGGAGAAGGGGAAACTCCCCCCGATGCTTCAGGAAAATCTTGAAAAGCGTCTGGCGAATGTGGCTCTCAATGAGAGGAGGGTCGACATAGCCCTTAACCTTGACGGAGGAGAGAATACGGTTAAGGCTATATATGGCGGACTCGACGGAGCCAACAACTACGTCGGCGACCCGGATGCCGCGGCTGAGGAGTATGCCCTGCTTATTGATGCCACTGCCGCTGCCGTGGAGGAGGCGGGCTACAGGGTGGTCTCGGCGGCTCCATTCAATGAGCCGGATTACTTCTGGAACGGTACACCCATCAATGTATTTGATAAGATCAACCGCCGGCTGAAGGATTTCGATGCATATCCGCGTTTCCGCGACATACGCATCAGCGGCGGCAATACCCTCAACTGCGACCAGGCGATGCCCTGGTATTCCGAACTGAAGGAGTATCTTGACGAGGGGAACACTCATCAGCTTGCCGGCGATTTCGACCATTATGCCGATTTCTTCGCCACGGTACGTGCCGACGGTAAGTATGCCACTGCCGACGAACTTCACAACGTGATGGAGGCGATGGTAGGCGTGGAGTATGGCATGCAGACCGGTATCTGGTGGGGCTCTGCCGAGCAGGCACGAGGCGAGTTTATGAAGGCAAGCGCTGGTGAACGTCTCGGATATGCCGAGAACCGCAAGGCATGGTCGGCGGCTTCCGTCTACCGTGCGCCGTCTGGTAGGGTGCAGGCGTTTCTCGGTTGCAGCGAGCGTCAGGCGCGTCCCTCCACGTATAAGCTCGTGTCGAGAAACGGTGATGTCTACGTCGATGGCTTCGGTCCGGTGAGGGAGTATGTGGCATCATTGCCCGGTGATCCCAACGGAGGGTATCAGACCGATCAGCAGCGTAATGCAGAGACGGTGCTTAATATCACGCGTGGTGCCGACATTCAGCCGGCTATCGATGGCGCGTATATTCTCGTCAACGCTGCCAGCCACATGGTGATAAGCGGCAAGGATGGCAACACCAACAATGCCAACGACATTGTGCAGCGCAGCTATACCGGAGGTGCCGACCAGCATTGGGCATTCCGCCACGTGCCGGAGACGCAGGGTGGTGACTTCAGCTATTTCTTCATCACTAATTATGGCACGAGTCAGGCTCTTGACGACAACAATTGGAATATAGAGGTAGGGGGTAAGGTGATCTCCTACGGACTTTCCGGTGCCGGAGTGCAGCAGTGGGCTTTGGAATATGACGGCGACGGATGGTTTCATATCCGCAATAAGCAGAGTGCGCTATATCTGGAATGTGACGGAGGGGAGAATGCCCCCGCCCTTCAGCAGGAGCGCACGGATAATGCCAATCAGCGTTGGCGTCTGATTCCTATGGGTTCGCCTGTGGAGTTTGACGCGCCTTCGGCTCCGACGGGTCTGACCGCTGCGGGGCGCAATGCGAGCGTCATGCTGGAATGGGATGAGATGGCGGATGAAGTGACCTACATGGTGCTTCGTGCTGAAGCCGGAACGGATGATTTCAATACCATCGCACGCGGATTGAAGTCAACAGCTTATCTTGATAATACGGTGACTCCCGGCGTGGCGTATGATTATAAGCTGGTTGCGGAGGATGCCTCCTGCAACCGTTCGGTGCCCTCGGCGAGTGTTGAGGGGGAGACGGTCGGCAACGGTATGACTGCCTGGTTCCCACTTGATAATTCTATGGATGAGTTGGCTGCAAACGGATGGTCGATGCGTACGCATGAGGATCCCTCTTTCCGCGCAGGGTATAAGGATGGCATTAAGGCTCTCTTCTTCCGTAAGACCCAATATGCGCAGCTCCCATATTCTGCATTTAGCGGGGATTCCTTCTCTCTGGCGTTATGGACGCGTATCGGTGCCGCTTCTGAAGGTGACTATCTCTTCTCTACTGGTGTTAGTGAGGATGAGACGCTGTATCTTACTCCGCGCACTGAGGGGGAGATGCGTCTTGTGGCTGTCAACGGCGACGTGACACGACAGATTGCAGTCCCTGCCATTCAGGATTGGAACCATGTTGCGATTGTAGTGGATGGTGGAGATGTGAAGCTCTATCTTAATGGTGAGTGTGTCGGTAGCGATGATTTCTCTGATGCTATGCCGCAGTGCCGTTTGCTTTCGTATCTTGGACGCGGTCATGGTCTGAAGGATACTTATCTCACAGGTTATGTAGGCGACTTACGTATCTTCAATCATGCCATCACTCCGGAGACTGTAAAGGAGACCATGACGGGAGAATATTCCGGCGTGTCGCAGATAGTGGATGATGCAGAGGTTGTGGCAGTGGAATACTATTCACCGCAGGGAATCCGTCTGGATGCACCGGCTCCCGTCGGCATAACTATTGTCCGCACCATCTATAGCGACGGACGTGTCGTGACCCGCAAGGTAATTGCTGACCGCAACTGATACTCAAATGGTTTAAGGTTTAATGTTTATGGTTTATGATCATTAAATTTTGTATAATGAAAAGATTCTTGGATTTCCGTGAATCTTAAACCTTAAACTATAAACTATAAACCACTGAAGTGCAGCTTGCGAAACTTCAGTCAATTAAATTTTAGGGTTCCGGCACTGTTTAGGTCGGAATGAGTGATACTGAAGTCTTCAAGTGGCTCTCCGTTGAGGAGGATGCGCTTGAAGACTTTTTTACCTTCCGACGCGCCGGGAGCCGTTATCGTGAAGGGTTTCCCACCTTCTGGCGTTATCGTCACGCGGTCAAAGAGGGGTGCGCCGAGGTAGTAGCGGTCGGTAGCCGGACATACCGGGTAGAAGCCCATGGCGGAGAAGACGAACCATGCCGACATCTGCCCGGCATCGTCGTTGCCGGAGAGTCCGCCCGGGGTGTCGAGATATTCCGTGTCGAGGATATGACGCACCCATTTCTGCGTGAGGTCGTTGCGCCCTGCCATGTCAAACATGTATGCTACCTGGTGACACGGCTCATTGCCGTGCCAGTAGCGTTTCTGAGTGAACATGGAGTCAAGTTTCTCCACAAACCTTTCGCGCCCGCCGAGCATACCGATGAGTCCTTCCGGATCGTGTGGCACGTACCACGTGTAGTGACAGGGGGCACCCTCCGTTATTGCACGGTTGAAATCAAACGGGTCGGTGCCTTCTGCAAAAGTGCCGTCGGCATGGCGTCCGTTGGCATAGCCAAGTGCGGGGTCGATGACGTTGCGGTAGTTGCCGGCACGCTTGCGCAGCATTTCAGCATCTTCAGTGGCTCCCACAATATCGGCAAGTTGCGCCAGTGCGAAATCATCGAAGGCATATTCCAGGGTGCGGGAAGTCTGTTCCTGCTTGTGGAAAGCCTCCTCCACGCCATCTTCAAGCGGGATGTAGCCATATCTCATGTAGGATTCCAATGCACGTCTACCCATGCCGTCCTTATATTCGTTGAAGTCTGCCGGAGTCTCAAAGGCATTCTTGCGGAGATAGCGGTAGGCTTTCTCTTTGTCGAAGTTATTCACCCCCTTCACTGCGGCATCCGCTATGGCGGCTGCGCAGTGGTCGCCTATCATGGCTGCGGTATAGCTGTTCCAGCATGGGAATATGGGCATCCAGCCACCCTCCTCCGCGTCGGTCACTAGCGACTGCATCATCTCGCCGCTCCTCTCCGGAGTGAGAAGAGTGAGGAGCGGATGAAGTGCGCGGTAGGTGTCCCACATGCTGAAGTCGCCGTATTTGTCGGTCTTACCTCCGGTTGAGAGTATCTTATCCCCTTTGGCGAATCGGGGATAGCTGCCGTCGGCATCGCTGATCACTCGAGGAAGGAGCGAACAGCGGTAGAGCGAACCGTAGAATTTAGCCATATCCTCATCCTTGCCACCCTCCACCTGAATCATGCCGAGCTGACGGTTCCACGCATCTGTGGATTGGCGACGCACCTTTTCAAAGTCGGCTACGGGTATCTCCTTTTCAAGATTACGTCGCGCACCCTCCATGGAGGTGAATGATGAGCCTGCCGTAAGAGTGACCTGCATCGATGGCTTTGTCTTGAAACTTACATACGCACCTATTCCCGGCTCGCCTGATATGGCGGTGCGGTGTGGATGCAGGGTGTCCCCCTTGAATGTGCCGTAATCGGTGATTTTAAGATTCTTCGGTAGTTTTATGATGAACCATCCGGAGAATCCTGCCGGTTCGCCCCAGCCCTGATATATGCGGTGGACGGGATTATACCCCCTTATCTCATGACGCCGGGGATCGTATTCAATCATCCCTTCCCCCTCGTCGGAGTTAGGATTGACGATGATATGCCCGATTCCGTCATGGTCGTAGGAGAAGCGGAATATCCCGGCTCTTGACAGACCGGTCATCTCCGCCGTCATCCCTTCATCCGGAAGGCTTACGGAATAATAGTCAGGCCGTGCTGTCTCCGACTGCCTGTCTATGCGTGTGGCACGTGAGCGCGGGGAGGTGCGGAGCGGTCCGGATATGGCATGGAGCGTCATGGAGCCGTAGTCCTGTGTGCATCCGCCGTTGAGCCAATGACTGTTGCGGAAACCCTGTAGGAGGGAGTCTGCGAAATAATATGGGGCGATGCACTTCTGTTCGGTGTCGCGGGTCTGCGGAGTCCAAAGGTTCATGCCGTGGGGCACCCCGACTGCCGGCACCGTCTGACCATGGTCCTCCGACCCCTTACCGAATAGTCCGGCGGTGCGTGTCTCTGCAAAAGCGGTACCTACGCGGGTGTCAACGCGATCGATAGGATTTATCGCAAGAGAGAGAGGGGAGTGGATTGTCGCCACAGCCATCAGCATAAAGGCAGACGCCCATCTACAGGAATCAGAAATGTGAAGAATACGTTTCATGGTCAGGTTGGTTTGGGTTTCAAAACGGATGCAAATATAATGAAAAAAGTCAAACATCCGGATACAGACCGCCCACAAAGTCACCAAATGATATGGTTCCCTTGTGGGCGGCTTTCTATAAACACTCTATAACGTTTTCTATAATTTTGTTGGCAGCGGATGAAAGTCATCCTTATCTATTGTATCTATAGTGTGCTATTTGATTGCGGCATCAAGCTTCTTGCGGAAATCATCGTCAGAGGGGCGGAAGGCATCGGCATTGTAGATGGTGCCGTCGGCATTGATGACCATAAAACGCGGAATACCGCCTATGCCGTAGGCATCGGTCAACGCCTGATGGTCGTCGCCGGAAGCGCGGAACTGCGGCCATAGCGGCTTGTCTTTCTCCATCGCCTTTTTCCATGCATTCTCATCCTCATCAACCGATATGCTGAGGAACATCACCTTGTCGTTCCCCTTGTAATATTCCGTGTAGTGGCGTGCGATGTGGGGTATCTCTTTGCGGCAGGGTCCGCACCAGCTTGCCCAGACGTCGATATATATGACTTTGCCGAAGAATTCGCTCAGTTTATGGGGTTTGCCGTCGGCATCCGTGAAATTGATGTCGATGGCTTTCATTCCTGCGCGAGTGGACTTCAGCGATTTGACCTTGTTGGCGTAATATTTCACTACGGGAGAGTCTTCACCGGCAAATTCCACGAATGGAAGCCAGAAGTCATCGACATTGTTGCATTGTCCCCATTCCAGCACCTGAAGCGCACAATTGTTGAGAAGGGCTTTCCTTACATCAGGGTCGGTAATTTTCTCATCGATAGCCTTTATATAGGCGAGACCCCACGGTGTCATGTCGGCATCAAAATCCGGGGTTTCGAGTTTGCTTTCAAATGCCCATACCGGAAGATAGTTGTATAATCCGATCCATGAGTTAAGATCCACCGTGTCAAGCAGAATGGCAGCCTTTTTCTGGTCGGAGCCACACAGACGCACCCGGAAATTAAGATAAGCATCGTCGGTCAGGCGTTTGAGAAATTCCTTTACCTTACCGTCAGACACCTTGTCGAGATCACGTTTCAGCGCGGCGTAGTTATTGTCAATCTCTGCCTGTTTTACATCGGTCGGCACGGTGTCGTTCTCAAACGGGAAATATTTCCCTATGTCGAAATATTCGTTATACGCTTTCAGATATTCTGCGGCGCGTGCGTTGTCGCCTTTGAATATGAAGCTGCAATCCCCGTTTGAGTCGCGGGTCACGTCTATCTCGAGCGTTTTGCCCGGTTCCACGATAAACTGACGCGATGCGTTGTCGAGATATATCCATGCCGGGGCAAAATCCATATCTTTCAGTTCAACATTGTCCACAACAAGTGTAGACGGCGATTTACGCTCGGCTTTCAGACGTCGGGCATCAAATTCATTCTGACCCTTCTCTTTGCCGATTGTCAATTCCGATTTAGAGCAGTCGGTGGTGTCCGGGAAGTTCACTGTCAGAATCTGTGCGGGGGCAGAGAGTGCCGAAAGGCACAGAAGCGTCAGGAAAATGTGTCTTGTCATAATTTATATGTGATTATGAAGTCGGTATGACTCCTATTCGTAATTCTGTGAGAATGTGGGATTGGTCTGCATTACAGCAATGGGGAACGGCATGATCCAGAGTGGACTCTCCGGGGATATGGAGTATGTGCCGATTCCTGGAAGATCTCGGGTGATTGTCGCCTTGTATTCATCTTCCGAGTTCCAACGCTTGCGGTCGAAGAAGTTTTCAAATGTCATAAGGAATTCAATGAATTTCGCCTGTTGCAGCTCCTCCATAGCCTCCTTTACTGTGGAAGCCGTGAATGGCACGTATTTTTCGGGGTCGATACGGTGTTCGCGGATCTCATTGACGTAGCCCAGACCCTTCTCTATCTGATTGTCGCGGATGTAACATTCAGCGGCTACATACATTATGCTTTCCACGGTGAGTCCCCAGGGATTCTTGTAGGTGTCCCAGCCGGAGAATGAGAGACAACCCTCAACTCCCGAGCTCATCTCTCCATATATGCCGTTCCATATCTCTTCGCCCTCCTCCTTGTAGCCGGCGTAGCCGTAGTCGATCGTGAGATCGCCATCTTCAAACTTGGCAACGGTCTCGCGTGACAGATTATCGGCGAAAGGACACCAGAAACTCGGATTGCTCGATGCCACGTATAGGAAGTTGTTGGGAGAGGTGGGGAGGAGGAGCCAGCAATAATCATCCATCATGTAGAGACGGTCTTCTATGGTGTAGTCGCTGTCGAGTGCTTTGAGAGCGTAGGGGAGGGCATCCTGATAGCGTTTCATCTGGAAAAGTATCCTTGCCTTTATTGCGTTGCCGGTGGCGCGTGAGCAGCGGGTGACGGATGCGGTAGAGGGCAATGCGTCGATATACTTGTCGTCAAGATCCTCAAGGATTCTCTCATATACCTGATCAAGGGGAATCTGTTGCTTCTGATCCATGTCGTAGTTGTCAACGTAGGCTATGCCGCCGTTTTGTGATGCGGTGGCTGCATCATATTGGCGTGCATAGAGGTTGGCAGCCAGGAAATGCAGATATGCCCGTTTCAGATGTGCCTCGGCTATCACCTTCTGTTTGATGGATTGTTCGCCTGTGGCGGCATCAATTTTACCCAATGCCACGTTGAGGGTGTTGATTGCGCTGTAGATCGAGGTGTAGCGCGAGTCTTTCGATGCGAGATTCCCCCTGTCGAGATTCTCGTTGTAGCAGAGATATGAGGAGAGGAGCGTGTTGGTGTTGTTGATGAGCTGCTTCACCGTGGAGAACTCCTGTCCGTAGCTCTCATTCACCAGGATTGAGATGTCGGAGCCCGGGTCGGTGCTCACGTGGATCTCATTCAGCAGATATTCTATCTCCTGGGCTGTCTCGAGAGTGGTCTGTCCTTTCGGCACCATCTCTATGTCGCAGGAGGAAAGCATCAGCAATGATGCGGTAAGCGATAGGATATGATATCTTTTTTTCATTTCATTTTCTGTTTGCGGTTAGAATTTGATGTAAAGTCCGAGGGTGTAGCTGCGGGGTGTGGCGAAATCCCATTTACCGGTCTGTGCGTCCACACGTTCGGGGTCAATGCCATCGCCATTGCGCACCCATGTGGCCACATTGTTGATCTGCGCACGCAGACGCAGCTCCTCCATTCCCAATTTCTTGCATATTTTGTGGGAGAATCGGTATGTCAGCACGATGTTGCGGAGTTTCAGATAGTCAGCCTTGGCAATGTGGCGGTCGCTGAAGTAGACGTCGTCCCAATACATCTCGGAGTTGTTCATCACCATGCCGTTGCCAAGCATATCCTTGCGCTCCTCTTCCGATGCACGCCAATAAGCGAGATACTCCTTAGGCGCGGCATTGCCGTAGCTGTAGCTGCTGTCATAATACCATTTGTTGAAGTTCGGACGGAAATAATGACCGAGGTAGAATGCGGTCATTGCGCTGAGTGTGAACCGCTGATAAGTGATGGTCGGGGTGAAGCTGCCGCTCCATTTCGGGTCGAGCGAACCGCTGAACACCACGTCGGCAGGTTCAAACGTCTTGGATGTCAATCCGTCGTAGTTGGATGAGCCGTCGGCCTTCTTCCAATAGATGTGCTGGTAGCCCTCGTCGTCATAGCGGATGCCGTCCCAGACGTAGGAATAGATTGAGTTGACGGGATACCCCTCCTTATAGTCGGATGATTTAAGTGCGTTGTAGCCTGAAGTGGCGATATGGTTGATTTTCGTCACCTTATTATTGTTGTAGGCAAGGGCGATTTCTGCACTGATACCCACCTGCTCGGGTTGGGTGGCACGCAGGATGTCGCCGTTGAGCTGCAATTCAAAGCCACGGTTGCGGGTGTTGGCATTGTTCATGTTGAGGGAAGCCCATCCGGTGGTGGGGTCGGTGTCGACGAGGCTGAGGATATCGGAGCCGCGTTTGTCGTAGTAGTCGAGCGATCCGTTTATACGGAAATTGAGGAATGAAAAATCCACGCCGACGTTGAGTGTCTTTGTCTTTTCCCATCTCAG
The DNA here is from genome assembly GCA_003762615.1 of Muribaculaceae bacterium Isolate-037 (Harlan). GTDB lineage: Bacteria > Bacteroidota > Bacteroidia > Bacteroidales > Muribaculaceae > Lepagella > Lepagella muris. Next base: position 59,568 of record RIAZ01000006.1, read on the forward strand.
CTGGTCGTTTGGCGGGGTGTTGATAGTGGCATACTTGTCGCCGGTATCCTCATGCACAGATATCCTTGCAGTCAGGTATGACGTGTAGTTGGAATTGATGTTGCCGGTGACGCCGTAGCTGAAACGGGGTTTCAGCACGTCGATCCATGTGTTGTCCTGAAGAAACGCCTCGTTATGCACGTTCCAGCTTGCACCGACCGACCATAACGGGCGGCGTGTGAATTTCTTGTCGGCTCCGAATAGGTCAGCCTCATCAATACGGTAAGAGCCGGAAAGGTTGTAGCGGCTGTCGAAGGTATAGTTGGCGGTGGCATAATATGAGATGTATTTATGCTCGCTGTCGGAAAATTCAGCCACATCCGACCCGTAGAAATATACTCCCGAATTGTAGATAGAGCCTAAGTCGGTGCTCTTCAGTCGGCTGAGATCATAGAAGTTCATTGTGCCGTTGGAGTTGGTCAATGTCTTCTCGTCGTAGCCATATAGCTGAATGTCGGTATATTTGTCGCGTGTGTAGCGGTATTCATAGCCCGCGATTGCACTGATGGAGTGTTTCTCGGCGAAAGTCTTGTCGTAGGATGCCTGCACACGGAAAGTATAGTAATTATCCTCGATATTCTTCTCATCCATGAGTCCACCCTCCGGCATGTTGTGCTTGCCGTTTGAGGTGTAGAGGTTATACCAGTGGCGTCGCACGTAAGAGTCGCCGCGCTGGAGATCCTGTCGTTTTGCGGTGATGTCCTCATATTGGAACATTCCGGAGAGTTTCAGCTCCGGTATGGGGAAGAAATTGAGATGCACGAATGCTCTGGAGTAGGTCTCGCGGTATCTTGAGGTGTTCTGGAGCATCTCGTTTACGGGCACGAAGCCTTCATCCTTTAGTCCGAGGTCAGGATTTGCGAGCGACGGCTCATTGAGGTCTACGGCAGCCTGTAGGCGGGCAGGGGTCCCGTCGGGATTGTAGAAAGAGAGATAGCGAGGCTGGTCGGTGAATTTGGTGTAGTCGTAGTAGGAATAACGGCTCTTCTGGCGGGTGTTGTCAAGTTGCAGACCGACAGTGGCAGAAAACCATTTGATGGGATTTATGTCGCCGAGATAGCGGAGAGACAGACGGTTGTCATAGCTGTTGACCATGGTGGTGTTGTCGCCTTGCCAGTTGACGGTGAGATTATTGTTGAGAATCTTCCCTTTTGTACGCACGGAAAGGTTGTAGCGTTGTTCAGCACGTGTGTGGTTCATGAATCGGCTCCAATCATTGATGTAGTCATTCTGTCGCCATGTGTCAAGCTGACGGTTGTAGTCGGCATCGCTCACGTTGCCGTAATAATGGTTTATCATCATCCGGTTGAGTGGGTTCCAAGTGCCGCCATATCGGCTGAAGCTGCTCTCCATATATGAGAAATCGTCCGGACGGTTCTTAAGCCATTCGAATTGCGACGTCTCGAGTTCTATCAGTTCCGCTGCCGAGCAATAGCCGAGGTCATCATAGTTCTCACGTTCATGTATTGTGAAGTCAGCGTTAAATTCCACCGTCAGACGTTCGCTGAGCCCCTTCTTTGTGACCACGACGATGACACCGTTAGAGGCTCTTGCTCCGTAGATAGCAGCTGCCGCCGCATCTTTCAGGATTGTCACTTTCTCTATTTCGTAAGGGTTGATATCGCTGAGAGTGCCGTTTATGGGAAGACCGTCCACCACCACGAGAGGGGATGTGCTTGCCTTCAAGGTGCCGGTGCCGCGGATCTGTATCTTGTTGTCCTGTACTACCATACCTGCCACCTTACCTTCAAGATTGGCGGTTAGGTTCGACATTGTACGGGTGTCGAGATCTTTTGATGAAATCTGTTGGAATGCACCTGTGGCGTTCTCCTTCTTGATATTCTGATAGCCTGTCACCACCACTTCATCCATCTGTGAGATGCTGCTACTCATGACGATTTTCAGATGAGATTTCACCGACTTGTCGGTCAGAGCCAGATGATAGGGGTGCATGCCTATGCAATTGACAAGGAGGATGGGGTTCTCGTTGTCGATATGCAGCGTGAAGTTTCCGTCGATGTCGGAAGCGACACCGTTAGTGGTGCCTTGTATTGAGACAGTGGCACCCGGCAGTGGGTCGCCCTCCTCATCAAAGATTGTGCCGGAGACGGTAGCCTTCAGTTTGCTCCCCTTGGGCTTTATGCTCAGAGAGACGGTATTGCCGACGATTTTGTACGACAGCCCGAGCTGGAAGTCAATTGTCTCATCAAGGAGCCTGTCAAGGGGAAGATCATGGTATTTCCCTGTGACCGTGGAATGAAGGTCGGTTATCAGTTTCTTATGATACACGAAATCGCATCCTGTGGCTTTCTTTAAGATGGCAATTGCCGATTCTGCATCCGCATTATGAAATGTTGCGCTATAGTTTCGCGCAAGTGCGGTGAAAGGGATTATCATCAAGATAATCAATAGAAAAATGTTTCTCCTGTTCATTGATGCTGGTTTTGTTAGTTATAGTTGAAGTTAAATTTTTTTGTAATTATTGAGTTTGTCGGGAGATTATCACCACTCCATTCTCCAATGAGAATTTTATGTCTCCGCAATTCTCGATGATCTGTATGGCGGTCTCAAACTCTGCATATCGTGGAATGCTGCCCATGAATACGATATCCTCGATTGATGGGTCGGTAAATCGGTATTTGAAGTCATACCATCTGCTGAGGTCACGCATTATTGCGGAGATCGGCTGCTCCTCAAAGATGAATCTCCCGTGACGCCAACCCGTTATGACTTCCGGATTCACCTCCTTCATTTTTAATCGGTTGTCGCTGCGGTCAAATACTGCCTGATTTCCGGGGGATAGATGAATCTCGCCGCCGTTGTTTCCGATTGAGGAGAGGGCGATTGATCCGCTTTCAAGGGTAATGAACGCACACGGGTCGTCAGGATAGTCCCTGACGTTGAACGATGTGCCGTAGACGTGGATCATCTGGTCGGCTGTCTCAACAAAGAACGGGCGCGTATCATCCTTCCTGACTTTGAAATATGCCTCTCCCGCCACTTTTACCTTCCTCTCTCCGGAGGCGAAATGCTGTGGGTAGAAAAGTTTGGAATCGGAGTTCAGCCATACTTCGGTGGAATCCTCAAGTATGATCTTAAATTCGCATCCCACGGGTATGTTGAGGCATAGAGGCTTGTCGTCTACTATCTTTGCGGCGTTTTCATGGCATCTTTCAGCCATGTCGGCATTGTCTCGCACTACGATAGTGTCTGATCCTACGGAGAGTATGGCCTTTGATGTGCCGGGCTTTATGTCGTCGATTGAAGCAATCTCCACAACCCGTGTCGCTGTCGGCTTGACAATTGTGGTTTTATCCGGAGACTCATGTAGCATAACAATCGCCACCACGGCTGCGACCGCCACTCCCGTAATCGCTGCGGCGAGCCGACGCACTCTGCGTCGGTTCCTGTCGATGTCCTTTATCCGGCGTCGCATGTCGGATTCCGCTCTCTCGGTGTCAATGATGCTTCTCATCCGTAGCTCATGGTCGATGACACCGGGGTCGGAGAGTCGTCGCGACAGATCGCGATGGCTCTCGCTTTGCGATTCCCAACGGCTGATCTCCATCTTCTCTTCGGAGGAGAGCCTTGACAGGAGACGTTTGAAAAACAGATTACTGATACCGGACATAGTGGTTGCAATAAGATTTGTTGTTCTCTATTACGTTTGAAATTTGATTTGGTATACATTTATTTTGAAAAAATATGCCATTGATTGCAAAAAAATAATTAATCTTCGGAATTTATCGGCATTATGCGCCATATTTACTTCTTTTTTTGTTTGCGATTACTAAAAAGCGGGGTAATTGTTGTGAAATAGAAATATTATGAATAATTTTGTTAGTGCTAATGCTTGATTACAACTACATATATCGGTCGTTTGTTTCAGGAGACATACATCCCCTGTATGCTTATATGTATCCTGGATTGATTCGTTATGCCACAAGATTATTGGGGGAGACCCTTACATTCATGGCAGAGGATTGTGTGCAGGACTCAATTCTTAAGACTTATCTGGCACGAGAAGAGATAAAGAATGAGTCGCAATGGAGATCATGGCTTTTTGTGACGATACGCAATCGCGCTGTGGATATGATTCGGAAGGCGGAGAATAATGGCATTTATATAGAGAAGGTTAAGACTGACGGGGAATGGAGTGATGATGATGTGTCGTTGGATATAGTGGAGCAGGAGACTGTCGATATCATTTATACCGCCGTGCAGTCGTTGCCCGAGATTTATCGTCAGATATTTGAGCTGAGTTTTGAGCAGGCGTTGAGAAACTCGGAAGTGGCAGAGCAATTAGCAATAGCGGAAATCACGGTAAAGAAAAGGAAGGCACGTCTTCTGGAACTCCTTCGCCAGCGACTTGGCAGGTCGATAAGCGAGGAATACATCCTCATGCTCCTCTCGATGCAGCTCGCCGACTCAGTATAATCCTAACTTCCCTCTAAACCCTAAACCCTAAACCATAAACCATAAACTCTAAACCCAACCTCCCAATGGAATACATTACTACAGAAAACATCCTTCTTGTCGGCTCGCTACTTCTTGTGGCAGGCGTATTGATCGGAAAGACCAGCTATCGTTTCGGACTCCCATTGCTCCTTATCTTCCTTTTAGTGGGTATGGGATTCGGAACGGATGGTGCCGGCATTCAGTTCAGCGACATGCATACCGCACAGTTCATCGGAATGATAGCCCTCTGCATCATCCTCTTTTCAGGAGGAATGGGTACAAAGATAGCAGCCATACGCCCCATAATAGTGCCGGGCATCGTGCTTTCCACTGTCGGTGTCTTGCTTACCGCTCTTATAACCGGTGCGTTTATTTGGTGGCTCTCCGGAATGAGCTGGACTAATATCCATTTTGCCTTTGTGCCCTCATTGCTTCTTGCCGCCACAATGTCATCGACCGACTCGGCTTCCGTATTCGGGATACTCGGTAGCCAGAAGGTGGGTCTTAAAAACAACCTGCGCCCGATGCTTGAGCTGGAGAGCGGTTCGAACGACCCCATGGCGTATATGCTGACCATCATACTTATCGAGGTGCTGACAATAGGGGGTAAGCTCTCCGCCGGGTCGATTCTGCTTGAACTTCTGTTGCAGTTTGGAGTGGGGCTCGGCATGGGGTGGCTCATGGGAAAGATCACCCTCCGACTAATCGGATTCTACAACCGTATCGGAGGAGAGGCGGGGGCAAGGGAGGATGCCTCACAGGCGGCATCGATGCTGTCGATAATGATAGTGGGAAGCGTGTTCTTCACGTTTGCAGTGACTACCGCGCTTTCCGGAAACGGCTATCTTGCCGTATACGTATGTGGCATTGTCCTCGGTAACGCCACTATCCCGAACAGCAGGGGTATCTTGAAATTCCTTGACGGATTGACGTGGCTTGCACAGATAGTGGTGTTCCTCATGCTGGGGCTTTTAGTCAATCCTCATGAGATGGTGGAGGTGGCAGCCGTGTCGCTGCTTATCGGAGTGTTCATGATTCTTGTCGGGCGTCCGTTAAGCGTATTCCTGTCGCTTTCACCGCTACGGAAGATTTCTATGCGCTCAAAACTGTTTGTATCGTGGGTGGGTCTTCGTGGAGCGGTGCCCATCATATTCGCCACCTATCCGGTCATCGCCGGCATTGAGGGGGCATCCCAGATTTTCAATATAGTGTTTTTTGTGACTCTCCTGTCGCTGCTCGTACAGGGCACCACCGTGATTGCGACTGCTCGTCGGCTGAAACTTATAGATACGGATGCCGTGGATGATGATGACTTCGGCGTGGAACTTGCTGATGAGCTTCCCACCACACTCAACACCCTGACGCTCACGGAGGAACATCTTTCTCGCGGACGCACCTTACGCGACATGAATTTGCCTGAGGGTTCACTCGTCATGATGATACGCCGTGGCGACCGCTACATAGTTCCCAACGGCACCCGTCGCCTGCATCCCGGTGACCGTCTCCTCATCATCCGCGAGACGGAGCTGACAGCGCAAGGCTCCTCGCGTTAAGACTCCATTTTTTTGAAACGGGGTCTAACTCCAAGAAATCAATCGCAAGATTTCACAGAGGAAGAACTATTAAAAATCAATAAATTCTGTGTGGTTGCCCTGTGAGCCTCCCGGAAAAGTGACGGTAACATTTGGTTTCGAAAAAGTTTTTTCTTAAATTTGCAATGCAATCCTCAGGAGCAGTCTGTCTCTATACATAGATTGCTCCTTATGGAGGGAAGATTACATCACCTTGGCAATTCGGTCTGCACGATGGACTGAAAGTGATGGGACGGCTCTTCTTCCCCAAAACCATGACATACTCTGCGTCCCGTCTTGCAGAATCTGGCTTCATCGCATATCGCCGATGAGCGGTGCATTTTTTGTGGTTTTTACCACCGTGTGTGCCTGTTGGATTCTTTCTGCAAGTCAAGTCTTTTTGCAAAGACCGGAATCAAATAGATTGAGTTTTTATCGGCGACTGCTAAAAAGCCAGTAAACTATCCTTTCGGATATCTCGTCTGTGGATCAGGCGACAAGTGTTTACATAAACTTCTTAACAGCAAAGCCAACTATGAATGAAATCAAGATTGGATTCGGCCCATTTTCCAAGCCTCGCATCAATCGCGAGGCGTTTGACGCTGTATTAAAGTCTGAAGTTGTCGGTGAAAACACCGCCACTTATGAGTTTGAGACCCCTGTCACAGCCATCGGTGCACATGCGTTCTTTGACACAAACAAGGGCATTGAAGAGGATCTCTTCCTCCACTATATTGAACTCCCCGACTCGGTAGAGACGATCCATCCGGAGACCTTTGACGGTATTTGTAAGCTAAAGAGTAAGCTGCTGGTAGACAACATGCTTATCATTGACAATGTACTCATCAAGCATTTTGACTCTTATAATTCCGGTGAGGTGAGTGTGCCGGAAGGGATGACGGCTATCGCACCAGGGGCTTTATCCGGATTCTGGGCAAAAAAAATCATCTTACCATCTACCCTTAAAGAGATCGGGAAAGAAGCGTTTAGAGGCTGCACCCATCTCACATCTGTCAAACTGCCGAAGGGTCTGGAGAAGATTGGGGACTATGCCTTCTCTAACACCGCGCTTGGCACTGCCACAATCCCCGACTCGGTCACCAGCATCGGAGTGGAAGCATTTTCCGATTGCTCCAAACTTAAAAAGATAAAGATTGGGAAGAGTGTGGAGCGAATAGGAGAGAGAGTAGTCAGTCGATGTCATTTGCTGGCGACAATCGATGGTAGAGGTGCATCCGCCGACAAACGCATGCTTATCTTTGACGGCACATTGCTCGCATATACGGCAGCATCAAAAGAATCCCATCTGGAAATACCTGAAGGCGTCAAGCGCATCGGCAGCGATGCCCTGTTTGATGCCAAGAACTTGACCTCGGTAACTCTGCCATCCTCATTGGAAAGCATTGGTACCGGCGCTTTTCAACGCTCCTCCATCACCGAAATTGAGGTGCCGGAGAGCGTGACAACCATTGAGTACGGAGCTTTCTCAACTACTATAATTGAAAAATTCTCCGGAAAATTCGCAACTGCCGACGGCAGCGCGCTGGTAGAGGGGAATACCCTGTTGGCGGGTGCCGGCAATCGCTCTTTCACGTTGAATATTCCTGAAAATGTCACAGAAATTGCACCGATGGCATGCTATCTTGGAGAAATTAGTGGCGTGACCTTCCCCGACTGCGTAACCGTCATCGGTAGCAAGGCGTTCGCGTATTGCAGCAACATGTGTCTCCCTGTAGATGCGCTCCCGAAAAATCTTGAAATCATCGGTGAGATGGCATTTGAACAAAGCGTAATGCGATCAGACATGTTCAGAGATGGCGTCATCATCCCCGCCAATGTCAAGGAGATCGGCTACCATGCATTTTTCTCTACAGCTGCTTACTCTGCATCTGCAAATACCTACTGGTTCGAACCCGTCACTCCTCCCAAGATCGATACTACCGGTATGCGTATCAATGCCATCTACGTGCCTGAGGAGGCGCTCGAAGCATACCGTAACGCATATCCCGAGTTTTCCGACAAAATCCATGTGTGGGAGAGGTAAGATTATGATAGAGTTAGACATTATTGATGGAAAATTGATAAAAGCCTTTGCCACAGATGGCAAAGCATGCTTTTCTCTTGAAATACCGGAAGGCGTGACTGAGGTGGCCGACGGTGCTTTCGCCGGAGTGAAAAAAGAATTGTTCTCCGTCACTAAAATCGTGCTACCCGCAAGCCTGCGTCGCATCGGGGCGAAGGCTTTTAAAGACGTCACCCGACTCCGATCTCTCAAACTCCCCTCAAATCTGGAATACATAGGTGACGAAGCGTTTGCCAAACTGGAACATATAAAGACCCTCACCATACCCAATAAGGTGACACACATTGGCAAGCGTGCATTCTGTGGCTGCATCAAGCTCAACAAGATCAAAATTGGCAAAGGTGTGGCAGAGATCGGTGAAGGTGCCTTCGCCGACTGTTCTTGGGTAAGATCAGTGGAAGGCAAATTTGTAGAAGGGAATACAATTGTATACAATGGCACGCTTATCGCGTATTTCGGTGAGGGTGAATCATTCTCCATTCCCGCCAATGTGGAGAGAATTGGCGATAAGGCCTTTTCATCATCGGCACGCGACGACAACTGGTACCGCAACTACCCACCCCTCGGTCCCACCGAAGTCATACTGCATGATAATGTGCGCAGTATCGGCGATCTGGCTTTCTATGGCACAAGAATCAAGAAACTCCACATTCCGCAATCGGTGGAGAAAGTAGGAGCTAACCCGATTGCCGGACGAGGCAGCGTAGACCTCGAAGGTAAATTTGTGCATGAAGGGCGCGCGATTATCTGCGGAGACCACCTGTGTGCCCACCTACCTGTGGCACAATCATACTCAATCCCCGACAGTGTAAGCGAGCTGGATGACTATGCATTCTGCGTATGCCGGGCGGAGGAGGGAATTGTATTGCCCCCTTCCATAAAAAGAGTTGGAGACAAATGCTTCTATAATTGCGGCAGCATGAAGAGCATAATTCTGAATGAGGGATTGGAACGGATTGGCAACGAGGCTTTTGGATGCTGTGATGCCCTCATGGCAATAACCTTTCCTGCATCGCTGAAAAGCATCGGAGAGGAAATCTTCACTTTTCCCGAAAAGCTGACCTGCATCACCTTCCTTGGGGAAGAGCCCCCGTTATTCGAGGGTGATCTGATCGTGCGCCTCGATCTTTTCAAGGGATGTGTGAAGGTGCCTGCCGCATCAGTTGAAGAATACAAAAAGGCTCTTCCCTATATGGCTGAGCCTCTCCCGCAATATCCTAAGGGCAGAATACTCCCACTATAAACAAATTTCATTACGATTAAAACTTTTGTAGATTTTGCCAAAAGTTTTCATTACGATTAAAACTTTTCGTATATTTGCCGAAAGTTTTAATCGTAATGAAAACTATCATATCCCCAAATACGTGATTTCTCTTGATTCCACCTTCCCCAATACCTACAAGGGAATCCGACACATGTCGTTACGCGATTTCCTTCTCCTCGAATACGAATTCAATCAGTAGCAGATATGAGATATATTTTAGATTTTATACTTGTGGTGGTCTCTTGTATGATTTGGTTCAATTCTTGCGGGTCAAGTCATCCTGACGCGCGTCTTGAGGCAGTCAAGGGAATCGTGGACGAGTCTCCTGAACTTGTACGCAGAAAGTTGGATTCAATAAATCCGAGATCACTCTCGGTGAAAGACCGTCACCTCCATGACCTTCTGAAAATAAAGGCGAACGACAAATGTATGGTGCTTCATACGTCGGATTCCGTCATACTCCGACTTGTGGAATACTATTCCTCGCACCGGAATGAGGCGAACTATCCGGAGGTGCTCTACTATGCCGGACGCGTCTATTGCGATATGGGCGACTACCCCCAATCAATTGACTATTTCCACAAAGCTCTTGATATGCTTGAGGATACTCCTGAGAATGTTCATTTGCGAGGAATGATTATTGGTCAGTATGCATGGATATTGCAGGAGCTGCGATTATACCGCCAAGCCATACCATATTTCAGGGAAACCATAAAGTTGGATTCAATTGAAGGTAATGCCTATTACACCACTATTGATTATCAATTTCTTGGAAGTGCGTATCTTGATTTAAAAGAAATAGATAGTGCTCAATTTTATTTCAATCGGGCATTAATCTCAAGTGAGAATCTGTCTGAGAGTAAAAGAAGTGAATTGAAGGCACATCTTGCGCATGCCTTACTTGAGAATGGGAATCTGTCGGTCGCCTTAAATCAGATAAGGGGCGTACCTGAGAAATGTGACTCTGCTTTTAAGAGTTATCCCACAGCAATAGCCGCACGTATATATTATAGGTCGGGATATTTCGATACGGCATATATGTATGCCCGGCAGCTGATAAGCGATCCTGCAGACAATAACCTGAAAACCGGTTATTCCCTGATGTTTTCTCCGGGAATCATGGAGAAACTCCCTTATGACTCTCTGTCCGCATACGCCTTGCGGTATCGCAACGTAATGGAGAATTTTATAGACCGACATGCAAAAGACCAGTCGTTAATCCAAGTATCAAACTTCAACTATCAGCAGCATGTTCGTGCAAAGGAGAAAGCCGAGCATTCAAGGAAGTTGCTATGGTATGTTGTGATGTGTCTTATCACTGCATTGTCCGTTTTAAGCGCAGTATTGATATATATGAGATATCGATACAAGAATAAAATACTGCAGATGAAATATTCCTTGAAGAATGTGCAGCTACTGAATACCGGTAAGACAGCTGAAACTCTGGTCAACCGGACATATTCTACGCCTTGTGAACAACAGGCAACCTCATCCATAGATATGTATTCTGCTGAAAGGACTGCCGATACAGAGAATGAAAGACCTGAAAAGTCTGATAATGTTGACGAGCCGGCACCGGAAGGGCTTCCGATTGACAATGAGGACCGGAATATGATTCCGATTGTTAGTTCAAATTCAAAGGATGAACTGCGGAAAAAACTTCTTGATGAGATTTTGAAGTTTATTGACAGTGGAATGGCAGCAAACATATCTCCAGTGATATTGCAATCTGAAGCGTATGCAGAGATGCAAAAAATGATAGCCTGCAAGAAGGTAATCACTGAAAATAGTAAATTATGGGGTAAACTTGAATCGTTGGTAATCTCCGTTTCCCCTAATTTCCATTATCATCTCCAGCTCCTTACCGGCGAACCTATCAAGCCTCGCTATCTCCATATCTGCCTTCTTATAAAATGCCATGTCTCCCCTTCCGACATGGCAATCCTTCTTGGAAAGTCGAAAGGTACCCTCTCATCCCACCGTGGATCACTCTGCCGGAAAATATTCGGGGTGAATCTGGGCGCAAAAAACCTTTGACGATCTAATCAAGTCATTATAACCATATTACTACTTCAAAACAGTGCGATTTTTGTGCGATTTTATGCCGGGATATAAAAATCGCACAAAAATCGTACACCTTTATATATACCTTTATTCTCTTTCTACTTAACTTTGCGATACAAAAATTAACTGACAAAAAGACACGCATCATGAAAAAGTCCTTTGCATCTATTTTATTATTTTTCTTTTGCATCTCTTATTCTTTAGAGATCTTCGGACAGCCTGTCGATTCTATTGATGTGAATTTATACAATAGTGAACATGAGCAGCATAATAACTATGGTCATAGAAAATCACCACGACCGATTTTATGCCGTATTGACTTCGAATCGAGCACTATCATTATTGATGAAAACGGACTCTCTGAAGATGTTCTCGCATACGAACTTTGGGATGAAGGAGGAAGATACGCAATAACCGTATCATCCGATGAAACTGTTTTTGTAGAGACTATTAAATCTCTTCAAAACGGAGTCTATATACTAAAAGTAATCACAATTGATAAGACCCTTAAAGGCTACCTATATCTTTAAGAAGTCATTTAAATGAGAATTTGCAAAACAGGGTGTATTTTACTGAATATTCATCTTGAACAATAAACCGGATATGATAACAGGGTCAGCATTAAATACTGAAAAATATGAACGATACACAGGGATAATTATATGCTCATGTGTACGTTGTGTCATATCCCTTACGTTTATTGCTTCGGGTATGCTGAAAGGTGTCAATATCGATGCTTTCAGTCAAACCGTAGGGGCATTCCTCGGTCTTTGGGGGATAAGTGCCGATTGTAGCTATGTGATTGCTGCTTGTATATGTATTGGGGAAATGGCGTTAGGGTATGTTGCACTTATCCGAATGTTATTTATTCGTTTCCATTGGGTGTATCCAATGGTTATGTCCGTGTTCGCTTACATAACGTATACAAACCTTACGGATACATACGGAGGAATCGAATCATGCGGCTGCTTTGGAGAATTTATCCATCTTAATCCTGCTCATTCTTTTTATAAGAATCTCGCTCTTCTATTGGCATGTGTTGGTTTAAGCCTGCATACGGCTTTGATATCGCCAAGACAGGAACTATGTTCTGCCGTCAGTATGCGAAAACTATCTCTCATAATAGCTGCGTCAGCATTACCGATAGTGTTCTCCATGATATTTATGCACATTATCGGTCAATCAACCTACATATTACTCTATGTTGTAATATGTGTTATTTCATTTACAATTGAAATGTCTGAGCGTAAATATTATACTCAGCGTTTGACCACCAAGAGTCTGGTTATAGGGTTATCGGTAATCTTTGTATCATATAGTATTCAGATTGAATATCTGATTCATGAAATAGGTGGTGCTTTTACTATAACATAGGACACATTTCCTTCACATACCACAGAATGTACACATGACAATGAAATATAATCGGATAATGAATCTATCACATCAAGTAATGATTAACTAAATCTCTAAAAATGAAACAGAAAAAGTTATTGTTGCCTCTAACGGCAGTTTTATTTTTGACTGTCTTTGGCTATCACGGCATTAAGACTCTTTCCCAACAAGAGGGTCATAGTACTCAATTGTTAATGCAGAACGTTGAGGCTCTATCTGAAGATGAGATTACAACACAATGGGAATATCCAGATGGTATAGAAACTGACAGTTTTGAATGTGGTGCCAGATTAAAGGATGGCAAAAAATGCACCTTCATTGTAATAACATGCGGTGGTGGAGGAAAGGGATGCAATAGTCGTCGTTGCAATCTTCATGGATAAACAGAAATACAATGAAGCCTATTATCAACCTGAAAATTGGCAAGAATTTTCTTGCCAATTTTCCACGTTTAATCCTTCGTATTAGAAATGAAAAAATCATCAGCAATTACACTTGTCACAGGGATTGTTTCCGTTGTTTTTGTATCTTGCAATAATACTAAGAAGGGCAATGGTACAGATTTGACCACTTTATATGAGATTGATTATTCACATCCTGATCAGGCTAATACAATATCCACAATTGTTGATTCCGTGGAATTTATTCCATTGCATGGCTCGATAGAGAATCCCATATCCGGCATTGACGAACTACAGGTAACCGACCAAGGGATATATATTCTTGATAGAAGGAGAAACAAATTGCATGCATATTCTAAGGATGGGAATCAGCTATTCACATTACACTCAATGGGACATGCGCAACAAGAGTATCTTGAGATTGCTTGTATCGCGGTTACAGACTCATCGGTATTTATTGTTGACAACTTCGGGAAAAAGATAAATGAGTATGGCTCCGACAACGGCATGTTCAAAAGAAGCTATAATGCCCCTATCGTCATCGGGGCTATTCGCCCATTGGATAACGGTGGTTTCATTCTTGCAGAGTTGCCAATGGAGGGAGTGAACCAAATAGAGAATTCAGACGGTAATCGGTTATATATCGCTGACAGTTCTTTCAGAATAAAGCATTCAATCTATCCGTATGATAACCATAGAGACAAGATTGGAATGGGACGATTCCTCTCTGACAATGATTCGGTTATTATATATTCATCGACCGGATACAACGGATTCTCAAAGATCTCTGCCAAAGACGGGAACTTTATCGGCAACGTGTCGGTTAACACTGCCCGACCATTCAATAATATAGAGATAGCAGAAATGGATAAATCAAAGGCAAGGGATTATGTGGTAGAAAAGCGGTGGCAATTTCTAACCACAACGCCTATGATGGCAGGAAAGTATATATGCCTTTCAGTAAAGGATGAAGATACGGCAGAGCCTTGTATATACGATGAAAAGTCGGGCAAACTGTATTTTAATGACAATATCTCAATGCATAATAATATGATTGCGCCTGATGATGCGTATGGCAACAGTTTTTATATTGTATATAATTTCGGAGGAGAGTTTCTGGATGGTCAGTTAGATATGGGTTTTAACCGTCCTCCGCTCGTTGCCGATTCAATTATCCGTAATGACGGCGCAGTTTTGTTGCGATATAGAATGAAGATTGACTAAAAAATGAAAGTCATTCAGTAGATGACAGTATAAATAGAGATTGCGGAAACATTAATATAACCAATTCATTATTATCAAAAATATTACCATGAAGCAAAGCATGTCTTATATAAGATTAATTGCTTTTAGCATGACATTATCAATATTTTCATTAGTGTCATGCGAAAGTGGTTTGGACTTTGCACTTGATAAGGCTGGAGAAAACCGTGGCGAAATGGAGAAAGTGCTCGAATACTTCCGCAATGACCTTGATCCGCTGAAGTATGAGGCAGCGCAGTTTCTTATAAGTAATATGCCCTACCATTATTCATATTCCGGAGATGTAGTCGAACAGTATGACTCCATATATCTGGAAATGGCAAAGTATCCCGTTCAGAAGAGAGACAGTGTGTTGGCAGCTATTACGGAAAATTTAGATTTAAAATCAGCAAGAGTCATCACCGACATAAGATCACTGACGGCTGACTACCTTATAAAAGCAATCAATGATGCTTTTGAGACGTGGAAGAATACTCCTTGGCATGAGACGTATGACAAATCACTGTTTTTTAACTATGTCCTGCCTTATCGTCTCACTCAAGAACAACCAAGTGACTGGAGAGAAGAGATTGAAAGATGTTTCCCTTATCTCTCATCAGATTTCGTTATCAGCAGAAGAGGAATGTACTATGAGGCAGAAGATGCAGATTTACGCGGATGCAGAGAGCAGTCTCTTGAAAATGCATCCCAGAGAAAGATTGTTGATCTTGACAACAGTGATGCTGAAGTTAGTTTCCAACTGTCGTCTCCGCTAAATGCAAACAAACAGATATGGTTGAGATATGCCTCTGTTTCCGAGAATCCGGAAATAAGTGTAATTGTCAACGGTAGACATGTCATTGACAGTCGGCTGCAACCCACAGTGTTCATGCAGGAATTACGCGACTCTCGTTTCGGTATTCCGATTGATTTGCAGGCAGGAGAAAACACGTTGACAATCAAATATAAATCCGGCAGAATACTTCTGGACAGAATCATGGTGTCGGCTATCGAGCCAATCAAATCAGATAAATCAAAAGATTTCACATCATCGCTTTACCGCATAAGAAATGCCGCGACAGGTAATTACATCACATTTGACACGGTGCAAAAGTCTCTTCTGAATCTGATACGGCTTCTTCCGCTTGAAGAAAAGACCGACAGCAGCCCTATGTTGCGTTTTGATTTCAAGGGAGAACAATGCTGGAGCATATCGTCGTTCCGCAGAGACTCTATGGATTTGTGTATTGAGGCGAGATATTGCAGTACTGACGTTGGCGCACCGATGAGCCAGTATCATTATCAAGGCGGATTTCATCAGAGATGGATAATTATACCGTGCGGCATGGGCACTTTCAAGATAATGGGTAAGGACAGTGGACTTTTCCTTGAATCCGCCACAAATGAGGATGGTGACGAGATCCTGATACAAACTCCGTTTGCCGACAAGGAGACGCAAAAATGGGATATGGAGATTTGTGGGGCAAACACCATTCCGAATCCCCATTATCAATTTGGAAGTGCCATTGCCGAAGCAATGAAAGTGTACGACAGGATAGGACAATTCGAGTGGATGAAATTCAAGGGACCGATCCCACCGAAGACAGCATCATTGATCAAAGCGAAGACAGGTCATTGCGTGTGCGAGGCAAGTTTTACAGTAAGTCTATGCCGTTATTTAGGCATACCTGCGGCTATTGACTTCACGCCCAACTATGGCAACCGCAACCAGGGGCATACTTGGAGCGTGCTGATCAATCCGGACGGGACATCCACCCTCTTCCATAATGGTTTTGCTCCAGGAGATTCTGTATATTTTGTACGTGATTATGTGAAGCCGAAGGTTTACCGTCATCAGTTTCAATTAAACAGAAAAATCGCGGATGATCTAAAAGGAGAGAAGGATGTGCCGAGATTGTTCCGCAACGCTGACTTCATTGATGTCACTGAAGAGTATTGCCCGGTGACGGATGTGACGCGCACGGTGCCCGCTAATGTCAATGGCAAGATAGCCTATATCTGCGTGTTCGACAACAAGGATTGGGTTCCTATTGATTATGCAAGGATTTCTGGAAGGAAAGCCACTTTCCGCTTGATGGGACGGAACGTGGCATATATCGCCGCCACATTTAAAGATGGGAATCTCAAACCATTCGGCAATCCTTTTATTATTAATTCCGATGGCAACATAAGGGAGATAGTAGCCGACAAGGTAAAATGCCGGGATATGACAGTTTTGCGTAAATATCCCTTTATGAGCTACCGGGATCCTTTCAACCACCGCATGGAGGGTGGTCGATTTGAGGCATCTGATAATTCTGAGTTTAGAGACGCCTCCTTATTGCATACGCACAAAGGAATCACCAATGGCAATTGGTATGATGTCAATATCAATGATGATGACTCTTATCTTTATATAAGATATATCGGTCCGAATGACTCCTATTGCAATATAAATGAGATTGAGTTCATCGGAGAGTGCGGTAACATACTGCATGGAGAGATAATCGGCACTTCCGGAGTTGCCGGTAAAGAAAAAGAAAAGGTATTCGATGGAGATATTCTGTCGGGGTTTGAAGGGGATAGTCCTGACGGACATTGGATTGGCTTGAAGTTGGATAAACCTCAGCGAATTGACCGCATACGTTATATACCCCGGACAGACGGCAACTGTATTGAAATAGATGATCAATATGAACTGCTCTATTGGGATGACAATAGATGGGTGTCAATTGGTAAGAAGATAGCTGATTCTAATAGTATTGTCTTCCCCAAAGTCCCGATTGGCGGTCTATATCTTGTCAGAGACCTGACAAAAGGTAAGGAGGAAAGAATATTCACATACGAGGATATGAAACAGATTTGGTGGTAAAACAAAGTCAGTATATTATGAAACTAAAAAACAACATAGCGATTTTCAGCGTTATTGGATTCTTTGCTATTTGTATGGCAGGCTATGGAATCTACAGCTTTTCCAATAGGTCAAAGAGGACATTGGAAAAGCAGCTTGTCGCCATGGACGGAATGAGAATAAATCTGGATTTTGAAAATGCAATTACCGTTTATGATGGAATAGATTCCACATATTTTCCTTCAAATACGAGGAAGTTGGTATTGTATGTTGACAGTACTTCTTGTTCCGGATGCTTCTTGAGCCATCTTGTGGGTTATCACGATATCAACGACAGTCTTGTGGCTCATGGCGGAGAACTATTGGTTTTGCTACATCCTCAGAGGGGTAGAATGGAAGAGATAAAGACAAGAATGAGACATGAGCGATATCCCTTTTGGTGTATCGTAGATGTATCGGGTGAATTTATAGCAAAGAATCCTGAACTTCCAGAAAACAAGTTGCTACACACGTTCTCCCTTGATGAGCAGAGCAATGTGATTCTTGTGGGAGATCCGACAAGAAATGAAAAGATTAATGAACTGTTCTATCGTGAAGTCCTCAAATGACATCAGAAAGATGCGAGGAAGTTGCTTCTCCTGTATGTGAGAGATAACCAAATTAAGTAAAACCATTAAAAAATATTTTAAAGAGACAACAGATTGATTTAGATTGACAATGCAGCTACACGTTGCCTCGGTTGAAATGATATATACCGAACAAGATAACAACATCAATGAAAAAACAACACAATTATTTAGTTATGAAAGGAAAACAATTTTTATTGTCATGTATGGCAACAATTGCCTTGACAGCCGCAGTCTATCTTGGCATAACCCCATTCAGTAATGGTAAAAACACCTACAATTCTCTAATTATAGAGAACATTGAGGCACTTACAGAGGATATTGAACTTCCAGAGCCAAAGGGCTACTATGTGTTCCACATGCCACAGTTTGATAAAAATGGTAGTCCCACAGGAAAATGTATGGCATCATGTTCTCCCATGTTCCAATATCCCGGGAACTCCAGCACATGCCATGCTCATGGTTATAACAATTGTTGCTAATGAAAAATATTATACTGATTATCGTGTCTGCATTGCCAATTGTCATGCAGACCTCGTGCAAGGAGTCTGTAGGGAATTCATGTATTCAGATTGATCTATCTTCTGTCCCCATGGAACCGAGTGAAATTGATTTGGATATACTTACCCGTGAGATATCTCTGGATAATGACTCCATCATAATCGGCAATATCGTTGATTTGGTTGCCACGGATTCCGTGTGCTTCATTCTTGACGAAAATGGATCGATTATAAGATATCCGTTGGCAGATGGCATCTCTCCAAAAAGAATCAACTCAAGAGGTCATGGATTTGGCGAGTATATCGCTCCTGTCGCACTTACATCAGACAAGGACACTCTGTACGTATTGGACATGGCCACCGCTTCCATCCTTAAATACGACACAGATCTAAAACCCTTGGAGAGCGTGCAATTGGATCATCCTGCTCAAAACATACTCATCTGCGGTGACAACATCCTATCCGACAACCTTGATCTGAAGTCTAATTCAAATATGGTGATAATGTCAGATAGGAAAGGGAACCATATTGACAATCTGATTCCGATTGCAGATGTCGGTGAACTTGATTCATACCGGGTGGGAAACACGTTCATGGAACGTATGCAGGATGATGTATTCGTGCTTGATTCAAAGGGCAATACATTATACATGTATGAGGATGGAGTGATGCATCCAGCATATAGATATGACTTCGGGAAACGTATGATTCCTGAAGGGAAACCTCTTGATGTCGGCAACTTACCCCAATATGCGATTTCCACTCATTGTTTCATATCCGGAAACATGGTTCTGTTGAGCTATCTTCTGGATAATCAGCGACAATACTGCTACTATGATGTCAAAACGGGACAGATTAAGAATGGTACAGTCAACGCTACATCGGAAGGGTTCCCCTTCTTTCCAAGATGGCAACACGGCAATGAATTGATAGGCTATCTTGAATCGGAATCCGGAGAAAAGAATGGAAGCCTTCTGTTCTATACACTAAAATGACACTTTTCAGATAAAATGATACGGTATAAAAAATAAAGTATCATCTGAATGAAATTACACCACTATAAGAGCATGTCTGTGAATACAATTGTCAAATACTTTTGTTTGACAATTGTATTCACATGTCTTTATTATTTATTATGGTTGTTAATGCGGATTTTTCTTGCAGACCAGTTCATCACGCCAACTGAGTCAATGATGCCTACGCTACTGCCGGGTGATAGAATAGTTGTAGACAAGACTATTATGGGGGCAAGGATTTATTCGGATTTTAATTTTGACAGGAACGGAATGGATTTAAAAAGCTGGCGAACCCGGGGAAGACGTGGTGTAATTCCAAACGACATAGTGGTATTCAATTTTCCGCACCACAACGGGAAAATCAATTTTGTAATCAACAATGTCTATGCCAAACGCTGCATCGGTATTCCTGGAGATTCAGTGTCAATCGTCAACGGATATTTCCTAAACAGCAATTACAAGGGGCAAATTGGGATTAAGAGTATGCAGGACGAATTCTCAAATATCCCTGACAGCATATTTCTTCCGGAAGTGTTCTCCACAATCCCTTACGATGGTCATTTCCCATGGACAATCAAAAATTTTGGACCCCTCTATCTTCCGCGTAACGGCGACTATATGAGACTGACTGCGAAAGAGGGATGCCTATACCGAATGATTCTCGAATGGGAGACAGGAAAGAGCATCACTTGTGATTGGGAGAATGATATCACTCTGGCTGATGGCAACGCATTGGACTCACATGTGTTCACACACGACTACTACTTCATGTGTGGCGACAATGTCGGCAATTCCAATGACTCCCGTTATTGGGGAATGGTTCCCGAGGAATATATAGTGGGTGTGGTCTCACACATATCCTATTCCATTGACAAACATACAGGGAAATACCGAATGAACAGGGTATTCAAGACTCCGAAGTAATGAAGAAATATATTCAGAAGATAATGAGGACACTAATGGCGATCCGTCCGATGGCATGGATTGTCTTGGTTTGCATGGTAGCTGTGCTAAGTCTGTCGGTATTTCCGGTAGAGACAGGATGTTCTGCCATTGAGGAGTGTCTATGTCTTGTCATTCCGTCCATAACGGTTATAGGCGTGATAATTTGTATCAAACAGGGAAATATCGTCAAGTTTTCTATGATTGACGGGATTGTATTTGGCTGGTATCTGTATTCAATGGGACGTTTCTGGTTCGAGCCGATATATCCCGCTTTCGGATTTGCGATAAGGGCGACCCTCATGCTCTTAATATATGCTTCCCTTCGAGTCCTGTTTTCATCTGTGAGAATCAAAGGTGATGCAATCGTCATAATGCTTATATTTTTTGCCGTTATTGAAATGAGCATCGGATATTATCAGTTGCTGTATGACATAAGCCGCCATCCTCTGTATCCCGTAACCGGATCGTTTCTCAATCCAGGTCCGTATTCGGCATATATTGCCCTCGGAATGGTCCTTCTTCTCTCTATGAATAAACAGAGAATCGGAATCATGGAGAATAGGGTAGCTTTCCTATTGGT
Organism: Muribaculaceae bacterium Isolate-037 (Harlan); assembly: GCA_003762615.1. Classification (GTDB taxonomy): domain Bacteria; phylum Bacteroidota; class Bacteroidia; order Bacteroidales; family Muribaculaceae; genus Lepagella; species Lepagella muris. Next base: position 80,603 of record RIAZ01000006.1, read on the forward strand.
ACTGCTTGGCATGCAACTTGTGCTGACAATGAGTAGGGCGGCGTTTCTTGCAGTGGGAATATGTGTGCTTATGCAATATCATAGCAGGATCCGTGGATGGAGAGAATGGTCAATGCTTGCTGGGATTGCTTTGGCAGCAGCATGTGGGCTATACCTCCTCAAGTCCGGGTCTGCCGATGGTCGTGGCATCATAAACTATATCGGGATAAGATGCTTTACCGTTAATCTTTGGACCGGGAGTGGTATCGGCAGTTTTTTCCATCGTTTTGCTGAAGAAACTGCATGGCTTAGTCGGAATAGTCATACAGAAAACCTCATGAAAGTGGATGTGATTGATTATGCGTTCAACGATCTGATGAGAGTCGGTGTGGAGCAGGGTGCGTTGGGATTGATTTTTGCAACCGCACTTATATCAGTTGTGATGGTTCGGCTTTGGAAGAATTGCCGGACACTGTTTCTTGGGGCATTATCCCTTCTCATCTTCTCCCTATTCTCCTATCCTTTCGAACTGCTGCCATATCAGATTATCGCGGCTGTCATGGCGGCATTTGCCGGAACTTCATTGTCATTACATTATGCTGTAAATGGGAAACATTCAGGATTTTGCATGGCATTACGTTTTGTCATACCAATGGTACTTATAGGTACACTCTCGTTATGCTGCCGCGCGTTCATAAAGGAGCGGATTGATGCGGAAAAGGGATATGGTCTTATATCCGGTTTTGATGACAAGGCTTTCACAAAGGATTATTTCGCACTTATGCCATATCTATTGGACAACAAACGCTTCCTTTTTGATTTTGCAAAGCTGTTGTCAAAACAGAAACGATATAACGACAGCAATGATATGCTTCGAAATGGAGCACGAATCAGCAACGACCCCATGTTTCTTGTGCTTCAAGGCAATAACTACCGCGACATGGGGGCGGTTGAGGAAGCTGAAAAGGCGTATCTGAAAGCCTGGCAGACGATGCCTAACAGGATCTATCCCCTCTATCGGCTCATGATGCTTTATCATGATGCCGGAAACAGGAGCAAAGCTCTAAAGTATGCTAAAAAAGTTGTGGCATTCAAAGAAAAGATACCATCCCCTGCCGTCAGAGATATGAAAAGGGAGGCACAGGAGATCATAAAATTCGGGAAGATACGAATTTGAAAGTATTTGATATGTATTTGAAAACATCTTACTGTTTTGTTTCATAACCTTGCAGTATTTCTAAACCTATTAGCATCCGTTTAGACAATACTTCTTGATTTTTCTATGACGAACATATTCATAAAAACCACGTAATCTCAATAAACTATGATGAAAAGAACCTTTTTTGATTATGAGTATAGTGTCGGCTTATTCTATGATTCTCGCAATTGCTGAGAATACGATGCTCTTTTTGATAAAATAACATTATCTCAAGTTGAGAAATTAGACTTGTTTAGTAAGTAATATGAAATCAAAGGGTTAGTACATGTGTTAACCCTTTGATTTCATATTATTTGTTACTTGTTATGTTTTACTTGTTACATTGCGCGAAGCGCATCAGAATAAGGGATCCCATGCCGGGAGCTGGATGGGTTTCTGGTTGGCCATCTTTAGGATGTCGGCGGGAACGAATTTCTTGTTGACTACAAGACGGAAGAGGTATTCGTTAACCCAGTCGTCGGTCATGATGACGTGACCGTCGTTGGCACCTGGACCCCAGCTGTTCTCAACCATCCATTTCACCGGTTTGCCATTGTCGTCAAGATCTACGGCAACGAGAGTCATCGCGTGGGTGGATGCACTGTCTTTCGTGCGGATACGGTCAGCCTTGTTCATGCCGAACGTCATGCCGAAGAGGGAGTCATAGTCATAGTTGTTGAGGTCGGCGGTGGCATCAGCACGGTTGAGGAACTTGCCGGAATCCCATGAGGAATACATCATCTGGTTGTTTTTCAGGCTCTCGATTGCCATCTTCTTGATATCCTCGATGGGGAGGTTCAGATATGTCCAGTTGCGTCCGTCGTAGGTGTGGCGGTCATAGTCGATCTCATATACCTTGTAGTATTCGCGGCTCGGATCATTCATAAACATAACATAGTCGTTTTTCAGATCGTTGCCTGCAAACTCTTTATAGAACTCCTGCGGAGTGTAGGTCTTACGGCTCACAACGTTGCCGTTCTTATCCTTGCGCGTCCATGTGAACTCTGTGGGAGGAACGCCGAGAGTCAGGGCGAGCATACGGTAGACACCCTGAAGCATCACCTCTTTCTCTTTCAGAAGGGTCTTCTCGTTGGCACCGTCGGCAGCCATGCGGCGAAGTTTCAGACCATCCTCACGCAGACGGCGTGAGAGCATACGGCGGAGCTTCGACGTGTTGGAGCTTGTGTAGGTCTCCACCATCACGCTTTTCGGCACTATGCCATATTTCGAGAGGTTGTCGGCGATACCGGTGAACTGTCCGCCATCCTGTATCGGGTGAGCGAAGAGCCATTCCACAGTGCGGCTCTCTTCCGGCTCCTTGGCTGTGTCGATCATAGCCTGAAGAAAGAGGTTGGCTTTCTCGAGCTGGTCGTAGAAGAAGTTGTAGTTTTCAGAAAATTCGATCATCGGCATGTCATGTTCTGCCATGATCTGCGAGCGGAGGAAGTTGAGACCGGTGAAGAGCCAGCAGCGGCCGGATGATTTCTGGTTGGTGATACCCTTGCTCTTGACGCGATACGTGAAGTTGTCGTCAAGATTGTTCTTGGCGTCGGCACCTATTGCGAGAATGTCGATGTCGGTGCCGCGCAATGCGTTGGAGATAGCCTTGTCGTTGGCATCATTCTTGTATGATTCACGGAGACGCGACATCATCGCATCGTCGATACCACCTTTAGGTGATACGCAGAAGCCGGTGGCGGCTACAGTGCATAGCAATGTGGAAAAAATCAGTTTCTTCATATTAGTAAGGTTAGATATCGCAAAATTAACAAATTAAAATAAATATGCAAAATCAATTCCTGATTACGCGCATAAAATGGCTGGTAAAATATGAGATAAATTAAAAATTATCAGAAGTCTCAGTGGTCTAAGAAGTCTAAGAGGTCTCAGTGGTTAAATTTTATTGTTGCGGTTGATTGGAGAGGTGTATGGCTGTGAGGAGGCGTAGGGGAGTGCCTGAATCGCGTCGCCAAGAGGGGTATTGGGTGGTGTGGCAGGTGCAGATGCCGCAGTCGGATATATGGGAGGGGTGTATGCCAAGTTTTGTCATTATGATTCTGTTGGCAAGTGGAAGGTCGATGTGCGGACGGTCGGGATTTCTGAATCGGTCGCTTCTGATGACGGCTTCTCCCAGACCTTCGTCCTGAAAGCGTATGGCAAGTTCTTCGCTCACTTCGTAGCAGTCGCCGCATACACATGGTCCGATGGCAGCACGTATTTTTTGTGGTTCGGCACCCATCTCTGTCATGACGCGGATTGCGTTGCCTATAATCCTGCCTACTGTTCCTTTCCATCCGGCATGGACGGCGGCAACGGCGCGAATGTCGGGGGCATGGAGAAGGATGGGCACGCAGTCGGCTGTGCGCACGGCGAGAGCGATGTCATGACGACGGGTGACGAGGGCATCTGTGTCGGGATAGCTTTGCGCCGTATCTGTGACGACAGCTACGTTTGCCGTGTGTGTCTGACGGGGTGTGACGATAGCCAGACAACCGGCTGGCACCACTGCATTCTCGACAGTCGGGAATACGATTCCGACGGCACCCTTCCCGACATCCAATCCGATCAAAAATTCCGACATCTCCATTGCGTTCATATCGTTTGTTTCCATATCATTCATACTAAATATAGGCGACTTCTATGATTGTTGATTCTTATTCGTTACGTCTACTGTCACATACATTTGATTGCGGTGTGTTGGATTCTCCGGCTCTGTCATCTTCAACAATCCTGCATCAATCATGGGAGTAACATATACCATCATAAGATTTCCCCTATCTTTCAATCCTAAATGTTGTAAAATTTCAAATAACGATTTTGGCGCAACGCAGAATTCTAAGATTTGTTTTTTTCTCAAATCCTGTTTGTTGGTTTTTCTTGTAGGCTTTTCTTGTTGGTTTTTCTTGTTGGTTTTTCTTGTTGGTTTTTCTTGTTGGTTTTTCTTGTTGGTTTTTCTTGTTGGTTTTTCTTGTTGGTTTTTCTTTGTCATTTGCATTGTTAACATCACATAGTCCGGACGTGTTGTCTCTACTACAGTAGGGAGAGGTAGGCCTAAGTATTGCCAACCGCTTATAATTTTATCCACACCGCTACCGGCTTTCTCTGCGCGTCCCAGTCGCATGAACATTTTTTGCAAAATCGGGTTGCGGCAAATACTGCGTCCTCCTTTGAAATATTGCTGCTTGGATACAAGCATCATACCCGGATTCATAAAGACAAGGTTCTCATCAGTGCGCTCCACAATTATATGGCCTTGAGCATTCACATCTTGATGTATGATACAGTTGATGAGAGCTTCCCTTATGGCATCGTGGGCAGGCGTTTCTTCTTGACGTACACCATCTTTCATCATGAAGGGGCGGGGCAACGATTGTATAAGTCGATTGTATACCCTTACATAGAATTGATAAAGGTTGGCTTCCCACATGCCATCCGGATATATGCGGTTTGTCCATCTCACATCGGGATTATCGATAGCAATTTTTTCTCGATAATCTACAAAATACATAGGGTCGCCTGAATTATTGATGATACTGTCGTATTTTCCGAACATTAGAATTCCTGCTAAGGTGAAACCTTCTTTCCCTGTTTCATATTCTGTAGCGTATCCACCTAATTTTTTCAAGAAATCAATATCACTTATGCCTACCCAAGGATGAGAGGGTTGCAAACTGGCAAATGTTTGCCGATATTGATGTAGGGATTCTATATCGATATCCCTTTCAAGATCAAATCCTACAAGGATCCGCCCATCCTGAGGATGACGGTCATGTTCTGCATCCGCAAACATACGTCTTACTTCTGCATCAGTACATAAATAATCTCCCTCATGATTTCTCCGGTAGGTATTCCCAAATGGGTTGGAACTGATATATACCGGACGAAGTTCATAGCTTGCACGAGGAATATCAAATATTAGGATATATGAATCATCAATTTGTTCAATTCTTACATCAGATTCGCGAGGTAGGCAAATACTTATCTTGCCTTTGTTATGTGCGCAATCCCAAAAGTTCTTTTTATAACGAATAATGGTTTCTTTTGTAAGTCCATCAAATAAAAATTGATTATTTTTTTCTACTACCCCCAAAACAATTGTACCGCCATTTGTATTTGCAAAAGCAGAATAGCTTTCCCAAAAACTACCGGGAAATCCCCCACGTGCTGATTTGAACTCAACTTCTGAAGATTCTCCTTGATTTATCAATGTCCTGATTCTTTTATCTATTTCAGATGTATGGTCTACCATAATTGATTATATTTAATGAGGTAACAATTGTCTGGGTTCCGGACGGTTGTTGATTCATGTGAAGTATAGGCGACTTCAATATGTCTATCTTGATGTATGAAGATTTTCGTTATTTATAGCATTTAGAGCGTTTTGATCTAATATGCCGTTTTCCCATAAGCGATCAGTTTCTTCGTCTATTTTAGACAGGAAGTGCCGAGTCAACACATCTTTTTGCATGGGAGTTATTGCGTTTGATTCCATATTAATTTTATAAGTAGGTGCCAGATATCTGATATAGATTATCTGACACCTACTTATTGATAACAGATTAATTTTATAAATTATTATAGAATTAACGTATTTTGTGGTGTTTCTTCTCGCGGTTGCGCCAGAGTGCCGACATCTCTTCGAGCGTCTTGCCCTTGGTCTCGGGCACAAGGGCGTAGACGAACCATGCAGCAAGGATACAGATCGCACCGTAGAGGGCGTAGACGAAGACGTGTCCGAAACTCTCACCCATGTCGCCTGCACGCATGTTGTACATCGGCACGAACGTGGACGACACGATGAAGTTGAAGATCCATTGGAATGCAACGGCTATTGCCACAGCCGCACTGCGGATCGTGTTGGGGAATATCTCGGAGATGAGCACCCAGCAGATCGGTCCCCATGAGAACATGAAGGCGGCTGAGTAGACCATGATGGAGATGACGGGCATGAGGGGATGCACCTCAACAATATTGGAGATTGCCACGCCGAATGCACCTATTGCCATGCCGAACGAACCCCATATAAGCAGTGGCTTACGTCCTAATTTCTCTACCGTGAATACTGCCACGAGGGTGAAGAGGATGTTGACCACGCCCATTATGACTGTCTGCACCATCGGATTCCCCATGCCCATGGAGTCGAAGATACGCGGGGCATAGTAGAGCACGGCGTTGATACCGACTGCCTGCTGGAAGACGGATAGCATAACGCCGACGAAGATGACCATGACGCCAAAGGAGAAGAGTCGTTCGCTCTTGACGGTGACGGTATTCTTGATCTCATGGAGTATCTCCTTGGCTTTGGAGCCGTTGATCTTGGTAAGCACGTATAAAGCCTTGGTATCCTTGCCGGTCAGCGCGAGATAACGGGGCGACTCAGGGACGAAGCATACGAGGATGGTGAATGCCAACGCCACGAATCCTTCCGAACCGAACATGTAGCGCCAGCCTGTCTGTATCGTCCACGGATCAGAGGAGGGATGCACGGCATATAGGGTCTCGCCGATGCGTTCAATCACTGGGTTGGTGTGATCACCGAGTATCAGGAAGTTGACGAAATAGACCACGAGCTGACCGAATATGATGGCAAACTGGTTCCACGACACGAGTGTGCCTCGAATGTTGGATGGTGCTACCTCGGCTATATACATCGGGCATATAGCTGAGGCAAGACCTACGCCGATACCGCCTATGATACGGTATACGTTGAAGGCAACCAGGAGTGAGAGCGATGGCTGTCCGTAGTCAAAGAAGAAAAATTCCGGATTATAGGAGCCTAATGCGGATAGGAAGAAGAGCACTCCGGCGATGGCGAGTGATTTCTTTCGTCCGAGACGTGAGGCGAGCAGACCGGAAATCGCGCTGCCCAAAATGCAGCCTATCAATGCGCTGGAGGAGGTGAGACCATGTATCATGTCGGTATAGACGAAATCGGGTGCTCCAAGGAAGAATGCCTGAAGACCTTTTTCTGCACCGGAAATCACGGCGGTGTCGTAGCCGAACAGCAACCCACCGAGCACTGCCACGCAGACAATGCTGTAGAGATATAGCTTGCTGCCGTTGTCTTGAGTATTCATATATTATGTGTTAAGTTTGTAGGTTATGGTTTATGGGTTATAGTTTATAGTTTTATAGTTTATTTAAGTTTAATGTTTATATGGTTTATGATCATTAAATTTTGTATAATGAAAAGATTCGTGGATTTTCGTGAATCTTAAACCTTAAACTATAAACTTTAAACCACTGAAGTGCAGCTTGCGAAACTTCAGTAGTTTATGGTTTATGAGTTAAGGGATAGGGATGGTGTAAATATAAAAAATCCGGCTCCCGGTATGGGAAGCCGGATTTTTTTTATCTGTCGGAACGACTGGTTATCAGAACATTGATTTTACCTGATTGTAGACATTCTCAGCAGTGAATCCGAGTTTTTCGTCAAGCACTTTGTAAGGCGCGGAGAAACCGAATGACTCAAGTCCCCATATCTTGCCGTCGGTGCCTACGAGACCGAGAAGGTTGACAGGGAGACCCGCGGTGAGACCGAATTTCTTCACGTTGCGCGGAAGCACCTCTTCCTGATATGCTGACGGCTGGGTGCGGAAGAGTCCTTCTGACGGAACTGACACCACGCGCACTTTCAAACCATCTTCGCGGAGTTTCTTAGCTCCGTCTACGAGTGTGGATACCTCAGAACCGGTAGCTACGAGCACCACGTCAGGGTTCTCGTCGGAACCTGCCACGATGTAGCCACCCTTGGCTGCCTGGCTATAGTCATTGCCGGCAGGGAGGTTATTGATGTTCTGGCGAGAAAGGATGAGGGCGGTCGGTGTGTAGACGTTCTCCATAGCGAGCTTCCATGCCTCTGTGGTCTCTTCGGCGTCAGCCGGACGGAGCACGAGCACTGAGTTGCGTCCGTGATGGTTCTTGAGTTTCTCCATGAGGCGGATCTGTGCCTCCTGCTCTACGGGCTCATGAGTGGGTCCATCCTCACCCACACGGAATGCATCGTGCGTCCAGATGAATTTCACGGGGAGCTCCATGAGGGCTGCCATACGTACTGCTGGCTTCATATAGTCGGAGAAGACGAAGAATGTGGCGCACGCTGCGATGACGCCTCCGTGGAGTGCCATGCCTATGCAGCAGCATGCCATGGTGAGCTCTGCCACACCTGCCTGAAGGAATGCGCCGGAGAAGTCGCATTTGGTGAATGCCTTAGTCTCCTTGAGGAAGGAGATAGTCTTGTCAGATTCGGAAAGGTCGGCAGAAGAGCAGATCATGTTGGGCACCTGCTGTGCGAGCTGTGCGAGAACTGCGCCTGAAGCGTTACGGGTGGCATCGTTCTCTTTCTGCTGCACCTTGCTCCAGTCGATTTCGGGAGCCTTGTTCTCAAACCATGCGGCCACTTCGGCAGCTTTCTCGTGGTTGGCGTCAGCCCATGCGTTCTCCTCGGCACGGCGTTCTGCAACGATCCCTTCAAGTGCTTTGGCACGGTCAGCGTAAAGCTCCTTAACCTCGTCGAAGATCACGAATGGCTCATCGGGGTTGCCACCGAGGTTTGCCACTGTGTTGCGGAAGGCATCGCCACCGAGCGGTGCGCCGTGGGTCTTGCAGTTATGCTCATAAGAGGTGTTGTCTGCCTTACGGGCACCCTTGCCCATGATTGTCTTGCCAATGATGAGGGTAGGACGCTCGGTCTCTGCCTTTGCAGCGTCAAGAGCCTTGCGGATCTCATCGACGTCATTACCGTTGATCTCCATTACGTTCCATCCCCATGCACGATATTTCATGGCAGTGTCTTCGTTTGACACTTCATTGCACTCTGTGGAGAGCTGGATATCGTTTGAGTCGTAGAACATCACGAGGTTGTCAAGACCGAGATGACCGGCTATACGGCCTGCGCCCTGAGAAATCTCCTCCTGGATGCCACCGTCAGAGATGTAGGCATAGATGGTCTCTTTTGCGAAGCCGGGGTTGCCTGTACGAGCGGCAAGGAATTTGGCTGCGATGGCAGCACCTACGGCGAACGTGTGTCCCTGTCCGAGAGGACCGGATGTGTTCTCTATGCCACGTGCGATGTCAAATTCAGGATGACCTGTAGTGGGGCTACCCCACTGGCGGAGCTGTTTGAGCTCATCTATGGAGTATTTGCCGATGAGGGCAAGCTGTGCATAGAGCATTGGAGCCATGTGGCCCGGATCAAGGAAGAAGCGGTCGCGGGCGTTCCATGTCGGATCTGAAGGATCAAACACGAGGTATTCGCTGAAAAGCACATTGATGAAGTCGGCGCCACCCATGGCACCACCGGGATGACCGGATTTTGCTTTTTCTACCATTGCGGCAGCCAGGATACGGATATTGTCGGCTGCGCGGTTTAGAATTTCATTTTTCATAAACTTATAATTTCATGATGATGATTTCAAAGATGCAGGAGAGATTGATTCGCACTGCAAAGATAATAACTTTGGATTAATAACAGGTTAAGATTTGTATCAATTACGTTTAAATTTTTATAAATTGGGATAAAAAGGTGGATATTTGCAATAAAAAAAGTGCCATAACAGATAGGACACTTTCAAATTTGAATCAATAATATTTCTATTTGTATAATCCGGGGATAATTATGCCCTGTGAGAGAAGATTCAGAGCCATGCGTTCTGACGCGCCCTGACGGCAATTGAATTGCTGAGAATTTTTATGAATTCCTGCATTGAGCGTTTCCGGTAGGAGTCGTTTAGAACGTGTACGCATCCGTCCATCTCGCAACGTTCGCCGAGGAGCGGGATTGCTGTTATGCCCGATTCATTCATGACGGTGGCCTCCGCCAGCACCGACACGAGCTTTGCCTGACGCAGAAGTTTCAGTAGGATGTTCACCTCGTTTAGCTCAATCTTCACGTTGAGTTCCGCCATGCGCTCCCCTGCCATACGCTCAAGCGCGTTGCGTGCCTGGAGTCCGCGGGAGGGGAGGGCTATGTCGTAGCGTCGGAGCATATCTATCGTCACCCCTTTCTCCGCAGCGAGAGGATGGGAGTCGGGCACAATTACGGCAAGGAAGTTCTGGAAAAGATAGTGTGACTCTACACCCGGAATAGGCTCATTCGGCTTGAAGGCAAGCACAAAGTCGAGGTCGCGGCTTACGAGCAGCTCCATAAGCTCCGACATGGGTTTGTAGAGAATGTTGAGCTTCACTTTCGGAAACTCCTTCATGAAGGTCAGGAGAGATTCAGTTAGGATCGGGCTGAAAGAATATGTCACTCCGATGTTGAGTGTGCCGCAAAGCCCCTTGTCGAGGTCGCGTATGCGTTGCTCGCATAGTTCTGCATCGAGGAGAGTGCGTCTGGCGTATGGCAATAGCTCCTCTCCCGCCTCTGTCAGCGCGACACTGTGGCTCGTGCGGTTTAGAAGCTGCGTGTCGAGCGAGTCTTCAAGTTGCCTTATCTGTTGGGATAGGGTGCTCTGGGTTATGAAGAGCGATCTTGCCGCCTCTGAAAAATTAAGTGTCTCGGCTACTTTTACGAAATATCGGAGTTGTCGGAGTTCCATTGGTCATCGGGTGGCGGTGAACGCCCTGTTTTTGAAAATGAAAATGGGTATGGTGGCGCATATCACCATAGCGAGAATTATAGAGAGGGTTATGAACCCGTTTTGCGCGAATTGGTAGAAATAATAGTTAAAGGATTCTTGCGAAGTGCCCATGATGCACATGACTGCGCCGCCGAACGATTTGTAGGCATATATGCCCGGAATCATGGGGAGGAGAGCCGGGAAGAGGTATGCCTCTGCCGGAGTCTTTGCCCAAGGGGATACGAATACGGCAAGCGACCCGATGATGAGTGCTGCCAGGGCTGTGGCGGGAAGTATATGGAGGGCGGCTTCCGGCTGCATGAGCAGGAAACGGGAGGAGTGTCCGATGGCGGCGATTATGCCGCAAAGAAGGTAGGCACGGCGTGGTATGCGGCTTATGGCCCCAAACCCGATTGCGGCTATTGCCGCGAGCAATGCGTCTTTAAGAATATCGAGGATCATAGGGGTGATTTTTGTCAGAACATGTCTACATTCATGAGCCTCATACCCAGGCATAGTCCGAGTGAGAGGCATCCGGTCAGCACGATGGCGTCGATAAACCGGCATACCGAGCAGATATAGTGGCGATACAGCAGATCGTTGAAGGAGTTGAGGAAGGGTATTCCCGGCACGAGGTAGAGCACGCTGGTGCCTATCGCGACGGCGGGAGTGTTACCCGCCGGGAAAAGGAAATCGGCTGCCCCGACTACCGACGATACGAACGCGCAGATGAAGAATACGAAGCGTGAGTCGAAATGGCGTTTCAGCAGTACCTGCTTCAGGTTGAATCCTAACGCTGTGGCGACAAACACGATCACTATGGCTGAGAGATCGCCACCGAATATGCCGCAGAAGGCTGCGTTGGCGAGCGAGGCGAGAAGGAGAGTCTGCCAGGGATTCTCTTTGTCGGAGGTAGCTATCCGTAGGAATCGTTCTCTTGCCTCATCCAGCGACAGATGACTGTCTGCAACCGTCCAGCTCAGTTCGCTCAGTCGGGTGTTGAGCGAGAAACTGATTGGGGCGGGGGCTACAGATGCTGTTGATGTGTAGCGGTCGTCCGACTTCGGATTCCATACCGTCAGATGGACGTGGCGCGGCATTATGGTCAATTCCACTCTCTTACCGAATACCTCTGCCATTCGGTTGATGTTCTTCTCTATGCGGATGCAGGTCGCTCCACTGCCGAGGAGGGTGGATGCGTAGTCAGCTAAAAAGAGACACACCTCTTTCGATGCGAGGTGCGCGTTTTCCGAGTTGCCTGACGGAATAGCGTCCTCGCTTGCAAGGGGTATGGTCGGGTCGTTAATCGTCGATATCGTCATAGTCATCTTTAATAACTGCTGATGTCGGATCGCCGGCTATGAAAAATTCTTCACGTTCTTTCCCTATTTCCAATAGCTTTAACCGGTGACCATCTTTCTTTTTCCGGGTGGCGTCCATACGTTCGTCTGCCATCCTTATCAAAATCAACGCGAGGAGAAATGCGGATACGAATATCCAGATGAGAATTGTAGTGTTCATAACTTGCAGCTTTTTTTTATGCTGCAAAGTTAACGCTTCAGAAAGCCTTTTTGAGGAGCTTTTTTATAGATTATTTCAATAGCAGCTATCATGCGTTTTGCGATAGCTGCTATTGAATTTATCTATATTGCGGTGGGTGCCATCTTGACGTTCATCACGTGAAGTTCACTCCACGTTTACCTTCAGTGCATCGTATGCGCGTGATGCTTTCTCGCGTGCAGCCTCCACTGTGTCGGCTGTGGCAAGGATTACGCCCATGCGGCGGTGTCCGTGCACTTCCGGCTTGCCGAAGATGCGGATCTGAGTGCTCGGTTCGGCAAGGACATTCTCCAGGTTGTCAAATTCCACGCAATTGCTGTCGCCTTCCACTACTATTGCACGAGATGCAGACGGACCGTAGAATCTGATTGTCGGCACCGGCAGACCGAGGAGCGCACGCACGTGAAGTGCGAACTCTGAGAGATCCTGAGAGATCATTGTCACCATACCGGTGTCGTGCGGACGCGGGGAGACTTCGCTGAAGATCACTTTATCGCCTTTGATGAATAGCTCCACACCGAATATGCCGTATCCACCGAGGGCATCGGTCACTTTCTTTGCAATCTCTTTTGCTGATTCGATTGCAGCGGTAGCCATGGGTTGGGGTTGCCAGGAATAGCGGTAGTCGCCGTCCACCTGTATGTGTCCTACCGGTTCGCAGTAGGTGGTGCCTGAGATGCTTCTTACTGTAAGAAGTGTGATTTCGAAATCGAAGTCAACGAAACCTTCCACGATTACACGTCCTGCGCCTGCACGACCACCCTCCTGAGCCTCTTTCCAGGCGTGGTCAATCTGAGAAGCATCCTTGATGACGCTCTGACCGTGGCCTGACGATGACATTACGGGTTTCACCACGCAAGGTATACCGATCTCCTTAACCGCCTCTTCAAATTCCTCACGTGAGGAGGCGAAGCGGTAGGGCGATGTGGGTATGCCGAGTTCTTCGGCAGCCAGACGGCGTATCCCTTCACGGTTCATTGTGAGCCAAGCTGCGCGGGCGGTGGGGGTTACGTTGAAGCCCTCTTTCTCCAGTTCGACGAGGGTAGGAGTTGCGATCGCCTCGATTTCCGGAATGATATGGTCGGGACGTTCGAGTTCGACGATACGGCGTAGTTCTTCACCGTCAAGCATATTGAATACGTAGGATTTGTGAGCCACCTGCATGGCGGGGGCATCGGGATATTTGTCGCATGCCACCACTTCCACGCCGAGGCGTTGCAATTCAAGGGCGACTTCCTTACCGAGTTCGCCGCTCCCAAGGAGAAGAGCTTTACGACCTTTTGAGGTCTTTACACTGCCGATTTTTGCCATTTCTAAGAATATGTTTACAATTCTATGCAAAATTACAAAAAAATGTGCAAATCGCCACTAAAAAGGTCTATCCTTACCTCAAAATCCCTAAAATCTCCAAATCCCGTTTATTGCAATTCTCTCACAGGTCTTTGATAATCCAACTGTCAAGACTCCGTGTGTGGCTTGAAAAGTTGGCTCCTATGCCGATGATTCTCCTGCCGTCTGCCTTGAATGGTATTGGGTAATGATTCCGAGTGATTTGATTTATAGCCTCTTCTGCCGACTTGTCAATCTTAAATTCAAACAGATAAATGTAGTTATCGGTTGTTATGACGAGATCAATCCGTCCTGATGAGGTCTGGTATTCTATACGTGTGTAGAATCCAAGTAATTTCGCAAGAATAAAGACCACATCCTGATAGTGTTGTTCAAGATGCTTCAGATCAAACGAGTCATATTGGAAATCAGAGAACAGGCTTTGCAGGCGAACCATGAAACTCTCTACATCCCCTTTCTCAATCTCTTTTACAAAGCGTATAATCTCAAATTCTGTTTTCTGCGAAGGGATAGGGGTGTAGAGTGGCATTAATTGATTCAGAAAACCGGATTCTACCTCTTTGTTGGGGAAATCGAGTGTGACGGTGTTGAGGCGGGTGTCATGACTTTTTATTGTGAGATAGCCGCTTTGGTAAAGCACCGGAACAATGTCGGTGAGTTCCAAAGACACATCGGTAAGTTGTGAGGTTGTTGTCTCATAGTCCGTCAGTTCTTGCAGAGGAAACTTATTGAATTTAATGAGCCTAACCAAGAAAGAGGGCGTGCCGGTCTTAAACCAATAATTATCAAAACTCTCGTCAGAGATGGATTTGAGCACACTGAATGGATTATAGATTTCCGTTGTGTCGGTGGGGGAGAAGCGATAGCCATCATAATTCTCTTTAAGAAGATTATAAATCTCCTCTTTTGTTGTATTGAGTGATGCGGCAAAATCTTCAATCCCCTTGTCGAAATATTTGTGCAGTTCTTCAGCTGTGATACCGCAGATGCCGCTGTATTTCTTGTTAAGCGAGATATCATTAAGATTGTTGAGATCGCTGAAGATGCTTAGTTGACCGAATCTTGTCACTCCGGTCAGCATGGCGAATTTGATATGTCGGTCCTGACTCTTCAGATTGCTATAGAATGAGCGGAGAATATTGCGGCATTTTTCTTGCAATGTTGGATTCCCGACAGTCTCTAAGGTAGGTTTATCGTATTCGTCAACAAGAATCACTACCTGATTGCCGGTCTGTTGATGCGCTTGGATAATAATCTCCTTAAATCTGAGGCTATAGGGTATATCATGGTTTGTAGGTATGTCATATTCATTCTCCCATCGTAAAAGAAAATCCTCAATAAATGAGGGCAGACGGTCGTGCGAATCAATTGTGCAACCCGACAGATCAAGATGCAGTACGGGATATTTGTCCCAAGTATGGTCATGTTTGGATATTGCGAGTCCGTTGAAAAATTCACGATTCCCTTTGAAATACTCCTCAATGGTGGATAGCAGCAATGATTTGCCGAACCGGCGCGGGCGGCTGAGAAAGTAATATTTCCCTTCCGCAATGAGCCTATATATATATTCGGTTTTGTCAATATATATGTATCCTCCTTCTCTTATTTCTGAAAAGGATTGTATCCCGATGGGGTATCGTAAATTTGACATGATTCAAATATTTTATGATTCCTGCAAAATTCATTGAAGTTTAGACAACTCCCGTAGTATTTCTGCAAAGATAATTAAACTTTTATGTATTTGGATTACATTTTATAAAAATATCATGAAATTCTTGCCAATGGATTGAGTTTAATTGAAATATAATGAAGTTTAGACAACTTCTTATAAGAGAAAGGTCCCGCATGGGGCGAGACCTTTGAAACAAACCTTATTTTGATTATTTGAAACAATCCTTATCTTGACGATTATTTAGCGGAGTGCGGGATTCGCCACGCTCTTGAAGCGGGTAGTGCGTTCCGGATTCACGTTCATCTTTTCAAGCACTGCGGGGATTGACTCGTAGCAGGCGTTGAACGTGTTGAGTATCTCGTTGAGTTGGGCGGGACGGTAGGTGATGTCAAGCGGTGTGCGCTCCAGAATACCCATATCGTCGCTCAAAACCACCCCGGCATCATTACGGCGAAGGTCACTGACTGCCTTGCCAGCCCTGCGCATACGTCCAGCAGCACCGTCAGTGCCGACTGTCTGCGCATCAGAGGAATAGGCTATCTGAATATCAGCACCCTTTGCCGTGCTGATCTCTCCAAGATTAACTATGAGGGAAAGATCGTTGCCGTCATAGATGAAATCTGTCTTCTTGCCGTTGACTGTCACCGCTGTCGGCACAGCCGATGAGATGACTTTCACTGAATATTTCCTTTCCGACGGCTTATCGGCATAGCTGCCGACTGCCGGGGAGATCTTCACGTCGAGAGTATTGCCCGTGCGCTGATAGCCGAGGGTAGTGGTGGCGTTCTGCGACACGTAGTTCTGATCGTCGCCGTTATCCTCATACATGACGAAACTGCCTGAATTGCTTCCCGGATAGATATTTACCTGTATAGGTTCGGCATTATTGTTGAGGTTCTGCGGATTAGCGGGATAGGAGGGGAGTATGGAGCCGGCCTTTATATAGATAGGATACTCATCGAGCGAGAAATAGCGTTCGATGTTCTGTCCGCCGTTGAGAAGAGTGCCGGTGTGAAGTTCCCACCAGTCGTTGCCTTCCGGCAACCATACGTTGTGGCTTGAAGACTCTCCCGACATGGGGTTGGTGATAGGAGAGACGAGGATATTGTCGCCAAACATGTAGTCGTTCTTCCTGTCGTAAGCAGCTGATGCTGTCGGATAGTCGTAATACATCGGTCGGCAGAGTGATATTCCGTCGTCATAGCATTTGCGTGCCATCGTATAGATGTAGGGCACCATCTCGTAGCGTTGCTTTATGGTCTTCACCAATACGTCCATATCATCGTGAGAAAATACCCACGGCTCCTTATTGAGGGTGGAACTTTTTGTGGAGTGGGTACGCATGACCGGACTGAGTGCGCCGAACTGCATCCAGCGGATATACATCTCCGGGATAATCTCTCCTGACTGATGACCACCGAGATCATGGCTCCAGTAGCCATATAGCACATTGGATGCTGTTGAGTTGAAATATGGCTGATAGTCGAGCGATTCCCAAGTGATGTGGGAGTCGCCGGAGAAACCTATCTGATAACGATGGTTGCCGAGTCCGCCCCATCTGTGATAGAGCATCGGACGTTTCTTTGAATTGCGTTCCATGTCGGTGAAGAAGCAATAGTTGAGCCACCACGTATTGTTTAGCCCTGCCACCGCCTTATCTTCAGGCCACTGTTGCCAGTCGAGCCACCAGAAGTCCACGCCATCCTTCTCGTAGGGATGGAACACACGGTTGAACATTGAGTTCATGAATTTCTTGTCGCTTGCAAGCCATTCCACGGTCTTCTTGGAGGCGGGGTCGATGCCCATGTCTTTTGCCACGTCGGCATACTGCGTCTCGTATGCTGCCACGCCATCGGCGGGATGAAGATTGAGTGTCACTTTCAGGTCATTATCCTTTATATGGTTAAGGAGTTTGCGATAGTCGGGAAACAGACGGTCGTTCCATGTATATCCGGTCCACCCGCCGCGTCCCTCATCGGTGTTGTGCCAATCCATGTCAATCACGAGCACGTCGAGAGGAATATTATAGTTTTGGAAAGACTTGATGAGGTTTCTCAGTTCCGCATCACTATAGGCATAATATCGGCTCCACCAGTATCCGAAGGCATAGCGGGGAGGGAGGGGCACCTTGCCGGAGAGGATGGTGAAATCCTTCAGTGCCTTCTTGTAGTTGTCGCCGTATGCGAGAAAATACCAGTCCTGGGAGTCTGAATTGTCAGAGCGTTTCTTAACCCAAGCCCAATCCGAGTCGTCGAAAAGGAAATTGGAGGAATCGTCAATGAGCGTCCAACCGTCGGTAGCCAATAGACCGTCAGGCATAGGCACCTCGTCGCGTCCGTCAAACTTGCTGCCGTTCATGCGGTCGAGAGTACGGAGCGTGCCGCCGAGATTCCCTTTCTGGCTATCGCCGGGCTTCCAGATGAAAGCCGGGGTGACACCCCTCATGGAGGAGATCTTAAGATTATTCTTGTCGAAGGCACCGGTCTTCTTATATTCGATTTTCATGATGCCGGTAGAGATTGTCACCATGTTTTTCTTGTCTTTCACGGAATATTTCACTTCCGGATAATCACGGTTGACAGCCACAAAGGATGGGTCATCGACAAAATTTCCCGAGGGGGAATACTCAAGTCGTGCCAGCCCGTCAGTGACGAGCGTTATGCGCACATTCTTATCCTTATACGCGACATTATCAGATGCGTCAGCGACAAAGATACACATCAGCGAACATATCGCTGAAATGATTAAAATAGAAATCCGATTCATAAAGAGAAGATATGTATGGAAAATATGGTTATAATTGGGTTATAGGTTATTCATGTGAACACAAAGGTAGTAAACAAACTCCGATTATGAAAATGTTATTTATAAAAAAATGTGTTATATTTGCAGAGAAATTGGTAAACATAGGAATTTAAGTTGTCTTGGCTTGTGAGGTTTGGACAACTTGTTATAATTTGTGATATGAAATTTAGGTTTGCAGGAATGGTGGCATTCATGCTGGGGAATGCTGTGGCTATGGCTGTCGAGCCGGTAGTGCTTGCCGACCCGACTGTCTTAGTGGATGGTAAAACTTATTATCTGTATGGCACGTCAGGTGTGGACTCGAATCTCGGATTCCCTTATTGTAAGTCGGAGAATCTGTCTGATTGGAAGGATAGTTATCGTCTTGCGTTGGCGAGAATAGATGGCAATATTTTCGGCACGAAATGGTTCTGGGCTCCGCAGGTGTTTAAGCATGACGGGAAGTATTATATGTTCTATACCGCCAATGAGCGGATTGCGTATGCTATGGCGGATTCTCCTGCCGGACCGTTTACCGGCGGCGGTGAGATTGTGTCAGACATAAATCAGATAGATCCGTTCGTGTTTTTTGATGACGACGGTTCTGCCATACTCTATCATGTGCGCCTTGACAGGGGCAACAGGATATATGCCGTGCGTCTTTCTCCCGACTTGTCGAGGATGCAGGGGAAACCGGTGGAATGTATATCTGCCGTATTGCCGTGGGAGAATACGGCGTCGTCTGAATGGGGTGTGACGGAGGGCCCCACCGTGATAAAACGTGGGGATGAATACGTGATGTTCTACAGTGCTAATGATTTCCGTAATCCGGATTATGCCGTGGGTATCGCCACTGCCTCCTCACCGTTCGGTCCGTGGCACAAGCGTCCAGCCCCGATAATCCACCGCTCGAATATCGGAAGGAACGGCACGGGACACGGCGACCTGTTTACCGATAAGGATGGCAATCTCTGCTATGTCTTCCATGTGCATAACACTGACGAGGAGGTGTCGCCACGTCGCACCATGATAGTGAATCTTGACAAGGAGACGCTTACCCCTATCGTTGAGACTCTGCGTGAACTGACCATCAACTGAAAAACGTTATCAACTACGTCACATTTAATTTACGCCCCATTTCAATTGACTAAGAGATGGGGCGTATTAGTTCGATTGCCTCTTTACCGGTCATAGTCTCAATATCAAGACGTAAAATCTTGACATGGCTGATGCATTTGTTTATTTCAGATGAGCTGTCAATACCCGGAGAATATTTGTCGCACAATAGCAGAAGTCCTTTCATGATTTCAGAGTCATCATCAACGACTTTAATCCTTCCATTCACAATGACGCTTCTGAAATAGGATGTAAATTCTTCCGGCACAATTTTGTCTTGTGCGACCACACAGAATGAACACCTTGACTCGTGATTGATGCAATCGATCTTGTGTCCCGTCACGGCACTGTGAAAATAGATTGAGCTATTTCCGTCGTATGCGAAGCTCAACGGTACTCCGTATGGTGAGCCATCTGCATTAGTGAGAGATAAGATTCCATTTGTGGATGCACAAAGAATTTTCTTTGATGCCTCATCAGAGATTTGCTGTTTGAAACGACGCATTCTATAGTCCATAAGTACAAATGAAATTTTAGAAATCAGTTTATAATTTGAATATCATTAAGCTGCTGATACAGCTTTCAGTCCCACGATTGAAAGTATGAGTGTGGATATAAAGAAAATACGCGCGAATGTAGCGGGTTCTTTGAAGAAAATTATACCGATTAGGACGGTTCCCACCGCACCTATCCCTGTCCATACCGGATATGCCGTACCCAACGGGATAGACTGGGTGGCTTTTGCAAGCAATCCCATGCTCAAAACTGTAAAGAGAAGAAAACCTGCCATCCAAGCCAAGTACTCGATCCCTGACACATCCTTTGCTCGTCCGAGGCAATATGTGAAGCCCACTTCACACAGCCCGGCAATAATAAGAATAATCCAATTCATAAGTAAATGTAATCCTATTGAGGGCTGCAGCAAAAACCGGCGTCTCCTTCCAAGGAGTTTATCCGTTGCAAAGTTACAAAAATAATCCGAATTCCTCCCAACAAATATGCAGTTAACACATGTTTTGAAATTCCTCAACTACAAGATTTGTGAGTCCTAAACAGGAAAATTCAAATATTTCATCTATGAGTGAAATGTTTTATGTAACTTTGCGTTATAGAATAAAGATATTTAAGAGTATGAGTGAAGTCGAATTATACCTTATCCAAGATGGAGATAACTGCACAATATACACTTTGCAGTTCCTCCGTGATACCGAGAATGAGTTTGAAAAGTTTATTTCTAAATTCAAGGAGAGTGCCGAGTATAGCGAGGACTATATCCGTATCGCCGCTTTTATCAGTCGGATAGCACGTACTGGGGCGTCGGAACGTTATTTCCGACAAGAGGGAAAGATGAATGATTCGGTTGTGGCGTTACCGGTCATATCCTCCAAATTGCGTCTGTATTGCTTGCGATTATCTGACAAAATCCTTATTCTTGGAAATGGAGGCGTAAAGTCAACTCGCACATACGATGAAGATCCAACGCTGAAAGGATATGTCATGACTCTGCAAAAATTTGAGAACCTTCTACGACAAGGTATCGAGGATGGATCCGTGACACTTACTGAAACGACAATAGGAACTGACAATATATTTGAGTTATGAAACGCACGACAAGATCACTTGAAGAAATGTTAGGCCCCATTCCGGAAACGGTAAAGGCAGAGGTTGACCTTTCGTTTGAAATTTCCGACCGCATAGACCTCTTGATGCGCGAGCGAGGGTTGACAAAGAAACAATTTGCTGATGCCCTCGGTCGTCGTCCGAGTGAAATCACTAAGTGGTTGAGCGGGCAGCACAACTTTACCATCTCCACACTCGCCATGCTTTCATCATTCTTCGGACAGCCGATAGTAACTGTGGGCTAACACTTGGATTCCAAGTATTATATGTCAAGAAAACAGTAAAATGATTTCTGTTTATTGCACTGATGGTTTACATTACGCGCAGACAGTCTTGCCTGACTTTTTGGATAAGAATAGAAAAATATAACCATATTCATAAAACATCTTAAAATATGCGCAAATTTTTTATAGTATTCTCATTTATATTGTTATCAACTATAACATTATCAGTATCAGCTCAAACCTACGAATTGCACTTAGATGACAAAGATAGTGGAAGAGGGCAGACTAAAGTAAGTCTTCCGATTACTGTTGATACTGCAAAATGGAGTATCGTCTATATTCACGTAAGGAAAGATACCTTTTTGAATCAAGAAAGGACTGATTTTGAGATGCTGCAGGTCGGAGATACGCATAGATGGTACGGAGGATATGGTGACTTTCGACTGGATTCCATACAAAGGGTCGATCCCGATAAATTGACCCGTATGAATCATAGTGAATGCTTAAAATTCATGAATGAAGTTAAAACCGTGAGTGAGGAAATGCTCATTTCGTTGCAAACGGACTCTCTTGACTTTTATGACAGAGTATTCTTAGATAGTTATCGTTATGCAGAACCAGTCCCTGTTTTTGACTGGAAACTTGAGGATGAGTCATGCAAAGTAATGGGTTACACCTGCTTCAAGGCTACCGCCCACTGGAGAGGCCGTGACTGGACTGCCTGGTATTCCGACATCCCTGCCCCTTACGGACCTTGGAAGTTTAATGGTCTTCCCGGTCTGATTCTACGTCTTGAAGACTCCACCGGATCTCATCTTTTTGAGGCAATCGAGACAAAAAACACACCTGCTCCATTTGGCTATCCAAAGAAAAAATACATCAACATTACAAGAATTAAATTCAACTCTGCATTGAAGTACTACAAGGAGAATGCGGCAGACATTATAAAAAAATCAAATATGATTCAGTCTATATCTTCTTCTTCGGGTTCAAATAAAAAGAAAGGGAAAAGGTGTCTTTTCTTCGTGCCCATAGAACTTGAATGAAACCGGAAAAATTCTGTAAATTGCGACTGTTGGCCTTCATATCCCTTATCCTTGTATTTCTTGACTGTTATCCCCGTATCACAGTCAGGGGCGTTGTGTTTGACAGCGACAGTCTTCCTACTCCCGGAGTGATAGTGCGTTTGGAAGCGTCGGGAATACCGAAAGGATTCTCCACATCTGCAAAAGATGGATCTTTCTCCATTTCTGTGGAAAAACTTGAGTTGCCGGCTTCCATGAGATTCATATCGCAGAAACATGAGACCCTCTCATATCCTTTGGACAGCATACCGGAATATGTGAAAATATACCTAACGAGAAAGGACTTCGTGCTTCAGGAAGTGGTGGTGAAAGCTCCGGAGAGAAGGATAAAGGGGGATACCATAATCTATGATGTCGCCGCCTTGACAAAAGCCGGAGACCGCACGATTGAAGACATAATCAGGAAAATCCCAGGCATACAGATAGATGATTCGGGAGGAATATCTTACGATGGTCTCTCGATCAATCATTTCTATATCGAGGATATGGATCTGATGGGGAAGAACTATACCGTAGCCTCACGCAGTATCAATCCGGATGATATATCCACGGTAAGCGTCTACGAACGCCATCAGGACAAGCGTGTGCTACAAGGTAAACAGGAGGCTGAGAAAGCGTCGCTCAACCTCAAATTGAAAAAGGGGAGGATGCTGAAGCCGTTGGGCTATCTCAAGGGTGGTGCCGGTGTCGGTTCATCCGCATTATGGGACGGAGATCTCTACGGGATGCTCATATCCGCTAAAAACCAGACCATAATATCGGGGAAAGGGAATAATACGGGGTCTTTATATGCAAGACCTGACAATTCTGACAATCTGAATATTTTCCCTTCAACCCCTTTCGGAGAACCCTCGATTCCAAAGGACCGTTTTATTGAAAACAAGTCGGCATTCACCACAGCCAACTCTCTTTTCAAATTCAACAGCAACCTCAATGTGAAGATAAATTCCTCTTTCGGATATAACCGTAATGCGTTTGACGGTAGCTCCGTGACAGAGTATCTGAACCCTGACGAGGCAAGCATCATATATGCAGAGAGGGCAGATAACTCTCTGAGAAGCCGCAATGTGGAGGTGACGGCAGCTGTCGAGAACAATGGTAATAATCTTTATCTCAACAATACTTTTAATTTCAATGGAGACTTCGTGCGTAATGCGTATGATGTGTCTTCCTCCACATTGACGCGCCAGCACGTCAAGAGCAATCGTTATCTATTTTCAAATAATCTGAAAACTATCATAAACCATCGGGGCAATCTCTACGAAATCACCTCGGATACAAAGTTCCGGAATACTCCCGTAGCAAGGATGCAGGCCATAAATCCGGACGGCAATACCGACGTGGCATGGCAGGACTTGACAATCCGCCGGTTCCACAACCGTGAATATACCTCCATATCACGCCAACTTATGCCACGCCTATCGGTGGGCGCATCGATATCTTTCGAGATAGACCATGACAGTTTCATTTCTGCCGGGGAGAGAGACAACATAGATAGAAAGAGGAATGATATTTCCGGCTACAGGATCACCACATCTGCCGAACCTTTCATCAAGATTAATATACATGGAATAATCTGGAAAACATCGATGCCGATACGGTTGCTCAACATAAAATATCATGATGTCGTCAGCAACAGTTGCGACAAGTCGGATATGGTGCTTGTTGATTTCAAATCGCAATTCTCAAAGAAATTCAATCAACGGAATCATGCCACGCTCTCTTTCGGAAGGGAGAACAATGTGGGCGACATACGCGATTTTATAGACAACCCCATATACACTACTTTCAGAAATGTGCGTACATTAGGCACCGGAAAACTTGAAAGGGGGCACGATGATTTCATTCGCATAAATTATTCTTACCGCAATATCCTGCAGGATCTCTATCTTATATCCGGATTGTCGGTCAAGAGGACTGAGAAAAGTAAGTTGTCGGTGAGTGATGTAAGTCAGTCCGGAGTCGCAGGTTCCGTGAAGGAGGAGAGGAATAATGCCGGGATGGCAACCATGCTGCTCAACCTGACAAAGGGGATACGTAGTATCAACACTACTTTCCATCTCAATGCCAATGCTCTGTTGCGTTCGGGGGAAAGTATGCGGTCTGCCATGACGGTGACTACAAAGAACTCTATCCTTGTGTTGAACGGACGTATCGAGACCTATCAGTTTTCTGATATGGTGTCGATAACCGCCGGAGCTACAGGCACGTGGCAACGCCAGACTTTCGGAGGTGTGCTTCCCTCCAATTCCACAAATTCCTTTTCCATTACCGGGAAACTCGGAGTCTATCCGCTTAGGAATATCGAGATTTTCTATAAGACAGATTATTCACGGGTGAAGATGGCTACCGACAACTATCGCACCAACCTTTTCATGGATGCCGGTGTGATATGGACGCTGCGTAAGATCGACTTTCAGCTTGATGCGCGAAACCTTACAGACCGTAACCAATACGCATACACTCTCTATAATTCACTTGACATAAACTATTATTCATATTCACTACGTCCATTCGAGATTATCCTGTCGGTGAAATACCGTTTCTAATCAGACAGACCCATATACTGATGCTGATTGCACGCACTGATACCGACAACTGACAAAACAAAAGACCGCACGCGGAATTTCCACGTGCGGTCTTTTGTCGGTTGTCTTTTTATTTGGTTGTTTTTTATTTGATGGTGAGGGTGGCGGGGCGGAGAAGGGGGGAGGTGAGCGTTATGGTCATCGGCTCTGCCGGATTGTCGGTGCGGACGTAGGCGAGTAGCCTGCCTCGGAACACGCGCTGACGGTTGTCGCGGTAGTTGCCCATGTCGGAGTTGTCGCCTGCCTCAAGTCCCAAGAGTTCGCCACCTTTCACGTTGACGCGTATCTCGTTGTCGGCAAGTTTCACAGGCACGCCGTTCTCGTCAACGATCTCTATTGTGACGTGTGCCACCTCTCCCGGTTTCGTGAAGGATGTCTTGTCTGACGAAGCTTGTATGGCGAAGGGGCGTCCCGAAGTAGTGATGTCATATTTGGATTCCACATTTCCGTCGTTGCCGATCCCCTCAGCCGTCAGCTTGCCGGGTGAGAATGGGATATCCCAATGGATTATGCCGGAAGCGTCATCCATAGGCTTGACCGCACCCACCTCTTTGCCGTCAAGAAGAAGACGTGCCTTCGGGGAGTTGGTGTAGCATACCACCCTTATCATTTCGTCAGGTTCATAGTTCCACGAATCCCACGCATCAATGGAGAGCCAGTCGCCATGACGCGGTTTCGGATAGGTGCCGATGTAGGTTACAGGTGTCTCGCTCCAAAGCGATGCGCGGAACATGCCGCGCGGTTTCGGATTGCCGGTGAAGTCAAGGAGTCCGGTGTAGAGTCCGCGTGAGGGCCATGCGCCTGATTCTCCCAAATAGTCGATACCCGTCCAGATGAATTGACCGAAGATGAAATCCTTGTCGCGTACCGCCTTCCATGCCTCGTAATCCGAACGGTTCTCGCTGCCGTAGATCACACGGTCGGGATAGGTCTTGTGGTCCTGGTCATAACGGTCTTCCGTATAGTTATAGCCGACAACATCGACAGCCTCCGGATATGCAGTCTCGTTCGACATGACCACCCCTGCAAGTGCGCCGGTAGTTGGGCGAGACGTGTCGATACTCTTCACCACCTTAGTAAGCCGCTTTGCAATCTCCCCGATACGCATGGCATCCGGAGCCTCCGGATTGTAGCCGCCATACATGGGCTGGCTTATGCCCGAATCCTCGCCGTCGAGTACAGAGTGGGAATATGGGTCGTTGGGATAATCCACCTCATTGCCGATGCTCCATAGGAATACGGAGGGATGGTTGCGGTCCCTGCGCACCATGTCCGCCACGTCGCGGTCTATCCATTCCTCAAAGAAATCGTAAGTGCCGTCAAAACCGGGGGTGCCTTTGTTCCAACCCTTTATCCATTTGCGTTTCGGAAATTCCCATTCATCGCTTGCCTCATCCATTATGAGCAGACCGATGCGGTCGGCAATGTCATACACCACCGGAGCCTGTGGGTTATGACTCATGCGGAGGGCGTTTACACCGAGATTCTTCAGGTTGCGCAGACGGCGTTCCCACACCTCTTCCGGCACAACGGCACCGAGCGCGCCGGCATCATGATGGATGCAGACTCCCTTAACCTTCATATTCTTCCCATTGAGGGCAAAACCGGTATTGGGATTGAAAGCGAGAGTGCGTATGCCTACGGGTATATCTGACGAATCCACGACCTTGCCGTCGCGAGTCACCTCCGTGCGGAGTGTGTAGAGGTAAGGATTCTCAAGGCTCCAGAGCTTTACGTCGGGCACTGTCATGGTCAGGGAATTGTCGGCAGACGCACGCTTCTTTGCAGACGCTACACATTTGCCGTCGGCATTGATGAGCGACATACTGACCTCCATACCCTTTGCAGGATTCTCGATTGCCACGTTCCCCTTCACGGTGGCTTTCTTCCCCTTTACCGCCACGGTCTCGAAGCCCACGCCCCATTGCGCTATGTGGGAGGCGGGAGCCTTCACGAGCCACACGTCGCGGTATATGCCGGAGCCGGTGTAATAGCGGGAGTCGGCATAGCGGCTATGGTCAGCCTTTACGGAGAGAACGTTGTCACCCTCCTTCAGATAGGGGGTGAGGTCATACATGAATGAGGCGTATCCGCTGGGACGCTTGCCGAGGAGATGACCGTTGAGATAGACTTCACTACGATTGTAGACCCCTTCGAAATAGATGTAGGTCTTCTCCAGCCCCGGTGTGGGGGTATATGTGAAATGCTTGCGATACCATCCTATGCCGCCGGGGAGATAACCGGTGCCGCTGGCGAGGTCGGGGGAGTAGGTGCCCTCAATGCTCCAGTCATGAGGAAGGTTGAGGGTGCGCCATGTGGAATCTGCAAATTCCGGACGTGAGGATTCCTCGATGTTGTCAAGATTGAAGAGCCAGCCGTCGTTAAACTTTTCCGGATGTCCGAAGCTTACCTGTGCTTCTCCGCAGAATGTGGTTAGAGAAAGAGCCGCGCACAACGCGGCTCTCCCTATATTGATGAATGATAATGTTCCCACTTATCAGAAATGTATTAGAAATTATATACGATGGTAGTGACACTCGCCGGATCAACAAACACCTTATCCTTAAGATTGAACTGCGCCTGTTTCATCTGTTTTGTGGCGGTTGTGGTGTAGGTGTAGACTGATTTTGCATCCTTCGGTGCATCCATTGCCAGGCTTATGCCGCGCTCCTTGTCGTAGTTGGTTATGACGAGCACAAGGCGGGTATTGTCAGGTGCGATGTAGGCTGTACCGAAGAAATCCTTGCTCTCATCGAGAGTAAGGTCCACACGACGGTAGCCGGGACGAACGAAAAGACTGTAGTTGCCGAGCACCCATAGATTGGGAGTGGCGACTGCATTACCCTCAGCCGTGAAGTCATCACTGTAGTTGCCCCCTGCCGGAGTGGTCTTGATAAGTTCGAAGCGGTTCTTCTGCCCGTATCTCTCCACCGACATTGCCGTCCAGTAGCTCCATGATGAGCAGCCTGCCACGGTTATGTCGTTGTGGATGATGCGCGACATATATTGTGCAATGTCGAACTCACTCACGTCGTCATAACTTCCTCCGAGTTCCGACGGCTCCTTGTCGAGCATTGACCATTCGGTCTGTCATACCTTGATGCCACGTGCATCGGCGGAAGTCTTCACTTTCGCACGAATGTCGCGCATGTGGTTCCAGTTGTCGAATGTCCAGTAGCTGTGTCCGGCGATGGCTTTCTCGATATGACCGAGATCACCTACGTATGCTTCCGATGCCGGATCAAAGAATGCGTTGATGGTGTTCTCTCGGTTATTGTTACCCTTATAGGTGTATTCCCAAGATGCCGCCTCTCCGATGAGAATCTTTGTGGAGAGACTGCGGCTCTGGAGAGCTTTGTCGAGTTCGCGGGTGAGACGTGCCACCTCAGTATTCTGCCAGCCGGAACCCTCCTGATCACGTCCGTCCCAGTTGTACTGCGGCTCGTTGACCGGAGAGATGTGGGAGATGTTGTATCCTTCCAGTGTGAAATGCTTTGCCACTTCCGCCATATATTCAGCAAACGGAGTGTAGCAGTCATCCTTCAGGTTTGCCGAGCCGCCATTGTCGGAACGTCCCTGCCCGTTGAGCGTGTACTGCACGAGCGGGGAGTTGCTGAATAGCACGAATTTCTCCACGCCGTTGTTCTTCGCCTGCTGCATGAAATATTGCTGTCCGTTGCATCTCTTCCAGTCGTAGGAGCCAGACGTCTGAAGATAGCTTTCCGCACGGTTGTTGATGTTGTCCACGCCACCGGCATCACCTGCCTCTTCCGTGCCGGCACCGAGGTTAACGCGCCACATCGACAGACCGATACCTTGCGGCTGTCCGTCAGACGATACATTTTGAGAGAATAGCCAGCGGGCTATCTGAAGGCGGTTGCCGCCCCAATATGTGCCGATTTTATTCGGTAGCCAGCAGTCTGATGCGCCGAATCCTTCCATCTCCTGGTAGGTCTTTGCCGTGTTGACCGCTACGGTGCGGTTGTTGAGAGTGAAAGATGGAGTGGGGGATACCACATTGTCATCACCTCCCGGTTCGGGGGTGGGTTTTGGATCGGGGTCTTGTCCTGCCGGGCGTTTGGTGGATTCTCCGGAAGGTGTGTCGGAGCATGCGCAGAATGAGAGGGCGAGTCCGCCACAAAGGATTAGATTTATCAATTTCATGGTTTCGGATGTTTAAAACAAACGGGGGCATGTCGGCAGTGATGTCGGCGTGCCCCCTGATTGACTAACTTATAATTTTACCTTAAGATTGTATCCGTTAAGAATTTTTCAGGAAAATCACCATCCCGGGTTCTGTACGATCGCACCGTTGGAGTGCTGTATCTCGTATAGAGGAATAGGATAGAGGAGGTCGCGGTCCTCTTGGAAACGGGTTCCTTTGTCGCTGGGCTCACCCTGATTCCATTTCTCATACATGTCGGCATTTTCGCCTGTGTTGTATTTCACGAAAGAACCGTTAGGACCGAACACGTTGCACATCATCTTCTTGCCATTCTCGCAATCCCAGCGACGGAGGTCGTACAGACGGCACTGCTCGTGGGCGAGCTCGAGACGACGCTCAGCACGGATGGCATCGCGGAGTGCTGTGCCTGTGGAGGTCACGTTGGCAAGACCTACGCGGTTGCGCACCTGGTTGAGTGCCCACTGAGCGTTGGTGTTATCGCCGGTCTCTGCGCATGCCTCGGCATACATCAGAAGCACGTCGGCATAGCGGAGAATGCGGTGGTTCAAAGGAATCTTGTCGGTGTTATAGATTTCCGGACGATCCTCAAGTGGCACGAAATATTTGCGGATGATGCGTGCCGACTTATGCTGTGCCGGGTCGATGATGTAGGAGCCGTAATAGGTCTCGTCAGTCCAGCCGAATTTCTCCTTATAGTCTACAAACTTCTGGTCTGTCACCTTGCAGAGACTCGTGTTGTTGGCGATGAACTTGTCAAACTCGTTCTCTCCGGCAATCTCGGTGCATGCAGTCTTGATGATGGTCCAGCGCAGACGCTCTGTGTCGCCGGCGGCGATGAAGGCGTTCTCAAGGTCGGAAGTGGGCTGACCCCAGCTCCAGCCGTCGCCTACACCGTTACGGCAGCCGGTGACGATTGTCAGTGAGCCGCCTGTGGCATACTGGTCGCCGTTATACATCTGCTGAGCCTCGAAAAGCGACTCCTTGCTGTTGTTGTGGTTCACGCTCCACACGTCGCCGAAATTGGGAAGGAGCTCATACTCACCCTCGTCGATGATGGTCTTGAGCGTGGCTTTAGCCTCGTCCCATTTCCCCTGATAGAGCTGAGCTTTGCCGAGGATGCCGAGAGCGGCACCACGTGTGGCGCGACCCATGTCGGCTGCAGCATACTGGCTGCGCTGAGGAAGCACTGCGGCTGCATCCTTGAGTTCCTTCTCGATAAACTCATAGCATTCCTCCTGAGATGAACGGGTGAGTCCTTCAACCGACTGAGCATACTGGAGTACCAAGGGAACGCCGCCGAAGTTGCGGACGAGGTCGAAATAGAAGAAAGCACGGAGGAAACGCACCTCAGCAGTGCGCTGGTTGCGCAGTGTCTCGTTCATGTTGGCTGTCGGAATCCTTTCCAATCCGAGGTTGCAGGATGCTATGCCCTGATAGCGTGCGCCCCAGAAGTTCTGGAGTATGCCGCTGTTTTGTCCGTTGGGCATGAAGTGGGAGATGTCCTGATAGCCGTCGTCCTGGGTGGTGTTGCCGTCCCAAAGGTCGTCGGTGGTCATATCGGCGAGAAGCCAAGTGTTGTAGACCTGCCACCAGCCGCCGCCCTTGGCAATCTGGAAATAGCAGCCACCTACGTAGGAGTTCACCTCCTCTTCGCTTGAGAAATAAGTCTCGAGATTCTCCTGTCCGCGCACATCTTCTGTGAGGAAGTCGTTGCACGATGTCAGTGTCGACAATCCTGCGATTACTGCGAGAGAATATATGAATTTTTTCATTTTATTAGCTGTTTATTGGGAATGCACGAAATTATTCGCTCATTATTTAGAATTTGAAGTCAACACCGAAAAGGAAAGTCTTGGGTGTAGGATATTTAGCCTTGTCGATACCTGTCTCGATCACGCCGCCATCGTAGAAGGGGCGTTCCGGATCCATTCCTTTGTATTTTGTGAATGTGAAGAGGTTCTGTGCCGAGAAGTACAGACGGAGGTTGAAATCACCGAGCCATTTCTCCGGGAAAGTATAGCCGAGGGTGAGGAGCTTGCAGCGGAAGTAGCTGCCGTCTTCCACGAAGAAGCTCGACACGCGGGTATAGTTCTGGTTGAGGTCATTGTATGACAGACGCGGGATGTCGTTGGTAGAGCCTTCGCCGCTCCATGCCTTGCCGAGAGTGCCGGCATATACGTTCTGACCGCCGCCACCGGAGTAACGCACCTTCTGAAGGTTGAAGATATCGTTGCCGAATGTGCCGTAGAAGTTGGCGAGGAAGTCCCATCCCTTGTAGTTAAGACCGAGGTTGAAGCCCATCATCAGGTCAGGATAGGGGTTGCCGATATATTTCTTGTCGTCGTTGTTGAGCTGACCGTCGTGGTTAAGGTCGAGGAAGCGGATATCGCCGGGCTGTGCGTCAGGCTGGATGAGCTTGCCGTGCTCGTTGGTGTGGGCATAGACCTCTTCCCAGTTCTGGAAAAGACCGTCTGCCTGATAGCCATAGAAGCGAGAGATGAGACCGCCGTCTTCGTTGCGGATGATGCTCTCAGGCATACCCTCGCCTGCCCATACCGGACCGTCGCCGGAGAATTTTATGGCTTTGTTGCGCACTCCGGAGAGCTGCACGCCGAGGTCATAGCCGAAGTCGCCCACCTTGTCGTTCCAGCTCAGAGAGAGTTCCCAACCGCGAGCACGCATCTCGCCGATGTTCTGTGTCACTGCGCCCATCCATGAGGGGTTACCGGTGATGAGAAGGCTCTGGCGTGCATAGAGCATGTCGTGGCTCGTCTTCTGATAGAGGTCGAATGTGAGGTTCAAGCGGTTGCTGAGGAATGTTGCGTCGATACCGAAGTCAATATCCTCCACAGTCTCCCATTTCAGAGCGGGGCTGCCCATCTGTCCGACGATAGAGGAGGGATAGCGTGTCGGAGTTGTGCCGAAGACGTAGTTCACGCCGTTGTCAAGAGTGGAGAGGAAGAGACCGGGATTGATTGCCTGGTTGCCGACCTTACCCCATCCGAGACGGATCTTGGCATTGTCGAGCCATCCGCGTGCGCCTTCCATGAAGTTCTCCTCAGAGAGACGCCATGCCACGGAGACAGAGGGGAATGATGCCCACTTGTTGCCTTTCGCGAATTTGGAGCTGCCGTCATAACGGATTGATGCAGTCAGATAGTAGCGGCTGTCGTAGTTATACATCACACGACCGAGCACTGATGCGAGAGTCTGATATGTGGTGCTGCCGGAAGCGAACTGGTCGCCTGTGCCGGCACTCACTTCGTGGAGAAGGTCGCTGTTGCCGGGGATGTCCTGACGTGATGCTTTTGCCCACCAGTCGGCGTAGCGTTCAGCGGTGAAGCCTACCATAGCTGTGAGGTTGTGCTTCTCGGCGAAAGTATCCATATAGGTCACGGTGTTGTTCCATGTCCAGTTGAGGGCATCGGAATAGTTGCGTCCTGCGCTGTTATTTGCGCTCTGTTCGAGTGCATCGATATGGAATGCGTAGTTATAGTAGTCGTTGCGCTGATACCATGCGTTGACACCGAACTGTGTGCGGAGAGTGAGCTGCTTGATGGGCTGCACCTGGATATAGGGGTTCATGAGCACCTGCATCTTGGTGGTCTTGTTGTCCATACGGGCGAGAGAGCCGGCGGGGTTCCATTCCTGGTTGTTGTATGAACGCTGATAGTTGTTCATCGGGTTTGCCGGATCCCACTCCTCTTCGGGACGGAACACGGGAGTGGTCGGGTCCATAGCCATTGCTGCGGAGAAGAGTTCGGGAGAGTTTTCCCATTTCTCCATGTTGGGAGCTATGTCAAGACCTGCCTTCAACCAGTCGGTGAAATTATATTCTGTGTTCAAGCGCACGTTGAGCTTGTCCCAATAGCCATAATCAAACTGAGAGTTGTTCTTGAAGTAGCCGACAGAGAGGCTGTAGACAAACTTGTCGTTACCGCCGCGCACGCTCAAGGAGTAGTTCTGGATAAGGGCAGTCTTGTTGACAACCTCATTCCACCAGTCGGTGCCGTCAACATCGGCATAATCCACGTAAGGAGAGTTCCACGGAGCCACATGTCCGTCGTTCTCGTAGCGTTTGTTGAATACCTTCTCGTATTCGTTCGCGCCTGCGATTGAGGGCTTGGAGATGTGCTGCCAGCCTACGGATGCTGAGAAGTCGACGTGTGTCTGACCTGACTTACCCTTCTTTGTGGTGATGATGATGACGCCGTTAGATGCACGCGTACCGTAGATGGCGGAAGCGGAAGCATCTTTAAGCACCTCCATGCTCTCGATGTCGTTATTGTTGATGAAGTTGATGTTGCTCGTATTGAGAGGCACACCATCCACCACGTAGAGAGGGTTGGAGCCGTTGACAGATGTGACACCACGGATCATGACCTTAGGTGTGGTGCCCGGACCGCCGCCCGAAGCCACCTGCACGCCCGGCACACGGCCTTGAAGTGCATCCATTGCGTTGCCTGCAACCATCTCGTTGATCTCTCCACCCTTAATAGTGGAGATTGAGCTGGTAAGGTCGCTCTTCTTTGCCACACCGTAGCCCACTACCACCAACTCATCGAGTGCGGAAGTAGTCTCGGTGAGCGCGGCATTGACAGTGGTCTGTCCTCCGACAGGGAGTGAAAGCTCTGCGAAGCCAACATAGTTGAATATGAGGGTTGCATTCTTTGCAACGTTCGGTAGGGTATAGTTGCCGTCAATGTCTGTGGCTGTGCCCTGATTCGTGCCCTTCACGCGCACTGTTGCGCCGATCAGCGGCTCACCGTCGGTCTTCGATGTGACAACACCGCTGACGGTTATGTTCTGCGCCATCATCGAAAGACCGATGAGCGCGAGGCATAAAGTTAGAATATACTTTTTCATGATATATGAAAATCGAAATGTGGAATTAGTCTGAATATGGATCACTTCTGGGGCACAAGACGAGCGCGTTCCAGATGTGCGTCAAAGATTAGTTTATAGGTTCCTCCGGTGGTCACGGTCGGTTTTACCCAATTGTCGGGAACGAACTGCTTACGGTAGTTTTCATCGCTCCAACTGTTGATATCAAATCCCTCTACGTCGCCATACTTATACTCGAAATAGTCGGCGTTGCCCTGATAGTGGGGAGTGTCGGGATGAACGTTGCCGTAATACATGAACTTGTCGGGATCAGAAGAGTTGTCAACACGCCATGTCACAAAGTTCCACCATCCGTCGTGATGCCAGTTATGGATGAAGAAGTTCATCTCCTCTCCAGATTCCAGTTTCCAATCTTCCAAATAATAGATATGTGGGTTCTTGGGATCCTGTGTCATGTGGGTTACTTCTTTGGGACTTGTTGCCGGACCAAAGTAGAATTCCTGCCACCAGATGGCATCCATGTTATTTACCTCCCACCATGTGTTGAGGTCGTTGCCGCCATAGTGCATGTGCATCACGGGATCGATTGCCTCAGCCACTGAATATGTTGAGATATTGTAGGTGCGGTTGTAGGTGTCTACATCTATCAGATAATATACGCCCGCCTGGTCGAGCTTGATGCGTCCTACCTCGTTCGGGTCGTCGCCGAGTGTGGAGGGATCGTTATTGTCAGGTGCGAAGCAGATAGGACCGAAGTCGGTCTTCTGAGCGAGGAAGCAGATCTCTGTGCCCGCTTTCTCGTTATAGTATCTTGCGCGATACTTGTATTCGCCGACATGATCGATCAGCATAGGCACGCCGAAGACGTCGCTGTTGAGTTCGGCAGCCGTAGCCACGTCGCAGAGATACAGCTTCTCGAAGTCGGGAAGGGCACCGACGGTGATTTTTGATGTGATGGAAGTGGCGTGAGCCGGTTCGTTAGCCTCCTTGTCATACGCTGTGATTGTGGCGATGAGAGTGGCTTCCTGGCTCGGCAATTCAAGTTTCTCGGCAAAATTGAAAGTGTTTGTGCCGTTGCCCTGAAGAGTGCGTGGGAATCCCTCCACCTTTTCCGGTAGGTCTTCACCTGCGGTAATGTCCTGTATGTCGATGGTCACATAATCAACCACCCGGTTGTCCTGCACGGTAAACTGGAGGTTGAAGGCTGTCTGAGGTTTGAGAATCACTGTCACTTCCTTGTCGGGAGCAGCCGTGAATACAGGGGCTGCGAAGTCGCCGTCAAGTGTCACCTTTACCTGTTGCTTGTCCTGACGTCCGCCTATATCGGTAATGATGACATCAATGACGAAATCATCTCCCGATTCATTCTCCTGAATCTTGAAATCATAATCAAGGTCATACTCCTTAAGGGGCTCTCCGTAGATCTCGATGAGATTGATTCGCTTGTTAAGGTTAAGTGCTTTGCATACAAGATCGATTGACGAGATGCCGTCGTTGTCGGTCACTGTCCCTGCAATCTTGATTGTACGTCCCGCTTCTGTCATCTCATGTACTGAAGTGAGGGAAAGCTGCGGAGTGCCTCCGTCTACGTCTTTCCAATCGTCATCGCTGCTGCAGGCGGTCATTGCCGCCAATGCCGACACACAAAGTCCTGTGGTAAGGCATCGTGAAAATAGGTTCATGCGATTTTAAGATTTAATTAATTTATGTAGGTTGATTTTTTTAATTTTTATGTAGGTTTATTTTTTATATGAAAATCTGCCGGCGTGACGTTATATCGGAAGCACCGGTTTCGGCTGCAAATTTATATGATTGGAAAATAGTGATGATTGAAAAATCATGCAAAGTAGATACGTGAATCATTCAATGTGCTGTTTGTGCATCCAAAAAGATTCTATATCAGCGGGAAAACGAATAACTTTGAAGCGCGATAATTCAATCGCGTATATTTTACTAATACATCAAGCCTGAAAAAACTCATTCTATATCATGAGACAGATATCATTTTTTATTTCCTTGATATGCGTGTTTTCCACCCTCGCATCGCGCAATGACTATACTATAAGGTATCTCGGTGTGGAGAGCGGGTTGAGCAATAATCATGTGGTGGGGATCACACAAGATAAGGACGGATTCATCTGGATAGCCACCGATGAGGGGCTCAACCGTTATGACGGACATAATTTTAAGAATTATTATAAGGAGGAGGTGCCGGGTGTGGCATCTCTTACGGGTAATGAACTTAATGCCATAATTGATGATCCTCAGCGTCCCGTGATATGGATAGCGACTCAGAGGGCGGGTCTGGATTCCTATAATTATTCTACGGGAGAATTCCGTTCATACCGCAACATACCGGGCGATGCCAATTCCCTTGCCACTGACGACGTGACATCTATCACTCCCGCTTCCGATGGCGGATTGTGGATATGCACGTTCTCGCGTGGCATAGACCATCTGGATCCCGAGAGCGGACAGTTCAAGCATTATGACAGCCGGACGGTGAAGGGTATGCCTGCTGCCTCAATATGGAAGGCACTGGATGGTGGCGACGGATTTCTCTATGTGGCGCATGAATCGTCGGGTCTGACAGTGATAGATATAGCCAACATGACGGCGGTGAATTATCAGGCAGACCATAATAATCCGGATTCTCTCCCCTCCTCATCGCTGAGTTGCGTATATAAGGATTCTTTGAATAATCTTTGGATTGGTACTGACCGTGGTCCGGTGCTGTATAATCAGGATGACAAGACGTTTATGGATCTGGGTAGGTATCATCCGGAACTACGTTATCCGGTAGGCGATATGAAGCAGTTTGCCGACAATTGCCTGTGGGTGGCGACGGAGCGCGGCGGTATCGTGATAATGCATCTCAACGATAAGGTGTTCTCTCATCCGGAGGAGATAGTGTGCGACACTTTTCATTCCGATTTCGGCAAGAGCCTTCTGTCAAGTCCGTCGGTTAGATGCCTCTATCAGGATGATTTCTCCAACGTGTGGGCGGGAAGCTGGGGAGGTGGCGTCAACGTCATCAGTCCCGGGAGCCCTGCTTTTAGAATTCATCCCGTACATACGGCGTCGGGTGGGGAAGTGCTCTCTGCCAACAGTGTGCTTTCCGTGGCGGTTGACAACGACAATCATGTGTGGATAGGGAAGGATGGCGGAGATCTCGACATCTATGACGGAGATTGTTTGGTGTCGACGTTCAGCAAGCGTCGGGGTAATCTCCCCGGCTCTATCGTGCAGTCGTTGCATAAGGGTGCTGACGGCACGATGTGGCTCGGATTCTTCAATGAGGGTGCTTGCCGTTATGACGCTAATACGGGACGATTCGTGGAGGTCATTCCTGCGGCGTCAAGAATCGACGTGAGGGATATTGCCACCGACAAGAACGGCAACATTTTATTTGGCACTACGGGAGGGGTGTGGAGGTATAATCTTGCCGACAAGAGGGTGGAGGGTCCTTTCAATACGGGTAATAATCTTGTCAGAAGGGTCTTCCCTCTTGATGACAATACTTGCCTTGTCGGTACGTTTGGTGCCGGGCTCATCGTCACCGACAATGATTTCAAGGAGATCCGAAGATATGATATAAACAACGGCATACCGTCAAATACGGTGAATGACATATTCCGGGCGCGAGACAACCGCGTATTCGTGGCTACGGGGGAGGGGCTGGTCATATTCCCCGATATTGTGAATAAGCCCGATAGTGTCAGTGTGGTCAACCGTGCCTCCGGACTTGGCAATGCGCATCTCCTTGCCATAGCACAGGACCGTAGCGGGAGTATATGGCTATCGACAAACGGGGGTATAAGCTGCGTGAAGGGGGATGATATATATAACTATACGCATCGTGATAACGTGCCGATCGGGAATTTTCTCGGGCATAGTGTGGCTTCTGACCGTCAGGGCAACCTATATTTCGGAGCCATAAGCGGGTTGTGTGTGTTCAATCCGGTGGAGGTGCTGGAGATGATGGATGTGCCACAGCCGGTGATAGTGGATCTTGAGGTGCTGAGCAACTCCTCTTCCGGTGAGGACAGCCCTAAGGAGATACAGGTGACCGGGAAGGATAAGGTGAGTCTCGGGAGGGGATACAATAGTTTCGACATATCGTTCACCTCCCGTAATTTTGCGACGGCAAGGGAGGTGGAGTATGCCTATATGCTTGAAGGTGTACTTGACCGTTGGGTTATGGCGCGTAACGGCAATATAGCCACGTTTC
This sequence comes from Muribaculaceae bacterium Isolate-037 (Harlan), assembly GCA_003762615.1. GTDB lineage: Bacteria > Bacteroidota > Bacteroidia > Bacteroidales > Muribaculaceae > Lepagella > Lepagella muris. Next base: position 118,601 of record RIAZ01000006.1, read on the forward strand.
GCGACCTCTCGCCGGGCACCTACGTGTTTAAGGTGAAATGCCGTGTGCGTAATCAGGAATGGGGCTCTCCTGCCGAGCTGAATATTGTGGTGCCGCCGCCGTTGTGGTGGTCCTGGTGGGCGAAGATGATTTATATCATGGTGCTGGCGGGTGTGGTCTGCGCTCTACTGTATCTTTATCGGAAGCGAGTGACTGCCGAGGCTATGCTGAAGACGGAGACGGAGAAGCATCTGAAGGAGCAGGAACTTAATGATGAGCGTCTGCGATTCTATACAAACATCACTCATGAGTTGCGCACACCTCTGACCTTAATTGTAGGTCCTCTTGACGATCTGGCTAAGAGCGGCGACATACCCGAGCGGGAACGTCGCAGTCTTGGAATGGTTCACAGGAATGCCGGCAGGTTACTGGATCTTGTCAACTGTATCCTTGAGTTCCGGAAGACTGAGACGCAGAACAGGCGTCTCTGCGTGCGTCGTGGAAATATCGCCGCCACGGTATATGAGGTGGCGTTGAAATATAAGGAGCTGAACCGCAATACGAAGGTGTCGGTCGATGTCACTGTGGAATCGGGCGAGATTCAGGCGGTCTACGATAAGGAGGTGGTGACGGTGATGTTGGATAACCTTATCTCCAATTCTATTAAATATACCCCTCAGGGACATGTCGACGTGGATTGCCGGGTGAAAGACGGAAATATCGTGCTGACTGTGGCGGATACGGGTGTGGGAATATCGAAGGATGCCGTTGACCGTATCTTTGACCGCTATTATCAGGAACGTGGACCGCATCAGGCTGCCGGCACCGGGATAGGCCTTACATTGGTGAAGAATATGGTCACTCTTCACCATGGCACAATCTCTGTGAGCAGCGAGGAGGGGAAGGGCACGTCGTTTGTCGTGACATTGCCGATAGCTGACTCATATCCGGAGGCTCTTCATTTGGAGGAGAATGTGGAGCATACACAGGAGGAGACGTTGCCGGATACGGATAAGGAGACAGTGGCAGCAGACCGTAAGCCGCTCATCCTTGTTGTGGAGGATAATGAGGATATCCGCGACTATATCCGTCAGTCGTTTACCGATCTTTACGACGTGAGATGTGCAGAGAATGGCAAGGAGGGTCTTGAACGTGCTTATGAGATTATGCCGAGCCTTATTGTCAGCGATATAATGATGCCTGTGATGGATGGCGTGGAGATGATGCGCAAGTTGAAGGCTGACGTGCGCACAAGCCATATCCCCGTGATATTGCTGACTGCCAAGGAGTCGGATTCGGATCGGGAGGAGGGCTATGCAAGCGGAGCCGACAGCTATCTGATAAAGCCGTTCAGCTCTACGTTGCTTCAGAGCCGTATCAACAATCTTCTTCTCCAGCGCATGAAACTGACTGAGCGGTTTGCCGGACGTCCTGCGCCTGTGGTGTCGTCTGAAGGGGAGTCGATTGCCGAGAAACGAGAGCGTCTCATAAAGTCGCTCAGTGAGGTTGACCGCCGGTTTATTGAGAAACTCAACAAGGCTATCATCGACAATATACCGTCGGAGAATGTCGACGTGAATTTCCTTGCGGGCACACTGTGTATGAGCACGTCTACGCTCTATCGTAAAGTGAAGGCTCTTACAGGCATTTCTCCGAATGAATACATACGTAAGACAAAGATGCAATTGGCGGAGAATCTGCTGCTCGACGGTCAGTTGACCTTCTCGGAGATAGCATTCAAGGTGGGAATGAACAGTGTGGCGTATTTCCGTCAGTGTTTCAAGGATGAATTTGGGATGACCCCCTCAGAATATCTTAACCATTTGCGCTCGGATAGTCTTGACAAAAGTTCAGAAGAATGATTAATAAAATGTAAAATATGGCTTGATTGTCGGATGATTGCGAAATTTTTGCTAATTTTGCAGTCGTATGGCAAATAAGGTAAAATTTGGAAGCCGGATAGGTCTTATTGCCGCTACGGTCGGTTCGGCTGTGGGTCTGGGTAATGTATGGCGATTTCCGGCAGAGGCGCAGTCTAACGGAGGCGCGGCGTTTCTGATATTGTATATATTTTGTGTGCTGCTACTGGGCATACCGGTCATGTTGGCAGAGTTCTCTCTCGGACGCGGCACCGGCAGTGATGCTGTGGGTGCTTTCTCCCGTCTGTCGCCACGTAAGAAATGGTGGGTGACAGGAGCGGTGGCGATTCTTGCCTCCTATCTCATATTGTCGTTCTATATGGTGGTGGCGGGATGGACGCTTGAATATTTCTGGCAATCGGTGACAGGGAATCTGTATACTCCGGTGGCAGGAGCGGAAAATGCCGCTGATCCGTTGGCTGAATCGTTTCATGCAAGGATGGGGGAGTATATCACCGGTAGTTGGAAGCCGCTCGTGATGACGTATCTGATGATAGCCTTCAATCTTGTGATACTCCTGAAAGGTGTGCAGAAAGGTATTGAGAAGGTCAGCAATGTCATGATGCCAGTTCTCTTCCTGCTCCTTCTGGTGTTTGCCGGGGTAGCGATGACATTCCCGAAGGCTTTCGACGGACTCGCGTTCTTCCTGAATCCGGATTTCTCCAAGATTACTCCCGGAGTGGTGATAAATGCGCTTGGACAGGCATTTTTCTCACTGTCGCTCGGCATGGGTATATTGATAACGTATTCGGGTTATTTCCCAAAGAAGACCAATCTTGCATCGACGGCAGTGACCGTGGCAGGTCTGGATCTACTTGTTGCGATACTGATGGGTTTCATCATCTTTCCGGCAGTTATGTCGTTTGGTCTTTCTGATGAGAGTCTGGAGGGAGCTACGCTGGTGTTTGTCACTCTTCCGGAGGTGTTTGCGCGTATGCCGTTCACTCAGTTCTGGTCGGCATTGTTCTTCCTGTTGCTGATGGTGGCGGCGTTGACATCAACAATATCGTTGGCAGAGGTTTCGATAGCGTTCATGCAGGATCATTTCGGCATGAAGCGCGTTAAGGCATGTCTGGTGGTGATGTTGCCATTGGCAGTATTGAGCACGTTCTGCTCACTCTCGCAGGGAGTGTTGTCCGACTTCAAGATGTTCGGATTAAATCTGTTTGACTTCCTCGATACGGTGGCGACCAACTATATGCTTCCGACGGTGGCGATATTGACGTGCCTCTACATCGGTTGGTTCGCTCCAAAAGACTTCTTCCGCAAGGAGCTTGACAACAATGGTAGCATGGCAGCACGTTACATTCCCGCTGTCCTCTTCATCATCCGTTACATAGCCCCACTTCTGATCTCCATTATCCTCCTGACCAAAATCATAGGGTAAGACATAGACAGTAGGCTCGGCCCCCAAAACAGTCAGCCCCCCAACCCCCTAAAGGGGGAGTTGAGGGGTGATAGGCTCTTAGGAGATGGTCTGAGAGGTGGGTGAATCAGTCTTTCAATGTTCCTATTGGAACCACGAATACACCGTCAGGACGACTGTACGCATATTGTCCTACACCGGTAAGGACCATTTTAAAAGAAGTTTTTTTCATTTTGTCGGAGTCTATTTTTGATTCCAATTTCTTTAGTGATTCCGCTCCCTCTTCAATAAGTTTATCTCCTCCGAGTTTTATCTCGATAAGTCCGTAGTTCCCATTCCTAAGATGAATTACTGCATCACATTCCAATCCGGAAGCATCACGGTAATGGTAGACTTTGCCTCCCAAAGCATCGGCATAAACCCGAAGATCACGAATACATAGAGCTTCAAAAAAAAGTCCGAATGTATTTAAATCGTTTATAAGATCATTCGGTCCAAGTCCCATTGCCGCTGTTGCAATTGACGGATCGGAAAAATAACGGGTATCTGATGATCGGATTGCAGTTTTACTTCTTAGATTAGGATTCCATGCCAAAGAATCTTCAATAACGAATATCTTTTTTAACGCATTGATATATGAATATATAGTATTCTCGTTCATGGATCCCTCTCCATTATTTTGTATGTCTGCCAAGATGGTTCCGACACTTGCTTGTGAACCCTGAAGCCTGGAATAGCTTCTCATTATCCTTTTTGCGAGTTCAGGATTCCTTGAGGTATTATCCACGCGTGAAATATCACTATTGACGACAGCTTCATAGTATTCCTGCACTTGAATTAAAGCGGCTGTATCTGTTTTCTTATCAAGTGACTTTGGCCACCCTCCTCGGCATATTAGAAATGCAAGTCTGTCAATGTCGATTTTATTTTCGCCATCAGGTATTTCTCCATTAAAAAGACCATTGATACTTACTTCTCCGGAAGAATCTTCAGATTCCCATAAAGACATTGTGCGTAGCTTTAGCCATCCTATTCTTCCTGCTCCGGAATGAAATATCTCATCTTTGTCAGGGGGAACAGCGGAACCGGTCAACATGAATTGTCCATCTTCATCCCGTTTGTCAACTTCATTTCTTACGGCATCCCAAAGCCTCGGTGCTATTTGCCATTCATCAATAAGACGTGGAGTGTCACCTTTTAGCAGACGACTTATATTCATTTGAGCCATGATAAGATTTTGATTTAGAGTATCTGGATCTGTCATGAAAATGGCACTTTTTGCTTGTTGCTTACAAAGTGTAGTTTTTCCACAATACTTTGCTCCTTCAATTAGTATGGCTCCCATTGCATCCAGCTTTTCTGAGAGTATTTTATCAGCTATTCTTGGTCGATATTTTTGCATATTTTATTGGATTTAGTTGATGATGCAAATATAATTATATTTGATTAATAATCAAAATTATTTTGATTATAATAGGGTATTTGGAGGAATTTTGATAGGACATTTGGAGGAATTTTGATAGGGTATTTGGAGGAATTTTGATAGGGTATTTGGAGATTTTTTTGATAGGACGTTTGGAGGTTTTAATAAGATGAGTAGCAGTTATCGGTATTGGTAGGGGGATGCTACGGATTATTTATGATTCAATCAACCATAAAATTATCAATGATTTAAGTTTCGCAAGTTTTCCAACTTGCTTCACTTAAATGGTTTAAGGTTTAATGTTTATGGTTTATGATCATTAAATTTTGTATAATGAAAAGATTCGTGGATTTTCGTAAATCTTAAACCTTAAACTATAAACTATAAACCACAGAAGTGCAGCTTGCGAAACTTCAGTCAATGAATAAAATGAAAGTAGAGTCTGATCAGCCGATATTGATATTGGGGTTGGTTTCTTTGAGATGAGAGATGAATTTATCGCGATCTTTGGGCGAAATCTCTAATGGCATGGAGCTTTTCATCACCGAGCGATCCGCAAATTTGATGGATACCCTACGAACTGACATTCCTGCTGTGGCAAGGATTCCGGTGGTTTTCTTCACCTCTGAAATCTTGTCTATGGGGAATCGGTGGGGACGGAAGAATTGATATACCACAAGTTGATTACCGTCTATCTCATACCAGCATCCCACCATAAGCAGTATGCAAAATATCATGACTCCACAAGTCGGGAGTGCCACCCACAATGTTGAGTCGATGGCTATCGCTATGGTGACGCCGGCAACGAATATCAGCACCAACCACATCCACCAATCGATTCTTGATTTATAGATTTGTCTTGTCATATCTCTGAGATGATTTTATTAACTATTCTCGGTTGATTCTTTTGTATAAAGGTGTGTATAAAGGTGCCACAAAATTATAATAAATTTGTTACGTCTCCAAATTATATTTGCCTGGGAATATGAGATTTCCTAATAATATTATTACCTTTACGATTGGATCGGCATTTTTGAGCCGGTTACGGAAAATGTTAAAATAGCGATGAGAAATAGTTAAAATCCGGAATTCTCAACATTTGTTGATATTTTTATTGGAAATAATTACGAATTTTGTTCTTTGGTAATGTAACCTATTCATTATTGACGAGTCAAATATAAAAATAACAAGTATAAGTATATAAAAATAGCATGAAATGAGATCTATAGTTAAATTAATGTTTTCGCTGGCACTTGGGTGTGCCTTATCCACAATAACAGTATCATGTACGACATCGCAAAGCGTTGTGTCGCAAAGTGCCGATCTTTCAAAATACAAGTATGCGTCTGTCATTAATAACGATACATATCATATTCCGGCGGAACTGATGGAATATGAGATAATGCTGTTTGATGCGGTCGAAGCCTCCAGATTGAAACTCATAAGCGATATGCGTCTTTATGAACTTACACCGGAGCAGCAAGCCCAACTGTTGATTGTGAAGTATGGTGTCAATATCCGACAGGAGGAAACTGTGGTGACGGTCAATTTCATCGACTATCTTTCCGGTCGTCCTGTCGCCTCATGCCGTGGTGCATACTCCACATTAGGTATCAGTAGCTCCGCCGACATGAAGGGTGCCATCAAACGTGCAGAAGAACAGATTTCACAAACATTCCCCAAAAGATAAATAAATTATGAGCCAACTTATCACCGTCATGATTCTGTTATCTATAGTCTTTCCCATTATGGCTGAAAATAAATGTCCGAAAGCAGATGTCGAAGTAAGCTATAATGCCAGGTCATATTATAAGAATGGAAAGGAGAGAAATCATTCTTATCATCTATTGGCAACTACGTCATATTCAAAATATTTCAGCCCAAAATCAGAGCAGATTGATTCCATAACCTCGACTCCGGAGGGAAAAGCAAATTACAAACAGACTCAGATAGCTGCCATGCAAGCGATGATTTCGCAGGGAGCGATAGATATGAGCAAGATGCCAAGAAAGACTGAAAATATATATGTTCTGAAAACATCGGCTGATTCTACGATTACTGTATATGATATGCTTGGTGATGAAGGTGTCTTCTATCAAGAACCATTTGCAGAGATGACATGGGAAATCGGGGACTCCACTAAGACAATACTTGGTTATGATTGTATTGAAGCATCTACTGATTATCATGGCAGAAAATGGATAGCATGGTTTACTACCGAACTTCCGATATCGGATGGACCTTGGAAGTTTCGCGGTTTGCCCGGACTGATATTGGAAGTATCGCTGCCAAATGGAATAGGTTTTTATGCAGATGGAATAGAGCAGACTAATAAGACAATAGGCGATATATATGGGAAGGAGAATTATAGCAACGCTGACCGCAAAGAGATATTGCGCACAAAAAGGGTTGTCATAGATAATCCTAAAGGTGCATTAGCCGCTCAGGGACTGCTTGAAGGTGTATCCATAGATTGGGAATCTCTATCAAAGCCGGATGAAAAATTCGATTTCCTTGAAACTGATTATCATTAAAATAATAGGTTATGAGATGTCTAAATATCGGTATAATAAGTCTAATATGGCTCTTCTCCATATCCGGAATGCAAAATTCTTTTGCACAACACCCAAATAAAATTCCGGAGATTGAAATGGTTGAAGTGAAGGGAGGTGCGTTTTATATGGGTTCTGATGATAGTGATAAATATGCGGAGAGTATGGAAAAACCGAAGCATACGGTCACATTAGACAAATTAGACATCGGGATTCGCCTGTTTCGCCTGTTTCACCTGTTTCGCTTGTTTCACCTGTTTCAGGTGAAACAGGTGAAACAGGTGAAACATTCTATTGCCTGCTGATCTTGGTGAGGAGGTCGGCGACGGCGGCTTCCGGTGTGGGGTTGGAGGCGAGACATTTGATAAACTGCGAACCGATGATCGCTCCGCTGCTGTAGCGGCATGCCTCGTCATACGTCACTTTGTTGGAGATGCCGAACCCGATCAGACGCTGATGTTTCAGGTTCATGTCGTTGATACGACGGAAGTAACCTAACTGTTCCTCATTGAAACGGTCACGTGCACCGGTGGTGGAGGCTGCCGACACCATGTAGATGAATCCTTCGCAATTCTCATCAATCAGACGGATGCGTTCTTCAGAGGTCTCCGGAGTGATGAGCATGATCATCGGCAGGTCATAACGGTCGCTCAGTGCCTTATATTCACTCATATATATGTCGAAGGGTAGGTCGGGGATGATCACGCCGTCAATGCCCGATTCCTTTGCCCTACGGAAGAAATTTTCCGCACCCATCTGCATTATAGGATTGATGTAGCCCATTGCGATGAAAGGGGTATCGGGGTTATCCTCCCGTGCTTCCTTCACTTGGTCGAGGAGAAGCGAGAGCGTCATGCCGTTACGCAGAGCAACTGTGCCGCTGTTCTGGATAACGACACCATCCGCCATAGGGTCGGAGAATGGTATGCCCACTTCAATCATATCTACGCCATTCTTGCAGAGGGCATTGATGATGCCGACGGTGGAGTCTAACGCCGGATAGCCGGCAGTGAAGTAAACGGAGAGAAGGTCTGTGGTTTTGTTATTCAATAGATTGGTAAGACGGTTCATATTTGGGGAGTATTGTTTTAATGGTTTTAGGAATCTTGAAAGCAATTCGATATCCTTGTAGCCGGGACGCGATTCGAAACGGCTGTTGATGTCGATGCCGATAAGGTGAGGATGCCGTAGGAGAGCGATTGCCGACGTATCGTCTGGTCCGATCCCGCCGCTCAGAAGGAAATCAGTCGTTATATCGGCTTCATCAAGCAGATTCCAATCGAATTTCTTCCCTGAGCCCCCTTTCGAGGCTGCGGCTGTGTCGAGAAGTAGCATATCAGCTACCCTTTCATATCGGGAGATAAGCTCCATGCTCTCTTTCCCATGTATAGGAATCGCCTTGATTATTTTCAGCCCCTTCGCTTTCAGCCAGGCGCATGTGTCGGGAGATTCCTCACCATGCAGCTGAATGGTGCGTATGCCGTATCTGTCGGCGATAGAGAGAAGGTCGGCTGCCGGAGCATTCACAGTCACCGCCACAGGCTCTATCCCCGCAGGCAATTGACTTATAATCTCGGGATCGATACCGATACAGTTGCGTGGAGAGGGGGGGTAGAATATAAATCCCATGAAGTCGGGATGCAAGGCTGCGACGTCGGCAACGTTATCCCTGTCGCGCATCCCGCAAATCTTTATACGCAGTTTCTCGGTCATGATTCGCAAACACTTATGAATTCTTTCAATGTGTCGCCCGGTGAGGTAGTTGACATGAAAGCCTCACCGATCAGGAATCCGTCGAATCCCAAGCCTTTGAGTTGCAAGATATCATCGGGTGTGTGTATGCCGCTTTCCGCAATCTTCACAGCATCTGCCGGCAACGAGTCGATTAGACGGGCAGAGTGGGAGATGTCGGTGGCGAATGTCGAGAGGTTACGGTTGTTGATCCCCACCATATCGGCATCTTTCGGCACTATTGCCGCCTCTTCGGCAGAATGGACCTCCACGAGAGTCTGTAGCCCTATGAAGTGGGCAATATCGTTGAAATCCTTCAGGTCCTCCTCGCTAAGCATGGAAGCGATCAGCAACACGGCATCGGCACCAAGAAGTTTGGCATAATGGATCTGGTATTCATCCACGATAAATTCCTTACGGAGAATGGGGAGTGATGGAGCCGCCACGCGTGCCATAGACAGATCCACCAGTGAGCCTCCGAAGAAGGGTGTGTCGGTAAGCACCGACATGGCTGCCGCGCCGTTGGCTGCGTATGCCGTTGCCACCTTCCCCACGTCGCTCATCGGTGCAATCTCACCCCGTGATGGGGAGCGGCGTTTATGTTCGGCTATGATTGCCACCGGATGGCTCAGTATGGAATCGCGCAAGGAGAGAATCTCCCTATTGCCTGCCTCCGACGAGCATATCAGATCAGTGATGCCAAACACCTGTTTCAACGCTGCCACCTCACGACGTTTCGTGGCGGCGATCTTCTGAATTATATCCTCTTTCATCGTCTTCAGCTGTTGAGTTCTACAAATTTACGGAAACTGTCGAAAGCCGCGCCACTCTCCAATGATTCGCGAGCCTCCCTCACTGCCGATGCTATCGGCAACTCCGGGTTTAACGTGTGGATCGCGAAGGCTGCGTTCGCTATCACGCAGTTCTTTTTCGCATCGGATGCCTTGTTGGAAAGCACTGAGTCAAACACTTCCGCCGCCTCCCTGACGGTGTCGCCGCCATAAAGATCCTTCTGTGTGGCGGTGTCAAGACCGAGATCCTTTGCCTCCATCACCTTCTCGGAACTGTTGGTGACAACCTTGAATGGGGACGTGAGTGAGATCTCGTCATATCCGTCGAGAGAATGCACTATCGTGCAGTTGATACCCTCATTCTGCGCTATGTAGCGGTAAAGACGCATGAGTTTCAGATTATATACGCCAAGAAGCTGATTCTTAGGCAGGGTAGGGTTGACGAGCGGACCGAGCATATTGAAGAATGTGCGCATCTTCAGTGAGCGACGTACCGGACCGACGCTCTTCAACGCCGGGCTGAAGAATGGGGCATGGAGGAAACTTACGCCACACTCTTCAAGCGAACGATGCAGCTTGTCGGGGTCTGCGGTGAACTTCACGCCATGTTCTTCAAGCACGTTTGACGCGCCCGACACGGAGCTTGCGCCATAGTTGCCATGCTTCACCACCTTGCGCCCGGTGCCTGCCACTACGAAGCATGATGCTGTAGAGATGTTGAACGTGTTCTTACCGTCGCCGCCGGTCCCCACTATGTCGATGGTGTCGGCGTCGCCGAAATCCACTGCCACGCGGCGTTGCAGGATTGCATCGCGGAAACCTGTAAGTTCATCGGGAGTGATGCTGCGCATGAGGAATACGGTCATGAAAGCCGATAGCTGATTGTCGTTGTATTTGCCGTCGGCAATGTTGAGCATTATGTCGTGCGCCTCCTCGCGGGTAAGGCTCTTATGTTCAAAAAGGTTAGATAATATCTTGTTCATATCCTAATGTTTTTTGGAAAATTCCTGATTTAAGTTTCGCAAGTTTTCCAACTTGCTTCACTTAAATGGTTTAAGGTTTAATGTTTATGGTTTATGATCATTAAATTTTGTATAATGAAAAGATTCGTGGATTTTCGTAAATCTTAAACCTTAAACTATAAACTTTAAACCACTGAAGTGAAGCTTGCGAAACTTCAGTTACTGACCATTTCAAAATCCTGGTCAGTGCATTAAGAAATTGCTGATGATTTTATTGCCGCCCGGAGTCAGGAGGGATTCCGGATGAAACTGCACTCCGTGGATGTCGAAATCCTTATGCCTTAACGACATTATCTTACCGGCGTCGTCGACCGATGTGACCACGAGAGATTCCGGAAGATTCTTTTCGCTGACTATCCATGAGTGGTAGCGTCCTACGGGGAAGTCGTTGCCCATACCCTTCACTATGTAGTCGTCGGCAATAACGTGGGTCATGGTCTGCACGCCGTGATAAACGTCGTCAAGATTCTCCAGGGTCGCGCCGAAGTTCTCTCCGATAGCCTGATGCCCGAGGCATACGCCCAATATCGGTTTCTTGCCTGCATATTCGCGCAGAAGCTCCGGCAGGATACCGGCTTCGGAGGGTATGCCCGGTCCCGGGGAGATTATTATTTTGTCAAACTCATCAATTTCCGGCAGTGTGATCTTATCGTTGCGCACGACTGTGGGGGTGATGCCGAGTTCGCGCACTGCATGCACTATATTATACGTGAATGAGTCGTAGTTGTCGAGTATAAGAAGTTTCATATCTTTTCGGGGGATTATGCGTTGAATGATTCAGCTTTGGCTACCGCCTTGACGAGTGCGCCCAGCTTGTTGTTGGTCTCGCAGAGTTCGCTGTGTGGTATGGAACGCGCCACCACTCCGGCACCCGCCTGTGAATAAAGACGGTTGTCTTTGCTCAGGAAGCTGCGTATGGTGATTGCCTGGTTGATTGATCCGTCGAATCCGAACGTACCGATACATCCGGCGTAGGTGACGCGGCTGTGAGGCTCTAACTCATTGATGATCTGCATGGCCCTTACCTTGGGCGCACCGCTGAGGGTGCCGGCAGGGAATGTGTCGCCGAAAAGACGGTAGACATCGGCATCTTCCGGCAACTGTGCCTTAACGCGGCTCACCATGTGGATCACGTGGGAATAGAATTGTATCTGTTTCAGATACTCCACGCTCACCTTCCCACCGCTGCGGCTCAGATCGTTGCGGGCGAGATCCACGAGCATGATATGCTCTGCATTCTCCTTAGGGTCTTTCAACAGAAGTTCGGCAAGCTCTCGGTCTTTCTTGTCGTCGCCGGTGCGTCGGAATGTGCCGGCGATCGGGTCGATATACGCCTCGCGGTCTGCCGTAACGCGAAGGTGGGTTTCGGGCGATGATCCGAACACCTTGAAGCTGCCGAAGTCAAAGAAGAATAGGTAGGGGGAGGGGTTGACGGAGCGCAATGCGCGATATACGTTGAATTCATCGCCGGTGAAGCCTTGGGAGAAGCGGCGGGAGGGTACGATCTGGAATACATCGCCACGGCGTGCGTGGGCGATACCTTTAGCCACCATCTCCTCAAACTCCTCATCCGTGACAGTGGATTCGAGGTCGTTGAGGGCACGGAAGGGGTAGGTGGCGATATTATTGTTGCGGATAATCGACACCAGTTCATCGCTGTGGGGTTTGTCGTCCTCCGGCACATTCTCAATGATGGTCAGTTCATTGCGGAAATGATTCATCTGTATCACGAAGCGATATAGAAGATACTGCATGTCGGGGATGTCGGCAAATTTAGCCTCCTTGGGCTGTATGGGCACTGACGGCTCGAAGTAGCGCACGGCATCATACGACGTGAATCCGAATAGTCCGTTAAAGAGTTTTGCTTCCGTTGCGCTGTCGCTGAACGTCTGTATGTAGTCACGCAGGGCGGAAGTCACGTCTTTTGCGGGTGTGCGGGTCTCGGTGCCGTCGGGATAGCGACAGATGATCTCCTCATTCAGCACTGTGAAAGAGCCTATGGGGTCAACGCCGATAAGCGACATGGAGTTTTGCGATGTATGGTAGTCCGAGCTCTCAAGAAGCGCGGAGCAGGGGTAGAGGTCTCTGACCTTCAGGTAAAGTCCGACCGGGGTTTCAAGGTCGGCTGATAAGATGGTTATATGCTGGGTCATTGCAGTTTAGGTTTATGGTTCGGTTTATACGGAACCCCTCGCCCATGGGCTCGGGCACGGGACTCCAGAGAACTGAGCGGCAATGCTTTCACTCCCCTTTTAGGGGGTTGGGGGCTGTGTGTGGCAGTATTGGGTGGTTAATTCTTCTGTGCTTTCTCGTAGCTCATCATGTCTTTGTCGCCGCGTCCGGATACGTTGATGACCACGATGTCGTCGGGGCGGAACTTGCGTTGGTCAAGCACGGCAAGAGCATGAGAGGATTCCAGGGCGGGGATTATGCCTTCGGTGCGTGTGAGGCGGAAAGCGGCATCGAGTGCCTCGCTGTCGGTGACAGCGGCTACTTCCGAACGACCTGTGGAGGCGAGGTAGGCGTGAAGCGGACCAACTCCCGGGTAATCCAGACCGGCAGAGATGGAATATGGCTCCGTGATCTGTCCGTCTTCGGTCTGCATCACGAGAGTGCGAGCCCCGTGGATTATACCCTCCTTGCCGAGACGAATCGTGGCGGCACTCATTCCGGAGTCTACACCTAATCCGGCTGCTTCAGCGGCAATCAGTTTTACCGACGGCTCCTTGATAAAATGATAGAACGCGCCTGCCGCGTTGCTTCCGCCGCCGATGCATGCTATCACATAGTCGGGTAATTCTCTGCCTGTTTGCTTTTTCAGTTGCTTCCGTATCTCGCGGCTGATGACCGACTGGAAACGTGCCACCATCTGCGGGTAGGGGTGTGGACCTACGGTGCTGCCGATCACGTAGAACGTGTCGGACGGGTTGCAACACCAGTCGCGTATCGCCTCGTTGGTGGCATCCTTCAGGGTCTTGTTGCCTGATTCCACTGGCACTACTTTCGCGCCGAGCATCTTCATGCGTTCCACGTTGGGCTGCTGGCGTGCCACATCGGTGGCACCCATATAGACGATGCACTCCAGCCCCATGAGGGCGCATACGGTGGCTACCGCCACACCATGTTGCCCGGCACCTGTCTCCGCGATGATGCGGCTCTTTCCCATCCTTTTGGCAAGCAGCACACTGCCGATGGCATTGTTGATCTTGTGCGCACCCGTGTGGCAGAGGTCTTCGCGCTTCAGATATATGTTGGTGTTATAATGCGCGGAAAGACGCTTGGCATGATAGAGGGGAGTGGGTCGCCCTACGTATTCGCTGAGCAATTCTTCATATTCTGCAATAAATTCAGGATCATCAATATATTTCAAGAAAGCCTGATGCAGTTTCTCCACATTGGAATGGAGTATTTCGGGGATATATGCGCCGCCGAAATTACCATAGTATCCGTTTTCGTCTACTGGAAGGCATGGATCTGTATTCATTATATAGTGGGGTTTATTGTTTATTGTTTATGGTTTATTGTTTAGGGGGGGACCCTTTCAGTGGGTTAGGGGTCTAAAAACAGGCAGCCACCGGAAACGTCTTCCGATGGCTGCTGTAAGGTTATTCTTAACCGATATTCATATCATACATACACACGGTCATTGCCATCGGAGATTATCACCGATGCGCCACCAATTCTGTATGTTTATACTGTTTATCATATAGTGCTTTCAAATTTATGCCGCAAAATTATAGACATTTTTACAATAAAGCAAATTTTTGATGTGAAAAGTTCAGATAAGATTGAAATTTTTTTATTTGGGCTGAGGCTTTAATGCATAATTATGCATTAAAGCATTATCATTATCGTCAATACTGACAATACTGACAATATTGACAATAGTGACAATTTGTCAATACTGTCAATACTGACAGAAAAGACAGAAAAGACAGAATTGACAGAGACTGCATCAATGGCAATATTTGTCAATATAATATCGTTAGGAAAGGAAATTCGTTTTTTTGTTGGAGATATGAGGCGGAATCGTTATATTTGCGGATTATTGCTTCACTTGAAATATATCGGCTATGGATAAGGATTATGACAGCATTATCAATGAGCGCGCTCAGCACGTGTTTGATGTAATGGCTCCGCGCACGTCAGACGAGGATTTAGTCAGGCTGCGTGACGCTTTTGAACTCGCACGCGAGGCTCATGCCCCGCAAGTAAGAAAGACAGGAGAACCCTACATACTGCATCCGATAGCCGTGGCGTCGATTGCTGCGGAAGAACTTAATCTTGACGTAAACTCCATAATTGCCGCTTTCCTCCACGACGTGGTGGAAGACACCCCGCATCCGATTGAGGAGATTTCAACCCGCTTCGGCGATGACGTGGCATTCCTTGTCAACGTCCTTACCAAGAAGGAGAAGAAGAATTACGACATGAGTAAGCAAGTTGATAATTTCAAGCAGATTCTCAGCGCGATACAGCACGACATACGTCCTATAATGGTGAAGCTTGCCGATCGTCTGCACAATATGCGCACGCTCTCTTCAATGGGTCCCGACAAGCAGATGAAGATAGCCGGAGAGACGGATTATTTCTATGCTCCACTCGCCAACCGTCTGGGGCTTTATCATGTCAAGACCGAACTGGAAAACCTTAGCTTCCGATTCCGTTGTCCGCATGATTTTGAGGAGATTTCGCATCTCATAGAGAATGACAGGCATCAGCAGCATGAGCGTCTCGAACGTTTCCGGGTGCAGCTGGAGTCAACGTTGGCTGAGGCGGGTATGTCGGTGAAGGTTGCCGTGGAATATAGGGAGCCTTATAGCATCTGGCGGAAGATGAGAAAATTCGGGGATGATTTCAACCATCTTAAATATAGGCATTTCACGGATATCATCTTCAAGACGGCGGAGGGTATGGACGATAAGGAGACTGCGTTGCATATCTATTCAATATTGACCGACCGATTCAAGGAGAAACCGGGTGGCATATCAAACTATATAGATTCGCCGAAAGAGAACGGCTACCAGAGTTTCCATGTGAAACTGCTGGCGGATTTCGGACGTTGGCAGGAGGTGCATATCTCCAGTGAGAGGATGGTTCGCAATTCCAGACTCGGGTATCGGGCAGAACGTTCGCAGGATTATATCGGACGTTGGGTGGATAAGTTCCGTGGTGTGTTGCGTGAGATATCAAGTCATACGGAGGGGATTGACTTCATGGAGAAAGTGACGTCTACATTCTACAACGATGACATAATGGTGTTCACCCCCAAGGGGAAGGCAGTGGTGCTGCCTCAGAAATCATCATTGCTTGATTTCGCCTACGAGATATCTACCGAGCTTGGAAACCATGCCAAATATGCGCGTGTAAACGGATTCCTTTCCTCAATGAAATCTGCATTGCGGAGAGGAGACGTGGTGGAGATCTTCACCGACCCCAACGTGCATCCTAAAAAGGAATGGCTCGACATTGTGGTGAGCTACAAGGCAAAGGAAGCTATCGAATCATATCTTGCGGCGCAACCCGCCCCGAAATTCTACCGTTGTGAATGCTGCCTGCCTATACCCGGGGAGGAGGTGGTGGGATTCCGCGATAAGAAAGGGACCCTTACCATCCATAAACGCGATTGTCCGATAGCAATAAGGCTCGCCTCTCAGTTTGGCGATGACATAGTGAGTGTGGAATTTGAGCCCGACGACACGCTATATCCGGTCACAGTCACCGTGAAGGCGGTCGACAGGTTTCATCTCTTCCTGGACGTGGTGGATTGCATATCCAATAAGCTTAACCTGAACATCGACTCATATAATTCCACTTGTGAGGACTCTATCGTCACGAGTCAGCTTTCGTTTGGAGTGCACTCCTACGAGGAGCTTCAGAAAATAATAAGTCATATATATGGGATAAGAGACGTGGATGAGGTGAAGCGCAAATTGAAATGATTAAGGAAAAATTTTTTAATAATTATATTAAGAAATACGGAAAATTTTAATATATTTGCAAAAATATATTGTTCCCGTAACCAAATTAAATACCTGACGAAGTGAGACGTTTTTATTTTACAATAATTGCTCTGGTTGCTATCTTTTGTTGCCAGGCAGCCGATGAAAATTACACGTACTTGTTCAGAAGAGAAGAGTCGCGTCGTCTTGCCGACACCTTGAAATCAGCGAAGTCGGCAAAAGACAGTATCCGTATCCTGTATGATATCTTTGATCTTCTGGAGTATGACAACAAGACCCAGGCGGCATGGAAGTTGCTTGATGTGGCAAAGAGAAACAAGGAGTATGACGTGGTGTGTGATATCGTGCCGCATATCGCCGTGATGGAGTCGCGCGACAGCGTGACGCTTGACAAGTTGCTCGCAATTGTCTCGGAGCTGCCCGAAAGCAACATGAAGCGCGGTGTGGAGCTTTTCGTGAATGTGGAAAAGGTGGGATGCGATGCATATTACATGCCGTTAGAGCAGCGGCGTCATGCAGTGGTGGAATATGCGAAGGAAGACCTCAATTTTAAGAACGACATATACCAGGACATATTTGACCTTTACAGAATGGTGATATTTATACGCTACACCAGTAAAGGGAGTATGTATCTCGAATATCTCGCACGTCTTGAGAAGATGATAGAGGATCTTCCGGAGGAGAGCAAGTTCTTGCGTAACCTGTTCTACACCACTGCTGCCAACTTCTACAGCAACAACGGATTCCCCGACAAAGCGATAGCCTCTGACAGAAAGCTGCTCGAGATAATTAAGAATCTGGAGAGACATTATAAATCTGTAGGGAGAAAATACCGTAGTCTCGACCGCAACTACTATATATGCTATCGCAGGATGCTGCGCAATTATAAGGCCCTTGACCTGAAGGAGGTGAAGCATATTTATGCGGAATGCGCACGCCTTGCCGAAAACGACATCGACATCAGAAAGGCATTTTATGAGGACCGCCGCACCACGGCATATCGCCTTATGGCCGAACGGAAATATGCCGATGCAATACCGTATATAAAGCATGCCCTCGAAATCGTGGACGACGACAATATCCGCCAGTTCTTCCTTAACATGATGGTGGAGGCGTCTGATTCAGTCGGCGACAAGGAGCTTCTTCTCTCAAGCCTTAAGGAATATAATGAGTTGCTCCACAATAAACTCTCTAAAAAAGCCGAGGAGACAATGGCTGAGCTGGCTATAAGATACGATGTCAACAACCTCAAGTCAGACATGACGGAACTTGAGCTTCAGAAAAGGGATATTGAGCTGAGTACAAATCAGAAAATCATCACCGTGTCGCTTGCTGCGCTTTTCCTCCTGGCGATAGCATTGATGCTGCTTTATCGCAGCCATTTCAAGCAGTTGCAGAAAAACCGTGATCTTGAGGAGGCTAACGAGAGATTGCGTAATGATATGGAGAGCCTGCTCAGTAAGGATATCCCGGCAGGCACCGTGGATCTCAAGGTGCGGAGCGATGCCCCGCACAGATAAGTATGCCGGGATGCCACCCGCCGACAGTATTAAATAAGCGGCATGTGCCGTTATCATATTAATCTTAAAATTTAAAATACCATGGACAATTTATTGTTTTGGATTGTGCCTGCGGCATCGATAGTCGCTCTTCTGTTTGCCCGTATATTCTATGTGGGCATGATGAAGGAGAGTGAGGGCACGGAGCGTATGGCACGCATCGCGTCGCACGTTAGGACAGGCGCAATGTCGTATCTGCGCCAGCAGTATAAGATCGTGGGGGTAGTCTTCATTATCCTCGCTATCGTGTTTGCAATCATGGCGTATGGCTTCCAGCTCCAGAATGCATGGGTGCCTGTGGCGTTCCTGACGGGCGGTTTCTTCTCCGGTCTGGCAGGTTTCCTCGGAATGAAGACAGCCACTAATGCGTCGGCACGCACGGCAAATGCCGCACAGCGTTCGCTCGATAGCGGATTGAGAGTGGCGTTCCGGTCGGGTGCCGTAATGGGGCTTGTCGTTGTCGGACTCGGACTCCTCGACATATCATTCTGGTATATCATCCTCGACCGCTTCATGGACGTGACCGGTCCGCAGAAACTTACTGCCATTACCACCACGATGCTCACCTTCGGTATGGGAGCATCGACGCAGGCTCTTTTCGCCCGTGTGGGTGGGGGCATATATACGAAGGCTGCCGACGTGGGTGCCGACCTTGTGGGTAAGGTGGAAGCCGGAATCCCGGAGGATGACCCGCGCAACCCCGCCACGATTGCCGATAACGTAGGTGATAATGTGGGCGACGTGGCTGGCATGGGTGCCGACCTGTATGAATCTTATTGTGGCTCAATATTGGCTACAGCTGCCCTCGGTGCGGCTGCTTTCATGAACACCGGCGACGAGGTAATGCAGCTGAAGGCAGTGATGGCTCCGATGCTGATAGCGGCTGTCGGTATACTCCTTTCCATCGTGGGTATCTTCTGCGTGCGGACGAAGGAGAACGCCAATATCCGCGAATTGCTCGGATCGTTGTCGTTGGGCACAAATCTCAGCTCGATACTG
Organism: Muribaculaceae bacterium Isolate-037 (Harlan); assembly: GCA_003762615.1. GTDB lineage: Bacteria > Bacteroidota > Bacteroidia > Bacteroidales > Muribaculaceae > Lepagella > Lepagella muris. The sequence goes on from RIAZ01000006.1 coordinate 137,905, forward strand.
ATTGTCGGTGCTACATTCCTTATCCTTTGGGCTCTTGGGATTGATAATTGGGCATGGATCTCATGTGCAGTGGTGGTAGGTCTGATTGTCGGCATCGTCATCGGGCGTGCCACGGAATACTATACTTCCCAATCATATAAGCCTACGCAGCGTCTGTCGGAGAGCGGCACGACTGGACCCGCCACAGTGATTATCTCCGGAATAGGTCTCGGCATGATCTCCACCGCCATACCGGTGATTGCCGTGGTTGTCGGCATCATCTTGAGCTATTGGTTTGCTTCCGGCTTTGATTTCACCAACGTCGGCATGGGGCTTTACGGCATAGGCATAGCCGCCGTCGGCATGCTCTCCACGCTCGGAATAACTCTTGCCACTGATGCCTACGGACCGATTGCCGACAATGCCGGTGGCAATGCGGAGATGTCGGGTCTTGGTGAGAACGTGCGTCGCCGCACCGATGCCCTCGACTCGCTCGGTAATACCACGGCTGCTACCGGAAAGGGCTTCGCAATCGGTTCGGCTGCATTGACAGGACTCGCGCTGCTTGCCTCTTATATAGAGGAGATACGTATAGGTATGGCACGTCTGGGTGAGACGTTCATACAGATAGGTGACCGTGCCGTGGATCTGCATCAGGCTTCATTCACGGATTTCATGACGTATTTCGATGTCAACCTTATGAATCCGAAAGTGCTTTCGGGCATGTTCATAGGTTCGATGATGGCATTCCTTTTCTGTGGACTTACGATGAATGCCGTAGGACGTGCTGCCGCCCACATGGTGGAGGAGGTGCGCAGGCAGTTCCGCGAGATAAAGGGTATTCTTGAAGGTAAGGCAGAGCCGGATTATGCGCGTTGCGTGCGTATATCCACCAAGGGTGCGCAGCAGGAGATGATATTCCCATCGGTGCTTGCAATCGTGGTGCCCATATTGATAGGCGTCATCTTCGGAGTGCCGGGCGTCATCGGACTTCTGACAGGCGGACTCTCCGCAGGCTTTGTGCTCGCAATCTTCATGGCGAATGCCGGAGGTGCGTGGGACAACGCGAAGAAATACGTGGAGGAGGGTAACTTCGGAGGCAAGGGTTCCGACGTACATAAGGCTACGGTGGTAGGCGATACGGTAGGCGACCCGTTCAAGGATACGTCCGGTCCGTCGCTCAACATCCTTATAAAACTGATGTCGATGGTGGCAATCGTGATGGCAGGTCTGACCGTGGCATGGTCACTCTTCTGAAATTTTTATTGATAATAAGGAACTTAAGTGATGAATGGCGACTGACATATAGTCTGTCGCCATTCATTATTGTTTTGATCCTGATTTCTCTGCGATGATCACGCCGATGATCGTTATTGCCGCTCCGATAATCGCCATGACCGACAGCGGTTCGTGGAGGAAGATCACCGCCGTGATTATCGTGCCGATAGGGTTGAAATAGATGTAATTTGAGGCTTTGTCCGGACCGATTGCCTTAATTACGCGGTTCCATACGGCAAAGCATACAAAAGAGGCGAGCACTCCGAGAAACAGAAGATTGCCATATACTTCTGGACGATATAAAAGATGCAAATCCAATCCGTGACCGGAGAACGGGATATAGAGGGCGATTGTAAGCAGACCATAGAAGAAGACCTTCCGAGTGATGAACAGGGTGGAATATCCTCTCTTGATAAGCACTTTCATAAGGATGCTATACACCGCCCAGCATAATGCGGCAATGATGGTGAGAATATCCCCGACGGGAGCAACATGGAAGGAGGTGTCGCCGTTCAGCACTACAAGCACCACGCCCGCCAAGGCAAGGAGTGAGCCGCCTATCATGTTCTTGCTGAGTTTCTGCCGATAGATGAGTGCCGACAGAGCGATTGTCAGAAGTGGGGTAGTGGAAATAAGGATAGAGACATTCGTGGCATACGTGAAACGCAGTGCGGTATTCTCCGTGAAGAAATAGAGCGAACCGCCTGTCAACCCGGCAAAAAACAGAAGCAACTCATCCTTCGCCGACTTCGCGAATAGACGGTCGCGGGCAATGAACAGAATCAACACGTATGCAATAAAGAAACGATAGAAGAATATATTCTCCGGCGACAGCCCGGCAAGGATAAGCACTTTCGTCGACACAAAAGTAGTAGACCACACACAAGCCGTAGGCAGAGCCACGACATGATACCTCCACAACGGAGTCTTGTCCGTATGACGGACACAATCCAGCTTAGTCATGATTCAAAAAAATACAAAGCGCAAAATTACAAAAAAGAAAGAAGAAAAGATAATATTTGGGTTGATTCTTTGTGCACACGCGGTGTCAAGAAGTATTTTGGGGAGTGGAATTGTTAAAACCGGATTGATTTTAAGTTAATTTGTTAAATAACGGAATTTTTTGATTGATTTTTTTGGATGGAATAAATATTTCTTACTAAATTTGCCGTACCGACATTCCGAAGCCCACTGTCGTGGGCATGAGGGGTGGGTGGTAAATTACATAATTATCTAAAGCGTTACTTTACGCTAATTCTTGACGGATTGGAACTTCGCAACTTTCATCTGTAGGTCAGGATTAGAAGCAGTAGACGCCGCATGGATATGATTACCGTGCATGTAAGGCTAAACGCGCGAGCGTTTAGTCTTGCAGACTGCATATTATCATAATTTGCGTGGGCTTCACTGTTGTCATCTTACCTACAAGGGCAATGCGAAGGCCCCAATCCAAGAGATGGCAACAAGACAGGTTCCCACGCTTTCATGTTTTTAATACCCCTCGTATCGGGAACTAAGAGGGATGCAGACTTATCACGCATTATGCTTACTGACTTATTTATACTAACTGACCATCGACATAAACGCAATTCGCATGCGTCACTCCCTGTACTTGCATTGTCTGATCAAAATCTGACCATTGACAAGGGGGGCTACATCGGAAATTGAAATCTCCGTACTCCTCCCTCATCAATGATAATGATATTGAAAGGCTCATATCTGATTTTCTTCAATAGAAGTCTGAATTTTTCTACCAACAGAAAAAACAACACCTTCTTTTCCCGAAATTCAAGTATAAGTTCGCAATTATCACTCCATTTATATCCAGATAATCACATCTTACTTACCCATCATATACCAATCAGAATATATTAAGCGATGAAATCAATATTAATATCCATCGTGCTGCTCGCCCTCTTCCTCTCTCCCGGCGCAGCCGCTCAACAGATAGCCCTCAAGACCAACCTACTATACGATGCCACTACGACACCTAACCTTGGTCTTGAGTTTGGCTTATCCTCCAAATCCTCTTTGAATATAGTCTACGGTTTGAATCCTTGGAAATTCAGTACCGATACTCATGGCGAGAGGTTTGTCAAGCATTGGGTGGTGATGCCGGAATACAGATGGTGGACTTGTACGACTATGAATGGTCATTTCTTCGGCGTGCATGCCATGGGCGGACAGTTGAATGTCTCAAATGTGAGCTTGCCGGTTCCCGGAGTATTCTTTAGTGGACTGAATCTGAAGAATGCAGCGCGAGATGGACGCTATCAAGGGATTTTTGCCGGTGCCGGATTGACTTATGGATACCAGTATCCGCTGTCAAAGCATTGGAATATTGAAGGAGAAATCGGAGTAGGTTATGCTCATCTGTGGTATGATCAATATCCCTGTGGTGACTGCGGCACTAAAATATCTACCGGAGATGCCAATTATTTGGGTCTTACTAAATTAGGACTCTCCATAATGTATGTTTTCTGAAAATGACATAACGGATGGATTAAGTTCGCTCTTAACATGTAAAAAGACATTTCAGGACTACGAAAAATAAGCCAATATGAAACATATAAACTGCATAAAACGATATATACTGATATCCGGAATCCTCATCCCCGGTATCGCATTTGGCGTCACACCCAACGAAATCGAGATTGAGAATGCGCTTGCCTTACCCGTGAACGACAATCTTAAATTCAGTGCTGACATAGTGCTTGATGATCTTCGCGTCGGAGCAAACCGTCAGGTGTATATCACTCCGATATTGGAGGATGGCAACGGTAATTCGGCTACACTCCCTTCCACTCTTGTCAATGGTCGCACAATGCAGATCCTGTGGGAAAGGGGTGCGGTGAAAGTTCCCGCCAATTACGAAAACGGTGTGCAGACTACCGTGAGACGTAATAATGGGAAACCGCAGCAGATAAACTACAATGCAGCTTTGCCGATGGAGAAATGGATGTGGAGTCCGTCTGCATCAGTGAGATGGGTAGTTGACTCATGTGGGTGCGGACATTTCAATGGCTCTGTGATAAAGAAGCAGGAGCTCCTGTCGCTCAATCCCGCCGAGAAGATGAGGGCTTCTTATCTTGTGCCGGCAATCGCGCCACTCCCCGTGACGATTCATGAAGGGAAGGCTCAGGTGCAATATGAGGTGAACCGTTCCGACCTTCATTCCGCCCCCTACGTCTGTGCCAACGGACAGGTGATCGACAACCGTTTTGAACTCAAGATTATTGATGATTCCATATCAAATGCATTGAGCAACAAGAATATGGAGATTTCAAAGATAAAGATATGCGGATATGCTTCTCCCGATGGTTCATACGTGGGTAATGAGCAGCTATCCACAGAGCGTTCCCGTTCGTTGGCTGAATACGTGGCTTCAAGATATAATCTGACGGATGATAAGGCGGAATATTCCGCAGTCGCGGAAAACTGGAAAGGGTTCCGTGATATTGTGGAGATCGACACTCGTCTTTCCAATGAGCAGAGGAATGCCCTTTTGAAGCTGATTGACCGTCCGGCATACGGCCCATCGGATTACGATGCCAAGGAGAAAGAATTAAGGACCTCTCCGGAATTCCGGTCATTATACAGCAGTATAATCTTGCCTGAATGGTTCCCGCTTTTGCGAACCACCCGATTTGAGATAGAGACACGCCTGAAGCCCCTTGACGATGCTCAATTGGCTGAGGTGATAACGACCGATCCCGATAAGATGTCACTCAATCAGATGTTCAGGGTCTCGAAGTTATATCCCGAAGGTTCGGAAGAGTTTAACGATGTGATTCAAATCATGCTCAAATATTATCCCGAGGATGAGGCTGCCAATCTTAATGCCGCGTCTGCTGCATTGAAGATGGGCAATCTTGATGAGGCGGAGGTGTATCTGAAAAAAGCCGGTGATTCGAAGGAGGCATGGAATGCGAGGGGTATACTTGCCACGTGGAGAGGAGATATGGATGCTGCCCGCGATTGCTTCCGGAAGGCCGGAGCGTTGTCGGAAGCTGCCAAGAACCTTGAAATGCTCGGAAACTGATTTTCTCATAGCCTTTTTTACATTGTATTCTACCTTTTAGGAGTCCCGATTCGGCGACCCCATGGGTTTTGCATACTTGAAATAAACGGTCATTTATCGTGAATTTAAAGATAATATATAATATATCAATAATTTACATAATTAACATAAAGCAATAACAATTAATTTGTAATCTTATGAAGAAAAGATTCTATTACGGAGCGATGGCCACAGGCCTCGTCTTCACGGCTTGTTCATCGGAGGCATTGAACGAACCGGACAACCGTCCGGCAGAAGCCGATCAGACACTCTACGTGAAAATGGCAATTCACGGAGATGACCTCAACGGTACACGTGCCGGCGATACCAACGGAGCACCTGACGCAGAAGGTGACTTTGAAGCAGGTGTAGGTGCTGAATCAGAGATTAAAAATGCCTATTTCGTTTTCTATGACGCTGCAGGCAAACAGGTAGGAGACATTGTTCAGATCAATCTTGACAAAGCAACGACCGGTGTTGATGGCGCAACAGTTGAAAAATACTATGAAAGTGTTGTTCCTGTGAGCATCCGTAAGGGTGAACTTGACCCGGCACAAGTGGTCTGCTACATCAACCCGATTTCACCTGCTGAATTGCAGAATCCCCTCAGCGAGATAGAGACTGTGACTCGTGAAATGGCCGTTTCCGGCAGTGATAATAAGCTCTTCCCAATGAGCAACTCTGTTTACTATACTTCCACTGAAAATGGTACGAAACCTCAGATTGCAGTTCCTGTGGCTACAGACCAATTGTTTGACACCGAAAAGGAAGCTTTGGAAGCAACGAATAAGGCAATCGACGTTTATGTAGAGCGTTATGCTTCCAAACTTAAATTCACATCCAAAGATGCGGAGGCATACGAAACACATACAATGTTGAATGGAGAAGAGGTGCCTGTCTCTCTTTCATTTGTAGCAGAAAAGTGGGCTCTTAATGCAGAGTCTAAGAAGACATACGTGGTTAAATCATTCCGTAAGGAGTCAGCAGAAGGTATAATCCTCCCGGATGATTACACTTATAATGATCTTAATACTGCAATTAATGGGACGTTATCCACTGCAGACTCTTGGGTATGGAATAATGCTGATTATCATCGTTCATATTGGGGTATGTCTCCGGCTTATTTCACTGCTACATATCCTGAGGTGGCTGGTGATGTTAATGACAACTCGTTGCAGACTTATTATACCTACAATGATTTGACTAAGGAAAATAGTAAAGTTGGTTATCCAACTACTGATACAGATGCTAAATATTTCAAGGAGACAACTGTTGGTTTGAAGGCACTTGACTCAAAGAACCCGGCAGCTGCAATGCCTTCAGTTATACTCGTAGGTAAATACAAACTTTCTGTAAATGGTACTGAAGTTGAAGGTAATCCTGATTTCTATACTTATCTTAAAGGTAGTGATGGTAAACCTTTGGTTTATTTTGCTGCTAACGATGGTACTGCTGATAGCAAGGTTGCCGGTGGAGAAAGTATGTTGAAACGTTTCATTAATCAGGTAACAGTCTTATATAAACGAGTTAATGATGGAACAGAGGAAGCTCCGAAATACAGATATGTACGTCTTAACCCAACAGTTGCTGCTGATTTAGCTATGATGGTTGGTGCGCTTAAAATTGATCGTCCGACTGAGGCTGTTCTTAAAAATCCTACTACTACTGAGGGTTATGATGAAATTAAGCTTCCTGCTCGTCAGCAGACTCTTCAGTTCAATGGCATTAACAATACAACCGGTATCTATATTGCAAATGGCAATGGTTACAAGGAGATTGTGGCTGATGATGCTACTCCTACAGGAACTCAGATTACACTTACAGCCGCTAACCGTGTGCTGATGCAGCAGGTCGGTTTTGCTAATTTCTATAATACCGGTATGGCTTACTTCAATATCCCTGTTAAGCATTACGGCTGGTATCGTGCAGGAAACACTCAGAAGGAAATCACTGAGGGTGAGACTACCAAACCCAATACAACTACAATTGATTGGGGTAAGGTTCGCGTAGGTGACTTCGGCATGGTTCGTAACCACTCTTACAGCATTAACATCAGCTCTATCACTGGTCTTGCAACCGGTATCGCAGGTGTGGATGATCCTATCGTTCCGCCGGCTGAGACTAAGGATTACTATGTGGCTTACAAGGTGCGCATCCTGAAATGGGCTGTTGTTCCTGTGCAGAACGTAGATCTCTGATAAGGTAGTGTAAACACTTATATTCTGCCGGCTATGTCGGCAATCCCCCGGGTCTTTCGTGAGGCCTGATTCAGGACGGAGGGGGGTGATACCCCCTCCGTTCACTAAGGGTTCCGATTGATTGGAACTTCGGCTTAATGGAAAAAATAACAACACCATGCATATAGTGAACATAAAAAACAAATCTCTCATCCCCGCTTTACTTTTTGCAGGACTGATGACCACGGGATGCACCATGGTGACCGATGATCTCGACCCATGCCCCGCATTACTGCGTATTAAGTTTGAATATGACTACAATATCAAATGGGCTGATGCTTTCCGGCATGAGGTGAAATCCGTGAATGTCTGGGCATTCACTCCTGATGGCAGACTCGCATGGAATGGTGAGGCTTCCGGTGAGACGCTTGCCTCCAGCAGTTTTTATCTTGACACACCGCTGACAGAGGGTGAATATGACTTTGTGACATGGTGTGGGCTAAAGGATAACAACGGTTTTGACCTCGCCACCTACACGCCGACTACGAAGGAGGAATTGGAGGTGACGCTCCGCACCGTGGAGAAGGATGGCAGAAACGTTTCTGACATACGGCTTCCCGGTCTATATCATGGTTATGTATCGGATTTTGAATATGAGGTAGACCCCAATAACCCCACGGTGAAGACGGTTGTGTTCAGCCTTATGAAAGACACTAAGGATATCCGCGTCATGCTTCAGCATCTTGACGGCTCGCCGATTGAGAACCGTGATTTCTCCGTCAGCATAACATACGATGATGGGGAATATGCCTGGGACAACAGTCTGCTTCCGTCGCCTGTGATATCTTACGAACCGTGGGAAGTGCGCTACGGAGTAATCACCACACCCGATGATGAGCCGGGCGCGGGAAATGGGTCTCGTTCCTTGCTGACACGTGACGACGGCACTATCTCTTCCGTGGCGACACTGCTGTTTGATCTCTCGACAGGACGCCTTATGGCAGATGACGAGAATAAGGCAATCCTGACGATACATCGCAATTGGGATAACCGCGACATTGTGAGAATACCGCTCATCAATTATCTCCTTCTCGTCAAGGGGCATTATGGCGATATATCCGATCAGGAATATCTCGACCGACAGGATGATTATTCGATCGTATTTTTCATCGACAAGAACAGCAACTGGGCGTCTGCCGCAGGTATATTCATCAACAGTTGGGCGGTGGTTCCTCCACAGGATCTTCCGTTGTGACATATTATTTCAACCGACATAATCTATCAATGAAGTTTGCCTTATGAGGTTTTTGAAATATATATTCAGCATATTATTATTGGTGATTGCATTGCCGATTATAACATCGTGCTCGGCAGTCACCGATCATCCCGACCCCTGTCCTGCTGAGAATGATATCACGCTTAGTTTCACGATGCATACGACCGCCCGTATGTCAGATGGCAGTAGAGCCGACGGTGCAGGACATGAGGAGGTGGACAGCGAATATGAGGAATTTGAAGATGCGGTCAACGTAAATGACTTTATTTTCTTTATATTCGTAGGCGAAGGGGATGATGCAACGTTGCTTGTGAAAAATAAGGATATCGCATCATCGACAGATCCGACCACGATGATAACCGGTGCACCGGGTTCATACACCATCACCACAAAGATTGAGAAGCAACATCTGGAAACGGTATTGGGGCATCCGGCACGTCCTACGAGTGACGATGAAGTGAAATTCAGGTTCCTTATTTTTGCCAACTGCTATTCTCCGAAGGATGATGAGAACACTGTCGGTGGTGGACGCTTCACGAATTATGATGGGCTGAACATAGGAGTAACCACATATAAGGAGGTGATGGATGAAGCCATACAGTGGGGTTTCAACATGGATGAGATCTATAATGACAATGAAGGTGATTCACAGGTGTCCGGATTGTATAAGGGCTACATCCCAATGTTCGGTACAAACAATTTCACTACAACAGAGCGTGCGTTGTATGCGAGTCGTCCCGACGACAGAATCTATCTTGGAGAGATCGACCTTCTGCGTGCCCTCGCCAAGATAAGGGTAATCGATAATATTCCGGATGCCGATAAGGATGCTGACGGCTACCCTAAGATTAACAATGTGGTTATTGAAAGTTCTCAGAGTCATGCCCGTCAGCTCCCTTATGATGCGTTATCTTATATTAACGGGAATCAGGTGCACACTCCAAATATTTTTTCAGATATAGTGCCAGGCACTGACAATGTATATAGGTATAAACTTGGAGTCATTGAAGGGAAGGCTATCCCCGAAGTTGGGAACAAAACCGTCAGAATCGGATATATACCGGAACAGCGGATTGCTCATGTCAATGGAAATGTTAACGAAGGGATGCCTCAGTTTGTGATTGCTGTTGATACTAAACGCAATTCAGATGGAAGCGTGGAACAGGAAGTGTATCGAATTCCGATGACTGGCTACAAGGATGATTATATATTTGAATTTGGGAATAATATTCTTAGGAATCATATATATACATTGAGTGTGAATAGAGTGAAAGTAGGAGTTCCTGCAGATATAACTCTCTCGGTCGTTGATTGGGTACAGCAGTCATTGACACTTGATTACACAGAAAATGTGAATATATCCGACCGGATAAGCTGGCAGTCCGGGACGTATGAAAATGATAATACCGAAACCGGAGAGCTTGTCTTGTTGCCATGGCATGACAATAATGTAGTTGAGGCTATCTGTACGTTCGGAATCTCCACGCCTATAGGTGCGACATGGACGGCAAGTCTTCCGGTTATTGAGGGGACTCCCGATGCGTTTAAGTTTGTTGACGAGTCCGGTAATCTTGTTTCAACCATTTCCGGCACGGTGGATGGAAAGACCCTATCAAAATTAAGGATTGTCTCGACGGATCCTTCCCCCCGTGATACAAGCAAGGCGCGTCTGGTAGTAACGGTGTCGCTCGCTAATGGCAAATATATGGAGGCGCGGATATGTGATGCCGGAAAATCCTACAAGAATTACACTATTGTTCAGAACATGCAGTAAATGTAGCTTGGAATATGATTCTAAAATTTTTAAAATATATATCGGTTATTGCGGTGCTTCCGTTTATATGCGGATGTACAGACAATGTTGATGACCCTAATTCCGGGGATAATGCCGGAATCTTGACGATTACGTTGCGCAATTCTAATGCATCGCGTTCCACGGAATCGGATAACAGCGAGGTTCTTATTAAGAATGCGGTGATAGCGTTATATCCTGATGCGTATGGTGAGGATCAGCCGGCAGTGGCATTGCAGACCTTTGACGCGATTGATAAGTCAGGCAGTGCGACCGTGCAGATGAAACTTACAGATGATATGGTGCAGACGCTTTTCGGCGGGGCATCCGGAGCAAGATGTAAGTTATATGCAGTGGCAAATATCGACAATCTGGCGGATGTGGCAGCCAATGCGTCGATATCATCACTTAAATCAATCTCGGTGGGTTCATCTTTTGATATTATCAAGGTGCAGCCATCCTTTGCCATGAGTGGGTTGGGAGGAGTTACATATACTTTGTCGGGAGGAAATGGGACGGCTTCCGGCAGTGTTGACTTGATAAGGACGGCTGCAAAGATTTCGTTGAATGTGAAACTTCCGGAGTCTGTGGTGGATGCTGATGGTGCAGAATGGGTGCCGGCAATATCGTCAACCGGTGGTATGCGTGCATTCCTTGTGAATGGTGTGAAGCGAACAGATTTGGTTCCGTCTGATGGATATACTCCGCAGGATGATGATTACTTTATAATGTCGCTTGCGGATGCGGATGCGGTTCGTGGTCTTTCGAGTATAGGTGTTGGGGAATACTCTTACCGTATGGACGTTCCGCTTTATACATATCCTAATCACTGGACAGAAACACCGGAGGAAAAACACCGTACCTCCATGACTCTTGTTGTGCCTTGGCAGAAACGTGGTGAACAGAGATGGAACACGTTCTATTATCAGGTGCCCGTGACGGATCTTGTGGAGATTGTCTCGAATCATTCATATAGTGTCAATCTGAATGTCGGGATGTTGGGAAGTCTCTCTCCGGAAACACCGGAAGAGCTTGACGATTTGAGCTATCAGATTGTTGATTGGAACTCAGCCCCGATTGACGTGAATATCACGGACACACGTTATCTCGTAGTCAGTCCGAAAGAGATATCTGTCAATAATGAGGAGAATATGATAGTGCCGTTCTATACTTCTCATCCTGTAGAGATATCAAATGTTGAGTTGCAATATTCTCGATTCAATTATTATTCAGATGGTAATGGAACAGTGGTAGATTTCACGGTGACGAATGAAATGATCATCAAGTCAAATGAGAATAGCGGTTCTGATAAAAAACTTTGCACTTATAGTGTGGAGAAGGATGCTTTAGGAAACAATATCTTAAAAGTGATGCACCCACTGACAGTGTGGGAACCCTATAATAGCTCCGGTGGTGAGATATCTTTGACAGGACAGACAGTGGCTCCCTCAAATTTGGGGATCGATTATTACAAACCGTCGGATCCGGCAGAGAATGCATTCTCTCCCTATAAGATTATAGTGACCATACGGCATATTGATAAAAAAGAATTTACACAGACTATTACGATAACACAGTATCCGAGTATTTATATTGAACCGAAAAATAATCCCGGAGGCAGTTATAATACTGGATATAGTAGTCGGAACGTAGGATCATTCTGGAATCCTCGCTATGAGTACACGCCAACAACATCTCCCTATGGATTCGTTTATGTAAATCCGACATACAATACAGCTCCAACATCCGGCTCATCCGGTGGATTTGGATATTGGGATAATAGTTCGGATTTAGGAGATGTGCTTGGTCTTGCTGGAAATAATTCAAATCCGAATATGTATGTGATAAATGTGTCAATCCTTGGTGATAATGAGAATAAATATGTGATTGGAGATCCCAGATCTTTAAATATTAATAACAATTTAACCGGTACGGGATCTATAAATACTTCTGAGGATTTAAATAATACTTGGAGTGTGGATGCGGATGCTTTATATGAAAATTCTGCAAAAAGAAAATTGAGGTATTACTATCCTACAATAGAAAATGAATCAGATAATTATGCATACATGATTGCACCCAAAATTCGTGTGGCATCATCATACGGAAAAACATATACTATAAATCGGACTAATTGCCGAAGAAGAGCTGCGTCTTATCAAGAGCAAGGATGTCCTGCTGGCAGATGGAGATTGCCGACGCTTGGTGAATTCATGTTCATAACCCAATTATCGGCAGAAGGAAAGATTCCAGCTTTATTTAATTTATCTACGTCTAATAGCAGTAGTTACTATATGACTGCTCAAGGAGCATATAAAGTTGAAAATAAGAATGGAAAGGCTGTGGTTACAAAACAGACAAGTAATAGTAATACTTTGATACGTGCAGTGTATGACGAATGGTATTGGGAACAACAGTCGGCATATCAATTGCAGCGGAATGCTTCGGGTGGTTATGATTTCACTTGGGGTGATGTGCCGCGTGATGCAACCCGTAGCGCGATGTTGATTAATTCTTATAAAAGCAAGATGACAAAATGATGGAGATATTAAGATATTTATGGATTGTCGGACTGTCGCTCGCTTTATGTGCGTGTTCATCCGATGGCATGCCTGTTCAGGAGCTCCCTTCCGATGAGTCGGGGGAGTATGTTAGTGTGGATTTGTCGGTCAACATACCGGACTTGATGTCAGCCCCGACGCGTGGCATAATCGGTGATAAACCGGGATCAGGTCTCAAATTGACATTGCTCGAGTTCTCGAAGGGTACGGATGGCGCCAATTCTTTTCTCACGAATATATATAAGGCGGAAACCTCATCCGCGACGAATGTCGACAACGGAGGATTGTTGAATTTCAAGGTTACTTTGATGAAAACAAGTGAGCCGAGGGTGCTCCATCTTTTGGTGGCTGAAGATTTTGTCAATTGTGACTATGGCTCAGAGGCAAATCTTCTCCCCCGTCTCACTGTCGGAGGATCGGGTTATCAGAGTGAGGCATACTGGGGTAAAGTGATATTTGACAATGGTTATGCCACAGCAGCGGATATGGATGGTAATGCAACGTTGTTACCGGAGGTGGAGAAAAAGTTGACCGGGGTACCGGTAATAAGGAATTTCTCACGGGTGACAGTCCGGGAGAGTCTTGATAATTTTGAGCTTTACGGCTTTGTTATTGTGAATGTACCTACATCGGGCACGATTGTGCCTTGGAATCAGAGTGACCTTTCTACCCCGAATCTTCTTGGTGGGGCGGATGGCAAGTCAATGCTCTCTTATCCCGAGATAGGAGATTCTTATTCGGGATATACGCCAGCTACTGCTGCGTTTGACAATCAAGAGAGTGAGGTGAAGTCTTGGACGGATGGTAATGTTACGACATCCCCGTTCACACAGGCTGATAAATATATATACGAGCATCCGTTTGAATCCGGTAGGCACACGTATGTCATTATAAAAGGCGTTTACAACCGATCCGGTACACCTACATATTATAAGATAGATTTGGGTTATAACGATGAGAATTATTCGTTCCACTATTATAATCTTATCCGCAACATATCCTATAATGTATCAATCAACGGGGTGTCGGCAGCCGGTGCTGCGACGGTGGCTGAGGCGATAGATGGTGTTTCATATAACAATATATCTGCCGATGTCAAGACGGGTTCGATGTTGAACGTTTCGGATGGTCAGAATATGCTTATCGTCAGCAACACGAATAACGTTTTTGTAAAGAGTTCAGATACATTCCGCTTGACGTATCAATACATAATGGATGTCACCGGAGCCAATAGTGTCGATAATTCCAAGGTCAGAGCTGTGGGACTCGCGGAGGGTGATGTAATAAAGAGCTTCAGTGAGACGGAAGAGGGTGAGTTTAAGGTGATAACGATCACTCCCAATGAGCCGACTGCCGTGACAAAGATTCAATCGTTCAAAATTGTTGACGGCAACGGATTGGAACGCACGATTTCGCTTGTGTTGCGTGTGCCATGGGATTTTTCTGATTATATCTTTCAGGAGGGAAAGAATAATGAGCCACAAGGATCGGATTCTCAGAATATAAGCAGTAGTGCGGGAGATGCCTTTACGTTCTATTTCAATCTTCCTGACGGCATACCTGAATCTGTATTCCCTCTTCAGTTTAAGATAGAGGCGAATCCCCAATGTATAGAGAATAATCCGATCGGTACTTTGGCGGTAAGTACAGGCGAATCCCTCTTTACCCCGGGAACTCCGGCAATCTCCTATATAAAGACTGTATCGTGGCAGGAATACCTTTATAAATATGGAGCTGGTGATGGGAATGATGTTGATGTGAATGTTTCAAATCCGAATCACACGGTGCGTTGTCGTTTCCGTACCATATCAACCGGAACCGGAATTGTAAATGTTGCGGTTTACAATCCATATTTTAATATGGGTAACACTTCATTCACCCGACGCTAACGATGTAATGGATGGCTATGAGGCTGTCCGGTTAAGATAATCAATAAGTTGTAGAAAATTGCTGTGAAGCAATGTGAACTTGTAAGCAAATAAGTCATCGCGCCGTTGTGAAATGACCGTGAATGGCGTTCGAAGCCTACCTTAATTAGATTCACACCTTATTAAGAATCTTCGAATCAAGGGAGGATGCATAGTAGATGTGCATCCTCTTTTTTGTACGAATAAATTATGGCACGAAGAAATAAAAGAAAAGAAAGAAATTATTTGATTAAAAATTCTTTAAATAAAAAATGCATTAAGAAAAAACTGTACGAATAAAATATGGCATGAAGAAATCAAAGAAAAGAAAGAAATTATTTGATTAAAAAAATTCTTTAAATAAAAATGCATTAAGAAAAAACTGTACGAATAAATTATGGCACGAAGAAATCAAAGAAAAGAAAGAAATTATTTAAATAATAAAATTTCTTTAAATTCTTTTGTTTCTTCGTGTTAAATGCTACAACAGAAATTCTTTTGTATTTTGTCTTAATTTTATTTGGTTATTTATTTTATTTGTAGTTCTTTTGTGATAAAATATTAATTGATAGATTTATGTGCGGTCATAAATTGACATACATCATACGTGGAGCCATATATGAAGTGCATAAGATGCTTGGATGTGGTTTGCTGGAGGAATGTTATCATCAAGCTTTGGTGAGAGAACTTCAATTGCGGGGTTTGAAAGTCAAGAGTAAGGTGAAGGTGCCCGTAGTGTATAAGGGAATGGAAATTAAGAACGCTTATGTTCTTGACATCCTTGTGGAAGATAAGGTTATTATTGAATTGAAAAGCGTAGAAGAGTTGACGAATTTACATTACAAACAACTCATTAATTATCTTCATCTCAAAAATCTTTATATTGGTTATATTGTCAATTTTAATTCAATCTATCTCATTGAAAACAAAGATCTCAAACGAATATTTAATAACGAGGCTACTGATAAATCAGATCTTTAAAAATTTCTTGCGAATTAATAATAATCGCATGAATAAAATATAGCACGAAGAAACAAAAGAATAATATGGCACGAAGAAATAAAAGAAAAGAAGGAAATTATTTTGTTTTAATTCTTTAAAAATTAATAAATTTCTTTCTTTTCTTTGATTTCTTCGTGCTATATGTTACGATGGATTTCGTTGTGGGGTCAGATCTTGACGTGGATCATGACGGGGAAGTGGTCGGAGGGGGTGCGCGCTACGTAGCGTTGCAACTCAATCTCCTTGGGTGCGTCGGTGGCGGAAACGGATTCGGTCTGCTCCGGCGTGCGGTAGGTGTCGGTCAGGACACCGTATTTGGTCACTTCTACGTCAGGGGTCACGAAGATGTGGTCGATGCGGCTTTCGGTGAAGTTGTCGGTGGAGTAGTCGTTAAACGTGCCGTTGGGCGCGTAACGGAATGCTGCCGTTTCGTAGGAGTCGGCAAGCGTGCCGCCGTCGGTGATCGTGAAGTAAGAGTCGTTGGTCTGGTCAACGTTGAAGTCGCCCGTGACGAATGCCTGACATCCGGCTCCGATCTCCCCGATTTTCTGCTTCACGAGTTTCGCACTCTCCACGCGTGCCTGCGTGCCGATGTGATCCATGTGGAGGTTGAAGAAGATAAACTCCTTGCCGGAGGGCTTGTGGATGAACTTACCCCATGAGCAGATGCGGGGGCAGGCTGCATCCCAGCCGAGTCCCGGCTTGTCGGGAGTCTCCGACAACCAGAAGTCACCTTTGTCGACGAGCGAGAATATGTCGGTATTGTAGAATATGGCGGAATGTTCGCCGGCATCCTTACCGTCCTCGCGTCCGATGCCGATATAGTCGTAGCCGGGAAGATCACGTTTCAGGTCTTCAAGCTGCGACTTGAAACCCTCCTGGGTGCCGAATATATCGAATCCGTGGAACTTGATGAGGGATGCGACCACGGGGTGACGGCGGTCCCAGCCATTGCCCGCTGCGGAGTCGCCACGGTTGAGCTGACGCAGATTGTAGGTTGCCACGTTAAATTCGGCTGTCGATTCCGCCTTCTTTGAACAAGCTCCTAAGGTCAGCGACAGCAGGAGCAGAAAAATCAGTTTTTTCATCAGATTGAGTTTAGAAGATCTATTTTGCCTTCGTTGACGAGTTTAAGGATAAGCTCGCCGAAGAGTGTGTTCTGCCAGGCAAACCAGGGGCGGGTGAAGTTGGCGGCATCATCCTTATGGAATGACTCATGAACGAAGCCCAAACCCGCCTCGGTGTCCATCACCATCTTCACGCAGTTGATGATCTCGGTGTCGTCGGTGCTTGTGAACGCTTTCATCATGATGCTCATGGGCCACACCATGTCGTAGCCCACGTGCGGACCACCGATGCCTTCGCCAGCCACCCCCTTGAAGAAGTAGGGGTTGCTGTCGCTCCATACGAAACGGCGAGTATTCTGATATACCTTGTCGTTGACGTCAACGTCGCTCAGATAGGGGAGTGAGAGGAGGCTGGGTGCGTTGGAGTCGTCCATCAGGAAATGGTTGCCGAACCCGTCAACCTCGAAGGCATAGATCTCTCCAAATTCGGGGTGATTGTAGGTGGCATGTTTCTTCAGTGCGAGTTCCACCTCCTTGGCCAGACTGTCGCAGCGGTCAGCGAGATCCTTACGATGGTTTACGGTGTTGAGAATCTCTGAAGCCTTGTGCAGGATAGACACGGCAAAGAAGTTGGACGGAATGAGGAACTGAAGGGTGGTGGCATCATCTGAAGGGCGGAAGCTCGACACGATCAGACCGCATGGCTTCACGGGGGTGCCCATGCCGTCGTTGCTCAGGGTGTCGAACGCACGGTCGGTCTTTCGGCGGAACGAGTATTTACCGCGAGAGTCGCGGCGTTGCTGGTCGGTGAATGTGGCAAGGATATTCTCGATAGCCTCAATCCATTCCTCATCGAAAATGGATGCATCGCCGGTCACTTTCCAATATTCGTAGGCGAGACGCACCGGATAGCAGAGAGAGTCGATCTCCCATTTCCTTTCGTGCACTTCGGGGCGCATGTCGGTGAAGTCGGACATCCATTCTCCTCCGGTCGGTCCGTCGTTGAAGGCGTTGGCATACGGGTCGATGTTGATACATTTGAACTGGCGGCGTATCGTGCCCTCCACCATTGCCTTCAGGGCAGGGTCGGAGTTTGCGAGCTGCACGTAGGGCCACACCTGAGCACCGGAATCGCGGAGCCACATCGCGTGTATGTCGCCGGTATATACGAAAGTGTCGTTCTTGCCGTCGTCGCCCACGCGGAAGTGTACGGTGGTGTCGATGGTGTTGGGGAAACAGTTCTCAAACATCCACGCCAGCTTCTTATTGGTGAGCATGGATTTCACGCGCTTTATCTCTTTCTCCACCGCCTCGGAATGGAACAGACGTTCAGATTTTGCCGGACGGCAGCATTTATAGTCGCCCTTACTGGAGTTGGTCTTCACATTGTCAGGCACGCAGACACCGCTTCCGGCTGCATGAGCCGGAAAAGCCATTGATGACAGGAAGAGTCCTGCTATCGGAAAAAAATACTTATTCATAATGTTGTCAGATAGTTTTTTGCATTTTGATGCAAAATTAAAATAAGTATCTGTATAATATGTCGCTGTCAGTGACATTGCTGTTGCGAGGTCGGAAAATGCAAAAGTGTATACAGATTTGTCATTCTCCGGCACAGCATGAAGCCTATTCCGAAAGGGAGTAGTCTTTCTGCGTGTTGGCAGTGCGGTAATCCTTTGGAGTCATCGAGAAGCGTTTGTCAAACTCCTTGTAGAAATGCGAGCGATTGGTGAAGCCGCTCCGGTAGATGATTTCCTGCACGGTGAGCGACGTAGTCAGCAGCAGCTTTGCGGCATAGCTGATACGTTGGCTCTTGATGAAGTCGTTGGGGGGCACCTGTCCGAGATCCTTGAATTTGCGGTAAAGGTTGCGCACGCTTATCTTCATGTGGTTTGCCAGATGGTCGGGGGAGAGCGAGCTGTCGTCGATATGCGTCTCGATGAAGGCGGATATGGAGTCGATGAAATCCTTGTCCTCCTTATGTATGAGCTGCCCCTTGTTGTATTCAAACACGCTTGCCGACGAATTGTAATACTCCTTGAGGTAATTCCTGTTTTCGAGGAGACGTTTTGCCACAGCCTTCAGATATGATATGCTGAACGGCTTGCCGATATATGCGTCGGCACCGGATTCGATACCCTCGACTTTCTCGTCGGTGCTGTTCTTTGCAGAGAGGAGCACGAGCGGGATGTGCATCGTGTGGCGGTTCTGTTTGATCTGTCGGGTAAGGTCCATGCCGTTGGTGCCGGGCATCATTATATCGGATATTATCAGGTCGGGCGCGGATTCCTTGATGATGTTCAGACCCTCTTCCGCATTCTCGGCGGTGATTACGTTATAGTCGGAAAGCGAGTCGGCAAGAAGCGTCAGAATCTCGGTGTTGTCATCGATCACGAGGATAGTGTCTTTCCCATCGGCGTCAGGCTTTTTCGTGGCGATTATATCTGATGTTGTTTCAGTCTCGGGTGCCACGGTCGGGATATTCTCCTTCTCCGGATTCTTCTCCGTGTCGTTGCTGCTGTTTGTCTCCAGATATGGGAGAGTCACCACAAACTCGGCGAAGCTCCCCACTTCGCTGTTGATCTCTATCGAGCCACGCAGCATGTCGACCATGCTGTGGCATATCGCCATGCCGAGACCGTTGCGGTGAGACAGACCTTTGACGGCGTTCTCCTCCACGTTGTCGAGCACGCTGTAGCGGTTGAATATCCTCTCCTTATCCTCCTCGCGAATACCTTTGCCGGTGTTGTAGACGCTGATGGTCAGTTTATTGTCTGCCATTCTCATGCTGACTTTTATGGTGCCACCCGGTGATGTATATTTGAAGGCGTTGGATATGAGGTTGGTGATTACCTTGCGCAGGCATCCGAAATCGCTGTTCCATAGCATATCTGCAGGGAAATCCTTCACGAAGGTGATGTTGTTGCGGTCAGAGAGTTCGGAGAAAGAGGTCATTATGTCGGAACACAGGCGGGAAATGTCGGTCTCGCGAATCTTGAGGGTCTTGTGTCCGGTCTCTGTCCTGCGGAAGTCAATAAGCTCCTGGATGAGATTGTTAAGACGCTCGGTGTTCATCCGGATAAGATTGATGTATTTCTTCACGTAGTCGTCCGCACCGGGATACGTCAGCACACGTTCGCACGGACCGTAGATGAGGGTCAGCGGAGTGCAGAACTCGTGGGTTATGTTGGTGAAGAAGCGAAGTTTCTCCTCATACAGTTCCTCCTTGTGGGTCTGTTCGAGTCGGGACATAGCCTCCTCCTGACGCTCACGCTGCCGACGCAGATACATGCGTGCGGCGTAGAATAGAGCACTGATTATAATCAGCAGATAGAATCCTTTAGCCAGATCAGACAGATACCATGGCGGGATTACCATTATGTTGAGCGAATAGGGTTCACTCTCCACTCCGGATGCCCGGTTGAGGTATCTCACCTTCAGACTGAAATTGCCGTAGCTCATCTGGTTGAATGAGATGGTGGGGTTGCTGCCGTTGTTGATCCAGTCATGCCCGTCGATCGAGTAATAGTAGGTATAGTTCTCGCCGTTGATGAAGTCGGGCACTGCAAAGGTGAGGGAGAAATGGTTCTGGTCATGATTGAATCGGAGATATCCGATATTCTTCTTCTGCTCGAAATGCTGCGACAGGGGCACGTCAATGCCCGAGATGCTTATTGAGAGGAGGTGAAGGGAGGGGGCGAACGGCTTGTGGTTTAGGAATCTCTTGTTGCGGCTTACGGTTGCGATGCCATTTATTCCTCCGAATATAAGGGTGTTGGGCGTGGAGAAACTGGCACCATCGCTGAACTCTGAGATGGTTATGCCATAGTTTCTGCCATATTTCAGAGTCTCATCGTTTTCCGGATTATAGCGTATTAGACCGTCGTTGGTGGAGATCCAGATCTTACCATCATTGTCGCGTATCATCTCGTGGATGGTGTTGTTGGTGAATCCATACTGCGGACCGAAGAAATGTTTCTCCCCGTCTTTATCCATCTTGAGCAGACCGTTTCCGGTGCCGAGCCAAAGTATTGAATCGCTCTTTATCGCGTCAAACACGTCGTAGATTGCATTGGTGGAGTATTTCCCACGCAGCGGAATAGAGCAGAGGGAATCGTTCTTCAGATGATACATCCCTCGCCCGCGGTTGCAGAAGAGCAGGTCGCCTTTCTCGTCGATAGTGATTGAGAAGAATTGGTTTGATGAGAACTCTCCGTTGTCGAGAGAGTAGATCTTTATGTCGGAGAGCGTCGGGTGATCGCTGTTGCCGGATATCCGGGCCTTTATGATGCCGTTGCCCAAGGTACACATCCATAGTGTTGAGTCGTTTGACTCCACCACGCCGTGCATGAATTTGATCTCCTTGCCGAGGTCAGCCTTGTGTATGCGGTTATCGGCATAGTTGTAGTAGTTAAGACCGTTTTCCGTGGCAATCCATAATATCGGGCGTTTGCTTTTCCCGAATGCGAATACCGAATTATGGCGCAGGTCGCTGTTGAATGATGTGTATAGCGTGCTTTCAGAGAAATTCTGATAGCTCCTTGAGTCGTCGAAACCCTCCACTCTCAATATGCCGTCGCCTTTAGTGCCGAGCCAGATGTTGGATTTGTCGTCGACGAATATGGATCTCACGGGATTCGATATTTTGTTGCCGAATGTGTTGAAATCGAATGAACGGACGTTGTAAAGATCGTCCCAGATTGTGTATACTCCGCGGCAGTCGGATCCGATCCATACCACGTTCTGGTCTTTTGATTTCTCCAGACAGAAGACACCGACGGGTATCTTGAGATTGGTTGCCTGAAATTCATATTTGTCGTTTTTCGAGATCCTGATCGCACCCTCCGTGCTGAAAGAGATGTAGTAGTTACCCTGATTGTTTCTAATTATGTGGGAGATGTGTCCGCGTTGTGCGATATACTGTGAGAGATCGGTTATTCTGCTGAGATTCCCTTCCGGAGAGATCTCAAAGAGGATTCCCTTGTCGTCGACTATAAACATTTCGTCATGATTGGTCTGGGCGAAATTTATCGGGATGTCGATATGCCGGCTTGTTTTCCCGATTTTGAGGGCTTCACCCTTGGAATTGTGTTCGATCGGGAGATAGTATATGCCGTCGGAAGCGAAGATGAGGAGATTGTTGCCACAGATTCTGATGCTTTTTGTCTTATTGAACGGTATGGCGGACTGTCCGCCGATTAAGAAGTCTCCGTCAGCCTTACGTCTGTGGAGATGTATCTTGGAGTCTTCGGTCATGATGAAGAGAGTCCCGTCGTCGTCGATTGCCATAAGCTCCTGTCCTCCGAACCAGCTATAGGTGGTGATGGTGCGGCTTTCGGTATCCACAAGGTTAAGACCGTGGTTGGTCAGCACCCACATTATGTTGTTGTCGCCGTTTACGATAGTCTCGATCACGTTGCCGGATAGTGTCTGTCCCGGGAATAGTTGTGAAAAGGGGTATATCGAAGTGCCGTCTGAGATGTTCACTCCGTCGCAGGTGCCGATCCAGAGGAAACCGTTGTCGTCACGACACATTGAGAGGATGGCACTGTTGGATAACCCTTCGATATTGGAAGATTGCCTCATATTGTATGCCGCGGAGGGTAGACACGATAGAAGCAATATTAGAAAGAAGATTAATATGTTGCGATTTTTCATGATAGGATTAGTCCTGATCCGGACAATTAGTTTTGATGATTAAGAATTATTTAATCGGAAACAAAGTTAATAATAGTTTTGAAAATATACAAATTATCATTAAAGGATGGATTGCGGTAATGACAGCGGGGGAGATAATGTCAATGATGACAATATTAACGATTGGAACAACATTGTCATCATTGACATTATTGACAAAAGGGGGATAAGCGATGATTATCTATGGGCGGAGAGGGAGTAGGGCTTCTCTTCGGGACGATGATTGCCGCTGCTGCAAGGGGAAGTGGATTCATAATTTAGAATTTAAATCTTTTGAATCTATATGTGAAGAATGGTGAACAAAAATTTTTATCCTTTGAAGAATCTTTCAGAGTCCTTGAGGAATTTTTCAGAGTCCTTGAAGAATCTTTCAGAGTCCTTGAAGAATCTTTCGGAATACATGAAGAAAAACTTCTGATTTTTGGAGAACATATTGTGAAGATATTCAAGCATTTTTAAAATGTGCTGAAGAATTCTTAATGCAGTGTGAGGAAAAATCAAGAAGCTATGAAGAAAAATTTATAAGCCATGAAGAAAAATCAATCACTCTTGAAGAATCATGAAGAAAATCGTCAGAGACTTGAAGAATGTTGAAGAAATTCTTCAGAGGCTTTAATAATGGTGAATGCACGCTTCTGACCTTTTGAAGAGATGCCGGAGAATGAATTTATGCAAAATTACATCAAAATAATGATATGCAATGCGTCTGTTTGGCGTGTCGGTGGGAAAGTTTGTATGAATGACAGACAAATGTGTCCATATCTTGGCATTTGAGTCTGCGAGTCATGTTTTGGCGAGGATAATGACAAGGAAAAAATATAAAGGATATAAATTTGTAAAGTAAATTTAAGTTTAACAATATTGATAACAGTATGAGCATGAAACGTAAATTGTCAAGGTTTTTTGTAAGCCTTGCATTGGGAGTGATGTCGCTTACGGCATCGGCTTCCGTACCCCGTGAAGAGTATCCGCGTCCGCAGTTCGAGCGCACGGATTGGGTTAACCTTAATGGAGACTGGACCTACGAGTTTGACTTCGGTAAGTCAGGCATGGATCGTCGTCTCTATAAGTCAGAGGGATTCAAGGATAAGATAACGGTGCCGTTCTGTCCGGAAAGCCGTCTGTCGGGAGTTGCGTATGTGGATTTCATCCCTGCAATGTGGTATCACCGCAAGATACAGATCCCTTCCGAATGGCAGGGGCGCGATGTGATGCTGAACTTCGGTGGCGTGGATTATTTCAGTGCAGTATATATCGACGGTCAACTTGTGGGTCGTCATTGGGGCGGCAGTGACTCTTTCGGTCATGATATAACGAAATTTGTTTCCGACGGCAAGGTGCATGACCTTGTTGTGAGAGTGGAGGATGACGTTAGAAGTGGCGACCAGGCAAAGGGTAAGCAGTCGGGCAATTTTTATTCACAGGGTTGCGATTATACGCGCACCACAGGAATCTGGCAGACAGTATGGATGGAGCCGGTGGATCATGCCGGACTCTCTTCTGCATATATCGTTCCGGATCTTGACCATAAGAGATTCGTGATAGAGCCTTCATTCCGTAATCTGGAGAATGGTCAGAAAGTTGAGGCAGTTGTGCGCGATGGTGGAAAGGTGGTGTCACGTGCTACTGAGAAGGCTTCGCGCCAGGTGAAGCTGGAGCTCCCGATAAAGAATGTGAAGACATGGTCGCCGGAATCTCCGTTCCTCTATGACGTGGAACTGACCGTATATGACGCTGATGGTAAGGCAATCGACAAGGTTTCCTCATACAGCGGTATGCGCAAGATACATTGGGAGGGTGATCGCCTCTATCTCAACAACGAGCCTTATTTCCTTCGCCTTGTGCTTGACCAGGGTTTCTATCCCGAAGGTATCTGGACGGCACCGGACGACGCATCGCTGAAACGCGACATAGAGATGAGTATGGCGGCTGGCTTCAACGGCGCACGTCTGCATCAGAAGGTGTTTGAGGAGAGATTCCATTATTGGGCTGACAAACTCGGTTATCTGACTTGGGGTGAGACTGCAAGCTGGGGTGCGAATACCAATAAGATAGAGGCTGCACGCAACTTTATTCCGGAATGGGAAAACATTGTGGTGCGCGACAGGAATCATCCGTCGATTGTGGCATGGACTCCGTTCAATGAGACGTGGGAACGTCCCGGTGACTCAGAGCAGGCAAAGCAGCATGACCGTTTCGTGAAGGATGTATACACACTCACGAGCCGTCTTGATTATCGTCCGATAAATGATACGAGCGGTAATTTCCATGTTATCACTGACTTGTGGACTGTTCACAATTATGAGCAGAATCCGGATAAATTGGCAGAATATTTCGTGATAAAGGATGGACGCTATCCTCAACTTGACCCGAATAAGGAGATTTCTTACGGAGGTCAGCCATTCTTCATCGACGAATATGGTGGCATCAAATGGGTTGACGGTGCACAGTTTGCCGATAATTCTTGGGGTTATGGTGACTCTCCGCGTACAAAGGAGGAGTTTTATGACCGTCTTGAACGCCTGACCGACGTGATTCTTGCGGTGCCTTATATGTCGGGTTATTGCTACACGCAGCTCACTGATGTGGAGCAGGAGCAGAATGGTATCTATAACTATGACCGCACGAAGAAATTCGATATGGATCGTATAAAGAAGATTTTCAGCAAGGTCCCGAAAGGTTTCAAGTAAAACCCGGTAATTGTGTGGATGTAGGTTATGCCGCAAAAAATATCAGATTTAATGGATTGCGATACAATAATCTCTACAAATCCTCCGTTTACTGAAAAGATAGATGTTATCATTGACTGAAGTTTCGCAAGCTGCACTTCAGTGGTTTAAAGTTTATAGTTTAAGGTTTAAGATTCACGAAAATCCACGAATCTTTTCATTATACAAAATTTAATGATCATAAACCATAAACATTAAACCTTAAACCATTTAAGTTTCGCATCTATGTATGGGGTTATTGCTACACGTAGCTTACCGATGTGGAGCAGGAGCATAACGGGGTGTATTATTACTACCGTATTCCGGAGTTCGGCATAAATCGGATAAATAAGATATTCAGCAATAGTCCGAAGGATTGAACACAACAAATCGATTATAATTGCAATTACACTTTCAGTAGTGGTTCACTACGGAAATCGGGGGAGATCGTGATGACCTTCCCCGATTTTTTTATCGTATGATTTATCGTATCATTTCCGTGATACGAAATCAAGAGGTTTGAAGTTCCTTTTATAATACCGCAATCATCAGTTATCATAGTCTGTGGTAATCCAATACTTTTGCATTCTTTAAATATTGTGGTCAATCCACGAGCCAAATGTGTATGTTAAAAAATGAAATGGTATTTGAAAAAAATAGCTGTGGTTGTGTTTAAAATGGAATATAGTTGTTATCTTTGTGTCTAAAACAATAAGTTATGCAAGTAGTATCAGCAAGAGAGTTTCGAAGTAACCAAGGTCGTTTTTTGACTGCGGCACGGGAGGGTCAATCTGTGTTGTTGACATCTCGATATGGTAATTTTAAAATAGTTCCGGTGACTGAAGAAGATTCATTGACGGATCGTATTTGTCGCGGACTTGAGCAGGTTAAGTTGATGGAGACAGGTAAGATGCCATGTAAAACTATTGAAGAGTTTCTTGATGAACTTTGAGATATATCCTACGGAAGATTTTCAGAAGTCTTTCAAAAAACTTACAAAACGTCATCGGTCATTAGTGGCAGACATGAAGGAGTTTGTGAAATCTTTGAAAAAAGATCCATATCAAGGTACTGAGTTAAGTCAAGGTATACGTAAGATTAGTATGGCTATTACATCAAAGGGACGAGGAAAATCCGGTGGTGCGCGAATTATCACATATACAGTTCAATTTGATGAATTTGGTGGAAAAGTTTTCTTATTGGATATTTATGACAAAGGAGATTTCTCAACTATTGATGAGTCTGTTATAAAAGCTAAGATAAGGGACTTGGAGCTATAAAACGAAACAATCGCACGCAAAAGGAGTAGCACTAAGAAAAGAAAGAAATTAAAGAAATTATATTTTTTTAATTATTTGAAAATTAATGAATTTCTTTTATTTCTTTCTTTTCTTAGAGCAATATTGAAATCAGAATTGTTTCGTCACGGAGTGGTTGCCCGGTCCATATTCCTTGGATGAGGTCTCTCCGGGGAGGGTCACTTCTGCCACGGCACCTTTGGGGACGGTGAAATTCCATATCCATTTGTCGCCGTCGTATCTCCACTGACTCTTGATCTTGCCGGCTGCGGAATCATATTCTGCCTTGACGAATCCGAGACGCTTGTCGGGGATCGGCTTCATGATGATTTTCTTGAAACCGGGGTTTGCCACATCGGTAGAGATCCCCGCCATTGTCTCCCACATCCATTCAGCCACACATCCGTAGGCATAATGGTTGAAGCTGTTCATGCCTTGTGGTCCCATGCCTTGGTCAACCATATAGCTGTTCCAGCGTTCCCAAATAGTGGTCGCGCCATTGTCGATGGAGTAGAGCCAGCTTGGGTTCTTACGTTGGAAAAGAAGTTCGTAGGCAATGTCAGCCATACCGTTCTCCGTCAGCGTTGGCATAAGGATAGAGGTGCCGAGGAATCCGGTTTGAAGACAATTGTCATGCTCTGCGAAGTTCTTTCTTAACCGGCTGATCATATCCTCCTTCGCCTTGCCGTCAACCAGCTTGTTTTTCAGAGCGAAAAGGGCAGGGGTCTGCATGGTGTTGAGGATATCGGTCTTGAACTTGCCGTCGGAAGTCAGGAATTTACCTTGAATGTAGGCTCTTGCCTCCTTCGCCATATCGGCGTATCGGCGGCTGTCTCTGCCTGTGGCGGCTGCCATGTCGCGCATCATCTCCGCATCCATCAGCCAATAGCAAGCGCTCAGATAATTCCAATAGTCGTAAGTCTCAGGGAGTATCCCGTCGGGACCGTTCATCCTTCCGCTGCAACTTTCAAGCGGCTCATAGCTAAGCCAGTCAGCCCATTGATAGTTGCCGTTTTCCCCGCGCAGGGCGTAATGGTCAAACTTTGTCTCATTGAGATGATTGAGATACTTCTCCATCGCGCTCCAGTTCTCATCGATGATGGAGGTGTCGTCAAACTGTTTCCATACCACCCAAGGCACAATAACCCCGGCGTCAGACCATCCGAGTCGCGTCATCTCGTTGCCATACTGAGCCAAGGGAGCCACGCCGGGGAATCCACCCAGCTCGTGCTGGCTATCGCGCATGTCACGCATCCATTTATGGAAGAAGCGGCGAGTGTCGGCAAAATATGTGCCGGTTTCGGAGAAAACCTGAGTGTCGGCAGTCCAGCCAAGACGCTCGTTGCGCTGTGGGCAGTCGGTCGGCACAGAGAGATAGTTTGAGCGTTGTCCCCACAATGTGTTGGAGATTAGCTTATTCACCATGTCATTGCCGGTAGTGATGGTGCCGGTCTCAAGATTCTCGGCTATTGAACTTACCGGAATAGACTTTACCGACTTGATTTTCACTTCATCGTCGGCAGTGACGGAGATGAAGCGGTAGCCGTAGAAGGTGCATTCCGGATGATATTTGGCATATCCTTTTGTGTCGGCAAATGTGTAGTCGAGAAGCATGCCGGTGTCAGGCACACGGAGATTCAGTCGGTGGCAGCTGCCTTCCGGACCATCCATGCCTCGGCTTTTCGAGCCGTTGCCATCGTTCAGAAGTTCGGCTGGGCGAAAGTTGAGTTTTGTGTCACCTTTGGCGCGGAACTCAAATTCCGGCACTGCGGCACAGTTCTGACCAAAGTCAATCACGAGTGTCTCGCCGGGTTGCAGCGTTATCTCCTCACCTTTGCGGAACTCCTTGGATATTACAACCTTGCCGAAAGCATCATCGCTTTGTCCGGTGACACCTTTCCAGATATATGCACGCTCCGGGGTGAGAGCCAAGTCGTTGCGCAGATATATTTCCGCACCGTTAGAGGGGAATATAGTGCCTTTGAATTCGGTGTTTTTCTCCGGAGTGCCCAACTTGCCGATAGTCTCAAACCCTTGTAGCTCACGGGCATCATATTCTTCACCATCGAAGATTGCGGCATGTTTGACGGGTCCGGCTATACCGGCTTTCCAATCGGACACGTTTGTACCGAAACATTCCGTCGTGCCGTCGGTGTAGGTCAGTTCAAGCACGCCACGGAATGCCACTTTCTTGCCGATCATACCTTCAGTTCCCCACGGGGTGATGATCTTATCCGCCCACCATCCAGGAGTCACCTGTACGGAAAGGATGTTTTCCGCGCCTGCCTTGCGTTGGATTGCATCTGTCACGTCGTATGTGAATGACAGTTTTGTCTTGCCATGATGGGTGAAACCGGGTTTCAATACCTCCTGACCGATTATATTGCCGTTGACGTAGAGCGTGTAGACACCGAGTCCTGCAGTCATCCAGCGGGCAGACTTTACTTTCTTGCCGTTGGTCACGGTAGCGGCAAACCATGCGGCACCGTCGGCGGCGCGTCCGTCGGGGTCAGTGACTACGTGCGTCACTATGGGCGCGTCTTTTGCGGAAATCCATTCCGATTTGTTCCAAAGTGAATCGGCGAGAGGATCGGTCAGAGTGCCGCTTCGTTTATCTTTTGAGGAGGCTCCGTAGACTGTCGGGGTCAACAGGATGGAAGCCGCCAAGATGTATGCGAGATTCTTTTTCATAAATAGTTAAGATAAAGTCCGGCAAACCTCTTCGGTGGGGGTTGCCGGACTTTATCATAGGTTATAGGTTGTTATGGTTAAATCTGATAGATATTGTTCAATCCGGTATATGCTATTCAATAATGAGAGCTATCATTTCTCCTTGGAGAAAGAGTAGGGTGCAGCTTCCGGAGATGTGCCACGCTTGGTGTTGGGTTCAGAAGCCATGTCATATTTGAATGATGCGCCATTGATCAGCTCATCGTGAGTGACGTAGTTGCGGTCAAGATCCTTACCGTTGAGTTTCAGATTATTGACGTAGCGGTTGTCGCGGTTGTTTGACGGGGCATCGATCTCAATTGTCTTACCGTTCTCAAGTTTGAGCTTCATATTCTTGAAGAGGGGAGTGCCGAGAGCATATTCGCCGCTGCCGGGGCATACGGGATAGAAACCGAGAGCGGAGAATACGTACCATGCGGAAGTCTGACCGTTGTCCTCATCGCCGCAATATCCGTCGGGAGCAGGAGTATAGAAGCGATCCATTACCTCACGCACCCATTTCTGAGCCTTCCAAGGCTCGCCGCTGTAGTCATAGAGATAAATCATGTGCTGGATGGGCTGGTTGCCGTGGGCGTAGTTACCCATGTTCATGATCTGCATCTCACGGATCTCGTGAATGACTGCGTTGTAGTAGCTTTCGTCGAAGATCGGCGGAACGGAGAATACGGAGTCAAGCATATTGTTGAATTCCTTATTCCCGCCCATGAGGTCGATAAGACCCTGTGGGTCATGGAATACTGACCATGTATAGTGCCAGGAGTTACCCTCGGTGAATGCATCGCCCCATTTGAGCGGATTGAACGGAGATTGGAACTGACCGTCCTTGTTCTTTCCACGCATCAGCTTATGGGTCGGGTCGAAGAGATTCTTATAGTTCATAGCCTTTTTCTTGAAGGGTGCGAGCTCTTCATCCGATTTGCCGAGGCTCTTGCCGAGCTGGTAGATACACCAGTCGTCGTAGGCATATTCGAGTGTGCGGGCTGCATTCTCACGGATATCAACATCGTAAGGCACGTAGCCGAGAGAGTCGTAATATTCATGCCCGAGACGTCCTGTTGATGATACAGTCGGATGCACGTTGGCGGCACCGTTCACGACAGCTTCCCAGAGAGTGTTGATGTCATTCTCAGATACTTTCACGCCTTTCAGCCATGCGTCAGCCACTACAGAAGCGGAATTGTTGCCGACCATGCATCCACGGTGTCCCGGGCTTGCCCATTCGGGGAGGAACCCGCTTTCACGATATGCATTTGCCAAACCCTCCTGCATCTTCTCGTTCATTGAGGGGTAGGCGAGGTTAAGAAGGGGGAAGAGACAACGGAATGTATCCCAGAAACCAGTGTCGGTAAACATATAGCCGGGGAGAATCTCGCCATTGTAGGGGCTATAGTGTACGGGCTTGCCGTCAGCCCCGATCTCATAGAAACTTCTGGGGAATAGCACAGAGCGATAGAGGCAGGAATAGAATGTGCGCAGACGGTCGATGTCGTTGTCGTTGACCTCAAATACGCCCAGCACGTCGTTCCAGCGGTCGCGACCATCCTTCTTGATACGATCAAAGTTGCCGTCGCCGAGTTCCTTCAGATTGACAGATGCCTGTTCGGGGCTGATGAAAGAGGAAGCCACCTTAGCGTTCACCACCTGACCCTTCTTTGTCTTGAAGCCAACGATGGCACCTGCATGGTTACCCTCTACAGCATCACGGTCGGTCTTGATCTCACCGTTGTCGAGCACGGTTGCGGTGTAGGTGATAGGGGTGTCAAACTGTATCTCGAAGTAGTTGCGGAAATTCTCGGGAACGCCGCCGCTGTTTTTGGTGGTGTAGCCCACAACTTTATTTTCCGCAGGGATCACTTTCACGTAAGACCCGTTGTCCATCGCGTCGATGACGAGATAGCTGTCGTTCTCAGGGAATGTGAAACGCATTGCTGCGGCACGTTCGGTCGGTGTCACTTCAGCCACCACATCATGGTCGGCAAGATACACCTTATAATAATAAGGAGTGGCGGTCTCCGCCTTGTGGGAGAACCATGATGCACGTTGCTCCTCGTCGAATACGGGAGTGCCGGTCACAGGCATGATTGAGAACTGACCGTAGTCGTTGATCCACGGGCTTGGCTGGTGGGTCTGCTTGATGCCGCGGATCTTGTCGGCGTCATACGTGTATGCCCATCCGTCGCCCATGCGTCCTGTCTGGGGTGTCCAGAAGTTCATGCCCCAGGGGAGTGCGGTGGCGGGGTAGGTGTTGCCGGTCGAGAGGGAGTGTTTCGACTGGGTGCCCACGAGAGTGCTTACGTAATCTACCGGGTCAGTCGCGGCAGATGAGGATGCCTGGGTGGATGTGCATCCTGCCAGGGCGATGACAGAGCCTAAGGCTGCTGTGAGATTCATGATGTGAGATGTTGTACGCATCGTTTTTTTGTATTTTTTGTTGTTGTTGTGCAACTTGCTTGTAATTATGGTGTAAAGTTACGGAAATCAATCTGTATGCAAGTATTCAATAGTGACAAATCTGTATACACTGCGCCATGAATACGGATTTGGCAGAGATGGATTACATTTTGCGTGAAAATAAGCGTTTACTTTGCAGCGTAAAAAATATATGACGACAAGGTTAGTGTTAGGTAAATTATTAGGTTGAATTATTAAGGTTTTGAAAATGGCAGGGAGACTTGCAGAGGCGGTCTCCCAAAAAAAATCAAAAGGTAAGAAAGATTGTTTTTTTATGGTTCACACTAAAACTGACATTATATAGCTAACAAACTAATATAGTAATCATGAAAATTAAAAGATTTTTCAAAAAGATTGGACTCGCTGTCATGGCATGTTTGATGATTGCAGGGGTGCAGTCATGCTCCGACAGCGATTCAGACGGAGGAGCCGTTGGTAACGGCACTGTTTCCGGTATCGTGACAGACGAACAGGAGAATCCTATCGATGGGGTTAAGGTAAGTCTGCATGCTACCGGTGCGTCTGTCACTACCAATTCCGCAGGTGAGTATTCTCTTCCGAACGTCCCGATGACATCGGGTATCATTGTATATGAAAAGGAGGGTTACGAGACTGCAGCCGTGACCGTGACTTCAAAGAGATTTACGGATGACAAGGCAAACGTCAACGTTTCTCTTGTATATGCAAATGCGGTTATCTCCGGTACGGTTTATGACGGCAATTCTGATGGACAGCCTCTTGCGGGCGTGACTGTAAAAGTTAGTGATTTCCAGAAAACAGAGACCGATGCCCAGGGTCATTTCGAACTCCGCAACCTGACCCTTCAGGATTATACTGTGACTTTCCTGAAAGATGGTTATCCTGACGTGACCAAGAATGTGGCAGCAGATGCGTTTGTCGACGGTGTATATTCACTCGAAGTGACAATGGGTAGCGTTCAGTTGCTCCGTGGTCTCACCAAGTTCAACCTTATGGAGGCTCCGAAATGGTATTATAATGAGTATCGCGGTGGTCGTAATGCCGAGGCTTATCCCCACTGGGACTGGGCTTGCAACTATATGTGTACGCTCGAATTTGTCGGTGAATGGGAGGAGCAGAATGAGGGCACAACTCTCCGCATCCGCAACTCTGCCGAAGACCAGCGCAACAATCCGGTCGACATGGAGATGTTTGACTCATTCGTATATGGCAGCAAGCTGATCACAGCTGACAACTGCCTCATGACTCTTGAAAGCCGCACACACAGTGCAGATGCCGAGAATCCCGCATATTTCGGTATTCAGGTGATCGACCTTGCAGAGGCTGACCCGAAGGCTAAGCTGATCGGAGGCGTGCGCACACTTGCTGATGAGAACTATCATCAGATTGAGGCTGACCTCAGCGAATATATCGGCAAGGAGGTGATCATCGCAGTCGGCACATTCCGTCAGCAGGCGGGCGACTACTGGAAACAGTTTGTGATCCGTCGTATCGCATTCACCCCGCAGTCTATCGGCACACTCTGGGGCTGGCTCCCCGGCACGGAGATTCCGGGTCTTGAGGGTTGGAAACTCACTATGGAGATGGTTCGCTCCACAATGCCTAACCAGGCAAGCTCATTTACCGGTATCAGCCCGATCAGCGGCAGCCGTGATAATTACTTCGATGCCTATCGTGCATGGCGCGACGTTCACCACGTGGCTTGCGACTGGAGCTTCATGCCGTTGACAAAAGACCCCGAGGTGTTCCCGTCGGAGGGTTATCTCATCAAGACACGCGGTGGCGATGATGTCAACACAAAGGTGCCCGAGTCATATTTCTATTCTAAATTCTCGATTGCCCCGGGTCACAATAAGTTCACTCTGAATACACGCACATTCAGCTCAACAAACGCAACCTTCTTCAAGATCACGGCTATCACCAACGACGGTACAGTGACTCATCTTGATCCGGTGGAGAACACCGCCCAGTTTGCTGAGGCTGCTGCCGACGGTTGCTGGAAGTTTACTCATGAGTCTGGCGATGCCGGTAATCCCGCCGGGTATTGCAAGTTTGTCTACGATCTTTCCCAGTTCGACGGTCAGGACGTGACAATCGCAATCGCAATCTTCAAGGGTGAGGCTAACGGCGATGAGAACAAGCTTCTCTTCTACTCAGTCAAGATAGACTAATAATAAAGTCAGGAATTATGAAGAAAAGAATATTCATCAATGCTATATATGGCACCATGGCGGCTGTTGCCGCCATGGGAGCCACATCCTGTGGCAGCGACGACAAGAATGAGCCGTCGGGTGGAAACAATGGAAAGGATCCGGTAGAGACAACCGACAAGTCGCTTGTCAATGCTGAACGCGCAATCGAGATTATCGATGCCGCCGTTGAGAATTATTTCGAGGGCGCAGGCATGTCAATGGCGCGTCTATATAATCCTTACAACGGCAAGAAGTCACCTGAGCTTGGCAGTGTCTGGATGTACACCTCCTCAATTGAAGCTGTCAATTCAGTGCTGAAAGCTCTGAAGGAACAGAAAGCAGCAGGGAAATCCTCACTTTATGACGCTCATTTTGCCCGCTACACTCAACTTCTTTCCAATCTTGTGGATAATCTGGAGTTTTATGCCGGCACTTACACACTGACATCTTATACCGGCACCAACACCTGGACAGTCTACGGAGTGAACCGTGGAAGCGGAAAGGGTGCGGCAGACGTTACCGGCGTACTGAACGTGTATGATGACCAGATGTGGATCGTGCGTGAGCTGCTTGAGGCTTACGAGGTGACAGGGGAGAAGAGGTATCTCGATAAGGCTGAATACCTGACGGCATACGTGCTCGACGGTTGGGACTGCACTCTTGATGAGAATGGTAGTCAGCATGGCGGCATCACTTGGGGTCCGGGCTACGTCACGAAGCATTCCTGCTCCAATGGTCCGATCGTGGCTCCGCTTGTGAAACTCGCCGACATATATAAAGGTAAGAGCGACGATATCACTTACGGCGTGATCCTTGAAGGGAAGAAACGTGGTAAGGAGACAAAGGCTAAGGCTGACTACTATCTTGAGATGGCTGCCGCAGTATATGATTACCAGATGACGCATCTCTATGATCCGAAGACGGGGCTTTTCAGCGACATGATGGGTGGCGACGACAATGGCGGAAAGGTCAGATATGAGACAGTGCGTGGCGTGGAATATCGTGCCTACGTGCATCTGCGCGACCGTGTGGGCACAATCTTCTCCTACAACACCGGCACTATGATCTCCGGCGCGGCGGCTCTCTATAAGGCTACCTCCGATGCAAAATATCTGACTGAGATGAAGTCTCTTTGCGACAAGAGTTTCCCTTATTTCGCAAAGCCAGCTACAGGGAAGGACGGCTGCTATACGTTTGACATAACCGGATTCAACAACTGGTTTAACAACGTGCTTGAAAGAAGCTATGTCGATGCTGCTGCGGCTTATCCGGAAGCGGGCGTATATGCGGAGGCTTTCCAGGCAAATCTTGACTATGCATATTCAAACTATCTCTACAACCACATGCTTCCTACCAATCTTCTGGTGGGATGGAATATGGAAAGGAGCAAGAATAACGTGGAGGGGATGTTCACGTTCTCATTCGCGGCAGAATATGCCTCTCTTGCAGAATATCAATTAACAAAATAACTAACTAACAACAAACATGACATCTATGAAGACTCCCGGCAGTCTGGCGCGTTTTTTCGTCTGTATGGCGATAGCGTTTATGGCGGCCCTCTATCCGGCAGGCTCACTGGCTCAAAGCACGGTGACCGTCACCGGTACAGTGACAGATGAACAGAACGAACCGCTTATCGGTGCTACCGTAATGATGAAGGGATCATCAGTCGGTACGTCAACGGATATAGATGGTGCGTATTCTCTTCAGGTTCCATCAAATGCAGTCCTGGTATTCTCATACGTGGGCTACAATTCCATTGAGGAGAAACTGAATGGAAGAAAAGTGATCAACGTATCCATGAGTGCAGATGCCCAGCTTATGGATGAGGTGGTTGTCGTGGGTTACGGCACACAGCGCCGAGGCTCAGTGACGGGTGCCGTGGCAAGCGTGAAGGGTGATGAGATGCTCCAGACCAAGAGCGAGAACCCTCAGAACATGCTCACAGGTCGTGTCCCCGGTCTCCGCGTATGGCAGAAGAGCTCCGAACCCGGTACGTACAGCAACAACATGGACGTGCGTGGTCTTGGTGCGCCGCTCGTGGTGATTGACGGTGTGCCCCGCACAGTTGAGGATTTCCAGCGTCTTAATGCCACCGACATCCAGGATATCTCAGTATTGAAGGATGCATCGGCTGCCATCTACGGTGTGCGTGCGGCAAACGGTGTGCTTCTCGTGACTACGAAGGGTGGCAACGCAGGTAAGGTCAACGTCACCTACAGCGGCTCCTATACTATCCAGAAGCCTAACAAGATGCCGAAGCTGGCAAGCGCGTATGACGCGATGACTATCTACAATGAGCAGAAATGGAACAACATCAACGGTGGTTCAATCGGTTTCTCCGCTGAGGATTTCGAGGCTCTCGCCAACGGCACTCGTCGCACTTCTGACTGGAACGACCTCGTGTTCTCCAACACTTCTCCCCAGACTCAGCATGACGTCAGCATCTCCGGTGGCAACGAGCGTAACCAGTATTACGTGAGCTTCGGCTATTTCTATCAGGAGGGTCTCTTCAAGAGCGGCGACCTTAACTATGACAAATACAACGTGCGTGCCAACATCACGTCGGAGATCGTTAAGGGTCTTAAGTTCTATGCCAACCTTGCAGGTATGGCAGACTCCCGCAACACTCCCTACAACTCTTCAGTAGACATTATCCGTAACTACTGGAAGCAGGGTGTACTCTTCCCGGCTTACGCCGATCCGGAGCAGACTATGCTCAACTATGAGGGTCTTGACCTCGAACAGAATACTGTGGCTATGATGACAGCCGACGTAAGCGGTCATCGCAAGTATCGTCAGAAGACTTTCGAGTCGTCAGCTTATCTTAACTTTGACTTCGGCGCATATATCGCTCCGCTCAAAGGTCTTGAGGCAAAGGCTCTCATCAGCTACGACTATCGTGCGGACGACAATGAGATCTACCGTAAGGAATACTATCAGTATGCCTACGATCCGATGACTGACTCCTACAATAAGAAGATCTACAACAGCAGCTCTCCGAGCAACCTCCGCCGTGAATACTACAACAAGCAGCAGGTGCTCTACCAGTTCCTCCTCAACTACAACCGCGAGTTTAACGAGCTTCACAACGTCAGCGCGACTGTAGGTTGGGAGGGTCAGCGTCGCAACGGCGACAACTTCTATGCCGTGCGTGACCTTGCATTCTCCAATCCTTACCTTCTCGTGGGTGTGACTGAGGGTCAGATCGGTGCGATGAACGGCGGCGACCTCTATGAGTATACCAACAACGCACTTGTAGGTCGTGTCAACTATTCATTTGCCGACCGCTACCTTATCGAGGGTCAGTTCCGTTATGACGGTTCTTCAAAATTTGCCAAGGGTCATCAGTGGGGCTTCTTCCCCTCTGTGTCTGCCGGCTGGAGAATCTCTGAGGAATCATTCGTGCGCGACACGGAAGCCCTTGATTTCATCAACAACCTCAAGGTGCGTGCAAGCTACGGTGTGCTTGGTGACGACAGCGGCGTGAACTATGACTGGATGATGGGTTACAACTATCCCGCAGGCAACCCTGCTGACAACGGTAACTACAACGGTTATTCTCCGGGTTACGTATTCAACGGACAATATATCTCCGCAGCGTCTCCCATGGCACTCCCCAACGTGGCAATCTCATGGTATAAGTCAAAGACATTCGACGTAGGTGTGGATTTCGATATGCGTAACGGTCTCTTCGGATTCTCATTCGACTATTTCCACCGCAAGCGTACAGGTCTCTACGAGCGCAACAATGGCGCGTTGCCGACAGTGGTAGGTGCGACAGCTCCACGCGAAAATATCAACAGCGACTCCCATCAGGGTATGGAGCTTGAACTCCGCCATTCCAACAAGGTAGGGGAAGTCACCTACAATCTTCGCGGTATGGTTACCATCACCC
This sequence comes from Muribaculaceae bacterium Isolate-037 (Harlan), assembly GCA_003762615.1. Lineage (GTDB taxonomy): Bacteria > Bacteroidota > Bacteroidia > Bacteroidales > Muribaculaceae > Lepagella > Lepagella muris. Next base: position 175,957 of record RIAZ01000006.1, read on the forward strand.
GTAACAAGTATCTCTATGCAGCCAACAAGGGACCGTGGGCTAACTCCTACGACCGTTGGAAGAACGATAACCTCAACAACCGTTATCAGGGTGTGCAGTTCGGCTACACAGGCGCAGGACGTTACCAGAACTGGTATGATATCTGGAACTATGCCGGATATCAGGAGAAGGATATCCTCCCCGGCGACTATAAATATGAGGACTGGAACGGCGACGGTGAGATCAGCGATCTTGACTCGCATCCTTTCGCATTCGACCAGACTCCTTGGATGAACTACTCACTTAACGTAGGCGTCAACTGGCGCGACTTCGATTTCTCAATGCTCTGGCAGGGTTCTGCTCTCGGCTCAATGGAATATAAGGAACCTCTTTATTCAATCTGGGGCGACATGGGCGGCGGTATCCTCGAGCAGTACACCGACCGCTGGCATCCGGTGAACCCGACTGCAGATCCATACGATCCCGCAACTGAATGGGTATCCGGCTACTATGCCTACACAGGTCGCTATCCTCGCGGCAACTCTTCATTCAACCGCGTAAGCACTGACTATCTGCGTCTGAAGAGCATCGAGCTTGGCTACACTCTGCCGAAGAAAATCACTCGCCAGACAAGTCTCCGTCTCTATTTCAACGCCTACAACCTGCTTACGTTTACAAAGGTGAAATTCGTTGACCCGGAGCATCCCGATGATGATCTCGGACGTATGTACCCGCTTAACAAGACCTTCACATTCGGTCTTACTTTCTCTTACTAACCAAAAAAGAAACATCAGAAATGAAAAAGATAATTCTATCAGCTATTTTGGGTGCGACCCTTCTGACATCCTGTCAGAATATGGACATCCCTCCCAAAAATATAGTCACCTCCGACGACCTTCTTTCCAGTGAGTCGGGTATGGACATATACATGGCGCGCATGTATTCCATCATGCCGTTTGAGGATTTCAAATATCTCCCTGAGAGAGGTATCAGTAACTTCAACGGCTGGCTTGCCGGTTTCGGTTTCGAGGGTATCGGCGAGAATGTGAACCGCGACGGTTATTGCCGTTCGTTCACGGGAGAGGGCGACGTATATTGGGGCAAGGCTTTCGAGCTTCTCCGCGACGCCAACTTCCTTATCGAGAATCTTCCCAACTATCGCGGCACTTACCCGGAGATCACTTATAATGACTATCTCGGTGAGGCATACTTCGTGAGAGCTTACGTATTCTATGCTCTTGCAAAGCGTTTCGGTGGTATCCCTTTGGTGACAAGAGTGATCAACTATCCTGCCGAGACGGATCTGCTTGAGGTGCCCCGTGCAAGCGAGGAGGAGACCTGGGACCAGATATGTGCCGACTTTGACAAGGCTATCGAGCTGATGATGCCCAAGAGTCCGAAGAGAGGTTATGCCAACAAGTATGTGGCTCTCGCAGTGAAATCTCAGGCAATGCTCTATGCCGGTTCTGTGGCTAAGTATAATGAGACAGTGCCCGGACGTCTGACTGGTCTCGGTCAGAAGACCGGTGTGCGCGTGATCGGTTTCGACGCCGCTACAGCTGCCGAGGCTTCCAAACGTTATTTCACGGAGGCTTACAAGGCTGCCAACCAGGTGATACAGAATGGCGGCTACAGCCTTTATAAGAAAAAATGGGCTGAGGGAGACCGCGAGGCTATCCGTCAGAACATGATCGACATGACTTCCGACATGGATAGCCCGGAGAATATCTGGATCCGCGAATATCTCTATCCGACCACTACCCACTCATTTGATGCCTACAACGCGCCTTACGTGTTCCGTTCGCCGTTGAGCTCCGCAATGTGTCCGACTGCCGACTTCGTTGAGCTTTTCGAAGGCTTCGACCGTTATCCCGATGGTTCGCTCAAGGTGACTACCGGCAACTCCAACAGTGAGGGTACATATATAATGTATGACAACATCGGCGATTTCTATAAGAATGCCGAGCCGCGTCTTCTCTCTTATCTGATCATTCCGGGCGATATGTTCAAGGGTCAGAAGATGGAGATCTATGCAGGTGTCTACACCGGCACAACTCCCGTGAGACCTCTCCTGAATGATTATTCTTATCAGGGGCAGGCTCAGAACTACCAGAACCTCGATATCGCCAAGGGCGACAATCCGACTCTCTATATGACTCCCGACCCTAACAATCATAAGATTGTGAAACTTCCCGACGGAAGCGAGATGAAGGCATCAGGCGCGAACGGTCCGTTCTACAACTTCGCCGAGTCAGCAATGACGGGTCTTCTTGCAAGAAAATGGCTGAAGGATGATCCTTCGTTCACCGCTCGTGAGGGCAACAGCGACCAGCACTATATCCTCGTGCGCTATGCAGAGGTGCTTCTCAACGCTGCCGAGGCTGCCGTGGAGCTTTCGCTCGCCGGAGTGGCATCTCCCGATGGTTCCGATATGCTTGGCGTGGCTACCGACGTGATCAACGACATACGTAGCCGTGCGGGAGCAACTCTGCTCTCCGGCAAACTCACCGGCAGCATCGAGAGCCGCAATGAGGTCAGAAAAGAGCGTCGTAAGGAGATCGCAATGGAGACAAATATCAAGTGGGACCTCCGTCGCTGGCGTGTGCAGGATTATGACAACCGCGACGGTTTCTGGGGTGAGACACGCGACAAGGATAAGTTCAGCTCCAACTCACATTATCGTTTCCGTGGCATCTATCCTTTCTACTCCGCACAGGATAAGAAATGGTTCTACGACGTGCGTTTCGAATGCATCTCCCATAAGGAGTTTGATTACAACACGATCGACTACTATTTCAGCATACCCGGTGGGGAAGTTGTCAAGAGTCCTGTAATAGACCAGCAGCCAAACCGTTAATAAAACAAAGCATGAGGCTCCGGTGAGCCGGAAGCCACCGGAGCCATACATACTAACAATACTAATAAAGACATATCATGAAATTATTTAAGATATCCGGCATGTTTGCCGCCCTCCTTATGCTCTCCTCTTGCAGCATGTTTGAGATTGATAACTACGACGCACCGGAAGAGACTATCCGTGGCGAAGTCGTGGATGTGAAGACCGGTAATCCGGTGCTGACCGACCAGGGCAGCGAGGGTATCCGTGTGCGCCTGACAGAGTTGAGCTGGGGACCGAACGTGGAGCATAACCCCGATTTCTATTGCCGTCCGGATGGCACTTTCCAGAATACCAAGATATTCAAGGGTAACTACAACATACGCATCGACGGTCCGTTTATCCCTCTTGTAAGAGAGACTGCTGACGGAGTGCCTCTCGCTGACGAGACCATCACTACAGACATAAAGGGAGTGACAAACGTCAAGTTTGAGGTTGAGCCGTTCCTTAATGTGCGCATCGTGGGTGATCCCACCGTCAGCAATGGCGTTATCAAGGCTAAGGTAGTAGTGGAGAGAGGCGTGAGTGAGCAGGATTTCCGCGACAAGATTCAGCCGATGGGCAACTGGAATGATTCATTCCTGAATATGACCGACATTCAGTTCTTCGTGAGCTACTCTAATTCGGTCGGTTATCGTGCGCGCGACGACCGCTGGTCAAGCGCAATCGACTATACCGGTTCTGAATTTAACGACAAGTTCGGCACTCCGATCACCATCACTTCCAATGGTCAGATACCATCAGGTCGTAAGGTGTGGGTGCGTGCTGCTGCCCGTATAAACTTTGATACTCCTGTAGGTAGCGGCACACGTCGCTGGAACTACAGCGAGCCTATCGAAGTGATGATTCCATAATCCCCTAACCCCATGCAGGGGAGCCGTCCGGCATTGTCCGGCTTGGCTCCCCGGCTCCCTAAAGGGGAAGTCTTAATCACTATCAACTATAACCCATAAACTATCAACCATAAACTATAAACTATAAACTATAAACTATAAACTATACCCCATACCCCCTCACCCATAAAAATCTCAACCCTATGAAAAAGATTAGCAGCTTATTGGCTTGTGGATCCCTTCTGGCTCTCAGAGCGGTAGGATGTACGGCAACAGATAAAACTTCCCTGACAAGGGAGGTTGATCCAAAAATCGGCAGTGGTGGTCATGGTCACGTGTTTGTCGGTGCGAATGTCCCGTTCGGTCTTGTACAGGTGGGTCCGACAAGTGTGACAGAGGGCTGGGACTGGTGTTCCGGCTACCATGACAGCGACTCTACCGTAATAGGTTTTTCACATACTCATCTCTCAGGCACAGGTTGCGGAGATTTGCTTGACGTCACAGTGATGCCGGTGGTAGGGGATGATCTTATATATGCGCGTGGAAATACAGATTCTATCGGTTCCGGTCTGTGGTCGTATGCCGACCGTTCGCGTGAAGTGGTGCGTCCCGGCTACTATGCCGTGCCGCTGACCCGCTATGGAATCGAGACAGAGATGACCGCAACGCCGAGAGTAGGTTTTCATAGATACAGATTCCCGGAGGGGAAGGCTCCGGCAGTGGTGGTTGACTTGCGCGATGGCGGCAACTGGGATTCCGCCGAAGATATTCATATAGAGAAACAGGGAGATTCGCGTCTTACCGGCTGGCGTCATTCCAAAGGATGGGCAAATAATCAGAAACTTTTCTTTGTCATTGATTTCTCCCGCCCGTTTGCATCCCTTGAGAAGAAGGGTGAGGATGGTCTGTTTGCACGCGTGGATTTTGAGGAGAAGGGTGATGAGCCTTTGATGATGAAGGTGGCAATCTCGCCGGTGTCGGTAGAGGGAGCCGTAGCCAACATGGAGAAAGAACTTCCGGGATGGGATTTCGATAAGACCGTGGCGGATGCCGACCGTCTTTGGGATGATGAACTCGGCAAGGTGAGAATCAAGGGTGGCACTCCTGATGAGAGGAAGATATTCTACACATCCTTATATCACACGATGATTGCACCATCGGAATTTTCCGATGTCAACGGTGATTATCGCGGTGCTGACGGGGAGGTGAAACATAATCCCGGTTTCAATTGCTACACCACTTACTCTCTCTGGGATACCTATCGCGCCGCAATGCCGCTCCTTAGTATAATCCAGCCGCAGCGTTATGCCGACATGATTAACACGATGACCGCTATCTGCGATGAGCAGGGGCGTCTGCCGGTGTGGCATCTTTGGGGATGTGAGACCGACTGCATGGTGGGTAATCCCGGCATACCGGTGGTGGCTGACGCTATCGTGAAGGATATCCCCGGGGTGGATAAGGAGCGTGCGTATAAGGCATTGCTGAAGACCGGCATGGATACAATCCGTGGAAACGGGCTTCGTCAGAAGTATGGCTATATTCCGTTTGATCTGTTCGGGAATGAGTCTGTGGCTTACGATATGGAGTATGCGCTTGCCGACTGGGCAATCGCACAGGCTGCGGAGGCTATGGGCGACTCTATTAATAAGGAGTATTTTGAAAACCGCAGTCATTCCTACCGCAATTATTTCGACGCGTCTACCGGCTTCATGAGAGGCAAGGACAGCAAGGGGAATTGGCGCGATCCGTTCAATGAGTTCAACACGTCGCATCGTGTAAATGACTATTGCGAGGGTAACGCCTGGCAATACACTTGGCTCGTGCCTCATGACGTGGAGGGTCTGCGCGACTGCTTCGGCTCAAAGGAGAGGATGATTTCGCGTCTTGACTCGCTGTTTACCGTATCGTCGGAGCTTCAGGGCACCGACATATCTCCCGACGTGTCGGGTTTCATCGGTCAGTATGCCCACGGCAATGAGCCGGGACACCACACTGCTTATCTCTACACGATGCTCGGGTATCCGGAGAAGACTGCCGACCTCGTGAGAGAGATCTGTTCCACCATGTACACCACGGAAGTAGACGGGCTGTCAGGAAATGAGGACGTGGGTCAGATGTCGGCATGGTACATACTCTCTGCAATCGGCATGTATGAGGTGGAGCCGGGTAGCGGACGCTACTGGTTTGGCACTCCTCTGTTTGAGGAAGTGGAGATCGACGTGCCGGGTGGTGTGTTCCGTGTGAAGGCTGACGGAATGTCTGCCGACAGGAAGTACGTGAAGGGCATCCGTCTCAACGGCGAGGAATATAAGCTCCCGTATATCAACTATTCCGATATAATGAAGGGTGGCGAGATAGTGTTTGAATTTTGAGTGTCGCTCAAAATACGATGTGACAGGTAACAAGTAATATGTAACATACGCGCTTCGCGCGTTTAGCTTATGAGATTTAAGACAATAACAGCATTTTCGGCGTCTCTCCTGATGATGGCGTCTTGCGGCGCATCGCATAAGGCTACTGTGGCAAATGATGCGTTTGCGGTATATGATTCTTTTAATACGGTATTTCTGGATTCCGCGAAGTATATCTATAAGAATACCACCAAGGATGAGGCTGCTGTCGACCGTTGGAACGGCGCGGCTGCAATATGGTGCCAGCCAATGTATGCCGATATGGCTATGAATGCCATGCTTCTCGCCCGCAAGAATGGCGACAAGGAGAATGAGGCGAAGTATCGCGACCTGAGTAATAAGATAATCGACGGTAATATCGCGCATTATCTGAATTTTGATTTCGATAATAACGACACCAACAAGGGTTGGTTCATATATGACGATATACAGTGGTGGACCATCACAATGGCTCGTGCGGCGCAGGTGCTCGGAAGAGAGGATTGCCGAGAGTTGGCGGAGAAGAGCTTCGCGCGCGTATGGTATGGCTCGCCACGTGTGGGCGACACCGGTTCGTATGCCGATCCGGCTAAGGGGCTCGGCGGAGGCATGTTCTGGCAGTGGCAACCGCTGGAGAAGCCGAATGCCAATGCTGCCGACCATGGCAAGATGTCGTGCATCAACTTCCCGACGGTAGTGGCTGCCATGCTCCTTTATGACGTGGCTCCCGAGAATCGTGCGGCTGACCCGAATCCGGAGAAATGGACCAACAACTATGGCGATTTCGTGCGCCCACATTATGAGACGAAGGGGCGTTATCTCGAGATGGCGAAGGAGATCTACGACTGGGCTTCCGAAAATCTCGGCGATATGCAGACCGGTATGATTTCCGATAGCAGCCATGGCGGGCACCGTGGTGGTCATCCGCTTATATATAATCAGGGCACATTCATCGGTGCGGGTGCGCTTCTCTATCTCGCCACCGGCGACAAACGCTATCTTGATAATGCTAAGGCGGGTGCAGACTATTCCATCAACGTGATGTCGGCGGAGAATGGTGTGCTTCCGTGGGCACGCAACCATAAGAACCCCTACGATCAGGGTAGCCTTGAACAGGGTGTGTATCCTGCAATCTGGGCGCAGTATATGGATATCCTTATCAATGATTGCGGTCAGGATCAGTATCGTGAGTTTATTGCCGACAACGTGCGTCAGGGCGTGTCAAACCGTAATGGTGCGGGTATATGCGACGGCGAGATGGATAAGAAGACTCCCGATGATGTGCTCGTGGGTAGCTATGCCGCCTCCTCACTGCCGTCGTTGATGCTATTGTTTCCGGAATATAATAAAGAGGAGAAAAAATGAGACAGCCGATTAAGTTCCTTCCGTACTTCAAGAGTACCGCATGGGGCGGACGTCGAATATCTGTTTTTAAGAATCTGTCGGTCAATTGCTCCGACATAGGGGAGAGCTGGGAGCTTTCCGCAATATCGGGATGCGAAAGCATCGTGGCGAATGGCGACGATTCGGGTATGACGTTGCCCGACCTATGCATAAAATATAGGGAGAGACTTCTCGGTGAGAACGTCTATCAGCGTTTCGGCACCGAGTTCCCGCTGCTCGTGAAGTTTATCGACGCTAAGACAGATACGTCGATGCAGGTGAATATCTCCATGCAAGGCGATCGGGATAAGGAGACGATAGGCTATGCTTATTATCCCGAAGGGGATGCTGCCGCTCATGAAGGAGAAGAGAGCGGAACCACGGCATTGGCGCAATGTGAGTATTTCAAAGTGAACAAAGAGGATATAGAGGGGAGCCGCACCTTAAGTAATGCTGAAGATTCGTTTATGGGTATAGTCTGCATAGACGGCGACGGCAAATTGAAGGTAGACGGCGTATCTACATCTGTCAGACAGGGGGAGACACTCCTGCTTCCGGCTCACGTCGACGAGTTTGACGTGGAAGGGGTGCTCTCCCTACTGACAGTGGTCATCCCGACGATGGGTTAGCCCATCCGGTCCCTGCCCTCCGACCCCCTAAAGGGGGAGTTGAAGAGTCAACATATATGTGTTGACTGGAGTTGGGTGCCCGAACCCATGGGTTCGGCGTGCCGTATAAGCCAAATTCCCCGGTATCTTTTCGCAAGATACCGGGGAATCTCTTTTTATTGAGAGAGAATCATACAACATTATTATTACAGTCAACGTTAACTAAATAAAAACTGCTGAAAACTTACATTTTAAGCAGAGAAGGGAATAAGATGAATATCATATCAGAGAATATCCACAAACTGAATAACCTGTGTAAAAAACATAAGGTAAAGTCATTATATGCCATAGGATCTGTATTGACATCTCGTTTTCGTGATGATAGTGATATAGATTTGGTTGTAAATTTCAACGATTCAGAGGTAGAGGATTCGTTTGTAAATTTCTTTGACTTTCAAGATGCACTTGAAACCCTCTTTGCCCGTAAAGTAGATTTGGTAGATTATTCCGCCATAAACAGCAATATTTTCCTAAGTGAAGTTAATCGAACTCGCCAATTGATTTATGGATAGAACTCAAAAATACTTGGAAGATATGCTCAGTTCAATTACCAATATTGAGCTATTTCTTTCTACACGTCCTCGAGAATATGAAAAATTTCTTGAAGATAGATGTTTCCGGAGTGCCGTGCAGTGGGAAATTGCCATTATTGGTGAAGCAATGAATAAGTTGCTTAAATTAAATCCTGATGTGGAAATTACGGATAAAAAACGGATTGTAGCTACACGTAATTATTTGATACATGGTTATGATAGTTTACGACCGGATATTATTTGGAGTATTGTCATAAATCATTTGCCAATTCTAAAGAAAGAAATTCAAGATTTGCTTAATTGAATAACTCCCAATTTTGAAGATGTGTAGATTAGCAAATATAAATATTGGGATAAAGAAACTTGATTTTAGTGCGAAAGGTAGAATGTCGGCTCTTCTTAGTGACGGTAGAGAAATAAGTGTGCCGATTTCTATGTTCCCTGATATAAAGAAACTTTCAATTAAGCAGAGAGGAGAGTGGATGGTGCTTGATGACCAATTTTTCACTTTTAAGAATCTGAGTAGAATTTTCTCTATTCAGGATCTGATGAGGTTGAAATAGAGACAACTGAAAAATAACCATATTCCCCGGTATCTTTTCGCAAGATATTGGGGAATATTTTTTATAAATAGGAACTGAAAAATGTTTGCCATTTTTGCCCGTCTCTAATTTAGAGTGGGGCAACGTGGATTACATTGTTGATATTTAGATAAATATATTTTCGGGAATCTAAAAATGGCAAACAAATGGGGCAAAATGGTCAACAAAATACACCATGTTGGTCAACACAATCAATACGACAACGTTATTCTGATATTTAATTGAGATTACCGTTAAAAAATCAATGAAGTAATAATGACACAAAAATAGAAATATTATACAAATAAGTACTTCAGAAAAATAAATGAACATATCAAGCTCTCATAGTAAAGTTGATGCGATTGGCAGTCCCCAACGCGCCCAACGCCCGGTTGACAGCATAAAAGAGGTTGTCTGCCGAGGCGTAGTCGGATGGTTGTATCCACTGGCCTTTCAGCATTCGCCAGAGAGTTTCCGCTATGTTGAGATGAGGGGAATAAGGAGGCAGGAAGAAAAGAAAGAGTCCTCTCTTCTCCCAAATCTTTCTCATTTCCTTCATAAGTTTGCTGCGATGCACCTTTGCATTATCCAGCACGATGAAAGTCTCTCTCTTTATCGTGAGGGAAAATTTATCAAGGAAATCTGCTATTTTTTCGGATGTCATGCTTTCCATGGATGTGAAACCATGGTAGTTGCTCCTGTAGTCGATCATTCCCCATATGTTGAGTCTCTTGTATCTTTCAGATGGGATTGTCACATTTTCCCATGGAAACTGCCATCCATAAGGCACGTATCCTTCAGTGCATGTGAAACTTCCATCCCCGAAAAAGAGGTCTATGAGTCCGGCGTCGTATTGTTTTACAAGCTCTTGCAACTTCTCCTTCTTATAAGCGTAGAGTTGCGGCGAGGGTGTCCCTTTGGTCGTCTTCCTTATACGTCCAAATCTTGCGCCAAGGCTGATAAAAAAGCCCTGAACGTGTCGCGACACGCCTCCTTGCCTGTGGCTTCCTGCCATCTCTCCTTGGCTTTCATAACACTCAGCCTGTCGTTCTCGATTGCCTTTATGACTGCTTCCTCGTCTGAGCTGTCCATGATAGGCTTGCAACCTTGTCCGGGCTTGTTCCGCAATCCATCCGCTCCATTGCAGAGATATCGGTTCACCCAGCGGTTGACCTTGTGTTCTGAACATGACAGCTTCTCCGCTATCGCTTTCGATGACAGACCATCCGCTTTGTATAACACTATCTGGCTGCGTAATTGCATGAAAGGACGGGAGTCGAAGTGTACGATATACTCCAACTCCACTCTCTGTTTCTTTGTAAGGTTTACTTCTGTAATTCTCATAGTCGTTTACCTTACCATACTGCAAAAACCGTGCCAACATATGTACATTAATTTTTAGAAACTACTTATCAGCCGATAGTTGCCATTTATTATTGGGAAGCCAAAGATATTGCAAGCCAATATGATGGTTCCAATAGTTATCAAGATCGGGATTGCCGGAATACCACATCAGCTCATCTTGTACACACGCAGAGAAACACTACCTTTTATAACAGTGCCAGTGCGTTTGTAACTATTGGTGTCAGTTGATTTGCCGCAATTCCGGTTGCAATACCTTGAACAGCATTCAGTGCGACTCTTAAAGTTCTTTTTGCCCAAGAAGGTTTATTGCATTCTTCTGTTATCAGATCTATAGTTTCAGTAAGGTCACTATTATTAAGACTATTGGCCTCTTCTTTAAGCTGACTAACTAAAGATAAGAATTTTTCTTTTTGCTCTGAATCTGAAATTATCTGAAGAGATGTATTATCCCTAATATCTCCTGCGCTCACAGAGCCAGCTCCCGTATTAGCTATAGCGGAATTGATATAGTACGTGTTCATAATTTGAGTTATTTTATCTTGTTGTTCTTCAATTTTTGAAAAATTAATTCCTACATTCATCTCTTTCTCTATGTCAAGAAAAAATGATAAAAGTTTAGATTTGAATATGTCTACTATATGAATCAGCGATGCCACTGAAAACTCTTGTTTTAATTGCTCAACATTTCCAGAAACATATTTATTTACTTCGGTATATGCCATTGCTGGTAAATTTGTGGAAACGTTACCGCCTTTTTTGTTTTCGTATATAGTTTCGATTTCTTGGAGTGAATGTGTAATGCGAACCTTACATATACATTCTTCAATAATGGGATCATCATAAATTCCTGCAGGAATAGTATAATTTCTCACATATCCAGAAAAAGGAATTGACAAGTCTGCTTTAACTATTGCATTTAGAACTCTATAATCAGGTAAATTAGAAGCGTCGGGATAGCCATTTTGTTCATTCTCTATCCAAGTTTTAAAATCATTGTTATTAAGCTTTGAGGCAACTATCTGGGCTTTTAACAATATCCCTTTTATAGGTTTGTCCTCACCCAAATCTTGTATTATCCTATCAACTAAATTTTTCATTATTAAGCATGTCTATTATTGAACTACTTATTATCTGTGCCAATCTTACAGGGACTGCATTACCTAGCTGACGCATGGATTCAGTCCATGATCCTATAATTTGGTAATCATCTGGAAAAGTTTGAATTCGTTTTGCTTCGAAAACAGTAAAGTATCTAACCGAACCATCGGGATATTTAATCATATTTTCTCCGCCTGGAACACCATGTGCTCCCGCTTTGATTGTTTTTGCAGGTTCGTCTATTGGACTACCGCTATGGCCGTAATACTCTTTAGCTCCACTTCTAACCACATGTTCACTAGGGTAGAATGTCAAATCACCTTCTTTAGGTAAATCTACAAGAGCATCCCGCACAGTTAACCAAGGTAGCGATTCAGGTGGGAAAAAACCGTATTTATACTCTAAGTAACTTTTATTTCTTGCAAATGTATTGTATTCAGAATTTGAAGGTAATATGCTATGTTTTTCCCAATATTCCTTGGTAACATACTTACTCCATAATAGAGCGTCTAACGAATGGGTAGGTGTAGGAAGATTCCATTCAATATGCAAGTCTTTTCTTACACCTACAATAATAACACGCTCTCTTTTTTGTGGAACGCCATAATCAGCCGCATTAACAAGATTTATATAAACATCATACTGTTCATGAAGAGGGACATCAGTCGCGCTCTGTTTAATTTTATTTATATGATTAAGGCAATCTGAAGACTGTGTAATTGTAGGGAAAGATAATTGTAATAAAATATAGTCAAGATAGCCTTTGAAATTTGTTCTGAGAAGACCCTTGACATTCTCAAATAAAAACACTTTTGGCTGAAGTTCACGAATCGAACGGATGGCTGAAGGAAACATGTCTCTCTCATCAAGATTTCCTTTAGCTTTTCCACCAAGAGAAAATGGTTGACATGGAGGTCCCCCTGCAATTATATCAATACCTCTATAAGAGGTAAAATCAAAATTTCTTATATCTCCTTCAAAAACAATATCACTATCGTAGTTCATTCTAAGCGTTCTGCATGCATCACAATTCCACTCTACAAAAGCGTTATGAGAAACACCTGCTAATCCTAACCCGGTTGCTAAACCACCCGCGCCGGAAAATATTTCTATTCCTGAAATCATTTTAGCCCTAAGAAATAATTGGTAATTGTTTTAAGTATAGCAGATGTATTTTTGGATGATTCTACACATTTAAGAGCCCATTTTCTTCCCGGATGAATGATATCCCATTCGGAACGTTCCTGATTGTAACGACCACTACCTGGATCGTGATTTCCAAAACCATCTATTAAACTGTTCCATAGTGGTAGATAATGTCGAATTAATGCCGCTTCAACGGTTCCAATAAGATTACTTGCTGCATTTTCAAGAATCATAAATCGGCATAGGAAATCATCTTTTGATAAATTCTTCGCAGCATTAATACTCTTTGTGTGGTCACACAATCTTCGATAAAGTTCTTGCGATGTGCTCTCGGCAATACGACCTTGACGCCAACCACGGGGAACAGCTTTACCTACATATATAGGCAATCTAAACTCCAATCTATTTATTTCATGAAATTTATGATAAATACCTTTCTTGCCTATAAAGTATAAAGCATAAACACCAGCACCATCAAAAGGCTCTAATGGAGGCAACGGCTGAACTGGAGTACCGTTGAAAAACCGTATAGTGTCCTTGATTAACTCTTCAAATTCAGGCGAGTAAAAGACATGTTTTGATCGATCAAAAGAAAAATTCATTTATACATGGAGTCCTCCAAGTAGGCTGACAAGTGACCAAATCTTTGCGTCTACAAGGAGAGTCTCGACTATATTGTTTTAATATTGTTCTTACATGGTGGCCATTGTCAGCATATACGCTTTGGACTGCAAAGTTAATAGAAATATTTGGAATTTTGACTGAATGAGTAAAAAAAAGTTAAATCTTTGGAGCATTGTAGGTTCATTGTAGGTTCAGCGTATGTCTCATATATCTCTTCCTCTAATTCCGAATTTGTCATATTTTGGATTTAGTTTGGTTCGGACTTTATATATGCCCGACTAAACCTAAACCAATATATACATGGAGCTGTGCAAAAGAAACAATGATTGGCAGGTGCTGGGCGGCAAGAGGCGATTAGTACGTTAAGAATATATAAAAACACCCAAATTTGCGATTTTGGGTGCAAATTTGGGTGTTAGTCTTGCAACTTGCTGATATTCAGCGTTATTTGCGGAGAGAGGAAAGTGAACTATTGTCGTAACTTATTGCCTTTCAAATTGCTATATTTCAAACCAAATCCCTTGTTAGGGTATTGTTAGGATTTTTTATGAGTTGGACAATGTTAATTTTCTTGACTTTTAAGGTCTCCGGAGGTGTTCAGCAGCCATTCGTAGGCAGGAAACACTTTGATGATTTTATCTTCAACAATTATGTCTTCACGCTGATGATCCGTTATGATATACATATTGTCACATCGAGTTATTTTGGCGCCGGCAAGACACCCACGTATTTCCCTCTTGCGGGTCTTTTCATTGGAAATATCGTATGAAACCTGGTATATGCCGATTGTCTGATTGCCGTTGCAGACTATGAAATCTGTCTCGCTGGTCTTTTCTTTGTGGTAATAAATATCACATCCTTTTCCTACATATCTTCTTTTTAGTTCCAGATACACGATTGTCTCCAATCTCCAGCCCAGGTTCTCTCCGGCAAAGGCGTTCTCCCGCTTGTCCATGAAAGCCACGTCGATGGCATAATACTTCTCATTGGTTGACCGCTGCCTGCTTTTGGGGGAGAATTTCTTTACTTGTGAAATCAGATAGGTCTGTTGCAGATATGACAGATATTTCAGTATCGTATGATTGCTTTTTACACCACTTATATCCATCAGTCCATCAACAGTGAAACAATCCGGCACCTCATTCAGCATGTGGTTGGCCAGCTTCATAAGCTCCTCCACGTTCCTCACATTGAACCTGTTTTTTATGTCCTGATTAATTATGTTGTCGAAGAGCGTACTTATATAAGTGGTATTTCCTGACTCATATATCAGTTCCGGAAAGCCGCCCGTATGTAGATACTCATTGAATTCTTTACCAAGCAGGCCTCTGTTGCGGGTTGTCATGCCATCATAGTTTAAGTCTTTTGCCTCACACCAATCCTTGAATGAGAATGGGAACAATTCAATTTTATGATGCCTTCCGGTAAGGTGAGTAGCCAAATCCGTACTGAGTAGTTTTGCATTGCTGCCGGTTATAATCATGTGGATACGTTGGCGCAAAAGGCGGTTGACAAACAAAGGCCACCCATCTACATTCTGAATTTCATCAAAAAACAGATAATCGAACTTGCCATATATGCGATACAATGCTTCCAATATCAAATCAAGATGCTCTCTACGGCATTCGGCAAGACGCTCATCATCAAAATTCACATAGGCATAGTTGACATTTGCTTTTTCAAGTGCCTTGAAGCATAAGGTGGACTTGCCGCTTCTCCTTACACCGATGACCACCTGAGCCTGTCTGCTCCGCAGGTCTATCAAATTCTCTTCGGGGCGAGAGATCAGATTATCTTCCCTCAAAAGGTCAAGTTCGGTCTTTTGGTCCCGTAATATGGTTTCAAGTTCTATCAGATTCATCTGCTTCGTATTTTAATGCAAAGGTAATATAAAAAATTGTACTACTGCACTTATTGGGAAGATTTCTATTATCACTACTGCACTTATTTGGGCGTTTTATATGGTTTATACTGCACTTATTTGGAAGTTTTCGTTGATTAACGGGATAATCGAAACTGAAAATTTCAAAACTAAAGCTTCGAGATGTGTGGCGCCAACGTTCCGGCATCTATCTTGTCAAGTATAAGCAACGAGGATTCAGGACGCGATTCAATCAACGCATCCGCCATATTCATCTGTCGGTCTGTTTTGGAATTGCGTCCGCATCCGGCAAGCAGCAGACACATTGCAATTATATGGAGAAGATACTTCATTACGCTCACAAAATATAACTGGACGGTCAGTTATTTGGAGTGCAAAGATAGTGCTTTTTAGCCACATATTCACTATGTTGGCAAAAAATGGTAAGGATAAGATGAAAATTCAGTATGTAAGTAATCCAGACCTACTGCCGCAGACGGCAAATAATATAGATAGAATGAAGTTTTATTCGTTGGATGTGATTATTTTTGTCAGTTATAGGGTAAAACACATCAGAGGAAGTTCCCTACCGTTCCCGGCATCACGTCGGGAACGGAATAGGATTGTATGATTAAATTGTTTTTATTTCATAATTGCGGAGTTGCCTGTATCCATTGTCTGAACCTCATCACCTCTACGGATTTTCTTTCCGAATCCGAATGTGTAGCTTGCGGTGATATTGATGAATTGATGGCTGTTGGCACTATACTCGGTGGAATACTGGTCAAACCATTTGCTTTGTAGTGAGTATGTGCTGTTGATCCAACTGCGACGGAATATGTTGACGGCATTCGCCGAAATATTCCATGCTCCATTACTCCATCCTATCTTTAACTGATAATGTGACTTTGGAGTATAAGATGTGGCATCAAGACTGTATTGTATCAATCCACGGTTTGCCAATGAATAATATGCCGAGACGTAGATGTTGCCGAGGTAGTATGTAGCAGACAGATTAAGCGACAGATAATTGGCTTTATCGGAATACAGCCCTGTTGTACGTTCGAACCACATCTGCGGGGTGGCACGTAGCACGAGACTGCGGTTAAGAAGCTTTGCCGACAACGTTGCTCCAATGTGGAAATCCTGATAATCTCCATCGTTTTCAAGTGAGCGTAGCATCATTCCATTCGGTCCTTCGGGACTGAACACTGGCACGACTCTGTTGAAATATCTGCTCCAGCCGGTAAATGCCGATAAGGATATCCTGTTGTTGGGGAGATAGGTGTAGTCTAATGTCACTTTACTCCAGTGGGTGTTTCTAAGGTGGAGGTTGCCTGTCTTATAAAGCAATTCATTCTCTTGAATCATATCGGGAGTCTTGTCGGCAGCAGTGACCGGATTGACGTTATATTGGGCGGAGAAACTGAATTGGTTTTTAGAATTCGGGGCATACTGAGTGCTCAACTGGACAATAGGTATGAAGCTATTTGTACGCACACCGCTAATTTTGTTTGACTCGCCGGCAAAACCGACAGCTAATTGGGCGAAGATTGGATCCTTGGTAAAAGTGTATGCAAAGAATCCGCCGTAGGCAAACTGGTTGAACTCCGGGGATGCTACGGTATTGCCCGAATACTTCACCTTGTCATAGTAATAGATGCCGAGAAGGTTGAAATCAACGGTATGATTTTTATGGAATGTCTTGTTCAGCTGTATCTGCAATTGTCCGGTCAAGGCATCCTCGGTTGCGTCTGTGACTATATCGGTTTCTTCTGACGAATACTTTCGGTTGCTTTTGGTATGCTCATAAAAGAACGAGGGTATAGCGTTGAGTTGAAAACCGTTTCCGAGATCAAAATAGTAGTTGCCACGCCAACGCGGATAAATGTATGTGGAATTTAGCGAATTGGAATAGCTGTTGCCTGTTGCGACTTCGGGTGAGAATATAAGCCGTCCGTTGTTGTCTTGGTGCGGTGTGTTTAATGCTGTCAGGAAAAAACTGTTGGAGATCACTGTCTTTTCCGATATGTATTTGGCGCGGAAGGATGCTCCGAATTTATTATTCTGAAATCTACTGTCATCAAGAA
Organism: Muribaculaceae bacterium Isolate-037 (Harlan); assembly: GCA_003762615.1. GTDB lineage: Bacteria > Bacteroidota > Bacteroidia > Bacteroidales > Muribaculaceae > Lepagella > Lepagella muris. The sequence goes on from RIAZ01000006.1 coordinate 193,407, forward strand.
GATTGCTTCGGGTTATCTCCTTGACCGAACCGTCAGCCATAGGAAAACGGAAGATCTGCGTCTGATCTGAACCGGTATGATGGCGGTCGGTATATTTGTCGTTGACGCTTATGTCGTATGTCATCCGTTTATATGCAGTCTTGGCATAAGCAAGTCCACTGCCTGAACCTGCCATAATATTGCCAGTTCCGGAGAATTTGGCATATCCACCGTAATCATAGTGTTGGAGTGTGATATTGATGACATATCTCTCATGATTGAAACGAGGATCGGTCGGATATACGAAGTATTCAACTTTCTTTACATTCTCCGGACGTAGGGCGTCCTTCTCTTCTTGTGTGGCCTGTTCCATATCTATGTATATAGCCACTGCATCGCCACTTGGTGTGGCTACAGAACCGTCGGCTGGATTAACATTGATCTGCGGGATTGCCATACGGTCGAGCAAGTCAATGGCATTTTGAGCCGTTCGCTTGCTGTTCTTGTCAGGGTAGTAAGTGGTGACATTTGAAGAAGTCTTCTGCATTTGTGCCTCCACTACCACCTCCTTGAGATCCTTTGTCTTGACGGTATCCGTCGGTTCCTGTGCTGAGGCGATTGAGACGGCAGTCGCCGTGATGATTAATGATAACGTTGTTTTCATGTTGTTCATGACTCTATATGTATTCTGTTTTGGCGGTTTATCGCTGTGTTTTCTGCTGCAAAATTACTGCCGGATACTTTCATCCAAAAATAAAAACTTTCATATTGTTACAACTGTTATAAGTTTTATATTCTTGTAGCATAATGTGTTATATGATGGTGCTGTTTTTGTTTTTGTAAAAATAGTTTTAGTAGATGACAAAAATTAAATTTATGCTGTTAAACACTTAATTTTTAGTCGATTAAATTTGCAAAAGTCCCTGAAAATTAGTAATTTAAAGGAAAAGTTTGGACGCTTTTTCTCATGAAAACTA
>RIAZ01000070.1 GCA_003762615.1 Muribaculaceae bacterium Isolate-037 (Harlan)
AATGGTAAATTGGAGATATCTACTGAAAACAGAGAAAGGCACAACATTGGCGGAATAAATATCCGTTGTGGATTTACCTTCTAAAACAATTTGCTCATACTAATATATTTCCGTTCCCGACGTGATGCCGGGAACGGAAATATAATCAAAGATTATTGAGGATAATATCCGGTTTCATTTCCATTTTAGAGAAGGCGAAGAGCTTTCTACCGAGGTCTTTGATGGATGCTCCGATATGATACAGGTCTTCGTCCACGATCAGGAAGCGATCGTGGATATTGGCGACGGTCTTCACATCAATCGTCGGGTATCCATTTTATCAGACAATTCCGCGATCTGAATATCGTGTTCAGCAAACCTTCGGTCAATTCTGCTTTCAAGATATAATAATCTTTGATTTACGCTATATCCTCGCAACAGATACTCTTTCAAAATCTTATTAGCCCATTGCCGGAACTGTGTGCCTCTTATGGATTTTACTCTGTAACCGACGGAGATAATCACATCCAACGAATAAAACTTCGTTCTATATCGTTTACCGTCAGCGGCAGTTAGTAAGGATTCCTTACATACTGAATTTTCATCTAATTCGCCCTCCTTGAATATGTTTCGTATGTGGAGAGTAATGTTGTTTCGGGTAGTCTGGAACAACTCGGTCATTTGAGCTTGGGTTAACCACACAGTTTCATCCTCCAGTCTGACCTCCAGTTTCACTGTGGAATCAGGCTGGTATATTATGATTTCATTGTTGGCACTTGAAACTTTGTCTATTAGGGTTTCAAGTGCATTGGGCTTATCGTTCTCGTGCATTGCTATGTTACTTGGTTTAGATATTGCAACCCAGAAGGGCTCACGGCTCCAAAAATAAATCTCACCGTAAAAAAAGCCGAAGGGAATCCCCTGTTGATGAAAGTTTGCCACTATTTTTTTAAGTACATGACAAAAATTTGAAAACATCGAATTTTGGGGTATAAGTCGGACGCATAAGTATGGTCGAAATCTCTTCCAATCCATATTTGACAAGCGACTTTGCCTTTCTTCCATGTTTCAGA
>RIAZ01000071.1 GCA_003762615.1 Muribaculaceae bacterium Isolate-037 (Harlan)
CTTCTTGAGATATTCAAAAGCGAGTATAAAACCGTCCTCCGCAAATATGAGCGCAAGGTTGAGAAGTATGCCCTCAAGATGAACGAGGACTACGAACACTTCTTCCGCTGGCACGGCGATGACATGTATAAGGCGCAGGTCAACCTCAAGGCAGTCCGGGAACTTCGCCCGATGACCTCATGGGACGACATTGACAAGATAAGGACTTGGCTGAATCATCAGATAAAGAGCATCGAGACCACCCTCATCGAAGGCAGTCAGTACCCGACAGGCACAAACATAATGCACAATGTTGCGGACACCCTTCACAGGGTATCCCTTCAGGAACTCAGGGAAGACATTCAGCGACTGCTGATGGTAGTCACCTATAACGGATAAGACGATGGACAAAGTGACTTATAGAATCAGCATAAACGACTTTCATACGGACCCGGATAAATGCCGGACACTGGAGTTGGACGTGGACTATCCGACCAAAGAGGAGGCAGCCGCCGCAGGCTGGGCGATAGTTGAAGCCTTCGCCCTGATACACGGACTCGGATATGAGAACCAGGGCGACCGGTTCATGGCCTTCTACCAAGGGGGCGAGAACGACGGACTGGGAGCATTGACCATCGAGGTCTATGACTCCAACGGTCAGCCGGCAGAGCTATAAGGGTGAGACCCAAGAGAGGGCCATCCTCCGGCAAGAGAGCCGGTAAAAGCCGCAAGGCACTACATTTGAACCGCCGCCGGAATTGCAAGCCCGGCGGCATTTCGGGAGGATAGTTCAGTTGGCAGAACACCCGGCGGTATCCAATCCGGCCGGTTCGTCCTCGGTTCGAGTCCGAGTCCTCCCACTAAAAAATCAGACGATGAAGCAACGAGCCGAAATAATGACAGAAAATGCCGTCAGGGTCCTGTTACAGACCCTGACCCGGAATTT
>RIAZ01000072.1 GCA_003762615.1 Muribaculaceae bacterium Isolate-037 (Harlan)
CAGCCTCGGCGTCATGGGCACGTTTCATGCCGTTGAGTTCTGATATTTCCACAATCCACGCGCCAGTGATATCCTCAATCTTCGACTTATCGTCGTGAGCGAATGAGAACGAATCTGAAAACCAGTTTCCGGCGATGATATTCAGGAATGTGCTTTTGCCAACACCCTGCGGCCCGGTAAACGTGAGTATATGGTCGAATTTGCATCCGGGACTGAAAGCGCGGGTCACCGCGCCGACCATCCACTTGCGTGTCTGCATCCGTGTAAGAAGAGTGTCATCGGCACCAAGGTACCGGATTACAACTGTATCGATGCGCTCCACATTATCCCATGTCGCACTCTGTATAAATTCATGCACGGGATTGAAGCCACGCTCCTTTGATGTGGTTTTCAACATTTCAAGGATGCGTGGCTGAGAGAGCTGCAGCCCGTAAACATTCTCGATATAAATGGCAATCTTGCCTATCGATTCATCGTCAATACGGTTGTCTCGCTCATTACAGAAGTCAGAACAGTCGGTAATGTCCTGCTTGGTAAAGCGGTCGAAACGCACTTTTTTGAGCTGTGGATCGTTAAGTAGAATCAGTTTGATATTCTGACCTGTTCTTTCAATCTGATTCTTGTCGTTGAGCGATAGCGCCGCTTCCCATTCTTCCGAATTTACGTTGACAGATTTATTCTTGTCTTTTATCACTGTGAGCTTTACTGCAGTGTCCTCGGTGCAGAGTTGCAGCATTGCTTTATATGAGGGGCGACGTTTCGTTGCGGTTTCTTCCTTTACAGATTTGTCAAGGTCTCCGAACCTGAATATTCTTACAATTTCAAATGCATTGCAGGGCGCGTTGACCCCACTGATCCAGACAATCTGTTGAACTTCGTCTGTTTCGAGTGTGA
>RIAZ01000073.1 GCA_003762615.1 Muribaculaceae bacterium Isolate-037 (Harlan)
CCATCAATAATCACGATGGAGGGCTCTATCTGTCTTGCAAGACGGGCGGGGAGGGGGTCTCCACCTTTGGAATGTTTGTTGTGGAAAAGACCTGGTTGTCCCTATGTTCTTTTTCAAGCTGCTCTATATAAGCCTTTAATCGTCCTATTTCTTCGGCTTGTTCACGTATTGTCGTAATCAGCTCGGTTAGTGCTGAAGTTGGTATAGAATCCCTTTTTGAGGTACAATCAATTTTAGAACTTTCTATGTGGGGGGCGGATGAAGGCTCTATTTTTGCGATAATTTTCGCACTACTCGGTATGTCGGTGCTATTAGTATGGGAATCGCGTAACATCTGCCCCTCCCCAGTTAGAAGCCATATCGGTGAATACGAGGGAAATTTTTCGCAGATGAGTTCTAACCATTTGGACTGTATGTCTGTGCCTTTGGCTATTGCCTTGGATATTACCCCTCTACTGGCTCCAATAGCACGCTCAATAGCACCGATAGTAATACCTTCGGAGTCGGCAATAATCTTTATACGAGATAAAATTTTACACATTGTGCGAAAATTTTTGAATAGAAATTTTGTTGTGCGAAAATTATCGCTTATCTTTGCAGCGTGTTCCAAATGGAACGAGCGGCCAAAGATACAAAATTTGGCGTGGATAGACAAATTTTAACGGTTAAGCAAACTTAAGCAAAAATGAGTGAGACAAAGAAAATGACGAAGGAGGAACTTCTTGAGATATTCAAAAGCGAGTATAAAACCGTCCTCCGCAAATATGAGCGCAAGGTTGAGAAGTATGCCCTCAAGATGAACGAGGACTACGAACACTTCTTCCGCTGGCACGGCGATGACATGT
>RIAZ01000074.1 GCA_003762615.1 Muribaculaceae bacterium Isolate-037 (Harlan)
TTGACCGGCAGACACGCGCCATCTTCAGGAGCATATTACGCGACATCAAGGTGGAGCTCGGCGACGAGTTCGACCGGAATTTCGAGCGCGAGGCCTTCTTCAGCCAGTCGTGGGCCAGGCGCAAAAGCCCGACACGTCCGGGCGGCCACATGCTTGTTGACACCGGCGCCCTCCGCCGGAGCGTCCGGAGCGAGATAAGGGAGAGCAGCATCGTGTTCTTCAGCGACCTTCCCTACGCCGCCATCCACAACGAGGGGGGCGAGATAAAGGTGACCGCCAGGATGAAGCGCTTCTTCTGGTACAAATACTACTCCGCCACCGGCTCCTTCGGCCGACGTAAGGACGGCACGTTGAGGCAGGACAAGAGAAACAGGCAGCTCACTTCCGAGGCTGACTTCTGGAAGGCGATGGCGCTTATGAAGGTCGGAGGCACCATCAAGATACCGCAGCGCAAGTTCCTCGGGAAATCGCCGGAAGTTGAGGCTGCGGTGAGGGAAATCATCGAAGAGAACCTTAACGAGTACATCAACAATATAAATTTCAATATTAAATGAGAGAAAATGACAAACCCCTCAACGGCTTAGTGCTGAATGGGAAATTTTATGAAGCAGTAGATCTGACCGAGGAAGAAGTTGATGCTATTACCGAGAGTGGGCATGGGCTATGTAATGAAAGTTGCGATTTTCAAGACTATTGTATGGGGTTTGCCAAAGACCGCTGTCGCTTAGTATGTGATAAGATTCCCTTTCCGCATACGGAGTGCTACACAGTCTTCCGCTTCTCCCAGTCAGTCACCGATAAAATTAATAAGAAATGAGAGAGGAAATATATAAC
>RIAZ01000075.1 GCA_003762615.1 Muribaculaceae bacterium Isolate-037 (Harlan)
AAATTTTCGAGGGGCACGGACTGGCCCGCCGCAAGCTCCGCTCGGAGCTGCGCCTCTTCATGAGCGGCGAGCGCTCGGTGGAGAAGTACCGCGAGGCCGGAATAAACTGGTGGGACTACTGCGGCTCGATCCTTGTCAACTCCTACCCCACCTACTTCGAGAAGCTGCCGCCGCTGCTCGCCCGGATAAACTCGGAGCGCCGCCCGTCAAAGAACTATGTGCTGTTCCTCGGCGCTACCGAGGCCGAGAGCAGCCAGGCGCCATGCCTGTCGCTCGTGCAGTTCCAGATCGAGGACGGGGAACTTGTAGTGTCGGCCTACCAGCGCAGCTCCGACGCGAACCTCGGGCTGCCGGCCGACATATACCACCTCTACCTCATGGCCCGGCACATAGACTTCCCCCTCAAGTCGATAACACTGTTCCTGGGCAACGTGCATGTGTACGACAACAATATCGAGAACACACGCCGCCTCCTTGCAGGTGAGGACGGCGTAAAATTCGAGCTGAACGTATGAGCCGCCTTTATCTGTCCGCTCCACTGCCCTTTGTGGGGCAGAAGCGAATGTTCGCAAAACACTTCATCGAGGTGGTAAGGCAATACCCTGCCGGAACTGTGTTCGTCGACCTTTTCGGTGGCTCCGGGCTGCTGTCGCATATCACTAAGCATATCCATCCCGCCTCCCGGGTAATATACAACGATTTTGACAACTACCGCCGGCGCATCGAGGAGATTCCGCGTACCAACGCCCTGCTTGACCGTATCCGTCCCATTGCCTCGCGGTTCCCGCGCCACAAGCCCG
>RIAZ01000076.1 GCA_003762615.1 Muribaculaceae bacterium Isolate-037 (Harlan)
GTGAGCTCGCCAAACAGTTCGGCGTGGCCGAGAGCAGGGTCAAGGAACTCGTGGAAGCAGGCAAAGTGGGATTCCCCGAGGTGCAGAAGGTCATCGAGAGCCTGACCGACGAAGGCGGCAAGTTCGGAGGTCTCATGGAGGCGCAGTCAAAGACCATCGCCGGACAGATCTCCAACATTGAGGATGCCATTCAGATGATGTTCAACGAAATCGGACAGAAGTCGCAGGGAATCATCAGCGGCACACTTTCCGACGTGTCGTACATGATAGAGCATTATGAGCGTTTCGGGCGCATACTGCTCGGCGTAGCCGCCACTTACGGCGTTTACCGCACCGCGCTGATGACCGTCACCGCCATGAAGGGGTGGGCCACGGCAGCCGAGGCTCTGCATTACAACTGGCTGCTGCTCGTGGAGAAGGCACAGAAAATGCTCAATGCCACCATGCTCTCCAACCCCTACGTCCTCGTGGCCACGCTGCTCGCCGGATGCGCCGTGGCTCTCGTCTCCATGAAGACTGAGACCGAACGGCTTAGGGAGGCCGAAGAGGACTACCGGGCACAGAAACAGAAGACCATCGAGGCAGAGGAGGAACACCGCCATAAAATAGAAGAACTCTGCTCCATTGCCGGCAACGAGGCCGTATCGACCGACACCCGGCGCGAGGCCCTGAACAGGCTCGAGATGAAGTACCCGGACATTTTCGCCAAGTATGACACCGAGTACGAGAAACTTAAAAACATCAAACAGATCAAGGAGGAGATAGCAGCCCTCGAGAGCGGCAG
>RIAZ01000077.1 GCA_003762615.1 Muribaculaceae bacterium Isolate-037 (Harlan)
GTGAGCTCGCCAAACAGTTCGGCGTGTCCGAGAGCAGGGTCAAGGAACTCGTGGAAGCAGGCAAAGTGGGATTCCCCGAGGTGCAGAAGGTCATCGAGAGCCTGACCGACGAAGGCGGCAAGTTCGGCGGTCTCATGGAGGCGCAGTCAAAGACCATCGCCGGACAGATTTCCAACATTGAGGATGCCATTCAGATGATGTTCAACGAAATCGGACAGAAGTCGCAGGGAATCATCAGCGGCACACTTTCCGACGTGTCGTATATGATAGAGCATTATGAGCGTTTCGGGCGCATACTGCTCGGCGTAGCCGCCACTTACGGCGTTTACCGCACTGCGCTGATGACCGTCACCGCCATGAAGGGGTGGGCCACGGCAGCCGAGGCACTGCACTACAACTGGCTCCTGCTGGTGGAGAAGGCACAGAAAATGCTCAATGCCACCATGCTCTCCAACCCCTACGTCCTCGTGGCCACGCTGCTCGCCGGATGCGCCGTGGCTCTCGTCTCCATGAAGACTGAGACCGAACGGCTCAGGGAGGCCGAAGAGGACTACCAGGCACAGAAACAGAAGACCATCGAGGCAGAGGAGGAACACCGCCGTAAAATAGAGGAACTCTGCTCCATCGCCGGCAACGAGGCCGTATCGACCGACACCAGGCGCGAGGCCCTGAACAGGCTCGAGATGAAGTACCCGGACATTTTCGCCAAGTATGACACCGAGTACGAGAAACTTAAAAACATCAAACAGATCAAGGAGGAGATAGCTTCCCTCGAGAGCGGCAG
>RIAZ01000078.1 GCA_003762615.1 Muribaculaceae bacterium Isolate-037 (Harlan)
CCGACTACGCCTCGGCAGACAACCTCTTTTATGCTGTCAACCGGGCGTTGGGCGCGTTGGGGACTGCCAATCGCATCAACTTTACTATGAGAGCTTGATATGTTCATTTATTTTTCTGAAGTACTTATAGAATAACTGAAGTTGCCTATACTTCATTTTATAAAACATAAAAAGGAGGAAATATCAGCTAATTGACATATCCTCCTTTTAAATATTGAGTTACATATTAATTATGACTCTTCAACGAATTCATCTTTCCCTACGCCGCAAAGAGGACAAACCCAATCATCGGGTATATCTTCAAATGCAGTTCCTGGAGCAACTCCATTCTCGGGATCACCAACTTCTGGATCATAGATCCAATCGCAAACTTCACATCTATATTTCTTCATGTCTTTAACATTTAAGTTATACATTTTTCATCTATACAACAAAAATATAGATAAGAATGTTTTGACTATCCCAACTTTTACCTCTCCTTAGAATTACATTCATCTGGGACACAACACCTTGAATACGCCAAAAAGAGAATATTATTTAATCCATACGTGACTTATAGTCCTCATACGAAAATTCCCTGAGACAAACCGGTTCTCCTGAAATAGGTTGGAGCCATATTGATGGATGCTGTATACCATTAAACATATTTCCTGACTTCGTCATTGCGTCACCCTAAACGCCTAAATAGTCCAACAGCGGTTGTAGAGAGCGGTGCTCAGGCGTTAGAATCATGGTCCGAGTCATGATTTTGTCGTTAATGGGCAACTTTAGCCGA
>RIAZ01000079.1 GCA_003762615.1 Muribaculaceae bacterium Isolate-037 (Harlan)
TGCTGCTCCACAGCATCAGGCAACGGCCCACCGCATAACGCGCCTGCTGTTTGCTCGCACGCGGCATGCTCTGCACGCCAAAAAAGCAATCATAGCACGCCATAAACACCGCCACCGCACCATTACCGCCGCTACGTTCGGTCAGGGTACGGCTCCAATTACGGCTACGCATACTCTTCCTTTTTCAATATTATTGAAGCATTTATCAGGGTTATTGTCTCATGAGCGGATACATATTTGAATGTATTTAGAAAAATAAACAAATAGGGGTTCCGCGCACATTTCCCCGAAAAGTGCCACCTAAATTGTAAGCGTTAATATTTTGTTAAAATTCGCGTTAAATTTTTGTTAAATCAGCTCATTTTTTAACCAATAGGCCGAAATCGGCAAAATCCCTTATAAATCAAAAGAATAGACCGAGATAGGGTTGAGTGGCCGCTACAGGGCGCTCCCATTCGCCATTCAGGCTGCGCAACTGTTGGGAAGGGCGTTTCGGTGCGGGCCTCTTCGCTATTACGCCAGCTGGCGAAAGGGGGATGTGCTGCAAGGCGATTAAGTTGGGTAACGCCAGGGTTTTCCCAGTCACGACGTTGTAAAACGACGGCCAGTGAGCGCGACGTAATACGACTCACTATAGGGCGAATTGAGTGAAGGCCGTCAAGGCCTAGGCGCGCCGGATCCCCC
>RIAZ01000007.1 GCA_003762615.1 Muribaculaceae bacterium Isolate-037 (Harlan)
TTTTATTGCTAATTTTGCCATGTTATGTTTTGATAACAAGTTATTTATATGCAACACAAATTTACAAAAATTATCTGACATGACAAAGGCTTTCCTGCTGAATCTCAACAAGAAAGCCTTATTTTTTATACTGTCTTTTTGCAATCACATACGAAAAGAGACTGCCTAAACTTGTTAGACAGCCTCTTTATTGCATATTTATCTATCTGACGGAATCAGATCTCTTTGTCGTGCTCGAGAAGGAGTGTCATTGACGGACGGTCGCACACCTCTGCCGGACCGAAGTACTGTATAGGACCGGGGTACTGGTAGAGAGTGTTGAGCGCGAGAGTCTCACGCATTGAAGCATACTTCAGGTAAGGACGTCCGTTCAGGTTTACAAGAGCCTTCTGGATAACCGGTTTCATGTGACCGTGACGACGCTCCATGTTCATCATCATTGTGATAGGTATACCGCCGGCAATCCAGTTCTCAGTAGTATCGGTAAGATTGCGTACAGAGCTCATATAGCCGGTAAGACCTGAGTTGATGAGCATAGCTGCATTGTAGCCGAGAGCGTAAGTGTAGTCAGCATCGAAGTTTGTCGGGTCAGCGCAACGACCTTCATAGCCGAAGAAGTGGTGCTGTGCGGCAAACTTACCGGAGTACTGACCCTGCTCTGCCATCTCCTCAAGACGCTTTGCAACCATCTGGCTCAGGAGGCTCTCAGTCTCGATGAGAGATACCTGCACGTTGCCGTGGCTGTCGCGGTCAAGGCTAAGCTGGAGTGCGATAGTCTTGGGAAGTGATTTGTAAAGGTCGGCATTGACCGGAGTAAGCATTGAGTGGATTTTCTCAAGTTTCTCATCCTCTGTGAGACCTTCGAGGGCTGCACCATTAGCTGCGAGCACGTCGTTGAGCTCAGAGATAAGATCCTTCATTGAGGGGATAAACTCGATAAGACCCTCCGGAACAAGAACAGTACCGAAGTTCCAGCCGAGTTTCGCACGCTCAGCTATCACGTAGCAGAGATAGTTGACGATGTTGTCGAGAGTCATGCGTTTTGCAAGAACCTCCTCAGAAATCAAGCAGACGTTAGGCTGAGTCTCAAGTGCGCACTCAAGTGCGATGTGAGAAGCGGAGCGACCCATGAGCTTGATGAAGTGATAGTATTTCTTTGCAGAGTTGCAGTCACGCTGGATGTTGCCGATAACCTCGCTGTAGACCTTGCAAGCAGTGTCGAAACCGAATGAAGTCTCGATCCATTTGTTCTTAAGGTCGCCGTCGATAGTCTTGGGCACGCCGATAACCTGCACGCCTGCATTGATGTTCTTATAATATTCTGCGAGTACAGCGGCATTGGTGTTGGAGTCATCACCACCGATGATTACGAGAGCCTTGATGTTGAGCTCTTTCAGAATCTTAAGACCAGACTCAAACTGTTCGGGTGTCTCAAGTTTTGTTCTGCCTGAACCGATGATGTCGAAACCGCCTGTGTTACGGAAATCCTTGATGTAGCCGGCAGTCAGTTCCATATACTGATGGTTGATGAAACCGGAAGGACCCATGAGAAAGCCATAGAGACGACATTCCTTGTTGAGGCTCTTGATACCGTCGAAGATACCACTGACAACGTTGTGACCGCCGGGTGCCTGACCGCCGGAAAGGATAATACCTACGTTAAACGGCTCCTCTACGCGCTCTGCAGCCTCTGCTGTCTCAAACTGTACGATAGGCAGTCCGTAAGTGTGGGGGAAAAGTTTCTTTATCTCTTCCTGATCGGCAACTGACTCTGTAGCCTCACCGATATTAAGTTTCACCGGACCCTGAAGGGCTTTGGGGAGCTTCGGCTGATATTCAGCTCTTACTCTTTGAAGTGCACTCTTTTTCATTAGATATTTTTACCTGATTTGAGGTGATATATTTTCATCACAAAATTAGTCATTTCTAATGAAATATACAAATCTATTTGAGCATTTTCTCGGCTTTCTCCAGGTCGGACGGCGTGTCGATACCTATCGAGGAATCTGCCACCACTCGCGTCATTATAGGATAGCCATTCTCCAGCCAACGCAACTGCTCCAGATTTTCCGCACGTTCAAGCCCGCTGACCGGCAATGCCGTGACCTCCCCAAGCACTGATGCCCGAAATCCATATATTCCGATATGGATATGGAAGGTGTAGGAATCAAGCCATTTTCTCCATTCCTCTCCTCTTATATATGGCACGATGCTTCTTGAGAAACAGAGTGCCCTGCCATCTCTTGCATACGTCACCTTCACACGATTGGAATCAAACAACGACTCAAATCCTTCATTCTTGTCAAATGGTTTTACCAATGTCGCTATCTGCGTCGACGGGTCTGAATCAAAACATTCCATGAGACTCCTTATATGCTCCACCTTCACAAATGGCTCGTCACCCTGAAGATTTATGACCACATCGGCATCAGAATGCAGCTTGCAATATGCCTCCCATACCCTATCCGTGCCACTCTTGCAATCATTACTTGTCATCACAGCCTCATATCCCCGGCTCTCCACGCATCGCAATATGCGCTCATCATCTGTGGCAACAACCACCCTCTCCCCTGTCGCTGCCGCAGCACGGCATACGTACAGAATCATCTCCTCTCCACCTATCTTAGCCAATGGTTTCCCCGGAAACCTTGTGGAGGGATAGCGTGCCGGTATAATAATAATGTATTTCAATCTACCTCTCATTTATCATCTACTTTTTTCATTCCACTTTTCATTCCACTTATCTTTGCCATTGTGCTCTTAAGCCAGCCGGGAACTATTATCGCCCCTATTATCAAATAGACGTAGTAGGATATCACCCGCCAGAACACTGCGAGAACAAGGGCAAGCCCCATCGTCGGGACAAGATCCCCGTAATATTCCGAAAAGAGCCATTCGCTGAGACCGGAACCTCCCGGCGTGGGACTGACCATAAGCACCACCCATATCACAAACTGACGCGCAAGTATCACCCATTGCCAATGATCAGCCTGGGGAAGGAAACCAAGGAACAATGCGTTGACCACAAGATAACGTGAGATCCATGACAATGCTGTGCCTCCGAACACTTCCAACCAAAATCCGAACCTCTTCTTGCGCAACTCCTTCGACGTGGCAAGCATATTGTTGCCAAGCGACATTGCCGACGACTGCCATTTGCGGAGCCATCGCAACCTGAACAGACGTCCTATCACATTGACTACCCATTGCGGACGCCATATTATACCGGTAAACAGAATCAAGGTCCATACAAACAATACGGCATATACGAGCCAGAATGTCAATTGAATCCCATGAGAGAATGTCGTGCCGTCGGAGGCAAATATCTCATGTGCCGGAGTCAGCATCACTACCAGCGGACAACTGACCACAAAAAATAATTCGTCAAGAAACAGTGTGGTCATCATCAGCGTAGTGGCACGTCCGAACTCTATCCCTTGCGTGTTAAGAAACACCATGCCAAGTGAACTTCCGCCCACTGCCGACGGAGTGACGCATGACGTAAATTCGCAGAGAAAATCCACCTTAAATGCCCTCCCCCAACTCAAATCCTTATCCGTCAGTGCCCGGAAACGCCAGCTCAGACCAAAGTCTCTGCCAAACATGAAAAGGAATGCAAGCGCGATACAGAACCACGTCCTCGGAGTGAAATCTATATCCGACAACACTTGCACAAGATTCTCCTTCTTGGCATCTGACAGAAACATGTAGACCACAACTCCCAGTCCGATGACGACCGGAAGCAAAACCTTCCATAGGGAGAAGGTCTTCTTATCAATAGTAATCTCACCGGGAGTGGGGTTAGGGACATCTTGCGTAGCCATAAGCAATATTCAGATTTTATATTTTTCTACAACGATATTTTATCTCCAATAGTTCAGGGCAACTATCTATGTCATTTAAATAATCTTCATCTCCTGTAATTACGGATAATCGCGTCATAACGGTCAACCACCTCTGCCACTACATCCTCCCAGCTCCTCACAAGAGTGGCACGTGCTCCCTGCGACACTTCTCTGAGCAAACTACGGTCAGATGCGACACGCTCGACCAATGATGAGAACGACTCGGCACCAGGCGAAACCAGAAAACCATTCTTTCCGTCTCTGATAACCTCCGAGGCTGTCGATCCTTCAAGAAGCACTGCCGGAGTGCCCATAGCAGCCGCCTCCCTAACCACAAGGGGTGCATTGTCATACATAGATGGAAACAGAAAGAGATCGCTTGCCGCATAATACTCACTGAGTGTGTTGCGGTCAGTGACAACGCCATGCATAGTCACGGCATCTTGCAACCCCATACGGGCTATCATATCCCGCATCTCCCCCTCTGCATATCCGGTGCCTATGAAATCGAGATGAAACTTGATCCTATCTTTGAGCAGAGCGGCAGATTCAAGGATAGTGTGTATCCCCTTTTCCCAGATATGCTGTCCGACAAAAAGCAATGAGAAGGTGTCGTCTTCCATACCTCTGCGTCGCTTCGCCGCCCGCTTGTAATCCTCAAGCGGACCGGAGATGATGCCGGAAAAGTCATTGCCGTTCTCCACCACCGTAAGCCGTCCCTTATAACCGTATTCCCTTACGGTATCCTCCACCTGTGCCTGCGGTATCCACACCTCATCACAAGCATTGAAGAAATCAAGTATCCTTTTCATGATTATTGGCACACACCATGGCATACGCCGGAAGGAATGCTCCAGGTCGGAACGATATTTGGAATGAAACGTGCCGATCAACGGAATATTCTGCTTCTTCTTGACGTATACGGCAAGTCGTCCGGAAGAGAATGGGCAATGTGCATGCAATATCTTGAAATCAGTGCCACGCAATTTCCTCCATATAAATGGATCAAGCTTGGGATAGCCATAGCGGTAAGGCTTACGTGAATAGATCGGGAGTGAGAAATAGCGCATCACGGAATACGGATGTTCTATTTTCTCCGGATTCCATGGCGTCACTACACATGGCGTGCGACCTTTCTCTGAAAGCCAATACACATAATTCTGCACCGCCAGCGTCACTCCGTCAAGTATCGGAGGGAAACTGTCGTTGAAGATACCGTACAGACCTTTTTTATCGGGGTATATATCGTTATTTTTCATTTTCCGTGCAAAATTAAAGGTTTCTTAACTATTATCCAAACGATATAACGTTTAGCCCCCCTGTGTAAGTTGCAAAAAAAAATCAAGCCATCTAAAAGATGACTTGATTTTGAGGTGCCAACCAGATTCGAACTGGTGTGAACGGTTTTGCAGACCGGTACCTAACCACTCGGACATGGCACCATTCTTATTTTGCCTCACCTCTCATGGCTTAGCGAGTGCAAAATTAGATATTTTTTTTATTTCCACCAAATTTTTTAATGATATTTTTCGACCCGTATCATAATTTCATCGCCAATCAATTATCATCCATTTGATTTCCACAACATTAAAATGATAAAAAAATTTTCCGTTTTTTTATCATTTACGTCCTCCTGCCGCTTTCTTGAACCGGGCATATATTGCCGCGCCCTTCCTCTTCACAGATTGCACATGGTCGGGATTCTTCGGATCAATGCCATATTTCGAGAGCGGAGGCACCACTACCTTTGTCCCCGGAGAGATCCTGTCGGGATGCCCAAGGAAACTGCTGTTCTCCTCATATATTATAGGCCACAGATTGAAATTGCCATAATGCTCCTTGGCTATTGTAGTCAGATAGCGGGTGGTGGTCACAGTGTCGTATACAGGCTCATCCGATGCCTTTGTCGGCACGTCATTATCCGAAACACTCTTCACCGTCTCTGCCGTTGACAATGCCGTAGAGTCAAGGCGCACAGAATCTGCCACTGATGCTGCCACGCTATCTGCCTCTACTTTCCCAACCGACGTCTTCTCCACGACAGCAACAGGGACCGGCTTCCTTTCATCAGAACCGGACATGAAGAAATACCATACTGAAAAACCGATAACGCCCAAAACGACAGCCACTGCAAGACCTGTGAAGAATCCTTTCAAGAAAACGCTACGTTTATCCGAATCCTCTTCTGAAAGAATCTCCTCATAAGTATTCTCTTCCTGTTCCACTGTCTCATCTGTCGGAATCTCATCCACCTTTTCAATCGGTTCAATCGGAAATGCCACCACATCCTCCTCTATATCTGTAAAGATTATCTTTTGCGGCATATCCACATTATCTTTACTGTCATCTTTGACGGGTGCCGACCCGTTATCAATGACGGGTGCTGACCCGTTATCAATGACGGGTGCCGACCCGTTATTATCAATGACGGGTGCTGACCCGTTATCAATGACGGGTGCCGACCCGTTATCAATGACGGGCGCCGACCCGTTATTATCAATGACGGGTGCCGACCCGTTATTATCAATGACGGGTGCCGACCCGTCATCATCAAGGTCAGCATCTTCTCCACCGTCAAGCGTATCAGTAGGAAGATCGTCTGAAATCTCTACTGCCTCAAATATCTCAAATGGAAGGTTTACTCTTGATGCAAGTTCCTTCGAAGCGACAAACATCACTTTCGTGTGACCGGGTATCACAGAGTCCTCACCAGTGGAGACATTGACACTTTTACGGGCTTCCACCTCCACAAGTTTGAATGTGCCGAATCCCTTTATCCTCACATTACCTCCGGAAGTCAACTCCTCCTCTATAATGGCAAACAGTTCCTTGAGAAAATCCTCACACAATTTCTTCTGCTGCCCGGTGGTAAGAGCGAGCATCGCCACCAACGCAGGCATCGTAACCTTATTCTCCATTTCTTATCTTCTGTTTTAAAGAGACCGACGGTTTGAATGTCATCACAATCTTTGGCGGCACGAGCAGACGCTTCCCCGTAGCGGGATGGAGAGCCACCCGTTCAAGTCGCTTACGAGGTTCGAATGTGCCGAAGGATGGGATTGCCACGCTGTCAAGTTCAGCACCACACTCCCCCACTGTCTTTGCCAATCCATCTATCAGAGCGACTACAGTATCGCGTGACACGTCAAGACGGCGTGACAGATTATCTATTAAGGTCTTATTATCCATTGGCGTTATTTTTCTGACATTATTTCTCTGACGTTGTTTTCTCCAATTTTCAACAAAAGTAATAAAATTATTTATGTTGAACAAACACCCGACTGCATATCCTCTCTCTTACCCTCCCTTCTCTTCCCCGGCTGTCCCCGCTGCCGGGGATTTTTTATAGACATACTCTGCTAAAAAGAATTTTTCCTTTTTTCTAAAAAAATTTTCACATCCGAATGAAACTTTTTTGATAATTTTACGACTAATAAATAAAAAACTTCAATAATCTTTTTTTATGTTCAAGTTAAAAACAATCTTAGCTTCAATTGCTCTTCTCGCATCAGTTTCCGTAAATGCCCAACTATTATATAAGGTGGAGGGCAACGGACTAAAATCCCCCTCCTACATTTTCGGAACTCACCACATCGCTCCCCTCTCTTTCATCGACAAGACTGGTGCAGGCAAGCCTTTCACCGAGGCAGAGCAAGTGGTCGGAGAAATCGACATGACACAAGACCAGATGGCTTTGGGAATGGCAATGCAACCACACATGATGGCTCCCGCCGACAGCACCCTATCAAAAATAATATCGCCTGAGGATTTTACAATAATAAGTGAGGAATTCAAGAAATGGGCACCTGCTCCCGGAATGGAGCTGAAGATGCTTGATGCGATGAAACCAAACGTAGTGACTTCGATGGTGGCAATCGGTATGGCTGCCCAAGAAATGCCCGGTTTCAACCCGCAGGAACAGCTTGACACCTATTTCCAATTTCAAGGGAAAAATACAGGGAAGAAAATCATCCCGCTTGAGACAGCCGACTATCAGGCATCAATCCTGTTTGACTTCACTCCTATAGCATATCAGGCTGAATCGCTTGTGGAGATGCTGAAGGATCCGGAAAAATCCATACAGGCGACAAAAGAGCTAACCGCCGCATACGAGGCACAGGATCTTGACAAGATGTCGGAATTATCAAGTAAGGACAACGAGCACCCTGAGTTTATGGAGGCTCTTGTAGATAAGAGAAATGCCGAATGGCTCCAGAAACTTCCGTCGATTATGAATGACGCCCCCTCTTTCATTGCCGTGGGCGCGCTACATCTCGCCGGAGACAAGGGTATCATAGAAGGACTGAGAAAAGCCGGATATACTGTAACTCCGGTAAAACAATAAGACCATCATTGGTATAGCCAATGACCACTAAAACCAACGGGGTTGACGCCTTTCTTATTGAAGACGTCAACCCCGTTAGCTTTTGTAATTCCCCAAATCTATTATTTAACATTTTTTAACTCCAAAAGACTAATGTATTCGTTGTTAAATTAAATTTTTCGTTTTAAATTTGCAATCTAAAGATAACGAAGTAATCTTAAATAAAAAAAAGACAGTCATGAAAGCTGGAAGGAAAAGACAGACAATTACCGAGAAAGAGGCAGTGCTTATGAACATGCTTTGGAACGACGGCCCGCTATTCGTCAGAGAGATGCTTGACCGATACCCCGAGCCCAAACCTCATTTCAACACCATCGCCACAACAATCCGTATCCTTGAAAAGAAAGGGCACGTAGGGCATGAATGCTTTGGAAGCTCCCATCGCTTCTTCGCAATCGCTCAACGTTCGGATTTTGCAGAAAGGACGCTCGCTGACGTAATACGTGACTTCTTCGGAAACTCCTACAAGAAAGCAATCTCCGCTCTTGTAGAGGAGAATAAGGTGACGGCAGACGAACTTGAAGAGATCCTTGACCTAATCAAAAGCAAAGAAAACGAAAAAAATTCCTAAACATCTTTAACCATGGGCAGTATTTTCTCCTACGCAATGACATCAAGCATAATACTATGCTTCGGGTATCTCGCTTACAAACTCATTCTGGCGGGCGAACGGCAGCATACGTGCAACCGGTTAATCCTATACGTCATCTATGCCATGTCGTTGCTGCTGCCCCTGTTGTCAGACGAATGGAGGGGTCTGATGCCCGAGCCGTCGTCATCTGCAGCCGATGTAGTTATCAGTGAATTACCGACGGATTTTACGGATAATACTGAGGAGGCATATATAACGGCTGCCTTTGCGGCAACAGACATGGATGAATCAGAAAGGGATAGTCTTTCGCTCCCGACGATCGCCACAATCATATATATCATCGGAGTAATACTATCCTTAATCTATTCTATATTCGGGCTTTATCAACTATGCCGCATAATCTCTGACGGCGAGAGGATAAAGACCGGGGAATACATCCTCATTATATCCAATCGTGACGACATCGCGCCATTTAGCTGGCTCTACTTCTACGTCATGAACCGTAATGACTATGAGACAGCTGGCGACCTCATCGCTCTCCATGAAATGCGGCATCTTAAATTGCGACATTGGATCGACCTCGTCGTAGTGCAGGTTGTATCCATATTACAATGGTTTAACCCTGCAGCGTGGCTCATGGGGGACGAGTTCAAGACCGTTCACGAATACCAGGCCGACGATGCCGTGCTATCATCCGGCGTCGACATGAGACAATATCAAACATTATTAATAAAAAAGGCTGTGGGCACGAGGTTCCAAGTTCTTGCCAACAGCCTGAATCACAGCAAACTTAAAAAACGTATAGCTATGATGTACAAAACAAATCCATCAAAGGGACGTCGGTTGACCGCCCTTCTCGTAATCCCGGCAATGGCTGTCGGATGCCTTGCAACTGAATTCCCGGCAGTAGCCTCCATCATCGGTTCGACTTCCGACATATCAATTATGGCGGAAAATGATGACAAAGTTAACAATTTTATTCCGGATTCCGAATCAAATACCGGATTAATTATCGCAGCCGAAGAGAACATAACGGCTACGGCTCCCTCCACCCCTGAAATCAACGGAGGCACCGAGTCTGAGACTGCTGTCACTGCCGAAAGCGAGTCAACATCACCTGAGGATGACGACAAAATATATACTTCTGCCGACGTACTCGCAGAATTTCCCGGAAGTATGCCAGGCTTGATGAAATGGATTGGAGAAAATATGCATTACACTGAAAATGCCTACAAGAATGGGATACAGGGGAGAGTGATCGTGAAGCTCGTAATCGGCAAGGATGGCTCTGTAAGAGATACGAAGATAATCAAAGGCGTCGATAAGGAGCTCGACAAGGAATCTCTCCGACTCGTCAAATCCATGCCAAAATGGAAACCGGCTGAAATCGACGGGAAACCGGTGGCATCCTACTTCACTATGCCTATCTCCTTTAAAATCAAAGATAACTCAACATCTACGAATGAAGCCGTCAAAGAGGCGAAGCCGACTACCGACCTTATATACAATACACTGAAAAATGGAGAGAAGGTGTACATAGCCGTAGAATCCCCGGCGGAATTCCCTGACGGTATGCCTGCACTGATGAAATGGCTTAGTACAAACTTGAGGTATCCCGAAGAGGCTGCCAAAAATGATGTCCAGGGACGCGTTGTCGTGAAATTCATCGTTGACAAAGATGGCTCGGTAAGGGATGCGACAGTAGTCAAAGGCGTCGACAAAGAGCTTGACAAGGAAGCTATAAGATTGGTCATGTCTATGCCTAAATGGGTGCCTGCCAAGGTGAATGAACAAGTTGTTGCCTCATATTTCAACCTGCCGGTAACGTTCAAAATAACCGCACCTGAGAATGAAAGCACCACTACCAAGCAGTAAGGACAGAATCATACGATAAGATAATTTTTGAGATGAAGTATAAGTTTAGACCACTTCAATAAGGGAAGCGGAGGCACGATGATGTGTCTCCGCTTGTCATTATCGTCATTGTCGTCATTATTGTCAATTTGACACTATCATTTCCCATTAAGGAACGGCTCCGGCAAACCAAACACTGTATCCGGATCCTTACCCGGGCTAAGATAACCCTCAATAATAGTATCCCTGCCGGATGCATTCTCGAAGGTGCATAATCTGAATTTATGCAGCATTACTGCCATGTGCTCGAAGAGCGCGCTCATTATTGCCTCATACGTGATCCATGCGGAGGTCGACGTGAAGCAATATATCTGAAGCGGTATGCCTGAGGAGGTCTGCGGCAATGTGGTCACGAAACAGAAATCAATACCCCCTGCCTTAGAGAAATTGGGATTCGCATCAAGATACATTTTAAGATATGCACGGAACACACCGAGATTCGTATCAATCGAGCCATCGACCAGACCCTCTGGATTAGCTGCATCCTGCACCTTCCCTTGATTACGCTGCTCAATTTTCTTAGCTATCCAGTCTTTCATATAAGGCAGCTTGGAAAATTCCTCAAGCATCTCATCATCACATTCCACAACACTGTCAGCATCCACCATATAGCTCCGCTGTATGCGTCGCGTATTGCTTTGCGACATGTTACGATAATTCCTGAATCCCGAAGAGATCAGGCTGTAGGGAGGCAACGTCGACACCGTCTTATCCCAATTCAGCACCTTCACAGCCGTCAGCGAAACCTCGATGACAGTGCCGTTGGCATCACCCACTGCAATCCAGTCGCCCTCATGGAGAGAGTCATTTTCCGAAAGCTGCACACCGGCGACAACACCAAGAATACTGTCCTTAAACACGAGCATCAGGACGGCAGCGAAAGCTCCAAGACCTGCCAGCAATGATGTCGGCGACTTGTTGACCAGGATGCCAATAGTGACAATCACGCAGATAATCCAAAGCAATCCCTTCACCAACTGAAGGATTCCATTGAGCGGCAGATGCCTCTTGTTGGCACGGCTATTGACGTGCATCCAGATGACGTTTGCCACATGGCAAAGCGAATCAGTCACAACAAATCCTATATATATCCATGTGAACCTCGTCATCCAGGAAGCCAAGGAAGCCTTTTCCGACAAAGTGAACTGTATAAGTATCAAAAAAATTATAGCGGGGATTATACGCGCACTCTTAGTGAAGATATGCTCCTCATTCATACGTCCGTAAAGTTCGGCATGCCAATGCTTGCCTACGTATCTGGCGGCTGCCACAACAATACACTGCACCACAATACCAATACCGAAAGATATGGCAAACACAAGGGCGGCATATATCACCAACGAAAGTGTTTTGTCGTGTCCCAACCCCACCCACGACAATATCATGTCGACCAACTTCATTATTAGACGAGCTATCGCATAGGTGCTCTCTTCTGCGGGCGTTGATAATTCTACTGTCGGAATCCGTTCCACAGCGCTTGCAACTTCCTTTGCTAACATACCTTTAATTTTTAGTGGAATTTTAATAAAAGCTGATCTCACCAAGCCGATTCGTCAATTTCCCTACCAGTCAATCCGCCCGACAAGACATACTCTGTCTGTTATACAAAATAAGGCTCCGAATGGTTCATACCGAAAATTTTTATGAGATGCAGTCCTAAGAATCATCGGTGAGGAAACAGATTGTCTTATCAGCAGGATTGCCATTCGTAATTAAAGCGAATTCATCATGCATTATTAAATGCTGAATTATCTAAGTTTATGATTATGCTGACATTAATTTGACGTTAACAAATTTTCACATTTATCTTTGACTATAATTGCACACGCCTATAGCACATGTGCAACAGGTTCAAAAATGTGTTGTAAAACATATTTTGTAAATAATTCACTATGTAACTGATATTTACAAAGACATTTCTTTACAATGAAAAAATATTTATAAAAAAATAACACAAAATAATTAGGATTCACAAGGTTAATGTTGTAACTTTGAAGAAACCTCAACGAAAATTATTAAAAAGTATTAAGGAAAAATGGAACAAACCTTAGTCATCCTGAAACCATCTTGCGTAGAACGCGGACTGATTGGAGAAGTGATCAACAGAATACAACGTAAGGGCATCATCATCACAGGCATGAAAATGATGCAACTCGACGAAAAGATTTTACGCGAGCATTACGCTCACCTTGTTGACCGTCCTTTCTTCCCGGAGCTATGCGCATCTATGATGGCATCGCCCGTAGTATGCCTTGTGCTTAAGGGCATCAATATCGTTGAGGTGTTCCGTGCCATGACTGGCGCAACCAATGGAAGGAAAGCTGCTCCCGGCACTCTGCGTGGTGACTTCTGCATGAGCGGACAGGCCAACATCGTGCATGCATCCGACTCTCCGGAGAATGCAAAGGTGGAAATCGCACGTTTCTTCAAGCCGGAAGAAGTGCTCGACTATACTCCACGCGACCTTTCTTTCCTTTATGCTGACGACGACCTTAACAAATAAGACCTCCTGTGACGTGTTCATAGGATATAAAATTCATAATAATGACGATATTTAAGAAATATGCAGCTTTATTCCTACTCTCTTCTTTTGCTATCGGCGGAATAACTGCGCAGACTATAACAAGTAAATCTCCGCATTCGGATGCTCACAAGCAGCTCCTCGCCAATCAAGCAAAAAGTAAAGACCAAATCAGATTGGTTGAAAAGAATACTTTCATTGACCTCATCGACGATATTGAACCGGAACCCGACATTTACACCGAAGGATGGAACAGCAAGGCAGTGAACCCGTTCAAGGAATCAGACGTACCCGATACTCAAGTGATTGACGTGACAGGCTACGTGATGCCTGTACCGGGAAAGGTGACTTCAAATTATGGCTATCGCCGTCGTTTCGGCAGAATGCACAAAGGCATTGATCTCGCAATCAGAAACAACGACACAATCTATGCCGCTTTTGATGGGAAATGTCGTCTCACTGCTTACGAAAGAAAGGGTTATGGCAACTACGTGATCCTTCGCCACCCAAACGGACTTGAAACCGTATACGGACACCTCAACAAGCCACTCGTAAAGGCTGACCAGGTGGTGAAAGCCGGCGACCCGATCGGTCTGGGTGGAAGCACCGGACGAAGCACCGGTCCTCACCTCCACTTTGAGACCCGTTTCATGGGATACGCCATAAATCCGTCGGCAATCTTCGACTTCGCAAACCAGACCACGCACACGGATACATATACTTTCGATAAACGTACGTATACAAAAGCTCGTAATTTCGCGCCTGCCGGCAAAACGCTTGCCAAGGCTGAGAGCAGCAACCCCTATCGTGCTGCCGCAAACGAAAAGGATTCCTACACTGTCCGTAAAGGCGACACACTCTCTTCTATCGCAAAATCTTACGGTCTATCCTCCACTACACTCAGAAAAATCAACGGAATGGGCGCAGCTGACGTTATAAAGGTAGGACAAGTGCTCAAACTGAAATAATTTTGAATCTTTAATTGATAAGTACTTCAGAAAAATAAATGAACATATCAAGCTCTCATAGTAAAGTTGATGCGATTGGCAGTCCCCAACGCGCCCAACGCCCGGTTGACAGCATAAAAGAGGTTGTCTGCCGAGGCGTAGTCGGATGGTTGTATCCACTGGCCTTTCAGCATTCGCCAGAGAGTTTCCGCTATGTTGAGATGAGGGGAATAAGGAGGCAGGAAGAAAAGAAAGAGTCCTCTCTTCTCCCAAATCTTTCTCATTTCCTTCATAAGTTTGCTGCGATGCACCTTTGCATTATCCAGCACGATGAAAGTCTCTCTCTTTATCGTGAGGGAAAATTTATCAAGGAAATCTGCTATTTTTTCGGATGTCATGCTTTCCATGGATGTGAAACCATGGTAGTTGCTCCTGTAGTCGATCATTCCCCATATGTTGAGTCTCTTGTATCTTTCAGATGGGATTGTCACATTTTCCCATGGAAACTGCCATCCATAAGGCACGTATCCTTCAGTGCATGTGAAACTTCCATCCCCGAAAAAGAGGTCTATGAGTCCGGCGTCGTATTGTTTTACAAGCTCTTGCAACTTCTCCTTCTTATAAGCGTAGAGTTGCGGCGAGGGTGTCCCTTTGGTCGTCTTCCTTATACGTCCAAATCTTGCGCCAAGGCTGATAAAAAAGCCCTGAACGTGTCGCGACACGCCTCCTTGCCTGTGGCTTCCTGCCATCTCTCCTTGGCTTTCATAACACTCAGCCTGTCGTTCTCGATTGCCTTTATGACTGCTTCCTCGTCTGAGCTGTCCATGATAGGCTTGCAACCTTGTCCGGGCTTGTTCCGCAATCCATCCGCTCCATTGCAGAGATATCGGTTCACCCAGCGGTTGACCTTGTGTTCTGAACATGACAGCTTCTCCGCTATCGCTTTCGATGACAGACCATCCGCTTTGTATAACACTATCTGGCTGCGTAATTGCATGAAAGGACGGGAGTCGAAGTGTACGATATACTCCAACTCCACTCTCTGTTTCTTTGTAAGGTTTACTTCTGTAATTCTCATAGTCGTTTACCTTACCATACTGCAAAAACCGTGCCAACATATGTACATTAATTTTTAGAAACTACTTACAAAAAGCAACCGCATCGGCAAATTCTGCTGATGCGGTTGTTTTTTATTGCTCCGTAAGGTAAAAAAACGAACCTTACATGTATTATCCGAAAGGATATCGGTGCGTCTATATTTTCAGACCTTCAAGATAGGCCTGACGCATGATCACGAGACGGCGAAGCAGGCTCTCCATCTTATCAAGAGGAAGCATGTTGGCTCCATCGCTCTTAGCCTCTGACGGATTCTGATGCGTCTCCATAAAAACTCCGTCCGCCCCGGCAGCTATCGAGCTGCATGCTATCGTGGCGATAAGCTCCGGCAAACCGCCCGTGACGCCAGAAGTCTGGTTAGGCTGCTGCAAGGAATGGGTGGCATCGATGATAACCGGACAACCACACGCCTCCTTCATCTCCGGGAATCCTCGCATATCTACAATAAGATCCTGATAGCCGAACGTGGTGCCACGCTCAGTGACAGTCACATTATCATTACCCGACTCCCTTACCTTATTGACGGCATACGCCATCGACTTAGGCGAGAGGAACTGACCCTTCTTTATATTCACAAACTTGCCTGTGGCAGCAGCAGCCACAAGAAGATCAGTCTGACGGCATAGGAAAGCCGGTATCTGCAACACATCGACATATTCAGCCGCCATAGCCGCTTCCTCTGGCAGATGTATGTCAGTCACTACCGGAATGTCAAACTCACTCCTCACCTTGCCGAGTATCTTCAACGCCTTCTCATCACCGATTCCGGTAAAGGAATCTATACGGCTGCGGTTAGCCTTCCTGTAGCTTCCCTTAAAGATATATGGTATTCCCAAACGTTCGGTAATCACCTTCATCCGTGAGGCTATGTCAAGAGCCATCTCCTCCCCCTCTATGACGCAGGGACCGGCAAGAAGGAAGAAGTTGCCGTCAGCACCTCCGTTGATATAATCCTTAATATTATCTGTCATAATTATATAAGTGTATCTTAAAATTTAGCAAAAAATCCCAAGTCTAAGTTGGGGGCTTGGGAGCCGATTAGCATTGATTCATCACATGCACGGCTGTCACTCCATACAGGGCGGCTGTCTCCGTACGCAGGCGACTCTCCCCGAAAGTGACGGGTACAAAACCACCTGCAACGGCTGCCTCAACCTCTTCCGGACTGAAATCACCCTCCGGACCAATAAGTATCACTACGTCAGTATGACGCGGATACTCCTTCACAAATTCCTTGCGTGGATAATCAGATGAACAATAGCCCATGAATTTGACGGCATCGCCAAAATCGGAAGAGACAAATCCCCTGAAATCAGACATCTCCTCCAATTCCGGCAGCACACCTTTCAGACTCTGCTTCATTGCCGACACCATCACCTTCTCCAACCGGTCTAACTTGACGACTTTCCTTTCACTACGCGCACACTTCAGGAATACAATCCTGTCTACACCGATCTCCACCGCCTTTTCAAGAAGCCATTCCATGCGGTCCATATTCTTGGTGGGAGCCACGGCAAGAGTGATACGCACGCCCCAGTGCGACGGCACAAGCTCCTCCGAGACAATCTCCACGGATGTATGTTTAGGGTGAGCCTCCATTATCACGCAGCGGAACCGCTTCCCTTTTCCATCCACCACAATCACCTCATCTCCCGCCTTCATCCTGAGCACGCGGCAGCAATGTGCAGAATCCGACTCCGGCAATATGCCGGTGGATTCTATTTCAGGGGCATAAAACTGTATCATATCTTTACGTCTGTCATTCCTCCGCCATCTGTGCTCTCTTCCGAAACCACCTCCTTCGCCGACGGAGCATTATTCTTATCATCATCCTTAAACACTACCCAAAAAAGCACACCGACCACAAGCGCGTATGCCGCAAAAATATACCATGAAGCCCTCCAGCCTTCAAGCTGAACCTCCACCGGATCTGTCGCCACAACATTATGGTTGACTATATACATCGCACACAGTGTGCCTATCGTTGCACCAAATCCATTGGTCATAATCATGAAAAGACCCTGTGCACTGCTCCTGAGGGAAGGATCTGTCTTCTGATCTACGTAAAGACCGCCGCTTACGTTGAAGAAATCGAACGCTATGCCGTAGACTATGCAGCTGAGCACCATAAGCCACAATCCACTGCTCGGATTGCCACATCCGAAGAATCCGAATCTCATAACCCACGCAAACATCGACATGAGCATCACCCCTTTTATGCCGAAACGCTTGAGACAGAACGGGATGAGCAATATGCAGAGAGTCTCGCTCACCTGCGACAACGAAATCAACGCATTCGCATTACGTGCTGCCCAGGCATCGGCATATTGTGGTATCTCTTTGAAAAACGTGATATAAGGATTGGCATATCCATTGGTAATCTGAAGAGATACGCCGAGCATCATACTGAAGATAAAGAATATAGCCATCTTCTTATCCTTGAAAAGGGAGAAAGCGCGAAGCCCGAGACGCTCTGCAAGGGATGAATCCGCCGACCCTTTGCTCACCGGACACACCGGCATAGTGAGGGAATATATCATCATTATGAAGCTGAACGCCGCAGAGACAAACAGCTGCATATAGGTGGTCTGGAATCTGGCATCTGCCGGACCGGCAAAATTCACGAGCAACATGGCGCATATAAACCCGATGGTGCCGAATGTGCGTATCGGAGGGAATGCCTTGACCGTATCGAGTCCGTTTTTCGTGAGAGCGTTAAATGCAACAGAATTGTTAAGACCTATCGAGGGCATGAAGAATGCCACCGACACGGTGTAGAGCATGAACAGAGGCGTAAATTCCACTTCTCCAGCCGACATACAATAGAGCCCGGCAAAAAGCATGAACAGTCCGGCTATCAGATGGCAGATGCTCAACATTTTCTGAGCCTGTATCCAACGGTCGGCTATTATCCCCACTATTGTGGGCATGAACAACGATACTATTCCCTGTATGGCATAGAACCATCCGATCTGGTCGCCAAGACCATTCTTGAACAGGAAATTGCCGAGCGACGTAAGATACGCCCCCCACACTGCAAACTCCATAAAACTTAAGACAGAAAGGCGAACCTTCAGCATTGTTTGAGATGTCATTTTTCCGATATTAAAGGTTGTGATTATCAATTGTCCGCACGCTACTCACCGACGGCATGAAGGCGATATGACGGGAAGAACGATACAAAAGTAATAAAAATTAATGAAAAAATAAGGCTCCACCTCAATTTTAGAGATGAAGCCTTAGCTTATAAGTTGCCGGAACTTCCCAATATATGTTTTAAGATTATTTAAGGTTTAATGTTTATGGTTTATGATCATTAAATTTTGTATAATGAAAAGATTCGTGGATTTTCATGAATCTTAAACCTTAAACTATAAACTTTAAACCACTGAAGTGCAGCTTGCGAAACTTCAGTAAGATTATCCAATCGATAGATTATTCAATCGACAGCCTATTCAATCAAAGGCATTACCTGCGACCGACGGAAACTTCTTCGAAAATATACGGATCCGTTCGTCTGCCATCTCCACTAATCCTTCGCCACAGGCAATCTCAAGCCAACGGCTGAACTCCTCCTCATTCACGCCACAATAGCGTCTGACATCGCAAGCGGAGCCGCTGATCACCACATCAGAGGAATCCGGATCGGTAAAGATCCCGACGAGCAACGACATACGGGCAGAAATGTCGGCAGCGGCATATCGCTCAAGAGTCTCAACCGGACGCTGTGCCCTGCGAGAAAGGAAATTGAAGAAGTTCAATAGGTAGATACTATCCATATTCAACAAACGGACATACTGCTCCTTACTGAACTCCATAATACTGACTCGCCCTATCGCATATACATCGCATGAATAGATTTTCGACATCCCATAGAGGCGGTCCGCACCCAACACTCGTCCACGACCGCATATCTCCTCCACCACAATATCAAAACCATCCAATCTATGATTTATCCTTACTTCTCCGGAGATGACAAATTTCAACATACGGACATCAT
The DNA here is from genome assembly GCA_003762615.1 of Muribaculaceae bacterium Isolate-037 (Harlan). Taxonomy (GTDB): domain Bacteria; phylum Bacteroidota; class Bacteroidia; order Bacteroidales; family Muribaculaceae; genus Lepagella; species Lepagella muris. The sequence continues at coordinate 19,320 of RIAZ01000007.1, forward strand.
CCCCTTTAGTCACGACCAGCTCTCCCGATTCATAATTCAAAAAGTTGACATTCGTTTTCTCCAGAAAAGACGAAACATGGTCCTTCCCCACTCCTTTAAACAACGGAAGATCCATGATTTTTTCATACATCGTAGTCATAACAATTAAATTTAAGGAAACCAATAATGATGCACGGGCATGCCGCCTTGTCTCTATAAGCACCCATGCGGACAAGATCCCTCTAATGACATGGATCGCCTCACTATACAATCGCTTATCTTGAGTAATCCCCCAAAAAACTACAAGCGGATGTTTATAAAAACAAAATGGCAACTGACTGATGCCAACTGCCATTTTTGTAGCGGGATCGAGAATTGAACTCGAGACCTCCGGGTTATGAATCCGACGCTCTAACCAACTGAGCTATCCCGCCTTGATTAGGAATCCCTTCCGTTTTGCGAGTGCAAAGTTACGCACTTTTTTTCATTCCACCAAATCTTTTTTGAATATTTTTTAACCATTCTTTAATTTATTCCTGCATATTTCTGATTCCCATTCCATTATATCTTAAATTATTTTTCACTTAGATTACTGATATATATAGCCATGAAATTTGGTATAGCTTATTTTGCAATTCCCGTTTCTCCTCTTGACTTTTTTTAGTAATTTTGCAGACTACATGATGACCACAAAATCATCACCATTTTAACATCTTATTCTATTTTCTATTTTGAAACTTTTGTCACGACATACATCCCTCAATATAAAATGCGCCAAATTGCTGGCATCTGTAATGCTCGCAGGCTCTCTCTCCTGCTCGCTATCATCTTGCTTCACCGGCATTGAGAGCACCAAGAAGGTGTCTCTCTCAAGGGAAGACAAGAAACTTATAGCCCCATCCCCCGAAGAAGAATTCTTCAAGGGCGTGTCGCCTCTCCCGCTTGCCGAATGGCAACCCGGCAAGAGATTCATTGCCGCCGACAACAAGACCATACTCATATTCAGTCAGCATGGCCTACCAGCAGAGCCGGATTCCGCACGAATCGGAGGGAAGACTCTATCTTTTGTAAGAACGGAGCCTAAGCTTGAGCCCGACGGATCATACTCCGCGACAATCGTTTTCTCCGACGGCTCCAACTCTTACCGATATAACTCTGGGAAAAACGTGGACACCGCCCCTCACGAAATATACTCCAACCAGATACCCATGCTGATTGACCTCGATATGGTTGACGATGCAAGGGAATTGCTGAAAGATAAGGATTTATGGCTAAAGACCCCGCTATGGTATGACAACAACGGCAACAGAGTAATGGGAAAAAAATTCGTGGAAGTATCCATCACAGATGTGCAGTCAGGCGACCTGGCATTCCCGCTAAGGGTGAAATTCTCCGATGCAAATGGGAAATCCGCATGGCTATTTATGAATTATGGCGTATCAGGATCCGAGACAAGAACGTTTTCCAACCTCTTCTCCCTGTCTGATATACGGAAGAGATACCCGCAGATCACTGACGAGACGTGGGACGTGATCTGCAACGGAAACGTAAAAATAGGCATGACCAAGGAGGAATGTAAACTTTCTCTCGGGAATCCCAACGACGTGAACCGCGGACATGACTACAGCCAGATACTCGACCTTTGGCAATACCCCAACGGCACGGTGCTCTGGTTTGAGGATGGGCTGCTCACAAGATTCCGCAAGTGAGGCAGACTGAAATTCAACAAGACACGGAGTTATAACCACAACAAACAGCCTTCGCTTTTATATTATGTTTGAAAAAGATAAAGACATTACGGCTTACACCACCTTCGGTGTTCCGGCAAAGACCGCTCTTTTTGCGGAATATTCCTCCGTCAAGGAGCTGATGAAAATATACCGCTCTGAAGAATTCCGCAATAATGAGGTGCTGCATATTGGAGGGGGAAGCAATCTCCTTTTCGTAAACGATTTTAACGGACTGATTCTCCATTCCGCAATAAAGGATTTGTTAAGATACGACAAGGATGAAACGAATGCATTCGTAATTGCTGGTGCTGGAGTGAAATGGACTGATTTTGTTGACTGGTGTACTGCATCCGGACTTGCGGGACTTGAAAATCTTGCCGGCATACCGGGTGAGGTCGGAGCTTCTGCCGTACAGAATGTCGGGGCATACGGCGTGGAAGCAAAAGACGTTATCCATACGGTGGAATGCCTTGACACACTATCCGGCAAACAGGTGGTGCTCAAAAATGAGGATTGCCGGTTTGGATACCGCGACAGTATGTTTAAGCATGAAGGGAAAGGACGGTATATCGTATTGCACGTAAGTTTCCGGCTAAAGAAATCCAACATTGCCGAGCATCTTGACTACGGGCCTCTCAAGAATCTGACGGAATCGCTCGGACATACGCCTACAATACAAGAGACTGCCGCCGAGATAAAACGCATACGTGATGCCAAGCTCCCCGACCCAGCAAAAATCGGAAGTGCCGGAAGTTTCTTCAAGAATCCGGTGGTGTCGAGATATTTCTATCAGGAGGAGATGCTCGGGAGGAATCCCGATATACCATGCTATCCCGTCGACGACCATCGCGTGAAAGTGCCGGCAGGTTGGCTTATCGAACACGCCGGACTCAAAGGCTTCCGCATCGGAGGCGCGGAGGTCTACCCTAAGCAATGCCTTGTCATTGCAAACGCGGCAGATGCCTCTGCCAAGGACGTGATCGACCTCTCGCACCATATTATAAATAAGGTAAGGGAGAACTTCGGAGTGGTGCTTTATCCTGAGGTGAATTTCATTGATACGTCAATCGACGTCACCATACTTGGGAGCGGCACTTCGAAAGGGGTGCCTGAAGTGGCGTGTGCGTGTAAGGTTTGCCGATCGGATTCAAAATTTGACAAACGCCTGAGAGCTTCCGCATTAGTCCGCACACATGGACTTGAACTGCTTATTGATGCATCCCCCGACTTCCGCCAGCAAGCCTTGAGATGCGATCTTTATCATGTGGATGCCGTGCTCGTGACTCACAGCCACTACGACCACGTGGGCGGTATCGACGACCTTCGCCCCTTCTGTGCCGACGGCGCACTCCCCCTCTACGTGAGGGAAGATGTGTATGATGATCTCGGCAGACGACTTGACTACTGTTTCCGCGATCATCTATATCCCGGAGTGCCGGCTCTCGACAGAATAAAGATCGACGACAGACCCTTCTTCATCAATGGTCTGAAGATAATCCCGATAAACGTCATGCACGGCAAGCTCCCCATCTTCGGATACCGTATCGGGGATTTTGCCTACATCACTGACGCAAAGACTATTCCGGAGGAGGAGTTGGAGAAACTGAAAGGATTGAAAGTGCTCGTGCTTAACGCGCTACGTCCACGCAAGCATTTCGCCCACCTTTCGTTTGAAGAAGCTTTAGACCTCATTAAGCGCATCAAACCGGAAAAAGCCTACCTCACCCACTTCAATCATGAGGCAGGATTCCACAAAGACATCGAGAGGATGCTACCGGAGAACGTCCATCCATGCTTTGACGGCTTAAATATTAGGATAGAATGAATAAGACCCCGTCTCATAAAAATTGAGACGGGGTCAGTTATTTTAAGGGGTCTTTTATTAAAAAAAGACTTATAAGGGGATCTTACAGGGCAGCTTCTTTCATGCGCTCCGTATTCTCGGCTATCGAAAGACGGTCGATACATTCCTGAATATTACCCTCCATGAAGGAGTCAAGATTATACACTGTGTAGTTTATACGGTGATCCGTCATGCGTCCCTGTGGGAAATTATACGTGCGTATCTTAGCTGAGCGGTCGCCGGTGGAGACAAGGGTCTTGCGCCGTTGCGCTATATCGGCAAGATATTTCTCGCGTTCCCTACTATATATATAGGTGCGCAGGCGCGACAAAGCACGCTCCTTATTCTTGGGCTGGTCGCGGGTCTCAGTACACTCTATCAGTATCTCATCCTCCTCGCCGGTCACAGGATTTTTCCACATATAGCGCAACCGCACGCCGGATTCCACCTTATTCACATTCTGACCACCCGCACCTCCGGAACGGAACGTATCCCATTTGATCGCGCCCTCCTGTATTTCCACGTCAAACTCCTCCGCTTCCGGCAGCACCGCCACCGTCGCAGCCGACGTATGCACACGCCCCTGCGTCTCCGTGGCGGGCACGCGCTGCACACGATGCACACCACTCTCATATTTCATCACCCCATACACATCCTCACCGGAAAGAGTGAAACATATCTCCTTGAACCCACCGGCGGCACCCTCACTGTAGCTCGTCACGGCAAGCTGCCATCCTCGCTTCTCGGCAAATTTCTGATACATCTTGAAAAGATCGCCGGCAAAAAGAGCCGCCTCATCACCACCTGTGCCTCCGCGTATCTCCACGCAGGCATTCTTCGCATCCTCCGGATCGGCGGGCACGAGAAGCAGCTTTATCTCATTCTCCAGATTCGGCACCTCAGCTTCGGCGGAGTCTAATTCCTCACGTGCGAAAGCACGCAGCTCCTCATCGGTCTCTTCCGCAAGAACGCTCTTCGCCTCCTCTATACCCGACAGTAAGACCCGGTAGCGCGACGCCGCTTTCAGAATCTTCTCCAGATCGTGGTATTCCTTGGTGAGACGCACGTATCTTTTCTGGTCGGCTATCACGGCCGGATCAGTGATAAGCGTCGCCACCTCTTCAAAACGGGCATCGAAGCCCTCGAGCCTTGTCAATAAAGGATTATCGGTCATTTCAGATTTTTCTGTTGTTTTTCGTTTAACCTGACTACAAAATTACTTAAAATATGTCATTTTTTCACCTTCCACATCAAAAAAAAGGAGAATTATGGGTAATGGGATTGCACAATAACAAAAAATAAACTAACTTTGCAGCCGCAAAACGGTAATCCCGCCGGCTTACCTTTGCAAAAAGAATTAACCAAAACAAATAACCGGCAAGTTTTATGGCAACAAAAATCAGATTACAGCGTCATGGTCGTAAAGGCCACGCTTATTATCCCATTGTAGTCGCCGATAGCAGGGCACCACGAGATGGTAGATTTATTGAAAGGATAGGTTCTTATAATCCGAACACTAATCCTGCTACAATAAGTTTAGACTTCGACCGTGCTTTGTATTGGATGGAAGTTGGCGCACAGCCTACCGACACAGTTCGCTCAATCCTCTCAAAAGAGGGTGTGCTTCTCATGAAGCATCTCCGTGGCGGCGTGAAGAAAGGCGCGTTCAACGAAGAAGAGGCTCAGCGTCGTTTCAACGCTTGGAAAGAGAGCCGCGACAAAGAGGCTTCCGCTGCCCAGGCTAAGAAAGCCGCTCAGGCTGCTGAAGAGGCTAAGGCTCGTTTCGAGGCTGAGGCTGAGAAAAACAGAATCAAAGGTGAGGCTGTAGCTAAGAAGAAAGCTGAGAAACTCGCTGCTGAGGAAGAGGCTGCTAAGGCCGCTCTTGAGGCAGAAGTTGAAAATGCTGAAAACCAGGCAGCAGAATAATTTTCTGAAAAGTTTTTCCAAAAAAATTTGCAAGGTTCAGATTTTATGCCTAACTTTGCAAAGTCAAAACAAAAAACCGGATTTATCTAACCCGAATCCGGTATTTTAATGGCCGATTAGTGTAGCGGTTAGCACGCCACCCTCTCACGGTGGAGACTCGGGTTCGAGTCCCGGATCGGCTACTTATTTTAAATATCAGATCGCTACGGCCGATTAGTGTAGCGGTTAGCACGCCACCCTCTCACGGTGGAGACTCGGGTTCGAGTCCCGGATCGGCTACTTAGGATTGCTTTAACGCAATCCTTTTTTTATGTCCGCACCCCGGCCTTTATTTGAAAAAACTTTGATGCTGTTAAACCGTCGGTGCATACATCTTGTTATCTCTGTAAAGACGCGTGATTTCACGATGTTCTTAATGAAGTTGTCCAGACTTCAAATATGTGCTAATTTATCATTACTATTTAATTATTCAATTATGAAAACTCTGTCCATAATTTCCTATGCAATAGGATCTATTCTTTTGATCGTTTCTTGTTTCACAACAAGTATAACCGCGACTTGGTGGCTCGGCGGAATTGCTGTGGTATTTCTCATTGCAGGATGCACTTTCCAGTTCAATTCAAATAGACACAGCTCCACCATCTACCACCATCGTCACTGATTAAGCCCCCATTAGTCCTAATCAAAAAATTAACTGAGCCTGCGACAACGTCGCGGGCTTTCCTATATCTATAAGCTGAAGCGATTCCTGCACATATCCACGGATCTCACATTTATTCTCCGGCGACAGCAAGAAATCTATTATCGAGAATCTCTCATCACCCTCTATCCTGTGCATCTCCTCCAACACGCCAGCACCGACCACATGGATACCACTGAAAGCATACTCACGATCGAAGCACGACTTTGAATAACATTCCGGTCGGTAGACATCCTTCTCCAAATGATGCCAACCGCGCAACCGCATCGACTCATCAAAAATCAGCTTCCGCGATGAGTCACGCGGACTAACAAGAAGTGTGGAATCGGCACCGCTGTCGATATGACGCTGCATCAGACCCCTCAAATCGGCATCACTCAATATATCGACATTATGCACAAGCACAGGTCCATCAGAAAACCGCAACAATTCCTCCGCTTTCATTATCGCGCCTCCCGTGTCGAGGAGCCTGTCGCTCTCATCGCTGACGGCTATCTTCACCCCAAGATCCCGCTGACGCAGAAAATCCACTATCTGTTCGGGGAAATGATGAACGTTCACAACTATGTAATCAAACCCCTGACTTCTCAACTTATCTATCACCCTCTCAAGCATCGGTACGCCACCTACAGGCACCAATGCCTTAGGATGGCTGAGGGTCCAGGGACGGAGACGCGTCCCAAGTCCAGCACATAATATCATTGCTTTCATTCTCCTTCCTCCTTATCATTATATATTTTCACAATACCCTGCTCCCTATGCACAAGCTCAATACGTGCCGACGGAAAGCGTTCGGCAAGTTGACCGGCAAGGGATTCCGCACAGTACACCGAACGATGTCTGCCACCCGTACACCCGAATCCTATCTGAAGTGAGCTGAATCCGCGTTGAAGATAGCGGCTCACACTCGGAGAGACCATCGAAAGGCTCTTCGAGACAAACTCACCTACCTCTCCCCTATCCTCAAGAAATTCCCTTACCGGCGCGTCAAGTCCGGTCAGAGGCTTGTAGCGATCATAGCGTCCGGGATTGTGCATTCCTCGGCAATCAAACATAAAGCCTCCGCCGTTGCCGCTCAAATCCTCCGGATAGCCTTTCTTATAGGAGAAACTATACACCTTTACGGTAAGTCCCGAACCCTTATCAACCGATCCATACCTGCTTCCGACCGCCTGCACACACACCCGCTTCAATTCAGGATAAGCATCCAGACTTCCGTCGTCAATCAATTCCTTAAGATTGGCGAGTGCCAAGGGTATGCTCTCCATGAAGTGGGCGCGACGTTCCACCAATCCCCGCAATCCGTATGCCCCAAGCACCTGCAACGTGCGGAACAGCGCGAACCGGCTCACCCCTTCCAGAATCTCCTCGCAACCCACTCCCCTAACGGATGACAACCGGGCGGCATACGCGGCAAGTAATTTTTCTCTTTCCTCTGACGTAAACCCGGCTTTCGCCTGCCAGAGAAATGACACCGCATCATATAGCAAGGGTCCTTTCCTGCCGCCCTGGAAATCAATGAATCCCAACCCGGAGGGACCCACCATAATATTGCGGCTCTGGAAATCACGACACATGAAACCTTTCAATTCCTCACGGCATCCCGTAAGCGCGCCACACAATGATTCGAAATCATCCTCAAGAGAATCCTCATCAAACACGAAGCCACACGTCTTCAGGAACTCATATTTAAAATAGTTAAGATCCCACATCACCTGACGCGCCCCGAACTCCGGCACATACACCTCATCTTTCCACTCATCCTCGTCAACAGTCTGAATCCCGACAAGAAGCCGCAGACTCTCTGCCGAAAGCATCATACGGTCAGGACCTCCAAGGCATGACAACAGATTGCAACCTCCGAAATCCTCCTGAAGATATGCACTGCAATCGGAGTTTTCCGCATATATTTCGGGCACCGGGCACCCATTCTTCCGAAACGTCTTCGCCATACTTACGAATGCCATGTTCTCAGCAATATTCTCCCCCCACGTGGCTATCACGGAAGGCTTACCGGAGAAAGTCAACCGGAAATACCGCCTGTCGGAGCCTGCCCCATCCAGCACCTCCACGTGGGGGTCTTCTCCATATTTATTAATATAAAGACTGCGCACCGCCTGCACGGGACTGCCTCCGGCCTGTTGCGTCCGACCTTCGTCAGACTCCAAACTACACTTTTTCATATCCGTATCCTCTATCATATTATTACATTTTATAAGCAAATAATCGGCGAATGTTGACTGCCCGGGTCGCGACAATTCGCGGAAACGACGTCACTGTCGTATTTTTTTGTATCTATTAATGCAAATTATCACTCCAGACCCTCATTTTCGCACCACAAAATTAAGCATTTTTTTATTGATTGACATTATTCTTTGCAATACCGACAAAATTCATTATCTTTGCAACACTTTAATACAAACAACAGACATCTCTCCTTGCAGACTTATTTTGCAAGAATAATTTGATACAACTAAAAGTCAACATTAACAATATATTATTAAATGGCTAAGATTGATAATTACAATTTCGCCGGAAAAAAGGCGATTGTCAGAGTGGACTTCAACGTGCCCCTCGATGAGAATGGGAATGTAACTGACGACACACGTATTCGTGGCGCATTGCCCACCCTCAAGAAAATTCTTGCTGACGGCGGCAGCCTGATTCTCATGTCGCACATGGGCAAACCCAAAGGTAAGGTTAATCCTAAATTCAGCCTCGCACAGATCCGTGAAGACGTGGCTAAGGCTCTCGGCACTGACGTGAAATTCGCACCCGACTGCGCAAACGCTGACGAAGCTGTAGCTGAGCTCAAACCGGGCGAAGTGCTTCTCCTTGAGAATCTCCGCTTCTATCCCGAAGAGGAGGGTAAGCCCGTAGGCATCGACAAAGCAGATCCCGCATACGATGCTGCAAAGAAAGAGATGAAGGAGCGTCAGAAAAAATTCGCTGAGAAATTGGCAAGCTACGCCGACGTATACGTAAATGACGCATTCGGCACCGCTCACCGCAAACACGCCTCCACTGCCGTAATCGCTGACTACTTCCAGCCGGAGAACAAGATGCTCGGCTATCTCATGGAGAAAGAGGTGCAGGCAGTCGACAATATCCTTAAGGATATCAAGCGTCCGTTCACTGCAATCATGGGTGGCTCAAAGGTATCTACAAAGATTGGCATCATCGAGAACCTCATGGACAAAGTTGACAACCTTATCCTCTGCGGCGGTATGACATATACATTCGCAAAGGCTCAGGGTGGCAAAATCGGCATGTCAATCGTAGAGGACGACAAACTTGATCTCGCTCTCGACATCATCAAGAAAGCTAAGGAGAAGGGCGTCAACCTTATCCTCGGCACTGATTGCGTTGCCGGCGATGCCTTCAAGAATGACTGCAACACTATGATCTGCCCCGCAAACGACATACCCGACGGTTGGGAAGGTCTTGATGCCGGTCCGGAGACAAGAGAGGCATTCGCAGAGGCTATCATCCCGTCGAAGACTATCCTCTGGAATGGTCCTGCCGGAGTGTTTGAATTTGACAACTTCACAGCCGGCTCACGCGCTATCGCAGAGGCTATCGTGAAGGCAACTGAGAACGGCGCATTCTCCCTCGTGGGCGGTGGCGACTCTGTAGCCTGTGTCAACAAGTTCGGTCTTGCCGACAGCGTTTCTTACGTATCCACCGGCGGCGGTGCGCTCCTTGAGGCAATTGAAGGCAAAGTACTTCCCGGAGTTGCTGCTGTAAAAGAAGACTGATTGATAAATTCTGACTATTTATAAAAAAGGCAGTCCTTGCGGCTGTTTTGTCGCAAGAACTGCCTTTCTATTTATAAATCAGCAAATTCATTCCAAAAATTCCCTAAATTTTACATTATTTAAAATTTTAGGGTTCTATGAAAACATTTTTTTTAAAAATAAAATATTGTTTTTTTCAAATTTAATTGTAATTTTGCATTGTCATAGGTTCTAAAGGTAGAAAACTCGTCCAAGGCATGAAAAACCCAAATAGCTGACGCGATAGCCACCAGCGTACCAAGACAACACAAATAATTCAAAAAAACACAATATTCACAAACAAAATTCAAACAAATTTAACATTATGGAATCTCAGAATTCTAAGGCTCCTTCTTCAGTGGCAGCCAAAGTGAAAAAGGAAGAGAAAATCAGCAACGTGCGTGGTATCCGCAACGCGTTTTTCGTAATCATTGCATGCGCAGTAGCAGCTGTCTGCATCTTCCTCTTCGGTATGGGCGCACCCGGCAACTTCGAGGGTAACGATCCCGCAGGACATCCTATCAACCTCGCAGGTACTGTCTACAAAGGTGGTTTCATCGTGCCTATCCTTATGACCCTCTTCCTCACCGTAATCGTACTTTCTATTGAACGTTGGATTGCAATCAGCTCTGCTTCCGGCAAAGGCAACACAACTAAGTTCGTTGCAGACATCAAGGCTGACCTTGCCAAGAACAACATTGACGCAGCTATGCAGCGTTGCCGTCAGCAGAAAGGTTCTGTTGCTTCTGTAGTTTACAACACTCTCGTGAAGTACAAAGAGATGGACGCTAACACTGTCCTCAGCAAAGAGCAGAAACTCACTACCCTCCGCAACGAGGTGGAAGAGGCTACAGCTCTTGAGATGCCGGCTCTTTCTCAGAACCTCCCCATCGTGGCTACCCTCACAACTCTCGGTACTCTCGTCGGTCTTCTCGGAACCGTTATGGGTATGATCAAATCATTCCAGGCTCTTGCTTCTTCCGGTTCTCCTGACTCGACTGAGCTCTCTACCGGTATTTCTGAGGCACTTGTGAACACTGCATTCGGTATCGCAACCGGTGCTTTCGCAGTTATCTCTTATAACTTCTACACCAACAAGATCGACAACCTGACCTACGCTATCGACGAAATCGGTTTCTCAATCGTAGCTACTTTCGCAGCAACTCACTAATCAGTGACTGCCCGAAAACGATAATTTCAATTTACCAAACCGAATAAGTTTATAGCTAATATGGGAAGAGTAAAAATAGCAAGAAAGAGCACATTCATCGACATGACCGCGATGAGTGACGTGACGGTGCTGCTCCTTACCTTCTTCATGTTGACTTCGACCTTCCTTCAGAAAGAGCCCGCGACAGTGGTGACTCCACCTTCAGTTTCTACTGAAAAGGTGCAGGAGACCAACTTCGTCCAGGTGCTCGTAAGCCCGGAAGGAAAGGTTTGGCTTACTATGAACAACGACACTTCATCAGCTTGGTCAAACGAAAAGATGAGAATGGCGTTGCTCGACAAGGTGAGCGAAATCTATAACGAATCACATAAGAACAAAATCAGCTTCAATGTTGCACAGAAGCAGGCCTTCAGCAAATTGGGTTCTTTTGGAGTGCCTCTCCAGCAGATGGGTGAGTTCCTGAATCTCGCCGATGAGCAGGAAGGGCAGACCAAGATGGACAAATGGCTCGGAGGTGAGGATGAAAATCCGAACCACGTGACAGGAATCCCCGTATCTTGGAACTCCGATGAGAGCACACCGAATGAATTCCAGATGTGGATGAAAGCACTCCGCCAGACTGAGAACGAAAACCTCGCACAGTCAATCAAAGACGGTACAGGCGTAGCCATCAAGGCGGACCAGAACACTCCGTTCGATATCATCCACATGGTGATGGATAATCTTCAGACTATCCACATGAATAAGTTTACATTTTTGACCGCACTTAAAGCAGGAGAATAAGACCATGGCAGAAGTTCAACAAAATTCGGGCGGCAACGGCAAGAAAGGCGCCCAGAAAAAGATGCAGATCCGCGTGGATTTCACGCCGATGGTCGACATGAACATGTTGCTCATTACGTTCTTCATGCTCTGTACGACAATGATTAAATCGCAGACTCTCACCATCGCTCTCCCTTCTAACGAGAAGGTGGAGAATCAGGAGAACATGTCGCAGGCTTCCGCCGATGATGCTGTGACCATCATCATCGACGCAAAGCGTAAGAAAGGTTCTAATGAAGTTGACTCTGTCAACGGACAGGTGGTGAATGAGGTATACTACTACTTCGGCAAACCCGGTGGCGACGCCGGTATGTTTGGTGCCGGTGGAACTGTACTTTCTGAAAACAACAACATTCAGAAATCTGAGTTCCTCACCGATGAAGTAAATGGTGGAGTCCACACCCCTCGTGGCATTCGCCAGATTATCCAGCAGCGTAACCACGACGTGCTCGTTGAGATCAACAATATTAAGAAGAAGTATGCCGACGGAGGTTTTGGCAGCCTTGAGACTAAGGCTGACCGCGAGAAAGCCCAGGCGGCCTATGATGAGGCTGCTTCTGAAATAAGAAAGAATGAGAATCTCAAAAAGCCCGTGGTAATCATCAAGTCTACCCCCCAGGCTTCCTTCGGTAGTCTTGTGGAGATTCTTGACGAGATGCAGATTAACTCAATCTCAAAATATCAGATTGACAACATGACTCGCGCTGACTCTGTGATGATTCTTGACTTCCAAAGCCGTAATCAACAGTGATATAAGATTTATTAACCCTTAAAGCAGAAAAAGAAATGGCTAAAAGAAATGTAGATCTTACATCAAAAGAATGGCGTGATTTGGTATTTGCCGATAAAAATAAAGAATTTGGCGCATACCAGCTACGTAAGTCAAGCGACAAACGCCACAACCTCGCAGTTGTATACACACTCATCGGTCTTGTTATCGTGTTTATCCTTATCCTCTGTTATTCAAAGTATTCAGACTATAAGGCAGAGCAAGATGCAATAGCACTTCAGGAACAACGTGAGAAAATGGCTGCGGCAGAACTCCTCCAGCAGGAAGAATCTGAACCCGAACCCGAACCCGAACCCGAAGAGGTGAAGTTTGAGCAGCCGGAAATTGAGGTGCCTGATGAGGTACTTGCTACCGTACAGGTGACCCAGATCGCCATCGTTGACGCCGACAAGGTGAAAAACGAGGTGATGGATATGGAAGAACAGAAGGAGGATAACACCGCACGTGGTGTTGTCAACCAAGAAGGTTCTGATGATGCCGATAAATTCAAGGCCGTGCAGGAACAGGTGATTGTAAAAGAACCCGAACCCGAGGCTAAACCCGTAGAGGAGGAGATTTTCGTGGCTGTAGAGCAGCCCGCTGAATTCCCCGGTGGTATGGCAGCCCTGATGAAATGGCTCAGCAACAATATCCGTTATCCTGAGGCAGCTCAGCAGAACGACATCCAGGGCCGCGTGGTCGTGAAGTTCGTCGTTGAGAAAGACGGTTCTATCGGTGCCGCAACTATCGTGAAGGGTGTCGACAAGGATCTTGACCGCGAGGCTCTCCGAGTTGTCAAGAAGATGCCGAAATGGCAGCCCGGTAAGAACAATGGCGTCTCCGTTCGTTCTTACTTCAACCTCCCTGTCACATTCAAACTTCAGAACAACTGATGACCCTATCTTCCGCCCGGCGGAAGTGTCCTGATAAGAAGGAAGAGACCTCAAAAGTCTCTTCCTTTTTTCTTGACAAGACCGGGGACGCTACCGGAAATTATCCCGATGCCGGCATCGGGATTCCGATATTTTTTTATTATTGGCGAACATACTTCAGCCTGAGTTGTTAAAATAATAGAAAAACATATAAAACATCGAGTTATGAGCACTGAAAATAATTTCAACAACATGCCTAAAGGCGGACGCCTTGTATTTGGCATTTTCATGGTGATTGTATACGTTGCAGTCGGTCTGTTATTTATTTTTGACGTATTCAATATTGATAATAACGTCATCAGTTTTATCGTCGGAATTGTCTTATGCGTCTATGGCGTCTGGAGAGGCTACCGGCTCTATAGGGGGATGTGACGCAGCCCTTGCCTCTCATTTGAAGATGGCGCAGGCATACCGACACATATATCCCGACATTAAAACCGAATTATATGAAATTACTCAAATCCACAACATTGTCACTGTCCCTGATGGCTATAGTCATGGGGGCAGTGAGTTGCACTCCTGTGAAAAGGGGTGAATATGCCTCCGGAAGTGCCACGATATTCTGCGACGACGGTTTCAAGAATATTCTTGACGAAGAGATTGAAGTGTTTGAATATTCATATCCCAACGCCTCAATCATACCTTTCTACGTCAGCGAGGGGGAGGCTCTCGACTCCCTGACCGCTGACGCCACGCAGGCAATAATCACATCGAAACAGCTCACCAAGGAGCAGATCGAATATATGAAGGCGAAGCATAAGAGAGTGGTGAGACAGAATTGCATCGCTGTCGATGCCGTTGCCTTGATCACAAATAAGAAGAATCCCGTCTCTGCCCTATCCATGACAGAGATTGCCGACATTTTCAACGGTAAGATCACGAAATGGAGTCAGCTGGCAGGGAACGACACCACAGCCATAAAGATTGTGTTTGACAATGCAGAATCGTCAACCGTGTCATACATCCGTGATAAGTTTCTCGCCGAAGGGGAAAAACTGGCAGAAAAAACCAACTCTTTCGCGCAAAACAACAATGCGCAGGTGTTTGACATCGTAAAGAATGATCCGGATGCTCTCGGTGTCATAAGCGTGAGCTGGCTCGGTGACGACCTTAGCGTAGCGAAGAAAATACCTATGGACCAGAGAATGGAGGATTACAAGAACGAGACAGACACAATAGCCACTACGCTCACCTCGGAAGTGAACATAATGAAGGTGAGCAACCCGACGGAAGCAAACGACTTCAGCCTGGTCGCCTATAAGCCTTACCAGGCATACATATACTCCGGCGAATATCCGCTCGTCAGAAAAATATATATGGTGTCTACGGCAAGCAACTCCACCGTGTTGCATAGTTTCTACGTATTCCTGACCGGATTTGTTGGGCAGAAAATCATCTCCCTGACAGGAATCCTGCCATACCACATGAATCCAAGGGTAGTGGAAGTGATATAGCACACACACCTTATTATAGAGTCCCCTTGCATGAAATGTAGGGGGATTTTTGTAAAAAAAATTAAAATTAATCCTCTTTTATGCAATTATTGGATAGAAATCAGTTATAAAATACATCCGGAATGACATATCATAGATTTTTTTTATTAATTTTGTGAGTCATTTCTATACAATAGCAAACAAATAATTTTATTATCATACAGATGAAATTCAAATTTATTTTCGCGTCCGCTTTGATTGCGGCAGCTGCAATACCCTCTTTCGCTCAGACTCACGTAGAGGGTCAGGAGTATTATAAGGCAGACCAGTTTGCAAACGCAAAAGAACTTCTCCTGAGAAACATGAACAATGCCGGGACCGACAAGTCGATCAGCAACTACTATCTCGGCATGATTGCTCTTGAGGAAGGCAACAAGTCGGAGGCTGCAAAATATTTCGATGCCGGCGTAGCAGCTAATCCCGAATATGCCTACAACTACGTGGGTCTCGGATTCGTCGACCTTCTCAATGGCGATAAAGCTGCTGCCGAGAAACAGTTCAAGATGGCTGAAGGCAAAGAGAAGAAGAGTGCTGCGCTTCACATCGCAATCGCACGCGCATACTATGGAGCAGATCCCGTCGTATATGCAAAAGAGATTGAGAAACGCGTGGAGAAGGCTCGCAAGACCAATATGCAGGAAGCCGACATTTATCTTTTTGAAGGCGACCGCAAGAAAGACAACAAGGATTTCGGTGGTGCAGGAAGCCAGTATGAGATGGCTACAACCTACGATCCCAATGCTTCCGAGGCATACGTGAAATATGCCAACCTATTCACCATGGTGAATCCGGAATATGCTATCGACATGCTCAATAAGCTCCTTTCTGTAAATCCGACTTCAGCCCTTGCGCAGAGAGAGCTTGCCAACGCCTACTACAATGCCCAGAAATTCAAGGAGGCTGCCACAGAGTATGGGAAATACGTGAAGAACCCCAACCACTTCAAGCAGGACGAAGACCGCTATGCATTCCTTCTCTTCTACGGTGGTGACTTCCAGAAAGGTTACGACTATTCCACTGAGCTTCTGAAGGCGAATCCCTCAAACTTCACCGCACAGCGTTACCAGTTTATGAACGCCGCGCAGATAAAGGAGATGGCTCCGCAGATGCTCCCCATGGCTGAGGCACTCGTAGCTGCACACAAGAGCAATCCCGCCAACAAGTTTGCGCCCATCGACTACATACTTATCGCTCAGGAGCTGAACACGGCAAAACGTCCGCAGGAAGCACAGGCTCTCCTTGAGGAGGCTATCAAAGAAATGCCAGAGAACCGTGAGTTCTACAAGCAGCTTGCAATGACCTACGTGGAGGAAAACAATCTCTCCAAGGCTGCTGAGGCTTACGAGGGCTATATCGCAAACTCTGAGAAACCCGGCTACAACGACTTCATCCAGCAGGCCACATTCGCTTTCTATGCCGGCGTTGAGAACAAGGCTAATGATCCTGCCACTGCCGATAAGTATTATGCAATAGCTCAGAGCTATGCTGACAAGGCTGCAGAGATTCTTCCCGACAACTACAAGCCTAAGAAATTCGCCGGCGACATCGCTAAACAGAAAGCAGACGAGGCATCCGTAGCTTCTGCTGCCGTTCCCGCCTATACTGAGGCAATCGCCCTTCTTGAGGCAAGCAAAGATCCATCCCGCTATGCTTCCGATGCCAAGGAGATGTACAACTACATGGGCAACTACTATCTCGATCAGAAAGACGTGGAGAAAGCCAAGGAATACTTCAACAAGTATCTGCAATATGACCCCAACAACGAGCAGTACCGCAAGTTTGTAGAGGGACTTAAATAAGAACAATTCACCGTCTATTAATAAAAAAACTTCCCGCATGGCTCATGCGAGAAGTTTTTTTTGCACAAATTCGCGATTATTAGTAACTTTGCAACATATTTGAATCATCAAAAAACTGTGGCATTCTTCATAAGTATTATGAAGGGTGACATAGGTCACATTTTTATAATTTATATATGGCTGAAATCATACGTATAAAGAAGGGGCTCGACATCCCTTTGTCGGGAAAACCCTCTTCTGAGGTTAAGGCTGACAACAAAACAACTCTTTTTGCCATCTGTCCCGACGATTTTCCGGGACCCGTATGGAAAGCTGTGGTCAAACCGGGCGACTCTGTAGCCGCCGGCGATCCGCTCTTGAAAGACAAGGCTTACGGCAAAATCCTGTTGGTTTCTCCCGTATCGGGCACAGTAACCGAGGTAAAGAGGGGGGAACGTCGCCACATCGACTACATCAGTATCATCAAGCAACAGGACGACAGTAACGCTGAGAACCGACCCAAGGCATCTTCGCCTGAACAGATCAGACAAGCTATGCTTGAGTCAGGTCTTTGGGCTATGATGCGCCAGCGTCCATACGACATAGTTCCTGATCCTGAAGTGGCTCCACGCGACATTTTCGTCACATCTTTCGATTCTGCCCCGCTGGCTCCTGAAATGCTTGACGCGGAAAATACGAAATGGCTCGAGAAAGGCTTACGTGCGCTTGCCAAACTGACTACGGGGAAAGTTTTCCTTGGAGTGAAAGCCGGATCTTCAATCTCTTCTCAGGCTGCAACTGTGTATGAATTTGAAGGCCCGCATCCCGCCGGAAACGTCGGCACTCAGATTGCCGCAATCAAACCGGTAAACAAGGGTGAGACCGTCTGGACCCTGGATGCTGTCACAGCTGCAAAGATCGGCAAACTTTGTGAGGAAGGTAAGCTCGACTTCTCTGTTTCCGTGGCTCTGACCGGTCCATTGGTAAAGAATCCGCATATCGTCTCCACTTTCGCCGGAGCCGCCTTGTCAGGCTTGCTTGATGGTCAGCTCAAGTCGGATTCCGACATACGCATCATTTCAGGCAATGTGCTCACCGGCATAAAGACCTCCAAAGATGGATTCCTGCATTATCCTTATCGCCAGATCACTGTCATCCAAGAGGGTAACCATGCCGATGAATTCATGGGATGGGCATCAGTAAGCCCCATGAAATACAGTGTAAAACGCTCGTTCCCGGCTTTCCTTAGAGGTTTGTCTAAGCCTTTCGACTTTGACGCCCGTATAAAGGGAGGACATCGTGCGATGATTCTCAGTGGAGAATATGACAAGGTGTTCCCGTTTGACATCTATCCGGAATATCTGCTGAAGGCTATCATCGCCGGAGATATCGACAGGATGGAGAAACTCGGCATCTATGAAGTGGCTCCGGAAGACTTCGCTCTCCCAGAATTTGTCGACACATCAAAGATTGAGCTTCAGAAAATAGTGAGAGAGGGACTTGACAATCTGCGCAAGGAACTTTCATGACCGGACTCTACGGTTTGCGTTTCAAAATAATACTCATTACTTCTTAATATCAGATGAAAGGATTAAAGAAAAAAATCGACAGTGTGAAACCACAGTTCGAGAAAGGGGGCAAGTTTGAGAAACTTCACTCCGTGTTCGACGGGTTCTACACATTCCTTTTCACCCCCAACGAGACCTCCGGCTCCGGCGTGCATATCCATGATAGCAACGACTCGAAGCGCACGATGATCATGGTGGTGATAGCCCTTCTCCCCTGCTGCCTTTTCGGCATGTGGAACGTCGGGCTTCAGCATGCGCTTGCCATCGGCGACACCGACCATTCGCTGCTACATCTATTCTTCTACGGATTCTGGGCAGTGCTTCCCCAGATACTGACAGCCTATATCGTGGGTCTCGGCATTGAGTTTGTCGTGGCTCAGATCCGCGGTCACGAGATTCAGGAAGGTTTCCTCGTCTCCGGCATACTCATCCCGATGATATGCCCCGTGGAGACTCCCTGCTGGATGCTTGCAGTGGCTGTGGCGTTTGCCGTGATTTTCGCTAAAGAAGTATTCGGTGGCACCGGCTACAACTTCCTTAACGTCGCGCTCGTCACCCGTGCATTCCTATTCTTCGCATATCCCTCTCAGATGAGTGGTGACCACGTGTTTGTATCGCTTGGCGAGTCAGCTGCCGTAGACGGTTTCTCCGGTGCAACTCCCCTCGGTCAGCTCGCTTCATCTGCCGGTCAGGCGGAAGTGCTCGGTGTGACAGGCTCTCCCCTATCTTTGGCAGATATGTTCCTCGGTCTTTATCCCGGATCATGGGGTGAGACCTCCACTCTCTGCATCCTTATTGGACTCGCCATACTTCTCGCCACAGGTATCGCCTCTTGGAGAATTATCGTGTCAGGCGTGGTGGGTGCGCTCCTGATGTCGGTGCTGGCAAATAATTTCGCCACTCCGCTCTATCCCGTGACCTACCTCTCACCAGTAGAGCAGCTCTGTCTCGGCGGATTCGCATTTGCAATCGTGTTCATGGCTACTGACCCCGTGACCGCCTGCCGCACAAATATCGGCAAGTATATCTACGGCTTCCTCATCGGCGCGATTGCAATAATAATCAGATGCTATAACACCGGCTATCCCGAGGGTGCGATGCTTGCTGTTCTTCTCATGAACTGCTTTGCTCCGCTCATCGACTACTGCGTGGTGAATGCAAATATCAACCGTCGTCTCAAACGTACTATAGTAAAGAATTAAAATGCTCCTGCAACTATGAATCGACAAAGCAACTTATACACCATCATCTACTCCACCGTGCTCGTGATAGTAGTGGGAGTGGTTCTTTCTGTGGTATATCAGGCACTCCGTCCGCAACAGTTGGAGAATATCGCCAACGACACGAAACGCCAGATCCTTGCATCCGCACGAATTGTGCCACAGGACGGGCAGACCATCGCCGACCTTTATTCCGAGCATATCAAGGATTCCTATATCGTGAATGCAGAGGGTCAGAAGGTGGATTCCAAAGTCAATCCGTTTGACGTGAAAGTATCGCTCGAGGTGAAGAAACCGGCTGAAGAGCGTCTTCTCCCAGTGTTTGAATGTAACACTCCCGACGGTATGAAATATATCGTGCCTGTATACGGTGCCGGTCTTTGGGGTCCGATCTGGGGTTATCTCGCATTTGATGCCAACGGCGACACTATCTACGGAGCTTATTTCGCTCATCAGGGTGAGACTCCGGGTCTGGGTGCCGAGATTGAGAAACCCGCTTTCTCCGGACAGTTTGAAGGCAAGAATATCTTTGCACCCGGCGGTGACTTCACTTCTGTGGCAGTCGTGAAGACCGGTAAGGAACCTGCCGACCGCGCATGGGTGCACGCCATAAGCGGCGGCACAATCACGAGCCAGGGAGTCCAGGCGATGCTTCTGAACTCACTTGAGCCTTACGCTGCCTTCTTCCGCGAATTGCTCGCTGCCACTCCCGAGACCAACATGACAGCATCAATACGTGCCGATGAAGGCGAATCAAACGTTGAACAATAAGATTCCCAGATTATGAACGTAAATAAATCTTTACTACCTCTCGTAAATCCTCTTTCGAAAGATAATCCGGTCATTGTCCAGGTGCTGGGAATCTGTTCAGCACTCGCTGTGACCGCAAAGCTGGAGCCTGCTCTCGTCATGACAATATCCGTGACTGCCGTGCTCGCTCTCGCCAACGTGATAATTTCCCTACTCCGCAACACTATCCCGACCTCGATACGAATCATCGTTCAGCTCGTGGTGGTGGCGGCTCTTGTAGTAATCGTCGACCAGGTGCTGAAAGCCTGGAACTATGAGGTGAGCAAGGCTCTCTCCGTGTTCATCGGTCTTATCATCACCAACTGTATCATCATGGGTCGTCTTGAGGCTTTCGCCATGACCAACCGCCCCTGGGCTTCGTTCCTCGACGGCATCGGCAACGGTCTCGGCTATGGCATTATCCTCGTGATCATCGCTTTCTTCCGAGAACTCCTCGGAAGCGGCACTCTCTTCGGTTGCCAGGTGATTCCTCAATGGCTATACGACCATGGCTATCAGAACAACGGCATGATGATTCTCCCGCCGATGGCTCTTATCACTGCGGCTTGTATCATCTGGGTGCATCGCGCACGCAACAAAGATCTTCAGGAATAATTCCTTATCTCTTAAACATCATTATTTGAGTTATCACAAATTGAGTTATGGAAAATTTAAATCTGTTCATTCGGTCGATCTTTGTCGACAATATGATATTTGCCTACTTCCTCGGCATGTGTTCGTTCCTTGCCGTGTCGAAGAACGTCAAGACCGCTTTCGGTCTCGGCGTGGCAGTGAGTTTCGTTCTGATAATCGCACTTCCCGTCACATGGTGTATCAATGAATACATCCTTGTGCCCGGCGCACTCAGCTGGCTCGGTGAGGAATATGCCGACACCGACCTCAGCTTCCTCGGTCTGATAATGTTCATATCCGTGATTGCTGCCCTCGTCCAGATTCTGGAGATGGCTATTGAGAAATATTCTCCCGCACTATATTCATCGCTCGGCATCTTCCTGCCGTTGATTGCAGTGAACTGTGCGATTCTCGGTGCCGTCCTCTTCATGCAGCAGCGTGAATTTACCAACGCATGGACAGCCACTGTCTACGGTGCAGGCTCCGGCATTGGCTGGCTGCTCGCCATCACGTGTCTCGCCGCTATCCGCGAGCGTCTCGCCTACAGCCAGATTCCGGCTCCGCTGCGTGGCATAGGCATCACTTTCATAATCACCGGTCTGATGGGCATCGCTTTCATGAGCTTCCTCGGCATTAAACTCTAACACCGCCTGATTGCTCCGGACGTGTCCGGAACGTTAGGTAACAAACAACTATTTCATTATGTCATTACTTAATATGATCCACTGGAATTCAGTAATCGTGGCGGCGTTGATTTTCTTTGTCATCGTCCTCGTGCTGGTCATGATCCTTCTCACCGCGAAACGCTTTCTCGTGGCGTCGGGCGAAGTGACGATCAATATCAACGACGGCAAAAAGACCGTGAACGCTGCAAGCGGTAAATCCCTACTCGCCACTCTCGCCGACGGAGGTGTGCACCTCTCATCCGCATGTGGTGGTAAAGGTAGCTGCGGACAGTGCAAGGTGCAGGTCACTGAAGGCGGCGGCGACATGCTCCCCACTGAAGCCGTACACTTCACCCGCCGTCAGATCAAAGACCACTGGCGTCTCGGCTGCCAGGTGAAGGTGAAGAACGATATGGATATACATCTTGATGAGGCTGCCCTCGATGTCAAGGAATGGGAATGTGAGGTGATTTCCAACAAGAACGTCGCCACTTTCATCAAGGAGTTTATCGTGCGTCTGCCTGAGGGCGAACACATGAACTTCATCCCGGGTTCTTACGCTCAGATACGAATCCCGAAATATGAGATGACCTACGACGGAGATATCGACAAGAGCCTCATCACCGACGAGTATCTTCCCGCCTGGGAGAAATTCGGGCTCTTCTCGCTCAAGGCGAAGAATACGGAGGAGACCGTTCGTGCCTATTCTATGGCAAACTATCCGGAAGAGGGCGACAGAATCATGCTCACCGTGCGTATCGCCACTCCCCCCTTCAAGCCAAGACCACAGGTCGGCTTCCAGGACGTGCCGTGCGGCATAGCATCATCCTATATCTTCTCTCTGAAACCTGGCGACAAGGTGATGATGAGTGGTCCTTACGGCGACTTCCATCCTATCGTCGACTCCAAGGCTGAGATGATATGGGTAGGTGGTGGTGCCGGTATGGCTCCGCTGCGTGCGCAAATCATGTGGATGACCAAGACCCTTCACACCACCGACCGCAAGATGCACTATTTCTACGGTGCCCGTGCGCTCAACGAGGTGTTCTATCTTGACGACTTCCTACAGCTTGAGAAGGATTTCCCCAACTTCAAGTTCCACCTCGCGCTTGACCGTCCGGACCCAGCAGCTGACGCTGCTGGCGTGAAATATACTGCCGGATTCGTGCATCAGGTGATGTATGAGACCTATCTGAAGGATCATGAGGCTCCCGAGGATATCGAATACTACATGTGCGGTCCCGGTCCGATGAGCAACGCTGTCAACAACATGCTCTACAACCTCGGCGTGGAGCCTGAGTCTATCCATTACGATAACTTCGGAGGCTGACAATCTGACAGTCTGACGATCGCGCTGAAGCAATCAGCTTGCGCAAACGGTCAAATCATACAAACATTACATCTTATGGGTGGAAATCTGCAAATATATTTGGAGATTTCCACCCATATCATTATCTTTGCACGGTCAATTCCGCTAATGCGGCATTGTTTTTACTTTCAATTCACCAACACGTAAACACTCTTACATCATGGAGAGAGACAACGAAATCTTTGACATTATTGACCGTGAACATCTTCGTCAGCGTCGCGGCATCGAGCTTATCGCCAGTGAGAACTTCGTCAGCGACGAGGTGATGCGTGCCATGGGATCATGCCTTACCAACAAATATGCCGAAGGATATCCCGGACATCGTTACTACGGCGGATGTCAGATCGTAGATGAAGCCGAGACCATCGCTATCGAGCGTGCCAAAAAGCTTTTCGGAGCTGAATGGGCAAACGTGCAGCCTCATAGCGGAGCACAGGCAAACATGGCGGTATTCATGGCGTGCCTGCAACCGGGCGACACTTTCATGGGCATGGATCTCAGCCACGGCGGACATCTCAGCCATGGCAGCCCCGTCAATTTTTCCGGTCTGCACTTCAATCCCATCAGCTACACAGTATGCGCCGATACCGGTAGAGTAAACTATGAGGAGATGGAAGAGAAAGCTCGCGCCATGCGTCCGAAGCTGATAATTGCCGGAGGCAGTGCATATAGCCGCGAATGGGACTACGCACGTATCCGCAAGCTCGCCGACGAAATCGGAGCGATCTTCATGGTCGATATGGCACACCCCGCAGGTCTTATCGCCGCAGGTCTGCTTGAGAACCCCGTGAAGCACGCCCATATCGTCACAACCACCACCCACAAGACTCTCCGTGGTCCGCGAGGCGGTCTTATCCTAATGGGTAAGGATTTCGACAATCCCTGGGGTAAGAAGACTCCCAAGGGAGAAATCAAGAAAATGTCCGCTCTTCTCGACTCTGCCGTCTTCCCCGGCGTACAGGGTGGTCCGCTCGAGCACGTGATTGCCGCGAAGGCTGTGGCTTTCGGTGAGGCTCTTCAGCCAAGCTGGAAAGAATATGCCATCCAGATAAGAAAGAATGCCGACGCACTCGCCGACGCGCTCATCAGACGTGGATACAAGATCATTTCTGACGGAACTGACAACCACTGCATGCTCGTAGACCTGCGTCCCAAGTTCCCTGAGATGAGCGGCAAGAAGGCAGAACGCGTGCTCGTGGAGGCCGACATAACCGCCAATAAGAACATGGTGCCTTACGACAGCCGCTCTCCATTCCTCACTTCCGGATTGAGATTCGGAACTGCCGCAATCACCACACGCGGTGCGAAGGAGGATCTTATGGAGACCATCGCCGAGCTTATCGACAAGGTGCTATCCAATGCCGACGATCCGAAAGTGATTGCCGATGTGCGTCGTGAGGTAAACGAGATGATGAACGACTATCCGATGTTTGCTTGGTAAAATCCGACGTCATACGCAATATGTATAATAAAGAGGGACGCCAGACGCGTTCCTCTTTTTTTACTTTTTATTTTGCATTTATCATACTTCGGCATTATCTTTGCATTGAAGTTTAGACAACTTCATATCGTAAAGGTTTTATAAGAAAATGAACTTCTCTGAAATCAAATTCCCTCCCGCTCTCTTCATTACCGGCATCGGCACGGATGTCGGCAAAAGTTTCGTGACAGGATGGCTGGCGCGTGAAATGAACTCTGTCGGAATTTCCTGCATAACTCAGAAAATGATACAGACCGGCAACATCGGGAAAAGTGAGGATATCGACCGGCACCGATCCATAATGCGGAGCGGATATCTCCCGGAGGATCTTTCCGGAATCACCGCCCCTCAGATATTCTCTTATCCGGCATCTCCTCATCTTGCCGCAGAGATCGACCATCGGCAGATCGACCTTGACGCCATATCAAATGCCACCGACACACTGCGGCAACGCTACAGCCATGTTCTCGTGGAAGGCGCTGGCGGACTGATGGTGCCTCTTATCGGGAATTACCTCACAGCCGACTATATCGCTGACCATAGGCTGCCTGTAGTCGTGGCTGTCACCGGGCAACTCGGCTCAATCAACCATGCCCTGCTGACGTTTAAGACCCTCCCGTCTTATGGCATCGAAATTTTTGCCGTGGTATATAATCCTTTCTTCGACAAGGATCAGACTATTTGTGCCGACACCAGGAAATATCTGCGCAATTGGCTCGCTTCATTCAGTCCGGAGACAATCTGGATGGAGATGCCTGTCATAACAGATGAATGATGCATTTTTTCAACACTATTACCAATATGATGTGAAAACCATAACCAAAGAAATGAATCTATCTAACCAACAAAATAAAATAATATCTATATCAAAACGACAGCTTTCTGATATGCCGGCAATGCAATTCCCGGGTACGACTCACGTGATTGATTCTTCTGAGGATATTACGGGAGCAATTGAGATCTTGAGGAAATCTGACGTGATTGGATTTGATACCGAGACCAGACCAAGCTTCAGGAAAGGACAGGTCAATACCGTGTCGCTCCTGCAGCTGTCCACCCGCGATGATGCATTCCTTTTCCGGATTAACCACACCGGAATCTCACCCATCATTACAGATCTGCTTGAGGATCCGTCAATTCTTAAAATCGGGGTGTCTATTCATGATGATTTCCACAATCTGAATAAACTTACCCATATATCTCCACAAGGCTTTATCGATCTACAGAACTACGTGAAGCAATTCCGTATTGCCGATAATAGCCTGTCAAGGATATATGCCATCCTTTTCGGCAAACGCATCTCAAAAGGTCAACGGCTCACCAATTGGGAAGCGGAGCAGCTCTCGTCAGCCCAGCAATCGTATGCGGCCCTCGATGCAATGGCTTGCGTGCACATCTACGACTATCTCTCTGCCGGAAACTTCAATCCCGATGAATCGCCATATCTCATGGAGATTTCCGATGATAACGTACTGGCTGAGAAAACATCCGATAATCCCGCATAGAAATGAAACTCAAAAGATACCAGATAGTACCTCTTCTTCTTGCAGCCTACGCGATATTCATGACCATATATTTCGGTCTTGACCTGTTGCGTTCAGGACAGTCTCTCCGTTTCTATTCCACACTCTCAGCTGAGACAATCGTAATTATCCTCGCCTACTTCTTCCTGCGGAAAAAGGATAGGAACCGACGGAAATAAGCCTCCGTTTCATAGAAAAGAAAGTTAACAACAGATAAGCGCACGAACATAAATGCGATCGCATTTATGTTCGTGCGCTTATCTGTTGCCTACGTACTGATGAAAAAACGAGTCTTGACGAAGACAAAAAAATAAAGGGTGATAACCTCCACGGTCGCACCCTTTGATAAGTTTCTACAGGTAAAAAATCTTAAGGTAAAAAAGATTGTTTTTAGGTTCGGTGCAAAGTTATCACTTTATTATGGACTGACCAAATCTTTTCTACCAAAATGTTAGAAACATGTTGTAAAACATATAAATTTTACCCCCATTTGAGTAATTCCACCCCTTTTTCATCCAAAACGGCGTAACTAAATGTTCGAATCCACTCTCCAAGCACGATCATCTCGCATCCTTTGGCAATCTCTTCCCTGCTTAGAATATGCACGTGTCCGAACATAAAATAATCCACCTCCGGATGCCCGGCATGATATTCCACTACAAACTTACGCAGTCCTTCAAGCAATTTGTTGTCGGGTATGCCACGCTCCTCACCGCTCTTACGGCTATGGCGGCTCCATTTATATGCAAACGGCACCGTCCAACGAGGATGGATCGCACTGAATGCCCATTGACAAACCTTGTTGCGGAACAAACCGCGTATCAACCGGAATGCCGGCGGCAATTTGCCTACCCCGTCTCCGTGGGTCATGAACACGGTCTTTCCGTGGATTTTCTCTACAAGCACACCATCTACCACCCGTATGCCAAGCTCATTCGGCAGATAGTCGAAAATCCAGATATCATGATTGCCGATCATCCACACTATCTTGACCCCCGAATCTGAAAGCTCCGCAAGTTTCCCGAAGAACCTCACAAATCCACGCGGCACCACGTAACGGTATTCATACCAATAGTCGAGCACGTCGCCGAGAAGATAGATGGCATCCGCCTTATCCTTTATCGAATCAAGAAACGCCACTACCCTGCGCTCTGCATCATGTGAATCGGGGAAATATGGTGCCCCAAGATGCAGGTCGCTCAAAAAATAAGTTTTCTTCACCGGTATTCCTTTATTTGTCATCGGAGGGGTATCACATGAAACCAAGCTCCAGTTTCGCCTCCTCACTCATCATATCCTGCGTCCACACAGGTTCAAACACCAGACGGAGATCCACTTTCTCCGGACCCTCCACGCTCATCAACTTCTGACGCACATCCTCCATGATGAAATCTGCCGCCGGACATCCCGGTGCGGTAAGCGTCATGTCTACCTGAAGCGTCTTGGTCGACGGATCATAGTCTATCTTATAGATGAGTCCGAGATCATAGACGTTGACCGGTATCTCCGGGTCATACACTGTACGGAGAAGCTCGATGGCGCGATCCGTCACACGCATCACCTCATCGGCTTCCGTCTCTACCTTTCTCACCTCCTCTTGGTTTATCCCCTCTCGGTTATTCTCTTCCAGGTTTATCTCTTTATTTTCCATATCTATTTATCTCTAAATTTTTAGCACGACACTCTAAAAAATGCCGCCATTATTAATTCAATATGCAAAGTTAAACAAAAAACACCGCTTCAAATTCCAATAATACCAACATTTTTCATCCTTTTAAAAGTTTTTATTAACTTTGCACGTGATATGTACGCCTTTTTTCATGCCACGTGGATATGAAATTTCCAATTGCGTCACTTCAACAATATTTTTTTAACAAAACAATAACCAAGTATGAAATCTTACAAAAAAATTATCATCGTGCTCCTTGCCGCAATTTTCGGCATGGGTGCTGCGCAGGCACAGTTCCGTTTCGGTGTGAAGGCAGGTCTTAACCTCAACAGCCTTCATCTCTCCAATCTTGGTGACAATTTCACCGACGACAATAGTTGCGGCTACACTCTCGGCGTCATGACAGAGTTCCAGGTGCCCATCATCGGCATCGGCTTCGACCTCTCCGCAATGTACACCCGCATGAACTCCGACATCAACGTGGCTCCTGCTAAGGGTGAACACGTGGCATACAACAAGAACTTCCTCGAAATTCCACTTAACCTCAAATATAAGATCGGCCTCCCCCTCATCAGCAAGATCATCACTCCCTACGTGCTGACCGGTCCGGCATTCGCTTTCAAGCTCGACAAGAACTCTGTCGATGCGTTGAAGACAAAGACCTGCCAGGTGGCTTGGAACGTAGGCGTAGGCGTTGAGCTTATCCAGCATCTTCAGATCACCGGCTCCTACGGTTTCGGTATCAACAACATCGCCGACCATTGGGTGAATACCGAGTCTGCCAAGGTTAAGAACAACTACTGGACCGTAACAGCCGCTTGGCTATTCTGATATTGATGCGGTATAAACTTCAGTAGCAATCTCTAACGGTAACAATAACTATTAGATAATGATAAGGAAATTTCTTATCCTGACGACGATACTCGTTTCTGCCCTGACTGCATCCGCAGAGTTCAGATGGGGTCCGACTGCCGGCGTCAACTTCTCTACTTTCCATTGGAAACAAGACCTCGCCAAAACCTCCATGCTATGCGGTGGGCAGGCGGGTGTCATGGGCGAGATAATGATCCCGGGCATCGGATTCGGCATCAATCTCGGTCTTAACTACAACCTCCATGGTGCACACGTCGACTTCGGAGAGCATGAGGTATGGGCATCCGACGGTATAAAGAACCAGGACGTATGGCTCCACACAATCGAGATCCCCGTAAATCTGAGGTTCAAATGGACTCGCATGAACGGTTTTGAGCGCACGCTCGCCCCGTTCGTGTTCGGCGGACCGGTATTCACATTCACGGCTGCCACCAACGATGCTCCGGCTGTGGAGCATCCCGCTGGCTACGTGGCTATGCAGTGTGGTGCCGGAATCGAGCTGTTTGAGCATTGGCAGATCTCCGGTGGCTATTCCTGGGGCATATCCTATCAGGTGCGCACCTATAAACTCGACAACTATTCCGCACAGTATCGCGGCGGATTCATCAACGTGGCTTATCTTTTCTGAATCTTGTTTGCTGAAGTTATACTACCGCTCCCACTCTATTCCACCTTCACTTATTCCGTCCCGGAAGATATGGCAGACGGGGTGCAGGTCGGGTCAAGAGTGCTTGTGCAGTTCGGCAAAAAGAAATTCTATACCGCAATCGTGGAATGTCTTCACTCGCAGAAGCCGGAAGGCTACGACGTGAAGCCTCTGATGGCGGTGTTGGACTCATCCCCCGTAGTCCGCTATCCCCAGCTTAAACTCTGGCATTGGATAGCGGACTACTATCTTTGTGCCCCCGGTGAAGTCTACAAGGCTGCCGTGCCCACCGGGCTGAAGCCGGAAAGCGAGACTTATCTCTCGCTGAATCCCGACTACGAACCCGATGAGAGGAACCCTTTCAAGATCACCGAGCGCCAGGCTATCGTAATCCAGTTTCTTCAGGAGAAGAAGAGGATGCGCCTTTCCGAGCTGGAGACTGAGACCAAATTCCGCAACGTGGCAGCAATCGTCAATACCCTCATGGATGCCGGTATTGTTGAGATCGACGAGAAGGTGGTGGAGCGTTACCGCCCTAAGAAGACCACTTACATGCGTCTGACTTTCCCACGCGGTGACAGCGACAGGCTGCATGAGGCGTTTGAACAGGTGAAGCGTTCGCGCATGCAGGAGACCACGCTGATAGCCTATCTCGACATGTCGGGATGGATGTCGCCCAACGGGGAGTTGCGCGACGTGGAGCGGGATAAACTCCTTGCCCTCTCCGGTACATCACCTGCCGTGCTGCGTGCCCTCGTTGAGAAAGGGATAATGGAGACAGTAAAGAAAAGCATCAACAGGTTTACAGCAGCCGACGATACTGAAGAAAAAATCAACCTCTCCCCTCTCTCTGCCGCCCAATCTGCGGCTCTGAATCAGATTACAGATGGTTTCCGTCAGCAACCCGTGCAGCTTCTCCATGGCGTCACCGGTAGCGGCAAGACGGAAGTATACACTCATCTCATAGCCCGTGCCCTCGCGCAAGGCGACCAGGTGCTCTTCCTCGTACCGGAAATATCACTTACCACCCAACTCTCCGACCGACTCAGGAAGGTGTTTGGACGACGCCTTCTCGTATATCATTCAAAATTCTCCGACTCCGAGCGTGTTGACATCTGGCGCAGACTCCTTTCAGGCAATGAGCCCCTTGTGGTGCTCGGTGTCCGCTCCTCTGTATTCCTCCCGTTTGCCCGTCTCGGACTCGTAATCGTGGATGAGGAGCATGAATCCTCATTCAAGCAGTATGACCCGGCTCCGCGCTACAACGCACGCGATGCTGCCCTCGTGCTCGCATCAATGCATGGTGCGAAATCCCTCCTCGGATCCGCAACCCCATCCATCGAGACTTATTATAAGGCTACGTCCGGCAAATACGGACTCGTGACGCTCTCCGAACGCTTCGACGGTGCCACACTACCCGACGTCGAGATCATCGATATGAAGGAGATGCGCAAGAAGAAGGAGGTGAAAGGGATAATATCATCCCCACTCCGCCGACGCATTCTTGACACCCTGACCGATAAGAAACAGGCAATCATGTTTCAGAATCGGCGCGGGTTCGCTCCGGTCGTTGTGTGCGAGCAATGCGGATGGTCGCCGAAATGCCACAACTGCGACGTCTCTCTCGTATATCATAAGAATCAAGGACTTCTCCGTTGCCATTACTGCGGATTCACGCAGATGCTTCCCAAGCTATGCCCCGCCTGCGGACTCAACGGGGTGCGCACGTTCGGCTACGGCACCGAACGTATCGCCGAGGAGATTCAGGCGGCATTCCCCGACAGCCGCGTGACGCGCATGGATCTTGACACCACCCGCAATAAAGAGGCTTATCAGGAGATAATCGAGGAATTTTCACGCCACGACAGCGACATACTCGTTGGGACGCAGATGGTGACAAAAGGGCTTGATTTCGGCGATGTCACCACCGTAGGTGTGCTGAATGCCGACACCCTGCTTAATTTCCCCGACTTCCGGAGCAACGAACGTGCCTACAATATGCTCGAACAGGTGGCGGGACGCGCCGGCAGACGTAAGCAACGCGGTTCGGTAGTGATACAGACCGTAAATCCCGACCATGAGGTGCTCCAATATGTCAAGTCGCACGACTACGCCACCTACTACCATCGCGAACTTGAAGACCGTCGCAAATACCTATATCCCCCTTTCACGAAAGTGATCAACATATATATAAAAAACAAAGACGCCGCCGGATGTGATCGGGCGGCGATAAAGCTTGCAAAATCAATGATAGGGGTATTTGGCAGTCGTGTCCTTGGACCAGAGAAACCCTTCGTGTCGCGTGTCGCCACCTACTACGTCCAATCCATCATGCTGAAAATCGAAGCCGGAGCCTCAATGAAAAAAGTAAAAGACCTCCTGCGGCAGATCACCGCCGTCCTCTCATCCGACCCCGACATCCGCACCTCCCAACTCCACTACGACGTCGACCCGGTATAACACTCCGCAACCGGTCACATGACATCTTAAACCAATTCTCTGATTCTTGCAATTAATGAATCTGCCTTCGGTCTAAAATTCTTATAAGTATCTTCATCACAAAATATGAAATCATCATAGTCATTTGAATGACGAATTTCAAAAATCTCATTAAAGAACTTACCATGATCTAATTCCAGAATACCGGTTTTTATAAATTTCAATCCTAACATTGTCCTAACTCCGGCATGTGTAGTAGCGTTTAATCCGTTTGATATCAACAATGCAGTTACAGCATAATAACATGCATAGTACAATCGATTCATTGCTCCACTATACATACAATTCTTCGCAAGACAATCAGCCTCACACAATGTTTCTTTAGAACGTTCCAACCGATACTCTGTCAATCCTATACGAATATCATCGTTTAATTTATCAGTCATAATTGAATACCATCTTTACGGACATTTACTGTGAAAGGAGTCATCCGAGATTCCCATACACTCTTAGGAAGTATTAATGGAGAGATATCCACACCCAAATCCAAAGAAAGATCATAAAGCCTTCCAGAAATTGCACTACGACGCCTCACATAATGAAGCCCAGCAAAAGTATCCGGCAACAATATCAACAAATCAATATCCGAATCAGGACGAGCCTCTCCACGTGCCTCCGAGCCATAGAGGATAGTATCCGCCTCTGGCGCAAATCGTCTTAACTCCGATGCTATTCTATTAACCATATTCTCCCTTCTCATATTCCAATGATTCCTTTATTGTTATAACAAACCTACATCCAAATTATTGCATCTTCTCACACAAAAAACAGCCCCCTAAAGAGGGAGCTAAAGTGACCATCATCTCTTCAACTCCCCCTTTAGGGGGCTGTAGGGCCATGCCTCTGTAGGGTCATGCTATTGGGAACTTACCCTTTCCCTTTACCGTTCCGCTCTCATCGGATTATTCAGGAAATCATCGTATGCCAAACGGATACCATCCTCAAGCTCCGTGCGATAAGTCCAGCCGAGACCAGCAGCCTTGCTCACGTCAAGAAGTTTACGCGGTGTGCCGTTCGGACGGCTCGTATCCCACTTTATCTTACCCTCATAACCGATCACCTTCGCCACAAGCTCCGTCAACGCCTTTATCGTCAACTCCTTGCCAGTGCCGGCAT
This sequence comes from Muribaculaceae bacterium Isolate-037 (Harlan), assembly GCA_003762615.1. Taxonomy (GTDB): domain Bacteria; phylum Bacteroidota; class Bacteroidia; order Bacteroidales; family Muribaculaceae; genus Lepagella; species Lepagella muris. The sequence goes on from RIAZ01000007.1 coordinate 52,289, forward strand.
TGACAGTCTCATTACCACTATAGTTATTCATGAGGAAGACGCAGAGATTCGCAAGGTCGTCCACATAAAGGAACTCACGGAGCGGCGAACCGTCGCCCCAGCAAACAACCTCCTCAAGACCCTGCTCCTTCGCCTCATGGAATCGGCGGATAAGTGCCGGAAGCACATGGCTATGCTCCGGATGATAATTGTCGTTCGGACCATAGAGATTCGTCGGCATCACGGAGATGTAATCCGTGCCATACTGACGGTTGAGATATTCACAATACTTCAAGCCGGAGATCTTCGCAAGCGCATACGCCTCATTGGTCTGTTCCAGCGACGACGTGAGCAGACACGACTCCGACATAGGCTGCGGAGCCAAACGCGGATAGATGCACGACGATCCAAGGAACTCCAGTTTCTTGCAACCGTTCCTCCAAGCCGAATGAATCACATTCATCTCCAGGATCATGTTCTCATACATGAAATCCGCCAGTGCCGACTGGTTGGCGATGATACCGCCAACCTTAGCCGCAGCCAGAAACACATACTCCGGTTTCTCCTCAGCGAAAAACCGCTCCACCTCATCCTGACGCGTCAGGTCAAGTTCCTTATGAGTACGCGTGATGATATTCGTATAACCCTGGCGTTCCAGTTCACGAACAATAGCGGAGCCCACCATACCCCGGTGCCCCGCAACATATATCTTAGAATTTTTTTCCATTCTGTCAAAAAATTAAAAAATAAGTGATAAGTCGCTGCCAAGGCAGCGAGGATAAGCGGCTTCGCCGGGATAAGTCGCTGACGCGAGAATAAGTCGGCTGCGCCGAGGATAAGTCGCTGGCGCGAGAATAAGTCGGCTGCGCCGAAGATAAATCGGCTTATCTTCCGCATAGCGGACTTATATTATTATACGCGCCTACGGCGCCTTATTCTCCGCACAGCGGACTTATACATGCCGAAGGCATCTTATTCTCCGCGCAGCGGACTTATACATGCCGAAGGCATCTTATTCTCCGCGTAGCGGACTTATCTTCGAGAAAGGGATCGTGAAATAAAGCCTCCAGCTTTATTTCACGATCCCTTTCTCGAGGTACTCCGCCAGGTTCAGCTTCACCTGTTCGCCGGCACGCTCCACAGCCACCTTAGCCATATCCGCGTCAACCATCAGATTCACAAGCTCCTCAAACGAAGTCTTCTTTGTCGGATCCCAGCCGAGCTTCTCCTTAGCCTTCGTCGGATCACCCCACAGGTTGACCACATCCGTCGGACGATAGAAGTCAGGAGACACCTCAATCAGCACCTTACCCGTCTTCACATCAATACCCTTCTCATTCTCACCCTCACCCTCGAAGCGCAACTCGATGCCAGCACGCTTGAACGCATGATAGCAGAACTCGCGCACACTATGCTGCTCGCCCGTGGCGATCACATAATCCTCAGGCTCCGGCTGCTGAAGGATAAGCCACATGCACTCCACATAATCCTTCGCATAACCCCAGTCACGGAGCGACGACAGATTACCTAAGTACAGTTTCTCCTGCTTACCCTGCGCGATACGTGCAGCCGCAAGAGTGATCTTGCGCGTCACAAAAGTCTCGCCGCGACGCTCTGACTCATGGTTGAACAGGATACCCGAGCAGCAATACATATTGTACGCCTCACGATACTCCTTCACGATCCAGAAACCATACAATTTAGCCACAGCATACGGGCTATAGGGATGGAATGGGGTCTTCTCATTCTGCGGAACCTCCTCCACCTTACCGTAAAGCTCCGAAGTGGAGGCCTGATAGATACGACACGTGTCGGTCAGACCGCTCAGACGCACAGCCTCCAGTATGCGGAGCACTCCCGTGGCATCCACATCAGCCGTAAACTCCGGAGAATCAAACGACACCTGCACATGGCTCTGTGCAGCAAGATTATAGATCTCATCCGGGCGCACCTTCTGCACCACCTGAAGAATCGACATCGAGTCACCCAGATCCGCATAATGCAGATGAAAATTCGGATGACCCTCCAGATGCGCGATACGTTCACGGAAATCCACCGACGAGCGACGGATCGTGCCATGCACGTCATAACCCTTCTCCAACAACAGTTCAGCAAGATACGAACCATCCTGCCCCGTAATACCGGTAATAAGTGCTTTCTTCATTATATCAAGTAATTATATATTATTATCATTCGCATATACACACGAATCAGGGGGAGACGCTCCGTGAGCGCCTCCTTCCAAATCGTTAATACATTTCAATCAGAAATCAATACAGCCAATCGAATTTTATTTTCGAACCATCTACAAGCGAAAATGACCGAAAAGAATTCGGAGAATCATTGGCAACAAAATCTATAGGGTTAAAATTCGGTTTTGACATAGGGAAAGCCCCATGAAATAAAACGTAGTGAAATGACCGTTTCCCAAAGAAAATATTCTTGGAGAGTAAATTTTCAAAAATTGAGTCAAAATAACCTACCAAGCAATTATCTGAAATGAATTTTTTCCTCACCTCCTCCTTTACATTCATCAACTTTGGATTCGACTTCATTTCAATGAAGATACATTTGTCTGCCGTAATAAAAACATAGTCGCTATGCTGATTATACCCCCACTTTTTCGGGATAGATTTATCTCTTACTATTCCCTCAAAACCTATATGCTCCAGTTTCAGCACCAAAGTGTCTTCAGGCATATTGACTACAGTGACTTTCTTAAGTACCGCATTTTTGTCCGATTCTACACAATCAAACGAAGAAATGCCGGGATTACATCTCTCAGCATTCGCAAGACCTACCGATAAAAAATCATCAGTTTTCATAGTCAGCAAGCAGTATATCTTGTTGCATAAGATTCACCATCTTCAAAGTATCGTCTAAAAGAAGGCCTTCAAATCCAAAATCAGGATTAAACGTAGATTCCACCAAAGTATCCACTCTCTGCCGACGGTTAAATCCGGGTATTTTTATAAGATCTCTCTTTGCAGAATAAACCGATACCGATTCATGTGAAATCAAAGACCCCTTATTAATCCCATACTTATCAAGAATTTCATCCACTGCCTTACTTCCATTATGATTTCCAAGCAAAAGAAGATTATTCACTTCCCTGACGATATAATCGCTATGAGTGGTAATCATGACCCTCAGCCCAAACTTTACAAGCATAGTCAGCAATCTCGCCATCATGATCTGTCGCGAAGGATGAAGATTCAATTCAGGCTCATCAATGATGATCAACTGTCCGGGAGCAGCCACATGTTTCAGATAGAAAAACAGATCCATCAGGGCTCTCACTGAGCTGGCACTCTGCGCCATCTGATATTTTCTTTTGCTTCCAGTCGGTTCAAAAAGCACGTTGCCTGTTGTAGAATCCTTCGCATACCGTCCTCCTGCAATCTTGACAAACTCCTCCAATATATCGTGGTGAAGTTCACATAAATTTCCAGATAATCTTGAAATGAAATCAAAATTTCTTATGAAATCCACGTTATCCTTTATTGGAAGCGGGTATCTTGAATTTATAGCTGAATCTTTGTCATTAGGTATGGAAACCGTTACTATATCATTACTGAAGATTGCAGCCCCTGTACGCTCTGCGCTTGTCACAAATACCGAAGGGAGGATTTTTCCAAAAATAACCTCCTTAATGACATCGGAAAACACCAATGCCAACATTGATTTAAACGAATTGCTTATAAGGTTGCTCCCCTCCGCACTGATCCAAGAGAAATGCAATTTATCGCCGGCTCCTTTCTTTAAGACCTGTACCATCTCAGTACTATTGTTCTTAAAATTCTTACTATACGAATCAAGAATCCTCACATCCTCCTTTTCAAGGACAATTTTGAACGTAGAGTCCTTAAACATAGTCTCTGGAGCGGCAAAAGTGACGTAAATCCTACGGGAATACTGCTCACAGGCATCAGCAACAATCAGATTCAATTCATCCAACGACTTATCCACATCATAGACAGCACTACCCGAATTAATGAAATCCCCTATAAAATCATCAGGCAATTTTAATCGATAGATAGTATTAAAAAAATACAGAAAGCCATAAAAAGCATACGAGGCATACGATTTTCCGGAATTATTATCGCCACAAATAATCGTAAATGGAGAAAGCCCAAACTCTGCCCATCTTATCACTCCGATATTTCCCAACACTATCTTCATTTGTCTAATAAAGCATATAATTTAGAATTATCCACAAAATTAGTCAAATTAATCAATAATACAAATCATACCACTGACAATTCGCATCCTTCCATAATAAAATAAATACGCCTCACATCATTCTTCCTCAGCGATCTCCGAGAACTCCGTGGTTGTTTCACTTTAGATCCGTCTCAATCCCACTATCGCATCAGCTATATATGAGCTGTTTTTTGGAATCCACTTCCTGCCGGAAGTATGAATTTTTTATAGCATCCTCACACACGAGATCCACTTTCCTATTAAACAAAGACTCAAGAGCCGTCTGAAAATCAAAGAAATTATCAGCATATTCAAGCAAAGGTATCTCCTCTTTCCGAAATCTCACAAGAAGATCCACATCGCTATTGCGATTAAAACGAGATGTCAGTATCGACCCAAACACATACAAAGTCTTGACTTTGTAGCGTCTACAAAGTTCAAGAATCTTGGATATGTTACGGTCTATTAAATACATCTATTAAAATTCCATCTATTAGGATAACGCCAATTATACGCATTTGTTGCTTATGCTAAAAACTTCCCTGATTGGCTCTCTCATATATCAGAAATTTATCATGGTTGACAGATTCCACTGCAAACTCCTTAAGTCTGCCATTCTCAACAAGATCAACCTTTATCCCAAGAATATTTTCCAAATCTATCATCATGCCACATATCTTAAGCAATGACAAACGATTCGACTTATCATAATCCACAAGGATATCAATATCACTTGTCTCAGATTCCTCCCCTCTTGCATACGAGCCAAACACCCAAGCCCTTACAACCGGTTGGGTAACAAAATAAGCAGCTATCTTAGGTAATAATTTTTTGACTCTATCTGTAATCATATCAATATACGCCAATACAATGTGAATACAACACAAAATTAAACAATATATTGAAATCCACAAAATATCATCGCAAATTAAATTTCAGGCTGCGCCCCAACCGTACTCAGCCGTGTCGGTTAGAGTTCCGTGCCCTCGCCCACGGGCGAGGGGTCCCGACCAAGTTCCCGTAATACTCCAAAAATACTAATGAAGGCGATACCTGACAACCCCCATCACAGTCTCTTGCGAGTGAGGGCGACTGGAAAACCTCTCGTCTCCATTATCGTCATAATAATAAGTATTAAGCATGCCATCCGGAAGTATATTCTTCAATCTTCTGATTTTATACTTGCCGCTATCCGCCAGATGAATCAGAAGCACATCCCCGGTTTTCACTTTCCCGCGAACCTCATCAGCCTTCATCTTCTCTGCAAGCCATTCCTCATCACTATGAATATTCACAGGCGACATACAGTTACCGGAAATCTTTATCCTATGAAAAGAAGCAGTGTTCCGATAAGAACCATCCGGTAGCTTTATGACCTTAGACTCCTCAGTGTAAAGTCGGCATTGACAGCATCCTCCATGCGGCTCATCAGAGCTACCTGCGAAGGTAGTGTACACAGTATCCTTCTTATTCCTGACAAGCCAGAGATACAGCCCACACAATACTAAAAACAATACAAATATAATTACATTAGCAGTCATATCTCTATCATCCTTTACCTTCGGTCACTTCAGTAACTTCAGTCACCTCCGAAAATTCAACAAACGTTTTCAATACGAAAACAATACCTAAGAATACAACAAACAAAAGAATTGAAAAAGCATCCCAACATAATGGAAAGACATATCCTGAATGCTCATTATTCTCAACCACGTTACAATGCAGAAACATAGCCAGAGCAAGGAATAGTGCAAACATGCTCATCCACACATAATTCCGATTCAATTGTTGCACCTTGGAAGAATAATCAAAAAGCAACATCACCACAAAACCGAAATTAACAAGCAACGACACCATGCGTATATGCATCCCTTGGAATGCAGGCTTAAAAGTATCACCAGCAGAACACAAAGCCACCACCAGATCCGTATATGTAAAAAAGATCATAAACAGAATCCAGCCCAAAGCCACTTTTCCACTTCGAGGATCAGCCTTAACCCGAGATATATAGTTCCCTATACACATGGAATACAAATAATTCACAAATTTACATATTCCTCTCCACACTTGCAATACTTTTCCCCGAATCCAATCCATTTTATCAACTCCTCACCTACAAAAGGGATTCACTACCATCTCTCGTACCTTCTGCGCACGCTGCTCCGAAGCCTGAACCAGTTCCCTCTAATCTTCAAGCATCTGCTACAAGACTATGATAAGCTTTGATTTCTCGTCTGAACTCATATTAAGCCCCCCTACCTTTAAAGGGGAATTAAAGTTCATAGTATTGAAGCAGGTTGTATGGCACGTTGTTCTTTTTACAGTATGCCTGTATCAAGGCTCCCCGACGCATTGCTTCGACCATATAGCCGACATAGAATCTTTCAAAATCCGAGTCACTGTACATATTTTTCGATTTAAAAATTTGTCAGTGCAAAGATAGGACTTATTCCTTAGCTATGCCATACATCAAAATTGGACACTTACGTGCAAGACCCTTTTAGCCTACTTCAAATATTTAAAGAAACCTTTAAATAGAAAAATCAACATGAAATAAGAAGCAACAATCGGTTTAACACCTTGAATATTTCGCAAGACAAACCATTGTTGCGAAATCATCTTAAACTTATTAGATGACCGACTCTGTTGCTGCTCTCTATATAAAGCATGTATTTTCCCTGTATTATGAGCAATTACATCCTTCTTTAGAATATCCAACCAAAAAGCATAATCTTCTTTAGGGATAGATTTAAAACGCGTTTCATTTATAATATTCATTTTTAACAGAACTGTTAGACATGGTATTGAGCAACTTTCCAGAATATCCCAAAACGAAGAGGATTGAGCCATCCTTATCTTACGATTATTTCTGACCCCATCATAATTTATCTTTTCATAATCTGAGTAAACAAATTTATACCCATTATTTTCCAAGAATTTAACTTGCTCTGACAATTTATCCGGTAGCCATAGATCATCAGCATCAAGAAAAGCGATATATTCCCCTTTTGCATTTTCAATACCTATGTTACGTGGAAGAGAAGGAGAACCAGACGGTTTTTCTGTACTAAACAATTTAATTCTCGGCTCTTTCGCAGCCAAAGATTTTACAATCTCAACAGAATTATCCGTTGAACAATCATCCACAATCAACATCTCCCAATCCTGATACGTCTGAGAAATGACAGACTGGATTGTATCCTGGATACAGCGAGCCGCATTATAACATGGGGTTATAATGGAAACCATTTTTTTACAAGAAGTCATGATGGTATTATACTTTAATCCAACTTTGTGGAATTATGTCAAGTTCCCTATCAACATTCATCCACTTCCTTGGAGCTATTACTATTTTATCTTCATGTCGGTTAAGCCATGCACCCCACCATGAAAATGAAGAATTAGCAACAACATTATGATTACATAAAGACATCAATTGCATATCCCGGAAACTATCCTTACCCTTATTCCAATCCACAAAGATTATCTTTTTCCCGTTTAATAAATTTGTAATATTTTCTTTACACCAGACAATATCATTAGAAAAAATAAGATATGTTTCAGTCTTAGTATTTGAATCAAGATACTCTATTGCTCTTTTATAATAGTTAAGATCTGATAAATCCTTAAACAACGGATGATTCAAATAATCACCTCTTCTTACATGAATCGATACTGTTTTCGATTTAATAAACTCTTTAACCAGAGCAGCGTTTTTTTCATCCAGTATAGGAAAAGTAAAATCTCTATAGATAGCATCCTTATAGAGAGAAAAGTATTTTTCCGATTGCCAATATCCATCAAGATAGCATTTTTTCGACAATTCAAATACATTCTTATCAAAAACCATATCTTCCTTTTCAAAATACACTTTGTGATGTTTCGGAAGAATATGTTTGCTAATTTGCCAAATTTTATAATGAAAAATTGGGTAATTAACCTTGCAAATATTCTTAACAGAAGCCTCCTCTAAGGAAATATTAAAAATATCATTTAATAGATACCCATCGTGAAGAGGATATCCTATAAATGCCTTAGGATCAATCTTAATATCTTCCGAATAAAATTTTGAGAGAGCCAAGGCAAACGCATATTGAAACATCTGATTTCCAAGACCTCCAAGGATTCTTACGATTTTCATTTTATACAAAATTTAATGTCTATATATTTCCTCACGCCTATTATTTTTTGGATCTAAAAAGGATTTAAAGCATAAATACATCAAAATTGAAACAATATCTAAATTAGAATCGGGAATCATTCTGTAAGCGTCCAATTTTGACGTGTAAGTCAGGAGAAAGGACTTCAACGCCTTTTCTCTTAAATTTTGTCAAACAAATTAGATTGTTTTTGATTATTGCTAACATCGATTCCTATAATCATCGGTAGCAAGAGTAAGCCCCACCCCCTAAGGCGGGCGTTGAAAATTCAGTTTGATATGCTGATTTCATAAATTATTTCTTCTTTGTGATGCAATCCGCATATGACAAAGCCTTCTTCAACTCGGCAATCAGCGGGTCCGTCTCTGCGAGTCTATTGTCCTTGATCCGGTTGGAGGCAAGCAACTTATTCATGCTGGAAAGAAGGCTGTCAAACTTTCCGCCCAACTCATCCGCCCTGCGTCTCTCCTCCTGTGCCCGTGTCTCAGACTCCTCGGCTCGCCGACGTGAATCTTCAAGTATCTGCTGTATGAGTATAATAATCTTTGATTTCTCGTCTGAACTCATAAGCCCCTAGCCACCTAAAGAGGGAGTTTACATTCATATTTTTCTTAAACAGGATATACGGCACATTGTTCTTTTTACAGTATGCCTATATCATTGCTTCGGTCATATCGCCGACATAGAATCTTTTAAAATCTGAGTCACGGTATATATTTTCCGAGTTAAAAATTTGTCAGTGCAAAGATAGAACTTATTCCTTAGCGATGGCATACGTCAAAATTGGACGCTTACTCATTAGCGGAAAGATAATATGAATCTCTCCCTGTTAAAATTGAAACTATAATATGATCTAAAAAAAGCAACCTTAATGAACCGTTTTAGAATCTCTTTAAAATGAATTCTACCATCTCTCTCTCCGTTTCTTAGCCTTGTCGCTCTAATAGCCTGGAGAGAAATAGGATCATAATCTTCAATGCGTTCCCATTGAGACAAAATCTTTCTTGTGTTTAAGTATTTATATATGAGAGCAGAATATATACTTTGATCATGTCTATTTTCATAGAAGAATCTATGTTGATAATGACGTTCTTCAGGAGTTACATCCTTAATATGCTCGGGATTGCTTATAACATAGTCACGCCATTCTTTAATCAGAGATAGCGAAAATTCAGTTTTCTTTAAAATAATGACTGTAGCACAGAATTGCAAACATTTCTCCCATCCATCCGGATTAGTATCAAACATCTGGATAATCTCCTTGCGAGTCCATTTTTCAGTAGATTGATAGATTCTCTGAGCTATTATATCATGATTCTCAAGTTTTTGATCAATTCTTTTCCACTCTTTACATGGTTGTATTGTACATCCTGAATCTGCATAGACGAGAATATCACCATCATCTATATTTTCAAGAACCGATAAAATAATATCAGGCTTCCATGCCCATAATCCACCACCACGTGGGATGTCCATAAGCCCTGTATCTTTCAAACTTTGACTTATATCTCTTGGACCATAGCTCTGTACTGAATCAAACCAACTGACATTACTAGCCTCAAAAAGAATCCTCTCTTTTGCTTTAGTGAACTTTTCGTCACCATAAGTGATAAAGTATTTCTTCATATTATATCATTACATTCATTTATTTAATGAGAACAAAAACTGTCGCTGGGAGATTGATTAATAGTAGTGAAGCAACCGCTATTTTAATGATATTATTCCTTGTTATTCTATTCAATAAATAAAACTTAGTACAGAATACCATGAAAAGGATAGGAACAATAGCAAATGTCCTTCTTAAATTCGGTTCTATTAATGAGCAGGAACATATATATACTATAATAATAGCGAACATCAATTTAGTAGTAAAATCTGTATGATTCCGCTTAATGAATATTGCGACAGTCAAAAGCATAACAACTCTTAAGAAAGGCGAGACAATCGAAGTTATCGCAAACAATCCAGCATTGGGGTCTGCAATATATTGAATAAACGGGAATGGTGATATATAAGAATAGATCGAATTGAAGAACATATTCAATGGGAAAGGCAAAGAATTAAACTTATTATATAATCCATCACCCAAAGATACCGTATGCTCATTAAATGCATCTCTCATATTTAGAAACAACGTCAATCCTCCAGAAAGAATGAAAACAACAGCTACAAGGAATATCGTTAAATATGTTAATTGCGTAAACTTACGATATCGATAGTAATAATATAGCGGAAAACAAATTGCAAATAAACCATTCTCAATACGAAACCCTGCTACTAACAATATCAAAACAAAAAATTTTAAATAAATGAATTTATGTTTTTCATTGCTTAAAGAATAATACCCAAGAAGAGTGTAAAAAAAAGCTACATGTAAATCCCTTGAAAATATAACTGATGTAATAAGGAGGTATGAGAATAACCCAAATAATAAGCATAATCTTAGTATTTGCACTTTGTCGAAATTGTTTTCTCGGAGATAAAGTGCAATGATGGATAGAATAAAAGGTCCAAAAAAGAGATCTTGTATTCTTAAAAAAAATCTCACTTGTGATAGATCAACCCCGATTTGTTCACCAATTAGCCACCAGCCTGAAAAAATGACCTGAGCAAAAGGGTAGTCAGGATAAATCAACATACAATGTTGTAATAAATTACTCCAACTTGCACCATCTATATACAGCTCTGTCTGATAAAAAAATGATTTTGAGGCATCAATGTGAAAAAAATATCCATCTTGGATTCCATTGATAAAAACGATCTGGGTCAAAAGCAGATATAATCCATAAATACAAAAGAATAAATTGAATATATTAGAAATAAATCTTGATTTAGTCCATAACCTCAGAAATAGTATACCAATAATATATATGAAAATCAATCCCAAACCAATATGCACAGAAGAAACAAAGGAATATGAAATACACAAAAATAAAATAGACACAATAGATACTAGACTATTAAATCTATCGTATACTATTATTGTTGAGTTTTCCTTAGACAACTGCATATTATCAATCATTATTTTGATTAGTTTTTTAAGCGTCTAATTTTGACGTGTAGGTCAGGAGAAAGGGCTTCAAAGCCCCTTCTCTTAAATTTTGTCAAAAATTTAGATTTTTTAATTATTATTAAAAACGCTACCGATGACCATCGGTAGCGATAAGCCCATCACCCCCTAAGGGGGGAGTTTACATTCATATTCTTGACGAACAAGTTATATGACACGTTGTTCTTTTTATAGTATGCCTGTATCTATACTCCTCACGGCATTGCTTCAGCCATATAACCAACATAGAATCTTCCAAAATCTGTGTCAATGTACATTTTTCGATTTAAAAATTATCAGTGCAAAGATAAATCTTATTCCTTAGCGTTGGCATACGTCAAAATTGGATGCTTACAACTTAAAGAAGATTGCTATATCTGAAGAGAATCATAATCTTGATATGATGTCCAAATACCTATCTACAAACAGTTCAATTGTAAAGTTGCTACTAAATATTGACAGGCTTGCCGCTTCTGCTTGATGTTTTTCATCAGTTGTCATTTTGGCTATCTTTTCCAAAAGTTGAACAGCTTCTGATTGTTTATTATATAAATATATTCCCTTTCCGTCCCACTTTTTGAAGTATTTATTTCCTCCCGACTCAGAAGCAACTACCATTTTACCTAAAGACAAGACTTCAAGTAAGATTAAATCAAAGTATGTTTCCTTATTAGGAAGCACAAATGCATCGGACGCTCCTATGAGGGAATGAGGGTCATTTGTCCAACCGACCTCAATCCACCTTGGATGATTCAGTCCTGACAATGGGTTTTCTTTTCCCGCGATTAAGAAATATGCTTTCGGATTTTTCGCCAGGATTATCTCAGCCATATTCTTTAGATCGTCATATCCCTTGATAGAATTATGCCTTCCTGCATAAGAGAATATGACAGCATCTGAAGGTATACCATATTTTTCACATATAAATTCTCTTGATTCCTTGACGGTTTTCCCGACTATACCGGAAGGGTTATATAGGAATCTTTCCTTTTTAGATGCTTTCAAATCTTTAAAGTGACTCCATGCATGTTCATAAGGTTCTTCGGCTTCTTTGCAAGGGAATAGAATATAATCAGCTCTATTAAAAGCATATTCATCCATGCGTATAAGATCTTTCAACATCTTACCACATAAATGTTTCTTCATCTTAGAAGCCTCATCATGCCATTCTTTTGACAAGATTGTAGGAGAATGGGAAGTAAGAACAACCTTTCCCTTATATGTTTTAAGACTATCCTGTGAAATAAACATTCTCCAGGTATCGTGGAAATGAATTATGTCAAATTCGTTCAAATCTATCTGAGCGGAATGATTATTTCCATATAGGCCCTTATATAACGAGAACGTATAGCTTAAACTATTCCATATTCCAGAAAGAAATGAAGGAAGAACAATTTTGGATTTTTCCGATGGAGGTAAAAAATAAATATTTCTAAGCCCTCTTCTATCAATCTCCTGCTTGAGATTATACAAATAACCTCGAGGACCGCCAACAGGTGCTAATAAGTCCTCAGGCATATAAATTAATACTTTTTTATCCATCTTTTCTCTTATCTAAACAGTTCAAACACTTTTGCAATTATCGGTGCCATATCGTAATACTTGTATTCTGCGAGGCGACCACCGAAGATTATGTTCTTCTCATGCTCGGCAAGGGCACGATATTGCTCATATATCGTTTGATTGCGGGCGTCATTCACGGGATAGAACGGTTCCATACCATCTTCCCATTCTGTGGAATATTCACGGGAGATTACCGTCTTGGGATTTTCGTAGACCGCATTGCCAAAAGTTTCGAAATGTTTGTGCTCTATGATACGGGTAAAGGGTACATCGGCGGAAGTGTAGTTCACAACGGCATTACCCTGATAGTTCGGATTATCAAGTCTCTCGGTCTCAAAACGGACAGTACGATATTCAAGTTTTCCGAATCTGTAACCGTAAAATTCATCTATCTTACCGGTGAAGACAACCTTATCCGCCATACCCATCCATTTCTCTCTATCATCGAAGAAATCAACGCCAAGCATCACATCCGAACCCTCGAGAAGACCCTCGATAAGTTTATTGTAACCGCCAATTGGAATACCTTGATATGAGTCGTTGAAGTAATTGTTGTCAAAAACCATCCGGACAGGAAGACGACGGATGATAAATGCCGGTAGTTCGGAACAAGGACGTCCCCACTGTTTCTCCGTATAACCTTTTATCAACTGTTCATAAATATCTTTACCGATAAGTGCCAGAGCCTGATCTTCCAGGTTAAGTGGTTCTGAGATCCCTTCGGCTTTCATCTTTGCGATAGCCTCCTGACGCTGCTCATCAAGTTTCTGACGAGCCTCCTCCGGAGTCTTCACACCCCACATCTGATAGAACGTGTTCATATTGAAGGGCAGATTGTAAAGACATCCGTTAGGAGCCTGAGCAACCGGACAATTGGTATAGCGATTGAAAGGAACGATGGAATTCACGAAATCCCATACCTCTTTGTCGGAAGTATGGAAGATATGTGCTCCGTACTTATGGACATTGATACCCTCAATATTCTCGCAATAGATATTTCCGCCGGTATGATCACGCTTGTCGATGACAAGACATTTCTTCCTTTTTTTTGTAGCGAGATGCGCAAAAGTCGCTCCGAAAAGACCTGCGCCTACAATAATATAGTCGTAGTGTTTGGTCGTACTCATTATTTTGTTTTGGTTTTATTCCACAATCTATGAACTGCTTGGTAAATATTACATAGAAATAGGGCTTGTCTATGATATCTATTACAAGCGAATTTCACCAACTTCAGTTTTATCGTATTGAATTCCTTGGAATAAGAACAATAGTCATCATATTCTGAGAAATATTGCGTAAAATCTTTATTTGAGAATTCTTTACAAGGGAAAGCTCTATATATTATCCATGCCCCTATCCATGCCTTTAAACAGTCTTGATATTGTGTGGATTTATTAGATTTAATAATACCATCCACAAACTTTAATGCATGCATGTTATCTATAACTGTCTTTTTCGAGAAACTCTTCATGAGACTGTCCTGACGATTTATCCAATAATGATAAAACGCGCTGTCAATATAACTGATACTATGCTCTTTATCCAATAGTTGAACCCATATCAAATCATCTTCCTGGATATAGACTCCGGGGATAAAACTCACTGTATTATAGAGCTCTCTTTTCATAAGTTTGTTCCAAAGACAACCATTGATTTTATTTGGGACAAGACCGGTTATATTTGCTAATACAGAAAGCGATGTGAGTTCATCAGGTTCTTGTTTTTTTAATGTTTCGCTATCCGAAAAGTTTTCATAATAGTCGCATATCACCACATCCACATTCTCGTCCGTAGCTTTGGTATACATTTTCTCGTACATGTCTAGTTCTACCCAATCATCCGGATCACAATGTATAATGTATTCTCCAGATGCAGCGTCTACTCCATCCTGACGTGATTTTCCGACACCTTTGTTTACCTCATGCCGGATTATTTTAACCTGTTCCAACCGATTGGGGTAATCATTTAATACCTTTTTTAATAATTCTATACTATTATCTGGACTGCAATCATCCACAAATATGAATTCCAAGGAATCAAGGGTCTGACCGAAAAGCGTACGGACACAACGTTCAATGTATTTCTCAACTTTGTATACAGGAATGATGATACTTACTTTTGGTCTCATTTGTTCTTATTTTAGTGCGTTTTTTAGATACTGGAGCGAAACTTTACGACTTTCTTCAAGAACCGTATTCACTTTATCCCAATCTATGTCTGATGGCATTTCGAAATTCGTTTTATCGGAATCTGCTATTAGTCGTGATTGCAGTCCAAAACGGTTTAATAAGGAGGTGAAACGTGTCATTCCTCTCCCGAGATTCCCTATTGCGATAAAGGGTTTGTTGAAGATTATGGAGAAGACGCATGCATGGAAACTGTCTGTGACTACAAAGTTTGCATCATGGAATCCTCTCAGCCATGTCTCTACAGCAGGCTGTATGCGTTCCGTTGCCGGAAGTTTGGTATTGTCAACATCTGCATTCACGTTGAACGGTGTCAATCCCTTTCCATCAGCAATTCGCTTTATTACGTTGGTCTTGAATTCATCCGAATCAAGTATATAGCAAAGCATATCCCCCTTACTTTTCCCCTCGCCTTTATTGTTAATTAGTTGCTCATAATCCGAGCGATTTAATAACATTGTCGGATCAAGTACAGCTTGTGCATTTACATCAAACTGATTTTTACATATATCAACGCCTGAGTCTTCCCGTACTGACACACTATCAAATCTCTTTACAGCATTAGAACACTCCTTCTCTTCATCTGATGTATATTCGGATAGGTTATCTACACCGAATGATGCAGCATACGCGATACGTCGGACTGATTCCCAGGTTCCAGTAAATTTCAGAAAACCATCAGCCATACCGGAATGCCACATCCCACAGAAATAAGGCTTTCTCCATATCTGGTCACTGCCAACTATGATACAATCATAATCTCCTGATGACAATTCATTAAGACCACTGACGTGATGAATCGATATATAATTCTTTATGAATTGGTTTGTATTTGATTGTATTATCGGTTTATCATGCTTAAGTTTACTCTCATAAAATACCGGTATCTCAGATTTTCTCAGTAGTTTGTATATTAATCTCTTAGAATATACAATCGGCATTAGAAACCATGGACGTGATTTTATAATATCAGTATCAAGCACATCCACATGATGCCCCATCCGCTGAAGAACAGTCTGAAGTGCATACGCCTGAAGTATACCCCCATAATTCGTATGCAGAGGAAGTGTGAGTATGGCAATTTTCATTTATATGGATATTCTATTTATGACACTAATTATTTTAATAATTTTAATATCCTATTATACACACTATTTAATATCCTTAAACACGGATATTTTACTAAATAACAATCCTTAATAATATTCCTATCTTTAATATCATTATTTTTTATAAGTTGTTGCGTTTCAACCAATAAATCATCCCTATGATAATTCAACATAAGTCTCAAATAATTCTTTACTTTTTGAATCATCAATGCTTTATTAATATCCTCAATATCCTCATCATTTATTTTTATATCTTTAATTATATTTCTCAACACCTTTTGAGAAATACCTATAATCTCTATTTCTTTATAAAATGAATGTGCTGTTCGGGAATGACTTCCTGCCCTTACGATATATCTATAACATACGTCTTCAATATATCCAGCCGGATATTTGTATGCAATTGGTAGTAATAATTGATAATTTTGTCCTATTTCTCTTGGACATTGAATTATTAATGGATTTGGCATAGCATCCCTAAACATTGAAGATCGAACCATATATCCTCCTGGAGAATAATAAATATTATTACCTGTTATTAAATCAAGGAATAAATTATCTTTACTATCTACAATAACTCGTTGATAAAATCCTAAACGTTTAAACGTAACATCCTCAACTATTTCTGTTTTACAAATTAAAATTCCACAGTCTGGATGTTCATCCATATATTTTATTTTTATTTCAATAGCATCTGGCGTTAAGATATCATCAGAATCAGGCCATGTCAAATATTCACCTGAAAAGATTTCCAACCCTTTATTAATAGCAGAACTTTGTCCTCCATTTGATTGAAATAAATGGATGAATTTTATACCTTTTTCTTTAAACTTTATTTCATAACTTTTTAATATTTGTTCAGTTTGATCTGTAGAACCATCATTAATAACTATTAGTTCAATATTTGTGTAAGATTGGTCAAGTACTGAGTCTAAAAATCTTGAGACAAATTTTTCGCCATTATAACATGGCGTAATAATTGATACTAAACCTTTTTGCATAGTTTTTTACGTAATATATATATAACTTTCATTCTTAAATCAGAGGGAAAAATACAATAGAACCCAACAACAGTCGTAATAAAAGTATTAACTAAAATCACCATTACTAATCTTAATGGAGATTCGTCAAATTGTTGAGACATATATCCTATTGAACCAATTAATACGAACACAACTAACCATTCTTTACACAAATCTTTAAATACTATCTTGTAAAAAGAAAATGCTGTGACAAATTTTTTTATTGTATATGACGAAAAAAAAGAAGCAATAATTACAGTAATAATATTAAATAAATAGGGTAACCAAAAAGGATAACCAAACTTAAACATTATATACGTAATCGGGACTATGAGGAGAAATAATGTTCCAGAACAAATACTTACAATTTTAACATACCCAGTTGCATGCACACAATAATTTAATGTAATAGTCATTGAAACAGCAATATTCCAAAGTAATGACAATCTCATTAATAAAATAGTATGATCTGGTACGTCTCCTAACCAAAGATTCAAAATATATTTTGCTTCAATAATTAAAGGAACAGCAAAATATAACATCAATACAAATGTAATACGGGATCCATTCTGAAGTAGAAATAACATCCGAGTATAATCAGAAGTACTATACGACTTTATAATCTGAGGACGTATAGCCATAGAGATATTTGTAGAGAGATTAAGAACTATAGTCTGTACACGTGCAGCTATATCTGATGCAGCATTCATAATCGGACCGAACCACATATTTAATAGCATATTTACGCCTTGTGTCCGTGCCATCACACTGATGTTGCCATATAAGTCCCATCCAGAAAAAGACAACATTGGTTTTATTATAGACTTATCCCATATAACGTAAACTCGACATTCTTCAAAACGATATCTACATACACAAATGTATATAAATAAAATTAATGCAGATATTGAGCATGTCAAAATAGAATACAGAATCAATTTATTTATACAAATAACTACAAGAAGATAAACGATCAATAATCTAAGAATTGAATTTGCGATCTCAATATATGCAAATATTCCCATTTTTTCATGAGCTATTATAGAAGCACTATATGGCACTTGAATAATATTAAAAAACATTGACAATATTGAGAAATGAAATACCCACTGAGCTGCAATTTTCTGTTCTACAGGAATTACTAATTTATTATTTAATAGCCACATACCTATCGTTTCACAAATAATTACGATACATAAAGCAATTACGAAATGAAGAATTACAGCTGTAGAAAATGTATCTTTTAATTTTTTCACATTCCCAGTTCCCAACTCAAAAGTCAAAAATCTTGAAGTAGCTCCTGACATTGTAGAATTGAAAAATGAGAACATGGTTACAACACCCCCAACTACGCTAAAAATACCATAATCCGTAACTCCAAGAGTTTCCAATACCACTCTTGAAGTATACAATGATATAACCATACTCAGGATCATCCTGATATAAAGCATAATTGTATTTTTAGCTATAGTTTTGTTTGAACTTGACATATAATATAAATAAAACTTCGCTTTTATTATTTAGGCGTTTGATCAGATATTACGTTCTTTTATTTATTCTTAATAACTATTCTTTTCATCGAGAATATTTTGCATTACTATTATAAATATTTGATAAAACCATTCTTCTATTCATGGGATATATACATCTAAATCAACTTATTATAAATTTTTGTAGCAAATTTAAGTATCTTAGCATCAAGTCTTCCTTTATGAAAGGAACAATAGTAAGATATTTTATCTTTCCATGATGCATTTCCAAGATAATCAATAAAACCGATATTGAAATCTTTGGGATTGTAATTATTCCGATTGCACCAGTCTTTTACAGCTTTGTCACATATTCCGTCAAAAGAATAATCCATACCATCCATCCAATTATTATTGACATAAGCGTCAATAGTCTTCGCCACACCACTCTTAATATCGTATTCTTCGTTGACAAAAGGTATTATTGACTTAACTTTGGATGATGAGCTTTTACAATCGGTTGATCTTCCAGCTATCAATTCACCTCGTCTTTCTGGAATATAAGCAGCATATTCTTCTGGAGTGAGATCAATAGTCTTGACTGGTACTTTAAGATTCTCTTCTATTGCATGTAATACTTCCTCAAAAGAATAGACATTATTACCGCATATATTAAACTCCTGATTATATGCCTTTTTATTTCCGATAAGAGGAACAAAAAATTTTGCAAAATCTTCCACACGCATCATATTGCACAAATTTTTACCTTCATTCCATCTTATAATAGGTTTTCCTAAAAGAACCCTTTTTATTATGGTGCCATGTTTCCCATAAGGAGGAGTGATTCCATAAGGTATCCTCGTATCCCCATATGTTATTGATGGTCTTATGATTGTATATGCAGTGTTTGTTTTTTGAGACAAATCCCTCAGACATTCCTCAGCTGCCCATTTATTAATACTATAATCCCATCGGGAATCCACCTTGGAGGAATCCTCAAAACTTACATCAATATTAGGATAGTCATACACCTGAGCTGAAGAAATAAAGAAATACTGAGATGTAACTTTTGAATAAAGACTAAAGCTCTTTTTAATATCATCAGCATTATAACACAAAAAATCAATCACTGCGTCAAAGTGATCATTGCAAATAGATTTCTGTATAGTATTCACATCGTTTTTATCCGCTATAATTAAACGAATACCATCTGGAATATTAGATTTCCTATGTCCACGATTGATAATTGTTACATCTAATTTATTTGATATACACTCTGAGAGAATTGCGGAACTGATACATCCAGTTCCTCCTATGATTAAAACTTTCATAACGAACCTACAAAATCATGAATTATTAATACCATTCCACGGAATCTTTAAGAACTTTAGCAGGAACACCGCCAACAATTGATTTTGCCGGTACATCTTTTGTCACCAATGCCCCGGCTGCGATTATAGCACCATCGCCAATTGTTACTCCCTTTAATATTGTTGCTCCCTGACCAATCCAAACATGATTTCCAATCTTAATTGGTTTGGAGATAGAATAACCAGACATCTTAATCATGTGACCATCGTAAGATCTTATCACCACATCTCTTCCTATTGCACATCCATGTCCAATTTCTATCTTATCCCCACATGTAATTTGTACATTTTCGTTTATAAATCCATCATGAAGAATCAAATGTCCATTTTCAACAATACGTATATAAGAGCCAGAAAATATGGAAAAATTTCCAGTTATTTCAAGACTCCCATTATTTTCCAAAAGTAACCGTGTTTCCATTCGGCTATTCTTTACTTGATTTACTCCCATTCTTAATTTACCATTAATCCTTATTGAGGCATTTTTAGCAATATCTAAAATGCAATGCCGAGTAAAGAAAAACGATATTTTAGATGTAGATGACAAGTGTTTGCTAAACAAATTTAAAGATAGTACCTTAAATAGATGTAAGGGGCTATATCCTATAAAATTAAGCATCCTTTTTATTCCTCCCATGACAGACAGATATCTCTTTAACTTATTTTTAACAGTTGGAAGTGGGAAATACCTTTTGGCAACCTTATCAAATGTATCTTTATCAAGAGCATTAAAGAATTCATTCCTATTGTCATTTGATGGTGTTAATGAGGAATCCATTGCTGGATTGCAAAGTCTAGCTTGTTCAAGAGTAAACTGTTTCCATACTATGTCATTCTTTATTTCATTAAATAATTGTTCCCCTTTCTTTGAATTTACCATAACAAGAGAGGTACCTTTATCCTGATCCATTGTAGGATCAATATTTTCAATACCCCAAAAATCGGCTAAAGTAATATCTGATTTCTGAGGAAAGCCTTTAAATGGACAATCATAGCAAGACGGTCGAGCAAAATTACCCGATTGAAGATAACCAATAAAGAATAAATCATGATAGCGATCCTTACAATATTCTTTACCATTCTCAAAATTTACCCTCATGGAGAATCTATGCCAGCCCCATTCTTTTGCCTTGAACTTTATACGATTAGCTTTTGCTCCAAATTGAGTTTCAAGCATTTTCATATATGAAAGAAATACTTTTGGAGAATTAACTCCCCTACAGATAAAGTCAATTGTCACTAAATTATCATAATCCCTATTGCCTAAAAATCTATATAACGCTTGTATTTGACAAGGCGTACCACAAAAAAGAACTCTTTTTTGCTCACTTAAAAGTTTTTTGATTTTTTTATAGACATTAGTAGCATTACTCTGTAAATATTTGCTACTTCGCAATTTACCCAGAGAAGAAGGCTCATTATTAATGATTTGAGACACAGTATGGTCTTCGTTATATACAGCCCCACCAACATATGAACCTTTATTATATTGATTCTGCCCCAAAACAGAAAATATACCACCCGAAGTACTATCAATTCTAATTTCTTCATCTTTTGAGTAAGCGGCATATACTTTTGGGACATCAAACCGAATAACGCTATCTGCTTTATGCAACATCGGACATGTCTTCTCACAAAGATGGCAATTGATACACTTATCAGTATTCACTTCCGGATACCAAAAGCCCTCAATATCATTTTTAAATGTTATTGCGTTTGTGGGACATATATCTCCGCAAGCATTACATCCACAACAATCGACTTTATTTTTTATTTCAATCATTTTATTTATATCAATTTTGACAAAAATATTAATACCAACGACTCAATCTTGTCTAGGTAGTATATTTAGAGCTTGTTTAAAAACAAATGTGAATAAAAAAGAGCACCAAATCAAATAATCAGGTACTTATGCTTTGAAGATTGTTTTAATAAGTGAAAAAGAACAAACAAACTCAAAGAATCATGTATCTGACCGATTTGACTGATGCTCAAAAGGAGTATATAAAAGGAACAATTCTCATGGATAATTGGCGTAGCAAATATGACTTTTTTCTCATACTTGACGCAATCATCTTCATTGATGTCAGTGGTGTTCAATGGAGAAATCTCCCACACGAATACCCCAAATGGCAGACAGTGTACTACTATTTCAGGCGTTGGGGAGCAATGGATGCCTTTTCTGAATTGGAGGATGTCCTGATTCAGAAAGTAAGGCTCAAGAAAGGGGAATCCCCAACTCCGACAATCGGGGCGATAGACAGCCAAAGCTCCCGTTCCGCTCTTCCTCGCTCTGAAAAAGGTATTGACGGCAACAAGAAGGTCAAAGGTGTAAAACGCAATATAATAACCGATAAGGATGGTGATATCCTGGAAGGTTCCACGACTCCAGCCAATATGCACGACTCCAAGACTGCCTATGCGCTTGTCGCCTTGCTTGTGGCGACTTTCCCCTGGATCAAACGCATTTATGCAGATAGGGGGTATCGTGGCAACTTCATTGAAACAGCCAAGCATGACTTCGGAATTGATATTGAGATTACACATTCTAACTACAGCGGTAAATTTGTCCCTGCCAAGAAGAGATGGGTTGTGGAGCGGACTTTCGCGTGGTTGGATAACTTCAGACGGCTATGCCGCAACTATGAGGAAACCACTGCATCCGCCAATGAAATGCTCATGGTGGCAGCTGTGGTGTTGACGCTCCGAAAACTCACCTCTGTTAACAATAATTTTTAAACAACCTCTTATAATAAATTGGAATATAGAACTAAGGAATCACGCTATTCACATAAAAGAGAAGTCTAAAATATGAGGGTGAATATTGAGGGTGATTGTTTTGCTATAAATTTCTTTTTATTCTTTTGTTTCTTCGTGTGAAGATGATTCTTTGTGGTCTCTGCGGTCTCTGCGGTTTTATCTGTGGTTTCGCGCTTTGCGCTCACACTTGAAACAAAACGGCTACGCTTTGGCCGACTTTCCATTTAGAGATCGGGGGGGGATCGAGTCGGAAAGGCAGTCGGGATGGGGAGTTAGAGGGGTGTGATGAATTCGATGGGGACGGTGGCGGTGACGCGCGCGCCGCCGAGACTGCTGAAGGTGAGGCTCACTTTGTAGCGGTCGTGGGAAATTTTTTCTATTATGCCTACCTGTCCGACGGCGTTGCCGTGCGTGATGCGGGCGGTGCGCCCTTTCTCTATGGCGGGAAGGGCGGTCTGTCGTGTGGGGAAGTGGTAGGTGATGGTGTCGGTGCTCACTTCGCAGAGGAGCATGAAGGTGAGCATCTCGCGGTCGGAGATGGGTGCGGGGAGAGAGGTGGCGGGATGCGTGTAGATGTATGCGTCGGCTCCGAGGTAGCGTTTGAGTTGCTGCGCCACGTCTTGTGTGCAGTTGATGAAGAGTAGCGACCCCATGAATGTGGGACGCGTGGTCTTTCGCTTCTTGCCGGGGAGTTTCTTGTCGAGTGCCGCATCGGGGGGTGGTACGAATGACCGGAATGCCTCGCCGCGTAGGAAGGGTATCTGCGGACCGAAACTCTCTGCCATCGTCATGGAGTCTTCGGCATAGCAACGCATCACGTACCAGTGGAGGCGTTCGTCGGAGATACGGTTGGCTACGGTGAGCCTCGTCTCATCGATCCGCCATTGCTCGTATTGCTTTTTCCCGGTGAGTTTCTTTGCCATGTCGGTTTCCACCTGTATTGAGGCGGCTATCAGATCGGCTGGTATGTCGCATTTACGTGCGGCGGAGATCCAAGCGTCGGCAGCTGTTGCCGGGGAGAGTGTGGAGGATAGTCCGGCAAGCTGTCCGATGATGGATAGATTGTCGGAGAATCCCTTTACATCAAGCGATTCAATACATTTGGTGAATGACTTGCGGGTGCGCAGTTCAAATCTGCGGAGTATGCGACGCTGATGAGGGAGCACGGGGCGAAGCGTACCTTCCGCTGCCATGCTCTTCATGCTGTCGATGGGGAGGGCTGCGGAGAAGAGGGAGTAGAGGAATATGTCGAGTGAGTTCTGGAGGAGCGGCTGATCGGAGAGATCGAGCGAAGCAAGACGCACCACCTCATCGAATGGCATACTCCTTTCCATTGTTACGTTTTTTGAACCCAAACCGTTGAATGCTGCCTTAAACTTGGATGCGTTCTCCTTTCCGAATGAATCTTTCATGACGGCGCGGAAACTCATCTGGAAGAGTTTCACGGATGAGGGGGTCACACCTTCGCGCACGAGAAAATCGCCGAAGTCGGCTACAAAGCCGGGGTTGACGGCGTTGAGGTCGAAGTCGGGTGCGTCGACGAATTGCTCAAGACGGTTGAGCATCGCGAGGTAGTAGCGTGCCGTGCTTTTTGATTTTGAGTCGGCGACACGCTGACGCAGTGATTCTACTGAGATAAGCACTGTGGAATTAGCTTTATTTCGGTGTGGAATCGTGGAAGGGTTCGGGGTGAAATCCGGTATTGAATCGCACAAAAAATTAAAACAACCGTTTTTTTGAGCAATTCTTCGTCTCCCCCGGAAGTTGCTTTTTGATAGTGATTCCGGAGTGACGATTAGTGCGAATCAATTGGTTTTCATTCGCTTGGATATGTAAGTAGGATGAAGACATCTGTCTTTTCCTTTTTTGTTGCAATGGTCTGCCGAGATGAGGAGTGATGGTTGTGTCGGCAGTCGCTTTTATTTGGAACGCAAATTTAGGCATTTTATTTGGTTTACGCAAATTTTTATGACATCATGCACATCATGTTGTGACATCATGCACATGTCAGGCTCATATCAGGCACACGTCAGGCACAATATTATTTTCAGGTTGCGTGTTTGGTTCGGATTTTGTAATTTCGCGACAGATTAATTCTTATGATTAATTTTTTATTATGAGCAATTGCGGAATCAATTCTGTGCATGACGAGTTTGACCGTCTGCATCTTTGGCATCCATATACTTCCACTCATGACCCTCTGCCGACTTATCTTGTTGACCATGCGGAGGGTGCGGAGATCGTATTGGCTGACGGCACCCGTCTTATCGACGGTATGTCGTCGTGGTGGTGCGTGATCCACGGCTATAACCATCCGGTTCTCAACAAGGCGATCGCTGACCAGACTGCGAAGATGAGCCATGTGATGTTCGGAGGTCTGACCCACTCCCCTGCCATTGAGCTTGGGAAACTTCTACTATCGATTCTTCCACCGTCTATGAACCATATCTTCTATGCCGATTCGGGAAGCGTCGCCACGGAGGTGGCGATGAAGATGGCTGTGCAGGCGCAGAATAATCCGCGCAGAACGAATTTCGCCACTATCCGCTCCGGGTATCATGGTGACACGTGGAACGCCATGTCGGTGTGCGATCCGGTGACGGGCATGCACGGGGCTTTCGGACCGGCATTGCCGGTGAGATTTTTCGCTGATGCTCCGGCGTGTCGCTTCGGTGAGGACTGGGACCCGAAGGATTTCGACTCTATGGCTCGTCTGCTTGACGAGCATGGGGATGAGTTGGCGGCTGTCATCCTGGAGCCTGTGGTGCAGGGTGCGGGGGGAATGCGTTTCTATCATCCGCAGTATCTTCGCGAGCTGAGGCGTGCTTGCGATGAGAAGGGTATCCTGCTCATATTCGATGAGATTGCCACCGGATTCGGGCGGACGGGGAAACTCTTTGCGTGGGAACATGCGGGAGTGGAACCCGACATAATGCTCATCGGAAAAGCCTTGACCGGAGGTTACATGACGTTCTCTGCAGTGGCTGCCACGGCGAAGGTCGCCGACATGATATCGTCGGGCGAGGCGGGAGTGATGATGCACGGTCCCACATTCATGGGGAACCCGCTTGCTTGCGCGGTGGCACTCGCATCGGTAAGGCTGCTGCTCGCCTCCCCGTGGCAGGAGAGGATCAAGCGCATCGAGAGCATCATGAAGGAACGTCTTGAGGAGGCACGCAATTATCCCAACGTGCGCGACGTCAGGGTGCTCGGTGGTATCGGCGTGATTGAGACGGAGCAATACGTGGATTGCGGTGAGTATCAGAAGCGTTGTGTGAAGGAGGGGGTATGGATACGCCCATTCGGTCACAATTGCTACATAATGCCTCCATATATGGCAGTCAGCGACAGCCAGGTGGAGAAGCTCTGCGATGCGTTGCTTAAACTG
Source organism: Muribaculaceae bacterium Isolate-037 (Harlan) (assembly GCA_003762615.1). Classification (GTDB taxonomy): domain Bacteria; phylum Bacteroidota; class Bacteroidia; order Bacteroidales; family Muribaculaceae; genus Lepagella; species Lepagella muris. The sequence continues at coordinate 78,547 of RIAZ01000007.1, forward strand.
ACAAGAGAGATGCCATGCCGGAAATAAAGGATATTCTCGCGCAACTTGACGGTGAGAACCGTCTGCGCACCATACCGCATGAGGCAACAGGGATGATTGCCGACCTATCGTCAAACGATTACATGGGTCTCGGTGAACTCGGCGACGGATTCCGTGAGGAATTTCTCAACCGTTTCCCCGATGCTGCATTCACATCGTCGGCATCGCGTCTGCTGTCGCAACGTCAGAAGTATCATTTCTCCCTTGAGGAGATGCTTGAGGGTCTTTACGGTAAACCTGCACTCCTGTTCAATTCCGGCTACCATGCCAACGTGGGTTGCACCGGTGCACTCACGCTACCCGGTACGCTCTTCGTATGCGACAAGCTGATACATGCCTCTATGGTGGATGGACTCAGAATCGCAGGGAGCGTGTTCAAGCGATTCCCCCACAACGACCTCTCCAAACTGGAGATGATCCTGAGTAGGGAATGTCGGAACTATGAGCACGTTGTGGTGATGGCGGAGTCGATCTACAGTATGGATGGCGATGAAGCCAACCTAATGAAACTTGTGAAACTGAAACACCTCTACCCCAACCTACTCCTATATATAGATGAGGCGCACGCCTTCGGTGTGCGCGGAGAGAGAGGACTCGGAGTGGCGGAAGAGAAGGGGCTTATCGATGAGATCGACTTGCTTATCGGCACGTTCGGTAAGGCTGCCGCCTCTGCCGGAGCGTTTGCCGTATGTAGTGAGGAGATGAAGAGTCTGCTCGTCAACTGCGCCCGTCCATTCATATTCTCCACCGCCCTACCCCCAGTCAATGCCGCGTGGAGCATACTAATAACGGAGAAACTCGTCGGGATGAAGCGTGAACGGCTCCACCTTGCGGAGCTTTCCCGCCGGTTCTCATCGCGCATAGAGGAGATTTCCGGCGTGCCTACCGGATCCACCTCGCAGATAATACCCTATCTCACGGGGGATGCCGCACGCGCCATTGCGATAGCCCGCACTCTGAGAGATGCCGGATTCCTCGCGTTACCGATACGCCGCCCCACCGTGCCGCCGGGGGGTGAACGGATACGCTTCTCGCTCAACGCGAATCTTGACATGAAGAAACTATCCCCGCTTTTCGACGTATTGCGGGATGAAAGAATATTTATCAATGAGAATTGAATGGTTAGCTAAAGAGGGGAACAATCGGCTTATCCTCATATTCGCCGGATGGGGTACGGATGCCTCGTTCTACGTGGGATGCCTCCACGAAGGATGGGATCTCGCCGTGGCATCGGGGTATTCTGATCTAAGTTTTCCGGATGACATACTGCTCCCCTACCACTCGGTGGTGGTCTTCGCCTGGTCGATGGGGGTATATGCCGCCTCGCGGGTGATGACTTCCGACAGGGTGGCACTTGCCCTGGCGGTCAATGGTACGGAATCTCCTGCCGATGACCGGTCAGGGATACCGACAGCCATCTTCGACGGCACCGCCGACAGTCTGAACGAGAGGAATCTGATGAAATTCAGGCGACGCATGACCGGGAAGGATTACGATAACGTCCGCACGCGGCTGGAGGGTTGCGTATACGGCATAGAGCAACTGCGCGACGAATTGAGGTGGATACGTCAGGAATCGTCCGTATCATACGGTGGTAGGCTACGCTGGCAGAGGGCATACATAAGCACCGGTGACCTTATCTTCCCCCCTGAGTCGCAGCGGAGGGCATGGATGCAGAATCCATATAGTCCGGAGATTGTGACTCTCGACGCCCCTCATTACGTCGACATGAGCGAAATCATACATTCCATCCTTCCGGCAGGTAGGAAAGTGGGTGAACGTTTCATGAAAGCCTCCCCCACCTACGACTCGCAGGCGCATGCCCAACGCGAGATCACAAGGCATCTTGCAGAGTTGGGTCCGAAGGATGATGCCTACCGCCGAGTCGTGGAGATTGGTCCGGGCACCGGTATGCTCACGCGCATCATCGATGAGAAATGGCACCCCACGGTCATGGAACTTGTAGACCTCTACCCTACCGGACGCTTTGACATCACCGCCGAGCAACGTCTGCACATAGCCAATGCCGAGGAATGGATAGAGTATATGGCGGAGAGGGAACCGGGGAGTATCGATGCCATAGTGTCGGCATCCGCAATACAATGGTTTGCTGACCCACGCCGCTTCTTCCGCAATGCGGCACGTCTGCTCCGCCCCGGAGGACTGTTGCTCTGCTCCACTTTCCTCCCCGACAACATGAAGGAGTTGCAACGGATCTCACCCTACGGACTCGTCTACCGCAGCCGCGAGGAGCTGGAGGAGTATCTTGATGAATATTTCCATACCGCTAAGCTATCGGAGAAACGGATAGAGATGAGATTCGACAACGCACGCGACACTCTCCGACATCTCCGGCAGACAGGCGTCGGGGGCACGGCGCGTGCTCAGGTCAGCATATCCGCACTACTGGGCATGATGCCTACAGAACTGACATATCATGCCCTCTGCATAGCGGCTGAGAGACGAAATACAGACTGACAAATTACATTTTGACAGGTCAAGTATCATCCTTACCCTAAAATCATGTGTTTAGGATACTTATTTGTCTTAAATAAATACAAATATACAAATATTTTTATCTAACTTTGCAGCATACAATCAATACTATTTCTAAACTAAACCATGGTAACAACACTTTTAATCATCTTCATTGTCGGCTATATCCTTATAGCCTCTGAACACGTGCTCGGTGTGAACAAGGCAACCTTCGCGCTGATCATGTGTGGACTCCTTTGGGCAGTCTATTCGTTGTGTACCCACGATCCCAACATCTCGTCGGAAATGGTGGAGGCACTCGGCGACACCTGTGAGATTGTCGTCTTCCTTATCGGAGCGATGACAATAGTGGAGCTGATCGACCGCTACGGCGGCTTCAAGATCATGATTGACAAGATCCATGCGTCCAACAAACGGAAACTACTCTGGATCCTTGCTCTTGTGGCATTCTTCATGTCGGCGGTGCTCGACAACATGACCACCACCATCATCATGGTCATGATGCTCCGGCGTATGCTTCAGGACCAGAAGGAACGCTGGATGTTTGCCTGTACGATTGTATTGGCGGCAAACGCAGGCGGAGCCTGGTCTCCTATCGGCGACATCACTACCATCATGCTCTGGATGAAGAACTACGTGTCATCCGTCGATCTTATCGAGAATCTTCTCCTCCCGTCGCTTGTATCCGTAATCGTGCCGGTATTCATCGCCAGCCGCATGATACCCACCTCGCCCATGGAGGAGCGCAACAGTCAGGACAACCGTATAGGCTACGACATGTCGAAGGAGCATCCGAAAATCTCAAGAGTGATACTATGGTGTGGCATCGGCGGTCTGCTTTTCGTGCCGGTGTTCAAGGCTACGACTCATCTCGCCCCCTACATGGGTATCCTTCTCTCGCTTGGTGTGCTCTGGCTCATGACGGAGCTTCTCGTGCGCCACTATAAGCTTGACGGCAAGATCGAGGGGAGAATCTCGCAGGTTATGCGTAATATCGATATGTCTACTATCCTGTTCTTCCTCGGCATCCTTATGGCAGTGTCCGCACTGAGTCAGGCAGGCATACTTGGAGAACTTGCAGGATGGCTCAACAATACAATGCACAACGTCTATGCAATCAACGGTATCATCGGTGTGTTGTCATCCATCGTGGATAATGTTCCGTTGGTGGCAGCGTGCATGGAGATGTATCCTGTGGCTAATGATGCCATGATAGCTGCGGCAAGCGATCCCGCCTATACAGCTCTGTTTGTGGAAGACGGTCTGTTCTGGCATCTGCTCACATTCTGTGCCGGTGTCGGTGGGAGTATGCTCATCATCGGTTCGGCAGCAGGAGTCGTTGCGATGGGCATTGAGAAGATACCGTTCATGTGGTATCTCAAACGCATCACCTGGCTTGCATTCAGTGGCTACATCGCCGGTATCGCCATGATATGGCTGATGGATCTGATTCTGAACTAAACGCTGATATTTAAATAATATATAATCGCATATTGAAGTAGGGAAATTTGAAAAAATTTCCCTACTTTTGCATTGTAGTTGTCCAAGCCCCAACTCCGTTTCATCAAAATATCCATTGCGAATGAAAACACAAGATTACCCGATAGGCATACAGACTTTCCAGACAATCCGTGAGGAAGGTTAGTTACGAAAAAAGGACGTGTCTCGACGAGACACGTCCTTTCTGTTATAAGGATTATTCGAGGATTACTTGCGGAGATCTTCCTCTACCTTTGTCATTTCGGGATCCTGACCCCACTGCTGCTGAGAAAGACGCTTGTAGTTGTTGTAGCGCCAGCGAGCGTTGTCCTGTGCTGCCTGGAAGAGCTCATCGGCTGCGGCAGGCTGCATCTTGTAGAGCGATGCGAAACGAACCTCACCCTTGAGGAAGTCGTTGAACTTGCTCCAATCCGGCTCCTTGCTGTCAAGTGAGAACGGATTCTGACCGGCGTTCTCAAGCTCGGGATTGTAACGCCAGAGGTGCCAGTAGCCACATTCCACTGCCTTCTTCTCCTCTTCCTGTGCGCGACCCATACCGGCTTTCAGACCGTGGTTGATACAGGGAGCGTAAGCAATGATCAAAGAGGGACCATCGTATGCCTCTGCCTCACGGATAGCCTTAAGAGTCTGAGCATTGTCAGCACCCATAGCCACCTGTGCAACGTAAACGTAGCCGTAAGTGGTAGCAATCAGACCAAGGTCTTTCTTGCGGATTCTCTTACCTGCGGCAGCAAACTTAGCGATAGCTGCAATAGGTGTAGATTTGGATGACTGACCACCGGTGTTGGAGTAAACCTCTGTGTCGAGCACGAGGATGTTGACGTTCTTGCCGGAAGCGATCACGTGGTCAAGACCACCGAAACCTATATCGTAGCTTGCACCGTCACCACCGATGATCCACTGGCTGCGCTTGGGCAGATAGTGACCAAGTTCCAATACCTGCTTAGAAAGCTCGCAACCTGCGGCGGCACCCTTCTCTGCCTCTGCGATGAATGCTGCTGCTCTCGCGCGTGAGAGTGCGCTGTCGTCGCGGTCGGCACGCCATGCAGCTGCTGCATTCTTGAAGCTCTCGGGAGCCTCAGATGCCTCGATCTTTCCGCAGATCTCATCAAGACGGGCACGCATCTTCTCGTAAGCGAGGCTCATGCCGAGACCGAACTCACAGAAGTCCTCAAAGAGGGAGTTCGCCCAAGCCGGACCATGACCATTCTCATCCTTGCAATAAGGAGTAGAAGGAACTGAGCCGGAATAGATAGAGGAGCAACCTGTAGCGTTGGCTACAATCTCATGGTCGCCATAAAGCTGAGTGATAAGCTTCACGTAAGGAGTCTCACCACAGCCGGAACATGCACCGGAGAACTCGAAGAGAGGCGTTGCGAACTGGCTGTTCTTAACGTTTGCCTTGATGTCAACAAGGTTTTTCTTCGACTTAACGTTCTTTGTGAGGTAATCCCAGTTAGCCTGCTGAACGAGCTGACCCTCCTCATGCTTCATTGAGAGAGCCTTGTTGCCCTTCTTGCCCGGACATACGTCAACACAGTTGCCGCAACCGAGACAGTCAAGCACGTCGACCTGCTGAACGAACTTCATGCCCGGGAACATCTTACCGATAGCCGGGATAGCGTGCTCGTCGCCAAACGGAGCTGCCGCCATCTCTGCCTCATCAAGCACGAACGGACGGATTGCAGCGTGAGGACATACGAACGAACACTTGTTACACTGGATACAGTTCTCAGGATTCCATTCGGGAACGAATGCTGCCACACCACGTTTCTCATAGCGTGCTGTGCCCTGACGCCATGTGCCGTCGGGGTTCTCCTTGAATGTAGACACTGGAAGAAGGTCACCATCCTGTGCGTTGATCGGGAAGACAACGTTTGTGACAAACTCGGGAGCATCTACCTTGGCAGGTGCCTCCTCAGGGAGATTAGCCCATTCGGGATCCACGTCAAGTTTCTTGTATTCTCCGCCACGGTCAACAGCCGCATAGTTCATGTTGACGATATTCTCACCCTTCTTGCCGTAAGACTTAACAATGAATTTCTTCATCTGCTCAATAGCAAGATCTACGGGGATAACCTCTGTGATGCGGAAGAATGCGCTCTGGAGAATAGTGTTCGTGCGGTTGCCGAGACCGATCTCCTGTGCAATCTTGGATGCGTTGATATAATATACGGTGATATTGTTCTGTGCGAAGAGTTTCTTCACCTTGTTGGGAAGATTCTTAGCAAGCTCCTCACCCTCCCAGATAGTGTTGAGAAGGAATGTGCCGTTGGGCTGGAGACCACGAGTCACGTCATACATATTGAGGTAAGCCTGAACGTGGCATGCCACGAAGTTAGGAGTAGTCACCAGATATGTAGAACGGATAGGCTCGTCGCCGAAACGGAGGTGAGAGCAAGTGAAACCGCCCGATTTCTTGGAGTCGTAAGAGAAGTAAGCCTGGCAATATTTGTCGGTGTTGTCGCCGATGATCTTGACAGAGTTCTTGTTGGCACCTACAGTACCGTCAGCACCAAGACCGAAGAACTTAGCCTGGAACATACCCTTGCCGCCTACGCTGATCTCAGGGAGAAGCGGGAGTGAAAGGAATGTGACGTCATCAACGATACCGATGGTGAATCCATGCTTAGGCTCGGGAAGAGCGAGATTCTCATATACGGAAAGGATCTGAGACGGAGTAGTGTCCTTAGAGCTGAGGCCGTAGCGTCCGCCGACGATGAGAGGAGCGTTCTCCTTGCCTGCGTAGCATTCAACCACGTCAAGATAGAGAGGCTCGCCGTTAGCTCCCGGCTCCTTAGTGCGGTCGAGCACTGCGATACGTTTTGCAGTCTCAGGCACGGCAGCAAGGAAATGCTTTGCAGAGAACGGACGATATAGATGCACAGTCACGAGACCGACTTTCTCACCCTTTGCGCGGAGATAGTCGATAGTCTCACAGATGCACTCGGATACAGAGCCCATAGCGATTATCACGCGCTCAGCCTCCGGATCGCCATAATAGTCAAAGAGACCATAATTGCGACCTGTGATCTTCGACACCTCTTTCATATAGTTTTCAACCACCTCGGGCACTGCATCATAGTAAGAGTTGCAAGCCTCACGGTGCTGGAAGTAAACGTCGGGGTTCTCTGCCATACCGCGAGCTACAGGAGCATCAGGGTTGAGTGCGCTCTTGCGGAACTGAGCAAGCGCGTCGCGGGCGATAAGCGGAGCAAGATCATCCTGATCTATTGCCTCGATTTTCTGAATCTCATGAGATGTGCGGAATCCGTCGAAGAAGTTTACAAACGGAACACGGCTCTTGATCGTAGAGAGGTGGGCGACTGCGGCAAGATCCATAACCTCCTGCACTGAGCTCTCGCACAACATTGCGAAACCTGTCTGACGGCAAGCCATCACGTCTTGATGGTCGCCGAAGATGCTAAGCGCATGAGAAGCGAGCGCACGGGCTGAAACATGGAACACACATGGGAGAAGTTCACCTGCAATCTTATACATATTGGGGATCATCAGGAGCAGACCCTGTGATGCTGTGTAAGTTGTCGTGAGGGCACCTGCCTGGAGAGAACCGTGAACGGCACCTGCTGCGCCTGCCTCGCTCTGCATCTCCTGCACGAGCACTGTCTCACCAAAAATATTCTTCCTGCCGGCAGCTGACCAGTCATCGACATACTCAGCCATCGTTGACGACGGAGTGATAGGATAGATAGCTGCAACTTCAGTAAACATGTAACTGATATGCGCAGCTGCCTGGTTACCGTCGCAAGTCAGGAATTGCTTTGCTTTGCTCATAGTTATTAAAGTTATTAAATTTGAGATATTCTGATCTTTTCTTTTATTTTCTTTTATTTCATCCGGCTTGATAGCAGTAGTTTTTATCGCTATCCTCGCTTTATTACAGAATGCAAAGATAACAAAATCTCCGGATTTTACCAAAACAATCGTCTATTTAATTTTAAGTCAATCCATTATGACAACAAATTATCAGTTATTCCAAAGATTCGGGAGAACAATGCTGTCATTTTGTCAGCATTCTCCCCCTTTCTCGTTATAAAATTTTATGACATCGGGATTATTTCAACGGGCTGATACGCCGTTTCTCCCCTTTCAACTTCTTCCCTTCGATAGAGTTAAGCAATCCTGCCACCTCTCCCTCCTTAACTGCCACGAGGGAATAATGGTCGTAGACGTTGATCTTTCCTATCGAATCCGCAGACACGCCGCCCTCCTTTATAAGGAAGCCGAGAATATCTCCACGCGACACCTTTTCCCTCTTGCCTGCCGACACGTAGAGCGTCATGAACCGTGAACGCAACGCTCCGGATGCCGTCGAATCTAGTGAATATGTGTCGTCAAAATTCACAAAATCCTTGACCTCCTCATCTGGACCCACGAGAAGATAGACATCGCCCTCCTCCTCCACACGCGCTGTCCGTCCATTGCGGTGGGTGTAGGCTTCAGGCGTGAGCGGCTGATGATAATGTATCACTGATCCCACCCTCTCTATGTCAAGACCTCTTGCAGCAAGGTCAGTGGCTACAAGTATCGGGCAACTCCCGTTGTTGAAAAGGGCGAGTGCCGTCTCTCGGTCACGCTGGTCAAGCGCACCATGATACAGCACTGCTGATACCCCCTTGCGCTTCAGGAAATCTACCACACGTTCCGCGCTCTCCCGATGATTGACGAATATAATACTCTTTTCCGGTGCGTCCCCCGTATTTATATTATTAAGGAGCGACAACAACGTGTCGAGCTTATCCTTACCGTCGGAATCCACACGGTGCACACTCATCCTCTCGCGCAATCCGCTGTTCTTGTCGCGGAAATCAATGGTGTGTGGGTCGGTGAGATTAAGGAAATCCGGAAGCACGTCTGCCGACGTGGCTGACGTCAGTATGTAGCGGCTCACATTCTTCATCCTCTTGACGAGTTTTCCCATCTCCTCGTCAAAACCGAGTTCAAGAGATTTGTCAAACTCATCAAGCACGAGAATCCTGACCGGCAGAAGATCCACATTGCGCCTAACGGCATGGTCAAGCAGACGTCCCGGTGTCGACACAATTATATCGGGCACCACCTTCAGACTGTTGACCTCATCCTCCACATTATGTCCGCCATAAAGGGCTACCACCCTGAGTCCGACAGCCACCTCTCTCATTACGCCGGCTATCTGCACCACGAGTTCACGCGACGGGGCAATCACCACACACTGCACCCTCCCCGTAGAGGGCTTCATTATCTTCATCACCGGGAGCGTGAACGCCAACGTCTTGCCGCTTCCCGTAGGTGACAATAGGATTATATCGCGCGGTTCTGACGCACACGCCATCATCTTCTGCTGCATCTCATTGAGCTCGCTGATGCCAAGACGTTCTCTCACCGCCGGTAGAAATTCTTTCTCTCTCATTACGTTTGATATTTTTTCATCCGCTCATGCCATCAGCATAAAGGCACAAGCGGATAGCGATAGTTTATAGTTATAACGTTTCTCATGCCGGCATGGGTCACGCCTCACGATATTTGCGACCAGTCAACAGTACGGGCAAAACGCATGGAAAGTTCCGATGCCATAACCGACACCCAGAAATGATCCACCGGCAACGGCGTCATATCCCCCTGCATTGCCGGAGTAGCCACGCATCCAGGAGCCAGCAACGACGGATTGCCACGCAAAACGGCGAGAGCCGCCTCCCGCGCACGCGTAAGTATCTGCCCGTCGCGTGCCAGATCCGCCACTTTCAGGTTGAACGCCAGACCACTCTGCTGCGTGCCTTCCATGTCGCCCGGCCCGCGTATCTTCATATCCGCCTCAGATATGAGGAAACCGTCGGTCGTCTCTGTCATTATGGCAAGACGTTTCTTCGTGTCAGCCCCCGATTTTATCTTACCCATCAATATGCAGTAGCTTTGGTCGGCTCCACGCCCCACCCTACCGCGAAGCTGATGCAGCTGCGACAGTCCGAACCTCTCGGCATTCTCTATCACCATCACAGATGCGTTAGGCACATTCACGCCTACCTCTATGACCGTCGTTGCCACCATGATACGTGCCTCTCCTCTCACGAAGATATCCATCTGATGATCTTTCTCCGCAGGTTTCATCTTGCCATGCACAAAACATACGCGATAGCCGGGGAATGTGTCGCACGTGCGCTGATAGCCCTCCTCCAGACTTTTCAGATCCAGTTTCTCATTCTCCTCTATAAGGGGATATACGATATAGATCTGGCGTCCGGCACGTAGTTCACGGAATATCAGGCGGTCAACTTCCATCCGGTTTGAATCGTAGCGGAGCAATGTAGTGATCGGCTTCCTTCCCGGGGGCAACTCATCTATAACCGACACCTCAAGATCGCCATACACCGTCATCGCAAGCGTGCGCGGAATCGGTGTGGCGGTCATCACAAGGACGTGGGGCACCTTCTCCGACTTATGCCACAGTTTACCACGCTGCGCCACTCCGAAACGATGCTGCTCGTCGATCACGACAAGTCCAAGAAGATGAAACTGTACGCTATCCTCTATCAAGGCATGAGTGCCTACGATTATGTCAATCTCTCCCGACAAAAGACCCGCATGAATCTCCCTGCGGGCTGCCGCACGAGTGGATCCGGTCAGCAACGCCACCTTCACCCCAATCGGACGCGCCCACTCCGTAAGCGATGCGAAATGCTGCTGCGCAAGAATCTCGGTGGGAGCCATCAATGCTGCCTGACAACCGTTGTCTACAGCCATGAGCATCGACATGAACGCCACCATCGTCTTCCCCGAACCGACATCACCCTGCAAAAGACGGTTCATCTGTCTGCCTGTCTTCATATCGGCACGTATCTCTTTAAGCACCCTCTTCTGCGCTCCCGTCAGTTGGAACGGCAATACGTTGAAATAAAAACCATTGAATTTATCCCCTATTTTCGCAAACAGGAATCCCGGAAGTTTTGAGCCGCGCTCCATGGAATAACGCAATATGTGCGCCTCCACATAGAAAAGCTCCTCAAATTTCATGCGCTCCATAGCTTTCTGAAGCATCTGCGCATTCTCCGGAAAATGCATCTGGCGTATCGCCGACTTGAGGGGCATGAGATTATAGCGTGCCACCACTTCCGGAGGCAACGTGTCGGTGATACCCTCATAGCCAGGATGAGACAGGAGGTTGAAAACCAAATTCTGCAACAGACGGGTGGTATAGCCACGCTTGCGCATGGTCTCCGTGATGGAATACACGCCACGGAAACCCGTGGGAGGCTTCGAGGCATCATAGATCTCCACCTCCGGATGCGCTATCGAGTAAGCATTGCGGAAAAGGGTCGGCTTACCGAAAATCACGTAATCCACTCCCGGCTTATATGCAGTGGAGAAAGTGGTTATTTTTGAGAACCATACGGTCTCCATCATCTTCTTGCCGTCGGAGAAAACACCGATAAGGCGTTTGCGCGCACCCTCACCATCTGTATGGAAATTTATGAACTGTCCTTTTATCTGTATGGCAGGCATATCGGTGCCAGACAACTCTGAAATCGCATAAAAACGGCTCCGATCAATATGCCGGAAGGGGAAATAGTAAAGGAGGTCGCGAAATGTCGCAACCCCTAACTCGGAGGCAAGCACCTTTGCACGTGCATCGCCTACCCCTTTAAGAAATTTTATGTCGGTTTCAAAGAAATTTGACATACGTCACATCTGCCGCAACAATCATTCGTCACCGCTGCCGCAACAACAGTGAGGCTATCTCAATATCGCCCGGATTTGTAACCTTCATATTGGCATGGTCGCCGTCAAACAATGCTGTCACATTCCCTGCCGCTTCTGTAGCGGAGGCATCGTCTGAAAACACAGTGTCCGGGAAACGCTGATACGCCCCCTTCAACACTGCAGCGCGGAACACCTGCGGCGTCTGCACCGCTACGTATTCCGAACGGTCTACAGCCTCATTCCCGGCATCGGTCACGCGTCGCAACGAATCAGTGACTGCCACTGCCGGTACTGCCGCGCCGGATTCTGCTCCGGCAACCCATCCACGCGAGATGATTCCTGTGCTGACCAACGGACGGGCGGCATCATGCACCGCCACAAGCACATTGTCAGCCATCGGCACACCCTCAAGACCATTTATCACGGAGGCTGTCCTTGATGCGCCGCCACCCCTCACCACATGAGGCACATGGTCTTCCGGAGGAAGCTGCGACATCAGCTCATCCCACATACCTACGTAATCGGGATGCACCACAAGAATAATGCGGGTGGAGGAATCCGCCTCATGAAAGGCTTTCATCGACCACCACGCCATAGGACGCCCATTAAGCGGGCGGAACTGTTTGGGAAGACCCCCTCCAAGACGGGATCCGGTTCCGCCAGCTACTATGATAGCGTATTTTTCAAAATTCTCGTCCACGACAGATCACATGTTCATGCCGCCGTCTACCTGTATCACCTGACCTGACACGTAGCTTGACAAGTCAGATGCAAGGAAGGTGGCAACGTCTGCGATATCCTCCGGTTTTCCGCCGCGACGGAGAGGAATTTTCTTGCACCATTCCTCACGCACGCTGTCGGGAAGTGCAGCTGTCATGGCTGTCTCGATAAATCCGGGAGCAATTGCATTCGCACGTATGCCACGTGAGCCAACCTCCTGAGCGATGCTCTTCGCAAGCGCGATAAGTCCTGCCTTTGAAGCGGCATAGTTTGCCTGACCTGCATTGCCATGAACGCCTACCACCGACGCCATGTTGATGATAGAGCCTGAACGCTGGCGCATCATGATTGGAAGCACCGCATGGATGAAGTTGAATGCTGATTTCAGGTTGACTGCAATAACGGCATCCCACTGAGCCTCAGTCATACGCATCATCAGACCATCCTTTGTGATGCCGGCGTTGTTCACGAGAATGTCAATACGTCCGAAATCCTCTTTTATCTGATTGACAACCTGTTCTGTCTCTGCAAAATTGGCTGCATTTGACGCGTATGCCTTACATTCCACGCCAAGAGCCTTGATCTCCTCTTCGGTTTTCTTACCATTTTCATCGATCACAAGGTCGGTGAATGCTATATTAGCACCTTCAGAAGCGAATTTCAATGCAATCGCCTTACCGATTCCGCGTGCGGCACCGGTGACAATGGCGGTTTTACCTTCAAGTAGTTTCATTATTGTTATTTTTTTTGGGGTTGTTATTGTTGTTGAGTTTGGTTATATCATGACATCACATGAAAATTTGATATCTCATGATATAACATGTTGAATCATGATATATCATGACGATTTGTCGTATCATGTTATAACATGATTTATCATGATACATCAGCCCTTTCCAACGAGGCTGCATCATGCAGCATCATGCCTAAAAACCTGTCAGAATCTGACGATGAAGCAGCCGCAGGAATAGCCACCGCCAAACACCATCAAGGCAGCCTTGTCGCCTTTCTTGAACTTGTCAAGATTCTGTGTCAGCACAAGTGCAGCCGAGGCCGATCCTGTATTGCCGAGCGTCTCTATATTATTGAGGAAATCATCCAGAGGCTTGTCAAGCTGATGAGCCACCTGAGCCACTATCCGCTTGTTTGCCTGATGGCATATCAGTTTGTTGATATCCTCAATCTTCAGACCCGTATGACCCAGTGATTTCTTCAGTGCATATATCATATACTTGCAGGCATGGATAAAGACATCGCGTCCGTCGGGCATCATTATGCCACCCTCTTTCGGACGAAGCTTCACACCTTCCGGACCCTTGCCAACGTTGCCGAGTCCCTCGGTGAACACGTCGAGTATCTCGACATCATTCTCCGACTCCCTCTCCTTGCTGATGAAGAATGCCACAGCTGCATCCCCCCAGAGGTGTCCTGCCTTATGATCCTTCTCATTGCTGTAATACGTATTGTGCTCCGTACAGATAAGAAGAGCACGCTTAGCCTTTCCGGAAGCGAAATAACCCTCGATCACCTCAAGTCCGTTGATAAACGATGAGCAAGCCGCCGACACGTACACAGCCTTTGCCCCGCTTATGTCATAGTGCTGCTGCGCTACGTGGGCGGGAGTGGCAACGGTGTCGTATGCCGCATAACAGGCTGCCACAATCAGATCCACATCCTTTATAGCGTATGGAAGATTACCAAGGGCATCATCTATTGCGGCAAGTGCCATGGAATCAGCTCCTTCATCAGATGCAGCCTTCGAACGGCTGATTATACCGGTGCGTTGCAGAATCCAACCCGGCTCAAGACCGTTGAGATTCTCGAAATATTCATTGGTTATTCTTGCGGAGGGCACATAATTGCCCATTGAATTTATATACATACTCTGATTTTTTTCATTTTGGATATAGGTGCCATTTCCCGATTCGGGAATGCCTCATCTTTTCTTTATACCGTTAAGAATTATATCTGACACGTAAGATTTCAGCATCCCTTTATCAATGCCTTCATCCGAAAGATTATCCCTGATATAAGGCACGTCAAGACCATGAATCGTCTGCGTGATTATCACCGACGCCTGATTAAGATTTGAAATAGCAAACACACCCTGCTCCACCCCCTCCTGAAGAATGCCGCGAAGCATTGCCGTCTCCTTACGGGTTATGATCTTACGTGCTCGGTCCACTTTTCTGACGTCTCTGAAGAAACCGGCACGCAACGAACCATTACGCGACACAATCTCCCGCATGGCTTCAAAACGGCAATCCACATACTCCATCAGCTTCTCTTCCGGCGTGCATTGGCGTGCCACTATCAGGCGAAGACGGTTGAGAAGCTGATCTGTCTCGCTCTCTATGACCGCATTGAAAATATCTCGCTTACTTTTGAAATATGTATATATGGTTCGCCGTCCCTTGTCGGAGGCTGAGGCTATATCGTTCATAGTTGTGTTCTCGACACCTTTCCTTGCGAACAGCTGACGAGCTACCTCTATAAACTTGTCTCTTGTCTTCATCACCATATTTCGAGAGTTATGCGGTTAGAGATTCTGTCGGAATTGCAAAGAAGCGTTGTAGTGGAAACACTTTGATTGCACATATTCCGATTTATTGAGCAAATTTAGCAATTTTTTTTGACTTGTCTACAATTTTGTAAAATAATTTTTATCCCAGCTTTTAGCCACTGATTTTATTACAAAATTTATTTCATTGACATAGTGATATTTATCTAAATATTTACATAATTTAACACATTTTTATCCCAAAATATTTTGCAGATATCAAAAATAGCCGTAACTTTGCACTCGAAATCACATCGCGGGGTGGAGCAGTGGTAGCTCGTTGGGCTCATAACCCAAAGGTCGTAGGTTCGAGTCCTGCCCCCGCCACTAAAAGCCGATTCCTTAAGAATCGGCTTTTTATTTATATATCCTTTTTTCACATGGAAGTTATCTACGAAGACAACCATATTATTGTAATCAACAAGGTGCCCGGTGAAATCGTGCAAGGCGACAAGACCGGCGACACTCCCCTCTCCGAGATCATCAAGAAATATATTAAAGAGAAATACTGCAAACCGGGCAACGTGTTCTGCGGCGTGGTGCATCGCATTGACAGACCTGTGAGTGGGCTTGTAGTATTTGCCAAAACGTCAAAGGCCCTGACACGACTAAACGACATGTTGCGCAAAGGGGAACTGCACAAGACTTATTGGGCTCTCGTGCAGGGGCATCTTGAAAAGGAGGAGGACACTCTGAAAAATTTCCTCGTAAGCGACGGCAGAATAAACAAGACCTTTATTGCGGACTGCAATGCAAAGGATGCAAAGGAATCAATACTGAAATACCGCACCATTGCCAAAGGCGACAGATATACCTTGCTGGAAATTAACCTAATAACCGGACGAAAACATCAGATTCGGGCGCAATTGTCAAATATCGGACATCCGATAAAGGGCGACCTGAAATATGGAGCCCGCAGAAGCAATCCCGACGGTGGCATATCCCTTCTCGCACGCCATATTGAATTCATCCATCCTGTATCGAAGAAGGAGATATCGCTCGACGCTCCCCTACCCTCCGAATTTCAGAAATTCATCTAAGCCATCCTCTGACAATCTTTAGGATTAACGATAATAATAATAATGGCAACTACATAAAATAATAAAGCCGGATCTTGAGATCCGGCTTTATTATTTTATGTAGTTTTATAAAGTATGCTATAGGAATCTTACACGAGTTCCTCTTTCATCTCCTCTTCAAGCGATACGGGAATATCTTGGTTGACATTCTTCGAACCGATAATAGCATAATAGAAGATATAGACGAGCATTGCAAATATCAGCCAGTAGCTTGATACGTAGCCCACACTACGACCGATCCAGTCCTGGATAAACGGCATGATACCACCCCCGACAACCATAGTCATGAAAAGACCGGATGCCTTGGCTGTGTATTTGCCGAGACCCTCTGTCGCAAGGTTGAAGATACCGCCCCACATCACTGATGTGCAAAGACCGCAAAGGAAAAGGAAGAGCGTCTTCATCGGCACCTCTCCGCTTGTAATGTTGAGTGCGCTGATTTCAGGCGACTGGAATGTGACCTCTTCCGGAAGGATAATGGCGATAAGCACGAGCACGATTGCCACAGCCGAAGCCGTGATAAGCTGGATGCGGGTGGAGATCTTACCACTGATGACCGAGCTAAGGAAACGTCCGATAAGCATCATGAGCCAATAAAGTGCGGCAAGGGAGCCGGCAACGGCTGCTGCACCCTCGAAGCTCTCGCGGCTGATCCATGCGTTCATCTCGCCGGGGATACCGATCTCGATACCCACATAGAAGAAGATAGCGAGGATCCCGAGCTTACAGTGGCGGAATGAGAGCGGGCTGTGCTCATATTTCACATTGCTGAGGTTAGCCTGGGGCTCCTGAATCTTGACAAACGAAATGATGATGAAAGCAAGCACGAAGATCACGATACCGGTCACAACAAGCGGTGCCACAGATGCCATGGTTGTTTCTTTGGTAAGAGTACCCACAAGCACACCGACAAACATCGGGGTCAAAGTGCCGGAAAGTGAGTTGAGCGCGCCACCGGTCTGGATAAGCTGATTACCCTTGTTACCACCACCGCCGAGGAGGTTAAGCATCGGGTTAACAACCGTATTGAGCATACATACGCAGACACCGCAGACAAGCGCACCGAGAAGATAGATGAACAGGTTGAGGGTGGTGGGGTTCTCGCCTCCGATTACGATGACATTATCACCGACCACACTTGAGAGCAACTGGATAGCAAGACCAATCGCACCTACAGCCAATGCGATGAGCGCAGTCTTCTTATAGCCGTAACGGATAAGCATGTTGCCCGCAGGGATACCCATGAAGAGATAAGCGGTAAAGTTCATAAGGTTACCAGCCATACCGGCCCAAGCATATCTGAAACCCCAGATATTACCGAACGGAGCCGCCATGTTGGTCACAAAAGAGATCATCGCGAAGATAAAGAACATCGTGATGATCGCGACAATAGGTCGCTTTTGAGTTGTTTGTGCCATAAAGCAGATTTTAAGTTAAGTTAGTATTATTGTTGTTTGGTTTGTAGTTTTAAGGATAATCGCAACATCTTTAAATATTACTGAAGAGCAATCTCAATATTGGCGCGCCCCGAATATTCTTGTCCCGATTCTCACGATATTAGCCCCCTCATCCACTGCGATTTGCCAATCGCCACTCATCCCCATCGACAGCTTGTCGAATCCTCGCAGCCCGAGGGCGGAATCATCTGCCACCTGATGGAAAATCTCTGAAATACGATGGAAATCCTCGCGTATCCTATCCTCATCATCCGTATTGGACGCCATTCCCATTATTCCGCAGATATGAGTGCTGGTCAGAGTCTCAAACCGCCTTTCCCGGAAATACTCCAGCAATTCCTCCGGATAGAATCCGAATTTTGTCTCCTCCTGAGCCACGTGCACCTGAAGCAGCACATTCGTAACCACCCCTGCCTTAGCCGATTCGGAATCAATCAGCTTCAACAGACGCTCGGAATCAACGCTCTCTATCAGCGACGTCTTGCCTACAAGCATCTTCACCTTGTTGGTCTGAAGATGCCCGATGAAATGCCAGCGTATATCCGATGGTAGCACATCCACCTTCTGAAGAAGTTCCTGCACCCGACTCTCCCCGAAGCATCTCTGCCCGGCGTCATAAGCCTCCATCACGGCTGATGCCGGATGGAACTTAGACACCGCAACGAGTTCTACTCCCGACGGAATTTCAGAACGTACCTCAACTATATTTTGAGCTATTCCCATTATTATTCCCCCGGTTTTTCTGTTTTATCCGACGACAGGTCAAGCGGATACACGTCCATAAGGGGAGTCTCTGCAATCGATGCTATGTCATAGTCAGCCATAGTCCCCTTCATACCCTCCTTGAATCGGGACAAAGCTCCTTCAAGATCTGACGCCTGAGTCAATATGAATGAGGCAGACTTCTTCTCCACGCCACTCTTCTCATCGAGAGTGATGAAATTCACTTTCACCATATAATATTTGTCGGCACTGTCATCAAAGAATATCTCCGAAATCTTGGTCTTCTTAACCGCTGATATCGAAAACTCTCCGGAGATGAACGGAGTCATCTCCTCTATGATACGCGCCTCCGCCTCTGTGAAAGAGAGGGCATCCACCAAATAAGGCTCATTCACTTTCTTTACGGTGCCGTTCTCCATCATCTTGTCGTAACGCACCTTGCATTCAAACCATAATGCCATGGTAATATCTGTTTTTATACTTAAATTTTTTACCAAATCGTTTTACTGGCAAGAATTTATACCATACCAACCAGCTATTAGACCTTAAGGAAAGTCCGGAAAAAATCAAACCCAACGTAAAACTTATTGCAAAGATAATCATTTTTAATATATAAACCGTGATATGGTTCAAACTTTTTACCACCACATGGTCATTTGCGTTTCAAAATGCCACTTATGATATTATATCCTGAAGTCTCGCGAGCTGCACTTCTGGGGTTTACAGTTTATAGTTTAAGGTTTAAGATTCACGGAAATCTACAAATCTTTTCATTATGCAAAATTTAATGACAATAAACCTTAAACCATTTAATTAGAGTTATTAGATAAAAAACTTTGACTATCGGAATATGCGGCACACATTCCAATAGCCAAAGACAATTTACAGGATTCACTTAAATATTTTCAATAGTGAGATGAAGACATATTCACATCTCAAAAATCAACGTCCGAACGTCTTTTCAAGAAATTCTGTCAGATTATTGGGATCATGTCCTCCGAAAACGATCTTTCCCTGCGGATCAATTACCATCATGAAAGGAATGCTGCTTACTGCGTATGACTCGGTAGCCCCTTTCACCCTATCCTTGTCAGCCCATAGCTGCGCCCATTCCATATTTTCCTGTTCCATCGCTTTACGCCATGCCTTTTCATTTGAATCAAGCGATACGGAAGAGACCGTCAGAGCGTCGGAATATTTATTATACAACTCCTTGACATGAGGGATAGCCAAACGACACGGACCGCACCATGATGCCCAGAAGTCAACCAGAAGATACTTATCGTCTTCCATAAGTCCGGAAATACGGCATTCCTTCCCTTCCGGATCAAGAACTGCGAAATCGGTATAGTCTGCACCACGCAAATACTTACGATTATCATCAACTGCCTTTTTAAGAGAATCGTAGCGCGCCTTGTCCCACATTCCTGAAGACGCGGCAAGGATATTATCAAGTTCTGAGGCGGTATACGTGAATGGCGTTCTGAGATTTTCAATCATCAATTTGCCGGATATGCTATATTCCGGATGTCTTCCGACAAAATCCATAATAGCTGCCTTCTCCTTTTTTTGAGCCTCATCCATTGCTGTTTCAAGACGCTTCTCACCTTCCGGACTGGTATCTCGGTTTTCATCGACATACAGATTATAATGAGCCGCCTTGCTTGCAAACATATACGGGAAAAGCTCCGACTTATAATTGGCATACTCCTCCTGTGCCCTTCCTCCGGTCACTGTCACGTTTTTCTCTTTGAGAAACCCATCAGTGCCAAAATAGAAACTGGGGGGTATGCTGTCAAGATGTGCCGCACTGACCCTGATATCCGTATTCTCCACCATAAGCGATATGGCATTACCCATGCCATCCTCTTGGGCAGGCGAAATGAATATCTCACATAATGCCGGAGAGGGCACGGTGCCGGAGAGTGTAAACTTTCCGTTTTTTGCAACAGTCTGGGTATTTATATCCTGTGAGACTTTATCCTTGCTCTTCAGCTCCACAACGCAACCGTCGGGTATTCCCGGAATATCACCAATGATATTAAAGCCTGATGCCATGACCGAAAGTCCACAAGACAACAGAAAAGCTAACAATATATTCCTCATGATATCCATTAAATTATTTAAGTTTCACAAGTTTTCCAACTTGCTTCACTTAAATGGTTTAAGGTTTAATGTTTATGGTTTATGATCATTAAATTTTGTATAATGAAAAGATTCGTGGATTTTCGTGAATCTTAAACCTTAAACTATAAACTTTAAACCACTGAAGTGTAGCTTGCGAAACTTCAGTTAAATTATATTATCTTTCATTCGCCCAAGCGTGATTTTAACATATCCGACACATCATCCGGATTATTGGTGGAGCATATCACTTTCCCCATATCGTCAATAAGTACAAGCCGTGGGATTGTAGTGATAAAGAATGCCTGTGCTCCCTTACCCAACTGTTCTGATCCGGAAAGATGGAACTGACGCCACTCCATATTCTCCTTCTCCATAGCCTTACGCCACGCTTTCTCATTTTCATCAACAGAGACACTGTAGACATCAAGTCTGCCATCATACTTCTTATGCAAATCCCTGACATGAGGAATAGCCTCACGACACGGACCACACCATGACGCCCAGAAATCAATGAATGTATATTTGCCCGGATTCAACATTTGCTTAAAGTCAACGGTCTCACCCTCCGGAGTGGTTGCCGAGAACTGCGGACAATCGATTCCAAGAGCATATTTCAATGCAAAATTACGTCGCTTATTCACCGTATTCACGCGGGCTGTATCCGGACACACCTTAACCAAATCTGCCATAGAATTGATATCCGTTGCATTACGGGTAAACAGATTCTCCAATTCCCTCTGCACGACGTAGGCGGATATATTGTAGTCAGGATGCGCTGCAACAAACCTCAACTTTGCATCAAGGAGTTCCTGCTCCGTAAGTTTCTTTGCTGCATTATATTTCCTTACAGTATCAGGATTAGCATTTGTATCAAAATATTTCCGAGCAGAGAGATAAGAGACTGAATCATTCTGACGTTCCTTCTCTTCTATGGCTGATAGATACTCATTAAACTGCCGCATAATATCTGACCCTGACACCTTAAAGTCCCTCTTACCATAAATGCTGTCGAAATCACACATGCACTCCAACGTCAGCGCGGATGCATCAAGCATAACAGGAGTTGACACTCTCGTCCTGTAGGATTCATCTTTCTTGTTGTAGACTTGGAATAGCAGACTTCCCATCCTCGGCGACTTAATGTCTCCGGAAAGAGTGAACGCTCCTCCTTTCGGATTCGTCTTTGCAAGTTCCACATATTCTCCATTTGGATCCTCTACGTCCATAAGGACAACGCGGACACTGTCAGGCATACCTTTGACATTTCCTGTCAATGAAAATTTTCCTTGCGCGGAAGTCGGAAGACACATCAACATGGCCAATCCTCCCGCCAGCATAATATTCTTTATCATTGCCTTAATTTTTAATGGTTTATATTTTATTATTTTTTATCTATTTTGCATCCTTAACCCATCTTACACTCAGATAGCTGTCGGCACGCATGCAGGCTCGCTGCACTTTTCCATAATTAACCGTAATCCGGCGATAATAGGCCATTGGATAATCAAGGTCATACTTATCGGTAGTGGTGGAAGTCCAATAGTAACCTGACTCCTCCTTGCTATCAAGTTTGACCTCAACCCATCCCAAAACCTGCTTCATGAAACATGCCCCACCGAATCCGAGATTAAGCTGCGTACCGCCATCCTTATTTATAAGCGAATAAGCTACACCCTCTCCACCAAATCCTATGCGGTCGGTGTCTTTCATCCCAAGTGTCCGCTCAAGTTTCTGCCAATCTTCATCTGTCGGCACCCGCCATCCTTCGGGGGCATTTGCTATGGCATCTTCAAGTGTCACAAGATTTCCGTATTCCGGCAGGTAATTCTCAGCATAATCAGTTGCTTCATCAGTGGAAAGCACATTATTATAATCCCAACCATCATAATATGTAGCATCTGCAAGTGAACTGCCATTCTTGGCATTGGTAGTAGTCCAAAGTTGGTCGCCTATACGTACCCAGTCATACACGTTACCCTCATTATCCGTGACTGTGCCACGGTCTGATGGTTTAACATCCGGGAGGTCGTTGCCATCGCTACACGACGCAACTGAGAAAGCGGCAATCGCTATATATAGAAATTGAATGTACTTTTTCATCATTTCACTGCATTAAAGTCAATCCCAATATCTTCAATACACTTCTTAAGAGTATTGTATTTCAACATAATCTGCGGATAATCCTTCCATGTCTCCTCAAAATCCGGATCAAACAGACCGGAAAGGAAACTCTTGAAATCATTGGACTCGTTCTGAAACTCATCATAGGCGGGATCATCCATCCAATCAGGGTAATAATCCAGGAATCCAAGATTATAGATTATCTCCATATCTTGGTTGTCAATCCATTCCGGAGCTGCCTTGGATATATATTCCAGTTCGTAATACTCCTCACTGATTTCAAAGAAAGGAATCAGTTCCGACGACGTATAGTTCAACCTATCTTGAATAAGACTCTGGAGAAGACTATACCCCAGGGACTTTGCCTCATCATCATCGGCTCCTATCCAATCGGTAGCATTTATTCCGAAGCATCGCCAGCAACTGACGTAATCCGCAGGCATATACCTTCCGCTCGAAATCCGTTTTTCCAGATTCTTTACAAGCAAAACAGAATAAGGCTTCATGGAGCCTCCCTCTACATTTATATACGGGATGAAGTATCTCTTTATGAGCTCCGTCACATTGCTTTTCTCCGAGTCTTCAAGCACATCAAAAGTAGGATCATTGTCTGAACTGGAAGTGGTCATCCCCCAATTGAAATCTACTCTTTCCTCCCGCTGCACTCCATATTCATCCGTATAGGTGGCAAGCAGATCGGAAAATATAAGATAAATGCCGGTGTCATCACGGAAACTGCGCCTCAGTTGTGCTTCCTGACTATTGTCGGATGCATCAACCTCAAAATAGTTGGGCTCCGGTGCAGACGGACTCAGTGATTCTGTCCCATCGCCACAGCCTCCTGAGAAGAGCAACGCCGCAACAGAGAGTATTGAAAATATCTTATTCATACGGTTAATCATTGTTATCTGTCATTTTTTAATTATCATTAACTGAAGTTTCGCAAGCTGCACTTCAGTGGTTTAAAGTTTATAGTTTAAGGTTTAAGATTCACGAAAATCCACGAATCTTTTCATTATACAAAATTTAATAATCATAAACCATAAACATTAAACCTTAAACCATTCATCACCAGTCATCACCCCAATCATCCTCATCATCAAGATTGTCAAAGCTGGAGCCATGCACTGTAGTTGTCACAAACGCCTTGCGTGCCGGACGGTTAACATTCCCTAATGAGACCTGATAATTCCGGATTTCTCGCGGTATTGGCAGTGTGTATGCAGCATCGTTCTTTTCAAGTTTATACCAATCCGTGTGGTCATAAGAATAATTTGCCTCATACACGTAGCCATGCACTATCTCTTTGCTCCACGGATAAGGAGCACACACCGTGTAACGACGCAGGTCAAACCAACGGTGCCCCTCAAGCAGAAATTCCCTTGCGCGTTCATCTCGGATTATATCTATAAGAGCGTTTCCGGATGCTGCCACAGCTGCATCTCCACTGAAGCGCGTAGCTCTGAATCGGTTCAGATAATCGCGTGCTGTCTGATCATCCCCCTTATAGGCGGATGCCTCCGCCATTATGAGATATGCCTCCGAGGTACGAAAACAGAACACACTTCCTACTGAGCTATACGGACCCATAGCCTCATTCTGTCCGTTGACCTTACGGAACACATTATCCATACGCTTATATTGGGATTTCCCGATATACCTCTCTTTTCTGTAGTCATTGGAGGCATAAAGAGCCACCATATCATCTGATATAAACAGACCGGGCTCATAATATCTGGCATCCATAAACTGATATGCCACCAGATAATCTCCCATTGAGAAAAGGACCTCGGGCGAAGAGGAATCAAGACATGTCTCCCCTACATTCTTAGCCCCTATGTTCATCAGATCATCGTTATACTCGAGAACTTGCTTGGCCTTAGCTATTGCATTCTCCCAGTCCTGCATATAGAGATAGACCCTGCTCTGGAGAAGGTGTACTGTGTGGACATCCGCTCTGTAGAGAGATTTGCGGGTCGTGCCTTCAAGACATTTCTCAGCATTCTCCAAATCGGAAAGGATTGCACGATATGTGGATTCAAGCGATGAACGGTCAAACTCCACATCCTCTATCACTTCGCTGAACTTCAATGGCATACCCATCTTTGAAGATGCCGTCGCAGGGTCGTATGGTTCACAATACAAGTTCGCCAGCATGAAATAATATATCGCCCTCAGAAAATATGCCTCCCCCTTCACTCTGCTCTTCTCTACCTTATCAGTGGCATCGGGCTCAGGCTGCTCGTCAATAAGCGATATGACCATATTGCAGACATTGATACGAGAATACGGGGTATTGAAATATTTATCATCTCCACCCATATATTTAAACTCCCTGTCCATACCGGTGTCCTGCTGCCAGGTGTAAAACGGAAAGTCTGTCTCTCTTGACATCCAATAATTAGTATCCTTTCCACTCCTGACCTCATCACCCATGAAATGCAGTATGTCGAAATCATCATCTCTGTCACTCTGCGTACTGTAATTCTCTACATAATATCTGCCGGAATGAAGATATGCCGAGCCCAACAGCACCTCGTCAAGATCTTCCCATGAATTGACTTTAGAAAGATCCTGTGAATACTCCTTTAGAAAGGAATCACATGAGGATATGCCCACGGTCAACAGTACCGCTGCAAAGCCACATAATATATCTTTTATCTGTTTCATGATTTTTATTTGTTAGAATGTGATGCCCAGACCGAAAGAGAATCCCGGACGGTCTGATAGCTGTATTGTTGTGAATCCGCCTTGTGTCGGTGTCTGACCTTTAAGTTTCTTGTCGCAGATGGTGAACAGATTCGAACCCGTCACTGTCAGTTCAAGACGCTTGCAACCCCATGGTTTCAACAATGAGATGGGGAAATCATAGGAAAGGCTCAATGTATTCAGCTTTAGATAATCTGCACTCACCACCCGGATATCAGAATAATCATACATGTCCCACGCATTGTCAGCAAATCCGTAGACACCATCTGTATTTGATGACCAATGATCCTGATATTTGAAATAATTCGGATGCAGCTGACCTATGATGGCGGGGATATTTGTATGCAACTCATCACCCGGCTTTATCCAACGCTCAAGATAATCTCGACTGAGATTGTTCTCTGACTTTATCAGACCCTGCTGGGCATAGACTCCGTTGCTTTCCGTGCCGGATCCATACATACCGAAAAGACGTGTCTTGGCACCCAAGCTGTATACGAAGTTGGCATTAAGTCGAAGGTTTTTCCACCTTACCATCGTTGACAGATTACCGGATGCTATCGGCTCACGTGATCCGGAAGCGGTCAGCACGCTCGTAAACGTATCATATTTGCTCAATCCCTTGAGATCTTCCGTGTGATCTGACCAGTCGTCAAACATCGGACCGCCGTCAACCGGGCTAAGTCCCAGAAACTTATAGGAATAGAATGTGCCTACCGACTGGTTCTTCACAATAGCATTGCCGTTAAGAAAATCATTCAGCTCGTAAGTCTCTCCTGCCGGAAGGGTCTTGATCTTGTTGATATAGCGTGAGAAACTTGTAGATACCGTCCAGTTCCAATCGCGGCTGTTGAGTATTCTCCCCGTGATTCCAACCGAATAACCCGTATTGTCTATATTGCCTCCGTTAACCACATAACTCTCATAACCGTTGATTGTGGAAATGGTCTTAGTCATAAAGGCATCCTTGGTATGTTTCCAGTAAAAAGAAGCCTCAAACTGTATGGCACGGTCAAGAAATCCCCACTCGAAGCCGAGGTTATAGCTGTTGGTCTTTTCCCAACGGAGATCCGGATTTGGGTTGCGCTCCACCGTCGACATATACTCGTTGTAGAAATCATTATACGATCCCTTGCGTATTATCATGACCGGCGACTGGTCGGAAAGCATGTTGCCTTGAAAACCGTAGCTACCCTTGATGGAGAAATAATCAAGCCATGTAAACTGACGGAAGAAATCAAGCTGTGCCGCATCAAATGATGCCGAGACTGACCATATCGGAAGGAGCTTATCATTGGCGCGATCTCCGAAACTGTTAGAGCCGTCCACTCTTGCATTTGCATTCAAGAAGATAAGGCGTCGCCAATCATAGCTGGCTGTGATATATGCAGAAAGCACATTCGACTTGCTGTCGGTAATGGAGGGTACATTGTCTGCAAGCCACGACGCATAATTGGTATATTTCGTAAGATCAATACCTTGTGCGAAACTCATACCCCTGTCAGGGAAATAGCCTCGTGTAGTATTGGAATAACCTTTGTAGCCATCGGATGATGCCTCTATACCCACACCTCCACTGAAGCTATGGACTTCGTTGAAATAATGGCTCCAGTCCAATTGGAAACGTGCAGTCCAACTGCGCAGATTGGTATTGGTCACCGAAAGTTCTCCGCCTTGTGGCATTGCACTATATTCATCGGGTGTCTCTCCATACTCACAACCTCTCAACTTGGCAGCATAATACGTATTAGCTCCCCATAAGGAATTAATACCCGTGTTTGAAGCGGTGTAGGAGAATATGGCGTTTGCCGAGAGCCAGTCTGTAAATTTAAATCGGAAATTGGCATTGAATGTCAATTGCTGACTGTTCTGATCCACCCCACTGTTCTCAAGCTCGTTGAGTATATTGAAATTTCTGCCTAATCCTTGATGTTCCCTTTGTTTATAAAAATAGTATGTTCCATCATCATTATAGGCAGGTATGACTCGGCTTGCCCTATATGCATACTGCATCGGTGCGATAGATGATGGTAGTAGCTACGATCGCTGACTGATCCGTTTAGACCAAAACTCGCGGTAATCCATTTGGTGAAATTCACGTCAAGATTCACCATGGCATTATAACGTTTGTTTTTGTTCCCCTTTACAATATCGTCATCATCGGTGAACCCAAACGAAGCGTAATAAGAAGCCTTTGAACCTCCTCCGCTTACAGTCAGGGTGTGCTGTTGAGAGAAACTGTCATGTGTAAGGAGATCAAACCAGTCGGTATTGACCGTCTCAAACCATGCCAACTGAGTGTTAAACTGTTCCTGGCTGATCCTACCACCATAAAGCTCATCCATAAGATATTCATATCCTACAAGCGTATTCGAAGAATTATAGACGTAATGATCTGCAAACAGTTGTTTTGACAATGCGATACGCTCCTTTGAATTGAGCACATCGACTGAATGATCCGTGTAGCGCGGTCGTGCTTTCCAAGTGAAAGAATTGGTGTAGCGTATCTGTGGCGCTCCCTCTTTACCTCTCTTAGTGGTGATCACAATCACACCGTTGGCTGCTTTAGTACCGTAAAGGGCGGTTGCTGACGCATCTTTAAGCACGTCAAGACGCTCAATATCCTGTGGATTCAATCCGGAAATAGCATTACCTATTCGATTGATATAGTCCGGGTCATTGAGTTCATCGGGAGATATCGGCACGGGGTCTTTGACGACAATACCGTCAACCACCCACAACGGCTCTCGATTGCCGATTATGGAGGAGGTGCCTCGGATTCGTATCTTTGGAGTGGTGCCGGATTCTCCTGAAGTGGAGACATACATAAGGTCCGGCACCTGACCTTCAAGCATCTTGTCTATACTCATGGCATCCGGACGGAGTATGTCTTCTGCTTTGATGGAAGTGATGGCACTTGTCGAAGCCCGTTTATCCACAATCTTGTAACCGGTGACCACCACGTCATCAAGCATATCAACATTGTCATGCATGACTATCTTCATCGGTTTCCCATCCCAAATAGCTTCCTGCCGGGTATAGCCTACATAAGAAAAAATCAATGCCACTTTCTTGTCACCTTTTGCCGGCAGAGTAAATTTGCCGTCCAAATCGGTCATCGTTCCATTCTTAGGACTTTTCTTCTCATAAACAGCGACTCCTACCAATGGCTCCCCCTGCTGGTCAAACACCTGTCCGGTGATATGATCTGAACGTCCGGTGACACCTTCAACCTGTGCCAAAAGATCCGAACCGCTTATGAATGTCATAATCATAAGCAACATGAAGAGGAATCGCTTATTCCAATCCATTTTCAGTCTGTAATTATTCATAAATTATAATATAAGGTTAGCATTATTTTTCATCTGTGATTTTGCAAAATTAATATATTTTTTTATTTTACAAACAAATTATAACAATTTATATAATTAAAAATTTAATTGTAAACTTTACACTTTATATTCTTTTATAATCAAAAAGCACAATTATAATTGCATTTTGCTACAGATTTATTTAATAATTCAAATATATACACATCATAATATTTATCAAATGCCACTTAATATCTATCTAAAAAAATTTATCTTTTTTATCCGGATTATCATGTTCATTATTATAACAATCATAGCATACTAAATATATACACCAAATATACATTATTTGAATTATTTCCAATAACAGTAAAATAGCGGTCAACAATAGTCATTACCAATGGTTATTACTATGAAGTCATTTGCTTTTCAAAATGCCAATTATGGGGGTTGAAAGTTGTGGATTGACTTCATGAGGAAGATTATTTCACATTTTTTAACCCGAGGATGTCGGCATATCATGGTTTTTAGTTATATTTGCACATGATTCCATTATTAAGAGGCGTCGGTGCCTCAATATCATCGACAAGCCGGCGGATATGGTCGCTCTATTACGACGGATTCCGCTCAATGACCGTAGGGAAAACCCTATGGGCAATAATACTCGTGAAATTATTTCTCTTCTTTGTAGTCATAAAACTGCTTTTCTTCCCTAATATCCTTAAGCGCGACTTCGATTCCGATGAAGACAGGGCAAACCACGTGCGCCAAGAATTGCTGGAGAATCACAGAAAAACTCCTCCTCTATGAAAAGGGAGACAACCCTATTATCTCCGTCAACAATCTAATTTCTAATATTAAAACACTTATTTATGGATGATTTAATGACCGTAGTCGATTGGTCGAGATGGCAATTCGCTCTGACTGCCATCTACCATTGGCTCTTCGTGCCCCTCACCCTCGGACTGTCGCTAATCGTGGCTGTGATGGAAAGCCTCTATCTGAAGACAAAGTCAGAGAAATGGCTTGCCGCAACAAAATTCTGGATGACCCTGTTTGGAATAAACTTCGCAATCGGAGTGGCTACCGGACTTATCCTCGAATTTGAGTTCGGCACAAACTGGAGCAACTATTCTTGGTTCGTAGGCGACATTTTCGGTGCGCCGCTGGCAATAGAAGGTCTTGTGGCTTTCTTTATGGAGGCTACCTTCGTCGCAGTGATGTTCTTCGGCTGGGGCAAGGTAAGCCCCAAATTCCACCTCGCCTCCACTTGGCTCACATGGCTCGGCGCGTCGATCTCCGCGCTCTGGATTCTCGTGGCTAACGCATGGATGCAGTATCCTGTCGGCATGGAGTTTGATCCTGCACAGATGCGAAACGTGATGGATAATTTCTGGGCTCTATTCTCCGGAATAGCCATCAACAAGTATTTCCACGCAGTATGCTCCGGATGGGCTCTATCCGGTGTGTTTGTGATCGGCGTGAGCTGCTGGCTGCTTTATAAGAAACGCAATGAGGCATTCGCGCTGCGATCTATCAAAGTGGGCGGTTGGATAGGACTCATCGGTCTGTTGCTCACAATGTGGACAGGCGACGGATCTGCCGTGGAGGTGACAAAACACCAGCCCATGAAACTCGCAGCCATGGAGGGTCTTTACAAAGGATCTACAGCTCAAAGCATCGTGGCAGCCGGATTGGTAAACCCTGATAAGAGATGGGACAACAATGAGGATGAATACCTGTTTGCAATCGAGGTGCCATACGGTCTGTCGATTCTCGCAAAGCATGACCCAAACGCATTCGTGCCCGGTATAGCCGATATCATCAACGGTATAGACGTAAATGAAATGGGCGACACCGTTAACACCGTCAGCTATGCCGAACGCATACGCCTCGGCAAACTCTCGCATGAGGCTCTGAGAGCCTACGACATAGCCCGCGCCAATCATGACGCCGCTGCCATGGAGAAGGCGGAGAACGATCTGCGTCAATATTATCCCTATTTCGGCTATGGATATTTCAACTCCGTAGACGAGGCAATACCACCGGTTGCTGTAACGTTCTACTCCTTCCGTGTGATGGTGGTGCTCGGCAGCTACTTCCTACTCTTCTTCATCGTGGCTCTATTCGCCGCTTACCGCAAGGATTGGCTACAGCGCATCAATTGGCTGCAATGGGTGGCTATCGTCTCCGTCCCACTGATGTGGATATGCTCCGAGGCTGGATGGATGGTTGCCGAGGTAGGACGCCAACCCTGGACCGTGCAGGATCTGCTACCGACGAAGGCCGCCATTTCCGAAATATCTTCGGCATCCGTCATCACTACGTTCTGGCTATTCGCCGTGATCTTCACAGTCCTGCTTGTGGCTGAAGTGAGCATCATGCTGCGCCAGATCGACAAGAAATCTCAAAAAAATTTAGAAATCGATAACGCTCATTAAGTTATGACTTACGAATATCTTCAAAACTATTGGTGGCTGCTTATATCGGTGCTCGGTGGCATCCTCGTATGCCTGCTTTTCGTGCAGGGCGGACAGTCAATGCTTCTCGGCGCTCGTTCAAAGGAACGCAGAGACCTTATCGTCAATTCCATGGGACGCAAGTGGGAGCTTACGTTCACCACTCTCGTGACTTTCGGCGGTGCGTTCTTCGCATCTTTCCCTCTTTTCTATTCCACAAGTTTCGGGGGTGCCTACTGGCTCTGGATTCTGATTCTGTTCAGTTTCATCGTGCAGGCGGTCAGCTATGAATACCGCAATAAGAAGGGCAACGTCTACGGCACTCACACATACGACGTTTTCCTTTTCATCAACGGATGCGTGGGTTGTATCCTTCTCGGCGTAGCGGTATCGATGTTCTTCTTCGGTGCTGAATTTACCGTAAGACGCGGCAACCTGCTCGACCCGGGAAGCCCCGTAATATCACAATGGGCACCGACCCACGGCTTCGAGGCGATATTCAACTGGAGAAACCTCGTGCTCGGCGTGGCTGTGCTCTTCCTCGCAAGGATGCAGGCAGCCCTCTACATGATGAACAACATCACCGATGACCCGGATTTCTTCAAAAGTCTCAAACAGAAAGCCCTCATCAATGGCGGCATCTTCGTGGTGTTCTTCCTCACATTCCTTGCACTCCTCCTTACCGCATGGGGATATACGGTGGAAAGCAACCATGATTACACTGTCAACGTGACAATCACCCCCTACAAGTATTTCCATAATTTCGTGGATCTGTGGTGGGCAGGTGCTACCCTGCTTATCGGTGTAGTGGCTGTACTGTTCGGGCTTATCAAGACCGTGCTTAGCAAGCATTGGACGAAGGGTATCTGGTTCACCGGAATCGGCACTTTCCTTGCCGTAATCTCCCTCTTCTGGGTGGCAGGCTACAACGACACCGCTTTCTATCCCTCTCTGACAGATCCGGCATCGTCGCTCACCATCAGAAACGCCTCTTCATCCGAGTTCACCCTCACTGCCATGAGCTACGTATCGATTGTAATACCCTTCGTGCTGGCATACATCGCTTATGTTTGGCATTCGATGGACAAGAAGAAACTGACTCCGGAAGAACTTGAAAACACTTCCCACAAATATTAAGACTCCTACTCATAAAAAAATTGAAGTTTCGATAACTTCAATAAAACAGACACGGTTTATAATCGTTATATAAGAGTCGCCGTCCTGAGAAGGGGCGGCGACTCTTATAGGTTAAAATCAATTTTCAGGTCTCATTCAATTATTCCACCCGCTATGTCGGAACAGAAAACAGAAAAAGCTAATCTTGATTCCAATTATGACTCATCTCATGACTCCTATTGGAACCTATTCTCCACATTTTTTAAGATAGGTGCATTCACCTTCGGTGGTGGATGGGCGATGATCTCTATCATCGAACGGGAAATTGTGGATAAACACCACTGGATCGAACGTAATGAATTTCTCGATCTGCTCGCCATTGCCCAATCATTGCCCGGCATACTCGCCGTCAATATCGCAACTGCCGTGGGCGACAAGATCAAAGGGGGGAAAGGGAGTATCGCCGCCGCTGTCGGCACAATTCTACCCTCTTTCCTTATAATTCTCTTCATCGCCATTTTCCTCACCCCTGACCTTATAAAGAACAATCGGGTGATTTCATCCATTTTCATGGGGATACGTCCGGCTGTCGTGGCCTTGATCCTGGCTCCGGTCTTAACGTCGGCGAAAGCTGCCAAACTGCGCTGGAATACGGTGTGGATTCCGTTCGCTGTAGCCGCACTCATATCCATTGATCAAGGATTTATATCAAATCCTATCCTCTACATCCTTCTCGGAGCCATTGGCGGACTCCTCTTCTGGTGGATTCCCCAAAGGAAACTTAGACAACATTGACAAATCTTAATCTCCAACATAATTTCACGTATCAAGAAGACATGACAATATACTGGCAACTGATATGGGCTTATATCAAGATAGGCATCTTCGGATTCGGCGGCGGCTACGCAATGCTGTCGCTCGTAGAGAAAGCGGTGGTGGGTCCCGGATGGATCTCCGAGACAATGTTTACCGATATAGTGGCGATTTCCCAGATGACACCCGGACCGATAGGCATAAATTCCGCCACGTATATAGGGTTTGTCGCGCCCGGAAGCGTCAACCCGGAACTATCCGGCATAGGATGGGGACTCTTAGGCTCCTGCCTTGCCACACTCGCTGTGGTGATTCCAAGTTTCCTACTTGTGCTCTACAGCTCCCATTTCATAAGGCGCCATAGTGAGAGCGGTGCGATAAAAGCCATATTCTCCGGATTGCGCCCTGTGGTGGTAGGGCTTATAGCCTCCGCCGCGATAATGCTGATGAATGCCGCCAACTTCAATCCCAACGGGATAAACTGGCAGCTATGGACAAACATAGCCATCTGCGTGGCTGCTTTCATCCTCGTATATTTCCCGATAAAGATAAAACAGAAAAACAGACGGCTACACCCCATACTGATAATAATTATGGCGGGAGTCGCCGGATTCCTTATATATGGATTATGATGTACTGACCATGATATATCCATTATAATATCCGATCTGTAATTTAATTTATGTTTAATACCGACAATCATGGACAACGATTCTAAATATGACGAAGCCCTCTCCTTCCTCTTCAGTCAGCTCCCCATGTTCTCACGCGTAGGGGCTGCAGCTTATAAACCCGGACTCGACACCAGCCTGGCTATCGACAGATTCTTCGGTCATCCCCATCGCCGGTTCAAGTCAATCCACGTTGGTGGCACCAACGGCAAGGGTAGCACATCCCACATGCTCGCCTCTATCCTTCAGTCGCAAGGTTATAAGACCGGACTATACACATCCCCTCACCTTGTGGATTTCCGCGAACGTATGCGGATTGACGGGAAGATGATTCCCAAGGAGAAGGTGGTGGAGTTTGTCGAGAAATGGAAAGGATGCGGTTATGACGGACACCCCTCTTTCTTTGAACTTACCATGATGATGGCATTCAATTGGTTTGCGGAGGAGAACGTGGACTATGCCATTATAGAAGTGGGTATGGGCGGACGTCTTGACTCCACCAATATAATCACACCGGAGGTATGCGTGATCACCAACATCTCCAATGACCACACACAATTTCTTGGCGACACACTTCCGAAGATTGCCGCCGAGAAGGCGGGTATAATCAAACATGACATACCCGTGGTGATCGGCGAGGCTGAGGGTGAGATAAAGGAGGTGTTCGCACGTAAGGCGGAGGAGGTCGGTGCGCCGATAGTTTTTGCGGCAGACTCCGACCGTCTGCTATCAATCGTGCCTGCCGAAACCGGAGGATGGCACATCGTTTGTGAGGAGGGAGAAACCACCCTGCCTCTTGCCGGCGACTATCAGAAGAAGAATCTCAACACCGTGATCAATGCAGTTGACTCCATGCGGAAGGCAGGAATCGAGATCTCTGACGACAACGTGTTGCGCGGACTTGAAAACGTGGTGAAGAATACCGGTCTTTGCGGACGATGGACTATCATCGGCAACAATCCGCTCACGATTGTCGACACAGGTCACAACGTGGCGGGCATATCCTATAATATGGAGCAGCTCCGGCGTCTGATGTCGGAACGCCCAGGCAAACGGCTACGCATCGTCATAGGGTTTGTGGCCGACAAGGCTATTGACAAAATTCTGCGGCTTCTCCCCACAGATGCGGAATATTACCTCACCAACGCAAGCATTCCGCGTGCTCTTCCCGTTGATAAGTTGCATCAGAAGTTTGAGGAGGCAAATCTTGAAGGAAGATGCTACCCCGACGTAAAGACTGCATTTGAGGCTGCAAGCAATGATGCCGACAAGGATGATGTCATTTTCATAGGAGGCTCAACGTTTATTGTTGCCGACTTTCTCGCTTCATGACGATTCACATAGCAGAACCATAAAAAGGTGGGAATCCGCACATAATGCGTGGGTTCCCACCTAATCTTATCAATTGTTATTCATAATCCCTACATCATCATTCACCTACCGGGAATGCTTCTGCAATACGTGTACCAAAATTATAGTGTATGCCAGGCTGTGCCGTGATGCTGACGTTAGAAGCACGCTCAAACACCATCACGATATCAGAACCGCCAAACTGGAAATAGGAAATCTCTTCACCTTTACGCAGAGTGGTTCCTTCCTCAGCTGTAACAACAATTGATGACACCTGAGCCATGCCCATCGGCAATATCGCCACCTTACCGATTGACGACTGGATAACGATCAGACCACGCATCTGCTGGAACTGATAGCCTGCTTCATCAAGAGCATTCAGCTTACGACGTACAATGTGAGTACGTCCCTTTTCATCACCCTCAATAGGAACCGCCTCAACGCCGAGATATGCAGCACCCTGGAGCACACGTGCCTCAAGCACCTTCCCCCCTACTGGGGCATGCTGACGGTGATAGTCGGTAGTGTTAAGGAACTGGTGGATCCAGATACCGCCGGCAAAGTCATCTTTATATTTAGAACCCTCAAGCAATTCCTCGATACTCCATTCAAGACCCTTGATATCTACCTTTGAATCTGCCAGCACTTCCCACTGTCCATCATTTGTAGAATCGGCAGGTGATGTGATGATATGGTCATCGTTGATTGCTGCGATAGGACGATGTCCGGGTTTGGTGTAACGTGCAAAGAATTGATTGAATGTCTTCCATCCTCCAACCGGCTGATCATAATCATCCATCTTGTAGCGCGGCGATGCGTAATAACTTGCCACAGCTTCAGGAGTCAAAGACTCCGGCTTATCCATCCATGCTCCGAACGAGATGACAAACTTACGTATCCACTGTGAGAGTGGTGTCAGTTCCGGCTCCTCGTTATCCTTCAGCTTCGAGGGGATGACAGGAGTCTGAAGCTCCTTGACAGGACTCTGATCCAACAGGAAATAGAACATCGTCACATGCTCATACACGATGGTGCCCTCCGGATTCTCAACCGGCACCCAATGCAACTGAGCCTCAAGCCAGTCATAGTAATCATCCAGTGTCTTGATGTTCTCATACTCAATAGTATTCAGTGCATGGCATGCATCAAGTGCTTTTTGAAATTTTTCTTCCCAACCATTCTTCTCAATGAGGTCGAGAAGCTCCTGCACAATAGGAGAATAATTCTTCTTTTCCATAATATAACCAAAAAATTTTTAAATCATTCTACAATCCGATCCAACGATAGGGGGATCTCCGGATTATAAGAGCTCGAAAACTTTATCGGGAACTTATACATTTGACACTAAAACACACGTGTTCATAAATAAGTTTATACACCATGCAATTTTAACATTAAAAAAAAAATTGCGAACACCCCTATTATATTATATATGTATGCAATTATCAGGAAAGAGTTAAGCAATCTCATTAACAATATTAAAAATCAACTTTTTATAACAAACAGGTGTTTTTAAAACGATATGTCCCTAATTAATGAATTATTAAAAAAGAATTCCTATGGCAAATTCAAAAACAATCACTCCCGGCTCCGGAAGTGCGGGAGGCAAATCCGGACCCTCCCCAAAGACAGTCATCACGATGTGGGCGATGACAATTCTTATAGTCACGAATATTGTCAGCATGCGTGGGCTGGCATCTCAGGCAGAGTATGGCTACACATCTATTTTCTATTATGTGTTTGCGGCTCTCGTATTCCTCGTGCCCTACTCCCTGGTATGCGCCGAACTCGCTTCCACTTGGACCAAAAGCGGCGGTCTTTTCCGCTGGTGTGCGGAGGCATTCGGTCCCAAATGGGGCTGGGCTGCCATGTACTATGAATGGCAGATGGTCGTGATCTGGTTTCCGGCAGTACTCATGTTCGGAGCGGTGACGCTCGCCTACATATTCTGGCCTGAGACGTTTGATTCATCCCTTTCAAAAAACGTGATTTACACACTCATCGTGGTATTGGCGATATATTGGTTGGCTACATTCAACACCTTCCGCGGAACCGCCTACGCCAACAAGCTCTCTACTTACGGAGGATTGTTCGGCACGATCATTCCGGCATGTGTCTTGATTGTGATGGGAATCATCTACGTCTGCATGGGTAACCATATATTTATAGATGCCCACCAGCCATTCTGGCCCGACTTCTCAAAGTTCGGGACTATCGTGCTCGCCGCCTCGATATTCCTCTTCTATGCCGGCATGGAGATGCAGGCTGTCCATGTGCCGTCAATGCGTAATCCATCAAAGGATTTTCCAAAATCTGTGCTCTTGGCGGTGCTCATAATTCTAATCGTATTCGTAGGTGGCACTTTGGCAATCGGATTCGTCATCCCTGAAAAGGATATCAATCTTCTGGCATCACTGCTGGTGGCGTATAACAATCTTTTCGCTTCAATCCATTGCGAATGGCTCGGACATATTCTCGCACTTTTCCTGACTTTCGGAGTCATAGGACAAGTCAGCTGCGTCATTGCTGCCCCATCTTCAGGTATGCTCTCTGTCGGTAAGGCCGGCTATCTTCCGCGCGGACTTCAGAAGACCAATAAGAATGGCATCCAGGTGCCTATTCTATGGGTGCAGGGAATAATGGTTTCCATTCTTGCACTTGTGCTCGTGGTTCTTCCGAGCGTACAGTCAGCCTACCAGATTCTTAGCCAGATGTCTACCATTATATATCTTGCCATGGTCTTCATCATCTATTTCGCATTTATTCGTCTGCGCCGCACGGAGCCCAACGTGAAACGTGGCTTCAAAGTGCCCGGAGGTGAGTTCGGCAAATGGTTGGTCACCATAGTCGGATGTCTCGGAGCATTGGTTGCAATGGTGCTCAGCTTCGTTCCACCGTCACAGATAAACACCGGCAGTCCCCTTGTATATATCATCATCCTGATTGCGGGATCTGCAATCTTTCTTGCTGTGCCGTTTGTGGTCTATGCAAAGAGAAAAGCATCCTGGAGAAATCCTCAGACTTCGTTTGAGCCTTTTGATTGGGAAATAGAGGGACGCACACCGTCGACAGTATCCAAATGGCCGGAAGGTTATGAGCCCACACCGGAGATGATACGTCGTGCCACAGAATGGGAAGATGGAGAGTTTGGTCCCGTCAGCATGAAAACCGTAGCTGAAGTAGCCGATCTATCGATCCAACCAAATTCTTCTATTTCTTCACCCACCCCTTCATCTGCACAGCCAGCCCAGGAGAAAGCCCCGGAAAAGGAGACGGGCGCCGATAAGGCATAGCCTCCGCCATGATCCAGACCGGGAAAAAACCGATAAGGCTGCTGACGCTCCTTGCAATACTGTCAATATCTTTGGTAGTGAATCTGCCGGGACTCGCCGTCACGCCCATGCTTGCGACTCTATCCGACGTCTTTCCGCATACGTCGCAACTTGAGAAGCAGATGCTTACCGTGCTCCCAAACTTGCTTATCATTCCGTTCGTTCTTATTTCGGGAAAACTCTCCCTTTCCCGACATAAGACCGCAATCGTAGTGGCAGGACTCGTAATCTTCACGGCGTGTGCCATACTCTATCTCATTGCAGACTCAATGACCGAGCTTATCATCATAAGTTGTCTGCTCGGGTGTGGTGCCGGACTGCTTATCCCTCTCTCTTCCGGATTGATAGCCGACGCGTTTGCCGGGAAGTATAGGATGAAGACCATGGGCATAAAATCAGGTATCTCCAATTCCTCACTCGTCATCGCCACATTCGCGGTTGGATGGTTGAGCCATGGCAATTGGCATCTCCCGTTTTTGGTGTATCTCATATCCGTCATTCCTCTTCTGCTTGCATTCCGTCTGAAGGGTATCGATACGACAGAGCCGCAATCAACGCCAACAGGCTCGACATCATCCCAGCCCACCTCTCAACCGGGGGTGTCTCACGGATTCTATGTCGGAAGAATATGGGCTCTTATAGGGGTATATGCGTTCATAACATTCTCGTGCATAGCCATCACCTACTACTGCCCGTTTCTGATTGAGAAGAAAGACTGGAGTGCGTCTTTCACCGGTACTGTGACTGCCATATTCTATCTTTTCATGCTGATACCGGGGTTCACACTGCCGTTTTTCATCAACATAATGAGGAAAGGCACGTTCGTGTATTGTGCAATGCTGATGACTGTGGGAGTGGCTCTATTTGCGTTCGTGCCTGAGACATGGACAATGTGCGTCGGTGCGGCTCTCATAGGATTGGGCTACGGGATCTGCCAACCGCTTATCTACGACAAGGCAAGCGTGGTAGTTACAACTGCAAATAAGGCCACGCTATCCCTGGCTTTTGTGCTGGCGGCAAATTATCTGGCAATCGTGCTGACACCCTTCATAATCGACGGGCTCAGACCGCTTCTGTCTCATCCATCCAGCAACAGCACTTTTGCCTTCACCCTATGCTTCTTCCTATTGATCGGATACACGGTGCTGACATTCTTTCTCCGGAATAAATTCGCATTCTCCATCAGTAAGGACTATTACGGAAGCAAATGATGCAAGAAGTACAATATATGCAATCCCTACGATATGCCTATAAATGGCATTTATCCGGTATGTTTTTAAATATTTATTAGCACTTATGTTAATATGATTTAAAAACACATATATCGATTGAACCTTTTGCCCTCTTTCGTTGTCATACTTATGAAAATCGTTTCATGATGTTAGGTTAGTTAAAAGTATTTTGATTGGGAAAAGACCGATGCGAATCGGTCTTTTTCTATTTCCCACCCCTCATCTATGGTATTTACGGACAATCTCAGGAGCTTCCCTCTTAGCTTGCTCCAAACTTATATCCATACCATGATACTCATTGTTTCTATTCGGACGGAACTGCACAAATGTTTTATATTTCTTATCGTATGTATACAGATATGTCCGATCATCCACATCTCCACCATAATCCTCATAAGCTCGTTGAAGAAGAGATTTCGCATATCTTTCATCATTCCTATCATACGCAGAAAATGCAGAAATATATTTATCTCCGTATTGCCTTGAGACCGTATCATGTTTCAACTGATTAAGTACCGGAGAAAATGATTGTATGTACATCGACAAATCCATCTTTGATACTTCCGGATTGAAATGTAGGATACTCTTCATTTTTCTATCAATAGAGACGTTTACCTCAATTGTATCTGCATTTACATAAGAATACAATCTCTTGCAATCATCATACTTGCATAAGGCAAAAATATGCTGTTTTGCAGGAATTTGTTCCAAGTTATCACAATCACCCAATATATCCGGTTGTAATTTTATAAATTCAGCCTTCCTATCTATTGAAAATTTCTCTACAGAAAGATCCAACAATAATGAAAACAACTCATACGATGATGCTATAATCGGATGATTTGCCAGGTACTCCTCCCATGAGATTGGCACAAGTATCGACACATAGCTTGGCAATTTAGTCATTACCAATTGATACAATATCGTATTCTCTATCCCCTTATCCGATGATGAATATATGTGGGGTGCAATCACAATCTTCATTTTAGTCCGGCTTTGATGATAGCTCTAAAATCCGCATCTAATGAATCCAAAAATCCATTGGGCATTGATCCCTCTAATTTTCCCTTATTAGAAAGAGGTATTGATTGATATATACTTTCACCATATTCATTCTCAACAAATATCAAATGAATATCAGATGTGGGGACACCTCCTTCAGCCACTCGTCGTCTTATACGTGTTATGAAATGGTCACTGTGTGTTTCAATAAGTACCGTGACACCTTTTTCCAACGATAGGAATATGAAGAAATCTGCCATAGCAGCCTGAATACTGGGATGCATGTGCACGTCTGGATCCTCAACTATCAGCGTAGACCCCTTGACAGATATACAACCTTGGGTGACTATCGGCAATATCTGACTCAACCCGAACCCCATGTGCATGAGGTCTACTTTCAGACCTTCGTTTGTAGTAATCAACGCCCTATATCTCTTTCCCGTCTCCTTCACTATCGAGATATCCTTTGCAAGTTGAAACCTTTTACATATCCAATATTTAAGAAGTCCGATAAGTTCCGTATTACCGGAAATACTGTCTATTATGAATCGGGTATTCTCACCATCAGGCAATACATGATGTGATTCCACATCCATATTATATGTACGGGCAAGTACGGGTGCCACTCTCAATGGTGCGATGTAAACTAATCGTTCAAGGGAATGTCGCAATAATTCCCGACTCGCCTTAAACAATGTCAAATTATGAATTTCACTACCTTTTGCAGCAAACACCGGAAAAAAATTGGCAAACGAATACTTGTCAAGTTTCAGATCCTCAAGTTTATTCAATAATGCCATGCCTTTAGACGACAAATCATACGTACCCTTACGAGGACGCAACTTTAGCATCATCTCCGACTTTTGCCCATCCTTATGGCAGAGGATAATCCTAAACTCAGATACCGTATAATTTTCAGAGCTAACCTTAAATGCGACATCAATCTTGAAAGAATCCAAGTCATATCCCATTTCTCTGAAATCTTCCAAGTCTGACTTGACTATCTCAGCGGGGAACAGCGCCAAAGAGAATCTCATAATTCCGGAACGCTTGTTATGCATCAAATCCATAACCGAACCGGCATACACATACGGTCCGGCAAGATTCAACATATCATTCGACGACGTACACAAC
Source organism: Muribaculaceae bacterium Isolate-037 (Harlan) (assembly GCA_003762615.1). GTDB lineage: Bacteria > Bacteroidota > Bacteroidia > Bacteroidales > Muribaculaceae > Lepagella > Lepagella muris. Next base: position 120,193 of record RIAZ01000007.1, read on the forward strand.
GTTTGCTTAAGCAATAGAAGAGCCTGTATCAATGAACTCTTTCCACTACTATTCACACCGGCCAACACTGTCAGCCCAGATAAATCAACATCAGCTACATGCTCTATTGATTTAAAATTATCGATGCTAAGGAGCATTCTCTTAATATTATATTGTCAAAATTCAGATAACTCCACCCATCCCTTCAGATAGGTTCTCTCAAGCCACAAAGATATTAAAAATTTTATAATTAAGCCTCCTATCAACCAGACTTTTTAATTTTCTATCCCCCCGATCACCCCCGTGTCCACCACATTCTCCAAGGTAACACCATCTCTCTTTTAATTAAGACTAAGAAATCAAGTAAATAAATTATCATGTTGGTGTATATCTTTTTCGGTTGATAAGGTCCAAATGATTCGGGCATCGGTAAATCATGGCTATGAATCCCTGTCAGATTATTTTGTATCGGTTTGTATCGCCTGTATCGGTGCGATACAACCGATACAAACCGATACAAGCTGCCTATTTACACCCATAGTTCTTAAATTTGCCACAAAATTTCACATTTTTTGTGGCATTGTATAATCATATATGTTTTAACTAAGAAATAAAAGATGTGAAAGGAATAATTTATTATAAAAGATTACCGTGGTCTCGGCTCTGGCATTATACGCGCATTGCAGTCTGACAGCAATATTGAATTCCATAATGAAATCAACGGTGATCAGTTTAGGGTAATTCTATGGAGAAACGACCTAAAATGTTCAGAAGAAACTACACTGAAAAGTTCAGAAGAAACTACACTGGAAACAGAGAACTCGAAGAAACTACACTGAAAAGTTCAGAAGGAACTACACTGAAAACAAGCAAGGAGAAAACTACACAGAAAATCATTAATCTAATGACGAAAAATCCGGAGATTTCTATTGAACAGTTAGCTTCTTTGTGCAGTTTAACCCGTGATGGTATAAATTGGCAAATCAGAAAATTAAAAGAGTCGGGTAAAATTCACCGTGTTGGACCAGACAAAGGCGGTCATTGGGAAATCTGCGAATAATCATGAGATTCATACGACATTAGTTTTTTCAATTGGAGTATTGCATTTAATTTGAAATACTCCGTGTCCTCTGCGGTCTTTATGGTAATTAGCTTACTGAGGTGATGACAGTGGTGTGGATAGACGAACGAAACCGGGAATCGGTCGGTGACTGATTCCCGGTTTTTTTAAAGTGGGTATTAATCCTTTTCTTCATTTACGCCGTGCTTCTGACGGGCGTGTGTCTTTGACTGGTTGCTGTTGAAATCGCTCTCCTCCTTGAGGTCGATCTCCTTGTTCATATCGTCAAACACCTTGTATTGCAGATATGCCAACGACTCATCAGCAACTATCTTGATGCTCCTGCCGTAGCGTCTGCGCCATTTGCCATAGAGGGAGAACATCCCTTTCTTGATGTATGCCTCCACATAGGGATGGACATACATGGTAAATTTTTTGACCTTGAGTATATTTACAAGATAATCGAGTTTTTCTCCCAATTTATCGGTAAAGAGCAATGAGGGCTGAACCTCACCTTTTCCAAAACAGGACGGACACGTCTCGCTCGTGGTTATGTCGAGCGCAGGGCGCACCCTCTGACGCGTGATCTGCATCAATCCGAATTTACTCAACGGGAGGATATTGTGGCGGGCACGGTCATTTGCCATGACCTCCTTCATGTGGTCAAAAAGGGTCTGACGATGCTCCACCTTATTCATATCGATAAAGTCGATCACAATTATGCCTCCCATATCGCGCAAGCGCAACTGGCGCGCAATCTCATCGGCTGCCTTCAGATTCACATCTAACGCATTCGACTCCTGATCAGGACTTGCCTTACTACGGTTGCCGGAATTGACATCGATGACATGCAGCGCTTCTGTATGTTCAATTATGATATATGCGCCGCTCTTAAACGACACTGTCTTGCCGAATGAGCTCTTTATCTGGCGCGTAATGTTGAAATTGTCGAAAATAGGTATATCCTTGTTATAGAGCTTCACGATATCCTTATTTTCGGGAGAGATAAGCGCTACATAATTCTGAATCTGGGCAAACGTCTCCTGCTCGTTGACGTATATATTCTCAAAATTCGGACTGAATATGTCTCTTATGACACTGACCGCCCTTGAATCCTCCTCATAAATCAGCATCGGAGGCTGGCTGCGTTGCATCTTTGATATTGATTCCTCCCAGCATCTTACGAGGGTCTTCATCTCATTGTTGAGCTCGGCGACACGCTTGTTTTCTGCCGACGTGCGTATGATGACGCTGAATCCCTTGGGCTTTATGCTGCCTATAAGCTGACGGAGCCTTATCTTCTCCTCCGTCGACTTTATTTTCTGCGATATGGAGATCTTCTCGCCAAAGGGCATCAGCACCATGAAACGTCCGGTGAAGGATAATTCCGTGGTCAGACGCGGTCCCTTGGAGGAGATCGGCTCCTTCGCTATCTGCACGAGAAGCTGCTGACCCGGCTGAAGGAGATCCTGTATCGTACCCTGCTTGGGTATGTCGGGAGATAATTTGAATTTTGAGATATTGGGCACTTTCTTCTTATCGGACAATGCCTCCTGTATGAAAGAATTGTAAGAATTGAACTGTGGCCCAAGGTCAAGGTAATGAAGAAAAGCATCCTTTTCGTAACCCACGTCAACGAAGGCTGCATTAAGACCCGGCATCAGTTTCTTCACCTTTGCAAGATACAAGTCGCCCACGGCATACGCTATGTTGCGGCTCTCCTTCTGTAAAGAAACAAGACGAGAGTCTTCGAGCAGCGCAATTGAAATCTCTTTCTGTTGTACGTCTACTACTAATTCGCTTTTCATCTTGGTAATTTTCAAAAAACCGTCTGCATCACTCACGCATCTTCTCTGGGAAGGATGGAGACGACGGACGGCATAAAATAAAAAAGAACAAACATATTATGGGTGAAGCTTATTCTTCACCCATAGGTTTGTTCTAAGACTATAGAATCGTTATCCGGAATAAATCCGACGGGAATCCCGCCTTATTTATTTCTTCTTATGACGATTCTTTCTCAGTCTTTTCTTGCGTTTGTGCGTAGCCATCTTGTGGCCTTTTCTTTTCTTTCCGCTTGGCATACTGGTTAATATTTTAGTTAATTATGATAATTTGTTTGTTGTCGATAATATTTTCAAGACGCCTTCTCACTTAACCTCGTCAAGAAATACCCTTGAGGGCTTGAACGACGGGATCTTGTGCTCCGGTATCTTGATTGCCGTGTTCTTGGAGATATTGCGGGCTGTCTTCTCTTTTCTGGTTTTGACAACAAAACTGCCAAATCCACGGAGATATATGTTTTCGCCCCCTGACATGGTGTCTTTGACTACCTCCATAAATTTCTCCACAATATCCAATACGGCGCCTTTCTCAAGACCCGTGGTGCGAGAAATCTCACTTACTATCTCAGCTTTTGTCATTTTGTAAAAATGTATTGTTGTTTGTCTGTTTTTTCCTGCCGGATGGGACTTGCGCTACCACGTTCAGACCCTTTTCCGGTTTGGCAGTGCAAATATCGTAATTTTTTTTCATTCCGTAAAAGGTTGAACTTAAAAAACCGGATTTTTTGCGTAATTTTGTCTATAAAACATCTTATTTGCAGCAGTTGTTATGAATTTTCACCTTTCCGGATGCTCCAACTGGATTTTCCTTGACCTCGACGACACTCTTTGGGATTTCGCAGGAAATTCCCTACTGAGCCTTCATCACGTGTATGATCTTTTCAGTATTTTCAAGCAGGAGTATCCCTCCCGCGATGAGTTTATCGACGTGTATCATCAGCATAATTCCGCGCTTTGGACAGATTATGCCAAGGGCAATGTATCGGCTGATTTCCTGAAAACCGAACGCTGGCGGCGCACCCTGTTTCCCGACTCTGACCTACAGGATACCCCTCCGATATGCTCTGAAATAAATACGGAGTATCTTTCCCGACTGGCCTCCTTACCAAACGCTGTAGCCGGTGCGCATGACCTGCTTACCGCTCTTTCCGATCATTTCCTGATTGGGGTAATCTCCAACGGGTTTGCCGACACCCAATACCGTAAGCTCGACAATTCGGGTTTGTGGCGGTTCGTCACGCGCATGATAATCAGTGATGAGATAGGGATACAGAAACCTGACAGGCGACTCTTCGACTATGCCATACGCGAGACCGGTGCCACCGGACGCCCCATCATGATAGGTGATAATCCCGACACTGACATCATGGGTGCGCTGAAAGCGGGATGGGAAGCTATCTGGTTTAATCCTCAGCGACGACAATCCCCTTTCACTCCTGAGACGCTTGCCTCCTTGGGTATCGATCCTCATCTATATATTGGTGAGACGGATAATCTTCATGACGTGTTGAGGCTACTTTCCGAGCGCAGCGCAATCAAATAACGTGGCTATTCTCCGAGCGTCACTCCATCCAATGAGAGCAGACGTCCGGTTATTTCCGGGGCGAAATCGCTCCGGAAACGCAGTGTCATGGAGCAGGTGTTGTCAAAGGTGCGGTTGATTACCTCCACGTCTCCACCCTTCACAATCTTCATAACTCCGTCGGCAGCGACGTATGGGAAAGTCACGGTAACAGTCTCCATCTGGTGCATCTCCTTGCGTCCCGCCTCCTCCAATGCCAATCGGGCAGCCTCGCGATAAGCCGCTATCAATCCGGGGGTACCGAGTTTGATTCCACCGAAATAGCGCACTACTACGACCACCACGTCTGTCACCTCCTTACTGTTGATCTGTCCGAGAATCGGCTTACCTGCCGTTCCCGACGGCTCACCATTGTCATTAAGTTGCCATTCCTTACGTTCCGGACCTATCATATATGCCCAGCATACGTGCCGTGCATCATGGTACTCATTCTGATACTCCTTGACGATGGCACGTGCCTCATCCGCACTCGCCACTTTTCTGGCGAATGAGATGAAACGGCTCATCTTCTCCCGGAACTGCGCCTCCGCATCCCTCTCTATCGTATAATAAAGGTCTCCCATCTTTTTCAAATTATTCTGCAAAGATACGACATGGAAACGATTCCTCCAATTGAAGTTGTCTAAACTTCACTCAGTAATCCTCAAAAACGATACCCTATCCCATAACAAAACATCCCGTAGCTACCGCAAGTCTTATTACATCTTATAAATAATACTTAACGACCTCAATTCTTTTGTATATTTACAATTTTGTTCCGTTTTTTGCGCAAAAAACGGAACAAAATCATTATCTTTGCAGTTGAAATATAAAGTATTAATAATGACATTCGCTCGTAAAATAGAAATAGCAGTAAACAACGTGCCAATCGGTACGGTTTTCTCTATTCCTGATCTTCATTTTCCACCGGTATCCAGTGCAAATATCAAGGTTAAACTCAATCGTATGGTTAGAGCCGGAAGATTGCAAAAACTCGTAAATGGCAAGTATTACAGAGCAATGGAGTCTGTATTTGGAGCCACTTTGCCTTCTACAGAAGAGCTGGTAAAAGACATCCTATATACCGATGGCAAAATATCAGGATACCTCACAGGCAATTCCGTTTGGACCTCAATGCAACTCACCACACAATTTTCAGGAACCATTACTGTTGGAGTAAATGCACGAAAAGCATCCATTCGACGAGCAGGACAGAAAATAATGTTTATTGTCCAGCATAATAAAATCACAAGCGAAAATATACATCTGCTTCAAATTTTAGATGCCCTAAAATTCATCAAAAAGATTCCGGACACAACAGTTTCTGCAAGTTTTTCAAAATTGAACAATATCATAAAGCATCTTTCAGAAAAAGATTTGAAAGCGATTACAAAACTATCCATGAAGTATCCACCAAGAGTTCGTGCAGCACTGGGGGCAATTTTGGATAATGGAGAGCATAATGATCTCACAGATACTTTATATGCATCGCTCAATCAGATATCGGAATATAAATTTGGGATTACGACTGACATAATGTTAAACACATCTAAATGGCATATTAAATGAAACTTCACGAGAACAAAGAATTATTACGACAGGCTATAATAGAAACTTCAGCCGATCTTAACATACCACGAGAGTTTATTGAGAAGGATTATTGGATATGTCAGATTCTTCAGCGATTGTCGCGGCATGATAAAAGCGAATTGACCGTATGGAAAGGTGGCACATCATTAGCAAAAGCATACAGATTGATCAACAGATTCTCTTCGGATGTTGACATTGCTATCCTTTCTGAGCAATTAAGCCAAAATCAACAGAAGAAACTTGTTGCGAGAATTGGTCATGACTCAACGATTGACCTTTCTGAATTGGATAATGGGAACTCAATCAAAAATAATCGGTTTCGTAAAACATACCACGAATATGATACCGTTTTACCCGCAGCGAAAAAAAGTCTTGATTTTCTTGGCAGATATGTAATATTTGAGATAAATACATACGGGAATCCATATCCGTATGAAAAGAAAGTTGTAACTCCATTTATTACTGAAATGATGCAACACAGAGGACTTTTAGAAATGATAAGGCAATATGATATGGATCCATTTGAGTTGAATGTGCTTGATAAACGCCGTACTATGTGTGAGAAGATTGTCTCGCTCATACGATTCTCGTTTGAAAACAATCCAATAGATGGATTAGCAAGCAAGATACGCCATTTCTACGACCTGCATTTCATGTCGATTGATAAAGAGTGTCATGATTATCTTACAAAAGATTTCTCAAAGAATTTAATTGAACTTATTGTGCACGACAAAGCAGAATTTGACCGTCCTCCGAAATGGAAAGATGCTGATATCCTTTCTTCAATCCTATTTACTGATTTTGACGGCGCATGGAAATCCCTTAGTTCCAAATACAAATCTGAGTTGGGCGAATTAACTTACGGAGAATTGCCCAAGGCGACTGAAATTGCGGTATCAGTCAAAACTCTTATGGAATATGTGAGGATGATACTATTCCGGCATCATTGCCCCTGACCCGAGCATCCCGGATGGCGATGACACTGATTTCGACACTTTCTTGCCGTAACTCAACGTATACGTCAGTTGCAACGTGAATACGTTTGCCGAGAAATCGCTATATGTCTTAACTCTCTGTGAATAATACTGCGTATCTATCCATCGTATCTTACTCATCCTTGACGCTCCGGGATTTGTAGCTGAAAATCTAAGATTCAGATTTTTATAGGCATATCCGAATTTAAATGAGTAAATCCAATTTGTGTAAACCTTTGTTATTGATGAATTCTGCATATTCTCGGCAGGAGGCACCACAGATGCCCCGGCATACCAATGCTTGCCATACCATGTGGCGGAAAGGTTACCGGAGAGGAATGACCTGTCGCGTTTATACCTGCCGGTGAGCCTCCAATAATCATATCCGAAACTTCCTGTAAGCACCAATCTCTTCCTTAACAGTTTCAAGGTCATCAACGGACCGACTGTAAGCCTGTGGCTTGTAGCGTCATCCACCGTGGTTGTGACCACCCCATCATAACCATCGATTCTATCCCATACCGGATTGTCCTGATTAAATACAACGGTATATATCATTCTCCCCGTCACGGAGAATGTAGACGATGGATTCCACGTGTTTGACATTACACTCTGCCACCATATTCTGTTCCGCAAATTGCAGTTTCCCTTTTTCCATGTCAGTTCGGTAGAACGCAATATCACATCATTCAGCACATCCCCGAAATAGCCTACCGAGAATACATCTGTAGACAATTTAAATCCGGATTTCTTGCTCCATTTCTTGTCGAAGGAGATGCTGACACTTGGCAACCACTGGACATATACATTGCCGACATAGCTCTTACGGTCACATGTGGCTCCGGCGGAAGCGGATATCAACGTACCGGGCGAAAACGTATGGGAATACGTTGCCGACAATTCAAGGTGTGCTTCCTTATATCGGCTCAATCCGTCATAAGAGCCACCGTAGTGTGTCTTGTTCCAACCTCGGGAGCCAATAAGCGATATGTTCAAGGAATTTGCAGGATTGAATCTCTTTGAATAGGATGCCATAATGAGTGCCGACCATCTCCGGTTGCGGCTTGAATTGAGAATTGCATCCAGATTCTGTGGGGAATAGATATTCTCACCCTTATGATAGGCATACTGGCCGTTGACCAAGACCATCAGCGATTGCTGATGCGGCAGTGCCAGATTAAGAGAAATCTTGAGATATGGATTTATACCCAATGAAGACGAATTTGAATCATAGTAGGATGACTTCAGCACATCCGGCGAATAGACAGTAGCGGTATGACCTGTAAATTCAGGCATTCTCTCCCAGTTCCATCCCCCTGTTGCGGAGAGGTTAACCCCCTTATGTCGCCATGTGGCTTTCAACATAGCTCCAAGTGTGCGTTTGCGGAGTGTCTGATTCCGTCCGTCAATATTTTCAGAGATGCTTCCGTACTCCTCACCCTTATAGACTATATCCTTGAATGTGTTCTCTCCATGTGTGCCATAATGATTGTCATTCCTGTATGTGCCTCCAAGATAGACGTCGTATGTCATCTCCTTGTATGCCAGTTTAGAATTGACACTATAATTTCCTGATTTCCCTGTAAGGTCCTGGTTTGCGATTATTTTTGAGAAACCGCCTGAGACGTATCTCTTCATTATGAAATTGACCACGTTCTGCTTCCCTCCGAAAGAGGCATTGGTTGGCATCGGAAGATATTCAATCCTATCGACGTCCTTCGGATTCAGCGACCTCAATTCCTTAGGGGAAGCCTGCTGACCATCTATGAAATATACCACAGGCGCACCGCCGGCATCAGTCACTTGTTTGGTGGCAGGGTTATATGGAAGTTCCGTAAGAGCCATCATCTCCAGCAACGACACAGCATCGGTGGCAAACCTCTTATCCCGCTTCTCCGGAAAAAACGCAATCCCCTCCGCAATATCCTTCCTGCGGACAGACTCCACCACCACCTCCTTCAATTGCACGGATTTATCATTATTAACCTTTAACGTATCCGGCAACTCAGAAGAATTTGCAAAAGCCGTTGTGCCGCCATTCGCCGCCAACGCCAACATTATAATGATTCTTCTCAATATCCTCATATCAGCAATAATTTATAGTGGCTCCTGATTCAATTTATTAATCGTCTAAAAAAGATACCATCATGATTACATCGAAAATGGTCTCACGACTTTAATCAAATCAAATTTGTGCAAAGGTAATAAAATCTTGACTAATAATCTTGACTAATAAATTACGGAAAAATTACGGTTTTAAAACCGTAATTTTTCCGTAATTTATTAGTCGTCCAAACTTATTCATAATAAACGAATTACTTTGTCTATAATTTTTACGCTCATCTTTTCATCAAATATCTTACAACATATTGAATCTCGTCGAGAACCTATGGCTGCAATTGATCTTCCACACAATTTTGCCATGTCAGATGGACGAACGCCACATTTTATCAAAAGACATGTTCGGAACTCCGGTTGTGTTATTTGTCCAAATGTAAGAAGATTCAGTCTTTCCTTAAATTGTGGAGAACTATCAAGCACCGCATTTTCCAATTCTATCCATAAATCATCATCATTTATTGATAAATCAGCCTTGATATATTCAAGAATTTTCGCATAAGCCGCTGACTGAAGTATTATCGGAGAAATGATTTTAACCTTATCCCCCTTAGATGCCAACGACAACAATTCTTTCCTAAGCCTATTACGCAAATCTATCTCAATATTTTTGGGATTAACCGGAGAATCTTGATGATTGTCAATACAATCCCCATTGTCTTGTGGAGCATCCTCATCCAATTCTGAATAAGTCTTTTGATTTTCAGCATTACCTTTATCTTCACTCTCAACTATATTGCTCAGCATATTGACTTTATCAAGAGCTGATTTCAATATAATTATACGATCAAGAAGTTTATTCCTTTTATATAATACAATTGCAACCATAAACATCCCGACAATCAATATGCCAAAAATAAGGATTATCAGATTTTCATTCAAATTCTCCGCTTTTTTTCTTTCCCTCTCATGAATAATATAATTATATTCTGCCTGCTGCATCAATGCCAGATCCTTATTGTTGGCATTAAACTCAGATTCCAATAAATTCCTATAGGCTGAAACGTGTCCAATCAAAGTATCCACGTCTACCTTATTGTAGAACTCGGAAGAAAGTATAATCTTATAAGCCTTCCTTTTATTGAGATTATCTTTACTATTTACAATTTCAAGAGCATACATATATGCTGTATCCAGAATCCCTGCCGAATAATAAATCTGTGCTGCATAATTCATGGCAGCCTGTCTGGATATCTTGCTAACACGATCCGGAATGCCTCGGATTATTTTAAGAGCAGAATCATTCTTTCCTTTATAATATTTCACGGCAGCAAGATACATCAAACTTTTCGCCTTAAAAGAATCACGAAGGTTAACACTTCTATCAAGTGCTTCTAAAAAATGTTGCTCCGCCTTGTCCAATTGTGAATCTCTCAAACATATCGCACCCAACAACTGAAGATCGTAAATTTCATTTAATGTATCCTTCTTCTCTCTGCTGATATCAATGACTCGTTCAATACATGGTATTGCCTGGTCATACAGACGCAGTTTATCCAACAACCGACCAGTCTGACTCAACACCCGACAATACAATTCCATATCCGAGTTATCTTCTGTCAACTCATCCAATGCTTTATTAAAATATCTTAGAGCCGTAGGATAATCTCCAATATCAGCATATACCCGTCCGCCATAATACAACGCCTCCGGATAATACCCATCGTCTTTATGAGATTTTGCATAATCCATCACTTTCCTAATAAGACTATCAGAAGTATGGACTACATATCGTTTATCATTGAGTTTTATTGTCAGCAGATCATAATAATTACAGTCTGATTTTGAAAGAGAATCCCTATTAATCGTCGCAAACAATACCGTAGCTTTATCCAAAGAATCTCTTGAAAGCTCATCCACACGCGATAAGCGAGCATCCCTTTCTCCCGAACAGGCAGAGAATACACTCAATAAAATCATAAAGAGCAATAATCTGACATATATCATATTAAGCATATATATTGAAGTAGTACCATTTATTTAAATTACAAATTATATATAACCGACCCACGGATTGTCGTGAATCTGTGGGTCGGTTTTGGTGTCTATTCGGTGAGATTGACGAGGGAGTCGGAATCAGCCGAAGAAGTTGCCGAGCTCGGCATTTGATTTCGGATAGAGGAGCATGTCGTTGGCTATCTGTGTCGCCACTCTCGTGCCTTTTGTCTCTTTTACTATTGTGAGTGCCCATTGCAATGCGCTCGACGGACCGTTGGCAAGCACATATTTGCCGTCAACCGTGACGCGTGCCGCCTGCACGTCAGCTCCTTCAAGCATCTTCTCAAATCCGGGATAGCACGTAGCCTTAACCCCTTTCAGGAGTCCGAGCTGACCGAGCACTACTGCCGGAGCTGCACATATAGCCGCAATTCTCCCCTCCGGCGAGGATGCCTGACGCTGAAGAAGACCACGCAACGGTGCGAACTCGTAGAGATTTGTGGCTCCCGGCATACCTCCGGGAAGAATCAGCCATTCGGGTGCTGAAAAATGAGTGTTGTCAAAGAGCACATCTGCTGTCACTGTGATGCCGTGTGCGCCTGCCACACGCAGCGATGATGTGATGGAAACTGTCTTTACAGGGATATTCGCTCTGCGGAGCACGTCTACAACTGTAAGGGCTTCAATCTCCTCAAAACCTGCCGCAAGAAATAAAAATGATTCGTTCATATCGGTTATTTTTTTAGGTGTGATATCAAGAAGAATTAGGTTATGTAATTTTTGTCAAATTTACGCCTCAAAATTAAACATAATTATTCATTTTTACTAATTTTGCGTTATATTTTTTCAATTAATATCTCATTTATTTCATGATACGATATTTTTCAGCCTTATCTGTGGTGGTTGCGGCTTTCGCAACCGCAATTTTATCCATATCCTGCAACCGCCCGAAAGCATTTTTACGGGAGGAGGGGATGATATGGAACACGGTGTACCATATCACATACGAAAGCGAAAAGGATCTAAGTGATTCCATAATATCCACTCTCGATATGGTAGGGAAAAGTCTGAACGTATTCGACAAAGCATCGCTGCTGAGCCGAGTGAATGAGTCTGACAGCATTGAGGTAGATGATCTGTTCCGCAGAGTCTACGAGGCATCTCTCTGCATCAACGAGGCAAGCGACGGCATGTTTGACCCCACCCTCTCCCCGCTTATCACAGCCTGGGGGTTCGGACCGGGACATAAACTATCTGCCGACACGACTGCTATCGACAGTATCCTATTATTCACCGGTATCCGCAAGACACACCTCAACGGCAACATGATTGTTAAAGACGACCGCCGCACCCAGTTTAATTTCTCAGCCATAGCCAAGGGATTCGGATGCGACATGGTTGCCGAGATGATGCGGCGCAACGGTGTGGAGAATTATCTGGTGGAGATAGGCGGTGAACTGACCGTCAGTGGGCATGGTCCGAGTGGTGATGAATGGAAGATATCTATCGACCGTCCGATACAGACCGACACCACGGAGATACATGACTCAAACGCCATTATTCAGATTACCGACTGCGGCGTCGCCACGTCAGGCAATTACCGTAATTACAAGAAGACCGACAAGGGGATAATCGGACACACGATCTCACCCTTGACGGGGCGTCCTGTATCAACAGACGTAATCAGCGCGACTGTAGTGGCTCCCTCTTGCATGGAAGCCGACGGTGCAGCCACTGCCTGCATGGCTGCCGGATCAGAGATAGCAAAAAGGATGCTTGATACACTCAAATATGAGGGTATGCTCATATTGTCAGATTCCTCCACGTGGATGACTGATGGATTCAGGCTTATGGTCATCGAAGAAGCTTCGGTGCCTGGAAATAAAGTCCGAAATTGATACCGAAATTCCAGTTCCCTCGCGGTGAACTTAAATAGTTGGCATATAGCGATAGGCTCGCAAACGGGAAGTTGTAAACCAATGCAACCTCCCCTATAAACTGCGGATGACGCATCCAGCCGTCATAGACAGCATTCCCAGCCGCATCCGCAGCTACATCTCTTATCGGGCAATAGGCGAAGAAGTCGCCACGGAGCTGCGCACGGCTATATGGAGTCCATACGGGCGACAACCCTATGGCTCCGTAATTGTCGGATCGGAACGCGACGTTGAAGTAATTGCGGGTGGCTGGCGTCGGCGCAAATGCCGGGGCATGAACGAGGGTGGCGGTATAATTCTGATACAGTTTCTGCAATGTCACTATACCGTTGACCATTGCTCCAAGTTTGAACTTCGGATGAAGTGAGAAATAATGTTTCCACATCAATTCTGCGGAACCACGCAGATGTGAAGTCCACCAGTCGGATTCATCAGAATCACCTTGCATGAACTTGTTCTGCTCGTGGCTGAGTAATATATTGAGCCGCCATTCCTTTCCAGATGAAGGATACATCTGATCGTTGAGCGTGTTCAACTCTACACCAGTCTTAAATGCAGCTATCCGATAATGGCTCTTATCCTTATCCCCGTCGGCAAAGTCGCCTGAATTATACGGGAAATAGTCATTGCTCTCCCAACCCCACGTAAGGTTGGCGAACCCCTTGGCTTTCCTTCCCAATGCCCAGCAATAGTCAAGACGGAAGAAGCCTTGAAGATCAGTGATGAATGACGGGGTGGAATTCTGATAGAAGAGCAATTCAGAATCGTAATATTTCTGCCTACTGACCACGGCACTCAACTCCATATATGAGGGTAATGCCGATCTCATCGCGAAACGAGAACGCAGTTTGGCGGCATAGTATGACTGCCCGATCCATCCGCTGAGGTCGATATCCATACTGTTGAAGCTCAATGTGTGATACCCTAAATTGATGTAGAGCATATTGTTGGTGGATGACGTGATCCAGCCTCCCACTCCGAGACTCCACGGATTCTTCACTGTTGCCTCAAGTAGAAGCGTGTTGTGTCCGTCCTTACCGAGTTCCGCCTGTGGGAGAAGGTCAGACAGCTTACCGTCGGTCACAGCACGATAGTAGGCATTCTGCACCTGATCCATTGAAATCTTATCATTGGGTTTCCCTTCGTCGAAGAGATACTTCAGATAACGCGCCTGACCGGGTGTTGCACCTGTCACGGACACAGAATCAAACATCACATCCGGAGTGGCGGCGGCAAAACGTTGCCTGCGTGCCGTGACGTCGCCAAGCGGCTCGCGTGCGGAAAGACGACTCTTTATTGAATCCACCATTGACAGACCCGTCTTGTAGCCTATCGAATAAATCTCCTCTGCAGCCCCGAAATCAAGCACCCCGAAATCAAGCACAGGCACCTGTATCTTCACTCCTTCCGCTGCCGGAAGGCTATAATTGTTATTCTGGATAATCATATCCTCCAGCTGACTATATATATCCCCCTTCTTAGGTTTTGTATCGGCTGATGAGACCGACACTCCGATTATGAAATCCGGCTTGAAATCCTCCCTCATCACATCTACCGGGAAATTATCGTAGATTCCGCCGTCATACACCAGCACCCCATCCATCTCTATCGGCCTGAATACAAGAGGGAAGCTCATTGAAGCACGCACGGCATCCCCCAATGATCCCGAACGGCACACTATCTTGCGCTTATGATAGACATCACTCGTAACACAACGGAACGGCACAAACAGATCATTGAAATTCTCCCCACATTGCTCTGAATATGGTGCGTAAAGACGCATAAACTCGATGTTCATCGGCAATGGGCTTATAAGCGACGTCGGTATGATCTGACCGACCATATCGGTGGTATCCTTGAAATTCACATTCAACGACAACCATTGCGGCGTAGGGGCAGGCGTATTGAAGTAGTACACCTCATCCTTGCTTATGGTGCCGGTGCTCCAGTTGCTGAAATCCTTTGACGTGAACATTTTAAGCATCCTTTCCGGCGACCATCCGCAACTGTAAAGGCTACCCACTATCGCACCCATCGACGTGCCCGCCACATAGTCTATCGGAATATCATTATCTTCAAGTGCCTTGATTATGCCAACATGGGCTATGCCTTTCGCTCCTCCCCCACTGAGCACCAAACCTACTTTCTCCCTCTCTCCGGCATGGGCGAATGTCGTCGGCAATGCCATGACTACCGACAACAGGACAGTCCTGACGACTATTTTAGATAATTTATGAAGCAACATGATTGTGTAATATGGTTTATAGTTTATAGTTTATAGTTTATAGTTTATGGTTTATAGTTTATAATTGAAAATTGAGAATTTAGAGTTTGGAATTGGGAATTGAAGTTTAATAGTCAAACATTAACCATAAATTCTCCATTTTCCATTTTCCATTTTAAATTCTAAATTTTATTATCATAATTTATAATCTTATAATGCCTTCACTCCATAAATTGTTTGCCAGAATCATGGGTAATCATGGCTCAGGAGCCGTGTCAACAAAAAATCAGACGGATTGAGCTGTCCGTTCTTATAGAATCGGAGCCTCAATCCGTCTGAATTATATATTTACCGTGGTCCTTACACCGGATGGTTTATATCTGATGATTTATATAGGAATCCTTGAATCCGAGGAAATAGAGAACCCCGTCTATACCTATAGTGGATATACTCTGTCCTGCCTCCGCCTTCACCTTAGGTTTCGCATGGAAGGCTATGCCCAAACCTGCCTCAGAAAGCATCGGGAGATCGTTCGCTCCGTCGCCCACGGCAATAGTCTGCGCAATGTCGATGTTCTCCACCTGTGCCAACAGACGCAACAATTCCTTCTTCCTTCTGCCATCGACGATATCTCCGAGATGCCTGCCTGTCAGTTTCCCGTCGGGACCCACCTCCAGATCATTGGCATATACATAATCAAAATTATACTTCTGCTTCAGATAGTTGCCGAAATATGTGAAGCCACCCGACAGGATAGCAGTCTTATAGCCCGAACGCTTAAGCACCTCCATCATGCGATCCACACCCTCCGTGATAGGAAGATTCTCTGCGATCTCCTTCATCACGCTGACATCAAGACCTTTCAGAAGGGCGACACGACGCTTGAAGCTCTCCTCAAAATCGATCTCTCCCCTCATGGCGGATTCTGTTATCGCCCTCACCTCCTCGCCGACTCCTGCTCTGTCAGCAAGTTCATCTATCACCTCCGTGCGTATCAGCGTGGAATCCATATCAAAGCAGATCAGACGTCGGCAACGGCGGTAAAGGTTATCCTCCTGGAGAGATATGTCGTAGTTGAGTTTGCTCGACAGCTCCATCAGTTCCTTCTGCATGGAAAGCAGATCAGTAGGCGTGCCTCTCACCGAAAATTCTATACACGCCTTGGTGGCAGGCTGCTCCTTCTCGTCAAGGGGGATACGACCTGTCAGACGAGATATTGAATCTATGTTAAGCCCCTGATCTGTTATGACGCGGGTGGTCTCCGAAATCTGACGCGCTGTGATCTTGCGTCCGAGAATCGTGATGATATAACGGTTCTTACCCTGCATCCCTACCCAGCGGTCATATTCCTCTTCTGAAATGATATTGAACGACACCTGCACTTTCAGATCATTTGTCTTGAAAAGCAATTCCTTAAGAATCTCACCGCTATTCCGGCTATTGGTCTTGAAAAGTATTCCGAGAGAGAGGGTATGATGGATGTCGGCCTGACCCATATCAAGGATATCGGCATCATAGCGTGCAAGGATTTCAGTCAGTGCCGTAGTGACGCCGCATCGGTCGGCACCGGTCACATTGATAAGTATCAGTTCGCGTTCGTCCGCTTTTTCATTCTCCATATATTTGCTCTTATAAAATTAGGACGACACCGCATGGCGTGATGTCGTCCCAATAATCCGATTATAAGTCACATATTACGCATTCTTCTGCAATCTTCATTCAGCCTCGGAAGATTTCTCCTTCTTGTCAAGAAGAGCTATCTTCTCCTTGATCTGGCTTATATCCTCCTTGATCTTCTGAATCTTGCGCTCCATATCCTTCAGGAGGGAATTACCTGCCGAAGATTTGATGTTGAAGAATCCGAGGTTGTTCTCTATTGTCTTCAGCTCTGCCTGACGTGCCTCCATAGCTCTGACAAGACGGTCGCGCTCCTTACCGAGCTTATTGCCGTCGCCCTCCATCTTCTTGACCTCGCCTTCAAAGCGACGCATGCGCTGACGGGATTCGCGCAGGTCAAACGCACCGTAAAGACGGTCGAGTTGCTCACGATATTCGGCATTGATGGCATCCTTCTGCTTGAAGGGCACGTGTCCGATTTTCTGCCATTCAGCCTGAAGCTCACGGATAGTTCCGATCACGTCCTTGCGCTCAGCCTCCTCGGAGATGGCACTCAGTTTCTCAATCACGGCTTTCTTAGCCTTCAGGTTCTCGGTCTCCTCATCACGTCTGCCGTTGAGAAGCTTCTTACGTGCATCATGGAAAGCATCCACCGCAGCACAGAAGCGTTTCCACACCTCGTCGCCCTGCTTGCGGCGCACGACGCCGACAGTACGCCATTCCTTCTGGAGAGCCACCATCTCATCGTAGGCGGCACGATCCTCGTAGCGGTCTTTAAGAGCCTCCGCCTTCTCGCAAAGAGCCTCCTTCTTGGCGAGGTTATCCCTGAACTCCTCCTTGGTCTTCTTGAAATATTCAGCCTTCGCTGTGAAGAAATCATCACAAGCCTTTCTGAATCTGTTGAAGAGAAGAGTGTTCATCTTCTTGGAAGCGTAGCCTACACCCTTCCACTCTGCCTGCATCTCGATTATCTCCTTAGTCACCTTATCCCAGTCGGCGAAGCTCTTGAGGGAAGCCATATCCACAGCCTCAGCCTTTTCGCAAAGAGCTGTCTTGGCATCCTCATTTGCCTGCTCGGAAGCCTTGCGAGCCTGGAAGAAGTCCTGATGACGCTTGTTGATGATAGTGGACAGCTCCTTAAACTGGCTCCAAATCTCCTCCCTTATCTCACATGCAACCGGACCAATCTCGCGCCACTGCTCATGTAGAGTCTGAAGGCGCTTGAAGGCATCGATCGGATCCGGCTCCTCGGTCAGTTCCCTGGCTTTCTCTATGAGGGCGTTTTTCAGTTCAAGATTCTTCTTGAAATCAAGGTCGCGCAGCTCCTTATTCATCTTCAGACGATCATAGAACAGCTCTACCACGCTCTGATATGCTTTCCAGATATCGTTGTCAGCACCAGCAGGCACCTCACCGACAGCCTTGAAATCCTGCTGCAGCTGCTGGAACTTGGGGAAATGCACGTTGATATTGTCGATATCTTCGGCAAGAGTCTTAAGCTCCTCTATGATTCTGTTTTTCTCCTCAAGATTTTTACGACGTGCCTCCTCTTTCTCCTCAAGAAATGCATTCCTCTTCTCACGGAAATCGGCAAGGAGCGTCTTAAACACAGCCTCATTCTCATCGGGAGTGGCAGAGAATGTCTCCGGAGAATTTCCGGCAGACACAAAAGCATCAAGCTCTTCGGCAAGCTGCTTGTTGTGGAGAATATAGAAGGCCTGCTTCAATGCCGCCACATCCTTGTGTGCCTCCATGTCGCCGGCAGCGACAATCTCTTTGAGGGCATCCACCATCTCCTCTTTTGTCATGGAGTGGTAGTTGCGCACGGGCTCTTCCTTCTCACCCTCCGCCTGGTCGGCGACGGCTGCGATGTCGAGAGAGGGAGATGTTTCTTCGGCGCAAACGTTGTCACGTTCTGCGCATTCGCATGCTTCTGACGCTGCTTCGGCAATTGCCTCAGCGTCTACACGATTCAGGTCGTCTCCCGATGGAGACAGCTTATCAAGCTCATTCATAGCTGACAGGTAGATTTTGTTCGGGTCAGGCATCCTCCGCTTCGTGCAGAATGCTCCCGACCGTCTTGGTTGCTTATTTATGCGTCAAAATTAACAAATATATCTCAATCGGCAAATTTTAACGCACCTTAATTTATTAATTATTCTTTTTTAAAACTTTGGCGGATATTATCCTTATATCCTCCTTCGGGCGATCAGACGGGTCAGTCTCCACTTTTTGTATCTTCTCGACCACGTCCATCCCTTTGACCACTTGCCCGAAAACGGTATAGCCGCCGTCAAGGTGCGGGGTGCCACCCACTCTGGAATAGTCAGCCTTCATCTCTGCCGGCAATTCCTCATGAGCCACGTTATCCTCCGTCTCCTTTATAAGCTGCTGGCGCAGTGCCTCCAGCTTCTCGTTGTCGCCGGCATTCTGAAGAGCCATGATGCTGTCGCGATGCTGGAGAGCAAGTTTCTGGAAATAGTCCTGCATCTCTTTGCCACGCTTACGCTCCATCATCATTTCAAACTGCCGCTCACTCATCTTGGTGCCGGTCACGATATAGAACTGAGAGCCTGACGAACGCTTCTCCGGATTCATGGCGTCGCCGGTGCGGGCCGCAGCCAAGGCTCCATACTTGTGGTAATGCTTAGGATATACTATCTCCGCCTCCACCGTATAGCCAAGGTCGCCCGACCCGAGACGAGCACCGGGCTTTGCATCCTTTGATTCCGGATCACCCGTCTGCACCATAAACTCATCAATTACACGATGAAACAGCACGCCGTCATAGACACCCTCGCCTACAAGCTTCAGGAAATTGTCGCGGTGCAACGGAGTGTCGTTATACAGTTCGACTGTTATATCGCCCATTGTGGTCTTAAGCTCCACGAGCGCGTCATTGCGGTCTGCCAACACGCTGTCGGGCACTTCTTCATTAGTATTATTCATTCTTGTCTGCGAACATGCGGTGGCCACACAGAAAATTAATGCTGCCACCACGGTGAATATCTTTTTCATTCAGTTTCTTATAAGGTTGCATGATTGCCGGCAATGACGGCATCAGATGTTATGTCGCAACGTCTCGCTTGCCTGATTAGGATATATCCTCTTGTATATCCTACGGAAATTGTCGTCTTCAGCGATAAGTTCGGTTGCACGCGCCTTATAATCGGCGCCCCATATCGCCTCAAGCAACGACCCTATGTAGCGACGTTCCCGATCTTTTACTATAGCTGCCTCTATAAGCGGAGAGATCCACGGAGAGAACGATTCCTTGTCGACGGCATTGAGGAATCGCGCCGTGCTCGACAGAAACTGACCGGTATGATCCACCTTCTTTAAAATCTCTATAAGACCGGGCATATCGTCGGCAACAGTATCCACATTGTTGACAATATACTCATACGTCGACATTCCATCCGGATCGTTCTCCAGGTTCTTTAATATTGGATTCATGATTTCTTTTTTTTCACGTTTTGCCACTGCCCGGAGAAGTCGGCAAATGACATTGAAAACATAATTTGATTAGTTTTGGAAACGCAAAAGTAAATAATTTTACTCAATTAGCTAAATTAAACCCAAGATTTTTTTCCATCTTAATCCGATTTATTAATTTTGCAGAAGAAAAACAGGGTTGTTCCCATCTTTTATGGAGACAATATATGACAAAATCCGTGTATGCAGACAGAAAAAAACATAGAGAACCATAGCCGACATCCACTCCCGGCAGGCACCATCATCGTGATCGGACGGCAATTCGGGAGCGGCGGACGACGCATAGGCAGGCTCGTGGCGGAGAAGACCGGTTTCCGGTACTACGACAAGGAGCTTCTCGCAAAGGCGGCGGAAAGTCTCGGGTTCAGCCAAAAACTGTTTGACAAGCACGACGAGAGGAAGCCATCTACGCTCCATACCCTTCTTCAGGGAATATATGGAATCGCCGACAACTTCCATGATACATCTATCTGTGGGGAAAGCCTCTATCAGGCACAGAGCCGAGTGATAAAGGGGATATGCAAGGATGAGGGATGCGTGATCGTGGGGCGAACCGCCGACTATATCATGCGGCACCATCCGGGGTTGGTGAGCGTATTTCTACATGCCCCTATAGAGTTGCGTGCCGCCGACATAGTGAAAAGAGGCGACGCCGCCGACAAGGCATCGGCTATGGAGCTGGCAAAGCGTAGAGATCGCGAACGTGAAAGCTACTACAATTTCTACACCGGACGCGAATGGGGAAAGGCATCCAACTATCATCTGACCATCGATGCCTCAGGCATCCAGGAGGATATGGCAGCCGACCTGATAATCGGCTTCGCAAGGATAAGGCTCATGCCCTCATTCCGGAAGGAATTAACGACATGATAGCCAGCAAACGGAATCTTGTATTAACGACATATTAGGCAGAAATGAGGTCTGTCGCTTGGAGGAGAGCCTCCAAGAGGAAAGTCCGGGCAACATCGGGCACCATGTTTCCTAACGGGAAGCCGACGGCGACGTCGGGGATAAGTGACAGAAAACGACCGCCTCTCAGGAGGTAAGGGTGAAAAGGCGGGGTAAGAGCCCACCGGCTCCTGTGGCGACACAGGAGGCCGCACATCCCATGGGTTGCAAGGCCAAATACACCGGCAGTCAAGGGCTGCCCGTCCATTGCCGGGGGGTAGGCTGCTTGAGCCCGCGGGCAACCGCGTGGAGTAGATAAATGACAGGCACCGTCTTCTCTTTATGACAGACGGCACATAACCCGGCTTATATCATTTCTGCCGCCATTTCCGGAGAATGCCAATAGGTGTTCTCCGGTTTTTTTGAACAATTGTCATCTTTTCTGCATTTTTATAAGTGAAATAAGTTTAAATGACTTCATTGAGATAAGTTTAAATGACTCCGATAACCGAAATAAAAAATTCCACATGGCAGACAAAAAGGATTCACTGATAACAAGGATAATCAACAAGACATCCGAGATAATAAACTATTGCTGGAAAGGCGTATGGCAAGAGACTCGCGACACTACTGGAATACGCCTGCTAAAAGTGGCGAATCTCTCTGTGAGATCATTTCTCGACAGAGATCTTCAGACTAAATCAATGTCGCTGACGTATTCCACCGTGTTGGCAATCGTGCCGGCTCTCGCTCTAATATTCGCGATAGGCAGGGGATTCGGATTCCAGAATCTTCTTGAGGAGCAACTGTTCAAGAGCTTCCCAGCCCAGAAGCAAGGCATAACGTTTGCCCTGAATTTTGTAGATTCCTATCTTAAAGAGGCATCTCAAGGAATATTCGTGGGAATCGGCATCATATTCTTATTGTGGACCCTCATCTCCCTCCTATCTTATATAGAGGACGCGTTCAATCAGGTGTGGGACGTCAAGCATCCCCGATCCCTATATCAGAAAGTAACCGACTATATCGCGATATGCCTCATGGTGCCGGTGCTGATGATTTGCTCATCGGGTGTATCCATATTCATGTCGGCAACCATACAGGACAACACCCATCTGGCGTTTCTGACCCCATTCGTCAACATCGCGCTTGAAGCCGCCCCTTTCTTCCTCGCTGCGATAGCCTTCACCCTATCGTTTTTCCTGATACCCAACACCAAGGTGCAGTTCAAATATGCAGCCATCGCAGGCGCAATATGTGCCGTAGGATTCCAAATCCTACAGATGCTTTTCGTCAACGGTCAGTTGTACGTGGCTAAGTACAATGCAATATATGGTTCTTTCTCGTTCCTCCCGTTGCTGCTTATCTGGCTACAGCTGTCATGGCTTATACTCCTCGCGGGTTGCGTGCTCACATACTCGCTACAGAACGTATTCGCATTTAATTTTATCGACGATATGTCAGGGATGTCGATCAACTATTCAAGGAAAGTCTCGATCATTCTGACAGCTGCAATCGTGGGACGGTTCCGCAAAGGGAAAACGCCCCTGACCCCACAGCAACTCAGCTTCTACTATGACATTCCGCTCAGGATAGTAAGCCGCATCTGCGAACGCCTCAATAAGGCGGGACTCACGAATTATATAGTACTCCCCAATGACAAGACAGGAATCGCACCAGCCACGGAGACCGGCAAGCTTTCGGTAGGAGAATTGCTGTCGCGGCTTGACCACGTAGGAGGACACGACTTCATCCACCGATTCGCAATCGTATATTCCGGGATACTCCTGAAAATCGACAAGTGGCTCAACGAAGCATATTCTTCACTCAATAATATACTGATAGCTGACATTGACCTGCCGGAAGACTCCAACAAAGAACAAGCGATCGTCGATTCCAACAAAAAGTTTATCAATTTAGACGGCAACCCCACCACCTCCTCCGGCAATATTTAATTCTTCAAAAATAGGGCTACACTACAATTTTATCCGTATGTGTAGCTTTTTTTTTACACATTTGCCATGATTATATCTGTTATTTAGCATAATTCGGGATTTTTATCAACAAATTATTTGATTTTCTTGGAAAAATGTTGCATCTTTGCCGTCAGAATTTTCCATGTATGGGTTTTATGACGCATATCCGTATTTCTACTACAAACCTGTCTCCTCAAAGATGACAACCACAGACGCTCTCCTTACATAACCATAGACTCAAAAATACCTTAAATACAGATATAAATTCCTATGAGCTATCTGAAATTTGACAAGAACCTGATGATCAACCTGGAGCAGAGCCTTCCGAAAGAGATGCTCCGCACCAACAAATCGGGTGCTTACCATTGCACTACAATTGTGGGATGCAACACCCGCAAGCAGCATGGACTACTTGTTATTCCGATACCGGAGATGGACGACAAGGCTCACGTGCTGCTTTCATCGCTCGATGAAACCGTAATCCAGCATGGCGCACCTTTCAATCTCGGACTGCATCAATATGGCGAAGGCGTGTTCAGCCCTAACGGACACAAGTATATCCGCCAGTTTGACTGCGAATCTGTCCCGACAGTGACCTACCGTGTGGGGGGAGTTATTCTTACCAAGGAGAAAGTTTTCATCTCTCATGAGAACAGAATCCTTATAAAGTACACTCTCGTGGAGGCTCACTCCCCTACAAAACTGCAGTTCCGTCCATTCCTTGCATTCCGAAACGCCAACGACCTGTGCGTACAGAACGGAGCAATCAATACGGCAACAAATCCGGTGAAGAACGGAATATCTACATGCCTATATGCAGGCTACCCGAATCTCTTCATGCAATTCTCCAAGCAGCCCGAATGGGTCGCCGACGGGCATTGGTATAACGGCGTGGAGTATTACAAGGACCGTGACCGTGGAATCCCCTACAAGGAAGACCTGTGGGTGCCGGGATATTTCGAGCTCCCCATCAGCAAGGGGGAATCAATCATATTCTCCGCGTCCACTTTTGAGGCAGACCCCGACACGTTTATCGAGACATACGAGAATGAGCTGACGAGCAGGACATGCCGCACAAGTTTCTACAACTGTCTGAAAAATTCCGCAAAGCAGTTCTATCTGAAAAACAAGAGCGGGATGTATATCATGGCAGGGTATCCTTGGTATAACGTGCGTGCCCGCGACGAGCTCATGGCTCTCCCCGGATGTACGCTGGCTATTGACCATAAAGAGGATTTCGAACTGATTATGGAGACTTTCCTTAATGCCCTTTCTCATCTGCTGAACGACGGCATAAAGGATAGGACTATCGGCGAAATTGACCTGCCGGATATCCCCCTATGGACAATATGGGCGATACAGCAATACCGGCGCGCCACTTCCTCACGCGAATGTCGTGAGAAATATGGCGAGAACGTGCGCTACATTGTTGAGGCTATACGCAACGGAAAGGTTAACAACCTGCAACTCGACCAGAACGGGCTGTTGACATCCAACGGCATCGATTCGCCGGTGACATGGCTGTCGGCTTCAATCAACGGGCGCCCGATTATTCCTCGCACAGGATATATCCTTGAATTTAACGCCCTATGGTATAACGCGCTCCGCTTCCTCATCTCCTTATACGACGGCGACGCTGCATCTGTAGACTACGTTGACGAGATCAACGGTCTTGCAGAGAAAGTGAAGGAATCTTTCGTAGCCACTTTCCTCAACGACTACGGCTATCTCTACGATTACGTCAACGGCACTTACACCGACCTTGAGGTGCGCCCCAACATGGCGATTGCCATCGGTATGGAATATTCCCCGCTTGACCGCCGCCAGCGTAAGAAAGTGCTCGACCTCATCACTCGCGAGCTGCTGACGCCAAAGGGTCTGCGCTCGCTTAGCCCGAAGAGCTATGCCTACCGTCCGGTCTACGTGGGCGACCCGATACAGCGTGAGTATGCCGTGCATCAGGGTCCGGCACGCCCATGGCTGTTCGGATTCTACGCCGATGCTTATTTCAAGGTGTTTGGTGTGAGCGGCGTCGGATTTATCGAAAGAATGCTCATCGGATATGAGGATGAGATGACGGAAGGATGCATCGGTTCGCTTTCCGAGCTGTATGACGGCAATCCTCCCTATACCGGACGCGGTGCAGTCAGCACGGCAAAAAATGTCGGCGAGATTCTCCGTACACTTAAAAACGTAAAAGAATTAAATAAACTACAAACCTTAGAAACCGAAGAATCGAAATGAAGGCTTTAATGTTCGGATGGGAATTCCCTCCGCATATCCTCGGCGGTCTCGGCACAGCAAGCTACGGTCTGACTAAAGGCATGCACAACAATGGCGATATGGACATCACTTTCGTGATTCCGAAGCCTTGGGGTGATGAGGAACGCGGCTTTGCCAACATCATTGGAGCGGGCAACACTCCGGTCGCATGGCGCGACGTGTCTTGGGATTATGTCAATACCAGAATCGGGAAGGTAATGGACCCGCAGACTTATTTCAATCTGCGAGACCATATTTACGCCGACTTCAACTATATGCGTCTCAACGACCTGGGATGCATCGAGTTTTCCGGAAAATATCCATCCAATCTGGTCGAGGAGATCAACAATTATTCTATAGTGGCAGGTGTCATTGCAAGAACCGTGCCGTGCGACGTGATACATTCCCACGACTGGCTGACTTATCCTGCAGGGATACATGCCAAGAACGTCACCGGCAAGCCACTCGTAATCCATGTGCACGCTTCCGAATTCGACCGCTCGAGAGGGAAGCCAAACCCGACGGTGTTCGCAATCGAGAAGGATGGCATGAATAATGCCGACCATATCATCACGGTGTCAAACCTGACCCGCAACACCGTCATCGAGAAATATGGCATTGACCCGGCGAAGGTCACTACCGTGCATAATGCCGTGATCCCCTTGAGCGATGAGCTGCTCAACCTGAAACGCACCACTTCGAAGGATAAGGTGATCACTTTCCTCGGGCGTATCACGATGCAGAAAGGTCCGGAATATTTCGTGGAGGCTGCCGCCAAGGTGCTCAACAAGAACCGTAACGTGCGCTTTGTCATGGCAGGCGGCGGCGACATGGAGGAAGCTATGATCCGTCTTGCTGCCAAACGCGGAATCGCCGACAGATTCCACTTCACAGGATTCCTTCGCGGGAAAGAGGTATACCAGATGTTCCGCGACTCCGACGTCTATGTGATGCCCTCCGTGTCGGAACCATTCGGAATATCCCCGCTTGAAGCCATGGAGATGGGCGTGCCATCTATCATTTCAAAGCAGAGCGGTTGTGCTGAAATCCTTGACAACGTGATAAAGACCGACTATTGGGACGTAGATGCTATGGCAGACGCAATGCACTCTATCATCACCAACAAGGCTCTATACAACACCCTGCGAGACCGTGGCATCGAGGAGATACACAACATCACTTGGGAAAAGGCAGGAAAGAAGGTGATCGATATTTACAAGAAGGTGATCGACGCCCGAAAATAATTTATCCACTCTCCGATAACATCAGAATATAAAAAAATCAAGATAATGAAATCAGTTTGTTTCTATTTTAAGATTCATCAGCCTTTCAGACTGAAACGCTACAGATTCTTCGACATAGGCAACGACCACTACTATTATGATGATTTCGCTAATGATGAGATTATCACGCGTCTTGCCGAATCAAGCTATATACCCATGGCGGAGACTCTCCTCCAGATGATCAACGACAGTAACCGCTCTTTCAAATGCTCCCTCTCCATATCCGGCACCGCCATCGAGCAGTTCCAGCTATACGTGCCGGAATTTATCGACCTGTTGAAGAAACTCGCCGACACGGGATGCGTGGAATTCCTCAGCGGGACATATTCCCATAGCCTCGCTTCGCTTGAGGATCCGGAGGAGTTCATGCGTGAGGTGAAAGAGCATGACAACCTTATCCAGCGTCTGTTCGGAGTGAAGCCTTCCGTATTCGCCAACACTGAGCTTATCTACGACGACGACATCGCTTGCCTTATCGGGGCAATGGGATTCAAGACAACCCTCACTGAAGGAGCAAAGCATATTCTCGGTTGGAAGTCGCCTGACTATATCTACTCCGCCGCTACCGCACCCGACGTGAAACTCCTTCTCACCAACGATAAGCTCGCTGAAGACATTTCCAGGAATTTCAACAACACTGCCTGGGATGAGTATCCTCTGACTGCCGACAAATATGTTGACTGGATCGCTTCTCTCCCGAATGAGGAGCAGGTGGTCAACCTGTATCTGAGCATGGATACTTTCGGCTCATTCCTGCCGAGAGAGACAGGCATCTTCGATTTCATGAAGGCTCTCCCTCGCTTCGGAAAGGAGAAAGGCGTGATGTTTACCACTCCTTCCGACGTGGTTGCAAAACTGAAACCGGTAGGCGAGATTTCCGTGCCGTTCCCCATCTCTGATATTGACGAGGCTCGCGACGTATCGGCATGGAAAGGTAATGAGCTTCAGAATGAGGCTCTCGGCAAACTATATGCCGTGGCAGAACGCGTCAATCTTTGCCAGGACCGCCGTCTGAAACAGGATTGGGAATATCTCCAGAGCAGCGACCATTTCTACTATATGAGCACGAAGAATATGGCTGACGGCGCAAGCCACGCCGCTTTCAGCCCGTATGATTCTCCGTTTGCTGCGTTCACCAATTATATGAACGTGCTTGCCGACTTCCTCGTGCGTGTCGAAGAGCAGTATCCTGAGTCAATCGACAATGAGGAGCTTAACTCTCTACTTCTGACGATCCGCAACCAGTCGCAGGAAATCAACCAGCTCAACAAGGAAGTTGCCACCCTACGTAATAATATCCTCAACTCCGACGACTCCAACAACGCTCCCAAAGAGGAACTTCTTGAGATCGCAGAGAAGGACGACGTGGAGGCTCCCGCCGAAGAGACCAAGAAAAGAGGTCGTAAGCCGGCAAAAGAGGAGAAGGCAGCCCCGGCAAAACGTGGCAGAAAGAAGAAATAAATCCGAATTAGGATTCCATTGACAACAAATTCCGGATTCAATATCGTCAACTTCAATATTGAATCCGGAATTTGTATTTTGTCGGATATTGGGTATGTGTATTGTGTATGGGTATTGTGTATTGTCGGATATATCAGCCGGATATGTCAGCCGAATTTTGAGATCTTGCGGAGTTGCGACTCGTTGAGAAGCTTGATGCGTCGCCCGTCGACGAGTATCAGTTTCTCATTCATAAACGCCGTGAGCGTGCGGATGGCATTGGAGGTAGTCATGTTCGACAGATTTGCCAGATCCTCACGACTCATGTAGATCTTCAAGGTGGCATCATCATCCTCAAGACCGTAATTATCGGCAAGCATCAGAAGAGCCTCAGCAAGACGTCCACGGATATGCTTCTGAGTGAGATTCACAATCTTCGTGTCTGAACCACCAAGATTCCTTGACAACTCATGAATAAAGAACATGGCAAGGTCATTGTTCTTACGTATCATCGACTCAACTATATGCATGGGGATACAGCCGAGGACTGAAGCCTCAAAAGCAGCACAGGAGGAGACATAATTTTCTCTGGCAAAATATGCCCTGTAGCCGAAATACTGCACAGGCCGGTATAGACGCAGAATCTGGACACGATCGCCAATCCCGCTTTTATACATCTTAACCTTTCCTTTCAGAAGGCACCATAGGTTTTCCGGCTCTTCGTGCTCCGCATATATGATCTGTCCTTTCTTATAATGAAGAATGGTGAAATTATCCGTGACTATTCGCTTCTCCTCCGGTGAGAGGATATTCCATAATTCGGATAAATCTTCACTTATAATCTGCACAAGAGTACTCTTCTTTAGCATTACGGTTCGAAAAATGATTATGGTATAGGTGTGCTGACGGCCTGAACAAGCTCTCTATCGATCTCGCTGGTTATAAGGTGAATAGCGACACTCTAACTATTTTATATGTTTCAGAACACAAATTTATAACATTTTTTTGTAACATAAAAAGTTTTTTTATACTTTTTCGCCGAAATAATTTATTTATACGGAATTTATTAAATTTTCCTATCCCCTAACGTTTCAATTTTCCGTTTGGTGTGCGTGGTAATGACTCGACAATACGTATCTCCTTTGGCATCTGCCATGGCGGCAACACCTCCCTCATCTTCGACAGCATGACGCCTTCATCATAATCCTCTATGTCATCGCTCCTCTCCATGAGCAGTACAACACGGTTGCCCCATTTCTCATCCGGAACCGAAGTGACCATAAACTCACTATCTATCAACGACGACAATCTCCTCTCAACCTCCACCGGATTCAACTTCTTGCCGCCCGTTATGATCACGTGGTCGTAACGCCCCTCTATCCTGAAGCTGTAAGGCGACTGCAATGTGGCGAGATCATTCGTCACAAAACGTTCACCACCGGCATATTCTATCACAAGGCATCCTCGTTCATCAAGGGATACTGAGATTCCATCAAGGGTAGAAAACCATTCATTACCTGCGACAATGTGCCGCAGGGCTATGTGAGATGCGGTTTCGGTCATGCCGTAGGTCTCGTAGGCATTGAGTCCAGAACGTTCAATTCTCCCTCTCAATGCTGCATTGATAGGCGAACCTCCGATAATATACGCCCTGACTTTCGGCATTTCATCTGCATGGTCAAGGATATGAAGCATCTGCGAGGGCACTATCGCCACAAGATCAAGCTCGTCGTGCGGACTGAATGCGCCAAGAGGACGGTTGGATGGAATTTCCCAAGTCAGACGGCAGCCTGCCAACACCGCACGCACCCCCATCATCTTACCTCCGATAAAATCCGGTGCCACACACGAATGGATATGACTCTCGGCAGATATGGAGAAATAGCGGATAGTGCGCCGCGCACTATCTGCCACAAAAGACTTGGAGAGCCGAATGCACTTCGGCTCCCCGGTCGACCCGGAAGTATGCGCCTCAATATAATCGGCATCATTCTTCCATTCTTTAATAAAGTCTTCAAATGAATACATCATGCACATTAAGATTTAACATCATGCACATTTTTCTTCATGATACATCATGTTACATCATGATAACACATGATACATCATGATAAATCATATCACGACGAAATCCAACTCTCCGATAGCTACAAATGCCATTTAAGATCCGCGAATTGCGCGTAATCAAAGCCCGCTGCCGGATCAAACGACAATCGTTCGGATTCAAGACGTATCGGAGTGACAAAATTATCCGAGAACACGCCACCCGTACCCAGTCCCTGCGGACCCTTAGCACCTATAAATGCCGTCCACTGAGCTATGGCATTAAGACCCACATTTGATTCCAATGCCGACGTCACCCACCAACCTATACCGCGTTTCTGAGCAAGGTCAATCCAGTCTTCCGCACCGCTGAAACCTCCACAGAGTGCCGGCTTCAATATTATATATGCCGGACGTATCGAATCGAGTATCGCCATACGTTCGCCGGAAGTGCCCTTTCCTATCAGTTCCTCATCAAGAGCGATGGGCACCGGCGAGATTGTGCAAAGGAATGCCATCAGCTGAATATTGCCCGGAGGTATCGGCTGCTCGATGGAATGCACTCCAAGGTCAGCGAGACGTTTAAGACGGGGGATCGCGTTATCCATTGAGAAACCACCGTTGGCATCCACCCTTATGGTAAGTTCAGACGGGCTGAAACGCCGGCGGATATACTCTATCATCTCCACCTCTCGTGCCCAGTCGATGGCTCCAATTTTCAATTTTATGCAGCGGAACCCTGCCCTCACCTTCTCATCTATCCTCTCGATCATCTTGTCGAAATCCCCCATCCATACAAGACCGTTTATCACGATCTCACTCTTCCCCTCTGTGAAGGTGGATGGGTAATATATGCCTCGGCATCCGTTGGAGTAGTCAAGAAGTGCCTGCTCAAGTCCAAACTGTATGGAGGAATGGCGCGACAGATCGGTATGCTTGCCTATGGCTACGTTGGCAAGGAGTTCCGTGAGTTTCCACACGTAATTTCCGTTTGCCTCCGGCGACAGACCGGGGAAAACGGCAGCCTCCCCTATTCCGAAATGTTCGGGATCCTGCTCATCGAATATCTTAACGAGAAACGTAGGTTTCTCAGTCATGACGCCGCGCGACGTGCCTCCCGGCTCCTTAAAATGCAGCAGATATGGTGCGAATGCAAATCGCATGATCAGGGGAATTTAGGGAATTGTTCGAAATCGGGATCTCTCTTCTCAAGAAAAGCATTCTTACCCTCCTGTGCCTCATCCATCAGATAATACATCAGGGTGGCATCTCCGGCAAATTCCATGAGACCTCGCTGTCCGTCGAGTTCAGCATTAAGACCTCGCTTTATCATACGGATGGCAAGCGGGGAACGCATCATGATGGTGCGGCACCAGTCTACAACCTCATCCTCAAGTTTGTCAAATGGCACTACCTTGTTGACCATACCCATATCGAGTGCCTCCTCGGCAGTGTACTGACGGCATAGGAACCAGATCTCGCGAGCCTTCTTCTGCCCTACGCAACGCGCAAGATAGGAGGAACCGAATCCGGCATCAAAGCTACCCACTTTCGGACCTGTCTGACCGAAACGTGCATTATCGGAAGCGATTGAAAGGTCGCAAATCACGTTCAGCACATTGCCGCCGCCGATGGAATATCCGTTGACCATTGCAATGACCGGTTTCGGTAGCGAACGTATGGCATGATGAAGTTCAAGCACATTCAGACGTGGCACACCATCGGCATCCACATATCCGCCGCGCCCCTTGGCATGCTGGTCGCCGCCACTGCAGAAAGCCTTGTCGCCGGCACCGGTCAACACCACCACACGTATATCCTGACGCTCCCTACAGATAGCCATAGCATCAAGCATCTCCTTATTCGTCAGCGGACGAAACGCATTATACACCTCCGGACGGTTAATCGTAATCTTCGCAATACCCTCAAATTCCTCAAACAGGATATCGGTATAGTCCTTTATCTTTTTCCAATTATACATATCCATTTCTTTTAACTATCGAAGTCTCCAAAACTTCATCTGCAAAATTAATAAAAATCCATCACAATACATTTCCCTCCACAAAGATAATTACATAACCGACACAACAAGACAGCATTATTTATAGATGGGTCTTAAGACAATTTCTGTTTGCTTAGCGAACGAATTTTTTTTGTCAGATAATAGATTGCGATACCCCTGAATTCCATATAAGCCTCGTATGTCTTTTGTGTTCCATCAAGTGGAGACACATAGGAATATGGAATGGTCTTGTTTTCATATTGTCTCAATATCTTTTCCAACCATTCTATCGTCACTTTATTCTTTTTCTCTCTGATTTTCATCGATTGAATAATACCCTTGACAACACTGATTCGTGATTCCCGTAATGTAGGATGATTCAGGTTGAGTATATTGTCATTGCTATTGTAGCACTTGTCTCCGCATCCTCCAATTTCCGTCATGATTGTTTCGTCAGATGAGATAATAGCACCTGCACGCGGATCTTTTGTATTTGTGATATAGCTAAGTGTTTTCTCTATATCCGAAGAGAGCGGCGAAAAATGTATCATACGATTTTTCTTACGAGAATCGCAATGCATTGACTTTTCAATAGATATTCCCGGGATTCTTTTTACTGACCCCGGACAACATACCACAAGATTATGATAATCCATACGTCCTAAGGCGTCTGTGTCTGCAAATGCATTCTGTGGAATAATATGCTCTATCTTTGAAGTTTCAGGCACGTATGAATCTGTTTGTCCCATTTTTGAATCCCGACAAGGGATTCTACGCCCGCAATAGGCGCATACAAATCCCTGGTCGCGCAGCAACGATAGTCGTAACGCTTCTTTAGATTCTGCATCGGCTGAGTCATAATCAGCTTGTGGCTGCAGACGATGATATGTCCATTCCGAAGGCTCTTGTCCCTTAATTATCCTCTTCATCATCCAATTCGTTGATTGAAATCATTGTCTCTGCCTCAATCAGGTCAGGAAGCGAATCCCCGTATTTCTCACGCATTCTGCCGAGAATCCGGCGAGCTTCCCGATTACTCCCAGCCTCTATGAGATCAAATAAATTGAGAAGCTCACATTCAGTTTCCGCATTTCTCGTGCGGAGGTTTAGCAATTGAAGAATCGAATTAACATCGCGTCCGAATGTGGGAAGGGTATGAGCCACAATGCCATCATCATTATGTTTTAGAAAAAGAACTTGATCACTATCGTTATTCTCAACTCCACTCATTACAAGCGGAGAATGAGTGGTAGCAATAAACTGAATTTTTGGGAAAGCATGTTTAAGAGCTTTTATGACCGTTGACTGTAAAGAGGGATGAAGATGCATGTCTATCTCATCAATAAGCACCACACCATGAGTCTGGCGCGGTGCGTCTTTGCCATAAATCTCTCCATTTAGCAACAATGCACGGAAGGCAATGTTAATGACGATATCCAGCAGACGCAAGTATCCGTCAGGAAGAATATCATACGTTACCCTCTCCCCGGACTTGTATACCACAAAAATTTCATTTAATGACACTACCGGAATCACTTCCGAAATTATATCGCATCCTTCCGGACCAAGTGCATTGACAACCGACTCTTTGACCCCTTCCAGTTCCCAAACCCTTTGATGTGTCTCGGCAAGCATTTTTATACGTTGCCACCATTGCACACCATATCCGCCTCCTGTCAGCGCATTATTATAACCTAAAGTGCATTTAGGCTTTAGAGATAAGAAGCGATTCCCTTTTACGGGTCGTGCTGTATGGGTATAGATTGTGGAAATTGAGTCAAATAGTGGGAGTGGAGCTGTCCGTGTGTAGATTTTCCCTTCCTCTCCAATTGTGTATAAATTGCTCATCAATCCACGTCCCAAGTCTCTCAATGGCTTAATCCCCTCAAGTATGTTTCGTGATTTAGGACTATTCTTCCGTATATATAACTTTTCTCCAAGCAAATATTCACTATCTTGAAAGAGTTCCGGATAGAATGAAAAATCAATTTGGATAGGTTTTTCTGTAATGGTATAATCACTGACTTCCACACGTCGGAAGTCGGCATTGTCAGGGGATTGCCACAATGTATTTTCATCGCTGAATCCACTAAAGAAAGAACTGAGCGCAAATCTTGCTGCCCGAAGCAAAGAAGTTTTGCCGGAGGCATTATCGCCTACGATAAGATTAAATCCGGAAGCAAACTGAATATCAATCTTGTCGTAACATCTAAAACCGGAAAGCGAAATAGTTTTCATACCACACAAATTTATGCAAATTTATTAAAAGCCTCAAATATATCCAACTTTTCCATATAAAAGTTAGGTGATTTTTTGAGATATGAAGTCTAAGACCATATCTCTCAAAAAATGAATCTGTAACCATTTCATAAATGACAATATAGCTTAAATGCAGTAAAGCCGTAAAGCAAAATAGAAGCTGAACGAATAAAATATCTGAAAAAATCTTGACATAGAGAATTAAAAATAGTAAATTTGCAACAATTATTAAGACATTGATAGATTTTGCAAACATTGAAGTTTAGATAGCTTCAACTTTTCACATCATAATATAAAACCATTATTTATGCAGAAAATCTTTACTTTAGTAGCTATTATGGGCGCCGGATTCGGATTGGCATCAGCCCAGCAGAATGGATCGCAGGTGAATGTGGGCAACTCTTTTCCCGGTAAATTTGTGACGGGAATCACAATGGATGAAGGTTATGGATCAAGTGCAAATTCCGTGCTCAACTATAATGATGCCCGTCAACTCATCTCTGTAGATAATAACTATGGAAATTTTTATACAGAACGTATAGAATTTGGCTACACAGGCGGTACTATCGACGGTCGCACATACGACATGACAATATCTGAAATAGATGAGGATGACGAAATAATGATCTACATCAAGATAGAGAATGGCGTAGCCGTATCTGCCTATTCAATAAGCAAGGATACGTATGAGACCGAGACAGAAGACTGGTCGTTCGCATACGACAAAGAGGGTCATCTGACAGAGGTGAAACGCAGTCAGGATGACTCCAATTCAACCATCACATTAGAATATAAGGATGGAGCCGTAATCAGTGTCACTTCCGTAGAAAACGATCTGGAAGATAACACCACCGAGACCTCAGTTTCCACATTCACATATAACGACATGTTGGAAAATACATGCGGACTCATGCTATTCGACGGCTTGTATAATGCAGATCTTGACGAGATGGATGTGGCATACATGGCAGGGGTACTCGGAAAACCGGCACGTTATCTCCCCAACTCTTGCAAGGACGAAGAAGACACGGTAAATTTCCAATGGACATTCACCTCTGACGGATACGTAGAAAGCCTGATAATGACGTGTGATGATGAAAAAGAGACCGCCAACTTCAAATGGGGTACCACTTCCGGAGTAAATGACATAACCATTGACAACGAGAACGGCTCTCAAGTATGGTACGATCTTCAGGGAGTACGCCGTCAGGGACCCACAAAAGGACTCAACATAGTACGCGATGCCGACGGCACAGTACGCAAAGTCATGCTCTAAATCCGATACCTACATCACTCCGAATCGGATATAATCAGCAATCTGAAAAAGACACAGTCATCACCCTATACAACACAACGAAAGTGGTCGCCCCGGCTTGGAGCGACCACTTTCCACATAGACTTAGAACGTAGCAGAACAAAGACATAACGTCTCTTTATCATTAGTTTTTTGCCTTTCCTCTGCCAGATGCAAAGTATATTCTTCAAACAGGTCATTTCCATCGGTATCTTCCACGATGTGACCAATTTAATGTCAATTGTCAGTTGTCGTTTATTGAATAAGATTCCTAAGGATTATATTTTATAGAATCTGCCGTCGCCTTTGAGTTCGTAGTTGCAACCATCGCTTCCATGCCATGATTTTTCGCCGAGTATGCCTGTCTCTTCTGTGACGGTCACTCCATTGGGAAGCTTGTAAGTCTTTCGTCCAAACGTATCCTTTTTAGCTGAACTTCCAGATCCGGGACTTATGAATTGGAATACGACCCACAATATCAACCCTCCCACTAAGACAAATACCACAATATTGGTGAGCATAATGGCGACTATGGTTCCTGCTCCCACCAGGAAGAGCACATACAGCGTGCGCCAGACCCTTACATTTGTGGCAGTCATTACGGTGAAGTTCTGGCGCAGAAGCTGCACGATACAATAAATGTTGTAGAGTGCAACAATGGACAGACCTATGCCGAGGACTGTCTCTTGTGTGCTTTTTTTCGCCCAGATAGTGCTTATCAAAGCAATACCCATCACCACGATAAACGTGATTGTGGCTGAGTAGACAACCAGTCCGGAAGAGAGATAGGGTCCTGTGACGTGTTTGTCGAAAATTTTACTGTCGATTGTTGTGAGTGGATTTACAATCCAGCGCTTGAGAAACCAAGGGCGTGCTTCATTTGTTTCCATTGTAAAAATATTTTTAGGTTAATGAAAAAGTGAATAATTTGCTGTAGTTAATATTTTGCGGAGAACCCAATCCAAGACGTTATCTAAGATTTATCACAGTGTCAGATTTGCACTCCAAAGTTTTCTTCATGAGCTTGCCATTGATTAGGCATTCCACCTCATGCTTCCCTCGAGTTGTGCGTTTCTCATAAGGAGCCGAAAGCGATTCCTTGTCAAACAGGATCCGGCTACCCTTCGGTGCTGTAAAACGTACAGTCACCAATCGTTCCGCAATACTTCTCGACAACTCAAATTCCAACTTCAGTGATTCTGTTGAATCAACCTTTAATGGTTTTCGTAAAGTCTGATACCCATATTTCGATATAACTATCTTATGGATACCCGGTAACAATTCCACCTCACATGGAGTGCGTCCCAAATCCTTTCCGTCAACATTAATCTCAGCAACTGAAGGACGTGATTCCATCAACACTGTAGCCGTATTCTTACTCGCCACCACATTCAAATAATAGACACCACCTCTTTGCAATGGTCTGTCATTGTCCCATAATAAAACTTCCGTTAAAGCATACTTCTCATGCCGGATTGTGAGCGTTTTCTTTGGTTTAGCCGGAGGGAATAGATATATCACCGACTTACCGTCTACAATCTCAGTCTTGGATATGAGATCTGACTCAAGTTCCAGATTCCCTACATTACAATCAACAATAATCTTGACTGAGCTCTCGCCATTGTTGTCAGAAGGCCAGAACACGGAATCCTCACCCATACCTGAAAATTTGAATCCGTCTGCACCAAGGGTCTGTGCAGACAGATTCAAATTAATTGTAATAAAGGATATTATCAGTGCGACCAGATATTTCATATCACCACGCCAATTGAGATATTTAGATTGGTAAAGAAAGGAGTGATCTTCTTCCCAAGTATAGCATTATAACCAAATCCGAAATATACTTTTTTAAATACCGAGAAACCGATGCCGGCATCAAGATCCACGCCTCTGTATTTCCCGACAGGATCATAATGAGTATCGTGCTGCTCCCCATCCTTGTTGACGGTATATCCTGCACTTTCATATTCTCCATATCCTACGCCAAGATTGACATAAAACCAATTGTTGGGGTTATATACTCCACCGATTGCCCCATAATATGATTTTATACCAAACAGATAGTATTCTGCACCTCGGTGCTCATTCTTACTCATGGTGTCAGGTTTCTTTGTTATTGCAAAATTGGTGCCTCCCGCTGCATACAGCCCCCATACAGAACGTAGATACGCCACGAAAAGTCCTAAAGGTGCACGCAGTGAACCCCTGTATGCCACAATGGTCTTGCCATAGCCGGCACGCTCAAGCTCATAATTGAAAGATCGGCTTTCATTAGAGCCAATATGAATAGTATTATAAATCGGTTCTGACATATACGACTCCACTGCCACCTCATAATCTCCATACAATCCATCAAAGAGATGCTTCGTATCGCGTTTACCATGGTGAGTATCCACAACATATTTTGTTGTGTCTGAATCGTAAAGTGGCTTAATCGATATCTTTGTACGACGCCCCGGAACAGCGGATTTCGCACGTATTAAGACAGCTCCGGTGAAACGTATCGAATGGTTGATATTTGGATTATCATCATCTGCCGTGATTATCATTGATATTGGAGAATAATTGAGTTGACTGCCATTTACACTACGATAAGGTGCGGTGGCGGTCAATTGATGCAGTCCATAATCGACAATACCTTTGTAAGGAAGACTTACTGATTCATCATCTATTGTAGCTGTTGCATCAGGCATGTCTGTTCGGATACGTATGTTAGACATACCGGCTCTCAAAGAGGAAGCTATCTGCTTCGTCTCATTTTCACTGACATTCACGACAGTGTCGGTATATAGAAATCCCGGCTTACGGAAAGATATGGTGTGCTCTTCATTTGCAAAGACCACATCTTCCAAGGGCTGATCGGACGTTACACCGAGTTCAACCCCATCTACAAGCACTTGTGCTCCGGCAGGGTAACTGCTGATCTTTATCGCGCCTTGTGGTGCATTCGCATCATGATGTCTTTCTATAATCACCTGATATGCCTCGCCACCTTTAAGTGGCTGTTGTTCTGCGAGAAGATCAAGCTTCAATTTTCCCTCTCTACCGGCATCAATTATGACATGATTCCTCTTCTTATCATTGCCAACCTTTGCAAAAAACTCATATCTACCGATTTCATGATCAACTTCTCCTATTACGACATCCGGATTGCTGATTGTCACGTTAGGTGCGTTCAATTCGACAATTATCTTTGCCACACCATCTTTCGTCCCGACATTAATAAAATCAGCCTTGGGCACCGAACCAACATGTTTCAAAGGAGATTTTATTTCCAAACGTTGTGCATTAACGCACACCCCGCCTATCAACATGGCGAAAACTATTATAAAAACGTTTCTCATATATGATGTAATGATTAGTCGAGCGATGCAAACCGCTCCATGTTAATTGTAAAACTACTTTAAATTATTGTATTGAAAGTGTCTAACCTTCATTAAATTATTTCACTATGTTCACATCGTCCATTCCAAAAATTTCGTCCTCTGATATTTTAAGTTGTGTCTCAGGATCCGTATCCGCTTGCCAGGAACGAACATGAATAGTAGGGTTATCCTCATCTGTAAAATCCCAAAGGAGGAATAGCCAACCATCATCATGATACCTATCGGCGGTATATCCTTGATGAAGTGTGACACCATACCAATCAGCCTCCGTTGGATGCATCTGCACCTTTATCTCATCAAAAGTTACTCTAATAGTTCTGTTATTTCGAAAGACCTGCGCAAGTTTCTTAAGATAAGTCTTCTTATCTTGAACACTATATTTTGTAGTAGAGGATATAAAGTTATTCTCCCGAGAAGGCTTTACCTTTACAACATGCCCAGTGATAATAAGAGCGTCCTCACTGTAGACCTGCTGAAGAAAAGGCATATCTTTAGTGCAGTAGGCAGTACGGAATTGCTCTACGTAATCAAGAATCAACTGTCTGCGACGCGCGTCTTTCACTGCCGCTCCGGATTTCATCACCTTTCTATACAGATTTTGACTTATCGCCATGTGAAAACCTGTAATTTTCCCATTATTATCAAATGAAACTATACACTCATGGTATTGGTCATCCTTTTCAAAATCTGTAAATATGAAGGGGATATTGCGTATCTGCCACCAACCTGAGACATCAGTGAATGCCGGTTCAATCACCTCTGTCTCCTCACAACGGAATGGAGAACTCTCCCACATCATCATTATTGATTCAGAGACCCTATCCGACAGGTCAATACCCTTCAATTTGGGAGTACGTTTCTCAGCACATGCCGTATTTATCTCAGATACAAGTTTTCCGAGATTGTCCTGTACCTTAGCAGTAAGAACATCGTTATTGATATCAGTTATTTCAAAAGAAGTCAGATA
This sequence comes from Muribaculaceae bacterium Isolate-037 (Harlan), assembly GCA_003762615.1. Lineage (GTDB taxonomy): Bacteria > Bacteroidota > Bacteroidia > Bacteroidales > Muribaculaceae > Lepagella > Lepagella muris. The sequence goes on from RIAZ01000007.1 coordinate 160,330, forward strand.
TTGCGCCCATGATGACAGTTGGAACGCAATTGTCAATATAAATAATAAAATTATACGTTTCATTTTGTTAATTGACTATTCAATTTTAATATAATAAAGGTAGTTGTCAATAAGCTGCAAACGAAAGAAGCATTAATCCACCCATCCTCTACTCTCAAAACATATCCCATACTTATTCATATATGATAATCCAGAGTTTAGGATAGGATACATATTTATCCGCATCTATCTGCATTCCGGTCAGTAAATCTTTCGTTTTTGTCTGATCAAGAAGGGCTATCATCTTACGATCATTATTGTATATTACCCAATACGATTCAGCATCATTGAAGCTTTTAGTAAGACCAAACATTATATCATGCTCTTTCTGTTTCCTATCTTCAAGCCATTGCTTCTGATTCGCATAGTCCGACATACCGCCTAACACCGACAATATCTCTACACTTTTTGCCGACATATCCGCCTGATTCATCTGATTCATCCGATTTGACTGATTCAGTTCTATTTTTTCTTCCTGCTTTTCTTTTGTTGCACCCGGCTTGGAATTAATTAATTTCGGATTAACCGGATCTTTATGATCTGAAGAAACATTCCCAGGCTTATCAGCTTGATTTTTTGATACCTTATCATTTGTCAGATTGATTTCCTGTTTACCTTCGACATTCTTGTATAACGGTTTGATATCTGCCTTATTAATATAAAGACATACCACCTTTACATTAACTCGCCTGTCAAATGAAATCTTCTTAATCGACTTATTAATCGTAGGCATCATGACTGCAAAAGCATCCTTCAGTTCAGGCATACTTTCAATATAATTTTGCAAATTACTCATGAATTTTTCATTAGCAAGCTCATACGCCTCCTCCTCGGTTGAACCCGTTGATTCTCCAAATATATACTCCGTTCGATTGCGTTTGATTGAATTGACTTGCTGCTGGGGAGTCAATTCCTCTTGCGCAAAAGCCAATAGCCCTATCAGGGAGAAAATATATGCAATTAAATATTTATTCATATTCCGAAAAAAGTGATTTCAAATTATGTGTAGGAATATATGTGTAAAAATCAGCGGTCGCCCTCGATTCTTTCTCTGCAATATCTTCAACCGCGATAGTCATATAAAGAAGATGATTATAGGAGAAAAAATTATTACGGTAGACCAAGACTGCCTTTATTTCCCTATCATCCGCTGATTCAATACCAATATAGGGACGACAACCCGTAGCAGCACAATAATCAGCCAACACAGACATAGGAAGCGAAAAACTTCTTTTTTTATACCCATACAATCTCTGAGTGATATCAAGGTTCATATCCGAATCAATCACAGACAGCAACTGGTTACTGATTGTCTCTATCGGAAATTCCTTACTATAGACAGGGACCAATGAATCTGATGAAGATGAGCGGATATAGAATTTATCTGTATTTATCCCTTGAATCATATAACTTTCACCAATCCTTTTTACAATCGAATCGCCGACGGTAATGGTATTTTGCTTCTGTGGCAATGGTTTACGGTCCATAAGTCCGTAGTATATATAATCGTCCGACTCCTTCTTATTCAAGCCATATATCTGTGAAAAAGAATTTGGGAAAGAGATGCACCATCCTCCACAAGACACGGTGATTGTAGTGCCATTATTATCGATTGAATAATCCGACTTGGGAGATTCTCCGATTGTAAGTAACCCATTCTCTTTAATTTTGTCATCATCCGAAAGATATTTCGCCTCTATTGCCGGAAGCAACTTCTTATGGAGTTTGACACGTTCGATATATCTCAACACCGCATCTACGTCATCATTTCCCGACATATTGAAAAGTGGTAATCCAAGATGCATGATTTTATCTGTCAGAGTATCTTTCTCGCATTTATGACTTATGTTTCGATTAGCTAAAAGAAGCCCAATCCCTTCAAGTTCTGAAGAGGCATATTGAGTCTGCGCATAAGCCCCTGAAGAGCTTATGCACAGACCTAACAATATGAGTGCATATCTATTATTCATATATGCTTGATAATACGGAATTTATTTTTGATCGTATGCATTTGACACAGGCACACCGATCATAAGAGTCTCAATCAGATTACCATCAGAATCATAATGCTTACCCTGCACAAAGAAACCTCTTACAAATTCACCTATCACATAGTCGCCTGCATCAGCCATGCGTCCTTTTGAATCATATTTATTGATTTGACGTGATTTGGAATAAGTGAGACGTCCCATTCCGTCAGGATAACCTCCTTTGATATCTCCTGAATAGGAACCATAGCTCAACGATAATTTCCCATTCTTTTGGGATACGATGTTGGTCTCTGACGATTTCTTATCCTTATTATCTGTCGCAACCTTGTTATCTTCCGTCTGTTGAATGGCGACAGCTCCCTCTTGCTCCAACTTAATACTGTCAGTTTTCACCTGAGCCAATTCAGGACTGTCGGTCTGTGTCTCACTCGGTTCATTCGCGACAACGGATGCCACATCTTTCACTGAAGTATTGCTATCAGAAGACTCACCGCCACGCATAAATAACCATACTAAGACTCCGATGATAATGAGTGCCACTATCACGAAAAGGGCTATAACTCCAGTCTTTTTATTATTTCTACTGCCTGACCTTTCTTCCATAATGTCCTCTTTCACCTCTTCAAGAGGCTCATGACATTCCGGACATTCAAACGGTTCGTTATCATCGTTTATGATGATAGTCTCATGACGGTTTGCCTTATTGCAGATACCTACATTTTTACATATTCCTTTACGTTGCATATTACATGTCGTTTATGCGTTCAAACATATCCTTGATACTCTTGAACGCAAGGTTAAACTTCTTAGAAATCTCACTGAAAGCACCGTTTTTGGCTATGACTTGCTTGATTTCCGCCAACACGGTGTTTTTCAATTCAGCCTGACGGTTGACATGCCTGTATTCTTTAAGAATTTTCTCCTTTACAGCCTTGTCAATTATCTCAGCTATCTTGACATCAATCTTGTCAAGACTTTTCTCAATTGTCTTGCCAAGAGTGACCATATTTTCAAGATCCGGCAAACCATCCTCATCTTCAGGGATGTAGACAAGTTTTTCCAATCCGGTTTCAGGATCTTCCATCATCGTCAGTATGCCCATTGCTTTTGCAAGCAAGATATTCGGAAGAGCTCTCTCAGCGACAGCTTCCTGCATAGCCCGAATTTCAGCATCCGTTGGTTTGAAAAGACTCGGAAGAGGCCTCTCATAATCCTCCAGTCTTGTCTCAAATCGAGCCACCTCTCCCCTCTCAGATGACATTAGCTTATCATGCTCTTTCCGCAGTCTGTCCACGGAAAGAAGATAGCGAGGTGTGACATTCGCCTCAAGATTCATAACTATAATCTCATTTTCGTCACCACCTTCCGATACTTTTATTTCCCCAGTAGATGGTGCGAGACTCTGCAATATCATCTTTAGCTTGTCCAAAAACGCCTGGTCCTTTTCATATCGAGGCACAACAATAAACATGCTGCGTCTTATCTTAGGACCATCATGAATCTCAGTCGGATTTTCCTTAGCCATCACCGCTGCATGCAACACCAGATTGCGTAGTCTCTCTTTGAGACCTTCATCATTCCCTGAAAATTCATTTTTCAATCTCTCTATGATATTGACTCCAAGAAGCTGTTCAAACTGAGGAATATTTTTTGTCTCATTAGCATCCGCAAAGAAGTTTGCCACTTGTTCCATGACAATTTTTTCAAGTTGATTCTTGATATCTCCACAATGCAACTTATCAGCCGCCTCTTTAAAGTTCTGCTTATCTGAAGCCAAACGTTCGGCTATTTTTGCTCTCACATCTCTGACCCTTGCCATATTCGATTCCAACTGAATTGCCCCATTGCATATCTGGTGTACCCGGTCAGAATCATAATATTTTATGATCATCCCTTTTCGGCTCTGTTCCTCTTCAGTTTCATTTGAACAGCGAGATTTAACCTCCCCTTCAATATCTTCAGCTACGGCTTTGAATTCCGCATTCACTCTGTCAATGTTCCCTTTCAACAATACCAGAAGGTTGATTATTGCATCACTGAGCTGGATGGCAAATCCGTATGCCTCTGCCCATGCCTTGAACGTATATTTGTCAATGACAGCTTGAACAAAACCATTTTCAATCTTTGACATGGAATTACCCAGTCCGAGCTTGCTGATTGCACCAAGTCCATTCCAATCCTTCTCCAGTTGCTGAATTGCCCTGGATGCCTGCTCTATATTATCATTAGCTGAGGATATGGCTACTTTCAGATTGTTTTTCTCCTCATCCAATGTCTGGATCAGACGGGCGGTCATTGCACTGAGTTGCTGCAACGAATACTCTCCATTAATCCATGAAGCAAAAAAGTCACTCCCTATCCGATCTGCGATAAACTCAGCCATCGCAGTCTTGCCATATTTGTTTTTATCTCCATAAAAATTCGCCACACCATTTTGACCGGCTTCCCTTATCGGACGGAAATCCTTATCATAAAATTTACGCGCTAAATTATGTATGGCTGTAAATTTATCGGTGTGCTTGATTGCCTTGTCGTCCATAACCTTATGGCGAATCTTTCCAATCACCGAAGAAAACTCCTCCTTGATAGGGAGCCATCCCTCCTTCTTATGTTCCGGCAAAATAGGTAGTGACAGGCATAGGTATTGACGCGACAAGAACCATTTGTCGCGGTTTTTCCTGTCTATAACCAAGGAATAATCATCTTCAGTAATCGCTTTCGGCTCGCCGACAAATCCTTGTTCATTTGTAAGATTGTTGAACAACATCTGATAGACTGCCTGTGCCGCGAAATTATAACCGAAATATTCCATTATCTCAGTTTCCGGGAATGCCAATCTCTTGATACCGTATGTCATAAAATTGTATGACAACGGCTGATCATATTCTGTGTATTTAGGATTTTCGCCTCGCTGTGCACTGTTGAAGAACTCCTCTATATCCTTTGTCTGACCATCCCCTTGTTTGGAGTTCTCTTCATTAATGGCCACTCCGACTGTCTTCTGAAATAAAAATTCCGCAATTGATGCAGGGACTGTTTTAGCCACATCAAAACTTACATTTCGGGAGTTTTCATTAGTGATGAGATAAGCGGAATAAAATGGCAGATCCTGTTTCAATCGTGTTACCTCATAATCTCTTTCACCTACATTCCACGGATTGAACACACTCATTTCCATTGCATTCAATTCTGTCAGCGCAACATAACCATTCGGTCTATAGTTGTCAGTCGTTGCCCATGATGTAGAGCCAATCTCCGGAAGAAGGAGATAAAGGAAAATTTTAAAGTTTTCAACATCAGGATACTGGTTGCGCAACTGGGCAACAGCATCCACTATACTGCCACTACCGGTACCACCCGCAAGACCGGCTATCACATGGAAATTCACTCTTTGTCCTTGAGGATTTTGGGCAAGAGGATAAACCTTTTTCCCGATAACCTCATTAAACATCGGTGCACCGTTTGCAAAAAGAAGCCTTCCTAACCGACGCTTCTGCCCTGCCGCACCCTCACTGATTTTCGGATCGCGTATTATATTAGACCACTTGCTTTCATCTCCCAACCAAGGTGAAAGATACTTATATCTGTTTTTATTCTCTACAAATTTTGCAAGATCGGATGCAGGGATTCTGACAAGGGCACTATCATCCAGCTTTATCGATTGACCCATAACACTCCATAGCTCAGGATCCTCCATCTTCAGATCCTTCGCGCTTGAATCAACATAGACATAATCCAACCAAAGCCAATCCGGCTTCATGTTGCCGTCAAGCTTTTCATAAACTATTTTTCTAAATGCAGAAAGCACCCTGCCTCCTGTGCCTCCTAATCCAATTATCAAATGACTTTCCATGATGTATTTAATATTTATGCCAATCGGAAATATCTATTGATGATGTATCTCCGTAGCTATAAGTTGATTTTGATTTATTTTTTGAAGTTAACAACACACTTGCCAGAATGTATAAGAATATGGCTCCGGATACCCAGCCAACTCTTTTCCATATATATACATTGAAATAATCGTTTAATGCGTCAATTGATTCCTTTAACGATTTATCCGAATTTTCAAGATTCAGTCCAAACATCTCAAAATACGGTTTATATTCATTGGCAAGCTTCTCCGCATCTGTATTCTCTTTTACTGAGTCTACAAAATCCGATGCGGAAGATATTATTAAATTGACAGAATCCGACCATTCATTCAATGCCTGTTTTGCTTCCAATGCAGCGAAAAACAAAAAGGATTGTACTGCAATAAAAATAAAAAGACACCCTAATGCTCCAATATGAATGATATTCAAGTCAACAGCAATTAATTTTGAACTAATTGCATACACAATTGCCGTAAGGATAACTGCCACTAATATCCCATATAAAATGGAAGACATCAACCACATCTCCGTAAAGTAATGAAATGATATGACTGGAATGAAAGGCTGATTGCTCCGTTTGGCGTATAAAAATGTCGGGGTAATGAAGTTCGATTTCGAGCCATAGATGATGCTGGCTCCGATTGAATCCCTTATCGGATTTTGTGATTAAGTATTTTCATGGCATATAAAACAGAAAACGTGGGATTCTCTTTCTTTGCTCGTCCCACTCCGAGCGGCCTTTCCACGTGCCTATCCAGTCGAGACGAGCAACGCAGAAGCCCACGTGTAGGTATATAGAAACACATGTACCTACACATACAGGTACACCAAGGACTATAACCATGCCGTGAGCGACCTTGTTGCCTTTGTCTTTGACTGGAAAAGAATTTGTGGAAAGTTTCTCAGAGTCAAGAACAAAGCGCACAAAGACGCTCTATTATAATATGTCAGCAGACCCACCCCCAAACCCTTCGGCTCGCCGGATTCGCTTTCCGGAAACCTTATCGGGCTCCTGCGGGCAGACTTTGCCGCACAAATTTAAGCATAATTTTTCAATTTACAAACATTTATCTCACTTTTCAAATTATTTTCAACCTTTTACGACACTTCTCACGACAATATGCCTAATAGCCGCCGTGGGGCTGCATCCACGAGCTGAAGCCATAATGATTTAGATAGCGCGGACGTTGATAGCAGATCACGCGCAGCGTGATGCCCCTCCTGATGTATCGTCATTGGTATTTTGATTACAAATTTATTTTTCCCAATCAATTTTCCACACTCCTTTTTTCCCTCTCGGGCATCTCATGCATTGGCAGACATAATCCTCACCCTATACAACACAAGGAAAGTGGTCACCCCGACTCGGAGCGACCACTTTCCATATAGACTTATAACGTAGCATAACAGGTATATCAAATCATGACCCTACGTATACGTTTGTCCGACTTCACGATGTAAAGACCTTTTGACAGATTATCGATTCTGCATGGTTTTCCGGTATAAATCACAATACCTTGAGCATTCACAACAGTCACGTCAGCGTCAGATATGACTGTCATACTGTTACCTTCCTTGACAACGTAGAAGCCATCCTCTAACACATCATCAACACCGCTATCCGATACAGACACCACATTAGAACGCGATCTCAATGTCTCAGTGGCGCGTGTCCCGACATTAAGAAGTATCTCAACCGCATAATATGCATCGGTCGGAACGTCGTAGTCGGTGTAAGAGGTGACGTTTCCCGACACCTCCGCTATACATTCAAGAGTCTGCGGAGAATTGCCACGCAAGATGCGGTAGGTGGTTATGTTGCGACCCTCATACTTACCCCAATAGAGATTCCAGATATTCGCACCACCTTGGTTTATCTGCAGATGAATCGGCTGATGAGCCACCGACATCATTGTCTCCCCATAACCCATTTTATAGGAGAGGGAGTAGCGTGATGCCATCTTGTCGGGATCGGAATATTCATCAATATGCGAGGTGTAATCATCGGCAGACATAGTACTCAACAACTCATATACGCCGAATTCAGAGGTTTCCTTATAGACATTCGCCATATATGCACGGTGTAATCCTGAACGAAGTTCCTCAGGCACACTCCAGCGGATACGATGCTTATTGGTCTCCTCATCAATATCCACTAATGTGATAGTCGGATTCTCCTTCATCCTCACTGTCTTGAACTCCACTGAATAAGAGTCTGTACCATAGCTTTCAGTCAATGTATGCGTAATCCTAAGTTTATAGTAAGATGATCCATTGTTATTTCCAATTGTCAGATATCCGGAGTTGTCTTCTGTCTGTGTATAAGTTACTCCATAATTATTTGAAGAAGATGGTAAAATACCATCTCCCGGAAATGGTAATCCTTCTACTTTCCATTCACTGTTGTGATCATTATCCCAGTTGACATTAACTTTTGAAAATAAGAATACCTCTTCAGGAATATAGAAAGAAGCATCAAGGGCTGGATGCACAAACACCGCTTTGGAATATTCGCCATAAGTAATGTTCTTCTCCCCTTCTGAGGTCCAATACACAGTTATACTCTTATCCTCCACGCTTTCTACCACGGCACCCTCTCCGAAGTTGATTGTGGACGCATCAATTCCGGGGAAGAGTCGGAACATATTCCTCTTGTTGACCATAGTCTCTGACGGACCGGATATGAAGTTGTTCATAGAAACGGAGAACCCGTATGCCTCGGAGAAATCGCCACACTCCATCTGAGTGTCTACAGCCTGCACCTTAAACTCATAGTCACCGGGACCGACAGCACTCTTCGGGATAGAGACTGTGGTGGATACAAGCAACTGGGCACTGCTTGGCACCGGCACTCCATTCATACCGCCATTCAATGGCGACCAGACGTAGGAATTATCCCCCTCCTTATCCTTCAGTTTAAGGGAAATATTGTATTTCAATCCGGCAACAGGAGTCTCGGCATCAGATGCAGCATCCCAAGAGAAGACATAGAAGTCATCCGTCTCTGTCATCTTGATTCCGGTGGGAGCGGTTGGAAGAGTATTTCCAGGACCTATCACGATATTGGCTCCAAGTCCCATTCTACCATCAGCACGCCGGAAGAATGCTTCACCAAAATTACGTCTTTCTCCGCAATTCACTATTTCATAGCTCCGATCTGAATAAAAGAAAATAATACATGTTGAAACAGACTCGCCATTAACTACATCTAATATGATATCATTACAGCCATTATTATCAAGGTCTGCGATTTCGCTGATATCACAGAATTGATGTCCTGCTGGCGCGGGTATTTTCATGTTTGTTCCATCGCCCCAATAAACATATACGTAATCGGAATAAGAAGTCACTCCCAAACCCGAAGCATAATCGGAACTAACCATATCCATTTTGCCGTCACCATCAATATCCGATGAAATTATATTTTTAACAGATGTTTCAACTGAAATTGTTTTATCCAATTCAAAATTACGATTTCCCAAATTGCGATATAAATAGACATGCTCCCAATCAATAAAATTATTTACTCTTATCACGCATAAATCCATAAAGCCATCGCCGTCATAATCATATATCTCCTTGATAGTTCCCCAATAGAGAAGTGTGTTTAAATCGGTAATATCCTCCATTGACTTGTAATTTCCCCTATTATAACCCAAATCGACACCGAAATAGCCGTCGGAGAAGCCATCATTATCCAAATCTGCGAATAATTTAATTGATTTTCTTTCAAGATTGTCAAAATCAACAATTTCCATATCCTTGTCTCCAAGATTCAAGGTATGTGATATTTTATTAGAAGTGTTACAGTAGACATCGGGCATACCATCTCTGTTGATATCAGCAATGTTTCCCCCACCAGGGAGATTATTATTAAACAATCTTTTCAACAGATTGTATTCTCCATCAGCATTTGCTTCGTAAAAACGACCATCAAACAATTCATAGACACCATCGAAATCCAAGTCTACAGCTACTGAAGGTTCCAGGTATATCTCCCCCATCTTCTTATCCGGAACAAGTTTTGCCGGAACTACCTTCAATTCCTTTGTCTCCGTCCTTGTCTTACCGACTGCCGTAGTTGCCGTCAAGCTAATCTTTTTCGTGCCAGGCGTTGCCCATTTCACGACAGCATCCACTCCATTCTCAGAGACAATCTCAGCACCATCAAAATCCCAACCGTAAGTGACGGAGGAATCCGGTGTACCGAAGAATCTGAGTTTCACCTCTTCCGTGACTGCGGTAGTGACTGCGCAATCTATCAGGAAATCGGCGGCAGCCGTCTTCTTCTCAACTATTGCGTAATCACTGAATTCCGAACCCATATAATTACCGTCAATTGACTGGATGGAGATATAAATCTTCCCTTCAGGCCAAGAGGTTGTGTTGAACTTACGCATTGTCAGATATCCGCAATTTCCATCCTTAAAATTACGGCGATGACCATCGGCAAGAGCATCAACCCAGAGGATATCACATTTATCAGGAGCTGTACCTATCCTCAGTTCGTAAGTGAGGTCGAGAGAGGCTGTCTCTTTATCAGCACCAAGATCCCATGATATCTCAATTGTCTCATCCTCCTCATTGTAAACGACAGATGGCTTAGCCATCTTTTCGGGTCGTGTGTTTGGTACGTCTCCGAAAGAGAATGATTTATATTCATAATCCGGATATGAACCAAAGTAGCTGTAAAGTTTTACAAAACCACTGTTGTTAGCATCTAAAAGGGCAATCCTTTCATCATTAGGTTCTTGGTCATGAAGCTTAACTGCATTTTCATCCACATCAACTCCTGTGACTTTAAGATACCAAACATACATATCATTACCATAATATGTATCACCTCCCAAAAAGAAGACTTCGTAATTACCGTCATTGTCAACATCTGCGCAATCCAAGAATAATTGCCCCTTATCAATATAATGCTCATGCTTTTTGAAGGAACCATCCCCTTTGTTCTCAAGCATAATCAGATATCCTTGTTCATTGTTTTCCAATCCATTGAAAGGCACCAATATATCTATATCACCATCCTTATCAAAGTCATGACACCATATCTTGTCGCCACATGCCATACCACTGACAAGCTTCTTTGTCTCCGGCTCACCATCCTTATTCTGATAAGTGACAGTGAGCTGTTTCTCCTTGTCATTGTATGAGAGCATGTCGTTTAAACCGTCGTCATTGAAATCACGGAAATAGATTTTTCCGGCAAACTTACTTTTCATGAAGGCACCATCGCCTATGTTCATCAGATACTCACCGGTAGAAGGCAAGATGTAATCCATCAGACCGTCATTGTTGATATCTATCTGTTGGAAAGAACCGAAACAGCCCGGTGTTCCGGTTGAAATATCAATCACAGACATTCCGGAACCCAATCCCGAACTCGGTTTCTCAACTATATAGTCATAGTACTCCTGAGGTGACATTATCTTCACCGTACGATACATAAACCTCTCGTCAGGTCCCATGATTGCAACATTGGCATCATTATTGTATCCACGAAGCCATATATCATTTGTGCCGTTGTTGTCAATATCAATGAAATTGACAGACCTTGCCTGCACCGTATCAATGGGTACAGGATCCTCAGTGCCGTTGGTCTTGTATATAGGAAATTCCTTTGAACCGCCATAGGCAAAACCCGGAATATCAAGACCAAAGTTGACAATATTCGCCATTGCGTCACTTCCTAAATTTCTGTAAGAATCAATGATATAATTCGCCAGATTACATTCTTCATTCAACCGGAACAATCCTTTATAACGACGATTACCCACGTATACGTTTGATTGATAGAATTCTCGTTTCCCATCTCCGTCAAGATCATACCAACACTCCTTGTTAAGGTCAACCACCAAAATTCCCTCCTCAGAGGCTCGTGTCGGATTGCCGTGCGAAAAGCCGCTTTGCGACATGGCGATAGCTGTGGTCAGCAATGCGAAACCACCGGCAAGCACCAGATTTCTGTTTAATTTTGAGCTTTGTTTCATTTTATGTTAGTTTTTATATGTATCAAGGTAAAAAATCATCCTATATATTCACGCAGATGATGCAAACAAGCGCACTAAAAGCAGAACTCAATAACTGTATCTAATGACGATCCACAACAATTGCTACGGCTATATGATCATTTCATAACCGTTTACTGTTTTTATAAATCTAAAATATTGAAGATGTAGTGTAGTAGTGTATCAGATAGAGCCATAGATGATGCGGCTCCGATTGAATCCCTTATCGGATTTTGTGATTAAGTATTTTCATGGCATATAAAACAGAAAACGTGGGATTCTCTTTCTTTGCTCGTCCCACTCTAAGAGGCCTTGGCGTTGCCGTTCCAGTCAAGACGAGCAACGCAGAAGCCCACGTGTAGGTATATAGGAACCCTTGTACCTACACATACAGGTACACCAAGGACTATAACCATACCGTGAGCGACCTTGTTGCCCTTGTCCTTTAACTGGATTTTGTTTGAAACCGCCAAGTTTCTTAGAGTCAAGAACAAAGCGCACAAAGACGCTCTATTATAATATGTCAGCAGACCCACCCCAAACCCTTCGGCTCGCCGGATTCGCTTTCCGGAAACCTTATCGGGCTCCTGCGGGCAGACTTTGCCGCACAAATTTAAGCATTATTTCTCAATTTACAACTATTTGGCATCCATTTTTATGGAATGAAATCTAAACTTATTTCGAAAAATTTAGTAGATGACAAAAATTAAATTTATGCTGTTAAACACTTAATTTTTAGTCGATTAAATTTGCAAAAGTCCCTGAAAATTAGTAATTTAAAGGAAAAGTTTGGACGCTTTTTCTCATGAAAACTA
>RIAZ01000080.1 GCA_003762615.1 Muribaculaceae bacterium Isolate-037 (Harlan)
CTCATCACGCCGATGGTACTGCGAGAGCGGGAGAGTAGGTAATCGCCGCCTTATGGAAGCCGACTGAGCGATCAGCCGGCTTTCTTTTTTGTTGTGGTGGTTGTTGTTATCCCCGGAGGGGATAGCAGCTGCTTGGACTTCTTGGACGGCTGGGACTTCTTGGACCTCTTGGACTTCTTTTAGCGATAGGGCTTCTGATAATTCTTATCGGGGTTATCATTATTGTTCCAAGCAGTCCAAGTAGTCTAAGTTATCTAAGTAGTCTCAGCAGTCCAAGTCGTCTCACTCGTCTCAGTCATCATGGTCATCAAAATTGTAAAAAAAAAGCGGGCAGATTCTTTATCTGCCCGCTTTTTTCGCGACATTTCAGTCTCACTATAACGCAGTAATACGGTAAAAAGTTCATTCGTTAATAAAATGAAAGATATTTTAACATTTATTGATTTGATTGAGATATAGTGATATAGCTATCGAATTTTAGAAAAATATGCTCTATAACATAAAGATATTTGCAAAACGCCGGAAAGGGTTGTAATTTTGCATCCGCAATCGGGAACGGAGCCACGGCGACTTCCCAGGAGCGACAGGAGAACATTGACAACAATGCCACAGGACAATGACCG
>RIAZ01000081.1 GCA_003762615.1 Muribaculaceae bacterium Isolate-037 (Harlan)
GTGACTGGGGCTAAGTCGTAACAAGGTAGCCGTACCGGAAGGTGCGGCTGGAACACCTCCTTTCTGGAGACCGGGATTCCGGTCGGTTGAAGGTGACACAAAGAGATAGACAAGGAGACGAAAGTCCTCCCCTCTGTCAGCTGTCCTGAGGCAAACCCATACGGTGAGACACCGTCTCACTGGATATCAACAGAGTTGATATCTGCATAGTCCTTTAGCTCAGTTGGTTAGAGCGCCACACTGATAATGTGGAGGTCGGCAGTTCAACTCTGCCAAGGACTACAGTAGGTATCCCGTCAGGGATACCGGCTGAAGCGGGCGACCGCTTCCCCCTTAGGGGGGACTTCGAAAAGAGCACATTGACATGATGGAAGCGAGACTCAGATTCGTCTGAGTCAGCGAGAAGACAAAGTAGAAACTCAAACAGAACACAACGAGCGCCATCAGCTTTCTGATGGTATAAAAAAGGCTTAGGCAAGGTGTCAGAAATGACACCAGTTACTATGTACTTCGATACATCAAGAAATAACGGAATGATCGAAGGGCGCATGGGGGATGCCTTGGCTCTCGGAGGCGAG
>RIAZ01000082.1 GCA_003762615.1 Muribaculaceae bacterium Isolate-037 (Harlan)
CGAGGCGCGCCCTAGAGCGAAATCGGTGACTGGGGCTAAGTCGTAACAAGGTAGCCGTACCGGAAGGTGCGGCTGGAACACCTCCTTTCTGGAGACCGGGATTCCGGTCGGTTGAAGGTGACACAAAACAGATAGACAAGGAGACGAAAGTCCACCTCACTCTGTCGGTCCTGTGGGAAATTCTCTTAAATAGTCCTTTAGCTCAGTTGGTTAGAGCGCTACACTGATAATGTAGAGGTCGGCAGTTCAACTCTGCCAAGGACTACTTCGAAAAGAGCACATTGACATGATGGAAGCGAGACTCAGATTCATCTGAGTCAGCGAGAAGACAAAGTAGAAACTCAAACAGAACACAACGAGCGCCATCAGCATGCTGATGGTATATGGAAAGGCTTAGGCAAGGTGTCGGGAACGACACCAGTTACTATGTACTTCGATACATTAAGATATAACGGAATGATCGAAGGGCGCATGGGGGATGCCTTGGCTCTCGGAGGCGAGGAAGGACGTGACAAGCTGCGATAAGCCACGGCGAGGGGCAAATACCCATTGACCCGTGGATCTCCGAATGGGGC
>RIAZ01000083.1 GCA_003762615.1 Muribaculaceae bacterium Isolate-037 (Harlan)
ACAATTATATGAAAAGCGACAACACATTGAAAACCATGACCGTATTAATCACCATTGTCTTCCTGATTATGGCAATGAAGACAGCTTATGCGGGAACTAACGGGTCATCCTCAAATCCGGGCACAGCATTGTTCTGGCTTGATGCCACTTGGATATTCACTCTCTATGAAGCACCGTTTCTTTTGGCTGTCTTTGTGGCGGGACCGATGGTAAATGATGCAATGCCCGCAATTTTTGCAACCGGAAGAAAGTGCGCTGCGGCATTAAAACAAAACCTAAGTAAAACAGTTGACTCCGGCAACGCCCCAGAATCACTTAAAGCAGACGATATTGCCGTCACTTGTGATAGACAGGGCGAAGAAGGCGAAGTATCAGTCGTTGAGAATGATAAAACTGCGGAGCTATCGGAAGAAATCATCGGCTATATCTCCGGAACTTTCGGCAATCTACTGTCGGACGAACAGATTGAAAAACTGCTCGACAATTTCAGGAAACTGAATACCTGCGGACCTTTCGAGGTTGTAGAGAAGCGAAAATTGCAGGGAGTCTTTGAATTTGACCTGAT
>RIAZ01000084.1 GCA_003762615.1 Muribaculaceae bacterium Isolate-037 (Harlan)
GGGCGCGGAAGCGGCCTCAGACGGCCTCCTCCGGGGCATTGCCCAGCTCGGTGAAGAGCATTATGTCCGTGTAGCGGGCATTGTAGTTCATGGTCGCGTCAAACTCCCTGCGCCGGCAGCGCTCGAAAGGGTTTCCGAGCGACGGGTTGCGCCCCATCCACTCGCACAGCTCCACGAGAGAGGACTTGTCGGAGGTGAAATAAACGAAGTCATGGCCGGAGAGCACAGACAGCACGTCGAGGTAGTCGGCGAGACGCCATGACATGCGGTAAGTGCCGACCTCGGTTGACAGATAGGGAGGGTCGACCAGGAACACCACGCCGGGCATGTTCCTGAAGCGCTCGAACAGCTCCCGGTAGTCGCACGACTCTATCTCCAGTCCGGCAAGATAGTCAGGGCATTCGGCATATCCGGTTTTGCGGACATTGTTGTAGAGCGTTTCCCTGCGCATTTCAGGGATGCTCATCTTGTACTTCATCGAGAACATCAGCGATGACGACAGCGTGATGAAGTCGAGATAGCCTGTCTCGCGCTCCT
>RIAZ01000085.1 GCA_003762615.1 Muribaculaceae bacterium Isolate-037 (Harlan)
ATCCGGCCGGTTCGTCCTCGGTTCGAGTCCGAGTCCTCCCACTAAAAAATCAGACGATGAAGCAACGAGCCGAAATAATGACAGAAAATGCCGTCAGGGTCCTGTTACAGACCCTGACCCGGAATTTCAATGACACCGGGATAGTCCTCGACCAGTACGAAGCGACCCATGACGACCGAGAGTGTGACCTGTCGAGGACATACTCTGCATTGGTCGCCGGCCATTTCGCCCTCAAGGAAGCCATCGACAAAATCAACAACCAACTAAATAGAAAGTGAGACTATGACAAAGGAATTTCACAGTCAGGAGAAAGAAGCCAAGTATTACAACGGTCTCAGCAAAAAGGGGAATCGTATCCCTCAAACGGAAACTTCTTCAGCGGCGAACCAAGCAGCAGAGGTGCGAGGGCGTCTGCAATCACTGAATGAAAGCTACGGTAAGAGCCGGAGTCAACAATCCCCGCTATGCCGTCAATATCTAACTGGAATTGCACAGTTATCGCAGATATTTGCAATGCTGCAAAACG
>RIAZ01000086.1 GCA_003762615.1 Muribaculaceae bacterium Isolate-037 (Harlan)
CGCTGCCGGCGCAGGGAGTTTGACGCGACCATGAACTACAATGCCCGCTACACGGACATAATGCTCTTCACCGAGCTGGGCAATGCCCCGGAGGAGGCCGTCTGAGGCCGCTTCCGCGCCCATATATAGCCGAGAGAGCCGCAACCCGATAAAGGATGCGGCTCTCTCTTTCCTTTGCGACACGGCGCGTTTATGGGACCTTATTTCAGATGTCGGAATCCGACGCAGGTATAGGTCTCGATGTTCTCGACAATATCCTCGTGGTTGTGGTTGGTTGCAGAACTGTCAATGTCAAACTCCATGAAGGTGTTTCCCTCCAGGCCGGCAAGCAGCTCATGAATCCTGTCGAGCAGCCGGAACTCGCCGATGCCTTTCTGCTCTGCCCAGTCTGTAACCACATGGAGGTTGATCAGCGGCTGTGCCCGGTATTCGACTCCCGGCACAATGGCGTGCCACTTGAAGGGCACGAACTCGATGAACACTGCCGGACGCTCCCATGCGACCTCCTGTTCGATAAACT
>RIAZ01000087.1 GCA_003762615.1 Muribaculaceae bacterium Isolate-037 (Harlan)
GTGACTGGGGCTAAGTCGTAACAAGGTAGCCGTACCGGAAGGTGCGGCTGGAACACCTCCTTTCTGGAGACCGGGATTCCGGTCGGTTGAGGGTGACACAAATAGATGGACAAGGAGACGAAAGTCCACCTCACTCTGTCGGTCCTGTGGGAAATTCTCTTGACAAGGGGGATTAGCTCAGTTGGCTAGAGCATCTGCTTTGCACGCAGAGGGTCAACGGTTCGAATCCGTTATTCTCCACCTGAAAAGAGCACATTGACATGATGGAAGCGAGACCCAGATTAACTGGGTCAGCGAGAAGACAAAGTAGAAACTCAAACAGAACACAACGAGCGCCATCAGCTTTCTGATGGTATAAAAAAGGCTTAGGCAAGGTGTCAGAAATGACACCGGTTACTATGTACTTCGATACATCAAGAAATAACGGAATGATCGAAGGGCGCATGGGGGATGCCTTGGCTCTCGGAGGCGAG
>RIAZ01000088.1 GCA_003762615.1 Muribaculaceae bacterium Isolate-037 (Harlan)
CATGCTTTAAACGGTCAACGATAAACGGTCAACCGTAAACCATAAACGATAAATTAAAAAAACGTCTGGAGGATGAAGCTATCGTCAGCTATATGTGGATATGTGGCATGTGTATGTGCCATGATTTCCTGACTTCGTCACTTTTTGAGGGTTAAAAATAAATATCATTGATAATTAGAGATATAGGTTTTAGAATTGGGTGATTTGGATGACGCAACGGCGAAAATTCGCTATCTTTGCGCATGTTTGTGCGCAAAAAGAAGAATAGATCAGGCTCAACCAGCATCGTTATCGTTGATAAGCGCGGCGGTAGGTTTAAGGAGCTTCACACCGTTG
>RIAZ01000089.1 GCA_003762615.1 Muribaculaceae bacterium Isolate-037 (Harlan)
TTAATGAATTATCCAAATTTTCAATGTACTATTTCGTCTCTGAAAACAAGAATTTCCAGCACGTGATTTTTATGTAAAATCCGGTGTTCTGGATGCCGTTTTTCGGAACGTCAAACTGAACACCCTAATAATTAATCTTATGTTTTTTTATTTTTAACATTTAATAATATTTAAAACATCATGAAGAAACTTAGAGCTTGTTTAAAAACAAATGTGAATAAAAAAGAGCACCAAATCAAATAATCAGGCACTTATGCTTTTAAGATTGTTTTAATAAGTGAAAAAGAACAAACAAACTCAAAGAATCATGTATCTGACC
>RIAZ01000008.1 GCA_003762615.1 Muribaculaceae bacterium Isolate-037 (Harlan)
ACGATATACTCCAACTCCACTCTCTGTTTCTTTGTAAGGTTTACTTCTGTAATTCTCATAGTCGTTTACCTTACCATACTGCAAAAACCGTGCCAACATATGTACATTAATTTTTAGAAACTACTTATTGAATAACAGAATCTTATGATATGGCAAAAATAATATAAAGCTATCTGATAATCAGATAGCTTTAAACGGATTCCGACTGCATGGATATTCAAAAATATACATGCAGCCGGAATCTAAATATTATTCGTAAGGGACGAAATAGCTTGGGGTGTCATACGACACACAGCCCATATCGCCTGCCATCCAGGCAATACGGAAGAATGCCGAACCATCATCTTTATAGAAACCGTTCTCATATCCCGTAACGTCTGTCACGAAACTTGCATTCCCTTGCCAGTACCCGATATCCTGAACCCACAAATCGGGAGTGGTTCCATTTTGCAACTTAACCTTCCATGGAGTATGAGTAGCAGGAATGCGGAAAAGTGTGTACACGCCATCCTCATCTTGACCTTGCTTGTTGAGAAGCTGCATCTTCATGCTGTAGCCCTCGCCAAAAGCATCCTTGATTCGGTAAAGAGACGGATCCGTTGTGCAAACCTCAAGAGCTGCTTCAGTGGATTTTGTCCCTATAAACGCCTGCTGAATATAGAACGTGCCGAGCTTCTTCTGCTCCCAGTCAAGACCAAGGAAGGTGGCGCTTCCGAGCGTCTTGCCACCATTGCCGACCGCTACTGCACAGATAGTGTTGGCACCATGAATGTCGATCAGGTTGATCTCAACATTCTCCGCTCCATTCACACTAATTTTCTGACCCGTGGATATCACCTTGTCGATGAATGCCGCCTCATTTTTCTCAACCTCCGCATCTACCTCTGTAGTCAGCTGATACATGTAGTAGACATCGGTAGTGGCACTGTTGGTTGCAAACCTTACAGTCACGTCATTATCCGGATTCAACGCCGGATCTGTCGGAGCGTAAGTATATACTGTCACCACCGGCTCCTTGTCCGTTCCGGGCATAGTGCCCTCATCCGCACTACATGCCCAGAGACCGAGCATCGGAAGGAAGGCTATGGCATAAATATATTTTTTCATTAGATTCTTAATGTTTAGATGTTAATATTACCAGATATGCACAGGTGAGTCTGCTGTCGGTGCGATAGGCGTCGGGTTGTTGATGATGCCGCCGTTGTAGTTAGACTCGGTCTGGATGATACAGAATGTCATCCAATCCGCAGGCTTGTTGGTATTCCAGCGGTAGCCCTCCACGTGGTTTGTGCCTTCGTAATTTCTGATGATACCCTTCTGCAGACGCTTGATATCGAATGTAGCGAAACCCTCGCCCCAGAACTCGACACGGCGCTGCCACCAGATCTCGTTGCGGAACGCAGGTGTAGAGGTATTGTTGTATGCCTCATTGTGTGTGCCATAGACATATTCCGGGTCGCGAGTCTTGGCAAAATCAGTAAGGATCTGAATGCCGCGTCCCTCACTCTGCATCCCGGCAGCCTCAGCCTCGATGAGCACCATCTCCTCTACGCGCATCATAGGAAGATCCACGCAATAACCCACCTGGTTGTTCTCATGGTTGCCGTTGGCAGAACGGAACTTCAACGGCATTCCCCCAAACTGATTCTGACACAGACCGGTGCCATAGACGTTTTCCGGCACATCTGAATATGCCGACAATGCCTCGATTATGGCATCCTTATCAGCCTCCGGATCAAGCTCATCAAGAGCAAAATCCACATAGCATTTCTTTCTTGCATCTGTCGCCGGGATAGTCTCATAGAGATGACGGTCAATCAGGTTGGCACCGCCATAACTATTGTAATAACCCAGTCCTGTAGAACCTGACGGGAACTCACATATCATCCAGGTTCCCCAAGAGGAGTCGCCGTCGTTATAAGTGATACACGGGTCATCACTCTTGAAGCCACAAGTCAACATCCATGAATTTGTGAAATTGGCGTCGTTGAAGCCATGCACGCGGTCAGTATACTGCTCTGCCGTCATAATCGAATAACCCTGCTGCGCGAGCTTGGCATATTTCTCAGCATTAGCCCAATCCTCCATCAGAAGATAGGTGCGCGCTTTCAGACCATACACCACCGACACGTCGGGAGTGGTCTTGTCAGGACGCGTATAGTTGGCGAGCTGAGTCTCGGCAATGTCAAGATTCTCCAGAATATATTTAAACATCACCTCGTTTGTCACGCGGGGATTGTTGGTAGCTTCCGAAAGGGGAAGGTTCTCCGGAATGATAGGCACTGTCAATGCCTCCTTGTTGGCTGCATACGTCTCCTGGGCATACATCTGCGCGAGCTCAAGATAGAACATTCCTCTCAAGCAATGGGCAATACCTGCACCGGCGATTTTCTGCTCATCGGGATTTTCACCCGCAAGTTTCAAGACAGTGTTGCAGGAATAGATCTCCGAGTAGTAGAACGTCCAGGGTTGCTGGCAATTGAGGTAGATAGGAGCCAGACCTACACCACACTGATACCAGTTGTTGAACCAGTTATTGTTGACAGCCACGATATCCTGACCCATGACATCGCGGATCAGATAGAATCCTGTATAGCCGAAGTCATTAGGCTGCTGATAACTGGAACCGGTGAACGTGAATTTGCCGGATATTGCCGAAGTGATGGAAGCCACAAATTTTTCGTATGCTCCCGGGGCCTCGGCTGCCTGATTTGATGTGACGGATCCTCCTTGAGGCTCAAACTCCTGCATACAAGAGGTAGGAAGCACAAGAAGCGACAACCCCGTCATATATAATGCTATTTTTTTCATTGTAATTTGTTTCTAATTATAAAACCGTTTATTAGAAAGTAACCTCAACACCACCCGAGATGGAACGCATCGGGGAGTATGTGCCGATAGATGTGTTGCCCGAGAAGGAATAACGCGGATCAAGACCCTTGCGAGCCGACCAGAAACAGAGGTTCTCACCGGCGCAGTAGATGCGCAGCTTCTCTATCTCATTCCAGAATTTCGGGAAAGTGAATCCTACAGTGAATGATTGGAAGTTGAGATAACCGGCATTGGTGAGATATCTGTCGCATGCCTGGTTGCCGTTGGTATCGCCCACCTGCCAGCGCGGTATGTTGGAGGAGGTGTTGTTCGGGCTCCACGACTTGATATAATCCTTGTGGATATTGCCGCCGGCGCCTGTGCCGTCAAGGCTCGTGTTCGGGCCCATAAGAGAAGCGTAGCGGGAATCATATACCTTGCCACCGATCTGATAATCGAATGTAGCGGTGATGTCAAACCATTTTACGCGTACTGTTGTGCTGAAACCACCATATACCGTAGGCAGAGTCGATCCGCAAAGATAACGTGAAGCCTCACCGGAATTAGTGGTCACATAATCCATAGATTTCACAGTGCCCGGTTTTGACGTTGTCATCTGTCCGCCCTCCTGGATAAGGTTCGGATCATAGTAATAGAGGGATTCGCCCTGCTCGTTAAGTCCGGCAAATGCAAGAGTCATATACTCATACATGTTGCCACCCTCGGTATACCAGTAAGGCGACTCATAGAAACCGCCGTTGACTTTCGTCTTATCAGCCGGGAGACTTACGATCTTGGATTTGTTGTGAGAAAGGTTGGCAGAGAGCAACCATTCGTAATCCGCAGTCTTGATCGGGGAGCCTGACAGCGTCAGTTCCACGCCGGTGTTGCGTATCGTGCCCATGTTGCCGTAATAGCCGCGTGCGCCCGTAGATTCCGGCACTGAGAGCCAGAAGAGAAGGTTGCTCGTGCTCTTGTTGTAGAAGTCGATTGATCCGTTCAAACGGTTATCAAAGAGTCCGAACTCAAGACCCACGTTGAGGTTGGTCGTTGTCTCCCAGGTCAGATCAGGATTTCCGAATCCTTTGTTGAACACCGGCGACATCTGTGTCGGGCTCGCGATCTGGAGATTATACATATCGATCCAGGCATAGCTGCTGCTGATGTTGTCGTTACCCTGCTGTCCGATAGAGAATTTGAGCTTCAGATAATCAAGCCAGCTCTTGGTGGAGTCCATGAAGCTCTCCTTGTTGATCACCCAGGCTGCGCCGACGCTCCAGAAGTTACCCCAACGATGTGCTTTCGCGAAACGTGAGGAGGCATCGCGACGATATGATGCCGATGCATAATACTTCTCAAGGTAATTATACTGCAGGCTACCAAACCATCCCTCCACGTTGTAGCGGCTCTTGTTGGAGGTGGTGTTGATCTGACGGTTGGCAAAAGCGGCAAGCTCAAGGATCGTCGGAGAGAAACCGCCCTCGGCGTAACCGTAGAGATACTGCTGGTCAGAACGGTAATACTCATGACCTGCAAGCACGTTGAGATAATGGTCGCCCATCTGCTTGTAGAATGTGAGGGTCTGGGTGTTGTTCGTGCGGATAGTATTGGTATTATCTTTGGCAAGTTTGCCCTTCACGTTGGAGTTCAGAGGGTTGTTCATGTTGCCGTAATAAGTATACTGGGTCAAGCCCCATGTCACATTGCTGACCACGTCGAGTTTCAGGTAATCCGTAAACTGGAATGTGGCGTTAAACGTAGCGTTCAGCTGATTACCTACGGTACGCGCCTGATCGAGTGCCTGCGCTCCGACTGCATTACCCGGGGCACTGAACGGACGGGATTTAGCATAATAGTTTGACACACCGAAATCGTAAGTGTTGTTGCCAAACTCATCCTTTATGATGTAAGGATTGCCGGCGTCGTCATAAGAACGCACGTAAAGAGGATATATCGGGGCAATGCTCGAAGTGAAATACAGGACGTTGCCTGCGCCAAGGTTTGAAGAGCTCAAATCAGAGTTGCCTACGGTGGCACTATGTGTATAGCCGATGTTGGCACCGACCTTCAACCACTTCTTCGCCTGATAATCCGCACGGATACGTCCGGAAAAGCGGTCGAAGCTTGAAGGCTTCAGGATACCCTCATCACCCAGATAGTTGAGGCTCGCATAGAAGCTGGCGCGCTCTGTGCCGCCGTTGATGCTGAGGTTGTATTCCTGACGGAAACCTGTGCGGTAAGCCTCGTCGTTATAATTATCGGGAGTAAGGAAACGACGCTGACCGTTGAACTCATACATACGGCCCAAGGTTGCCTTGGGATTCATCTTGCCGTCCATGCCGATAAGGGTTTCCCCCTCGGGAACGGTAAACACGTTATATACAAGATGGTTGAGCAACTGAGCGTTTGAAGCGGCATTTGCTTGAGCGGCGCTCATGCCCTGACGATAGAAGTTGTAGTTATACAACTCTGCGAAATATGCCTCATAATATTCTCCCGGATCCGTGATATAGTCGTAATCCTGGACTGCACGCGTATTGCCACCCCATTTAGCATTGACATTGATCTCTGCTTCTCGGTTCGCGCCCTTCTTTGTTGTGATGATTATCACGCCTGATGCACCACGTGCTCCATAAAGAGCGGCAGATGCTGCATCCTTAAGCACAGATATGGATGCTATATCATTCTGTGATATGTTGCTGAGGTTGGCGCTGTAAGGAGCACCGTCGACAATCACGAGCGGCTCAGTTCCGGAATAGAGTGAGTTGATACCGCGGATCGACATGCTTCCCTGTGAGGAACCCGGAGCGCCAGTGGTGGAACGCATCTGCAGGCCGGGGACACTTCCGACAAGCGCATCAGCCACGTTGGTAGTGGTATGCTTCTGAATATCTGACGCATTGACCACTGCTGCAGATCCTGTAAACGCCTCCTTGGTAGTTGTGCCGAATGCCACTACCATCAAATCATTAAGCGTGGATGCCGAAGTATTCAGCTTTACAGTCATATTGTCGGTAAGAGGAACTGTGACAGCCTGATATCCGACGTATGATATGGTCACGTCATGCACTTTCAATGGAACCGTGATGTTAAACCTTCCATCAATGTCTGTAGCTGTGCCCTGACCTCCGCCAACAGGCATGACAGTGGCACCAATCAGAGGCTCGTTTGTCTCCGCATCAAGCACGGTGCCATGATACGTGCGAGTCTGTGCAGAAAGCCCTAAGCCCGCAAATATCACTGTCATCAAGATTAAAAACAATTTTCTCATACGTAATAATTTTGAGATGAAGTTATATGTTGTTTTGATGTATTCAATAGGTGAAATATTCTTACCGTGTCTCTGCTCTTATTTTGTCGACAGGTAGATGGTAGGTAATCAGCATGAATGTTTAATCCTGTTCGATTACAATTTCTCTCTTGAAAGTGGTGTATCGGGAATGAGATTTACATTCATTTTGCAAATTTAGACAAAATTTTTAATTATATATTAAAAATGTTTAAAAAAATTGCAATAATCGCATTTTTTTCAGATTAATGATTTAGTGTCATAATTACACTAATTGCTTGCAATAACCTTTGAGGTGTCCACGCAGACGTCAAGTTTATTTCATTTTGATATCTATATGTCGATGATTTGTATAAAAACATAGGGACGACCAATCACTTTGTAAAATAAGCTATACTTGGGATTGATGATTACTCCATCTTCGGGCTTCCGTATTTCATTCAAAATCTTAGACATTTTATAGTATAGTTTTAATATGGTCGGTTACTTGTCAGATAAGAATTATTCTCAATATGGTGAGAATTTGACGCTTGTATTGCGTTAATCATTGCAATCCCGTAGTTTTTTTGACCTGTCGCTGTCACGAAGTACTCTTTAAGTACGAACTATATTAAAATCCAAATAAAATGAGGCAAAAATTACATCCACCTTAGATTATTTGAGAATAGTCATGCCTCCGTCCGCTCTTGGGGGCGGTTTAGGCCGCCCCCGCCGCTGGGGCATCCCCTCGCCAGAAGGAGAGAGGAAGTGTTCAGACGGTGGTATCAGGTTTCGTAGAGACGAAACCGTCGATATATGAATTATTGGATGTCACAACAGCAAAAGCCTGTCTGACGAGTTTGTTTGCTACGGCAATCATGGCAACCTTGCCGGATTTTCCATTGCCTCGTAATCGTTGGTAGCATTCCTTGCACGCCTTGTTGTGCTGACTTGCTGACCATGCCGCCACATAAAGCATTGAACGCAGAGTCTCATCACCGTTACGGTTGATATGTCCCCGGATGTTTATGCTCGTGCCGGACTGCTCTATTGTTGGACAGATACCGATAAAGCGGGACAACTGCTTGGCATTGTCGAAGTAGGTAAAGCCTCCGGTGGCTATAATCAGCGCTGTGGCAAGTGTGACCCCGATACCCTTTATTGAGGTAAGGAGTTTCAGCTGCCTGTCAAACACCTCGGTCACGACCGCCTCCATTTCCTGCTGCATGTACTTGATCTGCTTCTCAAGGAACGTTATGGTCTGTTTAAGAGAATTGACACACTTCTTGTCCTTAACCGGCAGAGGTTCAAGCGATGAGAGTAGATTCTTTGTCGCTGTCAGTTGCTTCTGGAGCTGACGCAGGACTGTTTTCTTCTGCTTCAGAATCATTATCTGTTCTGATGGGAACTTATAGGGTTCAGGCTTGAACCTCTCCCCGAAATCGGCAATGAGACAAGCGTCTTTGGAATCCGTCTTGGTTACGGACATCATCACGCGGGCATAGTTCTTAATCTTCTTCGGATTGATGAGGCTTGCCCGGATGCCCGACTTGTCAAGAAGATAAAGAAGGAGGAAACAGTAGTTGCCTGTCGCCTCCATCACGCAGTGGTGGATGGCAGGGTCAAGCTTCGAGATGAACCTGCGGATGCCTTTAGCATCATTTGGGAAGGTCTCGGTACGGTAGCTTTTCCCGTGAAGGAAGGCTGCTACAAAAGTCGCTTTGCTGATGTCGATGCCTATGTATGTCATATTATCAAATCTTTTGTCAGGAACTACATCTTTTGCACTCTCGTCGCAAACACGGGGTCGGTTTCACCGCCCCAACGAACTATCCAGTCTTTAGATGTAAAAGCATGGGGACCTATCGTACTTAATGGAGTCAACCAACATGACATCTGCCTTATTCCATGCTTGAATATCCTGAAATTTGAAGTTGAAATTATTCAAAAACATTTAACCGTACAAATGTACGACATTTCAGTTGTAGACGGTAAATAATCTAAAAAAATTTCAATTATCTATGACAGTATTACAGCGAAGAACAAAACAAAATCCCAAGCTCTGTCTTTTACAATTGAAAGATGGCAGGGCAAGTCTATATCTGGAATATTACCTCGGACGTTCCGAGACGGCAGTCCTTGATGAAGACGGAAGGCAGGTGGTATATGCCACCGGGGTCATGAAAGGGAAACCGAAATTCCATATAAAGCATATAAGAAGAAAGGAGAGGCTCAACCTGTACATACGCACTCATCCGCGCAGCTCTCAGGATAGGATGCATAATAAGGATACGCTTGCACTTGCCGAAAAGATACGCTTTGAACGCGAGCAGCAATTCCTGGAAGATAGGGAGGGATACCGGCTGAAAAGGGATAAGGAAACTAATTTCATATCTTATTTCAAGGGTAAATGTGAGTCGGAACGATTCTCTTATAATGTACGCAAGTCTGTGACCCAGACCTATAACCGTTTCATCCGTTTTCTCAAAGAGTCTCCGCGCTACAATATGTATGATGAATATTTGCCAATGGAGACACTGACTTCTCACCTTGTACTCGGATTCTCAGAGTTTCTGCGTGCCAACGGTAAAGGGGGCGGTCCCAACAAGATGTATCATCATTTCAAGCGTATTGTGCTTGATGCGATGGAGGATAATCTATTGCGTTCAAATCCTTGCAGGGGTATAGCCATCAGATACGACAGCAGGCAACTCATGAAGGAGATACTGTCTCCCGAAGAGATAAGGTGCCTCATTGCCACCCGATATGAGGGGGAGCATCGTGAGGTGCAACGCGCATTTGTGTTCAGTCTGTTCACGGGAGTCAGATGGTGTGACGTCAAACTCATGTCATACGGTAATGTTGACTTTACGACGCGCACATTACGCTTCAATCAGAAGAAAGTGGAGGGACGAAGCGCACATAGCGCAGTGGTTTTCCCTCTCAGTGATGACCTCATCTCGCTTATCGGCACTCCGTCACTACCTGACAATCCGGATGAATTGATTTTCAATCTGCCAAACTATTCCACTTGCAACAAGCATCTCAAACGATGGATTAGCAAAGCCGGCATCCACAAATTAATCTCATGGCATTGTGCCCGACATTCTTTTGCCGTCAACGTGCTCGACAAAGGCGCGAATATCAAGACGGTCTCTACCCTTATGGGACATTGCAGCATCTCCACAACCGAGAAGTATCTTCATGTGCTCGATAAGCAGAAAATAGAGGCTGTCGGCAGTCTTGGGCCAATCGGTTTTGCGATGTAGACTTGACCGTCTCGTGTAATTGCCATACCGCTTTCCATGCATACATCGTACTCATTTAGTACACATCTCGCTTATCTGGCGCATACTATATGTTTGATTATAAGATAAATCTGAAGAATACATCAAAACAACATATAACTTCATCTCAAAATTATTACGTATGAGAAAATTGTTTTTAATCCTGATGACAGTGATATCATGCAGCCTGAGCCTTCTGGCGCAGACCCGCACGTATCACGGAACAGTGCTTGACGCGGCCAATAACGAACCGCTGATCGGAGCAACAATCTCACCAATCGGCGGAGGACAAGGCACTGCCGCAGACATTGATGGGAAATTTGTCCTGACCGTACCTTCAAAAGTGACCCAAGCAAAAATCACTTATGTCGGCTACAAGGATCAAGTTGTCACCCTTCAAAACAACATGACGATTTACCTTACATCCTCATCGGCGGATCTCGATGACCTTGTGGTGGTGGCATACGGCACTGCCAACAAGGAATCTCTGACCGGATCTGTTGCCGTTGTCGGCTCAAAAGAGATTGAAGATCGCCCCGTCACTTCTGTCACCTCTGCCCTTGAAGGAAATGCTCCCGGCGTACAGGTGACAAGTGCGACAACCCAACCCGGTCAGGCACCGTCTATCCGCGTGCGTGGATTCTCTTCTGTAAACGGCAACAATGATGCCCTAATTGTTGTTGATGGGTCTGAATATGTAGGTGATATCGCGGCTATCAATCCTCAGGACATTGAATCAATGTCTGTCCTTAAAGACGCCGCCTCCTGTGCCCTGTACGGCAACCGTGGAGCAAACGGCGTGGTCCTTATAACCACCAAGAAAGCAAAGAATTTAGGAAAAGTCGATGTGACTCTTCAAGTGCGTCAGGGCATGTATGAGAGGGCTCTCCCGATGTATGACCGAATGGATGCTAACGAATGGATGGAAACCACATTCAATGCTCAGGTGAATGGAAAAATCACAAATGAGAAAGTGAGCCGACAGGATGCAATCAACTTCTGGAGAGACAACTTCATCCCGACGTATGCAAAGCTCAATATTTATGATGCCGACGAGAAGAGCGTGTTTGACGCCAACGGAAAACTCGCGGCCTCCATCCTACCAGGATATACCGGCGAGGATATGGATTGGTGGAAAGGGGTGTCGCGCACCGGCTACCGTCAGGAATATTCCGTAAGCATGGCGGGCGCAACAGAGAAATTCAACGCTTTCGCATCTGCCGGATACCTGAAAGAGAACGGCTATGTGCTCCTCACTGACTACGAACGCTTCAGTGGTCGTGTAAACCTCAACGCCAACCCGGTAAAATTCCTCAAACTCGGTCTTAACCTGAGCGCAGCACAGCAGGAGATGCAGAGAAGTCCGGTGGATCCCGATGGACTCGGCTACACCAACAACCCCTTCTCCATGACTCAGAACAAGGCTCCGATTTATCCTTATTATCTGCATGATGAAAAAGGCAATGTGATGTATGACCCCGAGACCGGACTCCCAATCTGGAACCAGGAAAATTACAACACTGACGGCAACATTGTATGGAATATACGCGAAGACCGCAGAAACTACAGCGTCACCCAGCTTGACGCGTCAATGTTCGGCACAATCGTGCTCCCTTACGGATTTGACATAACCGTAAAGGGGACAATGTTCCGCGACAAGACAAATGAGATGCAATACAACAACAACAAGATCGGTTCGCAAGCCAACATCGGCTCCCTAAGCCATGGATTCTACCGCACGAAGACACACATGTTCCAGCAGATGCTGAACTGGTCGCATGATTACGGCGCACACCATGTCGACGTGCTCCTTGACCATGAGAACTATGCTTATTCCTACGAGCAGAACTATATCCGCAAAAGCGGTCAGCAGCTTGATGGACTTATCCACATGGGTAACTTTGCCGAAATGAAGGATATGACGGCCTACTACACCGAATATAAACTTGAGTCTTATCTCGGTCGCGCCCGCTACAACTACGAACAGAAATACTTCATCGAGGCCTCCATCAGACGAGACGGAACTTCTCGCTTTGATAAGGATAACCGTTGGGGCTCTTTCTGGAGCACAGGCGCAAGCTGGGCAATCTCCAAAGAGAAGTTTATGCAAGACATAAATTGGATCAATTTCTTGAAACTACGCGCTGCATACGGCTCGGTAGGCAACGACGCCTCTGCCGGTCATTACGCTTCATGGGGTATCTATAACTTCGGTTGGGCGATCGGCGGCTCAATCAACAACCTTGTGCCCGCACAGCTCCCACCATCAAACCTCAGATGGGAATCCACAAAGACGTTTGACCTTGCCCTTGAAGGCTCTCTCTTCGACGACCGTTTCAACTTCTCTATCGGCTACTACAACAAACGCAATACCGACCTTCTCTTCTGGCGTTCTTCCGCTCCATCTTCAGGCAACCTGGGCAACACCGCCACAACACCGACGACTCTCCAGAATATCGGCACGATGCAGAACATCGGCTGGGAGCTTGCTTTTGGCGTGGACATAATACGCAATCAGAATATCAAATGGACATTCAACGTCGATGCCTCATTCCTGAAAAACAAAATCATCAAGCTTCCCGACAATCAGGATATACCGGGCGACGCCCTATTCATTGGGAAGAGCCTGTATGAACAGTACACATACGAATGGGCCGGCATCGACCGCACAAACGGACGTTCGCTATACGTGATTGACCCTGAATCTCCCGATTTCTACTCCTATAATGACCAGAACCAGAAAATATACAATGGCAGTGAATACGCATCTCGTGTTCAGAACGCGGCTGCAAATGGAGCACTTGTGGAAATCGACGGGAAATATTATACGTACAACACCGCATACGCATCACGCAAGATCATCGGCACGTCTCTTCCGACCGTATATGGCTCATTCGGCACAAATGTGGCATGGAAAGGCATCAGCCTCGGAATGCTCTTCTCCTACAGCCTTGGCGGAAAGACTTACGACGGCAACTATGCGGGATTGACAGGCGTGGGATCCTCCGGAGCATCTGCCCTGCATAAGGATCTTCTGAATGCATGGAGCC
Organism: Muribaculaceae bacterium Isolate-037 (Harlan); assembly: GCA_003762615.1. Lineage (GTDB taxonomy): Bacteria > Bacteroidota > Bacteroidia > Bacteroidales > Muribaculaceae > Lepagella > Lepagella muris. The sequence goes on from RIAZ01000008.1 coordinate 12,417, forward strand.
AAAAACCCGATGGCATAGCCGACCACACTGTCGGAAGTTCCAACCTGACATACATCGGTGCCGACGGTCAGCCTGTTTCCACATCTGTTGAAAAGGTATTCATCGGAGCCGGCAATATAATTGACCCGAACGGCATACCGCAACTCAACACATCCTACAACTCTTACAGCAATAGTGCCAGCAGCAGATACATCGTCAACAATAACTACCTGATATTCAAAAATCTCAACCTCTCATACGATCTTCCCGACTCATGGGTAAGGACAATGAAGCTTCAGAATCTGAATATCGGAGTCTCTGTCGACAACGTATTTATCGCCACAAAACGAAAAGGTATAAATCCCCAGTATAACTTCTCCGGAGGTCAGGGACAATACTTCGTGCCTTCAAGAGTATATTCATTCCAGCTCACAGCTAAATTCTAAAAACGACAAAACATTACTGTTATGAACAGCAAATTTTATAAAGGGTTGGCGGCAGTTGCCATTGCAGCGGGATTCGCATCCTGTTCTGACGACTATCTGCAGACAGAACCCATCACAAGCATCTCCGACGCAACAGCCGTAGCCACAACGGAAGCTGCACAGATGACTGTATATGGCATCTCCCGTATCATGAACACCCAAAACGATCAGGGACGTTCGCACACCGGCGAGAACTCTTGCCTGCAATGGATCGGCGAAGGATTGGGTCCGGATAATGTATCCTTCATGAACATGAATGAGATGGGACGCTCGTGGAGCCGCTGGGAATCCCTAAATCTTCCGAGTTCATCCCTTTGCAAGACTATGTGGGGATACTGCTACATGATAATATCACGCGCAAACACGGTTCTTGCCACAATAGACGCCGCCGACGGCACTCAGGCGGAAAAAGACTGGATCAAGGCACAATGTCTCACGTTCAGGGCCCACGGCTATCTGCATGCGCTGCAGTGGTTCGGACCGCGTTGGGTTGACAGCAACAACGGCAATGCATACGCGGTGGTGCTCCGCACAGAGCCGGGTACAGGTCCCGCTCCCACCGGCACTATGAATGAAGTGCTGGACCTGATTTATTCCGACCTCGACGAGGCCCTGAAGCTATTCCAAAGCTCCGGAAAATCGCGCAAATACTGGTTTGAACCGGATATGGACATCGCTTACGGCACGTATGCCCGGGCTGCCCTCCTGAAAAACGACTGGAACAAGGCAAAAGAGATGGCTCACAATGCTCGTAAGGATTACCCTGTCATGACGAATGACGAGTATATGTCAGGACTGATCAATCCGACAAGCGACTATATGTGGACAAATCCCGACAACGATATCTATTATAGTGCTTTCGGATGCTGGTTCTCCTGCAACGGGTCATATCCGGCAAACTGGTCGCAGGGTCTTGCCATCAATATGGACCTGTATCGTCTCCTTGATGAGAGAGACATCCGCAGAAAATGTTTCTTCACGCCTGACAAAGCTGCCGAAATTGCCAAAATGGATGGATACGGGGATGTGGCTTCCCTTACTGAAGCCGATTTCTGGAATCCCAACAATGTGGTTGCCGGCACAATGGACTGTGCGGCAGGAGGTCTTGGCAACCTGGCGAAGGGATTCGTATGGTATGCCATGGCAAACAATCCGGTGAGCAACATCGTCACCAGCTATCCTTTCTGCCGTGTCATTGAAGGCGTAGCACAGACCACTCCCTCCGTGATGCAGCTCGGTGCTGCCGTCAAGATGTGGAGCATCGGTGTGAACGGCACTTACGGTGACTCTTATTTCCCTTGGATGCGTGCCACCGAGATGCTTCTCACCGAAGCCGAGGCAGCATATATGGCAGGTGATGAACCCACTGCAAAATCTGTAATCGAAGAATTGAACTCAATCCGTATACCCGGATATGAGGCTCCATCGGGTGATGCCCTTCTTGAAGATATCCGTCTGTCTCGACGTATAGAACTCTGGGGCGAGGGCCATTGCTGGACTGATTTCAAACGTTGGAATCTTCCGATGGAACGCCGGGTTTGGAAAGAGAACGACGTGACATCAGGAAACACGCCTGCCAACTTTGCAATCCGCCAGGAAACATCCGCATACAACGGATGGCGCCTCATGATCCCGCGTTCAGAATCCGATTTCAATCCTGCATTTGACAGGAGCCTCCTGAACTACAAGGATTAATCAATTAAGCGACAACAAATTAACCATTACGTCACTTTATACGGAAAAACATAACTTCACCGTATAACCGTATGCCGTGTCTGATACCGACACGGCATACTTTTCAATATAGATAAACCCTCACCCCAATCATCCCATTTTTATTCGCCCTGTTATATTTTGCATAAAAATCGGCTGTTCTTTTAATAATATTATGCAATTTTGTTAAAAATTTAATTTTTTTAATGCATTTTGCCTTAAAATAAAAAATTTTGTTTAACTTTGCAATCCGTTTTCCAACCTCTCCTCCTGATGGAAATCCGGCGGACACTTTACCGTTCACTTCAACCAGACAAAACGAAATTATATAAACATACCTTAATATCTCTCCATGAATGACATTATGACGGCAATAACCCCATTTTGTCATTCATAATTTTTTTACGGACAGACAAACAAAACAATGTATCATTAGACTACATACACCAAACAATAATAACTTCATCTCAAAATTATTACGTATGAGAAAATTGTTTTTAATCTTGATGACGCTGATGGCGTGCACCTGGTCTCTCTCGGCCCAGACCCGCACCTATCACGGCACAGTGATTGACGCTACCACCAATGAGCCACTCATCGGTGCCACGGTAATGCCCGTAGGCGGAGGTAGAGGAACCGCCACTGACATAGACGGAAAATTCACGATCACTCTTCCGCAGGATGTGAATAAAATCCAGGTGTCATACGTCGGTATGAAAACCGAGACCGTAACCGTAACCGACGGAATGGTCATAAAACTTACAACCGTTGACACAAGTCTTGATGATGTGGTTGTCATGGGCTATGGATCAAGTAAAAAACTCGGTTCCGTAGTCGGTTCTGTCGCAGTAGTAGGTGAAAAAGCGCTTGACAATCTTCCTACCGCTACTTTCGTAGATGGTCTGCAAGGACAGGTTTCCGGTCTTAACATCTTCTCCGGATCAGGCGACCCCTCATCTACTGACAATGCTATCCGCATACGTGGCGTTAATTCACTTAATGCAGGCAACACCCCTCTTTTTATTCTTGACGGTGCTCCTGTAACTCAATCTGTATTCACCACTCTTAACCCGAACGACATACAGAACATCACAGTGTTGAAAGACGCAGCATCTGTTGCCATTTATGGTTCACGTGCTGCTAATGGTGTCATTGTAATAACCTCAAAGAGAGGTGCATTCGGCGGCAAGCCGAAACTTTCTATCCGTGCGAACTACGGATGGTCACAGATGGTGGAAGACAATGTTGACATGATGAACTCTCAACAATATATTGAATTCCGCGATAAAATCGGATCTCCGGTATCAGACGAAGTGCGTCAGATTGTTGACAAATACGGAATCTCGACCAATTGGCGCGATCAAGTATTCAACAACAGCGCACCGACATATTCCGTAGATGCATCACTAAGTGGTGGTGGCGAGAATATCAACTACTACATCTCTCTCAACCATTATGATGCAGAAGGTATCATCACAGAATCCGACATGCGTCGTGAGACCTTACGTGCCAATATCAATAGCAAAGTCAATGACTGGTTAAGAATCGGTCTTCAGACCAATCTTGGCTACACCAAATATTCACAGAATGCCAATGTAACTTCAGAGGGCGTGTATCTCGCCAACCCAATGGTATTCGCCCGTATGGCATTCCCGTATGATTCCCCCTATTATTATACCTTTGATGACAATGGCAACATTCAATGGGGCGATCAGGCAAAATATCTTCATTACTGCGGTTTCAACACTCCCGATTTCTACTCCGGCAACAAATCGACATATAGCACTAAGGTCACTGCCAACGTCAACCTCTACGAACAGATAAACCCGATACCCGGACTTATCCTAAAGGCTCAACAATCTGTCGATGCCATTGACTATCGTCTTGACAATAAAAACCTTCCATACGAGTCGTATATCACTCCTATGGGCGATAAAGTAGGCTCTGCTGCTGTGGGAGCAATCAACACCGGTTCAAACCAGCAGCGTTTTGAAAGATACACTTCGTTTACTTACACTCATACCGCAGAATATCAATTCAATCTCCGCGACCTGCACAATTTCACGGTTCTTGCCGGTGAAGAATCAATCATCACCCGCGACAATGATTTCTATGCACTCACCACCGGACAAAGCGACCGCCGAATGATGCTGCTCCAGCAAGGCACCTCTGCCCTTCCCAAGGAGCAAGTGCAGAATCTCGACAATTCCACATTCAACTCGATATTCTTCAAGTTTAACTACGATTTCAACAACCGTTATTTCTTTGAGGCCTCTTACCGTCGTGACGGTAGCTCAAAGTTTGCACCCAAACATCGTTGGGCCAATTTCTACTCTGTAGGCGCAATGTGGAATGCCAAAAACGAATTGTTCCTTAACGATGTAGAATGGCTTAACGAACTTCAGGCCCGCATCAGCTACGGCACCACCGGTAACTCCAGCATCGACAACTACATGTATTTCGGCACTGTCGGTTCAGGCAACAACTATGGTCCCGGTGATAACATATCCTCTTCGACTCTTACGGGTGCAAGCAACAATGACCTCACATGGGAGACTGTTGAATCATTTGACGTAGGCGTGCGCTTCAAAGCTCTCAACATCTTCACTGCCGACATTGATTTCTATAAGAAAACCACTAAGGATATGCTCATGAAAATTCCTTGGAGCTTCACCACTGGATATGAGTCAGGATATGGAAATATCGGATCAATGACCAATACGGGTGTTGATGTTAATGTGATAGCCGACATCATTCACACTAAAGACTGGAACTGGTCTGTACGTTGCAATTTCAACTACAACAAGAATGAAATCACCGAACTCTTCAACGGACGTGACAGCTACGTAATTCCCAACACCGGACTGCGTTATGAGGTAGGGCACTCTGCCGGTGAGTTCTATTCCGTGCGTTACATCGGAGTCGATCCTCGCGACGGCAAACAGATGTGGCTTGACAAAAACGACAACATCACGAAAGTCTACAATGAAGAGGAGAACTCCGTGATGACAGGCAAGAGCCAGTATGCTCCATGGACCGGCGGATTCGGCACAAACTTGCGATACAAGGGATTCGGTCTTTCCGTTGACTTCAACTGGGCGGCAAAAAAATACATGACAAACAACGACAACTATTTCATGTATAATGCAGCACAGGGCAACGGTCAGAACCAGGCTGTAGGCATGCTCGATGTGTGGACAAAACCAGGAGACGTAACAATTTATCCTAACGCTACAGAACAGATACAATTCGATACCCGTCTTATTGAAGATGCATCTTTCCTTCGCCTGAAGAATGTCACGTTGACCTACGCGCTCCCTCAGGTTGCACTTGATGCCATGAGGCTTAACAATGTAGTATTCCACTTCACCGGTAGAAATCTATTGACATTCACAGATTTTACCGGTTTTGATCCGGAACCTCAGACAAATGTATTCCTTTTCAAATATCCGAATACCCGTCAGTATGAGTTGGGTGTTGAGGTTTCATTCTAATTTCCATTGACATTAATTTTATGAAAAAGTTAATATATAGTTTTATTCTTACTGGAACGCTTTTCACTTCATGCAGCATGAATGAAGAGCCTGCCGGAAAACTGAATGATGAGACCGCCATTCAGACCACGGCAGATGCCACAAAATTCCGCAATGGCATCTACAGCAACATCCGTTCGGTGTCAAACGGCACATTCATCTATAGTCAGGAGATGCAGGCCGACATGTTCGTTGGCACTCAGATCAATGGTAATCGTCTCGGTCCGTTCAGCATCAGTTCTTTTACCTCTTCTGATAATGATCTGGAAGATTTATGGGAATACCCTTATAAGTATATCGCCAACGTAAATTATTTTCTTCCAAAACTGGAGGTTCTTATCAACAGGGAGGGAATTGATGCAAACACCAAACTGCTACTCGAGCGCTACCGCGGTGAGGCAAAATGGGCGCGTGCATACTATTATTATTACCTGACAGACACATTCTGTCAGTCATACACAAACGTAGAGCCCACCACTCCGGCTTCAGGAATGCCTTTGGAGACAGTCTATCATCCGTCCAGCGAATACTCTACATATCCCGGTCGTTCATCTTTGGCAGAGACTTTTAATCTCATTGAAAAAGACCTTGCCGATGCCTACAACGATCTGGAGGCTTATGAGAAATCTTCCGCCAAGGATGCACAGGCAAACCTAAGTGCCAATGCCCCTTATTTGAGTACATTTACTGTCCTTGCTCTTCAGGCCCGTATTGCCTTGCTGAAAGGTGATAACGCCACAGCCATTGCAAAGGCTGAGAAAGTCATCAATGAAGGTAGCTATACACTCACTGACCGAGATCTTTATCCAGCGATATGGACAAATGATGAAGGATCTGAACTTATCTTTGTACCTTATGGTGACCAAGCCCAATCTTCTGCAGTAGCTGCTATCGGTGAGGCTTGGATCAACTCATCCACTGATAAGGCAGACTATGTTGCTACTCAGAATGCTCTCGGAATGTATGATTCTGAAAAAGACATACGTTATGAGTCGTTCTTTGAACCTCGCGCACTCTCTGTAAACGGTGCAAGCGTTGTAGCTCCCTGTTTTGTGAAATATCCGGGTAACCCTCTTCTCAATACAGGTTCTACAAATGCATTGAAGAATCTGCCCAAGCCATTCCGTCTTAGCGAAATGTATCTTATCATAGCTGAGGCTTCAGCTTCTACTGATGCAAATAAGGCAAACACTGCACTCAACACACTGCGAGCTGCCCGTATCGCAGATTATGAGGAGCAGACTTATTCCGGACAGAACCTCGTGAACCAAGTGCGTGAAGAGCGCACCAAGGAACTCATCGGCGAAGGCTTCCGTATAAGCGACCTGCGCCGCTGGAATCTCGGTTTCAGCCGTTCTACCGCTTATGAGGATATTTATGAGGACGTGCCCTCAATACTTATCCCCGCAAGCATGAACGTGACTTACGAACCCGGTTACTATCGTCTGATTCTTCCAATTCCCACAGGTGAGATGGAGACCAATCCCCAGCTCGAAGGTCAGCAGAATCCGGGCTACTAATCATTATTAATCAATAACAGACAAGACAGCTTATATATATGAAATATGTAAAGTTATTTGCTTTGGCAGCCGGAGCATTCATGCTGACAGCATGTTCTGACGATAATGATTTCAACAGTGCGTCAGACGTGACTGTAGAGATGGCAAAGAGCGAGATTACGGTGAAGGAGAATGCCGGCACATTCAATGTCCCCGTAAAAGTGACCGGAGACCCTAACGGTCCGGTAAAAGTGAAAATTGTGGTTGAAGCTTCCGCATCTAACCCCGCCCTTCCCTTTGAGGAGAAGGAGGGCAAATGGAGCGGCAACTATATCATCACTTCTGAGACAATCAATATCCCGGCAGATGAGAAAACCGCAAACGTGGAAATAAGCACGGTTGATGACCTTGAAGAGAATCCAGATCGGTCTTTCACCATCAGGATTGAATCGGCTGAAGGCGCGACAATCGGAAGCGCCGCCACCACTGTCGTAATCCTGAAAGATAATGATTCCGTGCCTTACGAGAAAGTCCAAGGCACTTGGAACTTTAGCTTCAATGATTTTGATGGCAATCCTGCTTCATGGACAATGACGATAGGCGGGTATGATGAAGGATCCAAGGAATATGGCAATGAGCTTTATCTGAGCGGACTGCTTGGCTATCAGAATGAACTGTCTCTGAAATTCCATAACGATGAAGCAACCGGCGAATGCTATATAGAGATGGAACTTCCCGAACCGTTCATGTGGTATAACGAATCATACCTAATCTATGCGTTGAACGGAATGTCCACCGCCCCCGGTGCGATCAGGGGTACATTCAGTGAAGATCTGAAGACCATCACCTTTGATCCGGAAGCAACAATTGTTTATTATGTAGCAGCTCAGGATATTTCCGATGCTCTTGGAGTATATGACCTCTCATCAAATATGAGTATGACCCGTCAGTGAATTTCTGATTGTTGAATGACATAATCTTGGATGTATCAGAGAAATTTCTCTGATACATCCTTTTTTATTAAAGATAATAGTATATTTTTTGAAAAGACAGATAATTTATGTAGTTTTGTAAAAAATACCTGACACTTATGAATAAATACTTACTCTCATTGTTATCTGCGTTATCGGTTGCCGGACTTATCTCGGCAGAAACCCTTACGCCGGAACAAGCCCTTAAACGAGCCGGGCTTTCCAAAATTACACCTACAAGAAGCATGAATACGCTCCCCGTATTCACATCTCTTACAAAATCCGGAGAACCCACAGTATATATTTTTGACAATCTGCATACCGATGGATACATAATGATCAGTGCCGATGATGTTGCGGCACCGATACTGGGTTATTCTGACAACTCTTCTTTCAATTCTGAGGAAATGCCACCTCAAATGAAATGGTGGATTGAGGAGTGCGGACGACAGATTGAATACGCGAGGAATAGTGGGTATGCTCAATATTCATCCACCTCAAGAAGTGGGAAAACAGAAATATCACCTTTATTGTCAACAATTTGGAATCAGGGCACTCCATTCAATAATGATTGCCCCAAGGTGAACGGCACCAAAACACCTACCGGCTGTGTCGCCACAGCGATGGCTCAAGTGATGAACTATTGGAAATATCCGGAAGTTGGAACAGGCGCCGGCATAATAAAATTACCTGACACTGGTAAGCAGGACGTGCTTCAGTTCAGACAGAAAAAATTCGACTGGGGAAACATGATCGACTCCTATAACGGAAGCTATACCGACGAGCAGGCAGCTGCCGTGGCTTATCTAATGAAGGCTTGTGGATATTCATGCGACATGGCATATACCCCCAACAGTTCAGGAGCTCTATCAATCAACGCAGCGAAAGCATTATTTGAGAATTTCAAATATAACCCCAACCTACAATATCTAAACCGAGACTATCTGTCGGCTACAGAATGGGAGAATATAATCTATGCGGAACTTGCAGCCAAACGTCCGGTATTATATGGTGGCCGCTCATCTTCTGTGGGACATGAATTCGTTTGCGATGGGTATGACGGCAATGGTTATTTCCATTTCAATTGGGGATGGGGTGGTATGTCTGACGGCTATTTTCTACTTGACGCATTAAATCCCGGGGCTGTCGGCACCGGTGGCGGTACCGGTGGTGGTTTTAACTTCGGACAGGACATTGTTGTAGGTATACAGCCGGAGGCTACACCCGTACAAAACCCTCGTCTTGTGCAAGGCGGATGGCTGACAGCAACTGTTACCGGGAACAAAATGTCGCTTAAGCTTAAATACAACAATTCCATAGGAAAGTGGATGAATATGGGAGTGCAAGCAGTAAAGGCTTCAATAGGCGTAAGCATTACGTCTATTGAAGAGAAATCTTCTGATCCTGTTTATCTGACAATCAAATCTGAAAGTGTAGGTGCGCCAACTATCACAAATATAGGCGACGGAAGTTATAATCTGCAATTCCAAGGAATTTCAGGGAATGTCTCATTCACAATTCCCTCTTCTTTATCCAACGGAAAATATCGTGCTACCGTCTGCTGCAAAGCTGAAGGGACTGATGACGACTCTTATCTTCCCGTTCTGACCTCTGACGATGCCTACAACTACATATTATTTACCAAATCCGGAAATTCTATATCAGTTGAAGAATTGGAGACACCTTATATTTCAATCACTGAATCAGAACTACTGACCCCCCTTTACTATGGTAATGCATCTCGATTTAGCATATCTGTAAGAAATCATTCAGAGAAGGAGGTGACAAGGAGTTTCTATCCTGTACTTTATTCAAAAAATAAAATGCAGATGCTTGCAGAAGGTATCACATTGACTATCCCTGCCAACGACTCAATCACCCAGGAATTCTCCTCCAACTTTGAAGTAGTGGATGATGCATCCGCTCCATCTTCCAGACAGATATACACGTTAATGTGGTATGACCCCAATACTGAAACACTATATGATTGGAAGGAACAAGTGACAATGAATATCAATCTTGCGAATACAAGCATCGCTGTGACTGATTTCTCAATTCCTGATTCTGAATATCAAATGATAGAACTGACAGATGGATCCCAAACAAGACTATATCAAGTAGCTGATAAATCGGACATTCCTTTCAATTGCTCTCTATATAATGAGAAAGGCTATTTCGGTAAGCCTATATATATCGCCACATTCCTTAATGGGGGTGGAAATCCGCTTACAATTACACCGTTTGATCAGATACCTACACTCTCTGCTAATGAGGAATGTACAATCTCTCAATCCTTGAATTTCTATGTGGGCGAACCGGATAAATTATATTATGCAAGTCTTCTGACAATAAATAATAATGCTTACACAATAATTGAAGATGTGTTGCCGATATTCTTCACGTTTAAGAGTTCATCTGTAGATACTCTGACGGAGGATAATGACGGGATGAGCATTCTCTTTGATTCCGCTCTCCGCTCTGTCGCTGCATCTTCTGCCAATGGAATCGTCTCCTTGACCATCTATTCTCTCGACGGCAGGATTGTCAGCAGCATCGAAGGGGAAGGGAAAGAAAGCGTGTCGATTGATCTTTCTGACATTCCGGCAGGCGTATATATCGTAACTGCCACTGATGCCAAAGGCGTCCGCAAACAGATGAAGATTGCCCGCTAATACCCCTAAATACACCCACAAAAAAGGAGACTGCCCGCCGGACAGTCTCCTTTTTTCATACTACCTTTGTATATTCGTATGTCAGACTTCGTAACTCCTCGCTTATCTCTGTGTGTTTAGAATTGGTAGCAGATACCGCATGAAGCCGTCTGTCACTTCCTTATTCGGCAAACCTAACGTCACGAGGTCAAATTCCTTATCGTATTCCTTTATCGTAAGATAGCCGGTCTGATAGACCAATGCAATCGGACTCGGTCTGTCAAGATCAAGTCCGATCAATGATTCCACACTACATTCTGTATTTAATAATGCCTTCAAGGATACGTCCATGCGCTTCAATTGCTCTACCAATAATGTAGGTTGACCTGACCTTATCCAATAATTTCGGAATTCCTTTGAATCCATCACGCATACTATTGAATATGGATTATACATATCCTCTCCATAGCATGAGAAACGATAGCCATCATACCAGCTCTTCAGGTCTGACAGAATCTCTTCCCGGCTCTTACAATGTCGGGCAACAAGGGAATTAATTCCTGCATCGAAATATTCCACCAATTCCGTTTCAGAGATGCCACATACAGCACTATACCTGTCGTCGAATGATACGTCTAATATATTGTTGAGTCCTGAAAACACCGACAGGTGCCCGAAACGGCTAACTCCAGTCATGAAAACGAGCCGCAGATAGTCAGCACTGCTCTTGAAATTAGAATAGAGGGCTGCGAGTTCATTACGGTAATAATCGAAATTCTCGGCATCATGCAACGACCCTACAAGCGGTTTGTCATATTCATCCACGAGTATGACAACTCTCTTTCCTGTGGTCTCGTATGCACCTCTTATGATATTGCTGAATCGTATTGATACGTTGTCGGATGTACGAGTAACGCCATACTCCTTTTCCCAGCGGTCAAGCATGTTCGACACCACTGCTCGAAGATCAACCCGATCCTTATATTTCTCCACGTTAAGGTCCATATATAGAACCGGATATGGTTGCCAATCCCAGTCAATGGTATCTATATATAATCCTTTGAACAGCTTCCTTTTCCCTTCAAAAAAACATTTGAGAGTGGAAAGAAACAGACTCTTCCCAAAGCGGCGCGGACGTCCGAGGAAGTAGTATTGGCTACCTCTGATTATCGTCTCGATGTAACGGGTCTTATCGACGTATATGAATCCGTTGGATCTCATCACTTCAAACGACTGCTCACCTACTCCATATCTTACTCTCTCTTCCATACTCGACCGTTTTTTAGATTTTGAAGTCAGACATACTCATCCTCCATCAGCAAAGTTACAACCTTCATCATACACTCGCAAATTTAATCTGACAAATCCGCTTCCTATTCCGTTTTTTTATTACTTTTGTAGGAATTATATATTTATTTGCGTCAAAATTACGTTGTTATTTAAAAGAGATTTAATCTTATTTATTAGAAAGAATCTCTAATTGTAAAATAACATCCTTAATATCATATATTATGGCAAGACCGATAAAAGAGACTCCAATATTATTTGGATCTGATGCAAGAAGATTTGAACAACGTATGCAGAACCCTCCTAAAGTTTCTTCCGAGAAACGTAAACAAATTCGTATGTCGTATGAAACCGTCATCAAAATGATGACTAATTAATCATGACCAGACAGGAATTCCAAGACAGATGCAGAGTTAGAAAACTTAGTATCGGAGAATCTATTGTTACGTTTGATTGTGGAGATGATGACCTAAATGATTTTTTAATAAATGAAGCTAAAAATTTCAGGGATGCATTATTATCTGTAACATACGTAGTTGAAGACAAACAGACCTACGATATATTAGCATATTTCAGTCTCAGCAATGATAAAATATCCATCTCAGATTTCGAGAACAAAACAGAGTTCAATAGATTCAGGAAACATAAATTCGTTAATGAAAAAAGATTGAGAAGTTATCCTGCAATCAAAATTGGACGTTTGGCAATTGCTACGAGTGCACAACACCAATCAATAGGAACCTATCTTCTTGAATTTATTGAAGATTATTTCATTATTGACAATAAATCCGGATGCCGCTTTATCACTGTAGATGCATACATAAATGCCATTCCTTTCTATATCAAGAATAATTATCAGTTTTTAAATAATGATGACGAAGATAAAAAAACAAGAGTCATGTATTTTGATTTAGCTTCTCTTCTTTAAGTAAACCTTCCGGGAGGAATAGGAATATGGTATAACTTGATTTGAGATACATATTTTTTTATTACTTTTGTAGGAATTATATCTATACTGTCTTTATTATGAGAAAATGTATCTTGAAGGTTGCGGCTATCGTTATCGCCGCTTTATTTGCCGTGTCTCTACCATCTCAAGCCCAAAGCCGGAAGGGTGTCTCTATTCTCGGTGACTCTTACTCCACTTTTGAGAATATGGTGGAACCGGCGGGGAATGCTCTCTGGTATTTCAAGAAACCGGATCCTAAGCTGACTGACGTGAATGACGTGAAACAGACATGGTGGCATATCTTCATATCGGAGAACGGCTATCGCCTCGTACAAAATAATTCTTTCTCAGGCTCCACAATCTGTAATACCGGTTACGATGGTGCCGACTATTCCGACCGTTCGTTTATAACACGTATGGACAACATCGGTAGTCCGGATATTCTTTTCATATTCGGTGCGACAAACGACTCTTGGGCAAATGCACCCATCGGTGAGTTTGTATGGAGTGACTGGACTCCGGAGCAACTGAAGTCATTCCGTCCGGCTCTCGCATATATGCTCTCTCACGTGAAGGACCGCTATCCCAACACGGATATAGTCTATCTCATCAACGATGGTCTTAAACCGGAGATCACATCCTCAATCATCGAGGCATGCAACCGCTATTCCATCCCCTACATTGAATTGAAGGAGATTGACAAGACAGCCGGACACCCCAACCGACACGGCATGCGACAGATCGCCGACCAGATCAAAGCCAACCCCTACTTCCGCCATTAACCCACGGAGATAAATTCACCACTAAGCACACGGCGGTTGAATCACCACTAAGCACACGGAGAGCACGGAGTTTTTTATTCTTTCATAAATTCTCCGCGCTCTCTGCGTTCTCCGCGGTTAATACACCACCAATGACTCTGCGGTTAAAGCACCACTAAGCACACGGAGAGCACGGAGATTTTTATAATTTCTCCGTGCTCTCTGCGCTCTCTGCGGTTAAGCTACCACAAATGTCTCTGCGGTTGAAACACCACTAAGCACACGGAGAGCACGGAGGATTTTTTTAATTTCTCCGTGCTCTCTGCGCTCTCTGCGGTTAAGCCACCACAAATGTCTCTGCGGTTCAATCACCACTAAGTACACGGCGGTTGAAGCACCACTAAGCACACGGAGAGCACGGAGATTTTTTATAATTTCTCCGTGCTCTCCGCGCTCTCCGCGGTTGATATACCTGCGGTTAAATCGGTGATGGTTATTTATAGTCGAAGAGGATGCTGTGGCGGATGTCGGTGGAGGATGAGCCGACGTGCGCCTTAAACTTACCCGGTTCAACTACCCATGAATGTGACTTGTCGTCAAAATATTTCAATGCGTCAGGAGTAATCTCAAATTTCACAGTCCCCGTCTCCCCCGGTGCGAGCTTTATCTTAGAGAACCCTTTCAACTCTTTCACCGGACGCGGCAACGACGATTTAAGATCGGATATGTAAAGTTCAACTATCTCACTACCCTCTCGACCACCCTTGTTGGTCACAGGCACCTCCACCGTGATCTTACCATTTTCACTGATCGTATTCCCCGAAACAACCGGTTTGCCATACTCAAACTCCGTATAGCTCAACCCATGTCCGAACGGGAACAATGCCGGTATCTTCTTCGTATCGTGCCAACGATAACCTACAAGAATATCCTCCTTATACGTCTCCTTCGGATTCTTGCCACCCTCTATCACCGAGCCGGGTATGGCAACCACATCAACATCACCGCTCTCAATTCCCGGATACGCCTCCGCACCGAATGAGTTGGCTCCGCAATCCTCTATCTTTACAGGTATGGAATAAGGCAGTTTGCCGGACGGATTGACCTTACCGGAAATCACGTCTGCCATAGTCGCACCACCCATAGTGCCGAGATAAGAGGTGTGGAGTATTGCCGGCACATCCTTCACCCAAGGCATGGCATAAGCATTGCCAGATATATTGGAGATGATGACGTTCTTATTCACCTTCAGCAGTTCGGAGATAAGTTCGTTCTGACCGAATGGCAACTCATACTCCCTGCGGTCTGTGCTCTCGCAATCCTGCCATGAGTTCTTGTTGAGCCCACCGATGTAAATAACCACGTCGGCATCCTTAGCCATCTCCACAGCCTCATTTCGGAGTGAATCCTGCACCTCTGCCGGCACTATATCCTCAGCCTCATATAATGTGCGTCCGCATGAATAGCCGGGGGCATACTTCACCCGATCACCATATACTGCCTGCAACGCGGAGAGTGGCGACACGTAATCCTTCGGTTTCAGTTCGGAGGAACCGCCGCCATCCGTAAGACGACGCACGGCATTGTCGCCTACTACAAGAATCGTGCCCTTGAAATCGGGTGAAAGCGGCAAGATTCCGTTATTCTTCAGAAGCACCACCGACTCATCACCTATAGCCTTCGCTGCTGCATAATGCTCCGGCGAACATATCGAGCCGAAAGGCTTGTCGGTGTTCATCGCGGTGCGGAAGATAAGGCGGAGTATATTGCGTGCCTTGTCATCAAGAGTAGACATCGGCACCTCACCCTTCCCAAGCATCTCACGATAGGGGCGGGCAAGATAATAATCATCATAGCCGAACGCACTCTCCGAGGTCAGACCGTTGGTGTAGGAACCCATCTCTATGTCAAGACCATTGAGGGCTGCCTCCTTAGTGTCGTGTGCGCCACCCCAGTCTGTGATAACCACGCCGTCGAAATCCCATTCCCCGCGCAATATATCCTGAAGCAGACGCTCGTTGTGGCAGCAATGCTGACCCCAAATCTTATTGTAGGCACCCATTATCGACCATGCACCGCCATCCTCAACTGCCTTCTTGAACGCAGGAAGATAGATCTCATACAGGGCACGGTCACTAAGGTCCACATCGACTGTGCCGCGCCATTGCTCCTGATTGTTGAGCGCAAAGTGTTTCACGCATGCAGCCACGCCATTCTTCTGAAGCTCCTTAACGTAAGGCACAACCATCTCCCCTGCCAGATACGGATCCTCACCCATATACTCGAAGTTACGTCCGTTGAGAGGAGTGCGGTAGATATTCACGCCCGGACCGAGCAGCACATCCTTCTCGCGATAGCGTGCCTCCTCGCCGATAGCCTTGCCATATACCCCGGCAAGCTCCGGATTCCAAGTGGCGGCAAGTGCCGTCAATGCCGGAAACGCCGTGATTGAATCATTGGTCCAGTCGGCATACGCCCATGAGTTCCATGAGATCTCCGCACGTACGCCGTGAGGACCGTCGCTCATCCATATCTCAGGTATGCCGAGACGCGGCACGCCCGGCGATGAGAACTTGCTCTGTGCATGACACATAGCAACCTTCTCCTCCATTGTCATACGCTTCAATGCATCCTCCACACGATCCTCGATCGGTGCCTTCGGATCCAAATATACCGGGGTCGAAGCCCCTGCGGTCAGGATTCCTCCTGCTATAACCATAGTAGTCAAACGATTTTTTAAATTCATTATTCCGATTGAATTTTTATAGTCAGTTCCTTTTGAAGTATTCATACTTCCAGTCTCATCTTGCGGCGACAGTGACATCTCCAGACTTCAACCCGGCAGATTTCGCCGTCACCTTTATATCGCCCCTCTTACCCGTGTTCTGCACAATAAGCAAAGCCTTTCCGTTGAATGCCTTGCGCTTATCTGACTTGAACGGTTCGAGCGACACGGGGCTACCGTTGTCGACGCCCACATTCTTTCCGGCTCCCTCTACAGAAAACTCAATCTCGTTATCTGCAACGGGACAGACATTACCTTTATTGTCTACAATCTCCGCCGTGATGTAGCAAAGATCCTCACCGTCGGCATTTATCTCGCTGCGGTCTGCTGTCAGTCTCACGGCATACGGTTCGGATGCAGTACGCACCACGTCGCGCTTCACCTCGCGCCCGGACTTTCGGCTCACTGCCTCCAGCTCTCCCGGCACGAACGGCACTCGCCAGCTGACGTGGTAGCTACCCTCCTCCGGACGTTTCGCGCCAAGCGACTCCCCATTGAGATAGAGTTCCACCTCATCGGCATTGTTGAAATATGCCCACACATCGATCTCCTGACCCTCTTTCCAGTTCCAATGCGGGAAGAGATGGAGCACGTCGAGATCCGGACGCCAGCGGCTCTGATACATATAATATGAATCCTTCGGGAATCCGGCAAGATCCACTATGCCGAAATAGGAGCTTCTTGCAGGCCATCCGTAAGGGGTCGGCTCGCCGAGATAGTCGAAGCCTGTCCATACGAACTGACCCATGATGAAATCATTATCCTCCACATGGCGCATTGTCCCCTCATGGGTGTTACCCCACGGCACGTGGCAATTGTCGTATGATGAGCAGGCAAACGATTCGTCGTAGAAAGGCTTGTCCCAGCGTTCAGGCCATACGTACATGCTGTCGGAGGGCATACGGTAGTAACCTCGCGTCTGGAGTGCCGACACGCTCTCCGTGATGATAAACGGCTTGCCCGGGAAATTCTTGGGCACATCCTTAAACCAGTCGTCATGATAATTGAAGCCTATTATGTCGAGTGCTCCCGAACGGAAGAGATGATTCCCGGGATCCGGCTCATTACATCCCGCAGTCACAGGGCGCGTGGGGTCAAGCTCTCGCGTCATGTCGGCAAGTTTCTTCGTCAGGAGCGAATTGACCGACATCGGGGCTTCCTTATCGGCAAGCATATCCTTCCCATGACCGAAATTCAGTATGAGATTCGCTTCGGCAAGCGAAAGGGTATCAGCCTGCGCGTCGCTCCACTGCTCAAGCACCTCATTGCCGATGCTCCACATTATAATGGAGGGATGATTGCGGTCGCGAACCACAAGATCAGTCAGATCGCGTTCGTGCCATTCCGGGAAATATCGTGCATAGTCGTGCGACGTCTTTTTCTTACGCCACATGTCAAACGTCTCATCCATCACCATCATACCCATCGAATCGCAAAGTTCAAGGAGTTCGGGAGCCGGAGGATTGTGGGATGAACGCACGGCATTCGCCCCCATCTCCTTCAGTATCCTCAGCTGGCGTGCGATTGCGGCACGGTTGACCACCGCACCGAGTGCCCCCGCATCATGATGCAGGCAGACGCCATTGATCTTCAGCCTCTCACCATTGAGTGAAAAACCTTTCTCTGCGTCAAACTCAAGGCTGCGGAATCCGGTCTTTGTCTCATAGCGGTCAACTGTCACGCCATCCACGTTCACCTCGCTCACCACAGTGTAAAGATAAGGCGTCTTTACCGACCATAACGACGGGGAAACCACGTCAAGAGGCTGCGCCACCTCCACCTTGCATTTCGGGGATAGTTCAACAGGCGACGCAACCGAAGCCACGACCTTCCCGTCGGCATCGACCACACTTGTGGTGAGTTCTGCCTTTACATCCTTATCACCCGTATTCTCCACATTCGTAAGCACCGTCAGCCGGGCATTATCCGGAGTGACGCTATCCTGACGCACAAACGTGCCCCATTGTGCCACGTGAACAGGGTCAAGTGCCCGAAGCCACACATGGCGGTAGATTCCGCATCCGCTGTACCATCTTGAATTCGGCTGCTCGGCATTGTCCACCCTTACAGCTATCACATTCTCTCCCGGCTTCAGCCACGGAGTGAGATCATAGCTGAACGAGGCATAACCATACGGACGCGTGCCGAGGTCATGACCGTTGATATAGACCGTGGCATTCATGTATGCCCCGTCGAAATCCACGTATATACATTTCCCCTTCATTGAGGCGGGGAGAGTGAACGTCTTGCGATACCACCCCACTCCGCCGGGGAGTGCGCCACCACCGGTGCCCGACGGGTTATCCTCACTGAAACTACCCTCTATCGCCCAATCATGCGGGAGGTCGAGGTCACGCCATGAAGAGTCGTCAAAATCGGGTGAGGAAAAACTTGTGGAGTCGCCAGGCTGGGTGGATAAGGTGAATTTCCACCCCTTGTCGAACGACACCGATCTGCTGTCAGCCCCGGTGCGGGAACATCCCCCGCACCAGAGCAGACACAGGCAAATCAAAATGAGACCTGATAATATATTTCTCATAACCTGATCTCGGTCTTTGAACCTGAATACTTAACTTCTTTACCTTTTACATCGCGTGAATATCCTACCGGAGTCTCAGGCGACACTTTCACCACGTTGAAGGTGCGCTCCTTCAGCATTCCGGGGAACTCACCCTTGCGGTCACCGATAGTAAGCGTCTGCGTTGCATTGTCGAATGAGAACGGAATCATGCTGTAGCTGCCCTTCTCATAGTTATAGTTGACGTTCTCATCCTCATATAGAGTGAACTCTCCGTTCTCCCCTGTGTAGACATAGAGATTGATCACGTCTGCCGCTTTCTCATCAGCATACTGCATTGCCGGACCGAACGGCACAATCGCGCCGGAACGCACATAGAGCGGCATACGCCCGTAGGGTGCCGGAGCCACCTTTGTCTCTCCGCCGGCTGAGACCTCTTTACCTGTATAGAAATCATACCAAAGGGAACCTTTCGGGAAATAGACCTCACGGTCGCGAGCCCCATACTCATACACCGGTGCCACAAGAAACGCATTACCAAACATATATTGGTCGCCAATGCCGCGTGTGGCAAGGTCTGACGTGAAGTCCATCACCATCGGACGCATCACCGTGTAGTCATTGAAGTGGGTCATACCCGCCATTGAATATATGTAGGGCATCATGTCGTAGCGAAGATTCGTGTAATACACCACCGACTCGTAGGCGGGATGATTCTCCGGCGCGATATTGAATATCTCGCGGTAGGGCCACTGTCCGTGCGCACGGAAGAGCGGAGAGAATGCACCAAACTGATACCAGCGGGTGTTGAGCTCACGCCATTCCTTGAGGTCGGCATTCTCCTTCCCTGTCTGATAGAACTCCTGCTGACCCTTCACGTAGCGGTCTTCCACGCAGAATCCGCCTATGTCCATTGTCCACCAGGGCACGCCGCTCATCGAGAAGTTAAGACCGGCAGATATCTGAGCCTTCATATCCTCCCAACGTGTGGCGATGTCGCCGCTCCACGTAGCCGTGGAATAACGCTGCTGTCCGGCAAATCCGGAACGGGTCAAAAGGAACACTCGCTTGTCGGGATCCACGCCACGCTGACCGTTGTAGATGGCATCGGCATTCATCAGCGCGTAGGCATTGAAATATTTTGTAGAGGGTCCCAACGCTGTCGGGGTGATAAGATCCTTGCGATACTGGATATCGGTGCAGTCGCGGATATTCGGTTCGGAAGCATCCATCCACCATGCGTCGATTCCGAGAGGCATGTAGTGGTCGTTGATCTGATTCCAGAAGAGTTTGCGGGCATCCGCATCGTATGCGTCATAGAATGAGCTGAGATAGCCGGGACCAACCCAGTCGCGTATGCTGTCCTGAACGGGGAGCTTATACATCCAGCCATTCTTGTCAAATTCCTTATAATGCTCTGTGGTCACGTAGAACTTGGGCCATACCGAGATCATCACCCTTGCATTCATGTCGTGGATAGTGTCAACCATCCCCTTGGGGTCGGGGAAACGTGCGCGGTCAAACTCATGGCTTCCCCATGAATCCTCCTTCCAGTGAAGCCAGTCGATGACGATATTGTCGATAGGTATGCCGCGTTTGCGGAACTCTGCAAGCGTAGAGAGTACCTCCTGCTGGGTGTTGTATTTCTCACGGCTCTGCCAATAGCCCATCGCCCATTTCGGCATCACAGGAGCCTTACCGGTCAGTGTGCGGTAGCCGGAGATGACGTCATCCATGTCGTCGCCATAGATGAAATAATAGTCAATGCCGTTCTGCATCTCACCCCACCAGCTCATGTTCATCTGCTCCTTCGGATCGCGTGGGTCATACACGCGAAGTCCGCAGTAAGCCACAGATCCGTTAGGTTCCCACTCTATCTTGATGGGCACCCGTTTACCCCCCTCAAGATTCACAGAGAATTTATAGCTGTTGGGATTCCATGCCGTGCGCCAACGCTCCGGCACCACCTCCTTATTGTCGACATACACTTTCTGATAGCCGGAATAATAGAGTATGAACTTATATTCACCGCTCTTCTCCGCCTCTATTGCGCCCTCGTAGGTGACATGGCTACCGGCGAAATTGAAATTCTGCGGAAGATTGACCACGTGGGCAAGATCCCCTCTCTTCAGATGCTCGAAATAGATGGAATCCTCACGCTGCACGAGTGTGGTCTCCGACGGGTTTGCCGGAACGTAAGTGCCTGTCAAGGCACCCTCCTTACCATCCTTGTCAAACAGCTTGAATACTCCGCCGAGCTGCTTGTAGCCGTCGGGATTACCCCAGCGGCAAAGTGAGTAGCTGTCCCAAAGTATGCCATAGTTATCGGTAGAGACCACGAATGGCACCGACACCTTCGTGTTGTACTGGAACAGTTCCTCGTTCTTACCTTTATAGTTGAATTCATCGCTCTGATGCTGTCCGAGTCCGTAGATGCCCTCCTCTTCGGAAAGCGACTCAAATTCCTGACGCACCGTGTAGCCTTTCGTACCCTCCACCTCTATCGGGGAGAACTCTCTGCCACCGTCAGCTTCCGACACCACCAGACGACCCGAAAGATCGTAGAATTTCACATCGCCCGTGGCTAATGAGACGGTGGCACGCACCGCAGAAGTCACCAACGAGACTGTGCTGTCGGTCTCCTCGACCTCAAACTTTGTGGAACTCTCCGGTTTTAACACCACGAGGCTCTCATCTTCGGCAAATTTACTGTCGGGGGTTGCCGAGACACGTATGATTTTGTCGCCCCACACCTGAAGACGCACTTTCCGCACGTCGTTCTCATTCTGCCGGTCAAGATTGACGGTTATCCCCATGCTGTCCTTCTCAATCTTTGAAGAACCACACGAAGCAACTATTGCTGACGCAAGCAGTGCACATGTAAAGAAGGGTAATCTCATAATTATTAGGTAATGGTTAATTTCAAGGTTTGCATATCCGCTTTCCAACGCCGATACCGCACATTATATATCATGCGATTATTGCGCGGCGGGAGGGAGCGGCAACTACAATATCGTATATGCAAAATTACCCATAACTACGCAATCACAACATCATCATACGTGTTTTAAAGGGTGCAGTTAGGATGAGTGAGGGGCATGAATTGTTAAATTAGACGGTATAATTTGTTTCCGACCCCTCTTTATCCTGGTAAACGGAGGGTAAAATGCCAAATTCCTCCTTGAAATACTTGCTGAACATCTTCGGGCTGTTGAATCCCGTGCGGTAGGCTATTTCCGACACGTTGAGCTGGCTCTCCCTCAAAAGCTGGGCGGCACGTTTCAGGCGGATAACACGTATGAACTCTATCGGTGTCTTACCCGTGATCTGCTTTATCTTCTTATACAGGCGCACCCTGCTCATGCCAAGCACCTCGCTCAATTCCTCCACGGAAAGCTCCGAACTGTCGATATTATCCGACACATATTTGACCGCCTTTTCTATAAACTGCTCATCAAGCGGCGTTATCTTTATCGCCTCCGGCTCCGGATCCACAAGACTGCGACGCGCACCCTTGGCAGTCAGTTCCACAAGTCGTTTCATGCGAAGTTTCAACACATTGAAGTTAAACGGCTTTGTAATATAGTCGTCGGCACCCAACGTCAATCCTTCAAGTTTTACGCCCAGATCATGCTTGGCGGTCAGTATTATAATCGGTATCGCCACAGTCGCCTTATTCCCCTTCAGACGGCGGCACAACTCTATGCCGTCCATGCCGGGCATCATCAAGTCGGTCAATATTATGGCAGGCGTTACGTTTTCTATCACCTTCAACGCCTCATTGCCGTCGGAAGCGGTTATCACCTCGAAATCATCCTCCAATTCAAATTTAAGCATCTCGGTCATGTCCGGGTTATCATCAACCACGAGTGCCAACGGACGGGAATCCACGGCATTACCCTCTCCGCTGCTTCCCTCCACACTATTGGCATCCGCTGCTTCCGCAACATTCTCCGGCCTCACTGACACATTTTCCTGACGAACCGGCTTCGGCTCACGGCATACATCACCCTTCGACTTCCGATCGATATGACGTATCGGTATGTCGATGATGAAGACGCTTCCATGATCCACATTGTCGGTGACGCGCACCGTTCCATCATGCAGCTTGACGTACTCATAAACCATGCTAAGTCCGATACCGCTACCCATGTGAGGATGCGACTCACCATCATCATCCACCTGATAGAACCGTTCGAAAATATGCTCCTTGTCCTTATCCTTTATCCCCACGCCCGTATCGGCTATCTTTATGCGCAGCACAGGATTCTCCTCACCCACCTGCTCCAGAGAGACATCTACACGTCCGCCTGCCGGAGTGAATTTGAAGGCGTTACCAAGCAGATTCATGAATATCTTCTCTAATTTATCTTCATCAAACATAAGGCTGATGCTCTCCCTGTCGGAATAGAACGTAAGGTTGATGTTCTTGCGCTCGGAAAGGTTTACAAAGGAATTACAAACGTTCTGGCTGAATGCCACCACATCCCCCTCCGTCGGGTTGAGCTGCAATCCCGCCACCTCATTCTTGCGGAAGTCAAGAAGCTGGTTGACAAGCGTCAGCAGACGCATCGCGTTGGAACGCATCAGAGTGAGCCGGCGGGTCTGCCGCTCGTCGGTAGATTCCTTTATCATCTCCTCTAAAGGCGACACTATCAGCGACAACGGCGTGCGCAGATCATGACTGACATTGGTGAAGAATTTGAATTTCAACTGGTTTATCTCCTCCTGCTTGCGCATAGCCTCCTCGTGCATGTCGCGTTCAAACTTGCGGCGTTCCATCTCACTGACAATCTTCACAATACCCCATATCGCCACCATACCCAACAGGATGTAAATCACTATTGCACAGGTAGTCGTCCAGAACGGAGGATAAACCCGTATGAACAACTCTCCCGGCTCCTCGCTCTCATATCCGTCGCCATTGACAGCCCTCACAAGAAGACGATACTTACCCGGCGAAAGATTGGTGTAAGTCACGTGGTTAACACCCGGCGCACAGAAGGTCCATTCATCATTATACCCCTCAAGACGATACTCATACATGGTTTTCTCCGGCAGAGCATAATCATCGGTGGAGAAATATATTGAAAATTCCTTGGGATTATGCGAAAACTCTATCTCCGCACCATCGGCAAGACCGTTTTTCATCACCACTCGCCCATCAACCTCCTCTCCGGGACGTACAAGCCGACTTCCCATATATAGGTCGGTGAACACCACTCGCGGATGAATCATGTTGAATTTCATCTCCGAAGGGGAGAAACGGTTCAATCCGTACAATCCGCCTACAACAATCTCCCCGTCGGGAAGCTTGCCAAACGAACGCTGGTTGAAATCACATTCCATAAGTCCGTCACGGTTGTCGTAGGCATGGGTGACAACGTTGAGATTACCGGTCTTCTCATCATAACCCACCTTTATATTTATAAGCATCGCTCCCTCGCTCACCCACATTGAACCGCCGTTATCCTGCGTGATGCCAAGCACATAGCGTTGTTTTCCGTCATCGTTAAGTTTGATTTCCTGCACCTTGCCATGAACCCTGTCTATCACCTTCAATCCATTGGAAGTGCCCACCCAAAGCAATCCCCTTGAATCCTCATAAATCTGCGACACTTTCCAGCGATAGGTATCTATTCCCGGAAACAGGTCTCTGAATCTCTTCAACTTGCCACTCTTGGGGTCATACACGCTTATGCCGTATGACGTGCCTATATAGACCCTTTTGTCGCGTGACAACACCACCGACATTACATAATTCGACAGAAGTTCCGTAGTTCCGTTTTTATAACTCACCACTTCCCCCGTCGAAGGGTCATACATAAACAGTCCGCCTCCGAGTGTGCCGCACCATAGCCTACCATCCGAATCAAACTCAGATGCCCAGACATAACTGTCGTCCAATGCTGACGAAGTGGTTATCTTCCTGAAATTCTTCCCATCGTATAGCCGCAATCCTTTTGAGAATGAACCGATATATAAATTACTGTTGCCATCGGGGGTAAGGCTTGTTATCGCAGGCTCTGACTCACCGAACGACGGGTCGGACAATCTACGGCGTGCCCCGGTCTTTGTGTCCCATATCCATAAGCCGGAACTGTCGGTTCCCACCCACATATCGTTGCCGGATGCCGGCGTCACGCAATTTACGTCGGGAAACTCCTCAAGTGTGAATTTCCTGACGCTCTCGTTATGCGACAGCAATCCCCTCTTATACGTGCCCATCCATATCGTTCCGGCGGAATCCTCCATAAAGCACGTGATGGTATTATTCCTTGTAGCCATTCCCGGAGGATCTGCCGGCACGAAATGAAGCCCTTCATCAGTTGTCAGGATTCTCTCAAGCCCGTGATGATCCCGTGCAATCCACAACCGTCCCGACGAGTCCTGAAATATCTTTTTCATTATCCCTATTTTGCCGTGGTTAGGGATACGGTCGTTGAGCCATTTACCGTTTCTCCTGTCATAGACATAAAGCAATTCCATCTGATAGATCCACACGCGATCATCCCCATCCACATACATCTCATAAAGATGGTTACCATTCATTATAGGGTCAGGAGCAACAGTGGAGACTACCTTCATCCCTTCAATATCCATAAACAGGAGTGCTCCTCTCTTATCCACTGCCGTCAATTCACCATCCTTAATAACCATATCAGTTATTTCGGCAAAGGTGGATGGAATCCCTTTCACTTTCTCAACTTTATCATCCACACATCTTATCCGATACAACCCCTTACCCGACAAAGCCAACCATATATCGCCATTTGCATCAGTGGTGAGATTTGATATGAAACCCTCCAGACCGAATTTCTGCACTATGCTTTCCGAGTCCGGAATGTCAAGTCTGTCCATGACCGGATCATATACCCCGTATCTATCGCTGCTATGAAGCCACAACTTACCCCGGCAATCCTCATGGATGTTAAGGATATGATCGTTGAGTATCGTGGTGGAATCCGTGATCCCTCCATTCACCTGCTTGACATTGTAACCGTCATAACGGCATAATCCAGATGATGTACCGAACCACAACATTCCACCACTATGCTTATGAAGCGCGGTGATAAGATTGTTGTATGACCCGGGCATCGCATCAAGATGACGAAGTTCAAGATGAGAATCAGACGAATAGCAGGATATTCTTGCGAAAAGAATCACCAGAAGTGAAAGTATAATTGTTTTACGTGGCATAAAAGTGTTTTA
Source organism: Muribaculaceae bacterium Isolate-037 (Harlan) (assembly GCA_003762615.1). Classification (GTDB taxonomy): domain Bacteria; phylum Bacteroidota; class Bacteroidia; order Bacteroidales; family Muribaculaceae; genus Lepagella; species Lepagella muris. The sequence goes on from RIAZ01000008.1 coordinate 38,760, forward strand.
AGGAGTATTTTAAGGATTGTTTTACAAAATAAACTAATATTAAGCAATTATCCAAAAAATATAATATCACCACATCTTTAATATTCCACATAAATATTTAATAAACAATATTTTATATCTAACAATGTAACATTTTGATATATCTTTGTTAACATTTAAGACCCTCCCGAAACGATTTTAATACCTAAAGGTAAAACCATAAGCCCCACTTACCGGATTTCTGTTTGTAATTTTGCACTCGTCAAAACGATGCTGCCAGATGCATCAATGGATTTGGCAGACAAATCGGTTCTACCCGGAGTTCAACAATGATTTTTCGGGTTCCCAACTTAACCTAACCAAAATCTAAACTATAACCTATATATTTACCTGTTAAACCTAAAATCAATGGAAAGAAACTTTATTTACCATTGCAAGTCACGAGCCATCCGGCTTCTGTCTGTAGTTCTCTGTCTTTTGGCGGGAATGGGGATAGCAAGTGCGGAGGTTATCACCGTAAAGGGAAATGTGACTTCTGCCTCTGACGGCGAACCTCTAATCGGTGCAACCGTCCAAGTGAAAGGCACAACTACCGGAACATCTACCGACATCGACGGCAACTACTCAATCAATGCCGAGAAAGGGGCAACCCTCACTTTCTCATACGTCGGTATGAAAACGCAGAGCATCAAGGTATCTTCCTCCTCTCTCGATGTTGCCCTTCTGGAGGACGACAGCGTGCTTGACGAACTTGTGGTTGTCGGCTATGGCGTACAGAAAAAGAAACTCGTCACCGGCGCAACCTCTCAGATTGAAGGTGCGGAAATCGCAAAGATGAACACCACCTCACCCCTTCAGGCTATGCAGGGACAGATGGCGGGCGTAAATATCGCCTCCGAATCAGGTCAGCCCGGTTCGGGTATGAAAGTGACCATCCGCGGTCTCGGCACAATAGGCAACGGATCCCCTCTTTATCTTATAGATGGCGTAGGTGGCGACATTTCCACTCTTAACCCCGCAGATATCGAGAGCATCGACGTGCTGAAGGATGCCGCATCAGCTGCGATATATGGTGCGCAGGCTGCCAATGGCGTTGTCCTTATCACTACCAAACAGGGTCGTGAAGGTAAGGCAAAAGTCACTTTCGACGGTTATTTCGGATGGCAGACTGCTCCAAGAAAAATGCAGATGCTCAACTCACGTGAATACATGACAATCATGGATGAGCAGCAGGTGAACAGCGGTCTCGCCCCTTACGACTGGGCTTCCATGAAAAGCATATATCATAATGATGCACAAGGCAACCCGGTGCTTAATGATACAGACTGGATCGACACCATGTTTAAGGATAATGCCAAGACACAGAGCTACACCATAGGAATCACCGGAGGTAGCAAGGCATCCACTTATGCAATGTCGCTCGGATATCTGAATCAGGAGGGCATAGTGGGCGGCAAGGATGCCAGCAACTATTCTCGCTATAACTTCCGTATCAACTCCGACCATAAGCTCTTCGGCGACATCATAACCATAGGCGAGCAGGCAAGCTTCGTTTATGTAAAGTCCACAGGAGTCTCTGTCGGCAACCAGTATAGCAACACACTGCGTGGTGCTTTCGGCTCATCCCCTCTTGCGCCTGTATATAATGCGGATGGTGAGTTCAACTCCACAATGAACTCCGACTGGTATAAGGGCGACGGCAACCCATACGGGGCAATGATGATAGGCGACAATATCTCTAAGAACGCTACATTCTCTGCAAATGCATACGCCCAGATAGAACCGATCAAGAACCTTCGTTTACGCACAGTATTCGGCGTAGTGTACGGAGCTTCCGAATGGCGTCGGTTTGAGCCAATATATCAGTTTACTGACACTGACACATCTCACAGCTATACAAAAGTAGACCAGAACAAGAACAACAGCCTGGGAATGACATGGACCAATACACTATCCTACGACTGGAATATAAAGGATCATGAGTTTAATGCCCTCTTAGGTATGGAATCCTACAGATATGAGGGTTCTTATCTCGGTGCATCCCAAGGGCATCTGAAAGAGGGATTCGACAACTGGGATCATGCATGGATAAGCAACGGCACCGCAGCAAGCACCGCTGACGGACTGACTGCTTCCGGATATCCTCACGATGAAGCACGATCCGTATCCTACTTCGGTCGTCTCGGTTGGAACTGGCAGGAGAAATATATGATTAACGCAACCGTACGTTGCGACGGGTCTTCTCGATTTGCAAGCGGACACAGATTCGGATGGTTCCCGTCAGTATCTGCCGGTTGGAATATCTCAAATGAGAGCTTTATGGAATCTGCCGCCGGTTGGCTCAATTTCCTCAAACTACGTGTCAGCTGGGGTCGTGTCGGCAATCAGAACATCGAAAACTATCAGTATCTGTCGCCTATCAAGAATCAGTATGCCAATTATTTCTTTGGGCAATACCTCGGTCCTAACGGTGTATATAACGGAGAATATAACCAAACATGGTCAAACAACTGGGGAGCATATCCCTCACGCCTCGGCAATCTCGACATAACATGGGAAACCTCAGAGCAGACCAACGTCGGATTCGATGCCCGTTTCCTCGGAAGCCGACTCTCCGCCACATTTGATTTCTACATCAAGACCAACAAGGACTGGCTCGTAGTAGCACCTATCCTCGCGACTGCCGGAACGGATGCACCTTTCATCAACGGTGGAAACGTGAAAAATACAGGTGTTGAGCTTTCTCTCAACTGGAATGACGTCATCGGAAACGATTTCTCCTACTCTGTCGGAGTAAACGGATCATACAACAAAAACAAGGTTGGCGCAATACCTAATGAAGATGGTATTATCCACGGCGAGACTAATCAGCTATATAATAATACACCTGAATTTTATCGTGCACAAGACGGAATGCCTATCGGATATTTCTGGGGATTCAAGACTGCCGGTATATTCCAGAATGAAGCGGAAATTGAAGAGTGGAGACAAGCCGGCAACGGAATCCTTCAGGAGAATGTGAAACCCGGAGATGTAAGATTTGTCGATATCAACCATGATGGATTTATAAATGACAATGACAAGACCAATCTCGGCAACGGTATGCCTAAGTTTACGTATGGATTCAACATCAATCTATATTACAAGAACTTTGATTTCGGACTCGTGGCTACCGGTGCTGCCGGATTCGATATCGTGCAAAGTTATCGCGGATGGGACAATCAGAAAGCCAACTATACTACACGTATACTTGACCGCTGGACCGGTGAAGGCACATCCAACACCATACCTCGCGTCACAAACACCAACATCAACTGGCAATTCAGCGACCTATTCATCCAGAAGGGAGATTACCTGCGCCTGTCTAACCTAACGATCGGTTATAACTTCGCCCCTATCATTAATCAAAGCTGGTGCTCGCAGTGCCGCCTTTACTTCCAGGTGCAGAACCTTGCCACATTCACGAAATATGATGGCATGGATCCTGAAATTGGCTACGGCACTCAAGCATGGGTATCAGGTGTGGACCTCGGATACTATCCACGTCCCCGCACCTTTATTGTAGGAGTGAATCTCGGATTCTAAGAAGGATGTCATACATACAGGATAATCTCCGTAAAACAATTGCAGAAACAGGCATCTATAAAAACAGCCTTAGTAATCTCTAAACAATATCAAAAATGAATAATTTCAAAATCAATATATTTTCACTTGGAATTGCTGCTCTCGCCACTGCAGCAATGACTACAGGATGCTCCAACAGCTTCCTTGATGTCGAGTCAAAAGTGGATTCCAATACTCAGAACTTCTATAAGTCAGAGGCGGATGCATGGCGTGCTCTTATCGGATGTTATAACGGATGGCGTCAGACCTCCAGCTACGGTGGCATCAGCTTCTATATCGCATCCACCATAATGTCTGACGAGACCTATAGCGGCACCGGCAACAGCGATGGAAAAAACTATATGGTCATTGACCGTTTTGACACCGGAATGTCGCCTGCCGACCAACAGATTTATTCCACCGACTGGGCAATATACTACAAGGGGGTGTATCGATGCAATGAGCTCATCACCCGCGCCGATGGAATAAACTGGAATGAGAACTCCTCCAAACGCGGACTATACATAGGTGAGGCTCGTGCCCTTCGTGCTTTATTATATTTCGACATGGTGAGACTTTGGGGAAACATACCCCTCTTCCTTGAACCCGTCAATGAAAACCGCGAACAGGCTGATCCGGCGGAAGTATACGCCAATATATTTGAAGACCTCAAATATGCGATCGCCAATATTCCTGACGATGCCAATCTCGGTGTGGACAATTTCGGACGTGTCTCAAAATATGCCGCCGAAGCGGTTGCAGCAAGAGCCTATCTGTTCTATACCGGATATTACGGGAAAGAGCCTGGCTTCACCGACGCTGAGGGAAAAACAATCGGCACATTCTCCAAATCGGACGCACTCGCTGCCGTAGAAGACGTGATCTCAAGCGGACAATATGAACTCCTGGAGAATTATAAGGATTTCTGGCCGGCATCCTCACTCGTGGCAAATACCGATGCTCCCGGTTGGAACAATACTTTGTCAACCTATGCAGGCGATGCCAACAAAGAGGCTGTCCTAAGCATGAACTTCACTCCAATGGCTTCCTATGCAACAGATGCATCCGCCGACGGCAACAGATGGCAGGTGATGATCGGCATGCGTAGCCCGCTGAGCGTGCTGCCTTATTACTGCGGATGGGGCGCGTGCACCGTCAACACCCCCTTCATGAATAATATATATGAGGCAAATGACCAGCGTCTGAAAGCCGGCGTGATTGATATTGTCGGCGAAGGAGTGAACTCCAGCAGCAATTTCAGTCCGTCATATTCTGATTGGCGCGAATATACGGGATACTCAATAAAGAAATATTCACCTATTGCTTTCTTGCAGTATCAGGGTGACGAGCTTGTCATAAAAAATGCTAATATGTCGACAGGAGCTGGCGATATGCAGATCAACAACTGCCAGCCATACAATATTGTACGCTATTCCGATGTTCTACTTATGGCAGCCGAACTCGGATCGCCAAATGCCGACAACTACATGCACATGGTGCGCAGTCGTGCCGGGCTACCCGACATTGCTGTCAACCAGGAGAACATCATGAAGGAACGTGCCCGCGAACTCGCCTTTGAGGGAATACGATATTGGGACCTTCTGCGTCAAGGTGTCGAAGTGATGGCGGATGCTGTCGTCGCAACTGCCGGTCCGGTACACAATGGCGGCACTCCTGCCAACGTGGAATACAATCGTGCAAAGATTGTGGCGACAAAAGGTCTGTCGCAGATTCCTAACGACCAGATCGTGCTCTCCAACGGCGTGCTCAAGCAGAACGAAGGTTGGAAATAACCATAACTTTACATATTTTTTAACTCTCTCAATTTCATTAAACCAACAACAATGAAATCATTATTCAAACAATCAATTGCCGGAATGGCAGTCCTCTCATTAGTGGCTGCTTGTTCGCCCGACGACCATACCCTATCGGCTCCGGCGCTTTCTCCGGAAGATCTCGTGGAGGGAATAGCATTCTCCATCACCCACGATTCGTCTAACCCGAATATCGTGCATCTCACCAGCCTGCTCCCCGACAGCTACCAGATTGCCTGGATGACGCCTCAAGGACGCTCGCTCGGTAAGGAAAGAACACTCAAGATTGCTTTTGATGGCGAATATGAAGTGCAGATGGGTGTCAGCACACGTGGCGGATACGTATGGAGCAACCCCACTTCATTCTCTATCAACGACTTCTGCGCCGACTTCGTTTCCGGAGAATTATGGGAGTATCTTGCAGGGGGTGCCGGGGGTTCTAAGACCTGGGTGCCCGACAACGGCAACTATGGCATGAAGCAAGGATTCTATTCATGCTTTGACCCCTCTGCCGTACACGCTGACATGCTGCTCAAAGATGGCACGATCGGCAACTGGTATGCCGATGGCAAGACTTGGTGGGAACCCGCCAATGGCGACGTGGGCATTACAGAGGATGACCTGAAGGGGGAAATGACATTCTCTCTTGCAGGTAATGCCGGATATAGCGTCACCTTTACAAATGGAATCTCGCCTGACCAACAAACAGGTATCTTCAATTTCGACCCCGACAATATGACAATGTCACTCGATGGCGCTGAGATATTCCATGCTCTTTGGGCTGACGACAAGTCGGAAGACTGGAGCAAGGATCTTCAGGTGCTCGTGCTTACAGAGAACCAGCTCATGATTGCCAACTACCGTAGCGAAGCCCTGTCCGGTGAAGATCGTTGCATCTACTGCTGGAACTTCGTCTCTAAGGAATATGCCGACAGCTACGTGCCGGGCGACGTGCCTGATCCGGAGCCTGTCCTGCCCGACGGATGGAAAGACGACATCTCACAGACTGTCATAACTTCCGTGAAATGGGTGCTCTCCGACCAGAACCCGCTCGACTGGTGCCAGCTTGACGGCACTCTGATGAACGGCTGGAACTCCCCCGCTGATTATCCCGACTGGCTCGGCACTCCCGACACATCTGTCTATGGCGACTTCTCAATGACTCTCGACAGCAAGGATAATTCCGCAGTATTCGCATATCCTGACGGAACCTCTGTCAGCACAACTTACGAACTTGATGATAAGGGTATATACACGTTTGCCGACAATGTGCCTGCTACATCCGTAATCGGCTGGGCTTCATTTGAACTGGATGCCAACAACGGTCTGCGTATAATGCGTATAGAGAAGGATCCATTCGGCGACGTCTCCGGAATGTGGCTCGGTAAACGCGATCCTGAAAAACCGGAATATCTTGCCTACCACTTCGTGCCGACTGCCGGAAGCAACGGCGGTGAAACCAACAAGGGTTATGTCGCAACTCTCAACTTCAATAATACCAGTGATTGGACAATGGTCACCGGTCCGCAGGTGATCGTTAAGGATGAAGGCACCTACACCGCAAGCATTGACGTGACTTGGACAGCAGGCGACCCGATGCTCTGGCTTGACGTGAATCCGTTGTTGAAAGATCATCCAAACGCAGATGTCATCCTCAAGGATATCAAGATTGATGGCTCATCCATAAGCTTTGACGACAGCGCAGTGTCGCGTTGCATCGGAGATGATCCGACAATCTATCGCCGCTACATCTGCAATCCGTGGGGTCTCGCCTCATGTTTCCCATCATTCGACGTGTTCCATCCGCAATCAAATGCCGAAGTGACATTCGAAGTAGTATATGACACCGGAGCCTCTACAATAGAATAATAAAACAATTCTTGATAAAGGGGAGGGTTAAGGCTCTCCCCTTTTCTACAAGACAACCTAATGACTCTCTAATGATGAAGAAAATCTTTTATCTATTCTCTTTACTTACCATTTTTTGCGGTCTCGCCTCTTGCAGCGACAGCAAGGATGATCCGGCACCGGGCATAACCGGCGAGTTTACATGCAACACCGAATCCCTCTCATTCCCGATGCAGGGGGGCGACAATCTTATTACCGTTCTTGCATCCGTAAAACCGGAAGTGACCCTCTCCGACCAATGGCTCTCGGTAGCCAATACGGAAGTGACAGGCACAAATAAAAATATCTATAAAATCACAATTTCTGCCACTGCGAATCCTGACGGCAACGAACGTACCGCCACAGCCACTGTAAAAGCCGGCTCCAACTCAAAGGAGATCAAAATCACACAGTCTCAGAAACCGATGGTTGATCTTGATGCTGCATCTGTAGCTGAAGCGGAGAAACCGTTCCCTGCCGACGGAGGCAACGGCACTCTTAAAATCACGTATAATCTTGAATATAAAGTAGAGGCTTCCTCGGCATGGATCACAATTGACCAAACAAGAGCATTACAGGAGGGTACTATCGCCTTCACCGTGGCTCCCAACAATACGTCGTCTGAACGCAAAGCCTCAATAATCGTATCCCCTGTAGGTGCGTCCGATCTGAATCCTGCCACTGTGACCATTACGCAGGAAGCCGGTAATGCGCAGGATCCAACCGGGATGAATGCCCGTCAGATTGCCGCCGACATACGCGCAGGATGGAACATCGGTAATACGCTCGAAGCATATTCCAATGGCAAACCGTCGGAAACAGCATGGGGCAACCCGAAAGTGACCGAGAAATTTGTATTGGGTCTGAAAGCCGCAGGATTCAACGCAATACGTATCCCCTGCGCTTGGGACGGCTACATAATCGATCAGGAGAATTATACTGTTGATCCCGCTTGGTTCGACCGTGTGAATGAGGTGGTGGGTTACTGCGTCAACAATGATATGTATGCAATAATCAATATCCATTGGGATGGCGGTTGGCTTGAAGAGAATGTCAATGAGGAGAGTAAGGATAAGGTGCTTCCAAAGCAGAAGGCTCTCTGGACCCAGATTGCAAACCGTCTCGGCGGATATAACGAGCGTCTTCTCTTTGCCGGCACTAATGAGCCTTATCAGAGTAAACAGGGCGACTTCACTGCCTCCAACATGAGTGTGCTCCTTGAGTACGAACAGGCATTTATCGATGCAGTCCGTGCCACAGGCGGCAATAATCTGAACCGCACTCTTATCGTACAGGGTCCTGCCACTAATATCGACCTGACAAACTCTCTCATGACAACAATGCCTACCGACGTGGTGGAAGACCGTCTGATGGCTGAGATCCATTTCTACGATCCATGGAATTTCTGCGGAATGGATAAGGATGAGAGCTGGGGAAGAATGGCGTTTTTCTGGGGCGAACAGAACTTTATTCCGGGTTCGGACCGCAATTCCACCTGGGGTGATGAGAACTATATGAAGGCTCAATTTGACAAGATGAAGACACAGTTTGTCGACAAAGGGATTCCGGTGGTTATCGGTGAATATGGCGCGATCGTAAATCCGAAAGGTCTGACCGGAAAAGAGAAAGAGGCAAATCTTGCATCAAGAGCTTATTTCGACAAATGTGTGTCGCAGTTCGGCAAAGAGCGTGGACTCATCCCCTTCCTTTGGGATACGGGTGAACTCATCGACCGCAATACAGGTGAGGTGAAAGTGCCTGAAATCATCAATGCGATTATGGAAGGCTCCGATGCCGCCCAATACCCCTACTGAGACACCATCTCTTAACCTTACTACTAACCAAAAGGGTGTGCCGTCAGCGCGACAGCACACCCTTTCGTCATTCAATTATCCTTGATTCATCAAAAGATATGGCATTATCTCATCTTTTTGGCATTTTAAGCCCTGTGGAATTGCGTATTCAGATGATACGTATTATTTTTGTGGAGAAGTTTTGACAACTTCTCTAATCGTAAAAAATTTTTACGAGTTTTATTATTCAATACATAACCTTGTATTCATGAAAAAATTTATTTTACCCGTAATTTTTCTCGCTGCCTCGGTCAACACATCGTTTGCCAACGACCTGACGCTGAAATTCGACCGTCAGGCGGATTTCTTTGAGGAATCTTTCGTAATTGGCAACGGAACCCAAGGTGCGATAATATACGGCAATCCATCCCGTGAACGAATCTCTCTGAACGACATCACATTCTGGACCGGCGAACCTGAGAAGAGCGTATACTCTCCCGGTGCATACAAAGCTATTCCGGGCATACGTGAAGCCCTTGCAAAAGGCGACTTCGCAAAAGCGGAACAGCTACAGAAAGAGGTGCAGGGACACTACACGCAGAACTATCAGCCTATCGGAAACCTTTTCATCGATTTCGCCGACAAGTCAGCACTTACCACCTACAACCGTACTCTTGACCTGAAAACCGCCAAGGCTAACGTGACATACTCAAAAGGTGGAAATGAAATAACCACCGAGTATTTCGCATCGGCTCCCGACAGCCTGATAGCCGTCAGGATAAAGGCTGAACGACCGATCGACCTGTCACTCTATTTCGACTCTCCGGTGGAATATAATGCCACCTCCAACGGCTCGCGCATTTCTGCCGACGGACATGCCGCCTACACCTCTATGCCATCTTACGTCAACGGCAACCTCCATAATAATTTAAAATATTACCCCAACCGAGGCATATCTTTCCGCACAAACATATCGGCATACTCACCCAACGGCTCAATCACACCTACTCCCGACGGGAAATTAGACGTGAAGGGCACTACTGACCTTACCATTTACGTAACAATGGCAACCAATTTCGCCGGAGTGTCGGTAAATCCGTCAGAAAGTGGCATCGACTATAAGGGGAATGCCAACAGATTAGCTGATAAAGCTCTCCGGAAAGGATGGGATGCAATATCTGCCGATCAGTATGCCGATTATTCCAAATTCTTCTCCCGGGCATCGATAGATCTCGGTGATTCCTCCGATGAGCTGAACGCTATGCCTACCGACATACGTCTGAAGAATTATTGCGATAACAATGCCGTAGATCCCGACCTGGAGGAACTCTATTTCCAATACGGACGCTATCTTCTTATTAGTTGCTCCCGCACTCCGGGTGTACCGGCAAATCTTCAGGGATTATGGAATGAATACCTTCTGCCGCCGTGGAGTTCAAACTACACGACAAACATCAACTTAGAGGAGAATTATTGGCCTGCGGAAGTAACCAATCTGAGTGAACTGCATCTCCCGATGCTGTCATTCATAAAGCAGCTCCCCACTACCGGACGCGAGACGGCAAAGGAATATTATGGCGTGGATCGCGGATGGTGTCTCGGACATAACTCCGATATATGGGGTATGACAAACCCCGTGGGTCTTCACGGCGGCGATCCCTCATGGGCAAACTGGAATATGGGTGGCGCGTGGGTAGCCTCCCATATCTGGGAACACTATCTCTTCACCAAAGACCGTGATTTCCTGAAGGAGTATTATCCGGTGCTGAAAGGTGCCGCCGAGTTCTGTATTGATTGGATGACGGAAGACAACAATGGCAAACTGATAACTTCCCCCTCCACATCTCCTGAAAATAAATTCATGGCTCCCGATGGGAATGCGTATGCCACAAGCAACGGCAACTATGCCGACATCGCCATGATTCGCCAATGTATCTCTGACGCACGTGATGCAGCACGCGAACTATCGACAGATGCTGACTTCATCAAAGAGGCGGACTCAACTTTGGCTAATATCCGACCTTACGAGGTGGGGGCTAACGGTCAGTTGATGGAATGGACAACGGATTTCCCGGAACAGGATCCGCAACACCGTCATCAGAGCCATCTTTACGGTCTTTACCCCGGACATCACATCTCTGTAGCCGGCACCCCTGACCTCGCAAAGGCTGCCGCAAGATCGCTGGAGATAAAGGGTGAGAACACCACAGGATGGAGCACCGGATGGAGAGTGAACCTCCTTGCACGTCTTGCCGAACCGGAGAAGGCTTATTCCATGTATCGTCGTCTCCTCAAATACGTCAGCCCCGACAACTATCAGGGTCCCGACAAACGACACGGTGGCGGCACGTATCCCAATCTTCTTGATGCACATGCACCTTTCCAGATTGACGGAAACTTCGGCGGCACTGCCGGAGTGGCTGAGATGCTTATCCAATCCACTCCCGACATGATCACGCTCCTCCCTACCCTCCCGAAGGAATGGAAGACCGGCAGTTTCAATGGTCTGCGTGCACGTGGGGTCTTCTCTCTCGACACGAAATGGGAAAACGGAAAGGTGAAGCAATTCACAATATCTTCCGAAAAGGGTGGAAAGACCACGGTGAAGGCGAACGGTAAGAAAATAAAGGTATCTCTCAAACCGGGTGAGTCAAAGACTATCCGGCCTTGACAAGACTCGTCAACTCCTCTTCAAGATGCATGGCTATGTCGGCATTCTCTTTTATGAAATGGTAGAGTTCCCCGACATCCTCCGGTACATGGTCAGAGGAGATGTTTCCAAAAGAGTCAACGGCTGAAAACATCTGCCAGTTGGCAACAAATGCAAAACAGTTATCAAGCAATCCCGACCATAAGGTGAGGTCAACCCTCGCTTCAAGGGAATCAAGACAAAGGCTCGTGTGGGAGGCACTTTTCATAAGTCGCTCCACCGCGGGTCTTTTCGACATATCAAAAGAGAGTCCGGTGGGCAACGCCATATCTTTCATGTCGTCTAATGAGAATTGCGGATTATAGTCAGGAGTGTCACCCTGCCGTTTTGACAACGGTGTGGTCACGGCATAGCAATATGCAAGGAAAGTCTTTATATTCCTCATGACACCGGGGATACTCTTCATAAGTTTCTCCTTCTCCACGGCATAATGCACCCTACGCTGCTTTTCAAGTTCCGCCTCCACATCTATCTCCGATTTCATCGACCCGACAGCGTTCAGAAAGAAGCCAAGCGTCAGCATTCCGCACATCACCTCTACGGCTGTGACAGTCTGAGCCAACCCATGTGCCGGTGTATAATCACCGAATCCAAGCGTCGTTATGGTCACGATGCTGTAGTAAAGCCATGCCCCATAATCCCTGTCGGCTCCATCCGGCGCACGAAACTGACAATCCGGAAGCTGTGAATAGAAGTATGCAAATATCGGTATCAACGACACGTAGAGGGCTATCCACACTATCGGACGTATATTGGATATAATATGAAAAAAATGTCTTAGTCTTACTGATAAGGCATGTAATGTTTTTTGTAACGAGACTGACATAATATAATAGCGTTTTTATGATTCTCCCATCATAAAAACGCTATTTCCTTATCGTAAGTTTTGGTTAGCCCCAATCTTATTTCTTTTTCTGAATCTGCTCATTCATGCGTTCGATGGCTTCAACAGCAGAATAAGTGTTGCGTGGCTTCTTATCGAAACCTATTGCCACCTTTGTCTCACCCTTCTCAAAATTCAACACGTAGTCTGCGCTGTCAGGAACGATGGTGACGGGAAGACCTTTAACATCGACCGAACGGTAGATACCGCTGTCGCCTTGCTCAAACGGTTTGCCGAGGATTACCTTATAGTCTATCTTCGTGCGGTTGCCATTCTCATACACATAAAATGCCGACTGCTCGGGGCTGATGGTGAAGATCACACGACCGTCAAACTTACCCTTGCGGGCGTTCGGTCCTTGAATATCATAGCGGGTTGCATCATATATACCGCTTTCTACTGGTTGTGAAGCTGAAAATGCCTCTTCATTCACGACTGCGGAATCTGCATTGCTATCCTTCGTTGTTCCTCCACAGGATACAAAAAGCAGCAATGCTGCAAAAAAACTGAAAACTGATGTCTTTTTCATTATTGCTAATTTTAGTGGAAATAATATTATGGTTAATTTGAAAGTCCAAAAGTAATCATTATTCCTTTTATCTACAACTCATTCCGCTTTTTTTATGCAATTTACGACATAAATTTGCTTGATAAAATGATTTTACCTTATTTTGCATCTCATTAACCAACCTCATCAGTTGACAAAACAGTATGAAAAAAATAGCAAGTTTTACAATCGATCATCTGCGACTGTTGCGCGGTGTATATGTATCACGGCGTGACGTGACCCCTTCCGGCGATATAATAACCACTTTCGACATACGTCTGACGGAACCGAACCGCCAACCCGCCCTATCCCCGGAAGCATTACACGCAATGGAGCATCTCGCCGCCACCTATCTGCGGAATAATCCTGAATGGAAAGACAAAATAGTATATTGGGGTCCGATGGGCTGCTGCACCGGCAATTATCTCCTCATGCAGGGTAAGTTGACCCCCTCCGACATCATCCCCCTTCTGAAAGACACATTCTCTTTCATAGCCGACTTCGCAGGCGAGATACCAGGAGCCACACCCAAAGACTGCGGCAATTACTCTTTCAACGACCTCCCCGCCGCAAAAAAAGCTGCTTCCGTTTTCCTCAACGAAGTCCTACTCAACATCCGTCCGGAAAACATGACCTATCCCGACTAAACCTTAGCGGCGGCGGAGACAGAGGAGCAATGCCGCTAACGAGCAGGCTACGAGGAGAAGATTAGTTGACAGTATCAGATCGCCTATACCGACCAAGGGTGAGACGAGTCCGCCGAATATAAAGCCTCCGGCTCCGAGCAGTGCAGAGGCGGCTCCAGCCGCCGAACGCCCTGCCTCCATGCCGAGGGCGGAAACCGACGGAAAGATAAAGCCAAGACAAAACAGCATAAGGAAGGTCAACCCCTCATATACAAGGAACGAGTCAACCATAAAACCCATCGCAAGAAGCATGATTGCAAACGTAGTCATGCCTCCCGTGCTGAATAAGGCGGCATTCTCCATTTTCCGGAATCGCATGGCGAGTCCCGAACCTATACCGATACCTGTGGCGTTGACCGCAAACGTGACAGAGAACTGAAGTTCGGAATAGCCGAAATGCTCCTGCACTATAAAGGAGGCAGACGAGATATATGCGAATAATGCTCCGTAAGCAAACGAATATATCAACACGTAGCGACGGAAATCCGGAATCCTCAATATGCGGAGAAATCCTCCCGCTGTCTTCCACACCGGACACGTTGCCCGATCCTCCATCTTCAGCGACTCCCTGAATAATGAGCACATACCGAGCAACACCACTCCAATTGCAAATAATATCCAGAAGATACCCTGCCACCCTATCGACCGCGAGACAAGACCACCCGTGACGGGAGCCACGACAGGCGCAACGCCATTGATGGCACCAACTATGGCAAGAATCTTTGCAAGTTCCCTGCCTCTATAGCAATCCGTGGCTACTGAACGCGACATGACAATACTTCCCGATCCTCCCAATCCTTGCAGGAAACGGAACACGTTGAACACCTCTATCGTCGGCGACCAGATACATCCCAACGTAGCCGCCACAAACAATATCAGCGACATTATCATGATATGCTTCCTGCCATATTTGTCGCTGATCGGACCAAAAAAGACCTGACCGATTGCAATACCTACAAGGCTCGTGGTCAATCCAAGCTGAACCATCGACTCCGAAGTATTAAACACTGACGTCATTGATGGCAATGTCGGCAGATAGAAATCGGTGATAAACGGTCCGAAGGCTGAAAGTGCACCTAAAAATATTATCAGGAAAAGGAAGTAACGTTTCCCTATCTGATTACTCTCACTATCCATCTGAATCCTCTTACTGTCAGGAGTCATAATTCCTCTTTTTTCTGTCATTTCCCGGATAATAGATCATTTTCCCGCTCCAAACAACGACATATATTCCTGTTCAAAATTTGGAGTGAACACCCCTTTCTCCATATTCTCCAGAATCTCCTCCCTGCTCCAGAACCGTCCTCCGTCAAGTTCATCCGACGGTATGGGAAGGTAGTCGATCTCCGTGCTGAATGAATTGACAAGCTCTCGTTCGCGAGAAGATTCAAACACGTATCTGCGCAACGCTGTCGGTTGGAAATCCATCAGACCAAGCTCCTCAGCCGCCTCTCGACGGAGGGCGGTCTCCACATCCTCACCATAATCCACGTGGCCGCCTACAGCAGTATCCCATTTACCTGGCTGGATATCCTTCCAATCGGGACGACGCTGGAGATACAGTCTACCGTCCTTGTCAAAGACGTGGAGATGCACCACCGGATGCAATAGTTTCGAACCATCATGACATTCCTTTCTCGAAGCCTTACCGACCACGTTGCCCTCTTCATCAACTATCGGAAAAACCTCTTCCAAATTATCTTTCTTCATAATTCAGAATCCTATATATTTTTTTATTAGTCTATATTTTTTATAAGATTGAGTATAAAACTCCAATCTGTGGAAATCGTGCAATGGAGTCTCAACAAATTAAAAATGTTGAATAATTTTTTGATACTTAAGAAACGTAACATATTAAGACAAATTTCATCCAAATACGTATTATTTTCTTTCATATTTGTAAAATTGACTTTTTAGCATTCCTTTATTTGCTTTTTTATATATAAATTTGCATTGTGGAAAGAGTATTATTCCGTAACCTAAACAACCTAAACCAACCTTGGGATAATACAGTTTCCTATCTAAATGAACTGACATTATGAGCAAAATTATTACCTTAGGGGAGATCATGCTGCGCCTGTCTCCTTCCGCCAACGACAGATTCATTCAGTCTGACTCGTTCCGCGTAATCTGGGGAGGTGGCGAAGCCAACGTGGCTGTCAGCTGTGCCAACTATGGACACGAGGCTTTCTTCGTGTCAAAATTGCCTACACACGAAATCGGACAAGCCGCCGTCAACGCCCTACGCCGATATGGTGTGAACACCGATTTCATCGCACGTGGCGGAAACCGCGTCGGAATCTACTACTGCGAGACCGGAGCGTCAATGCGTCCGTCAAAAGTGATATACGACAGAGCCGGATCTGCTATCGCTGAAGCCGACCCCGAAGATTTCGATTTCGATAAGATTATGGAGGGTGCCGACTGGTTCCATTGGAGCGGAATAACCCCCGCTATCAGCGACAAGGCGGCTGAATTGACACGTCTGGCGTGTGAGGCGGCAAAACGGCACGGAGTCACGGTCAGCGTCGACCTCAATTTCCGCAAGAAATTATGGACAAAGGAGAAGGCTCAGTCTGTAATGCGTCCGCTGATGCAGTACGTGGATGTGTGCATCGGTAATGAGGAGGATGCGGAGCTTTGCCTTGGATTCAAACCGGATGCCGACGTAGAGGGTGGCGACACCAATGCCGAGGGCTATAAGAATATATTCCGTGAGATGGCAAAACAATTCGGGTTCAAGTATGTGGTATCCACTTTGCGCGAAAGTTTCTCCGCCACCCACAACGGTTGGAAAGGCATGATCTTCAATGGCGAGGAATTTTATGAATCAAAACGCTACGACATAAATCCCATCGTTGACCGCGTAGGCGGAGGCGACTCCTTCTCCGGAGGTCTTATCCACGGATTGCTCACAATGCCTACGCAGGGTGAGGCTCTTGAATTTGCCGTAGCCGCCTCTGCCCTAAAGCAGACAATTCCGGGCGACTTCAATCTCGTGACGGAAGATGAAGTGAAGGCTCTCGCCGGAGGTAGTGCCAACGGAAGAGTGCAACGCTGATTATTCGGATTTCCCATCATTTGATTCCACTCATATTGATTCAACTATTGATTAAACGAATCACAAATCTTACTAAACAAAGAATCAAAATTACCTGACAATGGCAAGAAACAATAAACTCAGTGTACTCAATAAAATGGCAGCCGCACCGATGGTGCCTGTCTTCTATCATAAAGATGCCGAAGTGGCAAAGGCTGTGGTGAAGGCATGCTACGACGGTGGTGTGCGCCTGTTTGAATTTACCAACCGTGGCGACTTCGCACATGAGGTATTTGCGGAAGTTTCCAAATTTGTAGCGGAGGAATGTCCGGAAATGGCTCTCGGCGTAGGCTCGATTGTTGAACCTGCCACCGCAGCTCTCTACATGCAGCTTGGTGCCGATTTCGTGGTGGGACCGCTTTTCAACCCCGAAGTGGCAAAGATATGCAACCGTCGCGGTGTGCCTTACGTGCCTGGATGCGGAAGCATCAGCGAGATCGGATTCGCGCAGGAGGCTGGGTGCGACGTGTGCAAGCTCTTCCCCGGCGATGTGCTCGGTCCGAAGATGGTGAAAGGTTTACTCGCCCCGATGCCTTGGTCAAAGATCATGGTGACAGGCGGTGTGGAACCTACCGAGGAGAATCTTTCATCCTGGTTTAAAGCCGGAGTTTTCGCCGTCGGAATGGGATCGAAGCTATTCCCGAAAGAGACTATAGCTGCCGCCAACTGGAATGTAATCACAGACAAATGCAAGGAAGCACTCTCCTTCTGCAAGAAATAACCATTCATCCTCTTCCTCTCTCCGCTCCCCCTCTTCTCCCATACGCCCTCTCCGCTCCCTAACATGAAACAAAACTCTTTAAACATGGAAAACCCTTCATATCCCGGAAATGAAAAAATGACCAACTATCGTTGGGTAATATGTGCCATGCTCTTTGTGGCTCTCGTGGTCAACTATCTCGACCGTCAGGTGCTGTCGCTGACATGGAAAAACTTTATAGCTCCGGAATTTAATTGGACGGATGCCGACTACGGCAGGATTACCGGCATATTCTCAATTGTATATGCCGTGTCAATGCTCTTTGCCGGAAAATTCATCGACTATGTTGGCACAAAAAGAGGCTATCTATGGGCTATCGGGATATGGTCGGCAGGCGCATGTATGCACGCTTTCTGCGGAGTGCTGACCGACGGCATAGTCACCGGCGACTGGAATCCCTCCTTCCTCGCAGCTCGTGAGAATCTTCTTGCCGCACAGAAAGCTGCCGATGTGGGCGTGATGGTCACTACGGTCAGCGTATGGCTTTTCATAGCCGCACGTGTGGTGCTATCAGTCGGTGAAGCGGGCAACTTCCCCTCCTCGATAAAGGCGGTGGCGGAATATTTCCCTAAGAAAGACCGCGGTTTCGCCACAGGCATCTTCAATTCCGGAGCTCAGATCGGTGCCCTAATGGCTCCCTTCACCATCCCTCTCATTGCAAAATATTATGGTTGGGAAATGGCATTCCTCGCAATCGGCATACTCGGATTCATCTGGATGGGATTCTGGGTGTTCATCTACAAAGAGCCTCGCAAGAATCCTCATGTAAATCAGGCAGAGCTTGCATATATCGAACAGGATCTTCATTCCGAAGCATCAATGGAGAGGGTGTCGGAGAAGAAAGAGGTGAAGATTCAGGAGGATTCCAAGGTGGGTCTGCTTCAGGCATTCACGTTCCGTCAGACATGGGCTGTGATCTTCGGACGTTTCCTCCCCGATTCCGTATGGTGGTTCCTGCTTTTCTGGGCACCGGCATTTATCAGCGAAGTCTACGGCTACTCCACAGCCTCCACTGAGGGGATGTTTGCCATATTCACCATCTATCTGATCTCAATGCTCTCGCTTGCCGGAAGCTACCTCCCGACATTCTTCATCAACCGCAACCGACTCAATCCCTATTCCGGAAGAATGAAAGCAATGCTCATCTTTGCCATCTTCCCCCTGCTCGGCTGGGCGGTGATGCCACTCGGCGGAATCTCGATGTGGTTTCCGGTTGCTATAATCGGCATAATGTGTGCCGCACATCAGAGCTGGAGTGCCAACGTCTACAACGTGGTTAGCGACATGTTCCCGAAATCAGTCGTCGCCACCGTGACTGGTGCCGCCGGACTCGCAAGCGGACTCGGCAGCTTCTGCTCCAACTATGGAGCAGGTCTCCTCTTCACCTACGCCGAAAACTCCGGTCTATCCTTCATGGGCTACGAAGGGAAACATGCCGGCTACATGATCGTATTCCTCATAGCCGGATCAGCCTATCTCTTCAGCTGGATCATGATGAAGCTCCTCGTCCCCAGATACAAGCTCGTAGTCCTCAAATAAAAGAGCAGAGAGAAAAGAGCTTCAAATGTGATCATAAAATACATAGCAGTTTTGATCCAGGTGTGAGCGCGAAGCGCGAAAGCCAAGTCAAGCCCCAAAGCGAAAGCCCAGCCAAAAGCCCCAAAAATCATAAATAATATCACAATGCCTTTCATCAACGAAAACTTCCTCTTGGAGACAGAATCTGCCCGCCGACTATACCGCGAGCATGCCTCCAGCCTCCCTATAATCGACTATCACTGCCACCTCTCCCCAAAGGAGATCGCAGATGATAAGCAATTCTCCTCCATCACCGAGCTATGGCTCGGCGGCGACCACTACAAATGGCGTGCCATGCGAGCAAACGGCACTGATGAGCGATACATCACCGGTGATGCCGATCCATGGGAGAAATTCCAGAAATGGGCGGAGACTCTTCCATATACCCTCCGCAATCCACTCTATCATTGGACCCACCTCGAACTGAAGACCGCCTTCGGTATCGACAAGGTGCTGAATCCATCCACTGCCCGCGAAATCTACGATGCCTGCAACGAACTGCTGAAGCAACCCGGTTTCTCCGCAAGAGGACTGATGGAGAGATATAACGTGGAGGCGGTATGCACCACTGACGACCCCGCCGACTCCCTCGAATATCACCGCCGGATACGCGAAAGCGGTTTCAAGGTGAAAGTGCTGCCAGCCTGGCGTCCAGACAAGGCTATGGCAGTGGATAACCCGATCGCCTACAATGAATATGTAGACCGTCTCGCGGAAGCCGCCGGAATGACAATAGCCTCCTATCCCGATCTGTTGGCAGCTCTCCGCAACCGTCATGACTTCTTCGCATCGCAAGGCTGTAACGTCGCTGACCATGGCGTCAGCTCATTCCCATGGGCGGAATGCACGGAGGAGGAAGCGACTACCCTCTTTGCCAAGGTAAGGGGCGGGATGGCTCTCTCGCAGGAAGAGATCACAAAGCTACAGACTGCAATTCTACTTGAAATCTGCCGAATGAATCATGAGAAGGGATGGGTGCAACAGTTCCATTTCGGACCATTGCGCAACGTCAACTCGCGCATGTTCCGCCGTCTCGGTCCCGACACCGGTTTCGACACTATCGGCGACTACAGCTGTGCCATACCGATTGCCCGGTTCCTTGATGCCCTTGACTCCGACAACCGCCTTGCAAAGACTATCCTCTACAATCTCAATCCCGCCGACAATACATGGGTAGCGGCTATGATTGCCAATTTCCAGGATGGGTCTGTACCGGGAAAGATACAGATGGGCTCAGGTTGGTGGTTCAACGACCAGCTTTACGGAATGGAGGCTCAGATGAACGCCCTCTCTATGCAGGGACTGCTGAGCCGTTTCGTAGGTATGTTGACAGATTCTCGCTCATTCCTATCCTATCCTCGCCATGAGTATTTCCGTCGCGTTCTGTGCAACCTGCTCGGCAACGACCTGGAGAAAGGTCTGATTCCGGAGGAGGAATACGAAAGAGTCGGGAAGATGGTGGAGGATATCTGCTACTACAACACTAAAAACTATTTCAAATTCTAAGATAATGGAAAAGACCTGGAGATGGTTCGGTCCCAACGACCCGATCACGCTCGACATGCTCCGCCAGATTGGTGTGGAGGGTATCGTCACCGCGCTTCATCATATCCCCAACGGTGAGGTTTGGAGCATGGAAGAGGTGATGAAGATGAAGGATTATATCGAAGAGCACGGTCTGCGTTGGTCTGTCGTGGAGAGTCTTCCCGTAAGCGAGGAGATAAAATATGCCGGACCGAACCGTGACGCGCTTATCGAGAACTACAAGGTGAGCCTTGCCAATCTCGGTAAAGCGGGAGTGAAGACTATATGTTACAATTTCATGCCCGTGCTCGACTGGGCACGTACCGAGCTGGAGTACCCGAATTCCGACGGCACCTCCAATCTCTACTTCAACCGTGCGGAATTTGCATATTTCGACATCCACATCCTCAAGCGTGAGGGGGCGGAGAAGGACTATGACGAAGAGACTATCCGCAGAATGAATGAGGAGGTGAAGCCGCGCATGGATAAGGATGGAGAGAAACGCCTTGTCGATAATATCATAGTGAAGACCCAGGGATTTGTCAATGGCAACATCTCGGAGGGCGACCTTGATCCCGTCGGCAAATTCCGCGAACTCCTCGCTCTCTACAAAGGGATTGATGCCAATACACTTCGTGCCAACATGGCTTATTTCCTCAATGCCATAATGCCCGTATGCGATGAGTATGGCATAGACATGTGCGTGCATCCGGACGACCCTCCATTGCAGATACTCGGTCTCCCGCGTATCGTCACCTGCGACGACGACATCCGCAAGTTTCTGGATGCCGTGCCGAATCCACACAACGGCTTGACATTCTGTGCCGGGTCGCTGAGTGCCGGAGCACATAACGATGTGGTGGCTCTCGCAAAGAAGTATGCCGACCGCACCCATTTCGTCCACGCCCGCATCTGTCGCGTGCTCCCCAACGGCGACTTCAAGGAATCGTCGCATCTTGATCCGCGCCTTATCGAGATTGTGCGCACGTTTGAGAAAGCACGTCCCGGAGTCCCGATGCGCGTTGACCACGCCCCCCTAATGCTCGGCGACGAGAAGATGGGCTACAATGCCGGCTACTCCTTCCACGGACGCATGCTCGCCCTCGGCGAGATCGCCGGAGTAATGGCAACAGTCGCAACAGAGTAAAAATCATTACTGTCAATTCTGACCTTAATGTCCTTAATGACCTTAATGTCAATATTGACAATATTGACATTATTGACCCAAAATGACCAAAATGACATCAAAACCCCAACCCCAAAATGAACGAATTATTTTCAGTCAAAGATAAAGTGGTGGTAATCACCGGCGGCACCGGAGTGCTCGGAGCCTGCATAAGCGCATATCTCGCAAAAGAGGGTGCAAAAGTAGTAATATTAGGACGCCGAAAGGATGAGGGCGAGAAGATTGTGAATGAGATCATCGAAGCCGGTGGTGAAGCGATGTTCCTCTCCACTGACGTGCTTAACGCGGAGATGCTTCAGCAGAATTGCGATGAGATTATGGCTAAGTACGGTCGTATCGACGCGCTCCTCAACGCTGCCGGAGGGAATATGCCGGGTGCTACAATACCCCCCGGCAACACATTCTTTGACCTCGACATTGAGGCTTTCCAGAAAGTACTCAACGTCAACCTCACCGGAACAGTGCTACCCACGCAGATTTTCCTGCGCCCGATGGTAGAGGTAGGAAAAGGGGCGATCGTCAATTTCTCATCTATGGCAGCTTTCCGCCCTATGACAAGAGTGATGGGATATTCAGCTGCAAAAGCCGGCATAAGCAACTTCACAGAGTTCATGGCTAATGAGGTGGCTAAGAAATTCACTCCTGAGATTCGCGTCAATGCCATTGCCCCCGGGTTCTTCATCACCAATCAGAACCGTGCGCTCCTCACCAACGAAGACGGCTCTCTCACTGAGCGTGGTGCCGACGTGATACGTCAGACCCCGTTCAAGCGTTTCGGCAAACCGGAAGAGCTGTGCGGCACAATCCAATATCTCATCAGCGATGCCTCCTCATTCGTGACCGGCACCGTTGCCGTGGTTGACGGCGGTTTCAACGCCTTCGTGCTGTAATATACGCTGTAACATATAATGACCGCGACCGAAATGATTAAATCATCTCGGTCGCGGTCATTCTTGGTTATTATCCCAACTATTATTTACGTAATTTTCTGATTGTCTGTCACTTCACCAAAGTCAGTGTGTAGTTAAGACCAGGAGTCTCCGACGGCTGAAGCTGATCGTTGACCATAACCAGTGTAGAATCGGAATCCACAAGGAAATAGAGCGGACCATCAACCGAACCTGCGGATGAATCTCGATTATCCTTCACTAATTTCAGATACTTCTTATTGCTGTCGGCACCCTGACCGGAGATAACCGTAAAATCACCCTCCGACTTGAAACTTGCTGCGTCACGGAAACCGGAAGCTTTCGTCGAATCATTCTGCACATACACTTCCACAAGATCATAATCACCAGATGTATATCCGTGATCATCATCATAATCAAGGCGGAGTACATATCTCACCCCTGCTGCATCTGCTGCCGGAAGCAAACCGGTATACACTTTATCGTTGTCATTTCCGCAAGCGGCACCGGTTGCACAATTCTTTCCATTCTGCGAACATGCGCCCATCAACAACGCCGAAAACATCGCTACATATAAGAATCCTTTTTTCATATCCATCAATTTTAATTAAATACACAAGACGTTATCCGAAGTAATCCGAACTTGAATGAAATTGCTTAAATCTCAGCATATTCTATCCTACCTCTTAATGACAAACATCAAAACGACTGTATTTGTTCGTAATGAATCTAACCTTTCGGAATAAGTTCAGACAACTTCAATACCCTCATTTACGGAATAAGTAGGTCACTTTAACGCTATACTGGCGTTCGATCCTACGCATATTCTCCATACCGGACCCACCGCTATAAGCGATATTGCTGAATGCCTGAGGCACGGCATATCCCGGAGAGGTCTCCTCCACTTTCAATACCGACAATCCTGACAACCCTTCATTCTCCGCGATAAATTCCGCCTTACTTCTTGCGGCATCAAGAGCTGCTTTCAGACCCTCCCTGTTGTATCTTGCCATGTCGCTGTTGTCAAGTTTCGTGATGCTGAAACTTGTCACACCATTCTCCGGCAGATTCTCCGCAATCTTATCAAGCTGGGAAAAATCGGTCAGCACCGCCGACAATCGTTTCGCCATACGGAACTTATCTGAAAACCTCCTGTCGAAATAATTACCCACATCCGCCACCGTCACCTGCGAATCCATCACACCGGCATCCGTCAGCGTCCTCCTCACCATATCCTCAATCATGCGGAGACTCACCTTCACGCTATCCGCACCCTCCTGTCGGAAATACTCCTCGATTCCGATCTCCAGCGTAATCCGGTCAGGCACCACATTGATCGACGCAGTGCCACTCACCTCCACCTGTGGCGCCGTCTGCTGCGCAAATCCCGGCAGCACCCCCGCCGCCACCATCACCAAAACAACAAAATATCTGCTAATTACCATAATAAATTTATATAAAGTGACATTTAAATCAATTAATTTGGGAGAAGGTAATAACTTTCGATTGAAATTATTGAAGTTGTCTAAACTTCATCTACTTAAATCTGTAAAATTAATTCTTTGCGGTGAAAAAAACAAAATAATCGCCGCAAATTTGCGGCGATTATGATGATTATGACGAGCATGCGAATTATGGATTATAAATCATCTGGACGTGTCCGATAGGTAGGTTCGCGCTAATAAGCAACGGGATACGGTCGTTGACTCCTATCTCGGCATTTATCTGATAACCGCTCATCACCCCACGGTAGCTGTATTCAAACTGGATGTTGTAGGAGGGATAGGTCATCCCCTCTATCTTATATTGCGATTTCCCTTTGTAGGTGACCACTACCTTCTCCGGATTACTCCCTTCCACGGCTATAGGAATGGTCAATGTGCTTCCCGGTTTCATGCTCTCGAAATCTATCTCATGAGAATAATAGAACATCCCGAGCATATCCCCCATTATATGAATCGCCTCCATCGTGTTGGCACTCGCATCAAGCTCTCCACCACCCTTGATATTCTTATAGTTCGCAGGATCTGACGGCACAAAATTTCCGGAACGATATTCCGTCACTTTCGGCTTCAGATACCATCCGTTCTCGTAGGTCACTGTCTCCTTACTCAATCCCGAAGTGGGGCTCATTATGGTATGCAGCGTGTCGGAGATACAGAACACTCTCCCTTCCCACGGTATGCTGTTGCCGTCAATTGTAGCATTAAACCGATTGTCGCGGCATTCCATAGTAACCACACCATGACCTATCATCACGTCTACCATTCCCCAATGGTAATGAGCGTTATACCTCAATTCCTGTCGCGGAATATTCACCTGCGCATGTGCTGCAAACAGCGAAAACATTAGCGCAAGAAGCAATATGACTCTCTTCATAGCATATCAAGTTTTTAAATTAAATTATTGAAGTTGTCTAAACTCCATTCATACTTATCCAACAACCTGAATTGCCCTTTGTTGAGACCAACCGTTTTTTTCTCCACCGTAATTTATCCAAATCGGCAAAAGATACTTGTTTTCGCGAAAGAAGCAATTATTTATTTCTACCGCGCAAGCTGTCACAATCTTAATATCGAATCTAATATCGCATCTTTCAAAATCAAACGTAAAGTTACAAAATTCCATACAATTTCCCCAAAATCGGATTCTTCCGATGGTTGAACGGTTAAATTTGTATAAATTGAATCTTTTCCATCACCTTTTTCCAATGCCATCTGTTATTATTTACAAAGGCTACAAAATGCATGGCTCCATCTTCCTATGATGGATGACAGAGCCTACGCATGAAGTTAATGACAGAACGTAAAAAAACGAACTATTAAAATTTTCTGTTACAATGGAATTTTTATCAAACGACAAACTTTTGATCGTAGGTGCCGCAGGAATGATCGGCTCCAACATGGCCCAGACTGCCATAATGATGGGACTCACACCCAACATCTGTCTTTACGATCCGTACTTGCCCGCACTGACGGGCGTGGCTGAGGAGCTGCTTCAATGCGGCTTCGAGGGTGTAAACATCACCTATACCAACAACGTGGAGGAAGCCTTCAAGGGTGCTGCATATATCGTCTCTTCAGGCGGTGCCGCACGTAAGGCTGGCATGACACGTGAGGATCTTCTGAAGGGCAATGCGCTCATCGCCGAGGAATTTGGCAAGAATGTGAAGAAATATTGTCCCGACGTAAAGCACGTGGTCGTAATCTTCAATCCTGCTGATATCACGGGTCTTATCACGCTGCTTTACTCCGGTCTTAAACCCTCTCAGGTATCCACTCTCGCTGCCCTCGACAGCACACGTCTGCGCAACGAACTTGCAAAGTATTTCAAGATCAGTCCTGACACTGTCGTAAATTCAAGGACATACGGCGGTCACGGCGAGCAGATGGCAGTATTCGCATCCACCACTTCCGTCAACGGAAAGAAGCTCACCGAGATTATCGGCACTGAGGAGCTTCCCGAGGATGAATGGGAGAAGATGAAGGTGAGAGTGATACAGGGTGGCAAGAACATCATCGACCTTCGCGGACGTTCATCATTCCAGAGCCCGGCATATCTATCTATAGAGATGATTGCAGCCGCAATGGGTGGCAAACCGTTCCGTTGGCCTGTCGGCACATACGTTGACAATGACAAGTTCAGCCATATCATGATGGCAATGGAGACTACCGTCGACAAGAACGGCGTGACCGTGCAGCCCGTAAAAGGCACTCCTAAAGAGGAAGCCGAGTTGGAGAAGAGCTACGAGCATCTCTGCAAGCTCCGCGACGAAGTGATCGAGATGGGCGTCCTGCCTCCGATCTCCGAATGGAATAAGCTCAATCCGAATATAAAATAATCCGACTTATTATCAGCTTATCAATTTGTCAATAATGACAATATTGTCATTATTGTCATTAACGACAATCTTTATTTACCCTGTTTTTATTAAAATCAATCCTGACTTTTAATGAAACAAATGCCGAAACGGGCGGTCTCTGAATGAGGTCGCCCGTTTCTTATAATGTTGCGTCAAGCCGATTCCGGCAAGAAGCTTTATTTCATATTTACGTCTATGGTGCCGTCAGGAAGCACTGTTATCTCTATTGACTTGCCGGAAGCCACTTCAATTGTTGCGGTCTCCTTGGTGCGGGTGCGCAATGCTGCGGGAGCCTTGCCTGTGCCACCCTCCACCGGATGCAATGCCTTGTTGATGTCGTATCCGGCTACGGGATCAACCTTGTAGTTGCCGTCGGCACCTACAGTCTTGATCACCTTACCAGCCTTCGGAGCGGCTGCCGCACCGCCGGCAAATTGGATGATCGGCTGATTGGTAGCCATCACGTCGCCTTCGCCGATAAGCAGTTTCGCAATCACTCCATCACGGTCTGCCACGAGATTATTCTCCATTTTCATTGCCTCATAAATCAGGAGAGTGTCGCCTGCCCTAACGGAATCGCCTGCCTTAACCTTGAACGACAGAACCGTGCCACCCATCGGTGCCACCATTACCGCGCCGCCGACTGCCGGAGCTTCTGCCGTACCACCTTCGCCTGCAAACTCAATGAGTGGCTGATTGGTGGCCATGACATCACCTTCCGACACGAGCACCTGTTTTACAACACCGCCCATATCGCAGGCAAGATCATTCTCCATCTTCATTGCTTCATATACGATCACCGTATCGCCCGGCTTAACTGTGTCGCCCGGCTTAACCTTGATGCTCATGATAGTGCCGCCCATCGGTGCGGAGAAGACCGGTCCGGTCACTTCTCCCGACGCGCCCTTCTTGGCAGCCTGAGCCTGAGGTGCACTGCTGGCATGCTCTGCCTTACGCTTGTTGGTGAGATACGTCTTTGCCACTGCCGGAAGCAATGCGAGAAGCAATTCCTCCTCCTCATTGGCAGCAAGTTTCACACCACCAAACTGATCGAGAACGGGGTTCTCCGGTGCCTTATAAGAGGATACGTCATACGGTTTCTCCTCCGGGCTGCCAGTAATCTGCTCACGGAATTTGGGATCGACTGCAACGGGAGTGTTGCCGTATTCACCCTTCACAAGAGAGATGAACTGGTTGCTCTTGTTGGAATAGTCGGGCTTGCCTGCGCGACGATCCATAGCGAGAGACACTGCCTGAGAACCTACAATCTGGCTCGTCGGGGTCACAAGCGGCACAAGACCTGCATCGCGACGCACCTTCGGGATGAGTGCCATTGCCTCTTCAAGCACGTCCTCGGCTTTAAGCGCACGAAGGTTGGCAACCATGTTGGAGTACATGCCACCCGGCACCTCCGCATTCTTGACAATCTCATTGGGCTTCGGGAAACCGAAATATGCCTCGATCTTATGGCAGGCATCGAGAAGTTCCTCCTCCTTGTTTGCCTTGGCTGCCTCAATAGCACGGTCAAACTCTGCATCAATCTCGGCGGCCATCTCTGCAAATGCCTCATCGAAGTCGCGCTGCCATTTATCCTTGTTAAGGTCGAAATCGGCAAGTGCCTTACGTGCATTCTTCAACTCGTGGCGTATCTTGGCAACTGCCTCCATATTCACCTCAAGCTCGATGCCGAGTTTCTTACAGAAGATGTCGATAAGCTCGATAGCGGGAGCTGCTGAGCCACCGCCAAACCACCATATATTGGTATCGACGATATCCACTCCCTGAATGATTGCCGTAAGCACGGATGCAAGACCGTAGCCCGGAGTGCAGTGGGTGTGGAAATCAACGGGTACACTCAGAGCCTTCTTCAGCTTCGGCATGAGGGTGAAGATACGCGACGGATTGACAAGACCTGCCATATCCTTCAGCGTCACCATCTTCGCACCGAGTTTCTCCATCTCCACCGCCTTGTTGACGAAATAGTCATCAGTAAAGATCTTCTCCTCTTCAGGCGTGCCCTTCGGGTCGATGGTATAACATACTGCCGTATCGGCGATCGCAACGTTGCCGTTAAGACCGTCGAACTCATTAATCATCTTGATTGAACTCTTGATATTGTCAAGGTCGTTGAGCGCATCAAAGATACGCATCACGTTCAATCCGTTCTCTATAGCTTTCTTATAGAACCCTTCAAGCACTGTGTCGGGATACGGCACATAGCCGAAGAGATTTCTACCTCTGGAAAGGGCGGAGAGCAATGAAATGCCCTTCATCTCCTTTGAGCAGGAACGGAGGCGATCCCAGGGGCTTTCTCCAAGATAGCGCATCACTGAATCGGGTACTGCGCCACCCCACACTTCCATAATGTAAAACTTTGCCTCTTTGTAGAGAGGGAGAAGTTTGTCAACGTTTTCCTGCTTCATGCGGGTCGCGAACAGCGATTGCTGACCGTCACGCATAGTCAGGTCTCTTATTTGAAGTTTCCTTGCCATGGTGTTTTGTTTAAATCTGGCGTTTATAGATTTTTGCCAAAATTAACTATAAAATCCTAATTACGGAAATTTTTCCGCAAAAGATTTCTATTCTTGCCTTTAAATTCTCTTTTTTTGCCCCCTTTATTTCGTTCATCTTCTGTTTTTTCTTATATTTGCCAATAATTTTCTTTATAAAAATATGAGATTTCTTTTAACTTCAATTCTTTCTCTCCTGATTTGCATATCAATATCTGCGGAAAGCACATATTCCACAGTCCCCGACATTCATTATTCTTCCAAAAATGATGATTATTCCCGGAAGCGTCTTTCGCTCGACGTCCATCATGACAGGAATGTAAAGGATATGCCTGTCATCGTATGGTTTCATGGCGGAGGACTGACCGGCGGCAATAAATTCGTGCCCGCCGAACTGACGGAGAGAGGATATGTCGTGGTGGCTCCAAACTATCGGCTGATACCGGAAGTAGACGTGGAGCAATGCATTGACGATGCAGCTGAAGCCGTGGCGTGGACTTTCAGGAATATAGAGAAATATGGTGGCGACCCCTCGAAAATATTTGTGACGGGACACTCCGCAGGCGGATATCTGACAAGCATGATCGGACTCGACAAGAAATGGCTCGACAAGTATGGCATTGACGCCGATTCCATAGCCGGGCTGATACCTTACAGCGGACAGGTGATTACTCATTTCTCCGACAGGAAGAGCAAGGGGATAGGCGAACTCACCCCATACGTCGACGACCATGCACCACTCTTCCACGTCCGTAAGGATTGCCCTCCCTACATCATAATCACCGGAGATGCCGAGCAGGAACTATACGGACGATATGAGGAGAACCTTTATATGTGGCGGATGATGAAGCTCGCAGGTCATCCCGACGTGAAGATATATAAGCTCGACGGATATAACCACGGCGACATGGCTGCCCCTGCCCACCACATTCTCCGGAATGAAATCTCACGCATTCTCTCCGACAGGAAGAAAAATCAATGACCGACGTAAACCAATGACCGACATGATTCTTATCGTTGATGATGACAAGTCAGTAAGACTATCTGTAGGGCTGCTTCTGAAAAGGGCAGGTCATGCAGTGGATTATGCGGAGAATCCTGACGAGGCTATTGCAAAGATCAGGAGTAACGAATATGGTCTGATTCTCATGGATATGAACTATTCCAGAGGCACTTCCGGCAGGGAAGGCATAGAGTTGCTGATGAAGACCAAGATATTCCAGCCCGACACTCCCGTGATACTCATAACCGCGTGGGGAAGCATCGAGCTTGCCGTGGAGGGGATGAAGGCTGGCGCATACGATTTCATCACAAAGCCGTGGAGCAATCAGGTGCTGCTTCAGCGCATAGAGACCGCTCTTAACCTCAACAGTTTGCAGGAGGAAACGGCGGTCAGCACGTTTGACAGAGGTGGAATAATCGGCAATAACAAGAGTATGCTCGAACTCCTCACCACTGTCGAACGTATCGCCCCGACCGATGCCCCGGTGCTTATCCTCGGTGAGAACGGCACCGGCAAGGAGATGATCGCCAATGCCATACACATCAACAGTCAAAGGAAATCAGCGCCATTCGTCATGGTGAATCTCGGAGGCATATCTCAATCGCTCTTTGAGAGTGAGATGTTCGGTCATGCAAAAGGGGCATTCACAGGAGCCGTCACCGCACGGAAAGGTCGCTTCGAGACTGCCGACAAGGGCACAATCTTCCTGGATGAGATCGGCGATCTCGACATGAGTTGCCAGGTGAAGCTGCTGCGGGTGCTTCAGCAACACACCTTCGAGCCACTCGGCGAGAGCCGTCCCAAGAAAGTGGATATCCGAGTGATATGCGCCACCAACGCCAACCTCAACGAGATGGTGGCTCAACGCACTTTCCGCGAAGACCTTTTCTACCGCATCAACCTCATCACACTGCATCTCCCTGCACTGAGGGAACGGCGTGACGACATTCCTCTGCTGGTAAGGCGTTTCATGGAGGATTCCGCCGCATCTCTCTCAATCGACGTGCCGGAAATCACGCCTGAAGCAATGGAATTTCTTACACGTCTACCCTATCCCGGCAATATCAGGCAACTGAAGAATATGGTGGAGCGTGCGGTGCTTATCGGCGGTCAGCGGTTGGGGAAAGATATCTTCGCATCTGTCGACGGAAGTACCACCGCAGTGGAGGAGATACGCCCCTCCGGCACTCTCAACGACATGGAACGTATTGCCATCGAGGAGGCCCTTGATAAGGCGGACGGAAATCTGACGCAGGCGGCGAGAATACTCGGCATAACCCGACAGACTCTCTACCGACGAATGGACAAATATAACATGAAGTGATGAAATCCAAGTTCTGGTTCATATTACTGGCATTGTGCATAGTAGCGATAATAGTGCTGGCAAGCATATTCCGTATGCCCGACTATCCGTGGATATACGTGGCATACGCAATGACTGTACTGTCGCTGATAATGCTTTTCCGGAGCATTATCAAGCCTCATGACACCGTTATAAGGGGTATGGAATTGATCTCGGCCCAGGATTTCAACAACCGGCTCACCCCCGTGGGGGAATATAATGCCGATAAGATAGTGACCTTATTCAATTCGCTCATCGACAAACTGCGCCTTGAACGTCTCCGCAATCTGGAACAGGACAGTTTCCTGCGCCTGCTCATCGACTCCTCCCCGATGGGGGTGATGATGCTTGATTTCGACGGAAAGATCGTCATGATCAACAATTCTTTATGCCGTATCACCGGCATAAAGGGTGAACAGGATGCCTTGGGGAGGTATCCGGAAGATCTGCCCACCGACCTTGCCGCGAAAATATCGGCGGTGCCACTCGGCGAGAGCCGCATCATACGTCGTGGCG
Source organism: Muribaculaceae bacterium Isolate-037 (Harlan) (assembly GCA_003762615.1). Classification (GTDB taxonomy): domain Bacteria; phylum Bacteroidota; class Bacteroidia; order Bacteroidales; family Muribaculaceae; genus Lepagella; species Lepagella muris. The sequence goes on from RIAZ01000008.1 coordinate 70,951, forward strand.
ACATCAGACGATACCGCTGCTATCATCTCAGCTTCATGCAGTCAGGATTCAAACGGCGTTTCTTCCTTCTTGAAAGCCTCACGGAGGAGATGATGAAAGCCGAACGTGCGGCGTATGAGAAGGTGATACGCACCATGTCGCATGAGGTCAACAATACTATGGGTGGAGTGAAATCTGTGCTCGAGCTCCTGCATGACACTGCCGATGACGACGAGTTGAGTGAGGTGATAGAAAGTTGCGACGACCGATGCGATAGGTTGTGTGAGTTTATCAGCTCCTACGCACAAGTGGTGAAAGTGCCTGCTCCGGTCAGACAGGATGCCGACCTTAATGATACCCTTTCCGCTATGCTCCCCTTCCTGAAAGGGATGATTCCGGAGACCGTATCATTAGACTATTCCCCCGGAGATATCAGCAGGAAAGTAAGCATCGACATATCCCTGATTCAGCAGGTGGTGGTGAATATTGTGAAGAATGCCGTGGAGAGTATAACGGGCGACGGTCACATCATCATATCCACCGGCATACTCGACAATTCGGTATGGCTCGACATATCAAACGACGGTATGCCTATCACGGATGAAGTTAGCCACATGCTTTTCAGTCCGTTTTTCACCACTAAACGCGACGGGCGCGGGTTAGGTCTCACTCTCATCAGTGAGATTCTAAACCGGCATAACGCGCAATTCTCCCTGAAGACAGATACCGACGGGATAACCCATTTTCATATTGAATTTGAATGAAAAAGAGATTGGAATGAAAAAGATAGGGATATTGAGTGATACCCACGGATGCTGGGACCAACGGTTTGCAATCCATTTTGCCGGATGCGATGAGATATGGCATGCGGGCGACATCGGTGATTACGGCATAGTGGAGCAGCTTGACGGGATTGCCCCGGTGGTGCGTGCCGTAAGCGGCAACATCGACCATGGTATGGTGAAGCGTAAATGCCGGGAGATCGAGATCTTTCAGGTAGAGGGGGTAAAGGTGCTCCTCACCCATATCGGCGGCTACCCCGGCAAATGGTCGAAAGGTATGAAATCATTGCTGAAGGAGGAGAATATCAATCTGATGGTAGACGGACATTCCCACATACTGAAGGTGATTTTTGACCATGAACTGAACCTGCTTCACATCAACCCCGGCGCAGCCGGCACTGCCGGCTGGCACAAGGTGCGCACTCTCATTCGCCTGACAATCGACGGCTCCGACATGCGCGACTGCGAGATAATCGAACTCTCCGGTAATATCTGACCAGAGGCTTGCCGGAACCGCAGCATCAGAAACGGGTGGAAAGTTCTTTAAGTTCGTCTGTCGTGATTCCTCTTGTATTGAATCCATTCTGCACTATCTGTCCCTCCTTCCCGGCGAGGACTACATGAGGAATCCCCAAGAAACTGAACATCTCCACAAGCATATTCCATTCATTGCGACTTAGGAAAATATGCTCGCCACGGATCTGATTCTCATACATCCAAGCCTCTGCCGCGTCAAGAGGAGATTGCTGCTCATCGGTGACATAAAGGAATCTTATCGGTTCATCCTTCAGAGCCTCCACCTTGTCTCGCATATTCATCATCCCCATCCGACATGGACCACATCCCATTCCCCAGAAGTCTACCACCAGCATATTCCCGATATATGGGGCGGTAAGTTTTTGCCAGAGGGCTTTCTGCTCATCTGTCCATTTCTGTTCGATAGTCTCTGAGTTGTTACCTTCAAGACTACGCACAATGGAACGATATTCTCCGAGCACCTTATTTGCCACTTGCGGAGAGGATATCATTGCCAGATCCCCAGCAATGACGGAAGTAAGATTATCCATCACGTCATTTGCCGCAACCCTACCGAGCTGTACCCCTTCAATGGCATCATTGATTTTGCGTGCGCTCTCTTGAGAATGTCTAAGGTCATACATGAACATGCCGCGCATTCCATACTTGTCGATGAGCTTATCCTCGTAGTTAAGGGAGTCTGTCTGCACAGTCTGGTAGTTGCGGAAAAGGGCACCGAAGATTGAACGGTTAATAAACACCCATTGCCGGCTTTCGCAGAGCACAAGGGGATTGTCGTAGATAAGCGATTTGTGCCTTATCATCGGCTCATATACCTTAACATAGTCAAGTGGTACCCAAGTGGAGTCCTGACGGACCTTCACGCTCCCATCAGGATTTTTCTCATAAATCCACTGTTTATAGGTATGATCCAAGACAATGTCCTCTATATTGCTCCCCATATCGGCAATCAACGACATCATTACGATATCTTTTCCGGCAGTGGAGAGAGGGGTGTTGATAAGCATCTGGCGCACATCTTCACCGGTGATAATATTTTCAAGCATCCTACCCCATTCCTGAGCAAGTTGCTCCGCGCTCTCTTTACCCTTCTCCACGGCTTTGTTTGAAATTTCGTATGCATTTTCCGGGAGTCCGGCTCTCTCTTTTATTATCGGCAACAGGGCATTGATCATGGCAGACTCGCTGTTGCTGCGGTAGGTCATGTAGCGAGGTTCTCCATACGGAGTCGACTCAAGCGTAGTGAAGATTTCAATAGTGTCTCCCGGCTGCACAAATACATTTCCCAATGGATTGAGAAATGTTGACACCGGATAATCCAGGTCAATATCCATCACAATGCAATTATCATCGTCAAGCATCGGGGAAAGAGTCATCTGCTTTCTTAATATCTGCTCCTCCAGGCTTACGGAAATACTTGAAAATTTATCCCTAAGTTCTCGTGCCACATTGTCAAGATGGACCACCACATGTGCTTTTCCATTCTGATCAAGCGGCATATTGAGATACCGTTTGTTGGTAAACCTCCACGCAGTGTCAGGCTCATACGGTTGAGCAAGATAGAAGTCGGCTGTCATCATCCGTGGATTGACAGCCTTATCCTTTCTCTTTTTGATCTCACGCTTACCGTCAAGACGTATGCCATACATCAGTTTAAAGGGATCATCGTTATTCTCCACCAGGTTCACCTCCTTGACGTCAGACGGCACCGGGTCATAGTAAAGTGTGCAAGCCACGTGTCCTTCATCAGGCATCCAGATCTCCTTGTTAAATTCAACGCCCTCCAATTTGCGGAATTTAAATTCACGCCCTGAGTTCCTGTCCTTCAACATTGAGGAGCCGTCGATCTTCACCCACCAGTGAGGTCGGTTGTGGAGTTGGCAACGTAATATTGTGGCATCCTTGTCAAACTCAATTTCGTCAATACTGATCCAGGAGGGGGTGTACTCTACCTCCGGATCCTTTATAATCCTGTTCTTAGACAACGCGGAAATGTCAGCAATGAGAATTGCTAAGAGAAATAAAAATACCTTCTTGGCACGCATAAGGAAATCTGTTGATATAAAATGTGTTGATATAAAAGAAATCGTTTTTAGAATGTAGTCATCTTTAATAGAGGAATCATTCCAACTACAAAAGTAGTGAATAAAATTGATATCTCCATACATTAAAAATATTTTTATCAAATAAATCTCATGAGTCACTGAAAACATCCGAAAAAACCGTTTCACCGATTCAAGTGATTCATGGTGATTCAAGTGAATCACCATGAATCATCGCGTTGGCGAAACCACCCTCCCACTTCAGTATCAAAATAACATATCCATCAGATCCACCATCACTAACTTTGCAACATCAAACGGTGCACTTCGCGCAAAGTAACAGGTAACAAGTAACAGGTAGAAAGTAACAAGGTAGAAAGTAACAAGGTAGAAAGTCTTCATCCATATAAGACGGGATGAAGAGACCCGTTATATACAAAAGTAACCTTTTATACGTCATCAATCACACTTAACCGATAATTACTTCAAGTTTAATAAGTCAAAATACATAAGTCGTGTACGAAGTTTTCGAGGAGTTTGTTTACGTTCTATTTCTTCATCCGGAGTTTTAGGTGGCTTTGAATATAAATCCTCTTGTAATTCCGATGTAAATAGATATTCAAATCCGTTTCTCTCATAAAAAGACAAAACATTTGGTTCGTTTTTAGCATCCACTATAAGAAAACGACATGCTGATTTATCATCATTTTCCGCAAACCAAAATTTAAGGAATTTAAGCACCTGCGAACCAACACCTTGATGTTTATATTTTTTTGAAACAGCCAAACGACCAATAAGAACACCAGGGAATCTGCTTAACATTTTCTCACGGTTTGTTATTTTCTACATCGCATTCCTCCGGGAATTTGGCAAATCATAAATTCTCAGGCTATCATTTGATACTGTAAAACATGCAACGATATCTTTAGAATTCTCTGTTGATAGAAAACAATAGGTATTTCCCATTTGATATTTACGATAAGATATAGCATCATCCCGAAAGAAATCGTCCATATCTTCATCATTACCACATTCAAAGGGATTATAACGGTCTATCACGCCTTTTGTAAGAGGACCGAAAATACACGAATTTAAGATAAAATCCTGCATAATATTACCGGAATAAGTTTGCATAACGATTTGATTTCTCAATAATCTTACGCATCATTATATAACCCGGTTCTTTTGTGATATCTCGTTCCGGTCGACTTGCAAAACGTTCTTCAACCTCATCAATTTTACGTCGGAGACGAGCTGCCTCTTCTCCATAAAGTGTCGGGATTGCTTTTATCGGTATTGCCATAACTTTCTTTTTTAGTTCTTTTTATGAGAACGGATATACATTTCTATTTGTTGTGTAATGAGCCACACTATTCTTATACATCCCCAAAAATCACCTATCATTTTACGCCGAAAAAGTGGTCACTTGACCATTTTTTCGTCCTTTATCCCCTGATTCCATTCCTAAAACTTGACTTTTCTGTATTTTATTTGGAATAAGTGAGACATTATTTAACCCCTATGCTGGCTTTAATGACGAAAAAGTGGTCACTTGACCACTTTTTCGGCGTAGAATGAATAATCTTGTACTAAACACGCTATGCTCTCATCATTCTTCGGCCAACCGATTGTAACCGTAGAATAACAAATCAAAGTAGTAGTGCGTGATTCATCTGATTCACTGATTCACCATGAATCACTTGAATCACTTGAATCACCTGAATCACATTCCGGAGCCGATGACGAGGAGGGCGAGGCTGAGGAGGAGTACGCCAAGGTCGATCAGTTTCGGCTTGATGTTCTTCTCGTGAAGGGCAAGGACTCCGTATATGAAACTTACTATCACGCTGCCTCTTCTTATCATCGACACAACGGCTACCATCGACCCGTCGAGTGAAAGGGAGTAGAAGTATGCCATGTCGGCAATTGTGAGGAACAGGGCGATACACGGTATGGTCCAACGCCATACAAACCTATCCCCTATCTGCTTGTGACTCCCACGGATTATAGAGATCGTCACTACCATTATGATGCACTGATAGAGTGAATACCATCCCTGCACCTCTATCGGGGAGTATGACCGCAGCAGATATTTGTCGTAAAGCGCACTGACGGCGCCCAATGCCGTCGCCCCTATCGACATCCATATCCATTTGGAATGTTTTATCGAGAATCCCTCTTTAGCTCCGAGTCGCGATATGAAGAAAAGCGACGCGAAGCCAAGCAATATACCTATCCATTGCACCCAGTTGAGCCGTTCGCCGAATATCAGCAATGCTCCGACAAGCACTATCACCGGACGCGACGCATTGATCGGTCCCTGCACCGTCAGTGGCAGATGCTTGATTGCGAAATATCCCAAGAGCCACGACCCAAGCACTATGAATGATTTCAGTAGAATCTGAAGATGACCTACCACCGTATTGCCGAATCCGAAATTACCATGACTGATGCCATCTATCAGAAACGGCGACATATACAGTGCACCGAATACTGTATTCAGCATAAGAACCATCAGTACATCGTTTCCCTTTACCGAAAGTTTCTTGAAAATGTCATAAAATCCCAGACAAAGTGCCGAGACCAAAGCCAATGCTACCCACATGATGCAATAATTTTTTCTTTTCAGGCTGCAAAGTTACAAAAAAATCCCGATTCCAACCGAACCGGGATTTCTTACACTATTAGATTGATGGAGTGTGTTACTGGCTGAGGAATGACGAGCCGGTGTCGCGGTTGTTAAGACCACGGCGAGCTGTGCGGAATAAGGAGCCGAAATCTGCCTGATAACTGATCGAGAGGCATATCATATTGCCATTGTTCTCTATATTCCTGAATCGGTAGGAGGGATTGACCATGCTGTAGTTCCATGATGGATATTGGGTGCCTTTCTTGCAGAACATATAGTACCATCCTATGTCAAACGTCCAATGTTTGTCGGGCTTATATTGGAAATCAAGGGCGTCCCCATTCTCATCCTTGCTTATCGAAGTGCCCCACTGACTCTTTCCGGGGAACTTACGCCAATAGCTTATCGTGAACGGTCCTTTTGTCCACCACAATGAGACCGACGCGCCGAACGTGTCAAGATTCTTTCTCCATGCCTCCCCCTTCGCTTCATATCTCACATATTCCAAAGTGACATTCCCACCAAACATTTTGGCAAGACCATTGACCCCCACACTGATCCAACTGTCATATTCCACCTGCGAATTGAAGTTGCGACTGTTTGACATGAATTTTCCATCACCAAGATATGACACGTCGGAATAGACCGGATTATGCGTATAGCCATGACGGAAATTCACAGAGCCTGTCCATATCCCCTTCCTCATATTCAACGAGAGTGTATTGTAGAAGGAATCGCTCACTTTCAGATCGGGATTACCGTTGCTTATCAGATAGAGCGACGTCTGCTGAGGATAGTCGGTCAGTGAGGCGAGACTCGGTATGGAGGGTGAATAATTGAAGCGATAGGTCAACGTCCATGTCGGGTCGATCTTCCATGAGGCGAGCAACGAGGACAGATTCTTTATGAAATGACGGTTGTTAAGGTCATTTCGCATCCAGAAAAGTTTCGCTCCGGAAGCAAACCTCAGATATACGGGACCCGCCTGCTGCGACAGTTGCAGATATACGTAGTTATTGTTCTCCGTAAGGGTTGCCTTATAACCGGTGGCAAGATAACGGTTGTCGTTGCCCGATACCGTGTTCTGATAGCCGGCGGAGAGTTCGGTGAGGTCGCTGAAGGAGTGTACGTAGCTGATCTCCGATATTAGCGAGCGGCGTTTGCTATCCGTATCCGTGATGTAGGTCTCATCCCTCCCATCCGAAAGATTCTCGGTCATTGTGTGGCGGTAATCGGTGGATGAGAGAGTGCCGAGCACCTCCAATTCAAGCGAACTCTTGCTGTTGAAATCCTTGCGCAGATAGAGGTCGAGCGAGGGTGTGAACCGTTTGCTTGAGGTCTTTGAGCTGGAATTATAGTCACCAAGAAGGGAATCGTGAGTGTCGCTATCCGAACTTCTCGAATCGTTGAATATCGTGGCATTAAAGGTGGCGGAGAATATCAGACTCTCCTCCGGTTTAAAGATATATCTTAGATTCAGCGGATTACTCAGGTAATAGAAGGGTGATTTAGCAGTAGAGGAAAGATCCACACGGAAATCATCGCCGATTAATGATGATTCCGAATAGTCATACACCTTGTTGTAGCTTCGCCATGACGGATTATAGGAGAGCGTGAATTGGGATGCTCCCTGATGATACGACCCTCTCACATTGCCATCGACAAACCCGGTAGTAGGGCAACCTCGTCCCCACGCATATACGGAACCGCCGTCGTTCCTCTTTTTGAGGAAGATGTTGATGAAACCACCGGCACCTTTGTCGGCATATCTGGCGGGGACAAAACGTGAATATTCCACTTTGGATATGTCAGACGGATTGAGTGCGTTGACATCATCCTGCGTGGAGGGGATTCCGTCGATGAGAATCACCACACTTGCCCCCATGACGCTCATGGAGCGGTTGACTGGATTTATCTCCAATTCATCAAGCTGCAACTTGCGGAGCAATGACAGTGCATCGGAAGATGCCTTCACATCCGTGGCGGAGGGTATGACTATTGTTTTTCCGCGAGATTCACGACGACCGTCTGCCGTCACCACCAGTTCCTGAAGATCCTTGGCATCGGAGAGGTATATCGTGCCGAGATCAATACTCTTCTTCATCCCCTCAAGGGATATGTCGGAAGAGGTATATCCCACATTCTCTATCAGAAGCGTCAATGAGGATCCATCCTTACTTGTCAGTGAGAATGACCCGTCGTCAGCAGTCTGTGTGGTCGTCAAGGGAACTGTGCCTGCAAAAAGGCGGCATGTGGCACCCGCCAAAGCTGTCGAATCCGATTCCGAGAATACTCTCCCCTTAATGTCTATATCGGCAAACGCATCAATCGGCATTGCCGACATCACTGCCATCGTACAGAAAGAGACAAATGGAGCCGTATTACGGAAGATGTGGTGTAAAGTTTCACTCATATTAAAAAACATTAGTTTCAAGAATGTAGGTTGACAGCATCCAGCCGTCCTATTCTTCAATCCGAGCAGGTAATGCACTACACATCCAACCTGCCATCATTTATATGACGGATAAAATTAAAATTTGTGACATTTTATCAACAAAATTTAAAAATTCCTATCCATAACTCTAAAAATCTCCATCTTCAGGCATTCTCGGCGGCTTAAGAATTACTGATATCTCGTGGGAAATATACCTTGAAACGTGTCAGGGAGTCTGAGTCTGTGGTGAGTGAAAAACGACAGCCATGCTTATGGAGCACTTCGCTTATAAACAGCAGTCCGATACCGTGTCCCTCCTCCTTAGTGGTGAAGAAAGGACTGAAGAGCATCTCGCCACATTCTTTGGATATCCCTCGTCCGTTGTCGATGACCGTGAAACCTGCCTCTTCATCGCTGGTGGATATTATTATCTCTCCATCCTTGGAAATACTTTCAGCAGAGTTTTTCACAATATTTATAATGACCTGCTCCAGCAATACCGAATCAAAGTCAAGCCATAAGGGGGATTCGCACAGTTCCAGACGTAAAGTTATATTCCGAGGACGGCAGAGACTTTCCAGACCGATTACCCATTGACGAAGGCATTCGTTTAAATCCCGCGTGGAGACAACCGGATCAGGAATCCTGACCGCCTCTACAAAAGTAGAGATAAATTTTCCCAATGAACGGCAACGACTTCGGCATGTCGCCACCACCTCATCACGCTCACTCTTATCGAGAGATGGTGCGGCATTGTCCATTTCAATAGCTGCCAGCAGGGAATCAAGCCCCGCGATTGTGTTGTTGACCTCATGAGCAATGACCCGTATCACCTTCCCATAGCTTTTCCTTTCAGCCTTCATCACCTCTTCCGTCAGTTTCTCTATCAATAGGAAAGGGTGTTCAAATCCATCGTCCATGAAACTTAAACGCGAACAGCGGAAAATCATTGAATCGCTTAGTCTCACAGTCCTTACCTCTCCGGATGAGAGAGAAGCGAGAACACGCCCCAAAGGAGTGTCTATGTTTTCCAGATTCACCTTTAACGCCTCTTCCATGGTGGAAAAACCCAGAAAGGCTGCCCCCACCGGATTAATAGATATTATACGGTCTGTCTGCAAAAGGATTATACCCATCGGGGAAACATTGGTCAGGAGGTCAAGGAAATGATTCTGCTCCCGAAGATGCAGTCTCTGCTCCTTTAGCGACGACCGGATGAGATTAAACATGTCAATGACGACGTCCGTGTCGTATTGACCCACATGAGCGAGCCGGCTTCCGAAGTCTTGTGCCTTCAACAGATTGAATCCGTTGGTGATACTCTCCAGGTGCTTGATGACAGCCCTATGCAGAACAATCGTGACGACTATCGCAACCCCACATGCCACTCTCATGGAAGTCATCACGTATCCTCCATTCTCCGCCGGAAGAAGAAAAGATGCCGCGAAGACCGAAACAATCAGAGCCAACAATATACGGAAAAGATATTTTGTCTTCATTCTCCCGGTCTGTAGGATATGCCATATTTCTCCATACGGCGGTATAAGGTCTGACGCGTGACGCCCAACATTCTAGCAGCTCTTGCCACATTCCCGGCAGCCTTAGCTATCGTACGTTCTATCTCCCGGCACTCCAATGATTTTATCGACGACTGACCCGACAGCTCATCCGACGGCATATCGCCTGAAAATTGCGAAAGGAAATCGGATTTCCCAAGCCGTGGGGCATCCACCACCAGCATGGTGCGTTTCACGAGATTTTCAAGTTCGCGGATGTTGCCCGGATAAGGTAGACTCGAAAGGAATTCCATTGCGCCCGGCAAGATCTCCGGACGAGGCATCCCTCTTTCTCTGCTGACCGAATCCACGATATGATTCACGAGCAACGGGATATCTTCACGCCGCTCGCGAAGAGGCGGAAGCTTCACCGTGATCAGATTTATCCTATAGAAAAGATCTTCGCGGAAAGTTTTCCGGCTCACCATGTCGGGAAGGTCGGCGTTGGTGGCACAGATTACCCTGACATCCGTCCTTCGGGTATGGCTGTCACCAAGCATCTCATAAGTGTGTTCCTGAAGCACACGCAGAAGTTTCACCTGGAGGTTAAGGTCAAGATCCCCTATCTCATCAAGGAAGATTGTGCCTTTGTCGGCGAGAGCGAATCTCCCCTCCCGGTCGGATGTGGCTCCTGTAAAGGCACCTTTCTTATGACCGAACATCTCGCTTTCAAACAGGGAGGAAGCGATCCCCCCGAGATTCACTTTCACCAGACGATGATTGCGACGCAGACTGTTTCGGTGGATGGCTTCGGCTATAAGTTCCTTTCCGGTACCATTCTCCCCCATTATCAGTACGGATGCGTCTGTATGGGCGATACGCTCGATGGTAGACAATATCTCTAAGAGCGCGGGAGAACGGCCGATTATAAACGACCGGTCAAAATGCCCGGCGTCACCACCGACTCCGGTGCCACCGTTGAGGTCGATTGCCACCTTTATAAGCTGTAGGAAAGAGATGCTGTCCCACGGTTTTGTCACAAAATCGAACGCACCTGCCTTCACTCCCTTCACCGCCAACGGGATGCTCCCCCACGCAGTCATAAGAATAACGGGAGTGGCGGGACAGAATATCTTTATCTCTCTGAGCAATATGATCCCCTCCTCGCCGGAAGTGCTTCGGGAAAAATTCATGTCGAGAAGCACAAGGCATGGCACAGTCTTACGCACCACTTCCAAGGCCTGCAGCGGAGATGCAGCCTCAATAGTGGCATAACCTTTGCTCCTTAGAAGAAGTCTTAGAGATAGTCTCACTGCGGTGTCGTCGTCAACAATCAGAATCATAGGCGGCTTATTTATATGACTGCAAAATTATAAAAAAATTCCGTCTCCACCGATTATCACCTCTCCAATCAGACAGCATCATTCCGATTTCAGGGCGACTGCGGGTTGCAAGCGCATAGCTTTCACAGCCGGAAGTATGACCCCTGCCAGAATCATCAACGCCATGAAAGAGAGCGTTAGCAACACGCATATAGCGAAACGAGCCGGATCAAAATATGCGTTCTCGTATGGTTGGTTAAGCTGCAGATGGACTATCTGATAGTCAAACACGATAGCCAACGGAGTGACAAGGAGCAGAATCAGCTCCCCCTCTCCCACTACGCGCCGCAGGATATCCCCTCTCGTGGCACCGTTGACCATACGGATAGCGATCTCCGGAATACGTCGGCGCGTGCGGAACCAGAATGTGCCGAGCAAACCGAGAAATATGTTCATGGCAAGAAAAGCACCCCCGGTAAAGTAGAAACGGGTCACCATAACGTTGCTTCGCTGATGCACGAAACGAATGTCTTTGAAACTATCCACTGCACTGATGAAATAATTTCCCACCCGATATTGGGAATCGGCATCCTTCATCAGGTTTTCAGCAAAATCATTATCCATGTTGTCATGCACTCGCACCACAAGTTCGTTGAAAGCGTAATATTCGCTTTTCGGCATTGACCGCATCATCGACCGCGTATAGTCACGCGGGACATAATCGTCATATCTCACCGGACTATAGGTACCCACCAATCGGATTGTGTCGCCGCCATAGGTGCTGAAATCTTTCCCTATGAACTCCCGCATACTCCCGATTCCATACACAGGTTTGAACGCATCGTCAGAAATCAGGAATGTCAACGGATTTTCAAGAAGAGAGGCGAGCTTTTCCGGCGACTCTCCATGCGCTCCATATATCCGGAACACTTTGGGAAAATCCGGACTCACCATCCTGTTTAGAAACATTCCCGCGCCTCCGGTATTAAAAGTGTCGACCGTGAGCAATTCGCCAGAATTGGAACTGTTATAGAAATGAGCGTTCGTTCCCATCGCCACACTTTCCACCTCAGGTCTGGCACCGAGACGGTCAAGGATGGTGAGGATGTCTCGGTTGCTCTCTTCAGCAGTCCTATCCGGGATATATTCAGGACTGCCCGATGGGAGTGTGGCAAACTGCACACGATAGCAGTGGTCCACATTGAAGCCGAGAGGCTCATTGATGACCGTAAAACGCACCCACAGGAAATCAACAATATAAAAAAGCACCACACTGATTATGGTAAGTTCTATCGCAAGCCAAATGTTGGAACGCCATTCGGCACGTATCTGGGTTAAAAGTCTACGTTTCATTCTATATAATTTTAACATGTTTATTTCCCTTCGAGTGCTTTCACAATATCTGTTCTTGCCGCCTGGAAGGAGGGAAGTCCGCTGCTCATAAGATTAAGCAGGAAACAGAAGAGGAGAGCCCATCCGAAAGTGGTCCAATGGAAAAGGATCCCGATATTTATACCGGTAGGTGCGAGTGACTCATCCGATGCCGGAATCAGAAACCAGCTCCCGTATGTTATGATAAAAAGAAGGCTCAGGATTAATCCGATGGCTCCTGCGAATAATGAAACGAGCATATTTTCGATTAAAATGTCGATAGCTATGGCATATCTCGGAGTGCCGAACGCCCTGCGCACTCCTATCTCCTCCCGGCTCTGCTGAAGTCGGCTCTGGGTCATACTGCTGAGATTGACGGCGGGCACTATCAGAAGAATCATAAAGACAATCCACAACGTAGTGTCGCTGCGTCTGACGTCGGGAGTCTCCCATGATCCGGCTTTGATTGCCTCCACTTTCTGAGTATAGGGACGTCCCCGGCTTACAAACGATTTTCCATTTATTGCTGCCTCATCACCTAACTTGGCAAACAGACGGTCATACTCCTCCCGAATCTCCTTGAAATCCTTTTTATCCTTAGCAAGCATTATGGCACTGAACGGTCCCATATAGTCATTCCATGAAAAGCTGATGGAATTTGTGGAGGAGAAAGGCACCCAGATGTCAGCAAATGCGAATGGAGCAAGGTTTGTCACATCTTTTACCACGCCACATACCCTATAGGGAGTATAGTTGATCCGTATATCACGACCTACAATACCGGTAGAATGAAAGATTTTTTTCGCCATGGATTCAGAGATGACAGCCTTTGTCACCCCACTCTCGAATTCGTCCTGCGTGAAAGGGGCTCCTTGAAGGAATGTGAAATCCATGACTTTCCAGAATCCGGCATCCACTCCCCGCATCTCGCATCCTGTAGCGGGCGAGCCCGGCACCGACACCGACACCCTGTTGTTACCGTAGGTGAAGGCTGTGACCGCTTCTGGCGTGGTCATCTCATACATCACTGCCTTGACCGTGGCGTACGACATGCAACCGTTGCTTTCATTGTTATCTTTGTATTTAATGGAAAGATATCTCTGCACAAGCCAACGCTCACGGTTGCTTTCGGGAGGATAAGGAGCTATGCCCACTTCGTTGAGCATCACCACGACCATTATAAGGAATATGGCAAAGGTGGTACCCGCTACGCTCACCACACTCACCAGAGGCTGCTGACACATTGACAGCCAAGCTCTCCTCAGATAGTTGATCTTCATAAAAACTGAATTTACATTACACGTCTGCCGTCGAAAAAGCGTATGATACGGTCGCTTTGCGCGGCTTGTCGTTCATTATGTGTCACCATCACTATTGTGCGTCCTTCATGCCTGTTGAGCGACCGGAGGATATCCATAACCTCCGCCCCCATTTTTGAGTCAAGGTTTCCGGTCGGTTCATCGGCGAGAATGATTTCCGGATCGCCCGCTATGGCTCTCGCGATTGCCACACGCTGGCACTGACCTCCGGAGAGTTGCGAAGGAAAGTGGTGGATACGGTGCAGCAGGTCAACTCGCGTCAGCACTTCCTTCACCCGCTCCGAACGTTGCCGCGCATTCATGCTGCGATAAAGGATAGGAATCTCCACATTTCCTCCCACATCAAGAGATTTTATAAGATGGAAATTCTGAAACACAAAACCGATTTTTTCACTGCGGAATGCCGAAAGTTGGCGGTCACTCATATTTTCAGGAGATTTACCGTCGATCCTTATCGTCCCTGAGGAGGGTCGGTCAAGAAGTCCCATGATATTGAGCAGGGTAGACTTCCCACACCCGGAAGGACCCATTATGCTCACAAACTCCCCTTTAGATATAGAGAGATTGACATTCTCAAGAGCTTCGGTCTCTATCTCGTCGGTGCGGTAAATCTTTCCTATCCCTTCCAGTTTGATAGCGGGTTCAGCGGAAGAACGGTTAACATCCGACGAAGTTACTGTCTGTAGCATCGTTATTATTATTTATGGTTAATGACTTCATTAACTCATTCATAAAGCGTGCCAATCCATATAAATTATTGAATTACAGAAACCGGCTTTCTATCATAGTGACCGAAAACGGACACTTTTGTCCGGTCTGTACGATATGTCCGCCCGTTTCCGTTTCTCAGGAATCATTTGAATTCGGATTTCCGGGGATCCTCCCGCCGGTCTATACAACTTTATATTCCATATTCTCCAATCGCAGCCGACCTGCTGCCAAATGTGGCGAAAAACAACCACTTTTGGTAGCAGGTCGGCAGGGGTTTATACTATTTCGGGTCACTCAACAGTAAAATTTTGAACAGAAAAGTATATGATATATGTTTTTCTATTCAAAATTTTACTGCTTTCTTTTGCGAATATGGATCTCTTATTTTATGATGGAGTCGAAATCGGCATCTATGCCCGTGTCTTTCTGGTAATCCCAAAGCGTGAGACTGCGGATCTGGTAATAGTAGTTCCAGAAGCGGTAAAGCTCATTGACGTATTCACGACGTGCCTCATCCTTCTTGACACGCGAATCGTTGAGGTCGAGGGTGGAAATCTTACCGATAAGGAATGTCTCCACATTGGTGGCATAACGCTTCTGCGCTATCTCGTCAGCCCGACGTGCCGTCTCTAACTGACGGAGCTGATTGCCGTAACGTTCCACAAGGATAAACAGGTTCTGATTGAAGTTCATATTCTCCTGACGCACCTGACTCTCCACAAGTTTCCGATTGCTCTCCGCCACCTTCACCTTTCCCTTACGACGACCCCAATCCACAAGCGGTATCTCAAAACCGATCTCAACCACCTGATTATCCTTCAGATTCTGATAACCGCCTGCAAAATTCTTGTCAGTGCCCGTATAGCCTATCTGCGCAAACAGATTTATCTCCCTCTGCGCACCCTTCGCTTTCGCCACCTCATAATCCGCCTCCAGCTGACGGCGAAGCATATTCTTGGCAAACTTATTGTTGGCAAGCGCCTTCTCCAGCGCATCCCCATAGTTTATCTCCACCTCCGGCACATCAACCGGAATCTCCGGCACAATATCCACATTCTCCCCATAGTCAAGGAATGAACGGAGATTAAACATATTGCTCTTCAGATCGCTCACACAATCCGTAAGGTCAGACTTGGCATTAAGAAGGTTAAGTTCCATCTGGAGAAGGTCGTTCTGGCTTATGCGTCCCATCTCTCGCTTCTCCTTCGCCACCTCATACAATCGCTCCGCATTCTCCAGATTCTGCTCTGCTATGCTATGATTCTCCTGAGCCATCAGAAGTGAGAAATAATAGTTTATTGCCGTCAACGCAACATTCTCCGTCGCGCTGAGAAACTGCGCCTTCGCCTCGGAATACCTTACCGGCTCTATCTTACGGTCCCACTTCAGATTGTTGACTCCGAAAATAGGTTGCGTCAAGGTGAGTGCCACCGGAATGGTCATGTATCTGTTGAATGCCGGACTACCGAGCTGGCGGTAGAAGTCGAGCGACGTATTGACCGACACTTTACCTCCGGTAAGCCATATATTCTGCGTGACCGACAGTTCACCGTCCATCTGAAGATAATTGTTGCGCACGAATGAATAGCTGCCGTCATTATTCATGTATGAGCTGTATTGCTTACGATATGAGGGCAACGTGGCGTTGAGCGACACCTCCGGAAGCAACTCCGCACGATACGACCGATATTCCCAATATGCACTCTTCAGCTGATTGAGTGCGACCTCTGCATCCACACTGTTGCGACGCGCTCGCATCATGACTTCCGACAACGAAAGCGACATGCGCTGCGTCTCCTCCCCGAAGAGAGGAGATGCGCAAAACGCAGAAAGTACCAAACAATATAACAAATTCTTGAATCTCATTTTCTTACAATTTAAATTTAAACCTCCCCTTCAGGGGACCTGAGACCACACTCTCTTTTATCTCCCCCTTTAGGGGGTTGGGGGGCTGATCTGGTTGGGGGCTGGGCTGAGTTTTATTCTTCCTTTATCGCTATCGCCGGCTCTATGCTCATCGCCCGGTGTGCCGGATACCAGAGTGCCATCAATACTCCGATTGCTATGAGCGCGAACGATACCAATTCAAGAATCAGAAATACGTACCATTCCTCCCGTAGCATATCCATAAACTTTGATATGAATGGCCATACTAAAACTGATATTATCAAGGATGAACACAGCAAAAGAATCGTTCCTTCCGACAGTATCCTGCGGAACACGTCCATGCGTGTAGCACCATTCACCTTCCTTATCGCGATCTCGCTGACACGCTGCTGAACACGGAACCAGAATGTGCCGGCTATTCCCAAGAAGACCGTCACCAATAGGAAAATCATCAATGATGAGAACATCCTTATCTTAATCTCATCATTATGCTGAGTGAGTGTGCGGATGTCGACAAGTCTTTTCATGTCGGAAAGGTATACATTGCGATATTTCCTGAGATTTTCGTTGTTGCGGAAATCCTCCTTGAATTGCATCTCTCTGCCCGGCTTGACCCTCAACACTACATCTCCCCATATATCCCCGTCCTCATCCAAAGGATAGATAATACCCCCTGCCCATGAGGGTTCATATTCGCTACGTCTTATCTGCTGGATCACATCCCCTACTTTTAACAGCTTTGAGGAATCACCTTCCATAATCACGCGTTTCCCTTTGAGATCAAACGGATTTCTTCCGTTCAACTTATATTCTTGATTATCCGACACGAGAATCTCACCATTACGCAGCATCTCCACCAACTGGTCGGAAGTGGCTCCCGTAAGGCTCCGTATGCCCAGCACCTTGACGATATCCGGACTGCCGTATCTCTGGTTGGCGTAATATATCACTGAATCATTACTGTCAATTAGTTTAATTCCTGTCCCGTTATAATTATAGTTGAATGGCAATGCCCCTCCATGGACGGCTACAGCCTCCACATTAGGATTCGCACGCAATTCACGAAGCAATTGCCTCAAATCATCATTATAAGTGACACTATCCACATTCACGTATGACGGATTATCCGATTTCAGATATCGTGTGCTTAAACTGATCACATTCTCCGGATCCACGCCTAATGGCGTGAACGCACCTTTCGTCATTACCCAAAGCACTGTCGAGAGCCCCCAGATGGCAATGAACACCACCGCAAGTTCGATGACGAGCCACACGTTATCCCGCCATTCGTTTCTCATCTGTTTCAAAAGTTTTCTTTTCATGATTGCCTTTTTTTAACGTGCTTTAATGTGCCCTTGAAATTGCCACAGCAGGTTCAACCTTAGATGCTTTCCATGCCGGAACGAACGCACTCAGAAGATTCAAGATAAAACAAATTATAAATGCCACTGTAAAATTCTGCCATGTCATCAACATGCCCATATCAGGACGCGCCTGTGCCTCCTCCAATGATGAAGCTCCAAAAATGCTGCCTGAGTTGAAGAAGACATCAAACATCAGATACATGAAGATAATACTCACCACCATACCTATCAGTCCACCTACCATTGTGATGATAAGGTTCTCTCCAAGTATCTGACGTATGATTGCACTGCGTTTCGCACCGAATGCTCTTCTCACTCCGATCTCCGACACCCTGTGACGCAGACGGCTGCGCGTCATGCTGCTGAGATTTATTGCCGGAAGAAGGATTATTATGCCATACACTATATAATCCAACAATCTGCTCTGCTCAATATCGGGACCATTGTTGCTTCCATAGCCACCCTCCCCGACCTCTTCGGTGGTGTAGGGCTGACCATGATAGACCACCCTCTTATTATCTTTCGAAAGATCTGACTGAAGCATCTCATAACGTTTCTCCACCTGTGCCTTGACCGATTCTGCCGACACACCCGGTTTCATCAACAATGTCATCATCGAAGAACCGAAATATTCATCCCTCTCATTTTTACCGGCAGGATTATACGGGATGTAGAGTTTGGAATTGGTGCTTCTAAGAAGTGGGTTGACATCCTCAACCACTCCGATTACCCTATAAGAATAGGCATTCACCTCAATCTCCCTTCCTGCTACCTTCTCCTCACCGAATAGCGCACGTGCCAATGAACGGCTCAGCACCACCACTTTTGACGAGGCTGCCTCCGCCTCATCGAAAGGGCGACCGTCGATGAATGAGAAATCATATATATTCCAGTAATTGGCATCCACCTTTTTTGACGGCATTGACAGGATCTCTCCATTCTTTACATTCACGTCGCTCGGTTCGTCGAATGCATATTGATAGCACACCATCTCTATGCCGTCAAGATTACCATAAAGTCTATCGAGCAATTTATAGTTCAGACCCCATGTGGAGCCCTCGTTTTTCTCTTCAATTATATGTAATCCTGTAGCCTGAAGGATACGGGCTCGGTTGGATTCCGGAGCAACCTCAACGGTGTTTATCCGGTCTGCCATGATGAAAGCCATCACAAGGAAGATTGCCAACGCGGTGCCGCCGATCGACACCCACGTCATCATCCTCTGATGCTTCATCTCGTAATATATCTGCTTGAAATAATTCATATTCTTTTTGGTTTATTGGTTATATTCGGCACCCCTCGCCCATGGGCGAGGGCACGGAACTCCAGAGGACACATATCAGCTCCTGATTATTCTACTTGACGTCCGTCGAAGAAGCGGATGATGCGGTCGGTCATGCGTGCCTGGCTTTCGTTGTGTGTCACCATCACTATCGTGCGCCCGTCCTCTTTGTTGAGGGCATGCAGGATCTCCATCACCTCCTGTCCCATCGTTGAGTCAAGATTACCGGTTGGCTCGTCGGCAAGCACTATCTGCGGATCGCCTATTATCGCTCTCGCTATCGCCACTCTCTGGCACTGACCGCCCGACAACTGTCCGGGGAAATGACGCATCCTGTGGCTCAGTCCCAGACGGGTCAACACCTCTGCCACCTTTTCATCGCGCTCCTTGCCGCTGACTCCATGACGATAGGCAAGCGGAAGTGCCACGTTGTCTGCCACGTTGAGCGACGGTATGAGGTGGAAACTCTGGAACACGAATCCGATGTTGCGGTTGCGGAATTCGGAAAGACGGCTGTCGTTCATATTGCCGGTCTTGTCGCCCATTATTGTGACTGTGCCATTTGTCGGCACATCAAGGAGTCCGATTATATTCAGGAGTGTGGACTTTCCGCATCCGGAGGGTCCCATTATGCTGACGAACTCACCTTTCTCTATATCAAGGTTGACGTTTTCAAGTGCTAAAGTCTCAATCTCTTTTGTGCGGTAGATCTTGTCTACACCTTTTAATGTAATTATTGCCATTGTTGTTGTTATTTTTTTGGTTTCGTTTTTTGTTTGACGGCACCCCTCGCCCATGGGCTCGGGCACTGAACTCCAGAGGACACATATCAGCTTCCTCTTTAGCGGGGATTGGGGGATACCCGCGGGATGAGTTGGCTATTTGAGGGCTTCAGTTATTATTTCAGATTTATTGATTTCTTCTCTTTGTAGCTGCTCATGTCGCTGATCACGACCTCCTCTCCGGGAGAGATGCCGGATTTAACCTCCACATAGTCGAAATTGCTATCGCCAAGCAGAACGTTGCGTCGTTCGAGCTTGTCATCGGCTACCTTTACGAATAGAAAGTAATTGCCGGCTCCCTGGAAATATGACCCGTTGGGGATTCTGACCACGTTCTCCCTGACGTCATACACCACGTTGAGATCGGTGCGCAAACCGGAACGGAGAAGATGGTCGTTATCATTATCAAGAAAGACAGTGAACTGAGCCATGCCGTTGATGCTCTGCGGGGAGATTGTCGCGATCTTGCCTGTGACTGTATTGCGGTTTATCCTCACCACTACAGTCGAGCCTACGGAGAGTTTCCCTGAATTGCTCTCGGGAATCTCACCCTCTATCTTGAAGTGGGTAAGGTCTGACACGACCGCCAGCTTCTGCCCCGCCCCGATGCTCGCGCCGAGATCCTTGTTAAGCCACGTCACGGTGCCCTTTCGCGGAGCCTTCACCCTGGCATCGTCAAGCGTGCGGCGCATCTCCTCAAGATTGCGTGCCGATATGCTACCCTCCAACTGCTTACTGCGGAAGGAGGCTGCATGCGACTTACGCTCATTGTTTAGCTGCATCTTCAGCTGTTCGAGTTCAAGGCGTGCGGTGGAATAGGCGAGTTCAGCTTCGCGGATACGGTCGCCGGTGCCACTTCCGATGCTGTCGAGACGTTTCTCATTCGCCACCTCCGCCTTCAGATGACTCACCGACATCTCCTTCACCTTTATCTTCATCTCAAGGTCGGTGAGATACGTGGCGTTCGCAAGCGATGCCTGCTCTATCTCATTCTTCTTCATGCTCACCTCATCGCTGATGCGGCGCAGGTCTGTCTCCGCCGACTGAAGGTCTAGTTTCAACAGAGACTGATCCGCCTCCACGGTGTCGCCTTCGTTGCAATACACCTCTATTATTCTCGTGGCGACAGGAGAGACTATCGCCTGCTCATAGAGCGGCACTATCTTGCCTGATGCCGACACGCTGCTCTCAAGCGACGCAAGCTCCGCTTTCTTGATAAGGAGGTCATTCTCCTTCACGCTTTCTCCCAAAAGCATCATAAGACCCGCCACAGAAGCCACCACCGCAAGAAACACTCCTCCGACATACAGCCTCTTCTTTCGGCTCTCCTTTCGTCTTTCTTCAATTGATATTTCTCTGTCCATGTTTTTTCGTTTTATGCCCGGAATAGTGACAAAACGCGTGCCAATTCAGCAACAGACTATATATCACAATATTATCAAATAAACCAACTGTACAACATCGGACAACTGTACGGATTCGGACACCCTGTGGGGCGTACACCTGTTACACTCCGCCATAAATGCGACACTCCCCCGCAAATTACCTTTGCCAGATTTTTAGCATAATTGCAGATAATTTATCAAATATTTTGCACGATTCAGAAACTTTAATTAATTTCACGCTCAAAACCTAATACGACATGAGCATTTTTCCTATATATCCTCCTTTTACAATAGGAGTTGACCTCGGTGGAACCACCACCTCTTTCGCGATTGTAGATTCCGTAGGGCATATAATTGCCAAGGATATGATAGATACCGTCACTCCTACAGTAGAGGAATGGGGCGACCGCCTCGCACAAGGGATCAGCGACCTTATTTCCTCTTCCGATCTTGAAGGCGAGATTCTCGGTATAGGCATAGGCGCACCTTGTGCGAACGCCGTAACAGGATGTATAGAGGCTGCCACCGACCTACCATGGAAATCACCCATTCCGCTTGCAAGCATGATGGAGAAACGTCTCGGGCTGCCTACAATAGTGACCAACGATGCGAATGCCGCCGCCATCGGTGAGATGACCTACGGATCTGCCGTCGGTCTTAAGAACTTCATAGTCCTGACGTTAGGCACAGGCGTGGGTAGCGGCATCGTGTGCGACGGACATCTGCTTTCCGGCACAAGAGGTTTTGCCGGGGAATTAGGGCATGTAACTTTCCCGTTTGCCGCCGACCGTAAATGCAGTTGCGGCAGAAACGGTTGTCTTCAGACTGTGGCATCAGCAAAGGGTATACGCGAGACCACAAGACGACTTCTTGAGGAGACCGATGAGCCCTCGATGATGCGCGAATGTCAGCTATCCGAGCTGTCGCCGAAAGTGGTGGAGGAATATGCTCGTGCCGGGGATAAACTCGCATTGCAGGTGTATGAGTTCACCGGAAGATGCCTCGGATTGGCTGCCGCTGAATTTGCCGCAATGACCGACCCGGAAGCCATAATACTTTTCGGCGGAGTAGCAAAAGCCAACGATCTTCTCCTGGATCCGATGCGTGAGGCATTCCGCCCTGCTGCGCTGCATCTATACCGCGACCGTGTGCGTTTCTCATTATCCGGACTAAGCGATGCCGATGCCGCTATTCTCGGCGCAGCCTCACTCCCATATATGAATAATCATTGATCCTCCTCCTGGCATATTCCATTCATTGTTTTTAATTCATTGTCTTCCACTTATTGAAATGAAACTTCTGACAATATTGGCAGCGTTAATGTTAGCCAACATTTCGATCGCCCAAGAATACGTACCCTCTCCGGAAGTGCTGAAAAGCCGTGAGCAATTTGCCGACGACCGGTTCGGCATATTCATTCATTGGGGGATATACAGCATGTTCGGGCAGGGGGAATGGTATCTCAATTATGGACCGCAGGCTGAGGAATATATGAAGGCGGCGAAAGGATTCTATCCCTCTGATTTCAATGCTGAGGAATGGGTGTCGGCTATAAAGGATGCCGGAGCGAAATACATCACCATCACCACACGCCATCACGACGGCTTCTCGATGTTTCACACTGCCGAGAATGACTATAATATAGTAGACGGCACACCTTTCAAACGCGATATACTGAAAGAGATAGCCGACGAATGTCATCGTCAGGGGATCGCCCTGCATCTCTATTACTCGCATCTTGACTGGGTGCGCGATGACTATCCGCAAGGACGCACCGGACACTCCACCGGACGCGATTCCGGTAAAGCCGACTGGGATTCCTACTATGGATTCATGAACCGTCAGCTCACCGAACTCCTTACAAATTATGGACCGATAAGGGCGATTTGGTTCGACGGATGGTGGGATCATGATGAGGACGCCACCCCCTTCGACTGGCATCTCTCCGAACAATATGGAATGATTCACTCCCTACAGCCGGGTTGCATGGTGGCTAACAATCATCATCAGGCTCCATTCGCAGGCGAAGACATACAGATCTTCGAGCGCGACCTGCCGGGCGAGAACACTGCCGGGCTGTCGGGTCAGGAGGTGAGCCGACTGCCGCTTGAGACGTGCAACACGATGAACGGGATGTGGGGATACAAGATAATAGACCAGAACTATAAGGACACCCCCACCCTGATACGCTATCTCGTGAAAGCCGCAGGAATGGGTGCCAACCTTCTGCTTAACGTCGGTCCTCAGCCTAACGGTGAACTGCCCGCCACTGCCCTCGCCCGTATGAAGGAGATGGGGGAATGGCTGCGCTCGTATGGCGAGACCATCTATGAGACGGAAGCCGGTCCGTTTCCCGCCCAATCCTGGGGCACAACCACCCGGAAAGGGGATCGTCTTTTCGTCCATGTGATGAGCCCCGAAACCTCTGCTATCCTACTCCCAATAGAGACTAAGATAAAGAAAGCTTTTGAATACAAATCGGGTAAATCCGTGAGAATGACTCATACGGGCAGCCATACCGTGCTGCACCTTGACTCAATTCCTACTGGGATTGACCATATCATTGAATGTAGATTATGACACGCCAACTTGAAATATGCTGCGGCGACATTGCAAGCGTACTCGCCGCTAAAGAGGGGGGAGCTTCCAGAATCGAGCTCTGCTCCGGACTTTCCGAAGGGGGACTGACACCCTCGTTCGGTCTTATTCTTTCAGCTATAGAGTCAGGCATTGAAAACATCAACGTGCTGATACGACCCAGACCGGGTGATTTCCTTTATTCCGACACAGAGCTGTCGCTGATGGAGAACGATATCCGGAATTCCATCACTGCCGGTGTCAACGGGATTGTCATCGGGGTGCTCACTCCGGAAGGCGATATCGATAAGGATGCCATGCGGCGTCTTATCGAAGTAGCGCGAAATACAGCTCGCGAGAAGGGTCTGGAGAAACTGAACATCACTTTCCATCGTGCCTTCGACGTCTCACGCGATCCGGTGGCAAGCCTTGAAGATATCATCGAATTGGGTTGCGACTGCCTGCTGACTTCCGGTGCCGCGCCATCCGCAATAAGGGGTATCCCGCAGATAAGCAAACTCGTGGACAAGGCAAACGGAAGGATCTCGATAATGGCAGGATCGGGCATCAACCCGTCGAATGCTGCCGAGATAATCGCAGCTACCGGAGTGAATGCCATCCATGCCACCGCACGGAAGCCGATCCCAAGCAAAATGAAATTCCGTCGTCCGCTCGTGTCGATGGGTGCTCCCGGCTCTGATGAGTATGCCCCCCTTTCCACATCTCCGGATATGGTGGAAAAGTTATTGAAAACCTTACACTAATACCTCTCCCAACTCCTTCATTTATGAAATCGCTTTTCATCCCTTTTGTATGCTATGCCGTTTCCGCTTCTGCACTCAATCCCCGGGAAGCTCTCGACTTCCTTTACGCCACCATGTCGCTACCCGACAAGACTGATTATTCAAAGGAATTCTATCTTGAGAATATCAACGCGTCGCTGAAAGCAAGGGAGGAGCTGCCGTGGGGAAAGTCTGTGCCGCAACGGGAATTCATGCACTTCGTGCTTCCGGTCAGGATCAACAATGAGAATCTTGACAATGCCCGAATGGTATTCTACGATGAGCTGAAGGATAGGGTGAAGGGATTGTCGATGAAGGATGCAATATTGGAGGTGAACCATTGGTGTCATGAGAAAGTGACCTACAAGCCCTCGGATGCACGCACCTCCTCCCCACTCTCCGCCTTGAGCCAAGCTATCGGACGATGTGGTGAGGAATCCACTTTCACTGTGGCGGCTCTAAGGGCTGTCGGAATACCTGCCCGACAGATCTACACCCCTCGCTGGGCACATACCGACGATAACCACGCATGGGTGGAGGC
This sequence comes from Muribaculaceae bacterium Isolate-037 (Harlan), assembly GCA_003762615.1. Taxonomy (GTDB): domain Bacteria; phylum Bacteroidota; class Bacteroidia; order Bacteroidales; family Muribaculaceae; genus Lepagella; species Lepagella muris. The sequence continues at coordinate 96,173 of RIAZ01000008.1, forward strand.
TTGGGCAGACGGGAAATGGTATTTCTTGGGTGCGTGTGAGCCGGAACCGATACTGAACTTGGCATGGTTCAACGCTCCGGCATCACGCGGTATGCTGATGAACACGAATGTGGCGGGCGACTATAATGGTCCGGAGGAGGTACTGCTGAAACAGCCTCTCACCACACGTATCAACACCACCTCCAACTATGCGCCCGTGGCTACGCTTCCCGTGGAAGTGGTGAATGTCGACGGCACCCCGGCAAAAGGGGCAAAGGTGAATTTCTGCATATATAATTATGCGGAATATTATCCTGCCGTCACGAAAACTGCCGACAACGATGGAAAGGCATCCCTGACCGCCGGACTCGGTGATCTCATAGTGTGGGCGACCGACGGGGAATCGTTCGGTTATGCCAAAGGCTCGCCACGCGACTATGCCGCAGGCAACACGCCTGCGCTTAAAGTGGTGCTTGACAAGAAACAGTCCGATTCCGTCACGGAGGAGTTCAACATAACTCCCCCACCCTCCGGCGCGAAGCTACCGACCATAACGCCTCAGCAACGCGCCGAGAACGACCGTCGTATGCACCTTGAGGATTCAATAAGGAATGCATACGTGGCTACTTTCGCCACTCCACAACAGGCAGCCGAGATTGCCCGAAGCCTTAATGTGGATAAGGATGCTCTCGTGAAAATACTGACCGAAGCGCGTGGCAACCATCGGAATATCACCAATATGCTGACAGGTCTGCCGAAGAAGGATAGGCAGAGGGCAATTGACCTGCTGCTCAACGTATCGGAGAAGGACAGGCGCGACATACCGATGGACGTGGTGAAAGACCATCTGAGCCACTGCGTCAAAAACGGCAAAGGTATGCCCGTGGAGTTCTTCAATAAATACGTGCTGAATCCGCGTGTGGAGAATGAGTTCCTCACCTGCTGGAGATCTCAATTGACGGAGGCTCTTTCAAAGATTCCGTCAAAGGATTTCGCTGCAAATCCGGAAAGGCTTGTGGAATGGGTGGCTCTGAATATATCGCCCGATGATAAGGAGAATCCTCAGAAACTGCTCCGCATGTCGCCCGGAGGAGTGTGGCGCACACGTCAGGCTGACCCACTGTCGCGAAACATATTCTTCGTGGCTATGGCTCGCACTGCCGGTATTCCGGCACGCATAGATCCCGTGACGGGTGCGACACAGTATGCCGATAATTCACAAAACTGGATAAATGCAGATTTCGCGAAATACAACGACCCAGGTTCTGATAAAAATGACCTGTCAACCCCGAAAGGGACGCTCTCACTCACCTTCTCCCCCGACGGATATATCGTAGATCCAAAATATTATTCACAATTCTCCATTTCAAGGATAGAGAATGGTGTGCCGCGTCAGCTGGAGTTTCCGGAAGATGCCACATGGGCGCAGACATTCTCCGCGCCTGTTGAGCTTGAGGCAGGGCAATATATACTCACGAGCGGTCAGCGTCTCGCTGACGGAGGTGTGCTTGCACTCAGCCGCATATTCACGATTGCACCCGATGAGAACGTATCCCTGCCGTTGGAAATACGCCAGGATAATTCCGCAATATCGGTGATAGGGTCGCTGAATGCCGAGAATATCTATCATGACCTCGCAACCGACACAGACAAGAGCATACTCTCCACGACAGGACGCGGATATTACGTGGTCGGACTCATCTCTCCCAACCATGAGCCATCTGCCCACGCGCTAAACGACATATCCGCTGTCAGCGACAAGCTGGAGGGGTCTGGGGTCAAGATAATGCTTCTTTTTGAAGATGCCGGCAAAGCCTCACGTTTCGACAAGGGGATGTTTCCGAATATGCCTGACAACGTGGTATACGGCATCGACAATAATGGCGTGAGCCGCAATGAACTCATCGAATCGCTCCACCTTTCCGACGTGACTGACCCGATATTCGTCATCGCCGACACATTCAACCGTGTGGTGTGGGTATCGACAGGATACACTATCGGCACCGGTGAGAAGATCCTATCGATCCTCTCCCGTCTGTAACCATATCTGCACAAATCTTATTGACAAAAAAAAATCGGGATTAAATCCCGATTTTTTTTTTGTCTATATTTCCGAATCCTGTTGCGAGGAATCCTTTGGACCGGCTCCCGGCTGGGCTGCGTTCCTCTGCATGGGGTCCTTGAAGAGCCCGGCAAGATATTTCTCCCTTATGGTCTGCATCAGTTCCCAGAAGTTGGGGACGAACAGCGTGCCGATTAAGGCGTTCATCGCCATGCCGAACACCACTGCCGTGCCTATCTCTATACGGCTGTTGGCTCCCGCACCGGTGGCAAACATCATGGGCATGACACCAAACACGAATGCAAGTGCCGTCATCATGATAGGACGGAAACGTATCACACCGGCATCGTGCGCCGCCTTGCGTATCGGCTCACCCTGCTTGCGGAAATCCATGGCATATTCCACTATCAATATAGCATTCTTAGCCGACATGCCGAGCAGAAGTATTATGCCTATCTGAGTATAGATGCTTATGCTCTGGTGCATGAAGATGCAGCCCAGCACCGTGCCGAGTATAGCCACCGGCATACTGAGCACCACGGCTATCGGATCGGTCCAACTCTCATATTGGGCAGACAGCACAAGCAGTGTCATAACAATGGCGAATATCAGCACGAAACTTACCGTGGTGCCCGACTGTGTTTCCTGATAGGCTATTCCGCTCCATGCGTATGAATAACTCTTACCCAATGCGTCGCCCACTATCTCCTCCATCGCCTTGATACCTTCGGAAGAACTTACCCCGTCTGCCAAAGTGGCGGTCAGAGAGGCAGACTCATACATGTTGTAGCGCGACACACTCGGCGCGCCCATAGTAGACTCTATCGTGGCGAATGTGCTGAAGGGAACCATCTCGCCGGAACTGTTCTTCACAGAGAGACGCAATACGTCGCCGACCCGGCTCCTGTCGATGCCGTTAGCCTGAACTGTCACCTGATACGTGCGTCCGAACTCCACGAAGTCGTTGACGTAACTGCCGCCGAGATAGGCAGCCATCGCGCTGTAGACATCCTCCATCATCACTCCCAACATCTTTATCCTGTCGCGATCGATTTTCACCTGATATTGCGGCACGGTGCCCTGATAGAGCGATGTCACCTGCTTGATGCGTGGATCCTCTTCCGCCATGCGAGTCACGTCGTCAAGAGCCTTTGCCATCTCTGCAGTGCCAAGACTGTTAATGTCGAGAAGCATCATCTGAAGACCTGATGACTCGCCGAGACCCTGTATCGCCGGAGGATTGATGGAGAAGATGACTGCTTCCTGATATTTTGATGAAATCTCATCCACCATCGCTATGACCTTGTTGATGCCACCCTCCTTTCCCCGTTTGCTCCATGGCTCAAGTATCACGTTGACCGAACCCATGTTGGAGGCGGCACCACCCCCCATCATGGAGAATCCGGATATGCTCATGACATCCTTCACATACGGAATCTTCTTTATCTCCGCACTGAGATCATCCACCACTTTCTGAGTCCGCTCAAGCGATGCCCCGGTGGGCAACTCGATGGAGGTCATGAAATATCCCATATCCTCTTCGGGAATATAACTCGTGGGCCACTTCACAAAGCCCCAGAAGGCGGCTGCCGCAAGAAGCAGATAGACCGCAAGGGAGATGACAGGCTTGCCGAGCATCTTCGTTATGCTGCGGTCGTAAAGACTCTCAACCTTATTGTAGCCCTTGTTGAACCATCTGTAGAGTATGAATTTCGATGGCTTGCGCGGCGTAAGGAAGAGTGCGCAGAGTGCCGGGGTCAATGTCAGTGCATTGAAACCTGAGAATGCGGTGGAGACCGCTATCGTAAGGGCAAACTGCTTATAAAGCTCACCCGTTATGCCGCTGACAAACGCCGTAGGGATAAACACCGAGAGAAGCACAAGAACCTCGCCGATGACCGGTCCCTGCAACTCTATCATCGCTTTCTGAGCCGCTTCCCGACGTGTCATGTCGCCCTTGTCGACAAGGCGTGAGCAATCCTCCACCACCACTATGGCATCATCCACCACTATCGCTATGGCAAGCACCAACCCGAACAATGTAAGGGTATTCAGGGAGAACCCCATTATCTTCATCACGGCAAATGTGGCTATCAGCGACACCGGAATAGAGAGCATCGGGATTATGACCGCACGCCAGTTCTGGAGGAAAATGAGAATCACCGCCATGACGATAAGCGACGTTATGACGAATGTGGAGAGCACATCATCGATCGACTCCCTTACGTAGTCGGTGGAGTTTAGCACCACCTGATAATGGACACCATCGGGGAAATACTGCGACAGTCGGTCAAGTTCGGCAAGAGCACCCTTAGCCACGTCGAGCGCATTCGCTCCGGGACGTTGCTCTATGCCTATAAGTGCAGTCGATTCATTATTGAGTTTTCCCACTGCCGTATAGCTTGTGCTGCCCAATTCCACCTTAGCCACATCTTTCAACCGCAATATGCCGCTTCCGTCGGAACGCAATACGATATTGCCGAATTCCTCTGCCGTCGACAGCTGTCCTTTGCTGGTAAGGGTATATTGGAAATCCGCACCGTCATTATGCGGCGGCGCACCTACCGAACCCGCCGATACCTCCATATTCTGCGACCTGACCATCGCCATCACCTCATCCGGAGTAAGTCCGCGCGCACGCATCGCTTCAGGGTCAAGCCATATCCTCATGCTGTATTCTCCCCCACCGAAAGCCGATACGCCTCCGACTCCATCCACACGCGACAACGGATCGGTCATGTGAAGCTGTGCGTAGTTGGTAAGATAGAGCGCGTCATAACGTTTCGGATCATCAGTCGTTAGAGCTATGAAGAGGACGTTGTTGCTGCTCCGCTTCATTACGCTCACACCCTGCTCCACCACTGCCGTCGGCAATTGTGATGTAGCCTCCTGCACCCTGTTCTGAATCTCTACAGCCGCCTGATCCACGTCGGTGCCATTCTCAAACGTGATCGTAAGCCCGTAGCTGCCGTCAGATCCGGATGATGAATTCATATACAACATCCCGTCGACACCATTCACCTGCTCCTCGATAGGGACACCTATGGCTCGCGCAACAGTCTCGGCATCCGCACCGGGATATTCTGCCGACACCATGACTGTAGGGGGCGTTATGTCCGGATATTGCGCCACGGGAAGAGTGCGCACCGTAAGTATGCCGGCAAGCACCATAAGAACGGCTATAACAGTGGCGAAGATAGGCCGGTCTATGAAAAATCTGGAGAACATATTTCTTTATTTTACAGCAGCATCCCGTATCAACCATCTGAGAATGCAGCATAATGAAACCCTTTGTAGCTTTATCTCTATATTATTTAATGTTTAAGGATTATGGTTTATGGATTATGATCATTTAATTTTGTATAATGAACGGATTCGAAGATTTCCATGTATCTTAAAACCATAAACTCTAAACCATAAACCATAAACTCTAAACCATAAACTATATATTATTTAACGATAACCGGCGATATCTCCTCACCGTTGCGAACGGTCAGCAATGCCTTGGTGACGTATTTATCTCCGGCACGAAGTCCTTTGGTGATTACCCGCAATGAATCTTGGTATATGTCGCCTACCTCCACAGGTGTGTAGACCACCTTATTCGAGTCATTGACCACGTAAAGATATTTACCCAACTGGTCAGTACCGATGGAGGCATCCTTGACGAGTATGGCATCCGATTTCCTGCCGTATGGGAGCGACACGGTGACGTACATACCATCCTTCAGTTCGTTGTCTATATTATTGACGGTACCCTTCAATTCTATAGTGCCGGTAGACTGGTTGACAGACGGCGACTCATAATAAAGGTCGGCTGTATAGCTATGGGTCATGCTGTCGGTGAATGAGAGTGGAATCTGACGATACACGGGCGCATCCATTCCGCCATCTCTCCCTACAAGTCTCTCATATTGCGCATCCTCTATCTGGAAAACAGCGTTGAACGTGGATATATCATATATGGTTGCCAATTCAACCGGAGCACCGGAACCATTCACATAATTACCGGCACTCATCATGCAATCCGTAGTGAATCCGGATATAGGTGCCGTGACGGTGCAGTATCCGAGATTTGTGCGTGCGGTATGCAGGGCAGCCTCACAGTCCTTGATGTTGGCTACTGCCTGATTGTAGGCACTCTCTGCCGACAATACCTCCATCTTTGAGACGGCATTCGCCTCAAGTGCCTTATTGACGGCGGCATAATGACTCTTGGCATAGTCGCGGGCACTTATCGCCGACGCCAAGGCGGCTTCTGCCCTTGCGACAGCATCCTGATAAAGTGTCGGGTCTATACGGAAAAGAACTTTACCCTTTGTCACGTATTCTCCTGAATTATAGTTGACACTTAGCAGCCTGCCATCGACCCTTCCAACTACCTTGGCTGAATTTTTTGATTTCAGATAACCCGGATATGTCTTGTGGAGAATCACGGAATCTGTCGTAGCGACCGCAACATCAATTTTACGCATAGTGGTGTCACGTTCCGCGTTCCCTTTATTATGGCAGGATACGAGAGGCATGGCTAATGCCGCATAGAGGGCATATATGAGATACGTTTGTGTTTTCATAAGTAATAAGTAAGAAATAATTAAATTAGCAGGAGATTAGTAAGTCGCGACTCCGACCTAACTGACGGATAAGAGATCATGGTTGCCAACCGCCACCAAGCGACTGATAGATGGTCACAAGAGTGGCGAGCGCCTTCCCTTCAAGTTCCACCAGTGTGTTCTGACTTTCAAGCCAGTTCATCTGTCCGTCCACCACGTTGGAGAATGGTGTCAGACCGGTCTTATAAAGGTCTACCGCAAGATTAAGGCTTTTCTCACTCTGCTCCACAACTTTCTTCTGCAACTCAATGGATGTTAAAGTGGCGTCGTATTGAATCAGGGCGTTGTCCACCTCTTCCACGGCATTCATCACTGTAAGGTTATATTGGTCGACCGCCGCCTCAAGCTGCAATTTCGCTTCCGCAGTGCGGTAATTCCTTGCAAGTCCGTCAAATAGGGTCCATGACAATTGCGGGGCGACGGAATATGTAAGGCTTTTGTCGCCAAACAGATCCCCGGCGTTATGGGCAGCCGTGCCTATGTTGCCTGTCAATGATAAAGTCGGGAGAAAATCTTTCTTGGAAATGCCGACATTGGCAGCATATTGTGCCAGTTGAAGCTCCGCTGTCATTATATCGGGGCGACGACGGAGAAGGTCTGCCGGCACTCCTGCCGATACCGTCTGTCGGTAGTCGGGCATACGTTCATATACGGATAGATGCTGCGCCAACTCTCCGGGGTATTCCCCCACGAGTATGGATATGGTGTTGATGAGAGTCTTTATCCTTGCCCTAAGTGCCGGTAGTGAGGTCTGGGTGCCGTAAAGCACTATACGCGCCTGCGTGACGTCGAGCATATCGCCAAGATCAGCCTCATAACGTGCTTCCGTAATCTTCACCACATCATCCTGTGATGCGATATGCGCCAATGCCACCGACAGTTCCTCCTGACACATTCGCAGATTCATATATGCACTCGCGATGTTGGCACACAATGACACCATCACCGCATCATAGTCGGACTTACTTGCCTGATACGCCGCTTTCTTTGACTTGACTGCCGCCTTCACTCTTCCGAACACATCGATTTCCCAATTCATCGTCGCGCCGAGGGAGAAATATGAGCTACGTTCATAGCGTCCCACCGGGTCGGAGACGGCACCACTCTGCTGCCCCTTGGTCCATGAACCTGACAACGACAATGTAGGGAAATAGCCCGATTGTGCCTCCTTTACAATCTTATCAGCCATCTCTATACGACGCAATGCCGCCGCCACATCATAATTGTTGGCGACTGCCTTTGCTATCAGCGCGTCAAGAGTGGAGTCGTTAAACGTTTTCCACCAGTCATCCTCCGTCGGGAGGGTCTGGGTGCATTGTCGGGTCATCTGCCAGCTCTCCGGAAGCGGATCCATGACGTATCCCCCTGCCGGATCAGAAGCTGATGCCGAAGAGAATGCTACGGCAATCGTAGCTGAAAGTATGAATCGTGTGTAATCCATAGTATAGCGGAATCAAAAAAAGATTAAGTTTCCCCGACGGCACAGACATACCTCGGGAAGCAATAAAAAATGACGCAGCACCCCGTTCAACGAAGTCCCGCTATCTCAATAACAAATAACTTTAGAAAAAATATTTCCCACCTAAAGAAAGAAAAAGAAAAATAGAATAAAAAATAGGGAATATTATGAATACCTCATGATCATCCTACTAATTGGTGAGTAAGTAATCTTCAAAAAATAACTTGTTAAAGTTATAAATGTAAATTTTTTATTGTGGCAGCATCTTTCCGGTGCTTTCGGAGCGCGGAATCAGTCGCATAGCCCGCTATGCTCCATCTTCCTTACTCCGAAATCCCTCGGAAATATGCGCCAAACTTTCACAACTTATTTTTTTACGATTACTAAAATTTTGAATAATTAAACTATTTGTCGTAACTTTGCACAAAACAAGTAAAAGTTTGACAATGATACTGCGGACAACTTTTGAAAACATATATTCCTTCAACGAAGAAGTTTCAGTGAGTTTCGTCGCCGGGAAAGGCTCGGTCCACACATCTCATGTGAGTCGAGCCATTAAGCGCGATGATATCTCCGCCCTTAAATTCGGCATAATATATGGTGCTAATGCTTCAGGGAAGAGCAATGTAATCAAAGCGATAGCCTTACTGCAACAAATTGCATCAGGTCGTTTCCCTGTTGGGGAGTTTGAGCCTTTTAAACTCTCAAAAAGCATTCGACCGGTATCCAAGATTGAGATTGAGTTCAAAACTTACGGAAGATACTTCGCATACGGGATAGAATTCTCAATCAACGGCATTAAGGAGGAATGGCTTTATGAAATCAACAGTCGGTCTGAAAAGAAGATTTTCGAGCGTGTCACCTCTTCCGATGGAAATCTCTTTTCTTTTGGTGACGTAAATGGTGACGAGGAGACTGCCAGATTTGTAAAGTTTCTCGGCGAGGGAACTCCTATCAAAAAGAGCTTCCTCTCTGAATATGTCGGGCGTAATGGTAAGGGTCTTTCCCCTATAAAGGTTGCTCACGGATGGTTTGCCTCCGGATTGCGTATTATTTTCCCATCCACCCGATTCCGTGGGATATCATTCAACGCGGAACAGGATGAATCCTTTCATGATGCCACGCGCAAACTGTTGCAATATTTCAATACGGGCATTGTTGATATCCGTCGCTTCCCCGTCAACTCAAAGGAGGAGACTAATCTTCCGGACGCATTGCTAAATCAAATAATCAGCAACTCAACGCCCGGTAAAACTGCTTTGGTCGCAGCCCCTGAAAGCAACGAATGTTTCTTCTTCGACTTCAAGGCTGATGGCTCATACTCTATTTCAAAGCAGAAAGCCGTTCACCGCAATGACGATGATAAGGAGATTGTGTTTGAAATGGATGAGGAATCAGATGGCTCAATCCGTCTTCTTGACTTCATCCCAATGCTTATAGATCTTGGTCAGAATGATACAGACTATATGATTGATGAGCTTGACCGCAGCATGCACCCGTTATTGTCGCAAAAACTTATAGAATGTTATCTGCATAGCCTTTCCAAAGAGCGCGACAATCAACTCATAATCTCCACTCACGAATGCAACCTGCTGAATCTTGACCTTATCCGCTCGGATGAAGTATGGTTTGTAGAAAAAGACAAGAATGGAGCCTCACAGTTGGTTTCGCTTGCAGAATACAAACCTCGCGAAAATATTCAGAAAGGCTATCTGCAAGGCCGCTACAGTGCCATTCCATTTTTCGCTCCGATTGAAACCCTAAACTGGCAACGTGATGAGAAAGCGTAAGGATTTTGTCAGGCTTGAAGGGGTTCGCTCGGCACGTCTGGTGGTAATTGCAAGCGAAGGGAGATGCACAGAGGCTATCTATTTCGCAGAAGTGAAAAACAGACTCTGTGCACCTAATGTGCATATTGAAATCCTGAATCGAGATTCTAACGAATCATCCCCCGAAAGCGTTCACAAGCAGATTACCGACTTCATGAGAGAATATAACATTGAAGATGATGATGAACTTTGGCTGGTTATTGACCGTGACCGCTGGCATGAGGCTATGCTTTCAAGAATTGCTCAACTTTGTTATCAAAATACCCACCTGCATTTTTGTATGAGCAATCCATGCTTTGAATTATGGCTACTTCTACATCTGGAGGATGTGACGGAATATGATGACGATACTTTTACACAACTTATTAAAAACAAGAAGAGTAAATCAGGGGTTCCATGGCTGAAACAGCGTATGCGCAATTTGCTGGGTTCTTATTCCGAATCTAATTACGAAGCCTGTCATCTGATTCCCTTTGCTCCATTGGCGATGAAACGCGCAAGAGCATTAGATGCTAATCCACAAGACCGTTGGCCACAAAGCATCGGTACACGTGTCTATCTGCTTATGGATAGCATTACAACAAAAAGATAATAATGATGAATCCCGGCATTCTACATTGGCAGGATTTTACCCTCATAAAGAGAATTTATCGTGTAAAGGTACACCACAGATTGCTCCATATATAGGTAATATGTTCTTATATCTCGTCATTATATAGGCGTATGTTTCTATGTGCAAATATAGTCATTATTCCTAATATATAAACGGGTGGGATGCATAAATTGTCTGAAAGCAAAAAATCAGGCAGCGACGTAAGCCGACTGCCTGATCATTCTGAGCGGTAAGCGAGGCTCGAACTCGTGACCCTCAGCTTGGGAAGCTGATGCTCTACCAACTGAGCTATTACCGCATTTGCGCTGCAAATTTAATAAGAATATTTCGCTTATCCAAAATATTCTCCGTTTTTTTTATCGTGTTTCCTCTTTTTTTGCTAATTTTGCATCTCTCTCCTATAGAAGTTGTCTAAACTTCAATTGCCGGATATCTCAATCTCTCTGATAAGGCACCCATAATCAATGAAGTTTATGCCGCTATTATAAGCATATATAATCAACACAATACGAAAATGCAAGCTGAATATTATTTTGTCGTAAACGGTCAGCAACAAGGACCTTTCCCTAAAGAGGAGCTACGAAAATACAACATATCCCCCGACACTCTCGTATGGCGTGCCGGTATGACCAACTGGGTGAAGGCAACCGAACTTCCGGAACTTGCCGATCTTTTCGCCATCAATGTCGATGTCGTTGACAATCCTTCAAATTTCCAGACCGATGAGAACGTATCTCAGGATACTTCCGACAACAACTGGTTTGCAATGTTTGCCGGAAACAGATTCGGTCCCACTTCAATCAGTGCGCTCATCGCTAATGGTCTGACACGTGACACCCCCGTATGGCATCCCGGCATGAACGACTGGCAACCGGCTTATACCCAGACAGAGGTGATGACCGCTCTCAATCAGGTGCCCCCTACCGGTAATTCCTACGGACAACACCCCCCTTACTCGCAGCCAAACGGGTTCGCAAATAATCCGCAATATGGGCAACAGAATCCTTACGGGTATGGCTCTCAGACTCCCAACGGTTATCCGCAATATGGGCAATCCGCTGACAACAAGCCGAATTTCGCGGCAAATCCACAATATAATTCCGGGCAAACCTACGGGCAAAATTATGGTCAGCAAAATTACGGGCAACAGAATTATGGTCAGAATTACGGGCAGCAGAATCCGAATCAGTTCGGCAACTCTTCCGCCTACACCAATTGGTTGCCTTTGGCAATTGTTGCCACGATACTCGGATTCCTATGCTCTTGCATAGGCGCGATATTCGGCATAATCGGAATAATCCAGGCGAACAAAGCAAACGGATTTTATGCCATAGGCAACGAATCAATGGGTAATCAGGCGAACAACACCGCTAAGACAATGACCATAATCGGATTTGTACTCGCAGGAATAGGACTGATCTCATCGATATTCTGGTTTAATTCCAGCAACAGGTTATTTGATCTCATCACATATTCTATATGAAGTATTATGCGATGATCGACGGCAAACGATACGGTCCCTATGAACTGGAGGAGCTCGCTAATGCCGGAGTGAGACCGGGCACCTATATATGGTGTAAGGGGATGGATGATTGGGAGAAGGCGGAGGATGTAGCCGATGTGTGCCGGATGTTCCGCATCAGGCTGTATGATCTCATGCACCCATCGCAGTCAGCTCCCGCAGAGGAAGTTGATCCGTCTGAGATTAAGGATATACCATCTGCCGGTAATGATCAAGTAACGCCATCCGGCATGACTCGTTTTGATCGTGCCTTGAATGATGCCGGTGCTCCGCACCTACCATCTTTGGAAGAGATTGAAGAGCGCGACAACAACATTCCGCCCTCCCCATTTCTTCTTCCAATAGCAATCTTTGTCACAATCATCGGATTCATGCCTGCCGGAATCGTGGCAATAATCTATTCGATAAAGGCACGCAAGGCTTGGAATGACTCGCCCGGATCGAAGGAGGCGGGGCACTTCTGCCGCGCAGCGAAGATGTGGACAGGAATTGCCTTTTTCATCGGGATGATTCTGTATGCTTTCCTTTTCAGATTTTCTTAGGATCTCTTGGACCTCTTAGACCTCTTGGACTTTTTTAGACTTCTTGGACTTCTAAAAAAAGCGAATAGGCTGGACCTATTCGCTTTTTCTATTATTTTTATATCTGCTATCGGGGAGATTATTGCTGGTCTCTGCCGTGGCAGTTCTTGTATTTCTTGCCGCTGCCGCAAGGACAGGGATTATTACGTCCTACTTTCGGCTGTGCCTTCATCGGTTGCTTCGGCTGCTCCTGCTGACGGTTGGTCTGGGCTGCCTGACGCTGTGCCGTCTCACCGGGGTAGCTGTCGCGGGTTGTGCTATAGTTTGCGTAAGGATTCGGCATTGTCTGAGATGTGTATTCCCTGCGTATCTCCTGCTGTGCGGCATGACGACGCTGTTCCTGTGCCTCTCTCGCTGCTGCCTCGGCTGCCTTTGCCTCGGCATAGTCGGGCACTGCCAGACGACCACGCATCAGGGTAGCCACCGACTTGGAGTTCATATCCCAAAGCATCTTCTTCCAAAGCTCGTATGCCTCCAGTTTATAGATCACGAGAGGATCCTTCTGTTCGTAGGATGCATTCTGCACCGACTTGCGAAGCTCATCCATCTCGCGGAGCTGCTCCTGCCATGCCTTGTCGATTGACGAAAGAAGCACTGTCTTCTCCCACGCTTTCGTAAGGGCTGCACATCCGTTGTCGTATGCCTCCTTTATGTCGCAACGTATGTTGAACATACGACGTCCGTCGGTCACGGGCACCCCCACAAGACCTGTGGCACCTCTCTCCTCTACAAATTCTTTTATATAGGGCATAGCACCCTCTGCCATCTTCTGCTTGTTGCGGGCATAAGTCTGCATGGCCGCCTCTGCAAGCCTATCAGTCATGACAGGGGCATCAAGCTTGGCATATTCCTCTTCCGTAAACGGCACCTCGATTGCAAGCGACTTGCGCACTGCCTCGTCAAACTCGCTGAATCCGCCATCGTAACGACGTGATGCGAGTTCAAGAGACGTCTCATAAATCATATTGGCAATATCCGTGCCGATACGTTCACCCTTGAGTGCGTTCTGACGACGACCATATACACCCTTTCTCTGGGCATTCATAACGTCGTCATATTCCACAAGGCGTTTACGGATACCGAAGTTATTCTCCTCGACGCGCTTCTGAGCATTCTCGATTGAACGGGTCACCATCTTGCTCTCGATCATATCGCCCTCCTGGAATCCGAGTCGGTCAAGAGTCTTGACGATACGCTCGTTGGCAAAGAGACGCATAACGGTGTCTTCAAACGACACGAAGAACACGGATGAACCCGGGTCGCCCTGACGTCCGGCACGTCCGCGGAGCTGACGGTCGACGCGACGTGACTCATGACGCTCTGTGCCGATGATTGCCAGACCGCCTGCGGCCTTCACTTCCGGCGACAGCTTGATGTCGGTGCCTCGACCTGCCATGTTGGTGGCAATGGTCACGGTGCCGGTCTTACCTGCCTGAGCCACAATCTCCGCCTCCTTCTGATGGTATTTGGCATTAAGCACCTGGTGAGGAATCTTGCGGAGCTGAAGCATCTTGGAAAGCAACTCGGAAATCTCCACCGACGTTGTGCCCACGAGCACAGGGCGTCCTGCCTTAACCATATCCTCAACCTCCTGGATAACGGCTGCATATTTCTCCTTCTTGGTGCGATATACACGGTCGTTCTGGTCGTTACGGATTACGGGGCGATTGGTAGGTATCTCAGTCACCTCAAGTTTATAGATATCGTAGAACTCTCCAGCCTCCGTCATTGCCGTACCGGTCATACCGGCAAGCTTACGGTACATACGGAAATAGTTCTGGAGTGTGATTGTTGCGTAGGTCTGTGTGGCAGCCTCAACCTTCACGCCCTCCTTAGCCTCGATAGCCTGGTGAAGACCGTCGCTATAACGACGACCCTCCATGATACGTCCGGTCTGCTCATCGACAATCTTAATCTTATTGTCGTCGATCACGTATTCCACATCCTTGTCAAACAGGGTATATGCCTTCAGAAGCTGGTTGACGGTATGCACACGCTCCGCCTTGATGGAATAGTTCTGCAGAAGTGCATCCTTCTTCTCCTGATGTTCCTCCTTTGTGCCCTCCTCATTCTCCACGGCTGAAAGCTGTGCGGCGATATCGGGAAGCACGAAGAACTCAGGGTCCTGAGTGGTGCCGGTCAGCACCTCGATACCCTTGTCGGTAAGTTCTATGCTATGGTTCTTCTCATCGATCACGAAGAAAAGCGGCTCAACAGCCTTCGGCATCTCGCGGTTGTTGTCTGCCATATACTTAGCCTCCACCTTCAGAAGAAGCTGCTTGATACCCTCCTCGCTGAGATAGCGGATAAGAGGATTATGCTTCGGCAGACCCTTATAGGCGCGGAATAGCGACAGTCCGCCATCCTCCAGAAGCTGATCGGCGGTAAGTGGTTTCTTACCCTCCTCCTTCTTGTCGAACTTCGCCACTTTCTCCGGGTCGCCGCTTGTGGCTGCTGCAATCTTATCCTTTGCCTCAAGCAGAAGACCCTGCACGAGCTTACGCTGTGCGTTGACAACCTTCTCCACATTCGGCTTGAAATCGTTGAACATCTGGTCGTCGCCCTTAGGCACCGGACCGGATATAATCAACGGCGTGCGGGCATCATCGATAAGAACCGAGTCGACCTCATCGACAATGGCATAGTAATGTTCGTCACGCTGCACGAGATCTGAGGTCTGTGTCGCCATGTTGTCGCGAAGATAGTCGAAACCGAACTCGTTGTTTGTGCCAAACGTAATGTCGCAACGATAGGCGCGACGACGTTCCTCCGAGTTAGGATCTGTCTTGTCGATACAATCTACGGTAAGACCATGGAACTGATAGAGAGGACCCATCCACTCCGAGTCACGTTTTGCAAGGTAGTCGTTGACGGTCACCACGTGTACGCCCTCACCCGTCAGTGCGTTGAGGAACACAGGGAGTGTAGCCACGAGAGTCTTACCCTCACCGGTCGCCATCTCCGCAATGTTGTTAGAAGCCTTGTCGCCGTTCATTATGCCGTGGAGCACCATGCCGCCGATAAGCTGCACATCGTAGTGCACCATGTCCCAAGTCATCTGGTTGCCGCCGGCAAGCCAGCTTGTGCGATAGACAGCCTTGTCGCCTTGTATCGACACGAAATCCTTACCGGCAACGGCAAGATTGCGATCTGCCTCAGTGGCTGTCACCTCGATTGTGTCGTTCTGTGCGAAACGGCGTGCCGTCTCCTTCACCACGGCAAACACCTCCGGGAGCACCTCGTCAAGACGGCGTGCATACATCTTGAACATCTCCTCGCGAAGCTCATCGATCTTCTTCCAATAAGGCTCACGCTTATCATATTCGAGAGTCTCAAGCTCGGTGCGGATCTCCGCCATCTTATCCTTATACTCCTTTGCCTCGCCACGTATGCCATCGCGTATCACGTCGATTCTGCCGCGAAGTTCATCGTGTGAAAGCCCAGTCAGCTCATCGCTTATAGGGTTTATCTCTTTTTTGAGGCGATCCCAAAGAGGACGCACTGCGCGCTCGCTCTGATCGCCGAATATCTTTTTAAGTAGTCCGTTTAATCCCATGGATTCTTATGTTTTTTCAATTGGTTGGTGTTTAGATGTTCACTTTTTGAGGTTGAGAGGCTTGGATGCGGATCCATTGGGTGAACGTATTCTCAGCACCTGAGTGACAGTGGGAGCCACGGCTGTCGCATCGACAGGGGTGCCTATTGTGACCGGCTCCACGTTTGGTCCCATGATAAACACGGGCGTCTGTACGAGTCCGGAGCGGATTACCTGTGTCTCATTGGGGAATTTCGTATCGTCCACTACCGACCAGCCGGCATTGAACTCCAATATCACATCGCCACCGGTCTTCGGGTCAGTGCCGAGACGCATTGCCTCCATCGCCGGCAACGACGACGCCATTATGTCGCTCATTGTAAAGGCATCGCTGACGCCGCTCATCTGCACGAGAAAATCACGCGACGCCTCCGCCACTTCCTTGAGATCGAGTTTGCGCTCCTCTATCTGCTTGCGGTCAAGATAGACGTGTCCGCCACTGAACGTGTCGACATAATCACCGTTGCCATAGCGGGCGGCGAGATATGAATTAAGCAGCGACAATGCACGCTTTACAGAGAAGTAGCCTGTCGGAGTACGGTATTTAGCATCATCCTCCACTGCATCGTCGTAGTAGCCTGTAGAAGCCACGTAGACAAGGGTGTTGTTGAGACCGACGTATTTGTCGATTGCATCAAACAGACGTGACAACTGCCCGTCAAGACGCAGATAGCTGTCTTCAAGCTCCAGACGGAAATCCCCATCCTTCACGTATTTGTAGGGGGCGGCGGTATAGCCTATGTTGAGCATGTCGATAGCATCGCCACGGCTCCCTATCTTCAGATCCCGAAGACAGGTTATCGCCACGTCTGTCACCTCTGTGTTGACCATCGGCGAGGAGATATACATGCGATACACGCTGCGGTCAGCCGTAGGGAAGGTATGCTTGAAATCAAGTATGCGTTTCTGTGCCGGCAGTCCCGGATATGTGGATAGCGGACGCGACGGCTTCCATTGCATCGTGTCGAGACGCGACGTGATAGGGTCACTGTAGTTGCGCTGTGTCAGCTGCGACGGAGCCTCACGATAATACGTGGTGGTAGCCCATTTCCCGGTGTTGTCATTAATCCAGAAAGCCGACGTGCCGGCATGACCAGCCATGATGATTGACTGCTGCGGATCGGGGGATATGGAATAGACTGCCGCAAGTCCGGCTCCATCTATGGCTATCTCGTCGCTGATGGTAGACAGACGCAAACCGACGGGAGAATATGTCTCGGTCGTAAAATTACCGATCATGGTGGCATCCTGAAGTGCGGGCACCATGTCGCGCACATTGGGATCATACACCTTTGATGACGTGACCCCGTTATGGCGTGGATATCCCCCGGTGTAGATCATCGCGGTGCCGCTCACCTTGTCGAGTCCGTTCACCTTGAAATCCACATCCTTCAGGAAAGCCCCGTCTTTCATGAGCTTGTTAAACCCCTTTTCGCCAAAAAGGTTCTGTAGATATTCGATATAATCGGTGCGTAGCTGGTCTATCATGATCCCCACGACCAGTTTTGGACGCGAGGCATCAGCATAGAGCATCGTATTGATGCCCACAAGACCGCATATCACCGATGTAATCAGTCGATTCATTTACTTTTTTACGATTTCTTCTTTATTGTTATTCCGCGAGCGGATCTACCCTTTCGCGTCGCAGGCGTTCTTACTGTGGAAGAAGACCGCCCATTATTATTATAACTATCTTTGTGGATGATTATTGCATAAGTGGCTGAAAGTATCAGCGTGATGCCTATAAGCGGGAAGATGGCAGGGTTGCCACTTTGCTGCATGAAGGGCCACACAAGCAACATACAGATGAGAGCAACTATGTCGCAATAAGCCATCGCCACCGCTGCCGGACGCAACGTGCGCCACCACACACACAACCCGATCACCAGCTGAAGAGGATTGAGCCATATCAGAAGCATATTGGGCGATGTTGCCTCATGGCTTGATATAAACACCAGAAATGCCGTCAAAGTTCCCGTTAATCCCAAAAGAGTGAACCACAAGGAATATACCCATTTTATTATCCTATTGGTTTTCAAACTATAGGCAGCAAACACAATCGTCAGGACAAATAGTATCCATGCCACTGCCAATGGCGACAACCAAAAGGGAGTCGGACCGAGCGTCACGTCGCCGTCACCCTCATTGAGCACACGCGTGGCTTTCACGAGCCGTCGCCCGTCAGAGAGTCGCGCTGCTCCCGCCCTCTGCATCATTTCAACAGGCACAAACATCTCCTCGCGCCCGGTCACTCCATAGTCGATACCCGAACCCAAGGCAAGGTCGATACCAAACTGATACCACGGATAATTGCGGTTGTAGGCACGCATCTCATTACGGAACGTTCCGTAGGTGACGCTATCGGGATAGATCACCCGCACATCGTCATAAGCGTCGTCGATCCGGTCAAGGATGCGCGTGGCACAGTTGTCCTTCACGTAGTTGTAGCGGTAGCGGCGATTCTGCGGCAACGCCTCTGTCTGGAGAAGTGCAAGAAGCCTGTGAGCCTCCTCAGGGGTAAGATTGAGATCCTGCTCCACCACTCTCGACCCACGTGAGACGTATTCCGGCATAAACCATTCAAACGGATATCCGGCACACAGATAGTCGGTCTCCCCTTTCACAAACCGGTAGACGAAATTCGGCTCGCGGAAGTTGAACACTCCGTAGTTCCACACAGAGTCTCTCCCCTCTCCTCTCACTCGGATAGCCTCATGACCGTAAAGTTCATATATTTCCGGACCGGGATAACACGTGATAAGGCTGACCGTCAAAGGCGAATCGGCTTCTCCGGCAGACTTGGCACGGGGCATATCTCCGGCAGTGACGGCAGTGGCGGGAAGCCACGACAACGCCATGACAATAAGTATTGCCATGGCGCCCGTGATCGTTCGATATATTGACTTTAGTATCAATTCATGCAAGGATTTATGCATTGCAATCATTCGAGATTAAAACTCGCAGTTCTTCGGATAGCGCGGGAAAGGTATCACGTCGCGGATGTTCTGCATACCGGTGACGAAGAGCACCAGACGCTCGAAACCGAGACCGAAACCGCTGTGAGGAACCGTGCCGTATTTACGGGTGTCCATATACCAGTCCATGCCGGTCAGTCCAAGCTCCTCTATACGTTTCTGCAGCTTCTCATAATTCTCCTCTCGCTGGCTACCGCCGATAATCTCACCGATTTTCGGGAAAAGCACGTCCATTGCGCGGACAGTCTTGCCGTCATCGTTGAGCTTCATATAGAACGCCTTTATCTCCTTAGGATAATCGGTCAGGATGACCGGTTTCTTGAAATGCTCCTCCACGAGATAACGCTCATGCTCCGATGCAAGATCGACGCCCCAATAGACCGGGAACTCGAATTTCTTGCCGCTCTCCTCGAGGATCTTCACGCCCTCGGTGTAAGGTAGACGCACGAAATCGTTCTCAACCACAAATTTAAGGCGGTCGATAAGTTCCTTGTCAAAATGGTCGTTGAGGAATTTTATATCATCGGCGCAATGCTCAAGCGCGTAGGTGATGCAATATTTAATAAACTCCTCGGCGAGATCCATATTGTCGGCTATCTCATAGAATGCCATCTCCGGCTCTATCATCCAGAACTCGGAAAGGTGGCGCGGCGTATTGGAGTTCTCCGCACGGAATGTCGGTCCGAATGTATAGATCAGACCGAGAGCCGTAGCACCTAACTCACCCTCAAGCTGACCGGAAACGGTAAGCGATGCGAGTTTGCCGAAGAAATCCTGAGAATAGTCGATATTTCCTGCCTCATCTTTAGGCAAATCGTTGAGAGGAAGCGTGGTCACCTGGAACTGTGCACCTGCGCCCTCGCAATCCGATGCCGTGATCAGCGGAGTATGGAAATAATAGAATCCTTTATCGTTGAAGAATTTATGTATGGCGTATGCGAGTGCGTGGCGTATGCGGAGCACGGCACCGAACGTATTGGTGCGCGGACGCAGATGCGCCTTCTCGCGAAGGAATTCAAGAGTATGACCCTTCTTCTGAAGCGGATAGTCGCCGGGGGCTGTGCCGTACACTTCAAGCTCACGAGCCTGTACCTCAACCGACTGACCTGCACCCTGAGATGCAACCAACTCCCCCTGCACGTGGATGCTCGACCCGGTGGTGATTGCCTTCAGGTCGTCGTCGGAGAATTTAGAAAGGTCAAACACAATCTGAAGATTGTTGATGGTGCTGCCGTCGTTCAATGCCACGAACTGCACGTTTTTGTTGCCTCTCCTGGTTCTTACCCAGCCTTTGACATCTACAATCTCACCGGCATGAGATGCGCCTTCCGTGAGAACGGTCTTGACTGTCTTTCTTCTTATATCTTCCATCTGTCAAAAAAAATACATTATGAAGGATTTTACTCGAAGCTACCCATGCGGAGGAAGTTAACCTCTTCCTGAGTGAGATAACGCCAGCGTCCACGGGGAAGGTTCTTCTTGGTGAGTCCGGCGAAGTATACGCGGTCAAGCTTGGTGACGCGATAGCCCAGACTCTCGAATATACGGCGCACGATACGGTTTCTGCCGCTGTGGATCTCGATGCCTGCCTGATTGCGGTCGGTCTCGCTGACGTAGCTGATTGCATCGGCATGAATCTCCCCATCCTCAAGCTCGATACCATCGGCGATGCGCTGCATATCCTCCTCGGTGATATCCTTGTCGGTCCACACGTGGTAGATCTTCTTCTTCACAAACTTGGGATGAGTGAGCTTAGAAGCAAGGTCGCCATCGTTGGTGAGAAGCAGCACGCCCGTAGTGTTGCGGTCAAGGCGTCCTACAGGATAGATACGCTCGCGGCACGCATTCTTCACAAGGTCAAGCACGGTGAGGCGTCCGTTGGGGTCATCGCTAGTGGTCACGCAGTCTTTCGGCTTGTTGAGAAGCACGTAGCACTTGCGCTCCGGAGTCACCACCTTATCATCATATTCCACCACGTCATCATGTGAGATCTTGGTTCCGAGTTCAGTGACAACCTCTCCATTTACCTTCACGAGACCCTGTGTGATGAATTCATCAGCTTCACGACGTGAGCAAATGCCGGCATTTGCCATAAATTTGTTAAGACGGATCTGTTCGTTGGGATCGATATCCTCAAGTATGTAGTCCACCTGTTTCGGACGCGGAGTGAACATCTTGTTGTTTTGAGGCTTGCGGAATCCTCCCTGGTTGCGGTTGTTATAGCCACCCTGGTTGCGGTTGTTGTAGCCGCCCTGGTTACGGTTGTTGTAGCCGCCCTGGTTGGGACGCTGCTGGTAGCCACCCTGGTTGCGGTTGTTGTAGCCGCCCTGGTTGCGGTTGTTGTTGTAGCCGCCCTGGTTAGGACGCTGCTGGTAGCCACCCTGGTTGCGGTTGTTGTTATAGCCACCCTGGTTGAGACGCTGCTGATAGCCACCCTGGTTGCGGTTGTTGTAGCCGCCCTGGTTGGGACGCTGCTGGTAGCCACCCTGGTTGCGGTTGTTGTAGCCGCCCTGATTACGATTATTGTAATTATTCTGACGCGGCTGATAATTGCCCTGACGCGGCTGATAACCTTGACGCGGCTGATAGCCTCCCTCTGCATTCTGATGGAAGCCGGTCTCAGAAGCACCTTCAGTCTTCTCTCCTTCGCCATCGGAAGCGGCGGGACGCTGCTGATAATTCTGCTGATAAGCGGGACGGTCGTAATGGTTGTTGTAGTTATTTCTGCCATATCCCATCGGACGCTGCTGATAACCATACTGTCTCTGCTGGTAACCTTGACGGTCGCCATACTGACGGTTGGCAGGCTGACGTTCGCCGGAAGCGTTGTCATCGTTAGGGTAATTCACTTTCTCATAGCGGTTTTCTGAATCTCCGCTCTCTGCATTCCCGACAGTGGGTGCTACGCCGATTCTCGGCCGTTTTGGTTTCTTTTCTGATTCCATCTTGACAAATTTCTGTTTCTTTTTTTCTTATCCGGTCAAAACTATGCCCTCACGGCAGCCGACCTCAGAAAGGGTTATTATGTATTTTATTTGAGTTTTTGATTGGTGTCTCAATAATATTAATTGGCTATATATCAATTAATCTGTGTGAACGACATCAACAATTGAAGCAATGAAGTCGCAGATGCGCCTCATATTGGCGCAAAATTAATAAAAAAATTTCAAAACAAAATAGTTTTCTCGAATAAATTTAAATATCAGGCAGCTGAGATCGTAATCTCAGCTGCCTGAATGGTCTTTATTGTCTTTACTGTCATTATTGACATTACTGACATTATCGACATTAATGTCAGTTTGTCAATCACAATTTGACGCTATATTATTTGCGTGGTGCGCCTGTGATTTTCTCCAATCCCTTGGCTATATCGTTGAAGATATCATCCACTACGCCGCTTCCATTGACAGGGAGATACTTCCCTTCGTTATGGTAGTAATCGCGGAGCGGGGATGTCTGGTTGTGGTAAACGTCAAGACGTTTCTTGATGGTGTCGATATTGTCGTCAGCACGCCCTGTCTCCTTGCCACGGTTGAGCATACGCTCCACAAGTTCCTCCTCCGGCACTTCAAGACCGACAACGGCATGAAGCTCCGTGCCTCGCTTTGCCAAAAGCTCCTTCAATGCCTCTGCCTGCGGGATAGTGCGTGGGAAACCATCAAAGATAACCCCCTTCTTTCCCTTAGCATCCTTTTCAAGGACGTCATCAAGTATGCTTATCATAAGCTCATCGGGAATAAGTTGTCCCTGAGAGATAAACTCCTGTGCCACCTTCCCAAGATCTGTACCACGTTTGATGTGATCACGAAGAACTTCTCCCGTAGAAATATGGAATAGTCCGAATTCATCAATTAGTTTTGCACTTTGTGTCCCTTTGCCACTGCCGGGAGCACCGAATAATACCAGATTCATATAGTTTATGGTTTAAGGTTTATACTTTATAGTGGAGAGTGGAGAGCCATTTTATCTACTCTTTTTATCGAGATACAGAGACCGATCCGGAAGACCTACTCTTTGATGACGTAGATATCCTTCAGGTTGCGCACCTTGCCATCGAGGTCAAGACCATATCCGATGATAAAACTTGGGGGAATCGTGAATGCTGCATAATCCGGGGTGAAACCTGTCTTGCTGCTTGCCGGCTTATGGAGTAGAGTGACAAATCTCACCGATTCCGGACCCTGTTTCTTGATATCGGCTATCATCTGCTTTGCCGTCAGACCGGTGTCGACGATATCCTCGATAATGACAACATCCCGTCCGGTCAGATCCTCCGTAAGACCGACAAGCTGCTTGACATTACCAGTGGTCGACATGCCCTCGTAGCTCTTGTAGCGCACGAATGTCACCGAGCAGTCGTTGATGCCACATTCCCGGATTAAGTCTGCCGCGAATATGAATGCCCCGTTTAAGACACAGATAAACAGCGGGCGCTTACCCTCCAGGTCCCTGCGAAGTTCTGACGCCACTCGCTTTACCTGACGGCGGATCTCATCCCTCTTCAGGAACGGGACGAACGTGAGTCCGTCTACCACTACCTCTTCAGCTATCCGCTCGTCGTCTGTCATCAATTTCTCTTCCATGATATTTATCCTATATTTTCACTTTCTTTCCACCGATGATGTATATACCCTTGGGAAGCGATGCAATCTCTTCATCAGTAGCATCCTGATAAAGCTGCACTCCCGTGATGGAGTAGACTGCCCGCGGTTTATTCCCACCGACTGCCTCTATCTCATCCACGTCCGCCTCAAATTCCGAATGAGTCTTTACGCATTTGAGTTCATCCTCATACCATCCCGGCACCACGAGATATGCCGTATTCGCCGGCACGTAATCAAGTCCGGATGCCTTGACAAAGCCAAGTGAGCCATCGGCACATCGCCCGAGCACACGCATTGTAGTCGGGTCATACTTGACGCGGTTGATATGTCCGGCTATGTCGCAGTTGAAATACTGACCTTTCAGCTTGTTGCCGCTGACCGCACTCCCTGTGCCCCCTACTGTCATACGGTTATCACCCGGCTCTGTCCCGACACATTCCACAACCACAGGAGTGGCGGCGGGAACTGTGCCCTCTATCTCGGAAAGCTCGACCCAACCGTTCTTGACATTGCTGACATAATACATCTTCACTCCGGAGGAATATGCCGAAAACGGGAAGGAGGCATATACCGTGGTGTAGAGCGACCCATCAGCATCCACATCTGGCATCGCTCCATAGAAATTCTCGCCCGCCGCATCCATCGGGAGTATAAACCATTTACGATAGTCGCCTGAGGAATTGGTACCCATTGTGCCACGATTACCCGACCAAGAGTTGCCATCAGCAAGATATTTTGTCACTCTACCATCTGTGCCGTATGCCATGTATAGCTTCTGCCCTTTTGAGTTGCCATTCTCCCGCAACTTCAAATAATGGTCTATGATCTGATAAACCCCCGTGCCTTGCGTGGTAAGCTGATATTCCGATCCCACTTTTGAAATATAAAATACAGAGGCTGGATCGTGTGACACATCATCAAACACGAGCCATAGTTTTATTGCCTGCAAATCAGCTGTTGTGGCGGCAATATCGATACTGCCGCGATTGTCTATAACCGATGCATAGCGTTTTGTCTTGTAATTTTCAACCCTGTAGTAACCATCACCATTCAAATCAGCATATACGCCTAAAGTAGTTGCCGCCGCAACAATAAGAGTAAATATTTTCTTCATAAAAACATTATTTCCATACCTGCATACCCATCTGAACCGACAATTAAAGAGATGCCTGACATTCATAGGGAATCGGAATTTAAAAAATTGGTCATACCGGAGCATATCCGATATGACCAATTTAATAACGATTATTTTCTATAATTATTTCACCTATTGCGAAATATTACGCATCTCACTGCGCAATACAGATTGCCACACGGTTCTGTACGGGATCGGGATAAGGCTGATCCTCTGCCTCACCCATGCTCTTCACTGTCATGCGAGATGCAGAAATACCGTATTTTGTCTTAAGCATATTGGCAACTGCCTCTGCACGGCGTGCTGCAAGACGAAGGTTAAGCTGGAGTGAGCCTGTGCCCTTGTCGGCATAACCTGTAATCGTAACCTTTGCATCAGGATGCTCCTGAAGGAAGTCTGCAACCGTAGCCACCTTTGTAGCCTCGCTGCCAACGATAGCAGTAGTGTTGATCTTGAAGAACACGTCGCGACGAAGCATCTCTACCTCTTTCTTTACAGGCTCTTCCTTAACAACCTCTACAGGAACTTCCACAACTTTCTCAACGATCTTCTCGATCACCTGAGGAGCCGGCTCCTCGATTACGCGGGTGCGAGTCTCATATTTGGGACCGAAGGCGTATTTAACGCCTACGAGTGCGTTGAAATACCAGTCAGAGTTTGAGCCGATCTTTGAGTTGTAGTTATCGCTGAGGGTATTTGCCATAACCTCAAGACCCACCTGGACGTTCTCTGCCACGTTGAAGTTAACGTCAAGACCGAACTGTCCGAGGAAACGTACCACTGTGCCATCCCATGCATTGCCGAGAAGCTTGTAGTCAGCACCGTAAATCTGATTTGCACCTGCGGCACCAGACACTTGCTTGAGATAAGCGGCGTTGATGTCGTTAGCCTCACCATTGCCGAAGCCGATGTTCATTCCGAGACCAGCGATAAGGTTAACCTCAACAAGACGGTTGGGATTGTAGCCGCCGATAAGGTTGGTCATGTCTACAACCGCATCAATAGTGGGTGCTACATAGTTCCATTTCCAACGGGGATCGTCCTGACCCTTCATCTTGAGGATACCTTTGCTCTGCCATGCGTTTACAGCAAGACGGGCACCGATGTAGGGATTGAACTTATAGCCTACTGCAAGCTGTGCATTCGGACTGAGGAGCTTGCCGAAGCCACCCTCGCCAAGAGTCTCCTGCATACCGAACTGAGCCTGACCATACCAGTGAGGAAGGAATACGTATTCGGTGACTGTTTCCTGAGCGTTGGCACAGAGACCACCGAACAGAAGAGACGCTGTCAAAAGAATTTTATTTAATTTCATTTTCATTTTCTTTTTTGGGTTCTGTAATTATATATAACAACTCAGTGATTACTTAACCGTAACGTAGTAACGACGGGTAGATGTGTAGCCACGGTAGTCAAGTGCGGAGTAGAGAATTGCGTATGTCTTGCCTGACTGGAGTTTGCTTGCATCAATACCTACACGGTTTACTGTGCCTGCAAGCACTTCATTAAGACCTGCGCCACCGGCATTTAGATTAGCCACGTTGGATGCGTCAAGAGTGCCGTCAGCCTTAACCTCACCTACAACTGCAACATACTTCTTGTAAGCCGGAACCACGAGTTCTGCATTGTAAGAAGTGAGATACATTGTCACTGAGTTACCGCTACCCTTTACAAATACCGAAGGATCTGTCCAATCTGTTGAGAAATGGTGAAGCTCGCCATCTCCGCCCTTGTATGCTGCATATACCTGCAGATATGCATTCGGGTTCTCAAGGATACCATTAACCTTATTGGCGATGCGGTTCCAGAGTTCAACAAATTTCTGTGCACCGTCAAGTTTGCCGGCAATCTGATTCTCAATCTTGTCAAGGATATCGGTCAACTGTTCATTGATTGAAGCATCTACGCTCTTAAGTTGGCTATTGATATCTGAGATAAGAGTCTCAACCTGACCGATCAACTGCTCCTTAACGGCAGCCTCAATCTCACCGGTAAATCCGGAACCCGGTTTATTCGGATCTCCGTTGATGGATTCTACAATAGAGTTGACAAAGTCGTTCAACGCGGTGTTATTGTCTCCAGGTATTGAAACCGTACCACCATCATAGCCAAGTATAAGTTCACCCTCAAGAGGATTGCCCATACCATCCTTTACTGATGAAAGATCTATCTTTATCTGTGATTTCTCAATCTCAAATTTAACATCTTTAAGACTGAAATCCCAATTATATTTTGACTCATCGATGCCAAGATTCAACTCAATCTTGATATCCTTTCTGAGATCAGCGAAGAAATCATGGAGAACGTTTGACAAGCGACCGAATGTCGGAAGCTTCTTGCTTGACGACATACCTTCAGCTGTACGGAAGCTCAATGGATGGAACGTAGTAGCTGCAATGTCATACTTTGAAAGGATTGAACGATCTTCAGTAGCATCTGACCCGAAGATAGGAGACTGCGTTGTGAGCTCGACTGCGTATGCAGGAAGGATACCGTCAAACTGACGATAGAGAGCAGCTGCAAGATCAGCGATGCTTGACTTAGAGCGGTCGTTGTAAAGATCCTTAACCGCTGATTTCAATGCAGGATCAATCTCAAGTTTGATAGCTGCAATATCGTCAACTGTGGGAAGGATGTTAACTCTGTAGAGACCGTTCTGCTTGCCGGCACGTGTGCCGAAAGAGACACCGAAATTGAATTCAACATCATTATCCTTTACAAGTTCAAGCTGACCGAGCACATATTCACCATTGCTCTTGACAAGACGGATCTTCATGCCGCTGCAATCGATGTTGCTGGGATTAACTGTAACGTAAAGATTACCGAGGGTTCCAATCTTAGTATCCTTTGTAACCAAATCAGCTTCGTTGGTTGCTGAATGACCAAGAGCTGCCCATACAGCATCACCGAGGTCGCCGGCAAGATTATCCTGGCTGTACTCAAACACGGAGTTTCCATTGTTCGGGAAATGGATGTCGTGGTCAGCAGAATAGAAGTAGTTGGCAAGGATTGTGTTGCTTACACCGATAGGCAGGTTGAACGTACCGAACATCGGGTTAACACAACGCTGAATCTCGATGTTGGTGATGAGCTGCGCAAACATCTTATCAACAAAAGAAGTAATTTTCCCAGCGGCAGCAAGGGCTGCATTTCCTGTAATCTGAGCAGCATCAGCAGCAGCCTGTGCAGCATCAGCAGCAGCTTTTGCTGCATCAGCAGCAGCTTGTGCAGCATTTGCTGTGCCTTGCGCTGCCTCAGCAGCAGCCTGTGCCTCAGCAGCAGCCTGTGCTGCCTCATTAGCTTTAGTCAAGGCGGCCTGCGCTGTAGCATTCGCACCATTGGCTGCATTTTTTGCCTGTTCAATAAGACCGATTAATTCCGTCTTATCTGCTTGAGTAAGATAACCGGCTGTTTCAAGGATAAGCACACGTGCCTCAAGTGCCTGCAACCTAGCCACCGTAGCGTATTCGCCCTTATCCTGTTTTTCAGCGATAAGATCCTGAAGCATTTTCACAACATCGGACTGCGACTGTTTGATTTCAGTTTTGAAGCTGTCCTCGTTGTCCTTACAAGAAGTGAACATGCCGACCCCACCGGTCGTAACGGTAAGCAACAGCAAGCCGTTGATTAGTTTTCTATTCATTCCTTAATAGATTTGAATTGATTAATATTTGTTTTTTATTGTAGTGTTCCATTTTTTGTTAGACATAGACGCGCTGACACCCCGTCGGACAACCGACCTTATCAGCATTACTATATTAACTTTAAGTGAATTGCGGTTGTGGAAAGAAGACATTAAAGCTTCATATCAGGGACTCGGATACCCGAATTCACTCTGAAAATTGACCACAAAGGTAAGACTCTTTATTGTATCTAACAAATTTTTAGAAAAAAATATCGCAACTTTCTCAATTTTTCTTAAAATTATTCCTTTTAGCACAATATTTCAGCACATTTCTCCAACCATTTTTAACCATTCATCATTCGGACGAAATCACAACCGCAAAGGGTGCAGAGGGCGCGGAGTTTTTTTATTTTTTCTCTGTGGTCTCTGTTTACTCTGTGGTGAAAATAAACCGCGGAGAACGCGGAGGGCGCGGAGTTTTTTTTATTTTTTCTCCGTGCCCTCCGTGCGCTCTGCGGTGGAGATAAACCGCGGAGAACGCGGAGGGCGCGGAGTTTTTTTTATTTTTTCTCCGTGGTCTCTGTGCGCTCCGTATGCTCTGCGGTGGAAATAAACCACGAAGAACGCGGTGAGCGTGGAGTTTTTTTTTATTTTTCTCCGTGGTCCCTGTGCGCTCTGTGGTGAAAATAAACCGAGAAGAACGCGGAGGGCGCGGAGTTCTTTATTTTTCCTCCGTGGTCCCTGTGTGCTCTGTGGAGGAAATAAACCGCGAAGAACGCGGAGGGCGCGGAGGTTTTTTATTTTTTCTCCGTGGTCTCTGTGGTGGAAATAAACCACTGCTGTATTTAGTTTTTAATAATAAAGTCATGTGGGAATTAGTGTTTCTGTGATAATAAATTTATTTTATTGTATTTTTCAAATAATATTTTGTAAATTTGACACATAATAATTTACACCTATGTATCATGAATATTAATGAAATTGGCACTATTATAGTGGATGCTGCCATAACGGTACATCGCCTATTAGGTCCTGGATTGCTTGAATCTTGTTATGAGACATGTCTTATGTATGAGTTAACCACACGAGGATTGTTTGTCGAACGTCAAAAAAGCATACCCATTATTTACGGCTTAATTAAACTTGAATCGGGATATAAGATTGATCTATTGGTTGAAAAACAGATTGTCATTGAATTGAAATCGGTCGAAACTCTAAAAGATATTCACACCGCTCAAATTCTCACTTATATGAAATTAGGTTCATATCGATTAGGGTATCTGATGAATTTTAACGAACGGCTAATGAAAAATGGTATAAAGCGTTATATTTTAACGATTGAATAAACGGTATCACGACCACGGAGAGCACGGTGTTTTTCTCTGTGATCTCCGTGGTGAAAATAAACCGCGAAGAACGCGGAGGGCGCGGAGATTTTTTATTTTTCTCCGTGGTCTCCGTGCGCTCTGTGGTGAAAATAAACCGCGAAGAACGCGGAGGGCACGGAGATTTTTTATTTTCCTATGTGGTCTCCGTGTGCTATGCGGTGGAAATAAACCACGAAGAGCGCGGAGATTTTTTATTTTTCTCTGTGGTCTCCGTGCGCTCTGCGGTGAAAATAAACCGAGAATAACGCGGAGGACGCGGAGATTTTTTATTTTTCTCCGTGCTCTCTGTGCGCTCTGCGGTGGAAATAAACCAGGGAGGGCACGGAGTTTTTTTACATAACTTTGTGATCTTTGTGGTGATTTTGCAGATGGTGTTCGTTTGTCTGACAAAATTTTACTAATTTTGCAGATTATTATCACCGACAATATTTGTATGCGTAAGTTTTTTTTATCAATATTAGCTATCGCGGCTCTCGCCGCATTCTCTACGGATGTCAATGCGCAATTGAACCATAAGTTTACGAAAGTATACAGGGTGCCCAACAACAATAAGAAGGAATCATTACCCGACGATTCCCTCCTGTTCCGTCGTCCTACACCAAAGCCAACTGCCTCCAATCGTATAAGCCTTAAGGAATGGTGCCGACAGAATAACGTTGCCGACAATCTGGAGGCGGCTTTCACCCTCGGAACCGGTGGACTCGGTCTTGAACTCGCCACACCTATAACGAAATGGACTCGCCTGCGTGCCGGAGTGGAGTGGATACCGTCGTTTCATCTCCCACTAAGTTTCGAGATCTCCTCTTTCAATGAGGGGAACGTAAATAATGACATAAGCCACATACAGGATATGGTGTATGAAATGACAGGGCTGCACATGGATGACGAGGTTAAGATGATCGCAAAGCCGAAGATGTTGAACTTCAAACTGCTTGTCGACGTCTTCCCGTTCCAGAACAACCGTCACTGGCATTTTACCGCAGGTTTCTATGCCGGCAATTCAATCATCGGACGCGCAGAGAACAAACGCAACCAGATGCCAACGCTGGTGGCTCTCAATCTGTATAACCGTGCGTATGATTATTTCACCACTATCGAGGATATCTATGACGTGCCTATCGGCGGAGGAAACTACCTTGACCCTGACAAGGTGCTCGAATTGCAGGAGAAATTCCGTGAATATGGACGCGCCGGCATACATATCGGTGATTTCAAGAACGGAGAGCCATATATCATGCAGCCCGCTCAGGATGGCAAGGTGAGGGCAAAGGCGAAGACCAACCCATTCAAACCTTATTTGGGATTCGGCTACAGTGGTGCAATCGACAAGGAGCAGCGATGGAATATAGGCGTGGAGGCAGGCGTGCTGTTCTGGGGTGGCGCACCACAAGTCATCCTGCACGATGGTGTCAACATGAATAAGGATCTCGTGAACGTGCGCGGGAAGGTAGGCGATTATCTCAACGTCATGAAAGCCCTCCCCGTATATCCTCTCATCAACTTCAAGATCTCCTACTCCTTCTTCTGATCTCATTTTCTTCCGATCTCATTCTTCCGACAAATGCATAAATCAACATCATACATCTTCTCACTCCGCAGATCATTACCGATTCTTTTATCCATTCTATTGTCGGTGATTGTCGGAGGATGCCGGAGTGTGAAGCTGTCGGATGCCGATGATGCTTTTGCACGAGGTGAATATTTCGATGCCCAGGCGATGTACCGCAAGGTCTATAACCGTATGACCAAACGAGAGGAACGTCCCGCCCGTGGAGAGGTGGCTTTCAAGATGGGACTCTGCCAGGCGAAACTTAACATGGCGGCAAACGCTGCAAAGAGTTTTCAGAACGCCCTGAGATACGAATATCCCGACTCTACCCTATTCCTTTATCTCGGAAAGGCGTTGCAGGCATCAGGGAAATATAAGCAAGCTATTGAGGAATACGATAAATATCTCGCGCTTGTGCATGATGATGCGCTTGCACGTGAAAGCGTCACAGGTTGCCGACTTGCCATTGCCGCCAAAGAGCAGCCGAAGACACGTTATGTGGTGAAAAAATCAAAGATATTCAACACCAAACGCGCCGACTTCTCCCCCATGTATCTCGACAAATCGCTCGACAAGCTATATTTCACATCAACAACGGAGAAAGCTACCGGCGAGAAACGCTCGGAGATTACGGGCATGAAGAAGGGCGACATATATTTCAGCAAGAAGGATGAACGCGGGCAGTGGCAGACTCCACAGCCTGTGGAGGGTGAGCTTAACACGGATGCCGATGAGGGTATCGTGAGTTTCTCGCCTGACGGACAGACCATGTATCTTACCAAGGCGCGCCGCTCGGAGACTTCCGACACATCCGTGGAGATCTACACGTCAAAACGCAGTGATGCCTCCTGGAGCGCACCGCAGAAGCTGGAAATCACCGCCGATACACTATCTGCCGTAGGACATCCAGCTGTCTCCTCAGACGGTCGCTACCTGTATTTCTGCAGTGATATGCCGGGCGGATACGGAGGTCTCGACATCTGGAGGATCAATCTTAATGAACGCGTCGGGAGTCTGGAGAATATGGGTCCGCAGATCAATACTCCGGGGAATGAGATGTTCCCCTACTCGCGCACCGACTCCCTGCTATATTTCTCTTCCGACGGACATCCGGGATTCGGCGGACTTGACATATTCAAGGCGAAACTAAACTCTACCGGCGACTATTGGAGCGTGGAGAATATGGGATTGCCAATGAACAGCCAGGGAGACGACTTCGGCATTACGTTTGGGGATGGGGAGAACGGTTTCTTTAGCTCTAACCGTGGGGATGCTCGGGGACGCGACCATATATTCAGTTTTGAACTTCCCGACATACATATCTCAATATCAGGATTCGTAATCGACAAGGATGAGGAACCTGTGCCTAATGCTGTGATACGTATCGTGGGTGACGACGGCAGCAACCAGAAACAGGTGGCTCGCGATGACGGCTCGTTTGAGTTTGACCTTGACCGAGGTGTGAAATACGTGATGAAAGCCGGTGCTCCCGGCTATCTCAGCCTGAAGCAGGAATTCGAGAGTGATTCCGCCGAGGAGGATGCGGAATATGCCATCGACTTCACCCTGGCTGCAATCAACAAGCCACAAGTGGTGGAGAATATATTCTATGATTTCGACAAGGCAACACTACGTCCGGAATCAAAGGCGGCACTCGATGAGATGGCGCAGATGCTACGAGATAATCCCAACGTGACCATAGAGATGGGAGCGCACACCGACCGCAAAGGGAGCGACGAATATAATATCCGTCTGTCGGAACGCCGTGCCCAAAGCGTGATTGACTACCTTATCGCTGCCGGTATCGCCGCAGACCGCCTCAGTCCGAAAGGGTATGGGGAGAGCGTGCCAAAGACCGTCACCAAACGTATCAACCGCGAGTATCCTCAATTTCCGGAGGGCACAGTGCTCAATGAGGACTACATCAATACACTCTCTCCGGAAGATCAGGATGCGGCTGACCAGATCAACCGCCGCACGGAATTCAAAGTGCTCTCAATTGATTATGACCTTGACTGAATCTTAGGAGTCTTAGAAGTCTTAGGAGTCCTATAAGCCATCTCCACCAATTTCATCCAAGGCAAAATTAACGAAATCATTGAAGGGTTTTCCTATACGGAATAGCCGTGTCACCTTCTCCACCAGGTCGGCACGTGAAAGTTCGGAATCCTTAAGCACATGACTCGCCACAAAATCCCGCGGACGCACCAGCTCAACATATTCCCAATCCTTCGGCACGCCTTTCGGCGCTGTCTTCAATGGATTCTCCCCCACTTCCGGGTAAGCCTCCTTAAATTCGGGAGAATGTATTATGTCGATGTATTCCTCCACATTATCGTAGATTGACATACGTATGGCGGATACCGCCTTCGACGGCAGACAGACCGTGCCGACAGCCACCAAAGAATTACCCGGTTCGATATGAAGATAATATCCCATGCGGTTCACCCTCTTTCCGTAGGGTGGACATATAAAGATTCCGATATGCGTCTTATATGGTGTCTTATCGTGGGAGAAACGTGTATCGCGATATATGCGGTATGTGCAATCTGAAGGGGAGAGACGGGCAGCCTCAGGCTCAAAAGAAGCAACTCCGGCTATAAGCAGAGCCGTCAGTTCATCTATCTGTGTCTTTACCTTCAAATATTCATCCTTATGCGCCAAAAACCATTCCCGGTTATTGTTTCCTGCCAAAGACTTCAGGAATTTCAGTATCTCTTTCATTTTGTATTTTATATAATATTTTGATTATAAACACATTATCAACTTCTCAAACTATCAATAGTATACAAAAAAAATTGATTGTCATCCCGACAACCAATCTTCTGTTAACCTTAAAATCTAATACCATGAAAAACTCACTGCAAAATTACAAATTATTTTTCAAAATCTGCTATATAACATAAAAAAAATTACCACTTTAACATTCTTTAATGTTTCTCTTAAAAAATCTTCAATAATAAGGATTTCTTTAAGGGTATTAAGGATCTTAAAGTCCTTAATGCAAAAAAGTCCTTTCTGTCATTAATGACGATATTGTCAATATTGACAGAAAGGACTTTTCTGACCGTTGCATGCCGAAACCGACTGCTACAAGCCCATGTTGTAGGCAGCAAGCCTCGACTGCGGATTTATCGTTTGATTGTGTGGATTGCACGACGGATACGTGCAATAACCTCCTCTTTCGGCATAAGCTCTGTGATGTCAAACATGTGCGGACCACGGCAAGCACCTACTACTGCCAGACGGAATGCGTTCATAACGTTGCCGAGATGATAACCTTTGTCGGCTATCCAGCCGAGCACGATCTTCTCTGCATTAGCCGAGGTCATGTCGTCAATGCCTTCAAGCAATCCGATAAGTTCCTCCATGATACGCGGAGTGTCCTCACTCCAACGTTTCTTGACGTCTTTCTCCGCATACGTCTCAGGCGCCCGGAAGAAGAAGTCGCCCTGCGTCCAGAGATCGTCTATCAGGTCGGCACGACCCTTGACCATACCGATTGCCTTCGCAACGTAGGCAGGATCGGCATCAGTTATGCCGTTCTCCACAAGTACGGGCTGGAACAACTGTGCCAATACTGCATCATCTGCCTTGCCAAGATATTCATGATTAAACCAGATACCTTTCTTATAATCAAACTTGGCACCGCTCTTGGAGCAATGGGCAAACGAGAACTTGCGGATAAGGTCGTCCATGCTCATCATCTCACTGTCATCACCGGGATTCCAGCCGAGAAGAGCAAGGAAATTCACCACAGCTTCCGGCAGATACCCCTTCTCGCGATAGCCTGAAGAGATCTCGCCCGTAACAGGGTCCTTCCATTCGAGAAGGAACACAGGGAAACCGAGTTTATCGCCATCACGCTTCGAGAGTTTACCATTGCCTACAGGCTTCAGCAGGAGCGGCAGATGCACAAACTGAGGCATCGTGTCGGTCCAGCCAAATGCCTCGTATAGAAGCACGTGGAGCGGTGCCGACGGAAGCCATTCCTCTCCACGGATCACGTGGCTCACCTCCATCAGATGATCATCGACTATGTTGGCGAGATGATATGTCGGGAGATTGTCAGCACTCTTGTAGAGCACCTTATCGTCGAGGATATTGCTGTTGATGGTCACTTTCCCACGGATAAGGTCATCCACAACCACGTCGCGGTCAGGCTCAACCTTGAAACGCACCACATATTGTGCGCCGTCAGCAATAAGACGGTCAACCTCCTCCTTCGGCATGGTCAGAGAGTTGCG
Source organism: Muribaculaceae bacterium Isolate-037 (Harlan) (assembly GCA_003762615.1). Taxonomy (GTDB): domain Bacteria; phylum Bacteroidota; class Bacteroidia; order Bacteroidales; family Muribaculaceae; genus Lepagella; species Lepagella muris. Next base: position 131,949 of record RIAZ01000008.1, read on the forward strand.
CATAGAGCCACGGGTATGGGCATCATACTGGAAATTCGGGATATCCTGACGCGCTTTCTCCAACTCCTCAGGAGAATCAAAGGCAATATATGCCTTACCGTTGGCAAGAAGCATATCGACATGCTCCTTATATATCTCGCGACGCTCACTCTGCTTGTAGGGTCCGAAGACCCCACCTTCGCGCACACCCTCGTCAAAACTTATGCCGAGCCAATGAAGGGCATCGTTGATATACTCCTCCGCGCCGGGAACAAACCGACGGCTGTCGGTATCCTCGATGCGGAGAATCATATCGCCCCCATTCTGACGGGCGAATATATAATTATAGAGAGCCGTGCGCACGCCCCCTATGTGAAGCGGTCCCGTCGGCGACGGGGCAAATCTTACTCTTACTTTGCGTTCCATGTATTATTGTTTTGTCATTTCAATTTCACTCGTATCTCCGGACGCAGATAACGGCTTATGGTCTTATAATTGTCTACGTCCATATACTTCCCCACGGTGAGACGCGCAGTGAGGAAGTCCTCGTCGGGAGAGATGGAATACGCCACCGTCGGGAACGGTATCATATCCTTTATCTCCTTCATGGTGATTTCCGCCCCCTTGGGAATGTCAAAGAAATCCTTAAGTTCAGGCGTCTTGAAAAATTCCTTGGAGTCCAACTCATTCAATTTATCATCGTAGAATCTCACCTCGCTGTCTTCCGCTTGTGTTGAACTGCCGACAGTATAGACCGATGCCACTACTGTGCTGCCCTTCTTGCGGTGCAACATGCGCAGTTCAAGGGTGCTGACCGGAGTCAGCTGCACCTTCATATATTCAGGCGTGCATGCCTCTATCCAAGAGAGTCCGTCCATGGCATTGACAGCCTTATAGACGCTATCGGCATCCCAATAGTCAAGCATGTCAAGGCGTGTGGTCTTTTTAAGGATCTCAACCGGTTCGCTCTGAAGTGATACGAAAACATCACGGATTGACAACGTGTCAGCCGCCACCTTAGCGGCTCCGGCACGTTGGGGCATGAGCGCGGCTATGGCAAAAAAGATAGCCATAGCCAGACGCATCAGTCCTCCTTGATTATTTCTTTTTATAAAAGATCTCATAGTTTCCGTTATATTCAGCCTTCTTACCGGCTTTACCTTTCTTCTCCTTCTTCTCCTTTTTCTCTTTCTTCAAGGGTTTCTCCCTATCCGGATCCTTCCTGTCTCTCTTACTCTTGCTCTCCTTCTTATCCTTGCTGTCCTTGCGTCGTCTATCCCTGGAAGAGCCATAATCCTCCTTCGATGACTTACGCCCGCGTTTTTCACGACGGTCGCGGCTATCGCGAGAATAATCCCTGTCGGAGGCAATCTCCGGACGCAACACAATGCCGAAGAAATCCTCATTCTTCAGAGCATCTATTACGCGACGTGCATCATCCTTACGCACATCAAAAAGCGTATATCCCGACAAGAGGTCAATCCTGCCGATATCCGGCTTGCTTCCGACCACGTTACGGTTGATGATCTCCATAAGATTACCTGGGAAGAATCCCTGAGCCTTGCCTACGTTCACCATTATTCGCTCATAGCCGGACTCAGCCACTCGGCGGTCCTTGTCCTGCTTCTTATCGCGCTTCTCCCCTTTATCGGAGGCATTGAGGTCAATGTCAGGCATATCCTGATAATACTGGAGCAGACGATTAAATTCCAAAGAAAGCACGCGCTTCAGAAGATCCTCCTCTGAGAGCCATTCCAGCTTCTTGCGCACGCCGGGGAGATATTTCTCTATCTCCGACTCGTTGACCTGCACCCTCTCCAGGCGGTCGGCAAGGTTATAGAGCTGCTTCTCGATGATATGTTCGGGTGTGGGCACTTTCTTATACTCAAACTCCTTACCTATCTTCTTCTCTATCTCACGCAGACGTCCCTTCTCCTTCGAATGGATGATAGCCACAGAGACGCCAGTCTTGTTGGCACGTCCGGTACGTCCCGAACGATGGGTGTAGACCGCCACGTCGTCGGGCAATCCATAGTTGATGACGTGGGTCAGGTCATCAACGTCGAGACCACGTGCAGCCACATCTGTTGCCACAAGAAGCTGCGTCACATGGTCGCGGAATTTCTTCATAGCCAGGTCGCGCTGTGCCTGCGACAGATCCCCATGAAGACAATCGGCATTATAACCGTCGTTGATGAGTTTGTCGGCAATCTCCTGCGTCTCCTTACGGGTGCGGCAGAAGATGATGCCGTAGATATCCGGATTATTGTCGGCAATACGTTTAAGGGCGAGATATTTATCGTGCGCCTTGACCATATAATATATGTGGCGCACGTTCTTAGAGCCCTCATTCTTATTGCCTGCCACAAATTCCACCGGCTCATGCATGAATTCCTTGGCTATTCCGGCAATCTCCTTAGGCATCGTAGCGGAGAACATAAGCATCTTTCGCTCCTCCGGCACGTGAGTGAGTATCTCCTTTATATCATCGAGGAATCCCATGTTGAGCATCTCGTCAGCCTCATCAAGAATGACGGTATGCACATCGGAGAGCTTCACCTCCCCACGCTTTATAAGATCGATCAGTCGTCCGGGAGTAGCCACCACCACCTGCACACCCTTGCGGAGAGTGCGTATCTGGCTATCAATACTTGATCCGCCATATACAGGGAGTATTCGCAGGGAATCTATATATTTTGAGAAATCTGCAAGATCGCCTGCTATCTGTAGACAAAGCTCTCTGGTAGGAGCGATGATGAGTGCCTGCGGCACATTCTTACTTACGTCTATACGCTGGAGCACCGGCAGACCGAATGCAGCCGTCTTTCCGGTACCGGTCTGGGCGAGACCGACCACATCCCCATCTTTTTCGAGGAGATGCGGTATGACCATCTCCTGAATAGGCATCGGTGATTCAAAACCCATTTCCCCGATAGCTTTCAGCAACCGAGGTTCCACGCCAAGATCTTCAAACGTCTTGGCAACTTTATTTTCGTCCATATTATGGTAATTATATTTTGAGTCAATACATTTCGGGATAGCCTCCATGGCGTCCCTACCGTATATTAACGCTTCTGACGGCTTCTTTTCTTTAACCGGAGACATTTTTTACGATTACTTACGCGCGGAGCAAACTTTTTGCAAAGTTACGAAATAATTCCCACGTCGCCAAACTTGCATATATCATCTATTTGTAGTAACTTCGTAAGCAAATGCAGTTGCATGATGCCTACGGGCGGATGCAACGTCAACTGAATCTTATTCTCATGACACGAACATCTTTATCTTTAGCAATTTTGCTTTCTGCGGCAGCCTTGCAGGCTCCCGATGCGGCGGCTTGTACGAACCTTATAGCCGGACCGAAAGCCACAACCGACGGATCTGTCTTCATGACGTATTCCGCAGATTCCCACAACCTTTACGGCATGCTCAACCATACCCCGGCTGCAAAGCATGCCCCCGGCGCAATGAGAAAGGTGGTGGAATGGGACACTTCGAAACCTCTCGGCGAGATACCCCAGCCGGCTGAGACCTATAACGTGGTGGGCAATATCAATGAATTTCAGGTGGCTATCGGCGAGAGCACCTGGGGCGGACATGAAGAGCTTGTCGACACCACCGGCAACTCCATAATCGACTACGGCTCTCTCATACAGATTGCTCTCGAACGCTCGAAGACTGCACGCGAGGCTATAAAGGTGATGACCGACCTTGTTGACAAATATGGCTATGCAAGCAGTGGCGAGTCATTCTCCATTGCCGATAAGAATGAAGTGTGGGTGATGGAGATGATCGGGAAAGGCGCGGAGAAGGGTGCCGTATGGATTGCCGTAAGGATTCCTGACAACGCAATATCCGGACATGCCAATGAGCCACGTATCAGAAAGGTCGATTTCAAGGACAAGGAGAACGTGATGCACAGCAAGGACGTCATATCCTTCGCCCGCAGACGCGGATACTTCAATGGCAAGGATGCCGATTTCTCTTTTGCCGATGCCTACTCCACTCATGACTCCGGCACCCGACGCGGTTGCGACGGCAGAGTGTGGAGCTATTTCCGCCGATTCAACAAGGATGCCGACAAATATTTCGCATGGTGCAACTACGACAGCAACGAACCCATGCCCCTATATATCATTCCCGACCGCAAGCTCAGTCTGGAGGATATGCAGGCGAGTATGCGCGATCAATTTCAAGGCACCCCATTCGATATGACAAAGGATGTTGGGTCAGGTCCGAACCATGTGCCCTACCGCTGGCGCCCCATGGAGTATGAGGTGGATGGCAAGACCTATTGCATGGAGCGCGCTATCGCCACGCAGCAGACAGGCTGGAGCTTCATAAGCCAGACACGTGCCGACATGCCGGATGAAATCGGTGGCGTTATATGGTTTGGCACCGACGACACCAACAGCACGGTCTACATGCCGTTCTATTGCTCAATGACGGAAGTGCCTGCCGAACTCGCACCCGGCGACATCAACACATTCTCTTTTGATTCCAATTTCTGGATGACAAACTGGGTGGCAAACCAGGCCTACAACCGCTATGACCTTATGATTCCCGATATCCGTAAGGTGCAGGGTGGTCTGGAGAAAAAATATATATCATCTCGTGCCTCCCGTGAGAAGGAACTGAAATCAATGCTCGACAGAGGTGACAAGGCGGCATTGGTGGCAAGCGTCAACAGTGAGGGTAAAGCAATAGCGAAAGAGGCTACCGATGCCTATCGTGACCTCGGACAATATCTATTCGTGAAGTTCATGGACGGCAACATGAAGAAGACCGATGAGAACGGCAATTTCATTAAGAGTGAATATGGTCTGCCGGTATATCCTACGTTCCCGGGCTATGATAAGAAATACTACGAGAACATCGTCAAGGAATCAGGCGATCATTTCCTGGTAAAATAACAAGCGGACTGCGCGCTAAGCGACATGTTATATGTAATAAGTGACATGTAATAAGCAATGGTGTGCATTTCGCACTTAGCGATAAAATGAGGGGTGGAAGTTGAATCATAAATGATTTTCAACTTCCACCCCAATTTATTTCTTATTACTTGTAACAAGCAACATATTACCTGTTACTTGTCACATGTTACATCTCACTTAGCGCAAAGCGCGTCTGTTATTGCCTTGCATACCTCCTGCATCTTCTCCGGAGTAGGATTCTCAATCTTGTTCTTGAAATCCATATCACCCTCATTCTGAATGGGGATGAGATGTATGTGGGCATGAGGCACCTCAAGCCCCAACACTGCCACACCTACCTTTCGGCAAGGTATCGCTTTCTTGATGCCGGCAGCAACGTGCTTGGCAAAGACCATCATCTCGCCGAGCTGCGCATCGTCAATATCGAAGATGTAATCCGTCTCCTCTTTAGGCACCACAAGAGTATGCCCCCAGTTAACAGGATTTATATCGAGGAATGCGTAGAACTTATCATTCTCCGCAATCTTATAGGAGGGAATCTCCCCTGCTATGATCTTTGAAAATATTGTCATGTTCAGATCTCGATTTTGATCACCTCAAATTCCAACTGTCCGACAGGAGCCTGTACCTTAACGATATCGCCGACCTTATGCCCCATCAGACCTTGGGCGATCGGAGTGGCGGAAGAGATCTTACCCTCACGGATATTTGCCTCATTCTCAGTCACGATGGTATAAGTGACAACCATATTATTCTTCAGGTTCTTTATAGTCACTTTATTGAGGAGCTGGATTACGTCAGTATTCAGCTTGCTGTCGTCGATGATGCGTGCAGATGCTATAAGCTCTTTGATCTTGGCAATCTTCATTTCAAGCATACCCTGTGCCTCCTTGGCAGCATCATACTCTGCATTCTCCGAAAGGTCGCCTTTGTCGCGTGCCTCGGCAATTGCCTGTTTGATCATGGGTCGCTGAGCCTCAAGTTCGGAGAGCTCTTTCATTTTTTTGTCATACCCTTCCTGGGTCAGATAAGTAGCCATAGTTATCAGGTGTTTTTTATTAAATTTTTCATGATTAATTTACCGACAGGCAGGCAAAAAGAACTTTTGATATACCCTTGGATATTTTTCAAGAGATACTAAAAAATAAGGAATCTTTTATTTCCGTATCTTCCGCCTGACTTGCGGACGTGGAGACACGGCTCTAAAAGACCCTCGCTGACGCTCTTTCGCGTTCTGTCTGTATTTTCGGCTGCAAAGTTAATCTTTTTTAATTCCTCCTACAAATTTTACAACGTTTTTTACCTATAAATTATCATAAATTAACAAGTGAAGTCTGACGGAAATATAAATTTGCGAAAGTGGATTCGTTTCGCTACCTTTGTAAGTGAGTTGTATTAATTTCATTGTCATGACCTACTATTTCAAGCAGGCTGCCGCAGCCGCTTTTCTGATGATATCCTCTCTAATGACATCGGCTCGCGAGCATATCGACCTTGCCGGAGATTGGAACTTCATCCTACTGAATGCCCCTTCTGAAATTCCGGCGGAAGGTAAACTCTCTTTGCCCGGAACTCTCGACACCAACCGGGTAGGTATACCGGTAGAGGAATCGGACAACACGTCGCAACTTTCTCGACGATTCTCTTACACAGGTTCGGCGATATTCTCAAAGACAGTCACCATACCGGAGGAATGGCGTGGGAAGCATATCGAACTGTTACTCGAAAGGACACGTCCGGCTTCTGTGGCTGTCGATGGTAAACGGATATCCTACTCATCACTCATATCCGCTCCGCAACGTCATGACCTCTCGGATGCCCTATCTCCCGGAACGCACACCATAGAAATCACCGTGAACAACGGCGACTCAATACCTCTCCCCATCCGCAACAACTCCCACGCCTGCACCGAATCGACACAGACCAACTGGAATGGCATAATCGGGGAGATAAGGCTATCGGCTATGCCCCGGCTGCATATCAAGTCGGCAATCCCATTTCCTCAGACCGATTCCACCCGCAACGGCATGCGCCGATTAGACGTGACCCTATCACAGAACCCACCCGCCGGATATATTATCACTGCAATGACCGGAGATGATGAGGCGGACAGAATCAAACTCTCCCCCGACACTGACACATTCTCCCTCTGGCTACCTCCGACAGACCGAGAACAGATGTGGAGCGAATGGAACCCTACAAGCGAGAACGTAAGCATATCCTTGCAATCACCCGATGGCATGATGGAAGATTCCATCTCCGTCAGTTCCGCCCCACGTGATTTCCACACGGTAGGAAGGCAGTTTATCGTAAACGGTCATCCCGCTTTCCTTAGAGGTCGCCATGATGCCTGCGTGTTCCCGATGACGGCACACGTCCCTATGGACTATGAATCATGGAGACGCTATTTCAGTATCATAAAGGATTACGGACTCAACCATGTCCGGTTTCATTCATGGTGCCCACCGGAGGAATGTTTCCGCGCGGCTGACGAAGCCGGCGTATATCTCCAGCCGGAACTACCGATATGGGGTAGTTTTGACCACGACAACACTGAGCTTATGGATTTCCTCGCGAAGGAACTGGATGCAATAGTCTCGGAATATTCCCATCATCCCTCATTCATGATGTTCTCTCTTGGCAACGAACTCTGGGGTGAGATCGAGCTGATGAAGGGATTCCTTGACCGGGCGAAGGAGATCAACCCGTATCTTCTCACCACATACGGTTCAAATATCTATCTCGGTTGGAAAGGACATATAGATGGTGAGGATTTCCTCGTGACGTGTCGCGTAGGGGGCGGTGACGGCTTCTCGACTCATACACGGGCATCTTTCTCATTTGCCGATGCAGACAACGGAGGAATCCTAAATTCCACCTATCCTAACTCGGAGATGAATTTCTCAAATGCCATATCCCTTTCACCTGTGCCGGTGATCGGTCATGAGACAGGGCAATACCAGATATTTCCGGATTTCCGCGAGATGTTCAAATATACAGGGGTGCTCCGTCCTGACAATTTCAAGGAGTTTGCACGCCGGGTCACGGATGCCGGGAATGCACGTAAGGCACAACGTTTCTTCCGCGCCTCCGGTGAGTTGGCTACGCGTCTTTATCGTGCAGATATGGAGATGAATCTGCGCACTCCTGGAATGGGTGGATTTCAGCTCCTCGACCTTCAGGATTATCCCGGGCAAGGTACGGCTCTTGTAGGAATTCTGGATGCATTTATGGATTCGAAAGGGCTGGTGACTCCGGAAAAGTGGAGGGAGGCGTGTGATCAGGTGACCATTCTCGCTGAATTGCCGAAATTCTGCTTCACCTCCGGAGAGAGTGTGGAGATACCGGTAAAGGTTGCCAATTTCAGTGCATCCGACCTCGACGGTATGAATATCGGGTGGACCACACCATTCGCAAGCGGCAATCTCTCAACATCGTCGGGTGAAGGGGTTGTGGATGCGGGGAATATATCGCTGACGATTCCGGATGTGAAGGTTCCGGTAAAGAGTAGTCTTCAGCTATCCTCTTCAAAGGCATCAAACAGCTATGACATCTGGATATATCCAACCGAAGAACCACGGACAGAAGATGTGGTTGTCACCACAGATCTTGATTTCGCATTGAAGGCTCTTGACAAGGGTGGACGGGTGATTCTTTGTCCGGATACGGCTACCGTTCGGGAGACATCCCTCGGTCCGCTATTCACCACTGACTATTGGAACTACCGTATGTTCCGCACCATCTGCGACAATGTGAAGAAGGAGCCGTCGCCGGGCACACTCGGTCTCCTCATTGACGATTCTCATGAGGCGTTCCGCCTTTTCCCGACGGACTTCCATTCCGACTGGCAATGGTTTGCGACCGTGGCAAACTCCCATCCTTTGATTATTGACAGGTTGCCTAAGGATATCGACCCGATAGTAGAGGTGATTGACAATGTAGAGCGCAACTACCGTCTCGCCCTGATGCTGGAATGTTCTGTCGGCAAAGGTAAACTGATGATCATATCCGCCGACATGAAAAAGGCTGCGGAGCATCCGGAAGGGAGATGGCTGCTCAATTCAGTGAAAACATACATGGCATCCAAGAGATGCAAGCCGTCTCTACTGCTGTCGCCCCAGCAAGTGACCGACCTGCTGACAAAGCCATCGGTGAAACGCATAATCAAGGAGATACGCAACGAATCCTACGACAACAAACCCAACGGAATCTGACCACAGGCTACAGCTTAAATACACCGCAAAGAGCGCGGAGAGCGCGGAGTTTTTTCTTTTAATTATTCGTATGATTCAAAAAATCTCCGCGCTCTCCGTGTGCTCTGTGGTAGATCAACCACAAATAATTACTTTGATTTATAAATACATACTTGCGACGATTTCCTTTATAACATTGAGATTGACACTCTCTGCATCGGATTTATCATAGGCATATATCAGATACAGGCAATCATTACGCTCAACCATATTGAGCGTAATGACCGTTGCCCCACCGGACTTACCTTTACCTTTGGCAGCGATAGCCATACGCACCTTACGGTAGCCATCGCCCAAATCTACGCCCATTTCCGGATTTTTTTCAAGGGCATCAAGCAATGCATCATAATCCTTCCTAAAACTACGATAACGTTTAGCCATCGGCTTCACGCATCTAAGAAATACATCTGTAGCCTTAATTTCCATCAGAAAACCAAATCTCTTGCATTAGGGAGATCAATGCGACCTTCGAGATGTTCTTTAACTTCCTTCAGCGATTCCAATATATCCCGTTTCACTATCTCATCCTCACTTGTAATTGGGACAATCTTAAAATTGCCCACTCTTGAAGTGAGCATCACAGACTGTCCACTTTTTGCCGCGCTCAAAATTTTTGTCTGATTGGCACGAAATTCTCTTGCTGTCACTACCTGCATATACAATTGTTTTTCTGCAAATATAACAAACATCTACCAATTTGGTACACATATTAATATATATTAACACTTAAATTTAAAATCTCCTCGATTGCAAAAGTCAGTAGATCAACCGCAAAGAGCGCGGAGCGCACGGAGGTTTTTATTCGTATAATTCAAAAAATCTCTGTGCTCTCCGTGTGCTCTGTGGTAGATCAACCGCGAAGAACGCGGAGCGCACGGAGGTTTTTCTTTTTATTATTCGTATGATTCAAAAAATCTCCGCGCTCTCCGTGTGCCCTGTGGTAGATTAACCGCAAAGAGCGCGGAGCGCACGGAGTTTTTTATTTTTATTATTCGAATGATTCAAAAAATCTCTGCGTTCTCTGTGTGCTCTGTGGTAGATTAACCGTCGAGGTGATGAGGTGATGAAAAATAATTATCGTAATAATTTTTAACAACTACTTATTTTTATTATCTTTGCATTTCAAAGACGTACATCGGGGTTGGAATATCGTAATGATATGGCTGATTGCGGTGGATTTTCTTTATTTAATTTTTAAAATTATGACTATCAACGACACACAAGACGAAATAATCGAGGAGTTCGAAGGTCTGACCGATTGGATGGACAGATATGCCTATATCATTGATTTAGGCAACACATTGCCGGAATTTCCGGAAAGCGAAAAAACTCCGCAAAATCTTATTGAAGGTTGTCAGAGCCGCGTGTGGATCACGGCAGAAAAGACTACCGAAGGACGCATCCACTTCCAAGCGGATTCCGACGCGCTTATAGTCAAGGGAATTGTTGCCCTGTTGATGAGGGTGCTCGATGACCGCACTCCCGACGAAATACTCAATGCCGACCTATATTTCATCGACAAAATCGGGCTGAAAGAACATCTCTCCCCCACACGAAGCAACGGACTCGTAGCAATGGTGAAGCAGATCCACAACTATGCCCGTGCCTTCAAGATGATCGGTGGCTGACAAGCCTGCCGCTTATCGTCTCCCATAATCGAATCCCCTAACATAATAATAATTTAATACCACGACACATGTTTAAAAATCAACCCAAAGGGCTGATTCCCGCCGCCCTCAGCAACATGGGCGAGCGTTTCGGCTACTACATCATGAACGCTGTGTTAGTCCTTTTCCTCTGTTCCAAATTCGGACTAAAGGAGGAGACAAGCGCAATCATCTATTCCTGCTTCTATGCCGGAATATACGTACTGAGCCTTGTAGGCGGTCTTATCGCTGACAAGACCCGCAACTACAAGGGCACTATCATAACCGGTCTCTGCATAATGACCGCCGGTTATATCCTGCTCTCCTTCCCGATTTTCGCAACTGCTGAAAATCAGACATGGCTCCTCACCCTCACCTGCGGCGCACTCTTCCTGATAGCATTCGGAAACGGCCTTTTCAAAGGAAACCTGCAGGCAATCGTCGGTCAGCTGTATGACAACCCGAGATATGCCTCTCAGCGTGACTCCGGCTTCCAGATCTTCTACGTATTCATCAACATCGGCGGTCTCATCGCACCGTTCGTAGCCCCTTTGCTCAGAAGCTGGTGGCTTGGCGAAAACGGTCTGATCTACAATGCGTCGCTCCCCGCGCTCTGCCATGAGTATCTGAGCGTCACCGACAATATGGACACCCAGAACCTCAACAACCTATATGCTCTTATTACCGAGGTAGGCGGCAACGCATCAACAGAGATTTCTGCTTTCTGCACCAAATATCTCGACGTATTCAACACCGGTATCCACTATTCATTCATCGCTTCTGTATCGGCAATGATAATCTCTCTGATTATCTTCATACTGACCAAGAAGCAGCTCCCCTCTCCCGCTCAGAAAGAGAAGGGTGAAACCGTGAACTATACTGCCGAGGAGAAGAAGCAGATGGCTACCGAAATCAAGCAGCGTATGTATGCACTCTTCGCAGTGCTCGGCATCGCCATATTCTTCTGGTTCTCATTCCACCAGAACGGCACATCACTCTCCCTCTTTGCCCGTGACTTCGTGAAGACCGATTCCGTACAGCCGGAAATCTGGCAGGCTCTCAATCCATTCTTCGTTATTGTGCTCACCCCCGTGGTGATGTGGGTATTCTCCTCACTCTCACGTCGTGGAAAAGAGATCTCAACACCCCGTAAGATTGCAATCGGTATGGGTCTTGCAGGTCTTGCTTACCTATTCCTTGCAGTGTTCTCACTCCTTGAAGGATATCCTTCAGCAGAGACATTCAAATCTCTCGCGCCTGCAGTGGCAGAAGGGATGAAGACCGGACCATGGGTTCTCTTCGTGCTCTACTTCTTCCTGACAGTGGCAGAGCTCTTCATCTCCCCGCTCGGTCTCTCATTCGTATCAAAAGTTGCTCCCAAACACCTTCAAGGTCTATGCCAGGGTCTATGGCTCGGTGCGACAGCCGTCGGCAACCTCCTTCTCTGGATCGGTCCGTTGATCTACAACGCCTGCCCCATCTGGGTGGCATGGACAGTGTTCCTGTCGGTATGTCTCGTATCAATGGGTATAATGTACTCAATGGTGGGATGGCTTGAAAGAGTCACTAAGTGATACGACAGTTTATAGTTTAAGGTTTAAAGTTTAAAATTAAAGTTGACAGCATAGGGTAAAGACATATCGTTAAAACCCATCTGTCAACTTTTCTCTTTTAATACATCATTATGTTTAACAACCAACCCAAAGGACTTTACGTATTGGCACTCGCCAATACCGGCGAACGATTCGGCTACTACACGATGCTCGCCATTTTCCTGCTTTTCCTGCAGGCGAAGTTCGGATTCGACTCCACAATATCCGGACAGATATATGCAATATTCCTCGCTCTCGTCTACTTCATGCCCCTCGTCGGTGGTTGGGTAGCCGACAAATGGAGCTTCTCAAAATGCGTCGTGACAGGTCTCGCAGTAATGTTCGTGGGCTACTCCGTAATGGCAATCCCCACCGAGATACGCTCCACATCATCTCTCATGATCCTATGTGCCGCTCTCTGCATGATAGCCATAGGGACAGGTCTCTTCAAAGGTAACCTTCAGGTAATGGTAGGCGACCTCTACAACGATCCGCGATACAGCAACCAGCGTGATGCCGCCTTCTCCCTCTTCTATATGGCAATCAATATCGGCTCAATGTTCGCACCAATGGCAGCTACTGCAATGTGTAACATCGCACTCAACGCTAAGGGTCTCGTATACAACGCCGACCTTCCGGCTCTCTGCAACGCACTACTTGACGGAAACGGCTCCGCCTCACAATTGGCGGCTAAGGCAGCGGAAAGCGGCATGACAGTAGGCACTGATGCTACGGCATGGGCAAACGACTACATCACTACCCTCTCCACCGGCTACAGCTACGCCTTCGCTGTGGCTTGCGGATCGCTAATCGTAAGCTTCCTTATCTATTTCCTCGGACGCTCAACATACGCCCACATAATCTCCGGAAAGAAACAGGATGGTAAGGCTTCTGCCTCAAACGATGCTCCCGAACTTACCCCCGCCCAGACAAAGGCAAGAGTCGTGGCATTGCTGCTCGTATTTGCCGTCGTGATATTCTTCTGGATGGTGTTCCATCAGAACGGCGCGACACTCACCGAATTCGCCAAAAGCTGCACATCACCTGAAGCCGGCGGCTGGACCCGCATCGGATTCAACGTATGGGCACTCTGTTCCATCGCAATCGGAGTATACGCCCTCTTCAGCCTCTTCCAAAGCAAGACCGGGAAAGGACGTATCATCAGCGTCATCATCCTTGCTGCAGTGGCAGGCGCACTATGCTATTTCTACGATGCAACCCCAAATCCCCTCACCGGCATACAACCTCAGGAATACCAGCAGTTCAATCCATTCTACGTGGTGGCATTGACTCCGGTATCGCTTGCGTTCTTCGGCTGGCTTGCAAGGCGTGGCAAAGAACCCTCCGCACCCCGCAAGATCGGATATGGCATGCTTATGGCTGCCGTTGCATACGCCGTCATGATGGTCGGCTCGTTCTCCCTCTCCGGCACGTCAGGTGCAGTATCCCACAATTGGCTAATCTCCACCTATCTCCTTCTGACTTTCGCGGAATTGCTACTGTCGCCGATGGGCATATCATTCGTATCAAAGGTGGCTCCTCCCAAACTAAAAGGCTCAATGATGGGCGGATGGTTTGCAGCCACTGCCGTAGGCAACTATCTCGTGTCTATCCCGATGTTCCTCTGGGGAAAGATTCCGGTATATATGCTGTGGATTATACTCATCGCCATCTGCCTCATCTCCGCCACATTCATATTCTCCATCATGAAGAAACTTGAAGCTGCCACGGGCGACGACGCTTCTTCCTCGCTGGAGAAAGCGGCAGAGGCGGAAAAGACAGCGGCAGAAGCCGAGATTTGACCTTATACGTTAACTTTATACTCTATTATTTGTTAATATAATAGAGTTATACATACCTGTCACGGGAAGTATTATCATCTATACTTTCCGTGACAGGTGCATATATCCAACTGCAACCAAGTCTAATTCCCCATATAAATTATGAACAATTTCACATTTTATTCACCTACAGAATTCATATTCGGCAAGAATACCCAACAGAAAACAGGAAAAACAGTGAAGCGTTACGGCGGCGAGAAGGTAATGCTCGTATATGGCGGTCAGTCTGCCGAGAAAAGCGGACTCATAAAGGAGATAACCGATTCCCTTACCCAAGAGGGGATTGATTTCTGTGTGCTCAAAGGTATCAAACCCAATCCTACCGACGACCGTGTGTATGAAGGCATCAGTCTTGCCGTGAAGGAGGGTATCAATTTCATTCTTGCAGTCGGTGGCGGTTCAGTCATCGACACGGCTAAGGCGATTGCCCTCGGTGCCGTATATGATGGTGATTTCTGGGATTTCTATTGTGGGAAAGCGACTCCTGTGGCTGCAATTCCCGTAGGCGTGGTACTGACGATACCTGCTGCCGGAAGCGAAGGGAGCGGCAATACGGTCATAACCCGTCTTGACGGGCTCCACAAGATGTCGGTCGGAAGCAGTCTGCTCCGTCCGCGGTTCGCCATAATGAATCCGGAGCTTACGATGACCCTACCCTGGTTCCAAACCGCATGTGGAGTCTCCGACATGCTCTGTCATATATTCGAGAGATATTTCTCAAATACCCCCGCACGTCTTGTCAACGGTTATTCGGAAGCAATCATGCGCGACATTATGGGGCGTGCCCTCGAACTTAAAGTAGACGGCAACAACTATGATGCCCGCGCCGACATAATGTGGGCTGGCACGATAGCCCACAATGGATTGTGTGGTGTAGGCAAGGAGGAGGACTGGGCCTCTCATCGCATCGAGCATGAGGTCTCAGCAATCTACGACGTCGCGCATGGTGCCGGACTCGCATGCATCGTGCCGGCATGGCTCTCTTTCGTGGCGAAACGCAACCCTGACATGGTATGGCAGTTTGCAATAAACGTGATGGGGGTTAATCCCGACGGACTCTCCACTGAGGAGATAATAGCGAAAGGGATCTCTCTTCTGAAGGATTTCTACCATGACCTCGGATTGACAACATCGCTGACGGATCTTATCGGACGCCAGCCCGACATAGAAGCCCTCGTCAGAAGTCTTGAGGGGAATATGGGTAAGACTCTCGGTTATTACGTGCCGCTCTCTATGGATGACTGTCGGGAAATTTATATGCTTGCCTTATGATAAACGTGACCAATTTCATAAAGCTCTATGAAAAAAGTTTTATAGAGAACTGGGATCTGCCCGCTTTATCGGAATTCGGCAAACCTGATATTATAAAATATTCAGATCTTGCCGTATCTATCGCCAAGACTCATCTTTTCTTTGAGTCAATAGGGATAAAACCGGGCGATAAGATAGCTTTATGTGGTAAGGATTCCGCAGATTGGGTGAAGGTCTATATCGCCACCGTCACTTACGGCGCGGTCATAGTACCCATCCTTGCCGAATTCAACCCACTCGACATAACGCATATCGTCAACCACTCCGGCGCGAAGCTGCTTTTCCTTTCAAACTCCATCTGGGAGCATATCGAGCCGGAGGCTCTTCTGAAGGTAAAGGGTGTCGTCGGTCTGGAATCCAAGGAGGTGCTTCATGAGCGTTCCGGAGAAGAGATACACCGCCACATGAGGCTGCTGAAACGCCGGTTCAACCGACGCTATCCCAACGGGTATTCTGCCACCGACCTGAAGTATATTGACCGCTCTAATTCGGAGATTGTGGAGATAAACTACACTTCCGGCACTACGGGGTTCTCCAAGGGAGTGATGCTGACGGGTGAGAATCTTGCAGGCAACGTATGCTTCGGCATACACTCCCAGCTTCATTTCCGCAGCTCGCGTGCCCTTGCGTTCCTTCCGCTTGCCCATGCCTACGGATGTGCGTTTGATATGCTGACGCCTCTTGCCTGCGGATCACACATAACCTTGCTATGCAAGACTCCCTCGCCACGTGTGCTGCTGAAAGCCCTTGCCGAAGTGCGTCCCAATCTCGTCATCTGTGTGCCTCTAATTCTGGAGAAGATCTATAAGAACCAGATTCTTCCCATGATTTCAAAGGGCACCATGAGATGGACCCTTGCCGTGCCGTTCCTCGATACTCTCATCTATTCGAAGATACGCAAGAAACTCGTCGACGCATTCGGAGGTCAGTTTGAGGAGGTAATTGTCGGCGGCGCACCGTTGAATCATGAGGTAGAGGAATTCCTGCATAAAATCAAATTCCCATTCACAGTCGGATATGGCATGACGGAATGTGGGCCGCTTATATCCTACACCCCATGGAGGAAATTTGTGGTCACATCTTCGGGCAAGACTCTCCCGATAATGGAATCAAAGGTGCTGTCAGACGATCCGGAACATATTCCGGGCGAAGTATGCGTCCGTGGCACCAACGTGATGAAAGGCTATTATAATAATCCGGAGGCTACGGCTGCCGTGCTTGATGAGGAGGGATGGCTGCACACCGGCGACATGGGCACCCGCACGCCCGACGGCACTCTCTTCCTGAAAGGACGCTCGAAGACGATGATTCTGTCGGCTTCCGGTCAGAACATATATCCGGAAGAGATTGAGGCGAAGCTCAACAATATGCCATTCGTAGCGGAGAGCCTCGTGGTGGAACGTGACGGTAAGCTCGTCGGTCTGGTATATCCCGATTATGAGGCAGCCGACAAGATCGGAATCTCGGTGGCAGACATGGAGAATGCTATGGAGAATGTGCGCAAGGAGCTTAACAAACTTGTCGCACCCTACGAGCAGTTATCAAAAATCATCCTGATGCCAAACGAATTTGAAAAGACTCCAAAACGCAGCATCAAACGCTTCCTCTACACCCGCTGATAATTGTGACCCCGATTTTAGTGAATTGGAATCTAAGCCCCCGTCTCATAAGAAATGGAGACGGGGGCTAAAGTCGGGGTATCAAAATTCCATACGCGATAAAGCCTATCCTCGTCTCATAAAAAATTACGTCAGCAGTAGGGTTTCTCTTGCACATCTCAATATTTTGTTGTAGTTTTGCCAAACTTTTTGTTATAAAGTGTTAAATTCACTTCTATTCCCAAAGTTGAAAGCCATGCTGACGCATGATACATCAAATAGAACTTGCATTGCCAATCTGTTTTCCGCGATTACTGCAGTTGGCATGACCACACTCGTAGCCTGCAACAGCCAATCGGCAAGCAATGAGAATGAGCATGATACTATCGTGGTTTCCTCCGAAGTGGAGTCAGAAGCCTTTCATGCCGACAACGACATTGCCATGACCGTCAGAAGCATTGCCGATGCCATCCGCGTCGGCGAACCGCTTGATTCCACTGAATATGATTTCGAAGGGGTTCTTACCGACGGACAGGGTGCCCCGCTATACACCGATGTGCAGGGTGCTCCGGGAATATGGGTGGTGGACGTGCTTGACAAGAAAAACGTCACAATCCGCAATCTATTCCTTGGCGATCTCCTCCCTAACGATCTTGAGGCGTATCTGCTTCAGTCATTGAATCTGACGGAGAATCATCGCATACAGTTCAATCTTCATGAGGCTGTCGACGACAATGAGACAGATATCGTAGTCTATGATTTCGATGGGGGTTACCTTAGATTCGAAATAAGAGCCGGAATGGCACCCAACGGACTTGAAGGTCCGCTGCTCACGATTATCATGAGTTCAGATCCTCCGGCAGGGGCCGAAATACAAACAGTGGTGTAGACTCATAGCGAGGCAACGCCATAAGCTGCACGTCAGCCTTACGGTCTTCAAGCGTGTTGCACGCATTCCCCACCTTCTTGCCACGCTCCTCAAGCGCCGTCCTCACCGCCGACAATGCCTTCTGCGGAGTGTTGTTGTCCTGCGACAGATGACACAGGAATATATTCTGCAACGACGGATTAATTATCTCCTTCAAGAATGCCGCCGTCTGCATATTGTCAAGATGTCCGGCATCCGTCTGTATCCTTGCCTTCAGATATTCCGGATAACTTCCCATACGAAGCATCTGAAGATCATAGTTAGCCTCTATGACGAGATAATTCGCACGGCTCATGTAATAATAAGCCCTATCCTTCACCGCGCCTATGTCGGTGGCAAGCACAAAATGCCGTTTGTCGTAGAAGATGGAGAATCCCATATTGTCGCTCCCATCATGCGGCACCTCGAATGCAGTGATCTCAAGTTCTCCGATATTGAACGGTATCTCCTTGAAAATCGGCTGATGATATTCCTTAAGTCTTTTGGAGATGCTATGGCGGCGCATGATGCCCGCAAGCACGCGATTGGTGCAATACACGCGGATATGCTTATGGTTTCTCACGAGAGAATAGACGTGTTTCACGTGGTCGGAATGATCATGCGTGAGAAGCACCCCGGTTACGTTCGCTATGTCGATGCCATTGCTACGCAGCATCCCCTCTATCTGATCCACCTTCACTCCGGCATCTATGATGATACCCCCTTTTTTAGTACCTACATAACAGGAATTTCCGCTTGATCCCGAACCCATCGAGAAATAATAAAGCAGACGGTCAGACGGCATTGTCGTGCCTGCCTTAGGCTTTATTTCCGATGAGGCATATATATTGCGGCGTGTTGATGACCCCGGCGTCTCAAAACCGGAGTCAAGATCCTCAAACGGTAGTACCATCTGTCCTTCAAAAGATATTTTACGACGTGCCATCTGTTTGTTTTTCCTTTTTTTCTTTACCCCTCTACCCCGTCATCGGGCATAGATCAGAAATATTGCGGGGCGTTTATCATAGTCATACTTTGCCGTCTTCCATTTCGACACCGGCATTGTGACTATCGATTCATTCTCCTGATCGGTTATGTCGCACGCCACACAAAGGCGTGTGCTTCCTTTCAATGTTGAAGCCAGCGAAGCCACCATACGGTTGTTGCGATATGGAGTCTCAATGAATATCTGAGTCATGTCGAGCTTCTGAGACTGCTGCTCCAGTTCGCGCAGCTTTCTCTCACGCTCACGGGGGTCGATGGGCAAATAACCGTTGAAGGAGAATCCCTGACCGTTGAAGCCCGATGCCATGAGCGACAGGAGTATGCTCGACGGACCGACAAGCGGAACCACCCTTAAACCCTCCCGCTGCGCTATGCTGACAGGCAATGCCCCCGGATCTGCCACTGCCGGACAACCCGCCTCACTCATCACTCCCATTGGAACCCCTTCCCTCAGAGGATTGAGATATGACGACACCTCCGTGAGATCCGTGTGACGGTTGAGTTCGTAAAACGTGACAGAGCCTATGTCAAACGACGGGTCACAACGCTTCAGAAAACGTCTCGCGGTGCGGACATTCTCAACTATAAAATGACGTAACTGCTTGATTATATCAAGATTTCCATCGGGAAGAGCAGTACGCAACGGCGCATTGCTTATATTTACCGGTATCAGATAAAGTGCGGGTATCAGTTCCATGTACACAAAATTAATAAAAATTTTACTACATTTGCATAATAATTTGCATAAAAATAGACCTTTTTATGGATTTACCTTCCGGATTCATAACTCAAATGCGTGGGTTGCTCCACGAGGATGCCGATGATTTCCTGGCTGCCATGATGCGAGAGCCGGTGACTTCGGTACGTCTGAACCGTCGGAAACCGGGTGCCGCATTCCCCGAAGCCGAACCGGTCAGATGGTGCCGATGCGGATTTTATCTGCATCAACGTCCTGTATTCACGCTCGACCCGCTGCTACATGCCGGAGCATACTACGTGCAGGATGCCTCATCTATGATATATCATGAGACTATCTGCCGGATTGCCGACATCCTTTCCCACGACATAGACAGCGACACCACCCCTCCCCTCGCGTTGCTTGATGTATGTGCTGCTCCCGGGGGTAAGACCACCGCTATGATTGACGCCTTACCCGACGGTTCGCGGGTGGTGGCTAACGAATACGTGGCTAAACGCGCTGCAATTCTGCGGGAGAATCTTGCGAAATGGGGTTATCCTGATGCGATTGTCACGAATTGCGACTCTTCCCGGTTTGCCGGAGGTGACGCGTTTGACATTGTGGCAGTCGATGCCCCTTGCTCGGGCGAAGGGATGATGAGAAAGGAGAAAGCCGCAATTGAGCAATGGAGTCCGCAGCTCATTGAAGAATGTAGTTCCCTACAAAAGGAGATTCTGGAGAATGCGGTGAAAGCCGTGGCTCCCGGAGGATTTCTCATTTATTCCACCTGCACATTCAACCGACGTGAGAATGAGGAGAACGCCGAGTTCATACGTTCGCAACTCGGAATGATACCAGTAGATATGGGGTTTCCGGAAGAATGGGGCATACCTCGCGGGATAGATACGGATATACCTGCATATCGCTTCATGCCTCACAAGACTGAAGGGGAAGGGCTGTTTCTATCCGTGTTCCGCAAACCGGGTGAATGGGAACCTAAATCACTACGCAGCGTGTCGTCGTCTCACGATAAGGGAGCGGAAGTTGCCGACCGGAAACAGAATCCCAAGAGGGCTATCCAACGGGATAAAGGACGACATGCCAACGACAGGGAGAAGAAGAGGAAAGAACCGGAAACGGTGCCCGAAATACAGGAGATACTGTCGCTCAACTTCGACAGAAGCCGCTACCCGGAAGCCGATCTCACGAAAGAGGATGCCATCGCCTATCTGCGGCGCGAATCCATCACGCTCCCGCCCGACGTGCCGAAAGGACTCGTGACCGTCACATACCGCGGTCTTCCCCTCGGCATGGTAAAGAACATCGGCAACCGTGCCAACAACCTCTACCCAAAAAACTGGCGAATCCTGATGCAAGCCGGCGCTGCCCCCCAGCCCACTAAATAGCAATCTTGAATATGTGACTGCTGGAGTTCTGTGCCCTCGCCCACGGGCGAGGGGATCGTCAAATCCTCATAAACCACAAAACCACCCTCTCAAATGATAGAGATAAGAAACGTAACCAAAAGATACGGCTCGCTGACCGTGCTCCACGACATATCACTCACAATCCCCGAAGGGGAGATTATGGCTATTGTCGGTCCGTCAGGTGCCGGAAAAACCACTCTCCTACAGATTGCCGGTTCGCTCGACCGTCCCGACTCCGGCTCCGTATTTTTCGACAATACCGATATATTCTCGCTCAAAGACCGCAAGCTTTCGGAGTTCAGAAACCGCAATATCGGTTTCGTGTTTCAATTCCACCAGCTGCTACCTGAATTTTCGGCACTGGAAAATGTGGCAATGCCAGCACTGATAGCCGGCGATAATAAGAAGACGGCCTTTGAGAAGGCTCGAAAACTGCTTGACGACCTCGGGCTGGCAGCACGTGCAGACCATAAGCCTGCCCAGATGTCGGGAGGCGAGAAACAACGCACCGCGATTGCACGCGCCCTCATCAACAGCCCAAAAATCGTATTCGCAGACGAGCCCACCGGCAGCCTCGATTCCCGCAACAGAGACGAGATACAGGATATATTGTCAGGACTGAGAGATACGTTACATCAGACCTTCGTAATCGTCACCCACGACCCATGCATGGCATCTATCGCCGACAGGACCGTGGCTATGGCAGACGGAAGAATCACGTCGGAGACTATTGCGGATATGAAAAATTTTATTTAATTTCGCATTTGAATAGGTAAGTGAGCTGTTCGAGTGAGCCGCCGACCAAGTGCTCACGATGACTTGCATCGTCTGCTTATCTCAATAACATCTATTTTTTAACCATAAACAAATATCAGCAAAATGGCAACACCTGAAAATAACAAGAACCAACTTCAGATCCAGCTCCGTCCTGACATGGCAGACGGCAAATACAGCAACCTCGCTATGATCGGTCACGGTCCCAACGAGTTCCTCATCGACTTCATCTTCGCTGCTCCCGGCATGCCCCAGGCTCCGGTGGTAAGCCGCGTGATCATGAGCCCCGAGAATGCAAAGCAGCTCATGTTTGCGATCACTGACAACGTGAAGAAATACGAGGCTCAGTTCGGTGAAATCCTTCCCCGAGGCAACAACAACACAATCGGCAACAACTGATAACTGATGGACAACAACCTTTACCTTTACAATTCGCTCACACGCACCAAGAAGCCTTTCAAGCCGATACATGACGGTCATGTGGGCATGTACGTGTGTGGGCCTACTGTATATGGCGACGCACATCTTGGACACGCTCGTCCCGCTATCACCTTCGACATACTGTTCCGCTATCTGCGCCATCTTGGGTATAAGGTGAGATACGTCAGAAACATTACGGATGTCGGTCATCTCGAGCATGACGCCGACTCCGGTGAGGATAAGATTGCCAAGAAAGCACGGCTCGAACAGTTGGAGCCGATGGAAGTGGTGCAGATGTATCTCAACCGCTACCATCACGATATGGAGGCTCTAAACGTGCTCCCCCCAAGCATCGAGCCTCATGCATCAGGTCATATAATCGAACAGATCGAATACGTCAAGAGAATCCTTGATTCCGGATATGCGTATGAAAGCAACGGCTCGGTATATTTCGATGTCGAGAAATATAACCGCGATCATAGATATGGCAAGCTTTCCGGCAGAAACATCGAGGATCTCCTGTCAACCACGCGTGCTCTCGACGGGCAGGAAGAGAAACGGAATCCCCTTGATTTCGCTCTCTGGAAAAAAGCCGCGCCAGAACATATCATGCACTGGCCCTCTCCCTGGAGCGAAGGTTTCCCGGGGTGGCATCTCGAATGCTCCACGATGAGCGAGAAATATCTGGGTGAGACTTTCGACATTCATGGAGGCGGTCTTGACCTGCTCTTCCCGCATCATGAATGTGAGATTGCGCAAAGTGTGGCTGCCCAAGGACACGAAACTGTCAATTATTGGGTACACAACAACATGATCACCATCAACGGCAAGAAGATGGGCAAGAGCTACAACAACTTCATCAAACTGGAGGAGTTCTTCAACGGCTCTCATCCTCTTCTCGAACAGCCATACTCCCCGATGGTGATACGCTTCTTCATTCTACAGGCCCAGTACAGATCAACCGTGGATTTCTCCAACGCTGCCCTACAGGCTGCGGAGAAAGCTTTACAGAAAATCACCGACGGCTACCGCCGTTTGCAGAATCTGCTCCCATCGGAGAAGTCAAGCGTGGTGATGCCGGATTTCCTGTCGGCATGCTATGAGGCGATGGATGATGATCTCAACACGCCCCAGGTGATAGCACAGCTATTTGAGGCTTGCAAGATAATAAATGCAGCCTCCGACGGATTGACTAAGCTATCGCAGGACGATATCGCGAAACTAAGGCATCTCTTCGACGTGTTCCTTATCGAGATTCTCGGTATGAAGATAGGTGCGGAGAATGATAACGCTTCCGCCACCAAAGCCTACGAAGGGGCTGTCGATCTGCTTATGGAGATAAGAAAGAATGCGAAGGCTCAGAAGGATTGGGCAACGTCTGACCTGATCCGCGACAAACTCGCCTCGCTCGGTTTTGATGTCAAAGACACCAAGAACGGGGTTGAATGGAGTCTGAAGCAATAATCTATCATGGAAAAAAGCCGATTTCTGAAGGAATCGGCTTTTTTTTGTTTTGTTTTTTGTTTTGTTTTGATGTATCATGATATAACATGTTATAACATGATACATCATGAGTTATCATGATTTTCATGGATTATCATGGGTTATCATGGGAGATCATGTTTTATCTATCCCTCCTTTATCAATGCCAGCAATTCATCGATTGCCTCTTCCGAGGGGATATTCTTCTTGACCAACGTCTTTCCCTTATAGAGACTCACTTTACCGGGTCCGGCTCCGACGTATCCGTAGTCGGCATCAGCCATCTCGCCCGGACCGTTGACTATGCAGCCCATGACCCCTATCTTCAAGCCTTTCAGTCCTTCTGTAGCAGCTTTCACCTCTTTCAAGGTCTTCTGAAGGTCAAACAGTGTGCGTCCGCAGCTCGGACAAGCTATATACTCCGTCTTGCTCACCCTCAGACGCGCAGCCTGAAGCAGACCCAACGCCACAGAGTTGATCTCATCCGCACTGAACGCCGGAGCATCTATCGAGATGCCTGCCCCATACCCGCCTAAAAGGAGTGGACCGAAATCGGCACCAGCCTTTATTTGAAGATCCTCTATATCCGTGTCGGGATAATCCAGATGGATGAATATGGGATTCTTGCCGCCAAGAGCCACAAAACGGTCAATCCACGACGCTATCTCTCCGGGACGGTTCAGATTGTGCGACTCCACCACCACCGGCACATCATCACCATATAATGAGGGCGTCTCTGAAGCATCCACCTTATGCCATGCGTCCGGTATTGCCGGGAAATCAATACCCGCCACCAACGGATAATGCACATCTTCAAATCCCGGCACGGCTACAGCATGCTCTCGTGTCGCGCCCGTAACCACCATATCCGGCTCAACCACTGGGGCTTGATTCTCCCGCTTGCAGATGTAGTCGCGCAGCTTGCATGCCACCGGAATCTCATTCTCCGGATCCTCCGTCAGGGAGACTCGGATAGTATCGCCCAATCCCTCGGCGAGAAGGGTGCCTATACCCACCGCGCTCTTGATCCTGCCATCTTCTCCATCGCCTGCCTCCGTCACTCCGAGATGCAACGGAAACGCCATACCCTCCTCTCGCATCCTCTTGTCGAGCAGCCGGACGGTATCCACCATAACGACCACGTTTGATGCCTTTATCGATATCACTATATTGTCGAAATCCTCATCACGGCACACTCTCAGGAACTCCAGCACAGATTCCACCATGCCGGCAGGAGTGTCGCCGTAGCGACTCATTATCCTGTCGGAAAGCGAGCCATGGTTCACCCCAAGCCTAACCGCCGTGTTATGCTTCTTGCATATCTCCAGAAAAGGCACGAGAGTATCTCGTATCTTATTCACCTCAGTGGCATATTCCTCATCGGTAAACTCAAGTTTCTTGAAAGTACGTGCCGCATCTACAAAATTACCGGGATTGATACGCACCTTCTCACACGTCTCCGCCGCCTTGAATGCGGCATTAGGATTGAAATGCACGTCAGCCACCAAAGGCACGTCGCAACCGGCGGCATCAAGTCCCTTACGTATCGCCGACATATTCTCAGCCTCGCGCACCCCCTGGGTGGTCAGGCGGACTATCTCCCCACCTGCCTCGGCTATCCTCAGAGCCTGAGCCACGCTCCCCTCCGTGTCAAGAGTAGACGTGTTGGTCATTGACTGTATGCGGATAGGGTTACTCCCCCCGATCTCTACCTTCCCGGCTTTTGCCACACTGCTTTTCCGGCGGCTATAATTATATCTGCTCATATCTAATTTATGAAATCATCGTCAAGAAATCATCGTCAAGAAATCATCGTCAAAAGGAATACACATCCGAATCCCACGGCATATCCCGCCAGCACCTGCCATACGGTGTGGCGTCCGAGCCATACGCGTGCCGACCCGAGAAGCCCGGCAAGGAGTATCGATGTTATCAGCCAGAAGAAAAGCTCAGGTTCGGGCGAACCGTCCTTAGCTATCCTTATGAGCAACGCCACCACGCCCGCAACTCCGGCAGCGTGTGCCGATATCTTCCATCTGAAATTTATCAGCATATTGATAAGACCGCCCAGAGCACCACCGGCAAAGAACAATGACAGCCACAGCGGCGCACCCTTCGCCCACATCAGCCATGACGTGCCGACAAGTGCCACGATAGATATGATGTAGGGTATCAGACGCTCCTTACGCCCGTTGAGTCCGAGGTCGTCCACGAGCCCCATCCTCTTCAGCAAGACCACGAGAATCATCGGTATCACCACGTTTATTCCCGTTGCAATCAGCGTGAAGGTTATCCTCATCCCTATCGGGGCGACATCAAGGATCGACAGCCCGAATGCAAGGATAAGCCCGTAGACAGGCATCAGCAGCGGCACCAATATCCACGACAGCAGATTAGAGCATACGGTGATGAATCTCTCTCCCGACGACTCCGGATCATCCTTACTGCGGTTCTTCTTTTCCGATTCTCTTTCGGGAGCATCATGCCTCGGCAGAGGCTCTCTCTCCGGCGGCTCCGGATTATTCTGTGATGAGCCAAACAGACCACCTTCCCTTCGGTTAAGGCTATACCCGTCGTTCCCCCCATCGGGAGAAGGCACTTCCGGATAATATGACGACGTATCTATAGGCATTGTATTAGTAATTTAAGTTTCGCAAGTTTTCCAACTTGCTTCACTTAAATGGTTTAAGGTTTAATGTTTATGGTTTATGATCATTAAATTTTGTATAATGAAAAGATTCTTGGATTTTCGTGAATCTTAAACCTTAAACTATAAACTTTAAACCACTGAAGTGCAGCTTGCGAAACTTCAGTTGGTAATTGTTAACTATTTGGTATCTGACAAATGTTTATCCTTGGTATGATCCGCGCCACGCACTGCCGCAAGGAATTTAGCAGGCACAGGCAACTCAAAACGCATATCCTTCCTGGTGATGGGATGCGCAAAACGCAGTGTGCGCGCATGAAGACACAGACGGTGAAGACGGCTCTCCTTTGCCCCATACTTGCGGTCGCCCATGATGGGATGCCCCATCTCGGAGGCATGCACGCGGATCTGGTTCTTGCGTCCTGTGTCGAGCGAGAACTCCACCAGCGACAACCCGTTGGCACGCTTCAGCACCTTGTAGCGCGTCAATGCGAGTTTCCCTTCATCCTCCTCCTTCGTGGAATACACCACAAACTGAGAGTTCTCCGTAAGACGGCTCTTGACGAAGCCCTCATCATTCTTTACGTAGCCCTCAAGGAGCGCAACATAAAGACGGTCAAGCACCATATTGTTCCAGTTATGGCGCAATGCCTCCTGTGCCTCCTCTGTCTTTGCAAACATCATCAGTCCCGACGTGTCGCGGTCAAGACGATGCACCACGTAAAGCTTGTTCGTCGGATGTTGCGTCTTGATATAATCGCGTATTATATCGTAGGCTGTCTCCTCCTTGCGGTGGCTCTGCGTCCCTACCGACAGCAGACCATAGCCCTTATTGACGACTATGACATCTGAATCCTCATATACGAGTTGCAGACGAGGATGACGAAGCACTACAAAGGGTCGCGTCACGTTGACCTTGACCTCTCCACCCGGCTCCACCGGAGCATCGAAGGCAGTCGTCACAACGCCATCCGCCATGATATGTCCGTAGCGGAGCCACGTCTTCAGATCGTTGCGGCTCTTTCCCGACATTTTTTCACCTACAAAAGCAAGAAGAGGCTTCGCCTCGCCGCTTTCATTCACAAAAGAGATAATCCGGTCTTCCCGGAATGGTCTTGTATTCTTCATATTTATATAACAACATTATTTGCGTTATATGTATGCTATATGTCATTTTTTTAATCAAGTCTTTTTAATCACGCCGGGCAGCATCGCGGAGCAGATGATGTCCAAACCGGCAGTAAAGGCATTTGCGCCTGTCGCAATATTCCTTCTTCAGATGCAACAGACCCTGCGAACGCCATGCATTCTCAGCCTTGATGCCCGACATTCTCCATTGGCGCACTATCCCGTTGCTCTCTGCCGGAAGCTCCTCAAGCAATGCCACTCCCCTCTCCGCAATCCTCTCCTCTCCGCGCATGGAGCCATAGGCATAAAGCAACGGGGCGACTACGTTGATCATCAGCAATGTCACACTGGTGGCAGAGAGTGTGTCGGATACGGAACGCGCCGGAACGTCAAATGAGAAATGGTCATGCCAATACCCCTCCAGATGCCAGTCAAACAACGTAGCCGCAGTCTCGGCATCCCCCTTGACGCCTATTATCTTGGAGAACATGGAGAATCCCCCCTCACACGCCTTGGCGAGAAATGCCAGACGACGGTGTGGAAAATTCTGCGGACGTGTACGTGAATATTTCCATAAGCCGGCACGCAT
Organism: Muribaculaceae bacterium Isolate-037 (Harlan); assembly: GCA_003762615.1. Taxonomy (GTDB): domain Bacteria; phylum Bacteroidota; class Bacteroidia; order Bacteroidales; family Muribaculaceae; genus Lepagella; species Lepagella muris. Next base: position 160,161 of record RIAZ01000008.1, read on the forward strand.
CGGACGTAACCCATATTTGCGCGCAAGAAAATAATATTCGCGACAGAGGAGCTGGTAATATTCATCAAATATATGAATCGAGCTGTCGAGCATGGCAGCCTGCCCGAAGAGCAAAGCCTGTAGCTGTAGCGGATTGTCAGAATGATGATGCAGGTATTTGAGAGGCAACGATCGCGCAAGCATCTCAAGCGGGTCGCCATTGAGTCCGAAACCGAGTGCACGGGCAAGTATCACAAAACAGGTCTGTTCCCAGTCATTCCCGGTGAATTTCAATATGTCTGCCACCCTCGACGCCTTTGCCTGAAGACGTTCCATGGAAAGGCTCTCGAGCCAGTCGGTCTGTTCCAGACGGGATATGCCTCCCAACGACGTGGCGCATTTCACCCCCTCGCATTCCGCTGAAAGATTGGCATAGCTTCGGAAGAAATCCTCCGGCATCGTGATTTCCACCTGCGGGATATACGTGCCGTCGCGCCGCTTTATACGGCAGTCGGATATGCCGACCACGTGGAGCATTACATCGTCATACGCCGGATTGTCGCTGTGACCGTGGCGGTTCCAATCTGATGCCCTGACATGGATCTCCACATTTCCCGCCCACATAACTCCATCGATCCTTATCTTGGAATTGAAGAAATCCGGACCGGCATCAGTGTTGAGGCAACCGGGATCGATCACCTCCACTTCCGAGCCTCCTGACGCGTGAAGCTTTTTGCCGAACATTCTCGACTTCCAAAGATATTGATAGAGTCTCTCCATTTGGGCTATTGGTTGGCATACGGATTGATTTTACCGAAACCACATGCAAAAATAGCTAAAATTCTGTATAAACGAAATCATAAATTACGTCTCATAACACTAAAAAATTGTTAATTGTAGCAAAAATAAGCATTTTCCTTTGAATATTTGCATAAATAAACTTATCTTTGTAACGTGTTTTTCATAGTATAATTAAGATTAAGGTTTCGGTCTGTTTCTTTGTGAAAAGAAACAGACCATTTCTTTTGGCGGAAACACATAAAAAAACGTCCGGAAAAATCCGGACGTTTTTTATGGTTGATCTAATATCATACGTTCTCCTCAGCCGGCATGAAATGCTGATAGGGATGAGAACATGCCGGGCATTTTACCGGCGGCTCTGTACCTTCAAAGATATAGCCGCACACCAGACACTGCCATTTTATCGGCTCATCACGTTTCCACACCTTGTCATTATCAATCTGCCACTTCATGAGGTCAAAACGCTCCTTATGATGGTTCTCGATCTTGGCAATCGAACGGAAAACACCGGCGATATCGGAGAATCCCTCCTCCTCTGCCACTTCAGCCGACTTGGTGTACTGCTCGACACCCTCCTTTTCCTCCTCTGCCGATGCGACGGCAAGGTTGGCTACTGTAGGCGAAAGGATGCCGGGATCCACGCTCACAGGATCGGTGACCACCGGTCCGTTGGTAAGATATTTCAGAAATATCTTGGCGTGATGAAGCTCATTTGCAGCAGTCTCCGTAAAGATATTTGCAAAATGAAAATATAATTCCTTCTGTGCTGTCTGGGCAAAGTATGTGTAGCGGGCGTATGCCGTTGTCTCTGCCACAAACGCATTCGCAAGATTTTTCTCTGTCTTAGTGCCTTTCAGGCTTTTTTTGTCTGCCATAGTTTTTATATTTCAAAGATTAAGATAAGTTCGCTATCCGGGATGCCCCTACAGATGCTCCGTAGGTTCACCCTTTATTTCTTTAACGCTTTTAACATAAAATGGTTTGCCGCTTTCCGTTTTTTTATCTAATTTAGTGGAATAATCATCCCCATCCGTATAATGACAGAGAAAATAACCGCAATCGTGATTGACATCACGCGTCATAACGACAAACTGAATATCGTCACCCTCTTCACCCGATCACGCGGGCGCATATCATTCCTCTCTCCTGCCGGAAGCGGAAAGATGGGGCGGCTCCGGCACTCGCGCCTGCAACCACTCGCCGCAATTGAGGCGGATATCAATTTCCGACAGACTGCCGAATTGCAGAGGCTCGGCACTTTCGCTCTATATACGGTGTGGAACAACCTGTACTTCGACCCGGTGAAACGCCTCGTCGCGCTCTTCATCTCCGAATTTCTCAACAAGCTGCTACGCGCCACCATGCCCGACGAGGCTCTTTGGGATTTCATCCTCAATTCCATATCGCTTCTCGACAACCTACCAGGGGGTATCGCCAATTTCCATATCGCATTCCTCTCATCGCTACTCCCATTTGCCGGGATACAGCCTGACCACACGAAATATCGAGAGGGCTACATGTTTGACATGCAATCAGGCACATTCTCACCCGACTGTCCGGTAGTGGCAAACCACGAACTGACGCTGCACGCCGACGCTGCGCGTATGGCAGCCACGTTATGCCGCATCAATTTCGCCAACATGCATGCGCTCAGACTATCCCGACATGACCGCCAGAGAGTGATACAGGGTCTCCTTACTTACTATTCAATCCATTTCCCCGGTGCCGGAAATCTAAAATCGCTCGAAATAATACGCGAGATCTTCGACTGACCCTTAAAAACGACCCATCGTTGTAATCTCTATATCCAGACCACAATATTTCTCTTTTTTCACATTACTATTAGTAATGACAATGAGATTGTTGCAGTGCAACTCCTTCGCAGATTCCACTAAGGCATCCAATTCGCGCTTACGCGTTTTCTCCGACGACATATCATAACATACCTGTATCAACTGCTCAACTTTTGTACCACGACGTGTCACAAAGTCAATCTCCCTGTCATTACGTGTGCGGTAATAGAACAAAGTATTACCCGGTTCGTATCCTCTGCGCAACAGTTCCACAAACACTTGGTTTTCCAATAGCCTACCAAGATTCTCACTAAGGCTGAAGGCTGTGCTTTGCACAAATCCATTATCCACTACATAGATTTTGTTTGGAGCTTTCTTCATCAATTTCAACTTATTGTTGAAACGGGGCAGATAAAAGAACAGATATGGCTCTGCGAGATAGTCGCAGAATTTCTTTGTCGTTGCCACACTTGATAATCCCAATTCCGAAGCGAGATCATTGACCGACATAGGATTGCAGAAGTTGGAAAGAAGGTAAGATGCCAGATTATACAAGTCGGACGTATTTCTTACCTTATGACGCCTTGCCACATCCTTGAGCAATATTGAGTCAAACAACGTTGATAAGTAATTCTTTGTTATTCCCCTCGCCTTTATGGTCTCAGGATATCCGCCATTTCGCATATAATCATCTGCCAACGCCATAGCTTTTGCATCCTGTTCCTCTCTAAGATGCCGGATATCCATATCATTCCAGCGCATCATTTCGTCAAGGCTAAATGGGAGCATCTCTATTTGAAGATACCGACCTGTAAGGACTGTTGCCATCTCGCTACTGAGCATCTTGGCATTGCTACCGGTTATAATCAGATTTTTACCTCTACGGAATAATTTCCCTACAAACAAATCCCAATCAGGCAGATTCTGGATCTCATCAAACAATAGATATTCATACCCCGGATAAACCTCATCAAGCATAGCCATCACCAAATCCTCATTCCAATTATCAAGCAACTGGCTATCATCAAAATTAAGGTAAGCAAAATTTTTGTCTTTCAGCATCAGCAGCGAAAACACTGATTTACCTACGCGGCGTGGTCCGGTGATAAGTTTTATAAGCGGACTGGCAAGAAGCATATCAATATCATATCTTGTATGCCGTTGCTGATATTGTCGAGACATCAACTCATCGCGCTCCACCTTCTGGTTAAATATTATATTTCTCATTGGCTATATATTATAGTGCAAATATAGCTCTTTTTATTCAATAAATACACTGTATTGAACAAAATCAGCATTTTTTATTCAATACAGTGTATTTATTGAACAAAAAAACGGGCATTTAAACCTGATTTTTCATTGAGTAGTTGTCTAAACTTCATTAAGTCGTCAGGCAATTTCATATACAGCTTCTCTACATCTTACTTTGAAGGTTTAGATATAAAAAACAAGATGTTGGCAAAAAAATTTCCAAAAAAGAAGAACTGGCAATTTGACAACATTATTTATGCAGATTTTATAAAATATTCAGACTCTCCCGACCCTCTCCCAAATCAACCGATACGAATGATATCAAATTGCCATTTCTGCATATATACCACACCCCTCTCCAACCGCTCTAACAATCGTTATATTAATCAGTTAAAGAAATTTTTCTGCCAAAATATTTGTATTTCAACGAAATCTGTATTAACTTTGCATCGTGTTTTTCATGGTATTAGATTTAAGGTTAGAGGATTAGTTGTCGAGAGACAATTAATCTTTTTTTATCTCCCTACCACTCCCCAATCCCAAATCATCCACACGGAAATAAAATCCCCGTCTCTTGGTGGTCTTTGCGGTTAAATTCACCACCGAGACCACAAAGGACTCGGAGCTATTGATATGCACGAAGGAATAAAAGAAAATAAAGAAATATTTTTATTATAAAATTGAATAATAATCTTTTAATTTAAAAATTTCTTTTATTTCTTTGAATTCTTCGTGCTAATCCCTTCATGTGATTATCCGATGAAATGACGGAGTATAGATTCCCCGTTGGAGTATGGGTAGGGCAACAGGCATACGGCTACCACCAATCCGATGAACACTATTGCAATGATGGCTGTGCCCCACCTCACCAGTGAGGGCGGTATCTCTCCGAGCAGTTCCCTCACCTTCTCCGAGCGAAGCTCTATGTTGTCATGGCTGTCCTTATCCCTCGTCACAACCGTCTTGTCTCTACTCTTCTCAGTTGCCATATCTTTCTTATTATAGGTATCTGTATTCATATCAGTTGCCTAATTCAAGCTGGTTCTTCACAAGATTGTAGTATGTGCCTTTTAGGGCAATTAGGGAAGCGTGGTTTCCGGTCTCGACGACACGCCCGCCGTCAAGCACGATTATCCGGTCGGCATTCCTGACCGTGGAGAGACGGTGCGCCACGACAACCACCGTGCGTCCCCTGTAGAATCCGTCAAGGTTCTCCACAATGGCACGTTCATTCTTAGCATCAAGAGCATTCGTCGCCTCATCAAGGAATATGAAGTCCGGATTCCTGTAGACGGCACGCGCTATGAGTATACGCTGCTTCTGTCCCTGACTCAGACCCACACCATCACGTCCGATTTTCGTGTCATATTTCAGTGGAAGCGACATCACATAGTCATCTATACATGCTATGCGTGCCGCCTCTCGCAGACGTTCGGGATCAATCTCATTGTCATCCACGGCAATGTTTCTCGCTATAGACTCGGAAAATATCACCCCGTCCTGCATCACCACTCCGCAGTGACGACGCCACCATTTGAGGTTGTACTCGTTTATATTGCGTC
>RIAZ01000090.1 GCA_003762615.1 Muribaculaceae bacterium Isolate-037 (Harlan)
GGATAAGATTTTATCTAGCTCTTGGCTTAGGCTAACGCGACATTAGGAGGTTCTTCCTTTTTTGTTAAATTTTTTAATATTTGTATCTACAAAGATAGTATTTTCTTTGCGAATGCAAAACTAATAGGTCTTTGCGGTCTCCGTGGTGGATTCAACCGCAGAGACCGCAGAGACCGCAGAGAGCACGGGGAGCGCGGAGTTATTGGGTTATGATGAAATGCCTGAGTATGGATTCTCCGTTGGAGTATGGGAATGGTCGTTAGGATGTCACTGATT
>RIAZ01000091.1 GCA_003762615.1 Muribaculaceae bacterium Isolate-037 (Harlan)
GAGCCCAAACCGGCGGTGTCGCAAGGCATGTGCCGGGGTTATAGGACCGTCCGTGACGTTGGAGTGAGCCTAGTGGAAGCGCATGGAGCGGCGCGCCACAGCGGGTGAGAGCCCCTTACACGAAAGGCTTGCGAATACAGGGCGGCACCTGAGTAGGCCGGGACACGAGAAATCCCGGTTGAATTGTCGGGGACCATCCCGAAAGGCTAAATACTACCGAGAGACCGATAGCGAACGAGTACCGTGAGGGAAAGGTGAAAAGCACCTCG
>RIAZ01000092.1 GCA_003762615.1 Muribaculaceae bacterium Isolate-037 (Harlan)
GAGCCCAAACCGGCGGTGTCGCAAGGCATGTGCCGGGGTTATAGGACCGACATAACGGACCAAGGATTCTAGTGGAAGCGCATGGAGCGGCGCGCCACAGCGGGTGAGAGCCCCTTACACGAAAGGATCCGCGGAACAGGTCGGCACCTGAGTAGGCCGGGACACGAGAAATCCCGGTTGAATTGTCGGGGACCATCCCGAAAGGCTAAATACTACCGAGAGACCGATAGCGAACGAGTACCGTGAGGGAAAGGTGAAAAGCACCTCG
>RIAZ01000093.1 GCA_003762615.1 Muribaculaceae bacterium Isolate-037 (Harlan)
ATCCCCCATCAGCTTCGTGTCAAAGAACGACATTGGCAGTTTAAGCAGCTTGATGAAGAAGTCGCTGACAAGCGATATGTTGATGCGCATGGAGATATGAAGGAGCAGCCATCGGCGGATGAAATCCGTGGCTGTGCGCCCCACCACTATCATCAGTTCACCGAGAAGCACAAGCCATATAAAGCCTATATCCTTATGCCTGATACCTATATCCACGATCGACTGCGTGAGGAAGGGCATTATCAGTTGCAGCAGACAGCC
>RIAZ01000094.1 GCA_003762615.1 Muribaculaceae bacterium Isolate-037 (Harlan)
CGGCTAAAGTTGCCCATTAACGACAAAATCATGACTCGGACCATGATTCTAACGCCTGAGCACCGCTCTCTACAACCGCTGTTGGACTATTTAGGCGTTTAGGGTGACGCAATGACGAAGTCAGGAGATTCATCTAAAGGCATAAGCGATTGCCATTTTTGATATGTTTGATCAATTGTCATTTGATTCTTAATTATTGTTAAAAGAACCTATATTGGTTCATATAAGGAACCAATATAGGTTCTTTTAACA
>RIAZ01000095.1 GCA_003762615.1 Muribaculaceae bacterium Isolate-037 (Harlan)
GATAAGGATTCTGAAACATGGAAGAAAGGCAAAGTCGCTTGTCAAATATGGATTGGAAGAGATTTCGACCATACTTATGCGTCCGACTTATACCCCAAAATTCGATGTTTTCAAATTTTTGTCATGTCGTACATTTGTACGGTTAAATGTTTTTGAATAATTTCAACTTCAAATTTCAGGATATTCAAGCATGGAATAAGGCAGATGTCATGTTGGTTGACTCCATTAAGTACGATAGGTCCCCATGCTTTT
>RIAZ01000096.1 GCA_003762615.1 Muribaculaceae bacterium Isolate-037 (Harlan)
TCCCCGTTCGCTCGCCGCTACTTGGGGAATCGTTCTTACTTTCTCTTCCTGCGGGTACTTAGATGTTTCAGTTCCCCACGTTCGCCCCCTGCTCTGCAGGGTGACGGGATCGCTCCCGCCGGGTTGCCCCATTCGGAGATCCACGGGTCAATGGGTATTTGCCCCTCGCCGTGGCTTATCGCAGCTTGTCACGTCCTTCCTCGCCTCCGAGAGCCAAGGCATCCCCCATGCGCCCTTCGATCATTCCGTTAT
>RIAZ01000097.1 GCA_003762615.1 Muribaculaceae bacterium Isolate-037 (Harlan)
GTCATGGTTCATATAATAGCGGTATGCATTCTGCTCGCCAAGACCGTTTGATACGATATCAATCCAGTCGAACGATGTCTTATTGTCGACGGAAGCCCCGTATACATAAGATACCACGGAATTCTCTCCTGACTTCGTCACTTTTTGAGGGTTAAAAATAAATATCATTGATAATTAGAGATATAGGTTTTAGAATTGGGTGATTTGGGTGACGCAACGGCGAAAATTCGCTATCTTTGCGCATGTT
>RIAZ01000098.1 GCA_003762615.1 Muribaculaceae bacterium Isolate-037 (Harlan)
TCCTTTCGTGTAAGGGGCTCTCACCCGCTGTGGCGCGCCGCTCCATGCGCTTCCACTAGAATCCTTGGTCCGTTATGTCGGTCCTATAACCCCGGCACATGCCTTGCGACACCGCCGGTTTGGGCTCCTCCCCGTTCGCTCGCCGCTACTTGGGGAATCGTTCTTACTTTCTCTTCCTGCGGGTACTTAGATGTTTCAGTTCCCC
>RIAZ01000099.1 GCA_003762615.1 Muribaculaceae bacterium Isolate-037 (Harlan)
TCCTTTCGTGTAAGGGGCTCTCACCCGCTGTGGCGCGCCGCTCCATGCGCTTCCACTAGAATCCTTGGTCCGTTATGTCGGTCCTATAACCCCGGCACATGCCTTACGACACCGCCGGTTTGGGCTCATCCCCGTTCGCTCGCCGCTACTTGGGGAATCGTTATTACTTTCTCTTCCTGCGGGTACTTAGATGTTTCAGTTCCCC
>RIAZ01000009.1:0-135000 GCA_003762615.1 Muribaculaceae bacterium Isolate-037 (Harlan)
TAGTTTTCATGAGAAAAAGCGTCCAAACTTTTCCTTTAAATTACTAATTTTCAGGGACTTTTGCAAATTTAATCGACTAAAAATTAAGTGTTTAACAGCATAAATTTAATTTTTGTCATCTACTAAAGCAAGGTGATTATAACTGAACTCCGTTCCATTATGATTCAATCATTCTCGCGTCTGTCACTTCCGAATATGATACGATTGATACTTTTACACCGGCATAGATGCCAATCTCAAATATCAGGTCTTTCGGACTGTCATCGCCAAATTTTACTATGGGGATAGGTGGTAAGTTACCGATGGCGGCCAGAACCCTTAAAGTCGCACCTGCGGCTCTGCAAATCTGGACTGCGGCATTGCCCGTTGATATGAACTCAGCTGAATAGTAACCTTTAGGGTCTTTATTGAATGTTAGTTGCTTTTCCATTACATTTTGACTTATTGCTGATTGTCATCTTCTTCATCGTTTGAAGAGCCTTTTGTGATTTCGGTTTCTTCAATGATGGTTAATTTCTTTTTCTCTTCTACGACATCATCAAGAAGTTCCTCTTTGCCGACCAGCTTATAAAAGTTGAATTTCTTTTTGATGCCCTTATATTCAAGATAGTTATTGACACATGAATTAATCTCTATGCCATAGATAATGAACAGCATACCCATACTGATGATAGGCACACCAATCGTTATCTCAAAGGTCATACTGCATACTTCCGCAAGTGTGACCCAACACAGGTAATCAACCATCTTGTTTATGGTTCGCCGGATAGCGCGTGAAAACCTAATCTTTTCACCTCGCTTCTTGGCAGCCATAATACCAAACCTTAAATCCGCGATAACAAGAATCATCCCCAGTAACAGCCACGGGGCAAGATGCGTGTAAAAGGATGTGATGGAAGCACCCAGCACAGCAAATATGGAACTAAAGAGGTTGTTGTCGTTCATTATGTATGGGGATTATAAATGTTATTACAAGATGCCATTCTACAATAAGAAGACATTCAAAAGTATCTACATTCCTCCGATTAAAGAACTCTAAACCCCGACAATCTACGACTTTACCCAATAGTCGTAAAAATCCCACCTAAACGATGTTAGATGGGATTCGTCATTTACGCTTCTGCTATTTCCGTTACATGCCCCAGAATCCGATTCATTGCTTCAATGAACGCAGGACTGCAACACTTCATCGCATAGGTGTCGATAAGTCGCATTTCCTTTTCATTGTATTCAGTAGGGCCATCGGAATTGTATATCTTCATAGCAAGCGATAATGCTTCTATGCCAGAACCGACATTATAGATTACGTCGGCAAATTGTTGACGTAGGTCACAGATGGAACAGTTCTTGTGGGCGACATCTGTAAAAATCTCAATCCTTGAAAAGTCTATATTCATAACTTATTGTTGATAATTAATTATTCTTGCTGAATACATAAGTGAATAGGTTGAATCAAGCGAACCTGATTTGTTAGGGTCATAAATAAGGAGATATGTGATGGAATCACCGCCTCCCATCTCCCATGAATCAACACGCTGCCCATTTTGATTTACGACAGTGGGATATTCTCCATTATAATAAGGAGTCTGCTCAGAACCATTTACCGTAACTTTCTTTTGCGTCCTGCCATATACATGGAAATTATTTTGCGTCAAGACATCGGCAACAATAGTAAATTCTACACAAAACGCTGTGGAGCTTCCTATTCCTAAAGCACTTCTGACCTCACTTAATGTAGGCAAAGTGATTCCGGAACTTTTACCAATGGCATACACAACCCATTTATTGTTCTGTGCAATTTTTAGATAGCCGTTATAGATGGTATTGGCTGCATTAAGCGTATATTTGCTATAATGATACCCTCCAATCCAACCATCAAGATTGCCATTGCCTGAGCCTAAGAACGCATGGTTTATATCTGCGTTCTTTGCTGAAAGCAACATAGCAATGTTCCTTCCAAGCCCCCAGAAGTCATTATTATCCTCATTTTCAAAGCGTGCCACGGCCCTCATTGCAGAAGTAGCCGGGAGGATATTCCCTCCTATTCCGGCGAATGTATGATGAGTATCATTCCTGAATATGATGCAGGCGTCATTGTCAAATTCCGGCCCGTTTGTAAGGCTGTTACCAAATATGTTGAACCCCGCTATCTTGCCGGAAGTAGCTGTGATTTTTCCTGTAATATTTGCGTTGGATGAAAACAATGCTCCAAAGACATCGACCCTAAACGGAGCATCATCTGGAAGCTGTGAGCCAGCCCAAATACGAATCTTCTTTCCACTATTAGAGCCGGAAAAGCCGGCAGTGACAACCCCATCATCATTTGTTATAAGAATCTGGTTAGATTGCATCAGTGTTATGATGGCATCGTCGGCAAGAAGCAACGGCGTGTATATCGGTTCAAGGTCGTTAAGCGGCTCCCAATATTTAAGCCAAGGTTCAGTCCCTTTGCTCGTAAGTTGTGGGGCGTTGTCTTCGGAGGAATGATGAGTTTCCCTGCACCTGAACCATTTCGCTTTAGAGGCGAGCACAGAATTTTGCTCGGACATGAGATACACAAGGTCTATGTATCTTAGTCCGGCTGTTTCAAGTTCCGAGTCATTACGGAACATAAACCCAGTAGCAAATTTGGAGCGGCGGTATATGCAGCCTTGCAGACCTTGCAAACCCGGCGTACCATCCTTGACCGTATGGACGCATATTATCTTTTCATATTTCTTTCCACCGGCAGTGACAGTAAACGGAATGTCTATATTCACATCATTTCCTGCGACATACCTGAAATAATAGTAAAATCCATCGGAATCATCGGTGCCGACCCCCCATGTCAAACCGGATGTTATGGGTTTTGACATACCCTCCCCAAGAGTGGAACACAGGTATTCATCATTATATTTCAGCTTTTTATTTCCTATATACACATCAATCTTGACAACTCGCCGAGGAACAGATGTTGAATAATTGAACTCAACATTCTCGGGAGATACAACGATAGTGACCGCATCCATTCCGGGCTGTCCTTCACGGTTTATGACAAGAGCCTCGGATGCAACCACTTTGTTATTGATCCGATACTCGAAAGACACTGCCGCATAAGTTGCCGCAGCTGCAGAAGTAACTCCAGACGCGGCAACATCTGAGATAGTGCCGTCCATTTTAGTATAGACCAGCCTCATACCTCCATCATTGGCCTCGGAAGTAACGCCACCAACATTTTTATAAGCTTTTGCGGTTATATTGTTGGCATTACATATGACCGATCCGTCTGCTTTTATAGTTATTGAGTTGGGTGAAAGAACAATATAATAGTTGACCGAATCGGCCCCCGGTGTCCCCGGGGTGCCGTCTTTCGGTCTGCGCCTGATTGTTATGCGGCCTTGTGCTTTCGGCATGACAATTTATTATTTGAGCATTGTGATTACGGTAGTGGCGATTCCTTTGGCGGTCGTGCGCCATGACTGATATTCCGACCATTCATTGACATATTCCTCGCGCTTGTCTTCTTCGACAGAGCTTCGGGTGTCTTTCGCGTCAATGAAGTTTGCGGAGAGAGCCTGAACGTCATCCGCAGAGTATCTGTCATTGACAATTGCCGAAACTATCGAGCCATAGGTGATGGGCGCGGGCACATCAACGTTATAGCACTCGCATAAATCTTCCGGCTGTGACGGGGATTCCTCTGAGCCGTCCGTGATTTGAGGATCTGGAGCTTTCATGATGTCGAAGAAAATTCTGAGGACTGCGCCCTCCTGACGTATGATGATGCCGCTTTCGGGAATCACCGGGATTTGTTCTAATGTCTTCATTTCTTTTTCTTGTTTTGGGATTATTCAAATATGTAATCTGTAATTCCGTCTCCGATGTCTCGCTTTTTGAGCTTTGTCTGAATCGGAAGCGCGTTCATTGTTTTTGCCTGGTCGAGCTGGGACTTCAGGGTGAAAGAGTTCGTGATGAACTTCGCTTCCTGATTCTCGAAGACTATCTTGACGGCATAGCGTCCACCGCCATTGCGAGTCTTCACGTCCGGCTCGAAATCTAAGACTGTTATAGGGACGTTCAGAATCTCCATTGCCCTGACTTTACGTATGTCGAAGAAACGCTGTCCGTCCTTGGTAGTGCTTCTTCCGGTTATTCCCATTTCTGAAAAACTCATGTCGTTTTTTGTTATAGTTTGCCATAAATGACGGCAGTTGCCCCATTTGCACCAGCCCCAATATGAAGCCCGTGTCTCCAGGCGGCGTTTTGCCGTTCTGATTTTCTTTTCCTTTCTTGCGAAAGACTTCTTTATTGATTTGCGCAATCTCACGTTGCCGTGAGTGAAACAGTAGCCGAGGAAGTCAATGCGTCTTCCGTCTGTTACCGCCGCGCTGACGCTTCCTTTTCTTCCTTTGTCCGGGTTCTCTTTCATGTCCGATTGGTGAGATTACAATGTTGGATTTCACACACAGTCCGAGTTCAGATGACTTCTCATAGAATATTCGGAGTTTCCTGCGGGCTTCGGCCTTGGTTCTTGCAAGTCCGAGCGTATCGTCACAATAACGCAAGTAGCCGTGATTCCTTCCTTTATACACTACGGCGTGGTCAATGCGCTTGCCGGACAGATTGCCTATCATCTGACTTGTGACAGCACCGATAGGCGTTCCTCTTCGTGCGTTCGGATTCTTCATTCAGGGTCTGTATTATGTTTTCATCGCTTGCATAGTTGAAAAGGATAATCCGTATAAGCCTTATGAAATGTCTGTCCTTGAATAGAGCGGTCATTTCTGCCTCAATCAGCTCATGTGGAATCGACTGATAGAACTTCTTGAAATCGGTCTTCCAAAACCATTTCCATTCCGGGTGTCGGCGAAGCATCTTTTTCAGAGTCCTGACACCGTAATGAAGCCCGCGCCCTTTGATGCAGGCGAATGCGCCGGGTATCAGACTGCCATAGACCTTTGGCTCGATTACACGCAGTACCGCATGATGAAGTATGCGCCACGGATAGAAATGCTGTTTGATTATCTCCCTGACTTTGCCGGCATCGGTCTTGATTTCCTGCGATGTGTACTCGCAAGGAGGGAAGTCAAGCGTCAGAATCATGAGTTGAAGTTCACGGAGTTCCTGAAACTTTCTTTGATTGTGCCGTGTGATATAGCGGTGCGGGACATGAAACACCCTGCCGCTTTTGACAATCCGGCGTTGCGATTTCCCTTTTTGTGCCGTATCGTCGGCGGCAAGAAGATTATCCATTGTAGCTATCCGCTCAATGATGTGTCCCTCTCGTTTCGGACGTTTGCCGCCGTTAATCCTTATGGCGGACTCGTAACGTTCGATACGTGCCGACAGCAACGCGTCAATCTCTGAGCAGGAGAGTGAACGCCAGTCAATGTCTGATATGTCAGCCGTGAGATATTCCATGTCTATACGTGTATCGTCATTCTGAAAGAAGTGTCGTGTTTGCCAAACTCATGTCTTTTTCAGACCTATATAAAAAGATTCCACATAGGCAAGCGGACGCTTGCTTGGAATCCCTGCCCGGAGCTTTCGAGAGTCAACCTACTTGCCCCGCTTGTCTGCCCGCAAGAGACAGACCTTTCCGCTTACGAGATTTTTTGGCTTCACGGAACTGTGTCTAAGTTCCGTTACGCTGCACAGTCGAATCGAGTTAGATGCAGGGTCAGGGTTCGGGGAACGGTTTTCAGGATTTCTCCTGTATGTCAAGTTTGGCGAGAGCCGTAATTCGCGTTCGCATTCGAGAAAGCGTTCCTCGAGTTCGCGAAGCCGAGACCGCACAACGAGCCGTAAGTCGCAAAGCCGCCCCAAAGCACAAGCTGGCCTGTGTTGTTGATATACTCATAGTCACCCCAATAGGATGTCGCGCCGCCTCCGATTGCAGAGCCGAATATGTCGAAGTATTCGCCAATAATCATCTTTGAGATATACCCCTCTGAATTAGCCGTAACGGCTCTTCGGGCGAGCTGACGGTATTTGCCATTGGGGTGGGTGGAAAGTTCAGCCGCTGTCGGCATACGGTTGCCTTCATAGATGAATATTTCCTGACCGGTCTGAGCTGAATTTTCGGAGTTTCCGCAGTATACTCCCTGAATCATCTCATATTGCCATCCGTAGGGGTCTTCGATTCCGAACAGATTCACACGTGATGAATTTGTCGTGTGTATGGTGCTGTCGGATGTGTTAACGAGATTTGCGATACTGATTTTGGCGAGAGCGTCACCGAGACTTTTTGTTGCGCCGGTCAGCAATTTTGAAGCTGCGCTCCACACGTCCTTCCAACCGTCCTCGCCGCCGACACCATTGCCGAGCTGTGTCTGAATGTTCGGGTTTCCGTAGTGTCCGAGTCCGAGCATCATCATATAACGGCGATGGTCGTAGTTGGTGAGACCCCAATCTTTGCCGTTCACCTGAGCCGCAGTCCAGAACTGTTCTATCGTTTTGGCACCTGTCGGGGTGACACCCGAACGAGATACGAGCGTGCTTCCTGACATACTTCCCTTGTATGCCGCGATGCAGATGTATTCATCGTTATGGCAGTCGCCGATATAGTGTCCGCCGATGGGGAGCTGCGAGAGCCAGAGATAATCTACACCGCTTGCCGCGTCCTGCTTTATTACATAATAGAGACGCGGGCCGATGAACATGACATTCCCTTTTGATTCATCGAGAGTCGTGCCGTCCGCATATATCGCGGAATTGGTCGGGGACAGCTTTGCCGCGAGTCCCTTGGGGGTAACAAGATAGCGTCCGCACATGGACTCATATTCGGCTCTCATACCGGTGTTGCCGATAACACCCCATGCCTGGCTGGTCTGATTCTGTTTGAGTGGCACACCCCATGCGACCTGACGCAGAAGCATCTCGTCGCCGGTATTGATGACATTCATGAGGTTGTCAAGTGTGATGCGGCGTACAGAGCCGTTGATTTCCATAAACACACAGTTTGATTTGAGTGCGGAAGTCACAAGTGTTGCTGTTCCTAAATCTTGATTTGCCATATTTTACTTTGATATTGATTGTTAGCTGAATTCTACTTCTGCCACTACCTCGACATCATTTTCTTTGTTGTTTCTGTCTGTCTCGGCAGTGGTTATTGTTATTGAGTCTGTGTTACTGTGCTTGATTGATTTCCATGTGTCCTTATCCATGACATCGCACTTCCAGACGGGATTGTTGAGGGTCTGCACTGAGTTGGTGCGTGTGTTCACGACTTTTGCCTTTACCGTGACATTCTGCCCAGGGGCAACCTCTCTCGCAGTGGAGGTGTAATCAAACACGATGATATGCTCGTCAAGCGAGTCAATGATATAAACCCCTGCCCGTGCAACGGGGGCTGTATCGGAAGCTTTCAGATAGAACTCGGCGATAAACAACTGTGTGCCGTTGACATCATCGCGACCGACAGTGACTTGCTTGTTACCATCCATCGATGACCACGCTGTGTCATCTTTGAACCACTTGACATGATAAGACGTAACAGGGTCTGCTCCTGACTGTAACCCAGTTTTCAAAAGAGATGTGAGATTGTTTGAGTCAAGAGTCTGAGGAGAGGCTACTATATAGCCATAGAAAGATGAAGCACCCATGTTCTGAATCACCACATCAATGCTCTTGGCGATATTGTAATTAGTACCAGAGAGGGTTGCCACGCAAGAATATTCAAGCTCACCGTTAGCCACGGCATTAGCATTGGCAAGATTCCCGATAATTTTGAGTGAGCCGCCTTCGTCGCCGGTTGTAAGATTGATCTGAAACTTTCCCGTGCTGTCAGTCCTCCAATTTCCATCAGAGCTTGTGGCTCCCGTAAAAATAAGTGTCTGCCCGTTCCATTTCCATTGGTGAGATGAACGAACGACTGTATTTCCTCTTACTGATGTGACTTTAGGAGTGATTATGGGCTGGTTGGCAGCGACAGTCCAGTCGGGCGACACGCTTCCGGTGGAAGTATCAACCCCTTGATAAAGAGGCTTGCCGTTGGTGTCAAACGATACATAAAGGCTGTCACCGTTTCGCAGACGCTTAATCGTAATACTGCCTTGTGCTGAATAATTACTCATTTTCTGTCTGTTTTATTTGCGTTAATGATTTGCGCCCTTTTATGAAATCAAGCGCCGATACACGGCTTACAATGAAGCCGTCAACCTTGGCAACTATATCATGAAGTGCCATGTCAGGGAATTTAAACTTTAATTCATTTTCATTCAAGATGACCTGCCCGTCAATTATTGAGGGCGATGCCGGAATGATGCCATTGCCTATGACTGAGCTTCTTGGTGCGATGATATACTTCATAAGTCAATTAAAAATATAACGATTACAGTTTTTATCAGTCCACACCGTTGTTCCTTCTGTGGCGGTCTTATGAGCTGGCTTATACACGCATTCGCAATACACGTCACACCAATCGTCCGAATAAGTAGAGCCTATTCCGGTCTTTTCGAGTTGAAAGACAGTTTCGTCTCCTTCATTATGTTTTACGCCGGTCTTGGAGATTGTGTCAGTGAACCATACTATACGGAATATCATTCCGGGGCATTCAACGATATTGCCGTCACTGTCAACCATAGCCCTGTCATACCTTTCGGTATCAGACGGGTGTATGGCAGTGCCGTTGGTTGGGATGCATGAATAGTCTTGATAAATGCGGTTGAATCCCAATTCTACCATGGCAACCTCCTTATTCGCTACGAAAGCCTTGATAATATAGGATGCCTTTTCTATCAGTCGGACATCAAAAATTACCTTAGTCGTAGATATTGTGTGGATTTCATCAATTCCTGATGTAAGCAAGGTCAAGCTTGATTGATTCACCACGCGGTAAACACGAAGCGTGTATCCGGATGTCATTTTTGTTTTGCCGTTGAAAACGGTTACCGGGACTTCATGCAGGTAGGAGCATTTATCTTTAGCTGCATTCTGTGTGGACGAAGATGCGGCGATGAGACCATGCGCTACTTTGTACTCATATAGTCTGAGCCTATCCTTTAGTGGGTCGTATTGGATGATTGGGCTGTCACCAATTGATATTGAATACCCGTCATTCGCTTTCTCGGTAGTCGAAAGTGTTATCTTATCAGTTTTAATGGGGATATTCACGCCAAGACGGTTGTCTGCCAGATTTGCTTCAAAATGCAACTCAGCCGCATCTCGGGGGGATATATTTTTGCTAATTGATATTGCACCACGTGTATCTCCAACTTGGTCTATGCTATATTTGCCGGACCAATCAGCAAGAGTCGCAATATCCTTGCCATTGACAAACCAGTGCATGTCGGCAAGAAGAGCATTTGAATATGGATTAGGCCAACTCCCGTCTGTTGCATTGGCAACCACTTCGGGAAGTATGATTGTAGGAGAAAGTTCGCGGTCAGGCTCATACTCTCCGTTCCCTCCATTATAAATCTGAGTGACAGGAGAGGCGGGAGTTATGCACCGTATGGAATTTGCGACCGTCAGTGGGGCGAATTCTTTTCTTATTCTTTTCTTATTACTCTGCATAGTTTAGATCGTTAAATTTGCTGTGGCGGCTGGAGAATCTGAAATCTCGGCTACAAATGTAAATAGAGTGCTCAACACCAATGAATTGCTACCAAGGTCATTTTCAGTGGGAGTGAAGCATATTTCTAAAGTCCCGTTGAAGTTCTGCACCTTTGGTTTCAAGGCCCATGAAGCGTCTTCTATGGCGTCTCCTGTGTCACGTGTGACCGTCCATTTCACCACCTTGTCTGTTACGTCTTCCCACCCTCGGTATACCCGACAGGTTATCTTCTTCGTCTCTCCATAAGCAAGAAATGTGTCCCCCTCAGTATCTATCTCCATGCGCGGGGACAGAGCCTGCATCTGCTCTATCCGTCCGGTCATGTATATATTGTTGAGGTAGGCGGAATATCCGGCCATATCCATTCCGAAAGCCGACAGATTGCTCAAATCACCGAACTGCGCACCAATGTTGTTTGCCGTAAATTCCCAGTCGTTCACATCGCGGAGATAGCGTTCATACGTCCGGGTTGAATAGCGGGATGTCTGACGTTCTTTGTTAGTAAAATTGCCGTATCCCACGAAGTGCATAGCCTCGCAGGGATGAAATGTCATCTTCCATCGGTCTGAAACGGCACGAAGCATATAGCGGAACTTGCTATTGCGGCCCGTTTCAATGATGTCAGTGATTCTGAAATATGCGGTATAGAAGCCGGCGAAATGAAAGTTACCGATGGAGTCATCAGAGTCAGCGGTGGAATTGTTGGATGTGTCGTAACCATCGTGGAAAATACCCATACAGATGTCATCAATGGCTACCGTACCAATCTCGCCATCCTCAAGATGAAGAATGACAGTGCCGGTCATAAGCGGATTCCCATCTGCGTCAAGGTCAGGGATGCACTTTTCTACGATGCCTCCTCCGGGAGCGTTCCACTTGTTGCCAATCTGAATTTCTACGCGGTTGTAGCGAAGCTCCGGCACCTCAAGAAATCTACGCAAAGACAGGCTTTCAAGCCATCCATTGCCATATTCATCTATCATTCCACCGAAGCCCGTAAGACCATCGGCAAAACTATCACCGAACTGCACACCTTTCTCACCTGTCAGTTTTCCACCGACATTGAGGGGATATGGGGTGCGGTCTGGTTTCGTCTTGCTGAGAAATTCTTTCAAAGAACGCAAGGCTGAAAAGGCATTGCGGTTTGTAGGCGTGGTTGTGTCATTGGTAGTGATAAGGTAGATTGTGCTTCCACCACCACCGCTTCCACCTCCTACAAAGGTCTGACCTTTTAATGTCAGGGATTCAACGGTGTCCTCCAATGCGCCCAGACGTGATGTGGATTTCGTTTCACCGACTGTTATCACGGGGGAGTCATAAGGATAATCAAGCGGATATTCATAGCCGATGATACGGGATTGTCTGCTTCCATCGAAGAAATAAGCATCGCTGATAAGATTCACCCGGTCGCCAAGACCAAATGGGAAGTAATAGCCGGTGGGTGTTTGTCCCTGTTCTTTCATCCAATCCGACATCATCGTACAAGGATAGCTATTGGGGTCTATCTTTGTTTTGGCAATGTATTCGTTGGTCTTCTCAAGAAGTTCCTGCTCTGCGGTATCAATCAGACCCAAAGATGCTATCTTTGTGGCATCCCATCCATAAAGCACATACTTGTCACCGGCTTTCGGCATCAGCACAGTATCAGGGAGTTTTCTTCCGTAGTCTTCATTAGCCACAACCTCCCATAGCTGCGCATCCGGATTCCATGACCCATCAGGCAATTTTTCAGAAACGCCAAGAGGATTGAACATAACACCAAAATCCAATCCGTTCAAAGAACCGGACTGAAAGATTATATGCAGTTCCTCATTCTCAAGGATATAGTCTTTTGAAAACTTGATGCTGCTGTCCTTGAATCGGTAGAATGTTTCCGTGTTTGTTTCGCCATCATCGTTTGTGACAGTATCGGTGTATGTGCTTACGGAGTCAACATTCCCATTGGTTCTGGGATACACATCATCAAACACCACCACACGCTCCACCGCTGCCTCGGTCGGCATATTGGGATAAGCATCGACGTAGGGTGTTCCCGCCGGTAGCATCAGACGTTTCTGGACTATGCCGTTAACAACGATGCTTTCATCAGTAGGGCGATAATTGACAGGTATATTCCGAGTTGACCCAAAGGCATAGATTCTTGTGGCATACACATTCTTATTGCCGGATGGCGAGATGTTATCTACATTCACACCTTGCTCAAAGTCTATCGGAGTGCCTAATTCACATCTGCCAAAATAGATAACATGGTCTTCGACCCACCATTCACAATCCCACGCTTCCGCCATCATGTTTAGGGCGGTAATCATATCGGTGTTGTTATAGGTCAGAAGTTTTGCAGACTGCACAACGGTTTCATCTATCGAATAGATGAACTCCTGCTCGTTGAATAGGTATCCCAATGCTTTCAGATTGCGCACAAATACGCCTAAATGCACATCAAGGGTAGCGGTCAGACTCCATGAAGCCTCACGACCACCGGATTCAGGGGTATATTTGAAAATCTTATTTCGCCACTTGCAGTAATAGGCTTCAAGCTCTAATTCATAGTCATAGCCGCCTGTCGCTTTGTTGTAGGTTGGATTATACAACTCAACCAATTCAAATCTGCCGTTGCCGGGTACATCGCACCAATCGCCCAACTGAAAATAAATAGGCTTGCTAACGCTGAATTTCAGCAAAACATAGTCAGACCCCATCAACTCTTTGACCCTTTTTGAGCCTATGTTGATAGGTGTCTGAAATCGTATCTCGTTTGCGGTATCGTATATCGTTAGCATACTGCAAAGGACGCAAAACAAAAGCGAAGTAACTTGCTTGTTACCTCGCTTAGTCGCTACCTTTGAGAAGTAGTCGTAATTTCGCCCAATGTCAGGGCGAAGCATAGGCTAAAACCCCATGACTTGTATGTAATCAATAACCCAATGCCAACGAGTGACAACGGTAGTTCCGTTCCCAACCCACATAAGACATAAAGCGCAAATTTGAATAATAGCACCCATCATCCTGCTTGATGAAGTCGCCATACATTTTCAGTCTATCGCCCTGCAAAAAGGCGAATTTTGAGAAGCCGATGACTTTATTGACTGCCATATCCATCTGCCTTGAGCCATAGCCATATCTTTCAATAGCCGGGTAGATGATATTCTGAAAGGCTGTCTCGCTGTCGGTCATATCCCTTTCAGGTCTGATGTCAAGTATTCCGTTGTGGGCAAACCATACATTGCCCCGGTTGAATGGGTGGCAGTTCGCCCTCTTGATAGAGCCATGTGTCGCAAGGCGAAAATGTATGATGCAAGGCTCATCGTCAGACACTTGCTTTAGGTTCTTTTTAAGGCTCTTTATGCTCATGCCCTTATAAAAGGTTGATGGGGATATGAAACCGCAACCGTGGGGATTCGCATGAAAGGCTGCATTGATGATGTCGCTTGTTGGCATTTTAACGCCTGCCGGCTTTACTATGATGACGCACATGGTGTATTATCTATTTTTAGGTTTTACGTTGATTGTAGGGGATTTTAAGGGGTGTCAGGGGTATGTTTCAACCCCTGACCTTATATGGTGTCTTAAAGGCTTGCAAAGTGTTCTGCTCTTGCCTTAAAGAATGATTTCTCTTCATTGGTGAGAAATGGTATCTCGTCGATGCTTGCAACCGGGGCAGTCAGGCGGTTTTTCTTAGACCAAATGACGAGCTTGCCACAGAAGTTGACCCAGTTGATGATTTTCTCATAATTCGTTGTGCCTGAGTGCTGCCTAAATTCTATTGTCTTATGACGTGCATAGCTATGTGCATTGACCTTATGATAACGGCTTTCAAGCACTCCTCTTACTGCTTCAATAGATGTTGCTGATGTAAGACCATATTTGTGGTCTTGCAGTGTGGCGGCATAGTAGGCATTGTTTGCCCTGCGTGATTGTGCCATGAATGTATCAATGACTGCCTCAAGATACATATAGTTTACAAACACATTGCTATATTGCTTTGCAGTCAGTTTTGCGGCACCGATATGAACGTGAAGACCGCAAGTAGAGTTAACCTTTGCGTCTGCCATATTCAGGGTCTTGCAAGCGTTTTTAAGCATCTTTTTGCCGTCAGTACCTGCAAGCACCGGTGACACACATTCAATGGGGTCAGGCATACCACCAAGTGAGCCGTCAGTGGTAAATTTGAAATATGAATGACCATCGTTGTGATTGTAGCCCTCATATTCATAAGCCATGCCTGTGCGTTCTGCGGCTGTCCTGATTGCGCCACTATTGACGAAGCACTCCATCTCTACGCCAAAGGTGAAGCGGCCTGTTACTGCTCCCTCTACGTCAGCGAGAATGATGCTGATTTCATAGGGTGTGATGCCTAACTTAGCGAGGGCGGCTTTCTTTGAAGCCTTGCTTGTGTTCGCTACCTTGATTTCGTTTACCTGTTCATTTAAAGTCTTCATAACTTATGGGGTTTTAGATTGTGAATGAATTGTGTTATTGATTACGAGTGCAAAGTTAAACCAAATAATTTAATTGTGCAAATATTTTTGCAGAAAAATTCAACCAAATAGTTATATTTAACTTTTATTAACAAACTGAATGGTATAATTGCCCCTTACACCTTAATATAAAAGATAAAGCATATAGTATAATTTAGCCATAGACCATCAATCTTGACTCTTCTTATCCCTGCTGACCTTGATTATACCAGACAGTATAATCGTGATATTGGCATAGCGCGGAATGATAAATCTTGCATCAGGACATAAAAAAGTGCGACCCCGGATTCTTCCGAGGCCGCTTGTAATCAATAACACAATAAGTGTATGAAGGCTTATTGTGTGTCTGCTTTGGGCTTCCCAGCTTTGGCAGACAATACAAAATTAATAAAAAATTTCCATACTTCGATGGCTATGCGTCAAGATTCCGCTTTCTTGGTATCTTTTATTGTAGTCTGCAAAGTTGCCTGAGATACCAGTAGGTTCTGATGGGCATTACCCATCGCGGTTTCCGCACGGGATAGGGCTTCAATCGCCTCTTCAATTTCATTGGCGGCGAGTTCAAGTTCCGAGTTTTGTCTTGACAGCCACTTTGATGCTTTCATCGCTTTAAGCCTGATGCCTACAATCTGAGTGATGGATTCACGAATAGACTGCATCATCTCGCTTTCCTCATTGATAATTATTTCTGTTGTTTCCATATAGTTATGATTTAAAAAAGGGAATATCGGGGTAATGCGTCAACCGGCTGCTTAAAAATCGGCTGCATAGGCAGCCGGTCAACGCTTACAGATGCGTAGGATTCAGCCAAGTTTGGCTAACTTAATCATTTCCTTGAGTACGTCCGTCATGGCTGAGACCTTATCGTCAGCCTTACTCCACAAAGATTTGTAGATGTCGCGGTCATATTCCGTCTTCTTTAAGGTTTCTGCCAGACTCTTGTTTTCTTCTGTCAGTTTTGCGACTTCTTCTTTCAGGGCGGTCAGGGTATCAGCACCCTCCGCAGATGTGGGATTGCCGGTATTGACGGCATCCTGATTTTTGCTTTCTTCTGCCATTGTCATTTATATTTTGTGGTTTATATTTATCCTTTCATTGAGCCCTGTAAATCCAGATAGATGACATGGGTATAATGCTCATATAAAAGGCTCTCTATCATATCTTCTGCCGTTCTCTGATTCAGGGTGACGAAGATAAACATTCTATCCTTATTCCCTGCATCGTTGACAGTGATGTCGTTTTTGGAGAATTGGTCATAAGGGATAGTGCGAGATATTTCTTCCCATTTGCCATTATCTGCAAGTTCCTCAAGATAATCCTCAAGGTCTTTAAGGGATTTTTCAACACGCGCCTTATATTCCGCATCGGTTTCTACAAGTGTAGCAAAATGTGTGTCGCTGGTCTTTACCCATCTGAATATTATCGGTTTCATTTCTCGTTGTCTTTTGCTAGATTATTATAATCGCGCCTATGCACCTCCGGGTAATATACATTCTTGGGATTTCTTCCAAGAATGAGCGTGTTACCGTTATCTTCTATTGCTGGGGCTTTGGGTATATATGCCCAATGTGTAATAGCTCCTGCAAGATATTCATATTCCTCTGCTAAACCCCACGGCAACCGACCATCTTCTTCTTCCTCTTTGAAATATACCAGAATGTCATATACTTGCACCAGTTTCCCGCCATTATCCATAAGGTAGATGACAAGATACTGTCCTGACTTTGGCGGTGCTTCTACATAGATGTCATGCCACTGATTGCTATATAGCCATGCTACACCGGCATTAAAGGCGTTTGTCAACTGTTCCGTCCTTTGGGATATGAAATAATCCTTTGCCGCATAGTTGGCAGCGGCTTCTGCTGATGATATTGGTTTCTTGCTCATTGGTCGGTCTTTGGTCGATGAAACATAGAGCGCAGTTGGTCTTCTAATTTGGGATAGACGCGCAGGATTTCATTGAAGTATTCATCTGAAATGAATAGGGTTTTACCAAGCAAGATTTTATCAAAATCCTCTTTCCACTTGTCAGGCACTGAAAATACATAAGTGCCATAAGTGTTGTCAAACTTATCATCGTAGGTCTTGACAAAATTGGGATGCTTCTCCAATTCTTCTTCTCCATATCCACAATGCCGGTTTCCACCTCCAACGCGGGTATAGACTTCAATATGCTTTTCGTCTTTACTTACGAAGCAATCACGAAAACGGGGATATTCGTCCGGATGCTTACCAAGCATCGGCAAGATGAAGAATGTGGCGGGATTAACGCCATTAATCATGTTGTAAAGGCTCATATCTTTATATCTTTAGTTTATTTCAGTTTCCTTATAATCGAATTGATAATTGGATGTCGGCATAAGTTTTGCCGAGAATCGTATCAGTTTTGTCAGGATAAGATTCAATCTTTCAGCCTGAGATGTTGGCACCCAGAAGAAACATTCCTCTTCGCCATTCCGATATATGGTGTATTTTAAGACTTTCATTGTTACTTGATTTTTTCATTAACTATCTTGGCGATTTTGTTGCAGATACTATGCTTAACATCTTCACCATCAGGTGTGCGGATTTCTATGTCATACACTTCTCCGGCTTTGCTATCCATATCATCAAAAGATGGGTAACACACCGGGTCGGTCCAGTATTCCGTCCATGCACGATAACGCCACGACAGCGAATACTTATAGCTGACCTCGTATTCATCCAATGGCTCATCCAATTCTAACCAGTCATCATCATCGCAACTTCCTTTAGTCCAAGATTCGCCATACTCCGCAGATGGGTCATCATCCGGTGAGATGTTTTCAATCCTTTTCTCCATCACTTTGATAAGTTCATCAGTGATAGCCTTGATAACATCATCAGGGATTTCAGCACGTTCAACGTCTTGCAATATGTCCTGCTCTGCTTTTGTCATCGCGTGATTTTTTTGTATTGTGTTATTGATTACATTGTGTGCCGGGTGAGCCGTAGGTGACGCACCCGGCTAAGAGAATCATGCGTTTGCAATGCGCACAAGATTGGCTTTCTTGAAGCAACGCCACTCCTGCTTTTCAGTATCGTAGTAGGTCTGCAAGGTGTCGTTAGCCTTACGACCTGTGCCCTGTGTAGCCGGTAAGAGGCTTTCTTTAAGTGTGCCGTAAGCCTCGCGTAAAGAGCCATCTACCTTTTGAAAGTAGAACTTTACGATTTTGCCCTGCATCGCGCTTTTCAGCTTGAAGTTGCGCCATGCGACTTTAAGTGCCTCGCCCATAGTGAAGCCGTTGCGCTTCACAAACGCCCATGCCATCGACATGATTTCTTTCAGGTTATTTCTTGTTGTCTTCATACTCCTTATTATTACAGGGTGAATAACTGTCTTTCTTAATCACGATGCAAAGTTATAAGTTTTATCTTATACTATCAAATATTTTATTAGTTTTATCTAATCATTTAACAACTATTAACAAATAGGGGTAATTTTAAGGTATAAATTAACATTTAAGCAAAATTATTCGTTATATCTAATATTTTATTTTGTAGTTTGAATATTTTTTACTAATTTTGCACCATCCAAACATACAGTTAAAACTTATGGCAAATAATTTTATAAGAATCGTAATGAAGGAGCGAGGATGGACTGTTGAACGTCTTGCCTCGCAAATGACCGGAAGGAATGGTCAGAAAGGCATTACTCAAAGCGCAGCATCCCAAATCATAAATGGGAATCCAACATTGGCTACGCTTCAAGAGATTGCGGATATAATAGGTGTGCCGGTAGGTGTTCTTGTCTGCCAAGAATATACCAACACTTTTACCTGCCCAAACTGCGGAACTACATACAGGTTAAATCCTACCGTGGTGGCAAATGATGATTCACCAAAATCATAGATAGGTCAATGGATTGTTCATCGTTAAAGAAATTGATAGAGTGTAAGGACGGAAACATCACTGTCATGTATAAATCGCCCAGATGCTTGCGTGATAGGTTCTACTTGGTTTATATGATTGTGTTTGGTGATGGCTCTTACTATATAGGTAAAAGTAATGTGGGTTATCAACGGATGCAATTTCATTGCAAAACAAAACTTGGGAAAGTGAAAGATAACTATCTCCCTAAGTTGGCATCAGCTTTTAAGAAGAATGATGATTTTTCTATATATTCACTTTCAGAAATCAATTCTAAGGATGAGCCAGATGAAAATGACTTTTTGGCAGTATTTCAACCGCCATTGAATACAAATCTATGTCAACAAAGTAAGCCTTACGGAAATGGAAGGATAAAAGCAGTCCAAATTTTCAATAAAATAAACAACAAACAATGAAAGCATTTTCAATTCAGCAGCCGTGGGGGTCTTTGATATGTGCCGGTATCAAGGATGTGGAAAACCGCAAATGGGCATTGAAGGCAACCCCTCTGACTGTTCTTATTCACGTTGGGGCGAAACGCCATAAAATAGACGAAGACACCATGCCTTTGATATGGGCTAATCCCATAGAAGATGCGCAGACGATGGGGATTATAGGTAAAATCAATGATATGCCGACATCTGCAATAATAGGTGTGGCGACCATAGACCGGTGCGAAGAAGAAAACTTTTCTATATGGGCGCAGGATGGCCCCGGCGCGGAATACAAATGGGTCATGCGCGATGTAAAACTATTCAAAGAACCGATTCTGAATGTTAAGGGTAAGCTCGGCATATTTGAGATACCTGAAATCACACCTGACAATCTGCCTGAATGTGTGAATGTGCAGCCTATTCAGCGCGATGGCAAGCATCTGACCATACCTGTTGCCCGTGAGCTTTTCAATCTTATTCAGGATGGAGAAAGCGATACCCTGAATTTCAATCTAAGCGACCTCAACCAGCCGTTGTTTGCAACCAAGACCCTAAATCCCAAACCTACGGAATCAGTGACCCTCGTCTGCGGTGATGAAAGCATCGACGCGAATGTAACACATTACGCCATTGAACCGGTGCTTGATAAGAAAGGTGAAGTAATCACTTACACCGATGCTTTTGACCGCGATTATAAGTGGTATCGTGTGGTAATAAGGATTGAATGATATGAAGAAATCAGAAATGCGAAAAGCCTTTGATAAGGCTATCAGGAAATTGAATGAAGCCGATTGCGCTGTTCAGGAATTTGCTTCATATTTAGTATTTAAGGGCTATCCTTTGGATAGAGAACCTCAAGTCTCAGCCGTGGATGAAACTTGTATTATCATTACAAAAGAAGAAGGATTTGGCGGAATGGATGAAATGTCGGCAGAAGAAGCGATGGTTTTGATGGAAACAAAAGGTTGTATCACGCCAGATGACTTCTGATAAACAAGTACCATAACCAAAATAAAAGATATTGCCCGGTGGAATAACCATCGGGCTTATTATATGCCGGAATGGGCCACCACCTCACGATGCCGGCCATCCCTAAAATGAAAAAAGTATATGTCTATTCCGTCAGTACAAAAGCGTCAAATCCCGCATCCCTCAGTTCTTTCAGTCGATACTCCTGCAATGGTCGCGGTTGTTGCCCCGGTCGTTTGACTTCTACGAATGATGCTTTGCCATCCTTGAGGAGCATAAGGTCAGGGAAACCATTAAGATTACATAGGCTAATTTTTACAACCAAATAGCCCATTGCTTTGTATCTTTTGATTATCTTATTCTGTATTTTGCTTTCAAGATTCATATTTCCAACTATATTCATTATCATTATATCTTCCTTTTCCTCTGCATAGATATGAAATCCGCAGTGGGCTACATCCTAAGAATCTTGCGGCTTCTGACACGCTGGGGAATCTAAACATATCTCCATTTCTAAGCGATGTTGCTATAACAGGTCGTGATGTATTCGGATGATTCATCAAATGCAATCTTGTTCGTAGTAGTCCTGTTCCATAATTGACATTTTCTTTTGTCGATACCCACTCTAAATTCCATATCGTGTTATTGCGAGGACATTCATCTTTATGATTGACTACATTTCTATTTCCTTGAGGTTTGCCTAAAAAGGCAAAAGCAACGAGCCTATGTATTAAGAATATTCTCTTTTGACCATTCTTGGATAGCATTACTTCCAAATACCCATTCTTCTTTAACTTCTGCCTTAATATTCTTGTTTTGGATTTTCTATACACACCTCCTTTTGTCAGTATTAGATGACCCAAAGACTTTATCCTACCTAAATTGCTAACTTGATATAAGCCCTCATATCCGCAAATATCAAGCCATTCTTCATTAGGCAGATTGTAACTGGATGTATTCTTATAGCAAACCATATAATCAAAATAGTCTATTTTTACTTTTGGCTTTATAATACGAATATGTAAAATCATTTTTACCGTGGACTGCTTCAAGAATATCCTGCTCTATTCCGCAGTCAGAACAGATGAAATACACTTGTGCCGGGGTAATCCTTTCTTTGGATGACAGACGATTCCTGCCTTGTTCATAGGAAAGATAGGAGTACTCAAGGTTATAGAAGATGAGTGCGTCAGCAGTATCAAGACGGACACCCTCCCTTGCGCTCCGCACCTGACCCAGATAAACCATATCATTGCCCTCATGCCGCTGAAACACTTCCGGCACGTCAGTCCATAGCGGAAATGCCTTTTTCAACAGGTCTAACTCCGTCTTATAGACGTAGAATATGGCGATTTTCTTACCGGCAAAGTAATCACGGATGTATTTTGCCTTTGAATAGTCGGTGATTATATGCGTTCCGCACTCGTCAATCACGCTGCCGGATGACAACTGGTGCAGCTTAGACATCAGCTTTGCCGGGGTATCCCCCAAGATATTGACATCATCCCACGAAAGGATTCTTTTCTTCTTGAGGTGGCTCAATGCGTTTTCAGTCCATTTAGACATTGGTACTGTCAATGTGTATTCCTCTATCTTAGCATCAAATCCCGCCTCTTCCTGAGAAAAGTCGATAAACAGTTTTTTAGTCACTGCATCAATCTTATCCTTTCGCGCATTGGAGTAGTCATTCAGAACATGCCCCCCCACTTTCTTCAATCCCGGCTCCACATATACTTTCGCCCATTTATAGAAAGTAGTGAATAGGTTGAATGGTGAGAATGAACTTACCCAAAACTGATGATACAACTGCGAGAATGATTCTGGGGTTGGCGTACCTGAAAGGTAGATAATCGGCAATCCCTTGCATAGCATCTTGACTAATTTTGTGCGCTGGCTGGGTTTGGGAAATGAGCCGAGCCGATGCGCTTCA
Source organism: Muribaculaceae bacterium Isolate-037 (Harlan) (assembly GCA_003762615.1). Taxonomy (GTDB): domain Bacteria; phylum Bacteroidota; class Bacteroidia; order Bacteroidales; family Muribaculaceae; genus Lepagella; species Lepagella muris. The sequence continues at coordinate 21,235 of RIAZ01000009.1, forward strand.
TCAAGGATAACAAGGTCATAGTGTTTTCCGAGGCACTTCTGAGCCGATTCATAGTTGATGGCATCCATTGTAAAAGTAGGACGCATCATGTTATAATCTGCATAGATACTTCGTAGGGCTCTAACAGTTGATAAGACAAGTACGGATTTTGCGCCATACTTCAAGGCAGCCGCCAATGCCGTCAGGGTCTTGCCTGTACGACATTCCATAGCCATATAGCATATCTTATACTGCTCAAGCAACTGCGCTGCCTGTGTCGATATTTGGTCTTGATAATCGCGTAGTTCTAACATAGTCTTTTATCTAAGTTTTGGATTGGAGCGGATACGTTTCCATTGATTCTGCCTTTTGAAGCCGGGAATAGGCTTATGGTGGTTTCTATATTTGGCTGAATAAGCATCATAGGGCTTAGGCTCTATTATATCCACGATACATTCAGGACGATGAGTATTGACAAGGGAATATATTCTACCTCCATATTGCTGCATAGGAAATAATTGAGAGTAGAATATCCGGATTCCATCTAAACCATATAGGGTTATAAGATTCTCTGCTATCGTTCTGAATTTTTCATTTTTATCCAGAATATAGACGATATGAGTTGCCGTGACACCAAAATCGTAACCTAATGCCTTATCAAAGGCATTAGGTTACGATTTCAACAATGGCATTTATGATTGATTCCGCAGACTCTGTGACACACTTGCTGAAATCAGCAATCGCCCGGATGAAATCTTCACCAAAACGCTGTCTTATCGTTTCCATATTATAGCTCTTTTAACGCTTTCTCAGACCTTTCTATGGCTCGCTTCACTGCTTCCACAAACTCTTCACGAAGAATTTCAGGCATCCTGATACCATCTTCATTCCATCTCTTAGAATCTGGGGTAAGCAAGCTCCACCAATGATTATCTTCTTTCTCTAAGGTTGATTGAATTTCGTCCAATGCTTCAAGGTCACTAAGAATACTTCTTGCTTCTTCTGCTTTATCTTTTTCCATAGGTCAATCATCTATTATACTGGTTTCAAGAATCAGACCGCCATTTTCAATATGCTGACGGGTGTACGGAGATAGTTTGAGATACTGGTTATATGTGGGTCGAATCCATTTCAGAACCTTTGTTTCCGGACGTATGCTTTTATATGTAGCAATGTGTTTCATTGAACCCTCACATTCTGGGCATTTAATCACGAAGGGAGTCACGCCTTTGACTGCGTAGGTCGTAACGATTTGATGACTGCAATCATCGCAAACATATAGGTCATAAGTTCCTCTGCCATCATACACTTTCGCCTGTTCAGAATCAGCGCACAATTTGATATACTCTTCTTCCGAAAGAGCCGGGATTTCAGTTTCTTCAATTTCTACCGGCGCGAAGATTGCAACTGCCTTATCAATGGCATCCGACACTGCTTCTTCAAATGAATCAAAGACTGGATAACCATCGCGTTCCGGGATGCAATTATAGTATTCGCCATTTTCATCCGTCCATTCATTTATGTCGCAAAGGTCGTATGACCAACGCTTACGCTCAACTGAGTTCATTTGGATGTGGATGCCGGTGTGTTCCCTAAACCATTGGACTGCTTCATCAAGTGTGAAGCGCGGACATACGCTTATCTCAATGTTCTGGGCTGCTATTCCTTTGGCAACCCCAAGATGCGATTCAACTGCGGTCAACTTATTGTTGGGGCAATCATAGTAGATGGTATCGTCATCTTCCATCTGCTCTATTTCCCATAAGCCTGTCTCCGCAATGGCACAGCCTTGCGCATAGGTTATGTATTGCTTCTTCATTCTGATAGGTTGTTAATGAGTTCTTTGAATATGTTGTTAAGCTGATGTTTCTCTTCATGTAGCCATTTTATAGCCTCCACACAAGCGGATACTGGGTCTTTTTGCAGCGTACCAAAGGGGAAGTCACCATCTTTAGAAATGTAGCGAAATTCATAGCCAAAATTGCAAAGACAAAGCTGACCCTCATAATCCTTTCCATCGATGTTTATTTTCTTCGGCAACAATGCTAATAATGCAGATGAAGACCACGCTGGCTCACCGACAAACTCCTGTTTGCCATAGGAAACTCCATCAATACAGAAATTGGTAGCCTGCATTTTATGTTGCCCAACGTAATATTGAAGATGTCCGTTTGGGAAAACGATGTATGAGAGGTCTGCGGTGATGGGGTCAACACCGCAAGAAATAATGGTTTCTGATTGTTTTTTTGTTGTTACGAAAGGTATCATATCAAGATTCTGATTTTTGTTGTTTATCTGCATAAGGATGGTCAGGGATTGCCTTATAGAACTTGCAGCCACCGGTCTTTCGTGTTGGCATGGGAACAAACCCATAATCAGAAAGACCCTTGCGCATTTCATCGGATAACTTGACGTTGTTATATATCTTGCATAAGTTATCCGGATGTTGACAAGTATTTACGTTAAACTCCTTATCTAAAGTATCGCGCCCCCAATAAGATTCACGATAGTAGATAATCAGTTCTTTCTTATCCCATTCCTCGTGATAATGCTCACAGGAATAGCAAAGCGGTCTTATTTCAGGATTCTTAGGGCATATCTCTTCTTCATGCTTCTTACAGGCATGACGTTTCAGATAGACCTTTCCGCAATGCTCACATAGGTATGCCGGTACTTCTTTCATTGCTTTTCAGATTGGGTTGAATCTTTGGTAGGGAAGTTAACTTCCTTACCAAAATCTATGTTTAACAAACCGATTATTCTATGCGCTCCATATTGGTTGATGTAGCCAGCTTCGGTTGCTTGCCTTAGAACCTCCTTGAGTCGGGAAACAACGATGACCTGCTCGTCAATCGGTATCAGTTCTATCTCCGATTGTTGATAGAAATGATTCATGTCAGGTGTGGTGAAGAAAATATCTGATGACCCTTTCCACGCCTTGACTTCCACGATTTCACCGGTGGCGATTACTTTAGCCTTGATGTATCCCTGCATTGTGGTAACTGTTTTCAATCTTATCCGCAATTATGCGCATACCGGCTGTTAGTCTGCGGACATGGGTAAACATAAGGTCAACATAGACGTGTGCCGGTGCCTCTTTCGGCATATAGCCATTGATGCAGACATCACTGACATATCCGTCATCATCCTTATTCCGGGTCAGATAAACCCATTCTTTAGCGCATAAGATGCGCCATATCGCTTTAAGTTTTGCTTTCATATCAATATCACGCAATTCATTCCATTATAGTCAAACCAATGAACCTCTTCTATTTTGCGCCCATCTGGGCCTACAACATCCAGCCACTGATTACCTTTGGATAATTCTTCTATGAGTTCTTTTGCTGACATATTATTTTGTATCCGATTATTAGTTTTCAAAGATACCCTTGTTGAAAAGGTTGTCGAAGAGTTTTCCTATATCGTAGTGGGTCTTATAACTGCCTCTATTTGCATTTCTGAGTAAACAAAGGATATAATTCCATTCTTTCCGTATCTTTTCGTCGGGAACGATGACATAATCCTTTTGGTCAAGCCACTGAAGAATGGTCTTAGCTTGATGAAAGAAACCGATTACATCATTATCCGTCAGATTATATTGGCGTTTCATATCTGACCCATATTCATTCGCCAACTTCTCTATGTCTTCCGTTCTTATCATTTTGGTTGTCTATTTCTTTATTGATTTTCCCCACTGCATCGGTCAGGATGTCCAAGATGGAGCTTGACAAACCTCTATTGGGAATGTATCGGTAGCTTGACCTAAATTCCACTTTAGTACCTTTGTCTTTGGTGGTGCAGACCAAATAATTATATGATACAAGCACCAGCCAAATTGCTTTGAGCTTCTGAATAAATCTCATCTTATTTTATACCTCTTTTTTTTGATAATCTTTTTAATATCCACTCAACTCCATTCAACGCAAAGTAATAGGCCATGACATAAACTATTAAGAAATAAATATCTTGACCAAATCCTACCCAATCGCCTATCATCCCAACTAAAAGTGTCGCACAAACACTAAAGATAGATATGATGACAAAAATGACTATTATCACCAATAAAAAGAGTAGTTCTCTACCGATAAATTGCCTTTGCTATCCTTTGCATTGTGATAAGTCTATTCAGCATTGTTGTCAATGTCTTTGGGTTTGAAGCAATAGTCAGCCCATATCTCAATGAACTGGCGGCCGAAGTATTTTGCCAATTCTTCCGATTTGACGGCAAGGCGAGAGCCGTAATACGCATTCGAGACCGAGAAAGCGTTCCGCGAGCTCACGCAACCGAGACCGCAAGACGAACCGAGATACGCATAACCACCCCAGAGCAGCAGGCTGATTTCTTTCTTCCTTTCTTCGGTCATTTCGTCGATTTCTTCCTGTGTGTAAAGATAGAACCACGGATACCAGCGATATTCGTTTTCGGTAAATTCCGGCTTCCATCCCTCATTCAGGGCCGCAGCGATGATGCGAAGTTTCAGATAGGCGGCAACATCCGCGATTCCCTTTGCGTCAACGGCTGCCATAACATCATGCTCAAAAGCATTGTAGGCTATGACACAGGGATGATTCTCACCGAGGATATTACAAGCATTCTCAAACGTCTTTACCCTTTCCGTAATGGGTCGGTTGTCGATAACTTCTTCCGGGTCATCAACGAGTTTCAGGGTATCGCCAACCCATACTGCCTTTTTACCTTTTGGGATTGGTGGCAGGGCGAAGCCAGCGGCTGATGCCGGTTTCAATTCTTTCAAATCTTCTTCTTTCATTTGGTTTATTTATTTGGGGTTAAAGTTTCTTGTTAGGTGTCCTTTTCGGCAATGGTATTGGCTTCCAATGTGTGTAATAGGAGTGCTTTTCTATATCGCCAAGCCAATCATCGCAGCAGACCGCCTCAATATCATTGTCACTTCGGTCATAGATAAGAAAAGGCATATTGTCGAACATCTCATAAAGGCACTCATCAGTAGCAAAGCCATCCTTATCACGATGAATCTCTGCCCAGAATCCCATTCCGGCAATGAAGTCATCCTCGCTATTTATGCGGTTGTGGTCATCCTGTTGGATGTTCTGAGCGTACTGATTAGCGAATCGCCTTATTAAGTCGGTAGGCTCTTCCTTAGAATCATCCTTGCTATTATGATAATACTTATCATAGAAGAGCCGTAGCGGTTCATCGGAGCGCATCATCGTACCGTTGAAGTCACCGCATACGACATCACCACATCTTTGTGATTCCTTTCTTATCCTTACAAAACAAGATTCAACGCTTGCACCGGGATTAAATTCAATCGTCTTCATATCATTGTAGATTTTTGATAACAGGGTCATCATCCCCATCATTGAAATGCACCTTTAATTCGGCTTCCGTTGCTTTCTCACAGTCGGCATACATGGCATCATAGCACATATCATCCTCGATGCTTTCACGCTTGCAGATAAACCAGAACCTTTGTGGGTCTTCATCGTTCCAATGTCGGTTATCATAGATGAACCACTGATGGATGTCGCTATCATCGCGTAAGGCTGCAAGCGCGAAGAATAACTCCTCGTTATCCTTGCAATCAAAGATGTAGTCTGACAGATTCTTTTCCTTGACACAGTAGAAAGACCCTCGCTCAACAACCACGCAGAACTTGTTATCTTTATTCCGGGATGCCATCTTAGGCGAACACGCATTTGGATGCAAGCCAAAATGTATCAGCTTACGCCATATCCGGGGGTTACTGTCATGTATAGCGCAGATTGAAGTGAAGCCCATTACTTTATCGGTTTTTGGATTTTGAATAGAGGTATTCCATTCAGGCTACTGAACCAAGACATTGTGCCGTCTTCGACCAATCCGTTCAATGCCGTCTTCACAAGTTCATTCATCGCCCGTTGAATGTCAAGCATGGATACGTTGACCGGCTCACGATGCTCGGCAGCACGTTTATCCTGCAATTCCTTGACAATATTATAGGTGATTTCTTGAAGTGGGGTCATTGCTTGAGTCGTTTGATTACATTGGCGATTTGCTCATTGTCAAAACCAAGACTCTTCATCGCCTTATGTATTTCGTCAGGCGTGAAGCATCTTTCGCCAGAAAGTTTCTTATCGTTATCCATAATTATACTTTTTTCATTCTGCCAATACTCGTTAATAAGTATTGACACTGCAAAGGTAAACAATAATTGTGTATTGACAAAATAAAATACTGATTAAAATAAGTATTTAACATTATTTAATAAACCTATTTAGTTTATGTCGGTAGGATTTGCTAACTTTGCAGTGAAAAAGAAAGGTTATGGACAGAAACAGCATCAAACTTCGTATCCGCGAGATACTTGCCTTAAAGGGGATGACCAACAGGGCTCTTGCAGATAAGATACAGGTAAGCCCACAATACGTTTCAAATATTCTTAATGGAAGTGCATTGTCGTTAAATGCGCTATGTAAGATTGCCGATGCCCTTGAAGTGGAGTTTGGCGACCTTTTCGTATCATCTTTCACCCCGGATTCTCCATTTGAAAATGAATTTGGGGCGATGGTGAAATGCAGGCGCGGAATCTTTACGGCATCCAATCTGAACGAGTTGCAGGATATTGTAAATACCTTATCCAATCGCTCCAACAACGCCACACAACTGATGAAAGCGACCCTTGAAAGGATGCTAAGGTTTCCAAGCGGAAAGGACGTCGCATTAATATCGGAGCTGATGGCAAACCTTTCGCTTTGTATGAATCCGTCCGAATGGCGGGATTACTATAAAAAGACATTAGCCGACTTGTTGCCGGCTAATTTCCAAGTGGATTACAGATACCTATCCACATTTATGTCAAGGGATGACATTCTCGCTTTTGAAAGGTCACTCCTTTGAATTTCTTTTGTTTCTTCTACGGCGTTCTGCCATTTCCTTGCCTGTTGTCTTGTTGACTTTCACGCCTGTCAGTGGATGAATCTTATCCCTTTGCATCACAAGCAGATTTCGGAATGGTATTTTATGGACTACCTCATCATAAGTAAGGCCGAGAGCTTCCATAAAAGATGCGATTTGACCGAGCATACACTCATTGCCAATCATTTCGGTTTTGCTACCAGCAGTCTTGCGCTCTTCTGTAAAGCTGATAGCCTCATAAAATTTGTGGCTTCTATCATAGAAAATCCGGCTTCGATACCATCCACTATTTCCGTAAGGCTTCCTTTCGCAAGCTCTTCGCTTAATTCATCGTTTTCCTGAATAAGCCAAGACAATGCTTTGGCAAGGTTTTCCGCTTTGGAAAGACATTTTAAGATGTCACGCAATGTTGTACCCTCGCCATAGTCACATAGCCAATAGGATGCACCTGCAATCTTGGCTATCGTAGGCGGTTCTATGATGTAGGATTTATCATTTACGATGACCGTCTTGTAATCCAGACCAATGATGGCACTTGCTATCATCATAGCACCATCTTTCTTGTTAGATTCTTCCATTTTGGTAAGTTTAATAATAATGGGGTACGTCATAGGCGTACCCCAAATCACTTTCACATACTAATCGGATGAAACATCAGGAGCCGGCTTCTGTAACTTCCGACATATCGAACCAGTATTCAGGCATGATAGCCTCATTGTCCGGTTCCATCATGGTGCCGATTACGGCAAGACCGATAGCACCATCGGTGTTTGCCTCGCGGCTCCTTACGTTTGCATACGGAAGCACCACATACTGATTGTCTTCCGTCAAGGCGATAAGTGCCTTCTGGATTTCGACGATACCGCGAGGACGCTTCCACGATGTTGCGGTTGCTACGCCACCGAGGAACTCGGCCTTGGTAAAGTAGTCATACTTACCGATAGTCCAGTTGAAGGTGACTTCGCCCATCGTTTTTGTTCCCATACGGTAGATTGAACCGGTGAGCTGATTGCGGTAGCCGTCCTGTTGGGCTTCGGTTTCCTCAAGAGTCCATGTGTCCTGATGAACATTCTTGACCTCCTTAGTTGTCGTTGCCTTGAGCAGAGCTGCCAGAAGTGCGCCGGTAAGGTCGGCAGTGATGTTGCTGGGGTCTGTATAGAACAGACGCTTGATGCCGATTGCTGAGATTTTGGGGGCGTTTTCGTTAACTCGTTATAAGGTGTTTAAGGGTTAATTATTCCATTGTGTTCATTGCCTTGAAAAGCACTTTGACATTTATGTAGTGAGCCTTTAGGTCTTTGTTCTCAAGTGGTCTTGTTGACTGCACCACATACTTGTATGCCGTTCCGTCAAACTCACCAGTGCCATGAAATGACTTTATCGCCATCCTTTCAAGTTCATTCAGACGGATAAGGTCTGCATTGCCTTGCTTGGTATCAGCGACAAAAAGATTGACCTCAAGAAAGCCCTTTTTCCAGATGGAATCGGGGGATTGCTCTTTTGGATGTATCACCACACGTCCTTTCTCATCGACAATGCCGGTGGGAACATTACCATCCTGAAAGACGGGCAGTCCAAAGATTGCGCTGTCTTTATAAAGGATATTCGCTGCGTCAGTAGTGGTAATCATTTTTTCTTAAATGCTTTTCTAAGTTTTTCTTCCGCGAACAGGGCCGCACCGCCTATCACATCTTTTCCGTTTGCCTCAAGCTCATCGGCATAACCACTGTCATTATAAAGAATCAGATTATTGTTGTCATCAACTTCGTAATGATTGCTTGCGCGGGTCTTGCCGGTGACATCATGGTAATCGCCATTTTCAATAGCGTATTCAACCGCTTCCTGACCGATTTCCTCTACTTTCTTGCGAACCTGTCGGTTGAATTTTGAGAAAGCCGGACGGACATCCTTAAAGTCGAACTTACACATAGATTTCGGCATACGGCAGATAGTTTAGTGTCTTGGTCTTGATGATATGACCCTCGCCCCGGATACTTCCGTCTTCCCTCAAGCACCGTATATAATCGCCTGTCATTATGTCCGGGGTGTTGCCATCAAGGACAATATGATATGACGGAACGACTACTGTGCCATCGGATAGCTTGACTTCTTTATCTCCATTGTCATCACATCTGCACTTGCATACCTCAGACCATTCTTCGGCTGATTCGCCTGTAATGGGTCTTCCGTACTCATCATTGACCTCTCCGGCAATGACGCGCTTCTGCAATGTATGTGGGGCATAGTTCATAGTTACCAGTTATCAGTGCGGTCTATAATGGAAGATATGCCAAGTAAATCCAAGATGTCTTCATTGGGGGTGATGCCCCATTTGCGACAAAGCCATAGATAATACTTGCCTACGGATTCATAATTCCATGACATTGAAAAGCCACTTTCGCTTACGTTAGACAGCCGGGGAGCAAGGATGCACTCCTCAAGGGTCTTTGTCAGTGCCACGCCTACAACTGACGGTTCTATCGCCATGACATCAGCGTCAAGGTCAAGACCGGTCGTAATAGACAAATCGATAAGTTGAGCCTCAGATATTCCGTAGGCTTTCAACTTATCGGATATGTAAGCGCGAATGGTCATAGGGGTTATTCGTTGTCGTTGGAATCGTTTTCAGTTTCTGATTCGGTTTCAGATTCAGCGTTTTCATCGCCTGCCTGAGCATCGTCAGGGCTGGGATTGGCATCTTCGCTTTCGGATGTGGGTGCCTCCGCTTCTATGGGATTTTCCTTTTCCTTTTTGGAAGACTTGCCTTTACCCTTGCCTTTGCCGGATGCCTTTACACCACCATTCTTTGCTGGAGTCGGGGTTGCTGAATCATTGCCGTTGTCTACGGGAGCTTCTTCAAGGGGTTTGACAAGACCGCGAGCGGCCAAAGCCACTGCACGGTCATTGTCAAATTCCTTTACTTCTCCGGGCGCGTAGATAACCTTGTGGTCATGCTTTGCGCGGAAAGGTACGAGGACGATTGCTTTCATTCCTGAACTATCTGGGTGTCGAGCGTATAGATACGGTCAACATTGTTCAACACAGGCACAACCATCGCTTCGGCAGCGGTGAACTCGCGGAGCGGGTCGGTTGTGGAATACTTCTTGGCAAGGATGAACTCATCGGCTTTCTGATAAACCACACCGTTGACGGGGCGGTTTTCCTCTGCCAGCGTAGTCCATACGAGGTCGCCAAGTTCCTCATCGCAGACAAAGGTCATTCCACCTTTCTTCCACGGCTTATGCGACTTCTTATCGCCGTTGATTTCTGTCTTGATGGTGCGGTTCACGCGAGTGAGCTTAACGCCCCACTTCTTCATAAAGACCCCTGAAACCGTCTCAAAGTCAAGGACAGGAACGGTTGTGCCGGCGGTCAGTGCGATGCCCTTGTCAAAGGCATACTGATTGCGAACCTGATTGTTACGATAAAGAAGCTGGAGGGCTGTCTCATCAAGATAGATTTCAGTGATGGTGTTGCCATCCTCCTCTGCCTTGTCGAAGACTTTCTGAACATCGTCAAGGGGAGTGGATGCTGCCGTGTTCCAAAGGTCGGAAACAAGGAACTGATTCTCTTCGTAGAAGTTCATGTCGATGCGGACACCGGTGCCGTTGCTGCGCTCGGAAACACCTACGCCGGAAGAAAGCTCCGAAAGGAAGATGTCTTCAATACGCTCCCATACAGCCTCTATACAACGAGCCACGTCGTTGAATATCTTGTCGATGATAGTCTGGAGCGGAACGTTCTGAACAATCATCGCGTCCACGTCCTTCATCTGCTTTTCAGTCAGATAAAGTTTCAGACCGAGCTTGGGAATGTCGCCGGAGATGGTTTCGATGGTGTCACGGCTCTTGAGCGGAAGCTCCGAGTCAAGTGCCACTACATCGGCAGCCACACGGGTGTACTGGGCAAGGATGGATGCCCAACGACCATCAAGCGAGAACTGTGTGCGAAGTTTCTGCTTATAAAGATAAGTAAACTCGCGATTCGCACTGTTCGCGTTTTTCTCGTTCATGCGTTCCACGATAGCCAGCACAAGGCCGGGAAAGAAACGCTTGGTGTAATCGTAAAAAATTGACTGTGTAACTCTGATTTAGGCCTCCTCGTCCTGTTCAAAAGAAATGTTTTTAACTGCGGCCGTGAAAGCGTCCATGATGCTATCCATAGGATAGGGTGTCAGGGTGGGATTCACGATGCCATGAGTCATGATGCTCGCGGCGGGCTTGTCTTTGCTGATGGAGCGATAAAGCACACCAACATACTTTGCGCCCGTGGGAAGTGTGTCATAGCCGGCGGGGGAAGCGGGAGTCTCACCGACAGCCTCGGTTGCCGCCTTGATAGGCATGGGCGCGTAGTTTCCATCGGCTTTCTTGATGATGACGTGACCGGCATAGATGTTGTCTTCGGGATGGTCTGAGCAATCCAAAGTACGACCACCGGGGATACCGCTGAAATACTTACGGATTACGACTGAATCTTTTCCGAAGACCACCTTTGTTCTTTTGGGTGTAATGTCATTCTTCATAATCACAGTTGGGGTTAAGGGTTGTTACTTTACAATGCTTGCAGCCATAGAAGCAAGTTCCTCTTTCGTGGGGTCGTTGCCACTCAGGGGGAAGATGTTCTTAGTCCCGGGCAGGAGATTGGTATTGATGTTGTTCGCAACCTTTGTAAGAGTTTCGGTGATGACTTCATCGGATGCGTCTTCCGCAAGAGTGAAGCCCTCGTCGATACGCCACTGGGGAACGCCCAACTCTTTGGCTTTTGCCTGTATCATCGCAGTGCGTGCTGCTTTGGCTGCGGCAGCTTCCGCTTCGGCATTCTTGTCGGACAGTTCTTTGACCGTCTTTCCAAGTTCCGTATTCTTGTCGGTAAGAGTCTTGATGGTGGCAGTGTACTGAGCCTCGCGCTGCTTGTTGGCTTCTTCCATCTCCTCCATTCTCTTCAAGACGGATGCCATGTCATTGTCCGGCTGGGGTTTGGGTTCGCCTTTCTTCTTGGCTTCCTCCTCAGCCTTTTTGCGGGCTTCTTCTGCTTCCTGCTCCTTTTTGCGAGTTTCTTCTTCATGCTTTTTACGCTCTTTTTCAAGCGCGTCTGTGACACGCTTATCGTTGGCTTTCTGAAGACCCTCCAACTCTTTACGCTGACAAGCCACAACAGCATCGATGTTATCGTCAGTCACAAGACCGGTGGCTGCAAGGGACTCGGCTTTTGACATCAGATATTCATCGCCTAACCCAAGAGAGGAATACTCCTGTTTTAGTTTTGCAAAGATTTTAGCTTTCATTGTTGTAATTTTGGGATTTCGTGATTAAACTACGCCAAGATAGTACGAATATTCCGTACACGTTAATATTGGATTGCATCAGTTGCGACTATATTGTTAAGGTCGTAAGATTAAGCAAATAAGTAAAAAAAGACGCATCGTTTCACAACGACACGCCCTGCAAAAGTACACAAAGTTAACAATCTTTTTACCTTAAAACATTATCTCGTCTATCCGGATGTAATGGTATGTGTAGTCATCCGGGTAAAATTCAACTTTTCCATTTGAGGTCATAATGATGTAGTGGTCATCCGCGCATTTATCCACGATGCCTACATAATGGGATACATTCTGACCCGTCGGATAGTTTTCGCGGAGTAGGATATTCAGCCCTACCACATCATTAGCATTATGTAGTCTTTTCCAATTAGCCATATCATCGTGATTCAAAGATATTATAATCTGCATTTACGCAAGAATCAAGCCAGAAAGTGAAGTCATCGCCAAGATAGTCAACTATGCTCTTCTTCCAATAGACTTTCTGACCCCGTTTGTCAAGAATATGATTCCATTTGTCAACCATCTTTTTCAAGTCATCCTTGACAGGCTTCACGCCACCGCTCATCAAGCCGACTTTGAATAGATGGCAATATGGCAATGCCTTTTCCATCACCTTTTCAGAAGATGAAAGTTCTACAATCGGCTCAATGCTTGCAAAGGTATGAAATCCGTAAGCATTACACAAAGCCATTGTGCTGATTCTTTCATCATTCGTGCTTGCTCCCGGCTCAAGGTCATCCCGTCCGGTCAGGGTGAAGCCTATCGCTATTTTGTCGGTATAGTCGATGAAGACTGATTTTGCAGTTTCCATCCATACCTCAGTATCCCACCAATCGGCACACTTGGTAAGAATCTGAACCGGTACATCGTTCTTTAGTGCCAATTCAGCAGCGCGTAATGTCAGTTCAAGGGTCTTGCCCGGAATCATGGGGTCAGTGGTGAAACTGAAAAAGACTCCTGATTTCCGAAGCTCACAGATGTTTGCCATCATCTCTTTTTCAAAGATGGATAAGGCATGGTCGAAATCCCTGAAACACTTCTTGAGCTTTGGTTTTTTCGTCCAGACGTGACTGAATACCCCACGCTTGCAGAAGCAATAGGAACAGTCGTTTGAGCAACCCGTAAAGAAGTTGCAGGCCCACTCGGAATATTCACCGGCTTTGCCAGTAGGCTTATACAGGGCTTTGCCTTTGAATGATTTTGTTTCTGATGTGTTCATCGTTTCTTTCTTTAATGTCAGCTATCCATTTTGATGTAATTGCATATCTCGCAGATTCCGGCATCGTCCGGCATATTCTCAATGGCTTTTATAAATGCTTTCTTATCCATATAGTGTTATCTTTTTTTTGGAAAACTGGTGGCGTAGGAAAAGGAAGCGAATCTACGCCACCGAAACCTTTTCTACACTTGGCAGATAGGCATATCCTTATTCAGTCACAAGTTCCCAGTCCTTTGCGAAAATGTCACTGATGCTTGCGACCCAACTATCGGCTCGCCCGGTCTGACGGTTGTAGATAAGGCACTGTGATGTATAGTCGATGTGCTTTGCAGATTCCATGATAAGCCTCTTAGCCTCTTCTGGAACTGACTGCATACCGGGGATGATTTCTGCGCGGATGTCGGTAGGCACTTGCTTGAAGACCATAAGACCTTTGCCGTTCCATCCCTCACGCCGTAGTACGAAGCCTTTCTCCAGCAGTGTGATTGCGACACCGAAAGAGAACGTACCCATACCGCCTTGCCCTGTTTCCATAAGCGTAGTTCTGGTGGCGAGCAGATTCATATAGTCTGCCATTGCGACATCCTGCGCCAGCAAGAGAGCCTTTGTGTCGGTATTACATTCTTTGAATTTTTCGCTCCGAATGAAAGCATAGAGATTTCCATTCTTTTCTGAGAGTTCTGTGTATTCAAGGTGCATCCTTTCAACAGCCGTTTCCGCAAGATGATAGGTCTTCTCAAATTCATCTTTCGGACACCAGCTTTCATAACCGTTAGGGTAGATGACCTTATAGCCATCTTCAACTGTTTCAAGGCTTTTGGGGATTTCATCACCGGGCAGATAAATTTTGTCGCCCTTTCTTACCGCAGGAGTAGCCTGAACGGTCTTTGTGCCGATGTACTTCTTCATTGTCTTGTTAGTTAAAAGTTAATCATTACAGATGTTTTCAAAAAAATTTGGATTATCGTGCTTGTTTCCGATTACCTCGCAGCGATAGCCGGAAATGCGTTTATTCTTTGTGATTGTCTTATCGCCATTGGTATGATTCTCCGTCAGGCAAGGCGATATACATACGCCCTGTGTTCTGATTACGACCGGGCCTGTCTGTGTGCCGAAAGCATCCCAAGCATCGTCATAATCATCCACGATGGTAGTTTCCCAAGTCTGGCGCACTATATCTCCCTCAAAGATTTCACGCTTGTTGCGGTCAAGGAGATTGGTATATTGACCCACCGATTCCGGATAGACTTCAACTATGCCGATTTGGGATTTGCTATCAATCGGCCATATCGCAGTCTTATTCTCCGCTGTCTGGACTAAATCGCCATACACCCAAGAATCATCCGCTATCGACCTGCCACGGAACTTGATTACTCTTGCCATAGTCCTTTATGCTACGTTGATGGTTACAGGCATACATAGTAGTGTAAGCTCCCCATATTCGTCATTCTCTTGCGGAATGAAGACTCCGGGTCTGTCATGGGATAGTATCTTGATTACTATCTTCTGGGTATTGAGGACGTTGATTATCCCCTTGAGATAAGAAGAATTGAATCCGATTTCTGCATCGTTGCCGACATATTCACAGGCAATGCACTCTTCGCCACCTACATTGTAGGATAAATCTTGCGCGATTGCATCCATCCGGTCAGTCGATATTTTGAACCGAAGCAAGGAATTTTGATTGTCGGCAAAGATGGAAACACGGTTGATGGCATCTGCGAAATCGTTGCGGTCAACGGTGATGATTATCGGCTGGTTCTGGGGAATCACACGATTGTAGTTTGGATAGTTGCCGTTAAGAAGAGTGGAAAGGACTTTGAAATCAGCACCCTCAAAAACTACGATTTTATTTGTGACGGTCACGTTAATCTGAGCTTGCTTTCCGATAAAGGCGCGAATCAAGGACAGGCTTTGTCCGGGGAGGATGAAACTTGTTTCCACGCCCGGAGCAGTCTGAGTGCTGCGATATTTGGCAAGCACATGGGTATCGGTAGCTACGAATGTGATTGCATCAGGCTTTATATCCCATAATATGCCTTTCATCTGGGGACGAATCTCATCATTTCCGACAGCGAATGACACCTTATCAAATGCCGATATGACCTGTGATGCCGGGAGTGAGAAAGACCCCACGATGGTATTTGGGTCAACTTTGTCATTCAAGGGATACTCGTTTGCGGAAAGTCCTGAAAGGTTATATTTACCTTTCGGATGACAGATTATCACTGTCTTGGACTCTTCATCAATGTTGAAACTGATGGGGCAATCCGGCATGGACTTGAGAAGTTCTGTGATTCGCTTTGCGTCGATGCAGACTTTTCCGCTGCCCTCTGCCGCAGATACTTCTACGCGGGATATGACTGTGTTGTCAACATCCGATGCTGTGATTGAGAGTGTCTTGATGTCGCTTTCCGATTCCTCAAGCGAGAACAGGAAACATCCCAAGATTGAGATGGTCGGTCGGTTATTGATGGCTTTGCCTGATGCCACCAAGCGACTTAATAGAATCTTACTGTTAATTGAAAATTTCATATTTGATAATGTTTAGTGTTGTCATAATTAGTCTTATTTCAGTCGTCGAAAGGGTCAGCCGTTTCAAGCTCTTCTTTTGGAATATGTTCTATGGTGATTCCGGCTCTTTTCAGTAGGTCTATACCATCGTGCAGACGATATGGACGTGAATAGACCACCCTCACAATGCCAGCCTGAATAATCAGTTTGGCACATTCAAGGCAGGGTTCATCAGTGACATAGATGGTAGCACCCTGAGAAGAATTGTTTGATTTCGCTAATTTTGTGATTGCGTTGGCTTCTGCGTGAAGTACATAAGGATAGGTCTTGAGTTCCCAACCATTTCGTTGAAAATATAGTAACTTATGCTTATTTTCAGTTTCCATATCTGGACAGAATTGCTTTACAGCATATTCGCAGATATTTGGAAATCCACTTGGCGTACCGTTATATCCATCAGAGATGATGACCCCATCCTTGACAATAAGGCATCCGACTTGCAGCCGTATAGCGTGACTGTTCTCTGCCCATATAAAAGCCATACGGAGGTATTTTTTATCTTTCTTCGTCATAATGATAGATTGTTAGAGTCCGAAAAGTTCCTTTGCCATCATAATGTCAGGGCGCGTTGACTTGATGAATCGTTTGCCACCGGCACATTTCAGGCAAGGTTTGGCGTTCCGAAGCTGATTGAACAGTGTCATAAATAAATCGGTATTTACATTGCCGAATGACGGGCATAGGCACGATTCAGAAAGATGCACATCGCCTTTATAATCCACCATAGGCTTGCAGAATGTTCCTTGAGGCTTCATCCCGTTCATCCGGTGCAACGATGACATTTGTTTGAAGAGAAGATGACCATTGACGCAAGACATAAAATAGGGATTCTTTGCCACTTCTGCCTGTGCTTCCTCGTCATTACAAGCTCTTCCGAGGTCTTGCATATAGATTGTTTCGTTGCTGATTTTGACCTTATCTATGGATTCAATCTCTGCCTTATGCGCCATGATGAAATCATAATCCTTATACCATTTGGGGTGTGAATAGACTTGCATACCGACAAAGGATTTAAGCCGGGATAACTTTTCCACCATATCCTTTTGTTCCGGATACCACATCCCATTAGACGTGACTGTAAAAACGGCTTCTTTACCCAACAGTCTATCAAACATCTTGCAGAACTCAAAGAACTGCGGATGTTCCGTAGGCTCACCGCCTGAAATGATATACAGGGGACATCTCAAGAATCGACCAAACTCAAGGGCTTTCCTGAATGTTGCTTCCGTCATAAGCGGCCCATCCGGGAGCGCGTTCTGCAAGCAGTGTCGGCATCCCTCTTGGCATCGGTTTGTTATCTGAATTAGCATATTATTCTTTGTTTTCTTCGGTGTAGGACTCTATTTGGGATTCAGAAACGATGATGGCATCCTGTCAGTTGGTTCACCAAACTCTGAAATTTGAAGAATGAATAGTGAATCAAAGGTTTTACAATAATCTTATCTTCATCATTTTCATCTCTTGTGTAGCAGTCAGGACAATAATGTCTTCCATCTACTTCTTGCCAATCGTTTTCACAGGCTTCTTCCTCCATATCATGCTTATCGCTTGATACTGTGCAACCATCGCCATTTTCATATATTTCATAGCAGCGGTCGCATTTTACGCCATACATAATTTCTTCGTATATCATAGTCAAAGAGTTATCTTGATTTCAAAAACTTCTGAAAGGACATTCGCACCCTCATCAGTCAGGCGATAGACTATGCCGCCATCAGAATCAGGTGTGGCAGTTGCCAGTTTTTCAGCCACAAGCCTTTGCCATTCCGGTATTGGCTTGCTTGCAGAATAGTAGTTCCGGTATGCCTCATAGACATCCTTGTTTTTCTGAACCTTGCCATTGGATGTATCCAGACCGATGGCGTGTTTCATCATCTTGATTTGTCGCGGAGTAAGAGTAAGTTCCATATCAGTCAACATCTACATCTATTTCGTAATTTGCAGACCCAAGCTCATATTCCACGCAATCCTCAATCTTGTCGAAAATCTCATTTTCAGACAGACCGATTTCATCCTTTATCGTGATTGTAATCTTTGCCATAGCCGGATTTATTTGGATATTTTCTTATGTTCGGCCAAGAACTCATGCAGTTCATCCTGCGATATAGAACCATCGTCATAGCGATACTGAACCCAAAGATGCTTTCCATCCACAATCTTCTTGTCGATGATTGTTGCATAGTGATTCTGGGATGAATCAAAGGGATGGCTGGGTTCAACTGTAAAGAAATATCGGTCGCCAATCTTGATGTTGTCGAAGTATTCGCGCAGTTTGTTGTGATGGTGACGATAGCTCCACATACCCCATACGATTGCGATGATGATAGACAGCATTATGCCAATTACGACTATTTTGCCGACAGTCTCATTTTCCATTGTAGTGATTGTTTAGGGGAGCCGGGGATTGATGATTCCGCACCCCGGCTCAGGGTTAGAAGATAGATGAATGTCAGTCGGTGATGATTGCGAGCTGTCCGCAGGCTGCACCATTTTCGATTTCTGACTTGGTTGCGATTGCTACCGCATAATCGTAACCCATAGCTTCAAGCTGTTTCTTGATTGCTTCCATGTGGCTGTTGTGTTAAGTGTTATACAATGTTCACGCCCTCAATAATGCCGTTACCGAGGTTGTTTTTCTCTGATATGCTATTGGGATTGATGGGCGATAACTTGACAAAGAAATAATCCTTATCAAAGTATTTCGCCAACTTTTCAGCGTTGAAGTCGGATTCATCCACAAGCGTAAGGTTGATTGTGGTCTTGAGATTGCTTTCCGTGCGGATTTGACCCAGTTCGGCTATGGTCATCTTCTTGGGATAGGGTATCAGCCAATTCCGCTTTTCATCGTCAAAGCTATGCAGACTTATCTGGAGGGTTACATTGCCCTTGATGAAAGAAAAGTCACTGCCGACAATGCCGATGGTCGAAACATAGTGATGGGTGTTCGGATATTTTTCCGTAATGCGCTTGATAGCCTCCTTTACGGCTTCAATGTTCAAGAAAGGCTCACCCATTCGGGTGTAGTTGATTTTGAACTCCTTTGCATCAGTCGGATTGAACCCTGCTTTTTCAATGGCAAATTCCACCTGACCGATAATCTCATCTGCCGTAAGATTACGATAACGCTTCATATTGCCGGTCGCGCAGAACTTACAATTGACCGGACATCCGCTCATTGTCGATACGCCAATCATCCAGCGTTCCGCACGACTGCCGAGATTGTTGTTATCAAGAAAATTCTGTTTGCGTCCGATTGCATCCTTTGTGTAGAATGGCAGAAACGTGTCTGTCGTTTCCACAAGCATCCCATCGGCAAGTTCAAGGCAATACACCGTGCCGTTCTTAAATGATTTCTGCTTCTTGATTTTCATATTGGTTTATTTTTGATACTTCTTCTTATATGCGGCGTATGCTTTCCAATAGTCATCGCCACTTAGGTTTTTCAATGCTTCATATTCACGCTCACGTTCCTCTTCTGCTTTATGTCGTCTGCGAATCTGACGGGCAACGAGGATATAGTAAATGATGAAACAGGTAATGCAACAAATGAAAGCAATCCTGCTAATCAAAGTCAAGATTTCATTAACTGTCATAATGGCAAATGTTTGTTTGTGATACTCCATACAAGGATTCCGTATAGGAGTAAAAGAAAAGAATCCGATTTCCAGATGTTATTTATTGCCGATACCATTTTACCATCATCATTCGCAAAGTTGTAAGATGCCTGATATTCGGGATTGCCCTGAACTGACCTTGTGGTAAAGAATAATCGGTGCTTGATTCCACAGATGGCAATCTCTTTAGGTATCTTCCTCAAGATGTCATCAGCCGTGTATGCCGGCACGTCACGCCCATACACCCGGTTGTAATAGTCCTCACCGACAATAGCCACTCTACGAGGATTATCCCAGAAATCTTTCCTATCCTCGATATTTGTCACACGCAAATTGAAAATATTGCAGTGCTGACTTACGGGATGATAGACCATACTTGCATCATCGCAATTCATACCGAGCGACATCAGACTCCTCATCTGGTCGATGGTAAGTGCCACGTTCTGCGTAGCCGGTTCCATTTTCTCTTCGTTCAGTACCATACTTGTCTTTTGTTGTGGTATTTTATCTTGCAGCTCTTTGTGCAGAATATCTGCTGGTATGATTTTTTG
Organism: Muribaculaceae bacterium Isolate-037 (Harlan); assembly: GCA_003762615.1. Lineage (GTDB taxonomy): Bacteria > Bacteroidota > Bacteroidia > Bacteroidales > Muribaculaceae > Lepagella > Lepagella muris. The sequence continues at coordinate 41,372 of RIAZ01000009.1, forward strand.
ACAAACCACCGCCCACACATAGGGCATCGTAATTGTTCGCCCATCTTAGCCTTGCCATTCTTCGCACGGATTTCCTCAATCAAAGGGTGCAAACCGGGCAGGATATGACGTTTGACAAATCGCGATGGTCTGTCGGTCAGGTTACGCGGGTCATCTTCATAATCAAGACTGTCATAGAGGTCATAATTATGGTCGTAGGCGTAATCATCCCAGTCTTCTTCTATGTCACAAATTGTCTGGTTCATCTTTTCTCATTAGGTCTATAACTAAACCGCTGCAAAGATACACTAATATTATTTATTGAGCAAGTATTTGCTATTGTTTTAATCAGTATTTAACAATATTTCACTCTTTAGACTCGTTATAAGTACCTATGGAAGAGTATTTTTGCAAAAAATTAAGAAACTACCCAAATCAGTATTTACTTTTACTATGGCAAAATTCAGAATCAAGAACATTGTCGCTGCTAAGGGCATGACCCTTAAAAGCCTCGCGGAAAAGATGGGAATCACCCCTCAGACACTCGGCAACATCGTTAATGAAAAGGGCAATCCTAACATATCCACGCTTGAGCGAATTGCAAAAGTGCTGGAAGTGCCGGTATCTTCTTTATTCACAGATTACCTTGAGCCAAATTCCGCTATCATCATCTGTCCGCAGTGCGGCGCACGTATCGACATCCAGACCGGTTCATCAAAATGAAAGCTCCAAGATACCGCGTTGGTCATTTGGTAAATGTGGTTGGGCATTGCGCCGGCGACCAATTTGAAAATCAGTTTTTCGTGCCGTGCAGAATCCTTTGCCCGGATGAAGATGGCAATTACTTAGTTAAGGTCAATCAGGCCGATGGATATAGCATTGTTCCGGAAGACGCAATATCGGCTTATCCCGAATATGACCAAGAAAAGCCGGTGAATCGGAATAATATCAGGATTGTATTTTTCGGAAACGGACATTTCGCTGTGCCGACTCTAAAGATGCTCGTTGAAAAGGGATATGATGTGGCTGCTGTCGTGACTATGGAGAATAAGCCTTGCGGTCGCGGAAACAAGTGTTGCCCATCACCTGTCAGTGTTTATGCGGAAGAGGCAGGTCTTCTTGTATATCAGCCATCGCATCTTCAACTTAAATCAGAATCTTTTCTTCAAAAAATCCGCAATCTGAATCCCACGTTGGGAGTTGTGGTTGAATACTGCATATTACCATCTGAATTGTTCCGCATACCTAAATGGGGAGTCATCAATCTCCATTCATCGCTTCTTCCAATGTACCGGGGCGCATCCACTATCACATCCGCAATCAAGGACGGAAGCGCGATGACCGGCATCACCACTTTCGTAATCGATAAGGGTGTGGATACAGGCAAAATCATCAACAACCTCGGAATCTACATAGGCCCGGAAGAAAGCGCGGAAGAAGTGCATATCAGACTTCGCAATTTCGGTGCGGATATGATGGATGATGCAATCCAGCGTATTGGTCATTCGTGCAATGGAGTTCCGCAGTCAGAACTTATATGCGATTTCTTTCAACCGAGCCATGCGCCCAAGCTCTACCGCAATGATGCCTTTATCCGTTGGACTGATTCCGCAGAAGTCGTTCATAACTTCATACGCGCCCATTCATCAGTTATTTGTGGCGAACAATATCCAAAGACCCCGGCTATCGCAGGGTCAGTGCCGACTGCATGGACTTCGGTAAGGTTGCTTGAGGCAGATTCCGCAACCGATGTGAAGATTCACAAGGCAAGTCTTACTGACATTCCTCGCGGCTTCCGCGCACCCGGAGAATGGTTCTGGGAGAATGGCAAACTGATGGTCGCCTGTCAGGATATGTTGCTTTCGATTGATATTTTGCAGTTGCCAAACAAGAAGCGTATGACTGCCAAAGAATCCCACAATGGTTTCCGTGGAGCTTGTAAAGGCTTCTGCGCGTTGACCATTGATAATGAGGAAATAACTTCTGAACAATAAGTCTTTCTACACAATTTTTCTTTTTTTTACTGCCGGATGGCGATGCGCGTTGATGCGTGTCGCCTTTCATGTATGCACAAAAAGAAAGCGCACCAATCGGATGACTGATGCGCAAATTGTTTATAGGGATTCTTGAAAACTATTGAAAGAGGTCATCGAATTTCCTTTCGATTTGAAGATTTTTATGGGCTAACTGCAAAATTGTTTCTTCATCTCGTAGAATAGAAATCAGTCCATCTATGTCAGATGGATTCTCAAAAAGCATTGAGAAAACTTCCTTCTTGTTATTATATTTGGAAAAATTAGTTGATGTTGAAGCGTATATCCAAACACAAGGAATCCCATTGTCAACTTGAAAAAGAGCATTGAGCTTTTGCGAAAAATTGAAATTGGATTTTCCAGATAGATAAACTACCACCTTTGGAAAGTTAACACTGATTTGTTTCGTAAATTTTTCTATGCCATTGTCTATTGCTTGTGTTGACCATTCCTCAAATTTTGTTTTTACTTCACTCAATGCAGTCACAAATTCCGGAATTTTATTGCTGTCTATACGATAGTATCCGTTGCCCATTGTTGAAGCAACAAAAATATAGATACAATCAATCTTACTTCCATTTTCTTTAAGCCGAGCAATAACATTATGTTCGCCATCGCCATTGTTATCGTGATAACCCCCTATTAAGACTTCTTCCGCGAATATGTTGAAAGTCAACATAAATGCGATAAATAATGAAAATATTCTCATATTATTATATTTTTGTGATAAAATTATATTGGCATCAAACGGTCATATTCTATATCAAATACTTCGTTTCCATCCGAATCAATGGGATTTGTATTAAGGACACTAACCATGCCATCCTCACCCGGTAAGGTTTGAAGTTCCAGAATAGCCATTCTTTCTTCTCTTGAATGGGGATGCTTATATCTATATTTTGTACCATCATCAGTATTCAGACGTAAGTCAACAGTTTTCCTTATCGGTGTATGCCGATGCTCTTCTTTTTCTGCTGTCAATGTTATACGAATTGATTTTCCACAATAAGGGCAGTGAATCCTTTGAGTTAACGAAGATTCATCCTTAACAAGTTCCGAAAGCAATATACCAAGAATATCGGCAATGTCTTTCAATTTATTTATAGTCGGATTGCCATTAATTATAGCAGATAATGAAGCCTGTGCAATTCCCACACCTCCATCCGGTCGTGGCATCCGAGCCGCCACTTCACTGACGGTCATCCCTGCCTCTTTTATTCTTTGCTTTATATCCATAGCCTTTAATCTATATTTTTAATGGTGCAAAATTAAACAAAAAAATTTAATCTACAAAATTAAATTAGACTAAACGCTATTATTTTTATTATTTATAGATTTTAGCCTATTGTTAATAATTGTTAAATAATAGTGTTTAGACTATATTTTATTTGCATATATAGATTTTATTCTATAACTTTGCATCATCAAAGTTAAACGACAACAAAAGACCAACGATATGAGAAAGACAAATAAGATAGACTTCAAGAAAGCATCAGCCAACATGGTTGAACGCCTTGAGAATGTTTTTCGCGCAAGCGTCATCGACAACTGGCAGAGAGGCGTGGCAGGTGCAATCATTACTTTTCAACTGCCCCCTTTCACAAATTCAATGGATGTTTGCTCTGAGGCTGGTCTTAACATCGCAATCGCCAAGAATCGCGGTTTAATCAACGATGGTTCTGTCAACGCTGAGAATGGTAATGTAATTGTAAAACTCTTCTAAAACGATAAGATATGACTACTACAAACGAATATGGCACAGCAACAGGTTACTTTGTACCTAACGACAATTTCATCAAGCGTGGCGAATACAAGCGCACAACACTTGATGATGAAAAGGCAAAGGCAGACATACTTGTAACGGCTATTGATAGCCACTATGAAATCGTGGTAAAGAACCCAAGCATAAAGCTCAATGGGCGCGGCATCAAGCGCAGCACGTACATCGGCAACATCTTCTATGTGACTGAAAGAGTTTACAAGCAGCTCTGCAAAGAATACAACGTAATGTGTGACTTCTAAAAGATACGGCTATGAGCAACGAAAGAAAATCAACCCTCGCCAACATTATGAGAATGGCATGGATGTTCGTAAAACGCAACGGCTTCACAATGGCAGAAGCCCTCAAGGTGGCATGGCTCAACGCCAAAGTTACAAAAGCTATGCGCACCGGCATCGTACAATTCTTCTTTATGAAAGTTGACGGAACGCTCAGACAGGCTTTCGGCACACTTGACCCACACCGCCTCCCTGAAACGCAGGGGAGCGGTCGCAGACCGGCAGACACAGTGCAAGTGTACTATGATACCGAGAAGCAGGAGTATCGTTCTTTCAAGAAATGCAACCTCTATAAAATGGCTTGACATGATACCCAACCTGAAAGACCTTGAAGATGCTATTATCAATGCCGTCTATGAATGTGAGCCGGGCAGATTCTTTACTTCTGTTGAATATGATGATGAAGACGGAAACGCCCTGTCATGTGAAGTCAGTGGATGGATTGATGATGAGGATGGTGACGTTTCTATCAATGAATGTAACGTCTATCACTATAATGCAGATGATGAAGAAATCCCTTATGGCAAGCCGGATAAATACCGCATTGAAAAGGAGGCATCATACCGCATACGCGAAGCATGGCAGGAGGCAAAGGATATTCAGGAAACGGAAGATATGCTCAGTTGGGGAGGATGGTTTATCTGAAAAGACTTTTATGTAATCAACCAATAAAGCGAATGAAAATGCAAGTAACAAATTTCAACACAAAGGCAGCATCGCTCGCGCTGGCATCGGTGGTGGCTGCACTTACCCCGGTAGTGACCGGCTATTTTAGCGTTAGCGTTGAAATCGGAAATGACATGGTGGCTTCGGTAGGAGGCATCACAAAGCCGACTCTTGAAATCCTTACATCACGGGTATGGACTCTTGATGAAGATGGCAATGAAATCAACGTTGATAACGCCTATATCGACACGGAACTGATTGAATCATCAGTGACCGCATAATTACAATGTCTAACCGGGCGGCTCTGCAATCCGGGTCGCCCATAACACCCATCAGCAATGTACGAAGAAGATACAAATTTCCCTGAATACGGAAAGCAAGTAGAATTGAAAGAGCCGTGGCGCGGATACCATCGCGGCACCATCATCGGTAGAAACGGATACCGGTTCGTCATCCAGTTCAGCAGCGGGACCACCATTGACCTTTATGATGATGAATTTGAATTTGACTAATATCAAGGATTATGGAAGTAGTACCAACGATTTACAGGCAACCAACAAGAACCAGTCTTGAGATAGCTCAGTTTCTTGATATTCGCCATGCCGATTTGTTAAAGGTCATCCGTAAGATGGAGAAAGTCTGGATTGAAGTAGGTGAGGGAAATTTTGCCCTCACCTCATACACAGATTCGCAAGGGAAGCAAAGACCATGTTATGAACTGACATTTGAACAAACGCTATTCGTCACATCAAAGTATGATGACCGACAGCGGGCAATCCTTATCCGAAGATGGAAAGAACTTGAAAGCATCCAACGTCCGGAAACGATGGCCGACATATTCGCGGAATCGCGTAGGCTCGCAGACGAGATGCGTGAAGACCTTGCCAGCGGAAAGATTATCCCGGCAACAGATGTCATACTAAGCGCCTATGATGTAGCGATATATTCATATCTGCGGAACGGCATCAGGTCGTCGCGAGAAGTACCTTTCGTTGTCACCAACAACATGATTTCAAAAGCACTCGGAATCGACAAGATTGACGTTGAAGAAGCGTGGGACAGACTTGAAATGGGCGGTTACATCATCAGACGGAAGCTTGGAGATGGTCATTCTTTCATCCTCGGAAACCGTATGCCCTGACCGGCACAACAATCTGCATAAGAAAATCCACTGAGCCCATATCCGGATTCAGTGGATTTTTTTATTACAACCAGCAAAACGCCAACACAATTTATTGTTTGCTTGGATATTATATGCGGTCTTGACAAAATTACAACCAACAAACCGCCATCAAACCGCCATCAGACCGCACCCCAAACCGCCATCCAATAGGAGGTCAAACCGCCACAAACAATAATAATAAGAATAAAAAGAATGATAAGAATGAAAGAATGGAAGAAGAGGAAAAAGAGAGTAAAACTCTCCAAAAAGGCGAAAGAAGATTTTGATGCTTTTCGCAAAGCATATCCCGGCACTAAGCGAGGATTGACAGCCGGACGAAAATCCAATCATCCATCATCCAACAGTCTTCTTGTCATTCGTGGCGATATTCAGCAATGCCCCTGTTTAAGCGTCAGACGTGCCAAATTTCGCGTTCTTTCATTGAAATGGTATAACTGACCACCTGACCCTATTGTGTGCCGTCAAAAACGATGTATAGCGTTTTTCTCGCTTCATCAGGACTCGCCCCATTCGCTATCATCCCAAAGTAGTCAACCGCGATGCCCATCTGCTCGCATATATCGACACCGGCAGACCTGCATATATCGTGACATTCCGACATCCTTTGATTCAGCCTTTCTGTCCTTACAGGAGAAAAGGATGACCGGTTATCATTGCCCCTGACATATTCCGCAAAGTCATCATCAGGATGAAAGGCTGTCTCAAGGTCGAAGAAAAGATAGCTTGCAAAGGCTTTCACCCCTGCAAGCGTTGTGATGGGTTGTCTTTCGTCAAACATTGTCAGAAGATGTTAGCCATAAATACTTCGTGGGTCAGCACGTCACGCAACTTCTGGAGCTTGTCAGGCGTAAGGGATGCAGCCTTGACCATCAGGATTGATGTCAAGATTCCGCTATATTCAAGATTCTTATCTTCCGGCCATCGTCCTTCTGCGCGTAGCCGGTCGCGTATCTTTAGCGCGAAAGGCAGACCAAGCACATGGGCGCGTGATGTTTCGGCTTGAGTAACGGGGTCGTTCCCATATTCCATATTGTGCCATAGGATTGAGTATGCCACCAGTTCAGGCATCATATCCAGAATGGTGATGCGCGTATCAGCGCAAAACTGATTATAGTCTATCTGAGGTAATCCGTTATTTTCCATTGTAGTGTTCGTTTGCGGCATCAGCCAACATCTTTTGTAGGTTCTTGTCAAGCCCATCGGCGTAATACATCGTTATAGCGGCATATAGCCCATATCGGTCGCAATAACTGCACCATTTCTGCCATAGGTATTGCCATCCGCATGAAGCGTTGGCGAAGACTTTCTTTGCTTTAGATTCATTCCACTCATTGAACATGAAATGAAAGTAGCACATCAGGGGTTCTTTCTTTTGGGCTGTCTTATCCATTGATGGGAGGGTTTTGAAGTTGGTTTCTCAGATTGTCAATCTCCGTATAGTATTCGTTGCAGAATCTTGAATATGCCTTGAGCATCTTCTTAAATTCAGTGACAACATCTTGTTTAGTCAGGGCGCAAAGACCGGATAGATAATCGTGGCGTTCACTTATGGTCTTCATATCAAAACATCCGCTTGAATAGTTCATTGAAAACTCATCCGGGTCGCACAAGTCAGTGCCATAGTACACATGGATGTCCATACCGAAAATAGGCTTTCCATCGTTGCCGTTGAAATCTAAGGTCAGGCTGCTCTGATTGAAATTTCTGATTATCCACCGATGACCAAGATGGCGCATTGTGAAGTCGCGCAAGTCCATTGCCATGTCAGTCTGAGCTTTCAGCAACATTCCCTTTGCATCGTCTATCTTCTTTTCAAGCCGTCTTTTCAGTTCTACCCCTGCCGGTGACTTGAAGTAGGCTTCAATCGCGGCTTTCTTCTTTGTGGCAGCGAGGCTCTGCTGTGCGTGAGCCAAGTCCTCCTCAAGCTCCTTTATCGTGTGATTCCGGGCAAATCCATTTGCAAGGTCACGTTGTTTGTCGGTTGGTGTTAACCCAAGAATAACTCGCTCTTCGTTCTTTACGTCGATGATTTTGGCGTATATTTTTTCTTTTGGTGTCATAGTGGAGATTTCTATATAAGCAGCCACGCTGCACGTTCACGGTTACATAAGAAAGTTTTCATCACGATACCATTACCCATTTTGATAAGGCTTTTCGCCTTGTCAAAGTAAGTACGATAAATCTTAGCCATTTCTTCTTTTGTGCCTTTGTAGGCGCATTTGAAGCCGTCTAATACGATACCAGCGTTAACGGGTATTTTCTGATATATGATGAAATGTGTTGATGCCATGATAACAGGATTTAGAAAACGTGATTATTTGCAAACTCAGGCACTGAATCAAAGCCAAGCATATCAATACCTTCATCAAGGATGAATTTTGCTATGCAGTCTATCATGCCGTTTGCATAAAGAATGGCTTCGTCGCTCTTGCGCACTACCTGATAGTATGTCATGCCACTGTCAGTGACTTTCTCAATCTTGTATGGGTTGTTAGTCGTTTTCATATCTTATTGGGTTTTGATTACGAGTACAAAGTTAAACAATTTAGTTTAATTTACCAAATAAAAAGCAAACTATTTGCTATTATTTAACTCTTTTTAATAAATCAAATGGTTTAATTTTTCACGCCATCAATCCCGGCTATTGATGATAATAGCTTGACAATGCAAGACTATCAGGCATCCTGTTCCGCGATTCAACAAAAAAGGCCCCGATTCACATCGGAGCCACCCAATAAGCGCGTATGAAGACACGCGGTAATCAATATCTTTAATCCAAACCCAATCCACTATGATAGTTGGCGAACATATCTCCTTTGGGATGCCATTCGTGTTCACATTCATCACAGAAGCAAGTTCGCTTAATCTGGTCACATCTTTCACCCTGCCCATTAGCCGTGATTATACCGTCTTTGCATTTGTATAGTAAATCCATAGCGCAGGTATCGACTATCTGAAAATTACGGCTTCCGCACTTAGGGCATTTCTTGTCAGTTTCCCAATGTTCCATAATAATTTAATCATTGAAAGGGGTCAGTGACAATTCTACCGTAGTACCACCGGTTTCATTTATGAATGAACGTCTGTAATGGGTTGGGGTTACAAACATAGGCTCACCATCAATCATTACAATCTTACCGAATTGTGAAGCATCCCCATTATATTTGACACGATTTTCCATGTTATTATCCTTTTATATCTATGCCGTTTTCAAATCGAAACCTCAATACATCTTTGATTTTTTCTATCATCTCAGTGTTTGAGTTCAATCCAGATAAATCTATATTATGCAATTCCGCAAAATGCTTTATAGGTAGCCTCGTTCTTAATTTTGAAACGTAACTGATTGCACTTTTATAGTTCATACTCCCTCCTGTTGATTAAAAAAGTCATGACCAAATAGTTTATCCATCAACTCAAGTTTGGCTTGATATAATCCAGCCAGTGCCGTTCTTGCACCATCCGGATTATTATCAGTCATCATTTTTTTGTCATGTTGAATTACAAGACGTTCACGCTTGACAAAATCTTTACTTACAATAGCAAAGTTGGATTGAAGAATATTGATGCACTCCTTGGCGTTCCGCACGAATGTATCGCGAAGAAATCCCATCTGCCCTAAATCTTCATTCGGGTCTTGAGGATAGACCTCCATAGCCATCTTGGTAGCGAGGTCTTCTATTTCTTTTTCAGTAAACATCGCAGATGATTTTAATCTTTTGGTGTGATTAAATTCTTGACGTAATTCGCTTCCACAAGTCTTTCAGGCGTTTGGGGCGTTAAGTTCTTAGTTAGAAGTATGCCAGTATAAACGCTAATATACTTCTTGCGCAGGGTACTATATTTCACTGAAATCTCAGTGATGCGAATTATGCGATTGTCTAAATCCTTTACAATATCACCGACTTTGTAGGGATTCTTTGACAAGACAAATTCCGTGTTGAGTTCTCTTTTGGCATCTGCATAGCGCTTCTTGGCTGCCATAAACTCATCATCTATCTTTTTCAACTGTTCGTTGTATTCTTGCTCAGTCATAACTATTGTACTTTTGCGGTTGTGTGCTTATGAACGCTTGCACGTTGATTTCGCATCAATCTCTGCTAAGATTGCATCTTTGCCGGTGCCACCCCATACGATTATATAATCAACTTCCGTGGTCATTTCCCCATCTGCATCACGATACATCACGGCTTCATACATTTCATCGCCATCTGTATCAAAAACAAGCGACCATCTATTCTCATCCCCAAAGTCTTCTATAAGGTCAGTAGCCTGATTCTGCTTGCTTTCGCTAAGGGTCTGCATATCATTCTTGAGGCAAGCCTTGAGAGTATGCTTCTTGCCTTCATATTCAAATTTTATCGTTATAGCTACCATAGTATTCTCATTTTGCGTTTATTGGGTATGCAAAGTTAATAAAAAATTCGCTATCAGTCTAATCTTAGCTCAGAAACATCACATAGTAATACGTTGCCGACCAGTTGATAACCTGTTGTAAGGCTTGCACGTGGGTTGCATTGCAGACCTATTAACTTGCCATCTTCGTTGACTACGGCGATTCCACCATTTTGTAATCGTACATATTCAACATACCCCTCTACAATAGATTGCATTTCTTTTAGGGTAAATTTTTTGCCGATACCGGCTTTGGGGTGAACGACTTTCAAAGTTCCGTCCGGGGTTATTAGTGTTGCCATCTTCGTTTTATTTATTATTAAGACTGAGGATAACCGAGAAGTTCACAAGACATATTCATTCCGAAAATGATATTTCTATAAGCATCTATCCGGATTGACGCATCTGTGATAGTCACACCTTTGTGGCGTTCCGTTTGCCAGTTGATGTAAGGCGGTGCGACTTTATCAAAAGCATCTGGGTGTTCTTTACGCTTTCGCTCAACCTTATCTGCCAAATATTGCAGATAGTTGATTTGCTTATCGGTTGCCAACATAATTTTCTTATTTTGCGCCCATCTGTAAGGCAAGATTATCAATCTGTTCTCTTGTTAGCCATTCCGGTTTGCCATCGTCAGGCATCCCATCCCATAACTCACGCATCTTGTCGATTTGTGCCTGTTCACTGCCAGCCCATAACTGCTTGGCATTGCGGTTGCCATTACCTAAGTAATACTCGCAGTCTTGAGCGAGACGGTCAAGAAGCATATAGTCAAATTTTGTTGCCATAGTCGTAGGGATTAAGCGATGATTCTACAATAGGGGTTAGATGGTTCTGCATAGCGTTTAACCAAACGATTACCGCAGAAAAGCGCATATTGTAAGCGATTGCTTGCTTTCTTTTCTGCCATGTCAGCATCAAAGATAGCCTCTTCATCAGATTCAGCGCAAAAACGCTCAGAAGTAAACCACACGCCTACATAATACATAAGGCGGTATTCTTTCACGCGAAGCGGTCTTTCATCAACCTTGACGTGTTTTGCGGCTTCAATCAATTTTGCAGTTATGTCGTTGGTCTGTGTCATAGCGGTAGAAATTTAAGAATTAGTTATTAGCGACTTCTTTAGTCCAGAGGTCATTAAGTTCTGAGTAGGTAACATCTGCATCAATGTTATCATACTTTATAAGAAGTGCTTTCGCAAAGTTGATGTGAAGATTTGCGAGTTCAGCGTCATACTTCATCATCTGCTGTGCATCTGAAAGGTGGCTCATGATTGCCATTCTAACTCTTGTTGTCATATCTTGTTACTTATTGGGGTTTGTTATTGATTACGATGCAAAGTTATACAATTTAGTTTAATTGTGCAAATATTTTGGCAAGAAAATTTAACCATATAGTTATTTTTAACATTTGTTAATAAAACCATATTGTTTAATTTGCTGATATACTGATGATAGACAAAAAACGCGCCACACCCAAATTACTCAGGCGTGGCGCGTCCAGATGTGAAACTCAAGAATAGGCTATGCGCTTATAGGCTTTTTCGGAATGTTGACAACCGGCTCAGACGGATTCTTTTCTTCATTGTCGGAATCGGATTTCTTCTGCTGTTCTTTCAGGGCAGCCGCAGCCAATAGACGCTCCACCTCCTGTTCCGGTGCATCGGTAAGGGAAAGCATGGTGACGGCAGTTTCCAACGAAACAAGACCAGCCTGATACAGATTTGCGATGGACTGCCATTTTGCCTGTTTGTCATCAGCGAATGGTTCCGCAAATTCAAATTTTATCTTGAGAGACTCAAGAGCGGCCCGCTTGTCAGGATAGAGATAGGCGAGTATGGCGATTACGATATTGCGGAAGCGTCCGATAAGCTCCTCATACACCTCCTTGCGGTTGTCGCGTTTGATGAATCCAAGAATGAAAGCATTGCGGATTGCGACACCGGAAAGTGTGCCGAAACCTTTCATTGCCTCGGTATCGAAGTCAGGCGTGAATGTGTCAAAGAGGATACTCTTGTGTAGGTCGTTCTTTTCAGATTCGCGTGTTTCGGAAGCCTGCGGAGGATTGATATATTCAAACTTGGAACTTTTGCCAGTCAACTGAATCAGCTTGCCCGGCTTGTTGGGGTCAACCATCGTCTGAATGACATCGGCGGTTGCTGCTGCGATTGGGTCGGAGAAGTAGTTGTTGGTATCACCGGTCTTACTGTCAAGCATCTCCTCACGGTTGATGCGCTGTTCCGCGCCATCCCATGCTTTAGGCTGCTGAAAATAGACCATATTGATTTTGCCGGTGGGATTTGGAAAGATTTCAACTTCCCATCCCATTCTGCCTTTCTTACAGAAAGCGAGGATGTCGGCAGTCTGAAAATCCCAATGCTGGATGGTGCGACTGCCCTCGTTGGTAGTGTATCCGTATGCACAGGCGGTCATATTGCCTATTGTATCAAACAAGGGGCGCAGTCTGTATCCGGTGGAACGTGCCAAGACATTCATCTTCACCTTGCGCTCGCCAGTGCGGTCATCACGGTAGATGTGGCATATAAGTGCGGATTCAGTTTCCGCACCGGCAAGGCGTTTAGCCTTTCTGATACGGGAGTTGAAATACTGTTCATCCAGAAAGTCGGTGAAGAGTTTATACGCTTCATCATCACCCTCTTCTTTCTTCCAAAGTATAGGATTACCAAGAAGAAAGAAAAGCTCTATCTCGTTGATGTATCGCGCACGGGTTCGCGGAAGTTTCTCCGTGATATAAGGGTCATCGCCTTTCCTATACTTGTTGGGCCGCTTCATCACATCGTGGGTCTGCGGATTATATTCCTTAATGGCTTCATCGACTTCATCATCGCGGTTCTGGAGCATCTCAAGCGCACGGCTGATGTCCTTATCCTGCAAAAGCTGATATAGGCTTCTGTTCACACCGAATGAGTTCAGTGTGAGATTGCGGAAGTATGTAAGAATCTGCTGTAAATAGTTATTCATATCTGGTGATGTTAATATATTCCTAAATCTGATTTCTTTACTTTCTTCGGCTTGATTATCTTGCCCAAGATGCGACCGAGGATGTAGTATCTTGTCGCGTCGATGCTATGGTTAAAGGCATCTATCGGAACGTTGATGAAATTGCCGTCCTTGTCTTTATCCCATACATAGTTCCGCAATTCTTCCTGTACGTTCAACGACCGCTTAGTGACATAGATGTTGTCAAAGGATTTCATCTTTTCAATGCCGGCGATGATGCTTCCAGCCGGCTTCGCCACCGGGTAGATGATGACACCACCCAAAGCGATTTCATCAATCAGTCGCGGGTCTGCGCTGTCTGCGAATACGAATGAATCATCTTCGTTTAATGCCTTTATCAGTTCGGAAGACAGCATCCCGGTCTTATAGAATTGCTCGTCGATGTAAAGGTCATTATTCAGGATACCGCACTTCACACACGCGCTCACATCATTGGAATAACCGAAGTCAAGACCACGCGCCACGTTCTTGCAGTTTTTCGGAAACTCATTGACTATGCCCCATTTCTTGAAGACCGCACCCTCAGCGACATCTGCCCATTGACCCATGAAGATGTGGGCGTATCGTTCCGGATTGCGCTTCTTCATCTCCTGTGCTTGCTTGATGAACTCTTCCGAAAGGTTTTTTATATTGTCAAGATAGGTCGTATGGATGTGAAGCACTTGCGGATGCGTGGAAATCTGGACCGGCACACCATCATAGTAAACTATCTTGTGGGTGTCCTTGATGTATTTCTGATAGATGAAGTGATTGCTGTCAGTCGGATTCATTATGATGATAATCCGATTCTGAATACCGGGCTGACGTATGGAAAAGGCGATTGTTTCAAATTCGCGGTCAGAAGTCCATTCTTCTGCCTCATCGCATACAAATGTGGTGATTCCGTGAATTGATTTCAATTTGGCGGTCTGATTACCGGATGATGTCTTGATACCACGGAACATGATACGGCTGCCGGTCATCTTATTCACGATGTCCGTCTTGGTTGTGTGGAAATACCTCGTTGTGCCGTCAAGTTCTATCTTTTCAAGAAACTCAGGGATAACAGAAATGCTTGCGCTGGTCATCGTGTATCGGGTATAAAGAATCTTATGCACAATCTTATCTGCATCCGATTTGGAAAAGCCCCTGCGCTTCAATTCAAATGAAAGGCGTTGTATGAAATCACCGATTCCAAAAGATTTACCTGAGCCACGACCCCCAGTGACAAGAATCACGAAATGTTCCTTGTCGGTATAGAGTGGGTAGTATATCTCATGGTTGATAATCATAATTCCGGCTCGTCGTTCTTATGTTTGTGTTCCACTTCTTTTCTTATCCAACTTTCAATATCGATGCCCTGCTCAATATCTGTGGGGATGCCTGTGTCTTCTTCCTTGACGATGGGATTCTCGCCATATCCGTACTTCCGTCCTGTCGTATTCAGATAGAAGCGCATCATCCATTCCGATGGGAAACGATTCCATCCCTTAAACTCATCCTTACCTTTGACCCCACCTAACGCAAGGATGCGACCGGCTATGTCAAGCTGTTCCAGAAATTCAAGGTCACGTTCTGCCATTATGTCCGCGAACATCGGCTCTTGAGCAATCCATGACTGCAATTTCGTCCAGCCGATTCCGAACTTCTTCATAAGGGCTGTCCGCTTCCCCTTACATTCCGCCCACACTTCCGCAAACAAAGCCGGTGACGGCATATCTGCGCCCTGTTCACGCGCACGCGCACGGGCAGACTCCAATGTGCTTGAAATTTTTTTGCTACGCCTTTTTGCTTCATCAAACTGCCAGCGACTGATATTGAGCTTATCGGCTATTTCGGTGTCATAGAAACCATCATAAGCCAACTGCTCGATGCGAGAAAGCAATTCCGTATCCTCAAGGTTAATATCGGATATGGATACTTTCTTGCGTGTCACATCGTTGCTAATTCGCTTCTTCGGCATTGTCGTAATGATGAAAATGAGAATTTATACTAAGTTGCGTGTGCGGGAGTCGAACCCTGCTATTTCCGCTATGCGGCGAGATGACCGATTCTCTAACACGCACGTCTGAATGAAATCAGATTTTCTATTTTCCCCCCCCCAAGTGCATTTTTCAGACCCATATAGGTTGAACGAGCATATTGACGGTTAGCCATTCTGCTTACATTTTCATGGTTCAGGATAGGCTCGCCATGTACGTTACGAGGGGAATTTGCTCGGTCGCGAGCATACTGTCGGGTCGCTTGAATATTGCTGATGTACCGATTGCCAACACTGATGGCTCGCTCGCGTCTTGCTTGGCTGACATTCCGATTGGAATAAATGCGGAACATCTGATTGCTGATTTCAGCTGCTGATTTGGTTCTTTGCTTTCTTCTAACTCGGCTATATGTGTTAAAGGTTGAAGATTCATCAAGCCGCCACTGTCAAGCAACGGCCTGATGGTAACTGAAAATTCTCATCTGCCCCCCCCCGGATGCAGTGCGAAGAGCCTCCGCAAATCTGCCAGTGCCTACCTTGCGGTTACGTTCACGGGAGTTTTCGTCCGCAAATCCCAAGTCAGGATTGAGTCCTCTTGCGCGAATTGCGGAATTGGCTGCGTTGATAATGCTCATGTCGCCAAAGCGATAATTTCTTGCATCGCTCGCGCTGAACACCCTGCGCATTTGGGATGCAATGTCATTGTAAGATTTCCGTCTAACTCAACTGATGTTTTTAAGGATTATGGTCAGCCGGGGTGTGAATCCGACTGACCGATTTATGATTGATGACTAAGGGGTCAATCGTATTTCAGACCGATGAATGTGATGTCATTGATACGTCGCGTCCAGCCTTTGATGAATTTCTTTTGGCTCGGCTTCCTTGCAACGATGTCATTCACGAACTTGATTCTCGCGTTGTGGATTTCGTCGAAAAGCCTTTTGGGGTCGCTTGCGTTCAATGCCGCCATAGTCTTTGGGCCTACAACACCATCCTGCTTCACACCGAGGATGCGCTGCGGTATCTTGATGCCACTGCTTCCGCTTGCCCATACCCAATCGACAAGAATGTTCGCAAGGGGCTGACTCTTGATT
The DNA here is from genome assembly GCA_003762615.1 of Muribaculaceae bacterium Isolate-037 (Harlan). Taxonomy (GTDB): domain Bacteria; phylum Bacteroidota; class Bacteroidia; order Bacteroidales; family Muribaculaceae; genus Lepagella; species Lepagella muris. Next base: position 57,760 of record RIAZ01000009.1, read on the forward strand.
TCGTCCGCTTTCCACTTATCCCAGAAAAGCGTCTTGAGGACATCGCGCCACTGTTCATAGGAAATGTTACGGAGTCTTGTGACTGTGGGGACGGGATAGCCTTTTGACCGACAATAAGCCTTGTATGTGCCTATCGTGATGCCGCACATGGTCGCGCCTCCTGCATCGTCGGGGTCGTTAGCAAATCCGGTCTTCCTTGCCTGTTCAAAAATCTGAGCCGGGGGAAGACTCAGATAGCGTTTGTTCACCCCGGTTTCAAAGTGAAGAAAGAAAGGTATGATTTCGTCTATTTTTGCCATAGTAAGTATTGTTAAGGATTATTCGTCTTCGTCATCATCGCCAAACTCCAACTTATGTTGAAATTCCTCGCCATTGACGTATTTTGCCATCGGGTCAAAGCCGTATTCTTCCATAAACCGCACTTTCTCGCTCGGTGTCTTGAAGCTGATGACAACATAGGACAGCATACCGCCATCCTTATCGACATCATTCTGGCTTGCTATGCGGTCTTTGATTTTCTGCACCTCATTGTGCCGGGCTATCTGATTCGCTTCATTATCGGAATAGAAATCAGTGGAGCGGTCTAACTTGTGATTCTCGCCGCTTTCCTTTGTCATTTCATCGTGGATGGCAAGGTCTTGACGCTCTCCGACAACCGATTCCTTTGACCAGTCCTTATTTTCAGTTTGACCGGGTGCTGACGGTTCTGATTCGGATTCAGATGTTATTTCCGTTTCTGTGCCGTCTTCGTCATCATCGCCAAAGCCGAAATCCATATTGTCGAAATCGCCATAATCGCCAAGACCGAGAATCTGCAAGTCCATATCCTCAAATCCAGCGTTCACATAGTCTATTTCCGACAACAGGGAGCGCAGCATATCGTCATCGTATGTACCCTGAACCGCCTTATTGTTCATAAAGAGATTCTGCTCCTTTTCCGTCTTTTCGTCGAAGTCAACGACCTCTACACGAAATTCATAATCGTTATCGCCCGTTTCTGGGTTATAGCGATTGACTGCATCCATGATGCTGACTTTCTGATGCCCGGATACAAGGTTGCCGGTGCGAATGTTCCAAACGACACCGCCAAGCAACCCGACAGTCTGCATATTCTTCTTGAGCTTCTTCCGTGCATCCTCGCTTATGACACGCGGATTGTAGGAAGCAAACTGGATTTCGCTTCTTCTGACCGTGCGCTGCTCTGCTTGTTTTATCTTGTTTTCCTTTGTCTTCATTATTCCGCTTCTGATTCGGTTTCTATACGCTTGATGATTTCAAGGACTTCTTTCTCCTGACCATGAGGCAGGATGCCGTTTTCGTAGTCAAAGATAAGTTTCTCGCAGAATGGGAACTCGCGCACCGTGCGCTGATAATCCCGTGGGAATCTTTGACGCAGGATAAGCAAGGAGCGCAAATCCACACCGAAGCCCTGACTCACATCTTTGGGATTGTAAACGAAAGGCTTTATAAGATTCCGCATTTCAATATATTTCAGAACCTCCTTGTTAGTCCATATCGCCAACGGATAGACCATGCCTTTATCAGTGATATATGTGCCATTCCGTTTCTTGAATGTCAGAAGACGCATCCGTTTCATATAGCCATCTACGCCTTTCATGCCACTGAAAGCCCATTTGATACCTGTTTCCTGACGTACCATTTCCTCAACTTCGCCAACCTTACGCGGCTTAATGTCGGGATTGCCCTCACCGAACTGAAAGAATCCATATCGGTCGTAATAGTCGCGCTGATAATGCTGAATCTGTCGTATCTCCACATTGGGGTATTTCTTAACCGCCCATGCAAGATAAGGCTTAACGTGGTCAAGACCCGGCACAAGCCACATATAATAGCAGATGACTTTCTTGAATACAGGGGATAGCATATCAAGCAATGCGATGCCATCCTTTCCACCGGCTGAATAAAATAAAACGGCAGTATCCGTCTTTTGACGGATACCCCGGATTATCTGCATAGTTTCTTCGTACTTGGTCATAAGGTGTTGCGTTAGCCTGTTGCACCACCTGCGACGCGGAATGCCATACGGAGGTCTTGACGTCGCTGTTCACGACTTCCGATCTGGCTTCTTCCTTCTATCACTCCCGCCGCAGTACGACGGGCTACAAGGCGACCACCTGCACCGGCACCATTCATGTTCCGACGGGGGCCATAGTTGTTGTTGATTCTTCTCTGAACTCAGCGATTGTTTTAAAGGGTGGATAATTATTCGGATACGTTTTCGGTGGCGATGATGTCACCCAGTGTGTACCACACCTGACAAACATAATACTCGTTGCCGTTTTCCTCAAAGGTCAGGTCATTGCCATTCTCGTCAGTCAGAACGACAAACTCAGATGACTTGACTTCTATGGTTAGACGTGGAGCATCCTTTTTGCGACCGCAGACGAATTGAAGTGCATCGTAATGAACCGATGTGACGATTGTAACGTCATCCCCGTTCTCATCCGTTTTGTCTTCTTCAATTACATACTTCTTTGCGTTGTTGGGATAAACGTAGCGTTTCTCAACCGTCTCTTCGCCTTTCAGAATAGCCTGAAAGTGCTTTTTGTTGGTGTGTAGGGTTAACTGTTCCATCGTTTTTAGTAGTGAAAGTTTATTTGATTAGTGGCGGGTGTCAGACTCGAACTGACGACCTCCAGCAAGTTAAACTGGCGAGCTTCCAACTGCTCCAACCCGCGATGTTTCATAGTGCTAAATTAAGCATAAATCAGCACTATAAAACATTTCGGTTGCTATCTCTTACGACCTATTACACAAAGTCGTAAATGGGTCATTCGCCGCCATCCGTCCAGACTTGAAGTGTAGTCAGCCCAACACCCTTGCATCGGATTCCTTTCTTCATATATTCAAGGGCAGCAGCAAAAGCCTCCTCAAAACTATTGTATTCGATTGTTTTCATAACTGACAGGTCTTTATAAAGTCCTTTGTTAAGGGTTTTACGATGATTATTTTTCAGTATAGTATTTCATAGGCACTGGCATATCCTCAAAGCCTGATGCCGTGAAACTCCATTCCGGCAAAGTCATTATGTACTGCCATGCCTTTCTGCCATACCGGTTACAAATCTCGCAAGCGCGATTCAATCGTTCTGCCTGACCGGGTGCATGGGGATTATCAAAGTAAGCGCGAATACGTTCTATCTGCGCCCATAGCTGATTAAGTGTCTTGGTCTTCATCTATTTTATGTTTTAGGCGAGTCGCAAGGCTTATCCCACGGCTCGCCTGATGTGATGTTTCAATATGCCATTTCAGTTTTGTTCAACACTTCTGCAAGTGTGGTCTTGCCACAATCAAAGTACATATCGCGTTCAACACGCAAGCCCCAACGACCGCGCAAGGATTGCAGTTGCGAAAGGGTGAAATACCCAAACTCGCCCTCTAAGCCATCAACATAGCCAAAGAACTCATAGTCGCCATTGTCAAGTTTAGTGGCTTCTGTTACGTACCATGTGAAGCCACTACCGGGCATAAAGAATTTTGCGATAACCACTGCATCATACTTCTTGCCATCCTGAGAATAGATAGGATATTTGGCGAAAAGTTTCTCAAGTGCTTTTGTTACAAGTTTCATACTTTTTACTATTATTGTGTTATTGATTACAATGCAAAGTTAAACCAAATAGTTTTATCTGCCAAATAAAAACATAACTATTTTGTTTGTATTAACTATTATTAACATAGTAAATGATTTAATTGTATTCCTATTTTACTACCTTTGTAAAATCATTTAGTATAAGCCAAAATTAGGAAAATGGAGAACAGAATTAAGGAGTACATCAAATTAGTCGGTATAATGCAGAAAGACCTCGCGGAAAAACTGGATATAACGACCGTAGGGTTGAATAAGATTGCCAATACTCCTATGCTGAAAATTGAAACATATCAGAAAGTTGCCGATGCCCTTGGAGTTCCGGTGTGGAAACTTTTTTTAAGTGATGCTGAACTTGAAGAAATCCGTTCCGAAGTTGTAAGCAACCGTCCGGCTGATGAATTTTGCTGTCCCAAGTGCGGTGCCTTGCTTAAAGTAGTTCCAACCGATGAAAACTAAATTTGAACGTGCATTGATAATTTATGGCAGTCAGGTTATGACCGCCATTTTCCAATATGCTCTAAAGACTGAAAGGTATGAAGACTGTGCCATCATTAAGGCACTGTTTGAAAAGTATCATCTTGACATTGATACATCAGTGGAAGATTATCAGGCACATTTCTGGCAGATGGGTTTATCTGGCAGAATCGCGGTTTCAAATCTGAATGAATATCTTACTAAGGCTCTTGTGATGGTCGGATACCCACATGACGCTATCAGAATTGAACGGTGTATTCCACTTTAATCAAAGACAAAAGATTCGTCAGGCAAGGCTGCAAAAACCTCATTGAAAATCAAGTCCACATCCCTGCGAAAATCGGCATAAGCGTTATATTCTATAACCAGACCTGCGCAGTTGTCGGAAATCGGTGTGCTTGTAGTCAGACCGAATAACCCGGATATGACTTTGCGCAACCCCATCCGCATCCTATCACCTGCAAGGGCTTTTGGGGAATACAAGTATAGCACAACAATAAGGAACTTCTTACGGTTGCGCACTAACATTGCGTCCTGTGGGCATCCCCTCCGGGCGAATACACGTTTGTAGGCTTCGTGGATTGTCGGTAATAGAGCAAGGTCAGTAAGAATCGGTTCACCCAATTCTTCAAAAATTTGGGAAAACTCAAGAACTTTCTTGCGCATCGTCTTCAATGCTGCAATCTTTCCCATGTTAATTTTGGCTTCTTCGTTCATTTTGGCAGTAGGGTTAAAGGTTATTTACACCCTTTCTGCACAATTTTTCTCTTTTACAATACAAAGTTACGACTTTTTTCTGATAGTTTGCTATACGTGCGCGGAAAATAATGTGTAACGCGCACTTGAGCGGTAAATTGGCTAGTTGAAAATCACCAACATCAACCGATATGCCGCTTTTATCATTTGAAGTATATTCCAACTACGAGGAAGTGACAAGACTTCGCTCGGAGATTACGATGCTTGAAAACCGTCTGAGGTCTTTTGGCCCCGGTACTTCTATTTCAACCATCCGAGCATTGGAAGCACAGCTCCAATCAGCAAGGGCAAGGTTCAGAGGACTTGCCTTAGATGCAGCGCAAGCCGGGGCTTCCCTTGAACTTAACATCCGCAAGGGTGCTAATGGCGCAATCGCAGCCATCAATGACTTACAGCAGAAACTTACTGACCCTATTCAGGGATTGACGCAGATAGCCGGTGTTGCCGGTCTTGGTATGTTCCTCAACAAAGTTAAGGATATTCGCGGTCAGTTTCAGTTGATGGAAACAAACATCAACACCCTCCTCGGCAGTGCTGAAAAGGGTCAGGCTATGATGGCAGACCTTACCGAGTATGCAAAGGTATCCCCACTTGACTTTCAGGGAACTGTCGGAGCGGCCCAGATGATGCTCGGCTTCGGTATTGACCAGCAGAAAATATTGCCATTTATGAAAGCCCTCGGTGATGTGTCTATGGGTGACGCACAACGTTTCCAATCCCTAACTCTTGCTTTCTCCCAGATGTCAGCAGCCGGCAAACTGATGGGTCAGGATTTGATGCAGATGGTAAATGCAGGTTTCCAACCTCTTGACCAGTTGGCTAAGGATACCGGCAAATCAATCGGTCAGCTCAAGGATGAAATGTCACAGGGCAAGATTTCAGCAGAAATGGTTCAGCAGGCATTTATCAACGCGACTTCCGAAGGTGGTAAATTCTTTAATATGTCGCAAGCCGCAACCGCAACGATTTCAGGTCAGATGTCGATGCTTGGGGATGCAACTGACCTCATGTTTAATGACCTTGGAAAAAAATCTGAGGATGCAATCATCAAGGTTATTGAGGGTGCTACATGGATGGTAGAAAACTACGAAAAGGTAGGTGGTGTGTTGGGAACAGCAATCGCAACTTTCGGTATCTACAAGGCATCCGCTATGGCGAGTGAATTTGCCATAAAAGTTGCGGCCGAAGAAAGAAGCAAGGCGGTGGTTCAGGGCTTTGAAGAAGAAATCGCCAAAATGGAGGAATATCAACGTCAACGCGCACTGATGGCGTTTGATGAGGATGTTCGTGGCGCACTTGAAACCGGGTCTATTTCAACCGAGATGGCAGAGAAGATTCAGCTTCTACGCGAAGAAGTGAACGCACGGAAAGAGGCGGCACAGGCAGCGGTTGATGCGGCAAGAAAAGAGCAGTCAGCTATAAATGATGCTCTGCAAGCCGCCAATGAAAAGGTTGACAAGGCACAGGAAATGGTGGATATTGCCGAGCAAATCGGTGATGCCGAAGACCAAGCAGCCGCAGCCGCAGATTTGCTTTCCGCTCAGATGGAACGTGAAGCCCTTACGACCCAACTTGCAAATTCGCAGACACAGGTACACGAGGCTGAGATGGCTTTGGATACGGCTACCACCCAAGCAAACACCATTTCCCAAATCCAGCAGACCAATGCGACCAATGCCAATACCGCTGCCCAGAACACCAACACAGTTGCGACCGGCAGAGGGCGCATCGCCACGGCTCTTTCCACAGCAGGAAATAAGATTGCTACCGTTGCCCAGTACGCCTATACGACTGCCATCAATGCTTGCACTAAGGCATGGCACTCGTTGAAAGTTGCCTTTGCCACTAACCCCATCGGTTCAATCATCACGGCTCTGACAACCGCCATAGGTCTTTTTATGACCTTTAAGAATGAAACCGAGGAAGCAAGCGCAGAGAGGGAGCGTTTCGGTGAAGCAGCCAACAAGACCAAAAGCAATGTCAACACCCTTTATTCTGTACTTGAGTCAGTCAATAAAGAAAGTAAGGTCTATAAGGATTCGGTAGATGAATTGCTTAAAAGTGTCAGGGAGTATGGAATACAAGTTAAGGACGAGCAAGATTTACTGAACCGTCTTAATGAAATCCGCGCACAACACATCGCCCTGATTGAAAAGGAGGGCGAAGCGCGACAGATTGCCAACCGAATAGCTTCTTATGAGGAAGATAAGAAAAAGCATGGTGATGATTTCATTAAGGAGATGGCTGAAAGCATCGAAGATGAAAGCAAAAAGGATGCAAAGGATAATGCAGAACGTTTTGCCCGTATCATTGCTGACACCGTTGATAGGAAGAAAGCAGAACTTTTGCCCCTTGTGAATGAGCTTGAGCAGCTTCAAAAGGAGTATTCCAACGAATCCGCAAAGGGTGAGTATGCAAATCAGGCTCGCATGGCTGAACTTCATCAGCGTATCGCATCGCTCCAAACCAACATCGCAAAGACCGCAAACGAGGAAGCGAAGAATTACGCTAAGGCTATGGGTATGGCCGAAGATTACATCCTTGACATTAAGGACACTTCCAAGTTGGTAGGTGAACTTACCAAGCAGATAACCACTGCCGATAAGTTTATCACCCAGACAAAGGCTAATGCAAAGGCTGTGAATGATGCCCTTGAGCGAACAAAGGATGCCGCTCCACCTGTGGATTATTCAACGTTTGATTCTCAAAAACTGACAACGGAACTTACCAAAGTTTCAAAGGCGGTGGATGAAATCAATAAAACACCGGTTAAACCACTTGCAGACCCGATTGATATTCACGCACTGATAGAAACTGCACAGAAAGCGGAAGAAAAGATTGGTGACGTGGATAAGGCTTCTGCAACGCCCACAACTGATAATTCATCACTTGATGAAACCGCTCAGAAAGGGGAAAAGGCAGAAGATAAAATCAAGGATATTGACAACACTGTCGCAACGCCCTACATCGATACCAAATATCTTGATATTGCGCTTTCCGAACTTGACAATATCAAAGTATCGCTTTCAGAGGTTGGCGGTCAGGTATTGAATACATCCGGTGCAGAACGTCAGCAACTTCAATCCCTTATCGCGAAGTATGGCAAGGATGGAAAGATTGCATCCGGCACAAAAATGTCAAAAGAAGATGCGGCTCTCTATAATCAAATTGTCCGCAATGCTCGTCTGCGTAGTAACTTCAATCTTGATGGCACTAAATACAAACTTAATTCCGAACAATCAGCCATTCACCAGCAGTTCATCGACCGTTATGGAACTTCTTTGAGTGAATCCAAAATGTCGGATGTTGACAAGCGACTTTATCAGCAGTTGAAGAATGACCTCCGAGTAGGCGCATATAACGCCAATAAGAATAATCAGACCGGGGCGATGAAAGCTATTAAGGAAGCTCTTGAAACGCAGATTAAGACGGCTAAAACTACCGAGGAATTTGCTAACATCCGCAAGTCCATCAACGCTCAGATGCAAAAGGTTGACCAAAGCAGTGAACTTTATAAGTATTATGAAAAGCAGTTGAAAGCCCTTGATAAAAGGGATAAGACTAAAAAGGATAAGAAAAACGGAAAGGATGACCCCAAGCAGAGAGCCTATGAACTTCGCAAGGCACAGCTTGAGGAAGAGAAGCGCACTACGGAACTTTTACAGGCTGAAAAGAATCGTCAGCGTGAACTTGAAATTGCACAGATGGAGGATAATTCCGAAAAGGAAATAGCCACCATTAAATTCACGTCTGAAAAGAAACGTCAGGCTCTTGAGGCTGAATTGAAAAAGGAAGCGTCCACTCTTGAGAAAAATGCCCTTCAAGAATGGATGAAAGGCGGTAAAGACCGCAAGGAATATCAGTATTATGCTCAATTCTCCGATACCCAGCTTGCTGAAATGCGCAAGCAATATCAGGAACAGGCAAGGGAGAATGTCGGCTATGATACCCAGCTTTCTCTTATCGCCAACAATGAGGCATCTGAATTGCAGAAAATCTATCAGACCGATGTCACTGCGATGCGTGATTATCTTAGGGAGTATGGAACATTTCAGCAGAAGAAGCTTGCCATTGCAGAAGAATATGCTGAAAAGATTCGCAATGCCCAGAATAAGGGTGAAGAATTGACTCTTACGGCCCAACGCGACACGGAAATAAGAAATCTTGAATCAAAGGCTATGACCAGTAAGATTGATTGGTATTCAGTCTTTGATAATGTCGGTGTCATTATGCGTGGTCAGCTTGAGCCACTCTATAAGCAGTTGCAGGAATATGTCAAGTCAGATGCTTTCAGAAAGTCCGGAGCTGACAATCAGCAGACGGTTATCAATGCGATGAAGAATCTTCGTACCCAACTCGGCACAACTGAATCATGGAAAGACCTTTCTTCTGCCCTTGCAGACTATCAGAACGCCCTTAATGAATTAAGGGTTGCGACTGAAAACGATACAAGGGTAAACGAGGAACTTGCAAAGTTGACCGAGGCTAAGAATACGGCTGACATCAATCTTGAAAAGGCAAGAAATAATGCAGATACAACTCCGGCTCAGTTGAAAGAATATACCGATGCCGTTGAAGCCGCTCAAGCAGCGATGGATAATTATGCCGCCACTGTCGTTGCAAACAATCAGGCTATGCAGGAGGCACAGAATCAGGTTCAAAGCAGTGGCACACTATTATCAATGACCGCTAAGAATGTGATGCAACCTGTCAGTGAAATCTATACGTTCCTCAGTGGCGCAGGTCTTTCACAGTTGGCTGAACTATGGGGCGCATTTGACCAACTTAAAGGAGGCATCGATGGACTGAAAGCACTCAAGGATATTGGGAAAGACACAAAGGAACTGCCGGCAGAACTTCCCGAGGGTCTTAGTAAAGCCGGTCTTATCGGTCAGATTATTGCCGCAGTTCTTAAAATCCTTGACATCCTCAAGGATGGTGTGGGTACGCTTATATCTTCCATTCTTGATTCTGTATTCAATGCCATAAGCGGTATTATCGACAATATCCTATCTGGTGAAATCTTCAAACAGATTGGAGAAAGCCTATACAAAGGTATTCTCGGAATATTCAAGTCAGTCTTCACAATGGGTGGTCTGTTTGATTGGTGGGGTAACGGTGAAAGTGATAAGAATCTTGAAAAAGATATTGAACGCCTGACAGCAACCAATGAGGCTCTTCGTAAGGCTGTGGATAACCTTGCTACGGAAATGAGGGAAGCTGCTACTGCCGATATGGGTGACTTGTATCGTCAGCAGAAAGCCGATATTGAGCAGTCAATGAAGAATACCCAAGAAATGATGCAGCGTTCTGGTGCAGCATATTCAAATGGCTTCTTAGGCATTGGTGGTCATAAGTCGTCTAATAACAAAATCAACAAAGGAATGAGCGGTTCTGACTGGTCGCGCATATCCTCCATTGTTGGTAAATCCGTGCAGAGTGCCGGTGACTTCTGGAAACTCACGTCAGAACAGATGGCTAAGATTGCACAGAGCGCACCTGACCTTTACGCCAAAATCAAGGGTCTTGCCGATGATGGCTACAAAGATGCGGCTCAGTTCATGGATGAATACATCGAATACTACAAGGAACTGGAAGAGCTTGAGACCGCTTTCAGGGAGTCGTTGACCGATGTTTCTTTTGATAGCGTCAAGGATGACTTCAAATCCCTGTTGCTTGATATGGAATCCGATTCTAAAGATTTCGCAAGCAACTGGGAAAAGATGATGCAGCAGGCCGTTATCAATAGCCTTATGAACTCCAAATATAATGACCTCTTGAAAAAGTGGTATGAGGGGTTTGCAGATGCTATGAATGATGACAATGGTCTGACCGAAGAAGAGCAAGCCAAACTGAAAAAGGAGTGGGACAGCATCGTAAATAGTGCCATAACTGACCGCGATAGTCTTAAAAAGGCTATGGGATGGGATGCCGGGAGTGCGTATTCGCAGGAGGCATCAAAAGCCGGTGTTACTACCATTACGGAAGATACGGGTCTTGCCATCATTGGCAGGATGACGGCAATGCAGGAAGCTGTGGAATCAATCAAGGCTACCGACAACATTTTTGCAATGACTCTTGCGGACATGACCGATGAACTTATCCAGATTGCAATGGAATATAGCCGTTTCAACGTTCATCAGGATAACATCGAGCGTCAGCTTGCAAAAATCTACATCGAATTGCAGACTATCAGTGAAAACACTGGGGCGATTGTCAAGCCTATTCAGACGATGCAAGCTGACATTGCTGAAATCAAGAAAAATACTAAAAATCTCTAAGCATGAATAAAATACCGGAACTTAAAATCAACAAATATTCTGTATATGATACCTTTGGGGTGCGTATGGGGGATGGTTTTCTTGATGCGCTGACCGAGCCATTGACATTAAAGGAAAATATCGAAAACGAGTCGCGCCTTGAACACGGAAAACGCATCATTGTAGATGCTAATCCAAAGATTGCATCCCGTGAGTTGCTTCTGGATTTTACCATTACCGGTAGTTCCAAAGAAGACTTTCTGCAAAAGAAAAATAGTTTTCTTGCTCTTATGTATAAGGGTGAAATCACGTTGCAAGTACCTCAAGAAAGCCCGGATGTGTATCATCTGATATATCGTGGTAAAGGCACTGATTATGGAATGAATGCACAACGTACATTCTGCCACATGATGCTTAAATTCGTAGAGCCAAATCCTGCTAATCGTACATAAACATACTTTTCCATAACTATAAAGGGCGGTCGGTATTATCCAATCGCCCTTTATTTAATCCTTATCTTTTCTTTGAATATCAATGCGCCTTATGGTTGGTCTGGGATTTACAACACGAACCGTCAATGTAAGTTCCGATGATGGTTTGCCGTAATCAGAATCCTTTATCTCAAGAACAATGACTCCATCCTGAATCATCTTCATCACCATTTCCTCTACCATATCTTTCAGACTTTGGTTAAAGACATATCTTTCTGCCGGTGAAATATTCAGCAGTTTCAATGATTCTGATTCATCATACCTACCTATCCGGTGAAACATATTTTTGATATGTTCCACCTCCTTGTAAGATACAAAATACTTTATTCCAAATTGCTTATATTGCTCATTCAGACCGGGCATAATACCCTTTTCTCTGACTTTTTCCGCTTCTGCGAAAACATCAAGCAGGTTATTTATGAGATTGGGATTGATTGCCATATTTCATTCTTTCTCGTTTATGTTCACGCATCGCCCAAATCAATAGCCTTATCATCACGATAAACATAAGACCCATAAAAGCTATCATAAAATAATCTGTTTCATAGACAGCCTTTAATAAATCTGCGCTCATCTGAATTATTCCGAAGATGATGCCAGCAAGATATAACTTGAAATATTGAATGGTCATATCATTTACTTTTGGCTTATTTCCATATTAAGCATGATACAGTAGTTTGCCATATCAAGCAGAGTATCCTCGATGGTTTCGCCCTCTACAAGGGGAGTGTTTCCCTTAATGATGTTTTTAAGGCGATTGAACTTGTGCATGATAGGAGCGAAGCCGGCAACAACACCAAGCTCGCGCACAGTTTCCCCAAATGAATTGCCATAATCATGGTTCTTAGCGATAAAGATGTCGGTCATTTTGCTAACGGTATTCTTAAACGCCTTTACATCCGGAGATTTGTCGTCATTGACTGATTCTAAATCATTGGAGAAGTCAATGACACGGGGATTATTGTTTTGTTCCATTATGTAGATTTTTGATGATTGTTTCAAGTGCTTTTACCCGGTCTTTCAGACCTTTGTTTTCTTCGGATAGACGGGTATTTTCGGTTGTGAGCTTTTCCACCACCCGTCTATTCTTTTTCGCTTCATTTGCCCTTTTGATAAGTTCATAGACGTATGCCCGGTGTGCCTTGTCTGCAATTAAAGGCTTCGCACCATCGTAGGCATCCATCAACTCATCTATTTCTTCATGCTGACGTTCCGAAAGAGCCTCAAGTCGTTTTATCTTTTCGGCTTGCTGGTCATTCATTCGCAATAGATGTGCGATGTACCGATTACGTTTCTTATCATGTTCCTTATACTTATCGATAAGGTAACGTAGCCTACATTCTTCATTCATAAACTTGATATATTGGATTCCATCGTCATCCATAGCCTAATTGGAGAAAAGTAATTTATACTGGGCGAGTTCTTTCTGAAACATATCAGATTTGTTGTATCCGCAACATTTAAGTTCACAGCAGATACCTCCACGATAAACACATTTCTTTACAAGAAATGGAGCTAAGTCGGGGTCAACTTCTGCAATCTTGGACTTTATAACCTGAAAGATTTCTCTTGTTTCAGGTGAAGCAGTGGTACAAAGACGGAGTTTTGCCATATCAATAAATGCTTGCGCATTTCCAAAAAGCAGAAGATTCACCTTTGTGTAGCGGTCTGAATTTTCTGCAAGCCAATTCAGAATATCACAGGCTTCTTCAATTCTTCCATCTGCGAGCAATTCGTTGACCTCTGCGATACGTTCCTTGAGATGGGGATTACCACCGCCGGGGCGGTCGATACGACAGGTTAATTGGTAAGGCTGTGAACCCACATGATGACGGATGAAATGGGTGCTTACAAAAAGAGGGATATTGTAACATTCCACCGTGAAGATTTGTGTCCTTATGATGGAGTGTTCCGTTTTGTAGGCACGTTTCAGGGTTATCTTACTTTCGTGACCGGATGTAAAACTGGCGGCAAGTTGCACAAGTTCCACACCGGTATGCTTCTTTACTATGATGTCATATTTATTTTCCATTGCTTATTATTTTATTTTTCAGCGGCCATGTGCGCATAGCACCGAGTCGCGCAAGTTGGTATTGTTCCTCAAGTGATAGTTTCTTTGATTGATGTTTACAATAGATGATTGTCGCGGATAAAGCGGTCTAAATCATCTACTTTGTATTCGTAGTAATTGCGGTTGGCATTACGTCTATAAACACGTCTTTCAATGATGCCATTTTGACCGGCTATATTTATCACTTCCTCTTTGCAGCCACAATAAAGAGCTGCCGTATCAAGGGGTAGCCATTTTCCCTCATCCTTTACCACTTCATCGGGATTGGTGCCGGGTGTATAGTATTCACCATTCATGCGCGGCTCCTTACCTTTTCCATAAGATTGAAAGAAAAGGATTGATGACCTGATGGCAGCTCTTTCGCGCATCTCATCTTCCGGGGTTATAAGGAAGCCAAGAACATTCTTGACCTTTGTTTTTGTTGGTCGAGTGATTGCCGGCATAGGCTTTGGAATCTCAACCTGAACAGGCGTTGAGGGCGTGATGGGTTCTGACTCCTTAACTGGTGTCTGCTTGTGAGCAAGCCGTCTGCTCATAGGAATCTTCTGAACTGCATTTATTATCAGATTCACAGTCACATCACCACCCTGCATCAGTTGAATCCATTTCTGCACAAGTTTTGTCGTTCCGCTTTCAGAATAGTCTATTTCAGGGGCGATTTCCCGGACCGAATATCCATTCAGGGTTATCTGCACACCGGCATAGAGCATCGCCCTATAAGCCTTTCTCTTTATCCCCGTCATTCTATTATATTGACGTTGTGCCTTTTTGTCGATGATGTCAATTATGGTCTTTTCCATATCGTTTATGAAGTTGGGTATTATAACATTGCATTTATCATTGCGCTGGCTTTATTAGCCATTACGCTTACACATAGTTTGGTCTGGTCATTGGGCTCAATGGGATATTGATTCTTTATGCCCATACAAACCGATTTTATTGCCGTCAGTCTTGCATCGCCATGATTCCGGCACGGCATACCGAGTTTTTCGGCGATACGCTTGTTTACCTGTCGGTCGAAGTCTTCCACATAGTCAATGAAAGCTATGATGATATTGGCGTAACAGAAGACACTTTCGTGCTTGACGCGCCCATGATACTTGAGAATCTGATTTCCGAAAGTGAAAAACATCAGTGTCAGATTGCCTCCGCAGCTTTCAAGATATTCATCGCGCTGGGCAAGAAACTTCTGAAATACCTTTGGTGGCATTTCTTTTTCAAGGGAATCCATATATTCCTTTCTGATTTCTTTGAGTCGACGTGTCTGCTTCTTGTATTCTGAAAGCCGGTTATCCCTTGCATACGCTACAAGCAAGTCAAGATAATAGACCACGCATTGCGTTATGAAGTGAGGGATGTACGCCATTTTAAGGGATTCTTTGCGTTCAAATAGATTCAGAAATTCTTCCGTTGACAGGTCACGCTCCTGCATTGGCTCACGCTGCTTAACTTGTATCCCGGTAAACAGAGTCGTAGATTCTAAATGGGGGGGGGTAAATTGAATCTTGTCGATATTGAGTTCCTGATTCTGCATCATCTCCCTTACCCTTATACTGTCAAGTTCTGCCATCTGACCCTGATAACCTGAAAGCATATCAAAAGAGGGATAGTTGCTGATTTTGGGGTATTTCATTTGTGAAGAGATTTTTGAAGATGTGGTAAAGGCAAGCGACTACGATTGAATTACCTGCTAATTTGTAATGCTGGGATTTTGAAATGCCTGATGCAAGCAGACGGTCGATATTCTCTTCCGGCATATCCATTAGGCGATAACATTCACGCGGAGTCAGCTTTCGGATGCGAAAACGGGTTTGTGTGCCTAATTTCTTATGCACACCTCTGACAGCACGTTCTATGAAGCGTGTTTCATAATCCCTTGCTTCCTCTTTGCCTTTATGAAGTTCGTGCAATGATGCCCATAAATCAGGATTGAGTGTCACACCCACTTCTTTTGAATATGAAGCAGTGGCGATGATATGCAACTTTTCAGCCGTATGTGTGATTATAAAAGACATCTTTTGCCGTGTCGCTTCCATTACAAGATGCGGAGATTTATAATCCGTACTTAGAAGAGTGGGAGAAGATTCAGATGACGGCATAAACTTTCCGTAATTCTTGCGAGGGTCTGCCATAACCATAGGATTGCTTGGGTTAGGCAATTTCACAAAGTTGTTATGTTCCCATGCACTTGATGTTATGGATGGCGAAACGTCGCCTACATCGCCACCCGGACGATTCCATGGCATAAGGCAGATGATAGATGGGTCTTCTGATTCAAAGACCATAGAATCTTTCTGAACGGTAGTCAAGGCATTGGCAATATCATCGCCAATTTCCACTTCTTGACGATAAGCACCCTCAGTGCCACGTCTTCGCATTGCACAAGACTTAGCAGTTGACTGTTTCGGCATACCTTTGTCAAAGTTAAGGATTCCGTCTTCAATTTGTCGTTTCATTTCTTCTGTTGGATTGTCGATTGTTAAGATGCCGGTCATAGGGAAATTTCCATCAATCAGATTGCTCGCGCACATCGCGCCATAACGAGTAGTGATTGTATAGGCCAATCCGTTGTCGGCTGTGTTGAAAGGTATCTGTTCCATTGATAGTGCATATTTGCGCTATCAATGGTCGTTCTGAGTGTTCCGGCTACGTTTGGATTAACACCCTTGTTGTAGGTATCAATCCAAAGACCATCCATAAATGGGATTTGACCATCTTCAAGCATTTCTTTCAGGCGTGAGTTCATTACGTTTTCTTCCATTGTCATTATCAGCGGCATCGAATTACCTCCAGTCGGAGTTGTCAGTGTTGGCGATATACCACAAGGGTCATAAACCCTGCCATTGGTGGGATTCTTTTCCTTGTCATAAATCTGTGCAACTTGAATGAGCTGATTCATATCTTCATTTTTAATTTTTTCTATCACGAAAGCCGGGTAGCCATGATTATCCATAATGGTTGGAGATATTCCATTAGGGTCAAATACGTTTCCGGCACGATGTCCTGACGGCATTATATTACCTATCAAGACTATTTCGGGGGGGGTAAATGGCGATTTTTAATCATTATCTTGATTGTTTGGGTATTCGGTAACACAAGGATGCCACCCGGTAGTCAGTGCGGTTGCTATTCCATTACTGTCATATACCCGGTCATGGATACTCGGTTGTTTTCCTGTTTCATCCTTTGAGTTCAGACAAATTGTTTTGGGTGGGGTATTTACTAATACTTTAGGGCAGTTTCCGTGTCCGCTTGTATGTGTCGGTGCTATGCCATCTGCATCCACGATTTTTCCGTCCTGTGAATTGTTCATTTTACCCACAACGATAATCCCATCTTCATTCTCTGATGTAAGTGTCAGTTTCTCGTTGCCCATAATTGCCTGTGATTGTTCCGCAATACCCCCGGTTTGGAAGTTCGTCTTGAAGCCACAACCCTCTGCTTGCTTGCGCTCGCAATGGTCGATTATTGCCTGAATCTTTTCATCAGACAGATAGTAGCTCTCATCCACGTCTGTTTCCAATACGTGCTTGAGGCGGCGGTCTAACTTGAATGGTTTGGGGAAATAGTATATGGCTTCGCCTAAGATACTGACCATAAAGACGCGCTCGCGGTTCTGCGGCACACCATAATCTTTTGCGTTCAGTACCTGATAGTGATTTGAATAACCGAGGTTTTCCAAGTATTTTGCCCATTTCTTGAAATCGGGCATAAATTTGTCGCTGACGAGTGCCTTGACGTTTTCCATCAAGAGATATTTGGGGCGTTTCAATTCTATTGCCCTTGCGCACTCCCATAGAAGTGATGAACGGGTTCCAGACCCCTCGGCAAGTCCTTTCTGCAACCCGGCATTGCTGATGTCGGTGCAGGGAAATGAATAGGTAAAAAGATTGAAATCCGGGACTTCCTCCCAGTTTATAAGTGTAATATCCCCATAGTTGGGATACTTTTCTACAAGTTCTTTCGGTGGTTGATACCCCCCCCGGATTACATTTTCCAAGTCAAAAACCGTATCACAACGCGAGGTAAGTTCAGGGTCACGCGCTGCATAATAGGCTTTGATGGCGGTTGGGTCTATCTCGCTGATGCCTACGACTTCATAATCCAGTCCTATGTCTTGTTTGAGTTTTTCCAATGCCATAGACTGACTGCCATATCCGGCAAAGGCTTCAAATACTGTTATCTTCTCCATTTTGGTCTTCGTTGAAAAGGTTATATTGGGTGAATATCTTATCTCCCCTACGGGTTACGCCCATACATTCCTGCTTGAATCTATCTTCTTGCGCTGAAAAATATTCAGGGTCAATTTCACAACCGATGAAATCCAATCCCATCTGATAGGCAGCGATACGACTGCTTCCACTGCCTAAATGGGTGTCAAGTATTAAATCACCGGGGTTTGCAAAGTTTCTGAATATCCAGCCATATAATGCTACCGGCTTTTGGGTCGGATGTATGCGAGTTTCCTTTACGTTCTGACGTGCTGCGCTATATCTGAATTGCGGAGCGGTCAAAGGTTGTCAACGCAAGTTCACACATAGCGAAAGACAGTGCTTCCGGCTGTTCCTTATCCCACACAATCCAGCATTTTGAATTGATGGGGATACGTTCAATGAAATGGTTTGCACCGAAAATGATGGCGTTCTTGCTGACTCTTAAAAGCTCTTGAAAAAATTCCGTTGATGGGGCTTGTTTATCCCAAGCCTTATATTGTCGGCCTTTTTCCTTAATCAATCTGCCACTTGAGCAAATGTCGATTCCGTAAGGGCAATCACATAGGGCAAGGTCAACGCTTTTGTCTGCCATCGATTTCAGTAATTCAAAGCTATCGCCAAGAATGATGTTACTTTTGGGGTTCATCCTGAAAGAGTGTTGATTGTTTATGTTGTTTTCCTTTTGCCCTTTTCGCGTCCAAGTCGGCAACATCAAACATCGACAAAGGAGGGTTATAGGTGTTCAGAAGATTGATTGCATCCGCATGAAAATTCTTCTTTATTTCAAATCCGTAAGCCCTACGTCCACACATTCGGGCTGCGAGCAATGTAGTTCCACTGCCGGCGCACGGGTCAATGACAACATCGCCGGGGTCTGTGAAGATACGGATAAGTTGCTCAAGCAACGGCACTGATTTCTGCGTAGGATGAATTTTTGGTGTCTTCGTATCACGCGGACAATCCATACAGTTGAAAACCATTCGCCCATCATTGTTGAATTTGGGGAGTTTATCACGATAAAGCAAAATGCCATACTCACAATTACCGACAATCTTCATATTTGCCTTGAGTACTTGTGGCGAATAGTTCTTACGAAAAACCAATGGTATATAATTCTTGAAACCGTAGCGTTCCCCTAATTCAATGAAATACATCTGCTGATTGAACGCACAAAAGATAATCATGCAAGGTGCTTTCCCGGTTTCCTTTGGCTCTTTTACAAGCATTTGCGAACAAAAGTGCATGAACTCAGCCGGGCGAAAATCCTTATCGGTATCAAAGAATTGCTTACCAGCTAATTCACTTTCACCATTCTTGTTATCCCCATCCTTATACCATTTCGGATTAGAGGCGTATGCGTTGTTTCCAAGATTGTATGGCACATCTGCAATGATTAACTGCGCTTTGGGTATGCCATAACCCTTGAAGTTCTGAAAATGGTCATTAAAAAGTTCTATATCTTTCATTTGTTTTTGATTTAGAATGGTAATGGTTCATCTGGGTCAGTCGGCCCAAATGGGAAATCCGGGTCAGGATTATATGTTGTCTGGGAGAAAGGTGTTAATGGTGGCGAACTTGGCAGATTATTCCACGGCAATTCTATCTGAGTCTGAGGTATGGTGATTTCATCATTCTGCTTCTGCTTTATCATATCTACCATATCAGCTTTGAAATTCACGACTATACCATCGCTTTGCTTCCACGGTATATATCTACCATTGATGACGTTGAACTTGAAAGTAGCATCACCCGGCTGACCGAGATGTCTGAACTTTACCTTTTCCACCCTTACAAGCGTGTAGTTCTTACTTTCATCACGCTCGCGATGCACAATGATACCATAATCAGCCTTGTTGAAAAAGTTAGCCGAACCATTGATGTCATACATAGTAGGGATTCCACCGTTTCCGTTATCCTTGCGCACTTTTGTGGGGTGTGCCATCAACACAAAAAGAATGTCGTTCTGGATTGCGAAAGATGACATCCGGTCAAGAACCCGTGATATGTATTGGGTTTCCGATTCGCGGCTGGATTGCTCATGCTCTATTCGGTTGAATGGGTCAAGAACGAAGATTCTTATGCCCCTGCGTCTTACAAGATATTTAGCCTTTGCCAGAATGTTGTCTATTGTATATCCGTCTTCCGGCATAACATGAAAGAAGTTATCCCGATAATAAGACTTGGCATTTGAGTACTGGTCTAGAGTGATATTCTCATCACTGTTAGAATAGGCTTGCAGTTTCTTTCCACATAACTTTTCAATCAATTTGACGGCATGATATTCCATCGGCATATTCTCCGGTGAGAAGAAACCGACCTTGAAATCGTAAAGAATATTCAGACGCACACACATCTCGTCGATAAATTCCGATTTACCGCTACCCGGTATGCCGGTCACGATAGCGAGTCGCTTGGTTTCAAAGCTGATTAAAGCATCAAGATTGGGATGACCTACAAGAAAACCCTTTTTCAGACCATTTTTATAGATTGAGTCAAGTTCCTCCTCGTAATCATTCAGCGAGAATACTCCATCTACCTTTACTTCCTTTGCATCACGAAGACACTTCTCAAGACTTTCCTTACCGTATTTTTGTAGATGTTCGTTGGCATCCTTACAATCATCGCCATAAGTTATCACTCGGCATCGTTCTGCACCAAATCTACGAATAAGTTCATCGCGAAGTTGCAGTCCTTTAGTATCGGTATCTGTGGCTATATCGATTGTTTCCTTATCTTCAAACCATCCATCAATGAAGTCATCAAGATATGATAGATTACTATTCGCTCCATTGGGTACGCTTATGCAATTTGCCTTTCCGATTTCCACGAATGAAAGGCAATCCATCTCGCCCTCAGTGATAATGCACTCGCTTTCACCGGTGATGGCATCAAGATTGTAAGGTATCAGTTCCGCACCGCTTTCAAGCATAAAATCCTTTTGCCCTGTGCGATACTTAACGTTGATAAGTTCGCCATTCAGATAATAGTTGAATTGTACGGTATTCATCTTCTTACCTTTCTGAGGCATGAAATGTTCACCCTCATTTATTTTCATTTTCTTGAGGGTGCTTTCCGAAATACCACGACTATTGAACCAATCAACTAATTTGCGTGAAAGTGTGGTGATGGGGCGTGGTGTTGGTCTGCGGTATTCTTTCTTCGGAGCATCATGCGACCTTTCACCAACGTGAATAGTTCCGCTCCAGCTACAATAATGGCAGTGCCATACGCCCTTATCCAAGTCAACGGATAAACTTTTATCTCGCTTATTCTTCCGTTGCTCATGGCATTTAGGGCATATCATTTTTATCTTGCCGCTATTGCGTCCATATGGGATGTCTATACCAAAGTCGCTATAAGATTTCATAGAGATTGTTACTCCTTGTCTTTGTTTTGTTCTTTTTGAATCATTTTCCAAATATCCTCAGTGCCACGCCTTGACATTCCTTTCAGTTCCACAAGATTGAAAAGTTGTGCCACTCGGTCAACTGTTCTTGGGCCATAAAGACTGAGTATTCCGGATAATGAACTGTTGGTAGTTATAATTTTAGGGATGTCACTTCTGTTGTCGTAGATAGTATTTATCAGATGCGCCACAACGTTCAGTTTATTGCCTACGTGGTTTGTAGGGGCTATTTCAGTACCCAATTCATCAAAACCCATAGGGATTGAATCAAACACCGAAAATCCGTCAGTGGCGTATGTTCCACAGAATGTTGGTACATTAACCCATTTAGGCTTTACACCCTCACCGCTATCCCGAAGCCAATACTTTGTGACGAATAGCAGGATGGCTTTCATCAGGGTGCTTTTGCCTGTACCGATATTGCCATATATCCACAATCCCTTTTCAGGATTATATGCGCCTTTCTTATCACGGATGCACCAATGAAAGAGGTCGGTAACGACTTGCTTGTTTTTGTCATCCACAACGAAATCCTTGCAATATGACTTTATGCAGTCAAGAAACAACGCCTTAGTGGATTTGACTTCCGTCTGGCATCTTGAGGCCATTGTCGGCTGGAGATACACCATTTGGTTGATAAGGTCTATTGATTCCATAGATGGGTTGTTTATTGGGTTGATATTCGGTTTCCCAGCAGCGGTTATTTATCCACGTCTGGAGATGCTTGATATATTCTTTTGGTGTTCCCCTTGTCTGTTCAGCATACGCCTTAGCCGCAGGGAGCAGAAGCGGGATTACATCGCGCCAGTCTTTATGTTTTCGCTTGAAATTTTCAAATTCCGTAGTCAATCCTCGCTTAGTGCCGGGATATGCTTTGCGAAAAGCATCAAAATCTTCTTTCGCCTTTTGGAGAGTTTTACTCTCTTTTTCCTCTTCTTCCATTCTTTCATTCTTATCATTCTTTTTATTCTTATTATTATTGTTTGTGGCGGTTGGAGGGTCGGATTGAGGTATGTCTTGAGGTACGGTCTGACGGTTTTCTGTTGGCGGTTTGTTGGCGGTTTGTTGGTTGTAATTGTCCTCACCGCCTTGATAACTATCATAATTGCAAATAGTTATTAGTGAATGTTTGTTGGTTGTAACAATGACGATTTCACCTGATGCCACTAACTTATCCAAACATTCACGTAATGCACCACGCTTGATGTCTATCCGTTCCATTATCTTAGCTTGAGAGGTCAGAAGCTGACCCCTCTTAACCTCAAATCCGTAGCAATATCCGTCTTTGTGGTTCGCGCTGATAAGTAGATGGATGAACACAGCCATCATATTAGGCACACCATACCATCGCCATTCCTTTATCTTACGATAAAGGCGTATCCAACCTATTTCGGATTGACTTGGGTTCATGGCGATGACTGATTATGCTGCCGGCTTATATTGGATATAATCGACGATTTTAACACGCTTGATTTCGTCCAGACGCAGGTCATATCCTTGCTTGAGATATTCATTGGTTATGGCGGTCGCTTCTGCCACGCTCTCAGCGCATACAAGGATTTCATATTTCGTTTCCTTTTCCTTGCCGGTCACTTCATCTGTAAAGATGTCTATAACGGTAGCCTTGAAGAAAGGCTTGTCATCTTCTTTCTGATTGATTATTTCCCGGATTTTGCTACGGTAGATGGCAAAAACATCAACCTTATGATTGGGATACTCCTCAAACATAATCTTTTCCGCTTCGCCAAACAGTTCTGCATCCAGAATGAAATGCTCCGTAACTTCCTTTACTTCACCACTATCAAGGGTCTTTTCTACTTTGATTTTTGCTTCAAAAAACATATTAGTTCAGATTTATTGCCATCATTTCAGCATAGGCACGTTGTCTTTCACGCTCCTTTTCCGCTGAAATGACAGAGTTAATAATAATCTTGTGGGCATACTGATTATTCAGTAGGAGAGTCACAAGCGCACTACCAATCTTAACCTCGTCATCATCAATGTGAAATTCGGCACAATCCTTATAAATGGTCACACTGAATTGAGCAACTGGTTTAGGATTGGCAGGTGCTTCTGACTTTTTACGTTTCCATCTTCTAAAGAATCCTTTCATTTGAAGACCTTAAAGACGGTTACATTTTCGGGTAATGGCTCATCTTCCCACTCCTTGTAGGAGTTAGTGATAAACACATTATCATAGGCTTCGGCAACTTTCTTGATACCCTCAAGCTGAATAGCGTGGGTAACAAGAAGCGATAAGGATTTCGGGGCAAGTTCGCGGAGTTTAGGTGCAAGACCTACAAAAGTTCCGCCACCATCGCAAAGGTCATCAAGCAGAACCAAATCTTTGTTTTTGCAATCCACATCCCCTGCGTTTACAGAAAATGACAGTAGTTTACCTGTTTCCGGGTCACGCTCTTTGTTGCAAACTACATAGGGCATCATTAACCGGTATCGGCTTACTGCACCGCTGTCAGGTAGAACCGGCACTACATCAAGATTCCTTTCCTTTGAATTACGAATCTCTCTGATAAAGAACTCAGCGGTAGAAAGGATGCCGACAGAATCCTTTATAAGTAGCATAGAAGCCATTGAATGAGGTTCCACGATGTTTACACGCTTTGCGCCTATATCATTGATGATGTTCGCAACCAGTTTAAGCGAAAACGGGCGGTTGATGTCAAATAGGCGGTCGCATCTCATTGTCATAAGGTAGCCAATGAAAAGGTTGTCAATAATCATTTCCTGACGCTTGACAACATCAGCAACTTGCATAAGGCAGAAAAGGTCATCTGCACAAGCTATACGGCAAAAGATTGACACTGGGATTCTGCGGTTCAGTTCATCAACTGTGACGTGCTTTTCCCCATCGGGAAATGTGGTGATTTTACACCCGGTCTGATTGGTAATGTTGATTACCTGCATACCATCTATTAACATAGTCTTTCACGGATTTCTGAAAATGAAACTTCTTTTACGAGCTTTCCGTCTTCAAAGACGGTTTCAAGGCAACCACCTGCTTCCTGTTCTTTGCTTACACAATCGGTAGCATAGAATTTGCCGTTTTCGTCCTTGTCAACGCGGATAAGCCCCTTGAGTGACTTCTTCATTCCACTATCAGTTTTGGGCGATTTGAAGATTTCTCGCGGTTCGCCATTCACTTGACACCATGTTGCTTTCATAGCGAAGCCGAGGCTATCACGGGTGCGATATTGATAGGTATAAGAGCCAATTCCCAAAACGAGATTTGTGGCTGCAAAACCTTTTGCTTCAAGTCTGCGATAGATTTCTTTCTGACGTTCGATAGTGATGCTGTCCCCATAGATGACTCCGATGTGGGTATCAAGGACTTTGTAACCCTTTTCGTTGGTAATTCCACCGAATATATCCCACAGAAGTTCATACACACCTTTCTTTTCAGCAGGTGATACTTCCATCGCCATATAAACAGGGTCATTAGGATAGCATCTGATAGCATCTTGAATTGATTCAGAATACTGCGCATCCCTCATTACACCGGGGATATGGTACTCTTTACCATTGATTTCAACGCAGTCTTCCGGATTGACACCACAGATAATATCTACTGGGTTTCCACTGTCGGGGCGAACGACCAAACGACCATCCCGATTCATTATGATGTCCTTGAGGCGTGGCAAGAAGTCAGTAACGACTTGCCATAAATCCCATGTGTCGCTTACGATGCTGCAAAAGCCTGTGGGATAGATTTCAGTAAGAAACCTTTTGAATGTGCCGATTTCATCATCTTTGCCACCGGCACACATAACGCTATGTTCCGATGCTGGTACAGTCATTGCGATGATTTCCTTTTCCGCATCTGCGTTGTAGTATTCTTCTACCGCATCAATAGCCGGGAGTGTTTCACTGCCTACGAATGATGTCAGATGACCCATACCGCTTGTAATAGCGGCTTCAAGACCTGCCATTCCACGCATTGAAAAATCGTGGCACAGAAAACCAAGATTAACGTCAGGTGTGAAGCCGGTCTTTTCGGCATGACGTTCAAGTTCCTTGCGGTAGATACGGGCGATAGTGGCTGATGTCATTGGGAGCCAGAACTCACAAGACATGATGGTTTCCAAATAATTGGTAAGCCAGAAGAATTTGGGGTTTGTGTTGATAACTGTGACCATCGGCACACGAATGGGGCATATAGAACCCTCCGGGAGTGATTTCATCTTGATAGGCAGATAGCCAAGTTTATGAAGCTCCCTTATATGTTCCTTGCCGACCTCATTCTTGCCAAGAAATGTATCGATGCGGCGTTTGAATGATGCGACTGCCTCATCTTCCGGCTTGTTAAAGAAGTGGCGATTGAAGTTCTCTATCAGATATTTCTTGATGAAATACTGAATACCGAACACCACTGCACCATCTTCGGCTTCCTTGAGATACTCGTTACTGCGTGGAGTCCAGTTTGAATAGACATATTCCGTTCCTGCCGGATATTGTCTGCGAT
Organism: Muribaculaceae bacterium Isolate-037 (Harlan); assembly: GCA_003762615.1. Taxonomy (GTDB): domain Bacteria; phylum Bacteroidota; class Bacteroidia; order Bacteroidales; family Muribaculaceae; genus Lepagella; species Lepagella muris. The sequence goes on from RIAZ01000009.1 coordinate 83,525, forward strand.
GGTCTAATTTATAGCCATCAGTTAATAAAGCTGAGTTCATTCTATGTTTATTTATGGCTATACCGTGGGTTTGCCACGATATAGCCGAGTGAAAGTGATTCTTAGAATGGTAGGTCTGGTTTTTCGTTTGGTGCGAAGCTGGGAGCATTTGCAACGTCTTCCGTTGTCGGTGTCTGAGGTTTGGATGACCTTGTTTCAAGGTCGCCCATGATGTAGTTTTCACCCTCTATGCGCTCCTCTTTCTTAGGTGCGCAGGATATAAAGTGGGTATATGTGCGGTCGCCAAAAGTCTGAGGCTGCTTCTTTGCGAAGATTGCGACATTAAGAAACACACGTTCCTTACCGTCTTTGCACATTACTTTTTTCATCTGGCTTACGGGTATGTCAGTAAGACAAATGCTGCCCGTAAGAAAAGTGTTGTTATCTGCCATGATTATGCTCTTTGGGGATTAAGTTGTGAATAGTTTGCTTTGATTACGTCTTCTGCAAGTGCGACACGTTCCTCAATGAGGGCGATTTCGTCATTATCGCGTGTGATGCGTACAATGTGGATAGGATTCTCCACAAAAGGACAAAAGGCAATGAAGTCGCAAAAAGAGGTGTTGGTGCAAGCCATGTGGTTCTGGCACTGGTAGAAATAGTCAGGATTGACTTTTTTCAGTGATTCGTTATCGTGGATTTCAGCAACATATTTGCTATAAGTTGACAATGTGGGGCATTTGATTTCTACACAACCCACCTCGTTTTTATCGCTTGTAATTCCGTCAGGCGATGAAGCCAAAAATGGGATTTTGGGATGCTTGCAAAGACCCACCTCCTTGACTTCGCGCCCGGTGATTTGTATATATGTGTTTCGGGCGTGTTCCTCCTGCTCAGTGCCGAAGCGCATAGCCTTAGAGGTTGATGTGGTGGTGTCGATGTAGAAAGAAAACATATTGTCATCTTTCACGATTTCGGGATTAAGGGAGCGTTCCCCTGCAAGTTGATAAAGGTATGTCAGAGCGGTTTCACTGAAAACCTTATCCTTTGCACGTCCGCTTTTCATAAGCGAACCTACCTGACTACCGGTAATGTAGCCTAAGCGGGCGCGGCACCAGTCCAAACTGCGCTGTTCCTGATTAAAGTTTATATTTGCCATGATACTTAAATTTCAGGGTTGGGTGCTGAGAAAATGCCATCTTCTTTCACTTCGCCCGTTTCTTCATCTACGTGTTCAGTGGGGGCGTTCTGCGGCTGTTCTGATTCAGCCGGGGCAGATTGCTTGTTTTTGCCTTTGGCTGCACGGCTGGCAATGTCGTTGAGCTTGCTTGATTTTGCTTCCTTGCTATTCCGAATAGGAGCCATCACCTCTTCAATGGTTGTATCACCGTCTTTGAGTGACTGAACGATTCCAAGCAATAGGGCAATTTCATTTGCCTGAATCTGATTGATGGTATGCTTGCCACACAACTTGACAACCTCTTCCTCTGATATGCCGTACATATCATTGAAATGCTTGATTGCACCTGCGCGACGCTTGACGAGTTTTTCCTCGTCAGATAAATCACCCGTGATAAGATTCTGCGCTGCCTTATACACCTTGTCGGTGATAGCTTTAGGTACAAGGGTGAAAATCGCATTACGAAAAGCGATTGCATTTGCCGCATTGCCAGTAACGGTTATCATGTCTTCCGAAAAACGACCACCTTTTGAAGTAAGGATAGACCTACGCACCTCAAAGGCTACGGCATAGTTGTTTTCCAAATCCCAAGCGGTGCCGCGTGAAACGACCTGTGTCGCGGTCACATTAACCACACGCGCCTCGGCTCGCATATTGCCGTATTGCTGTGCGATAATTTTTGCAAGATGCACCGATGGGCCGGTAATAGGTTTGCCACCACGGGGGAGAGCATATCCGCACGACTGTGCCGTTTCCAGATCCATCGTTGCTATGGCGATAGAATTGTTCACGCAACGGCTGATGCTTCGTGGATACTGATGCGCAGTTGCTACCTGCATATCAATGTTTGCGCGTTCCGAATGGTCGATGGTTTCAACCAACTGCGCTGGCGTAGGGTCATTCAGACGGGCGACCTCATATCCCTGAATTTCTTCTATCATAATGAAGAATGTTTTTTAATGCCGTCTTACTGCTTCCGGCCTTGCATTAGTGAAGACAGTGGGAGTCGAACCCACATTGTATCGCCTACCATACTTCCTTATCCACTCGGCACCTCCCGACTACGGGCTTTATGTTGAATAAGTGATGCGCCTACCAATTTTCGCTATGTCTTCAAGTTGCCCGGCTGCTTGCATAAACCGGGCGTTAGAATGTTGATGTTTATGGCTTTCGCCAAAGGACTGCCTCTCTTGGCTCATCCTATTTCTTTTTCCTACGCCTGTTGGATAGCTTGAACTTCTCAAACACCTTGTTTACATCTATCATCATCCATCGCCCATATTGGCTGATGCAGTCATCAAGCACTCCGTTTGCTTTCATACGATAGACTGTTGATTCCGATGTTCCGAGGATTTCAGCAAGTTCACCAATGCTATTTGCATACCATCGCTCAGGCTTCTGGGGTTTTTCTTCTACTTGTTTTGTCTTTGCTTGCCATTCGCCCAACATTTCAAATAATTGTCGGGGTGTCAGCAGATGAATAGGGGTGTCAAGACCAATAGTAAATGTTCCTACATTTTCCATAATTACTGAGTACGTGTTATAATGGCGGCTACGTTAGACCGCGCATCTATATCATACCCAATAGGGTCTTCGCTGCCTTTCTTGAGTTGCGTTACAGTTGACCGTATAGAGTTTTCAGAATAGTGCCGGTAAGGTACTTTTACTGATTCCCCCACATTCAACTCTAAAAGAGCAACTTGCAATCGGTCGCCACGCTTAATTTTTCTCTGTTCCATTTGGCTTATTTCAAAAATAAGTATTAACTTTGCATCTGTAATGCCGATTAAGTATTTAATCATTGTTTTTACATTGATTGATTAAGTAGTTAATCAGTATTGACACTGCAAAAGTACAACAAAATACTGATTGAAGCAATAGTAAAATCAGTATTTAACAATCGTTAACATTATGACTGACGGAGAAAAACTTATCGAAATCCAGCAAATGACCGGATTAACGTGGAAAGACCTTGCAGATAAAGTGGGGATTGCTTCTGCGCAAACTTTTACAGACATCCGGGGAGGCCGACATGGTATAAGCATGAAACTTGCCAACAAGATTATTGAGGCATTTCCTGAGATACGCAAGGAATGGCTAATGTTTGAGAGTGGGCCGATGACGCATAAAGAAGCAGAGGGGATGATTGCAATGTTCAATTCGGTTGAAGAAATAACCGATAGCAAATCTTCTCCAGACTATATAAATGTGGGGTCTTGTTTTCCCAAAGCGGAAATAGCTATTAGGAATACAAGTGATAGCATGGCTGAGTATCCAGTAGGCTGCATACTTGTTATGAAGCGCGTAATGGATATGAAGTTGTTAATACCGGGCAATAACTACCTTATAGAAACTAATGAATTTGTTACAGTAAAAAGGTTGCAGAAAGGAAAGGATAATGCTCACATCGCTTTGTATTCTTCAAACTGTGCTACATATCCGGACGGGAAAATGATTTATGAGCCTTTTGAAATCCCCATTGATTCGGTCAGCAGGATGTTTTACGTGCTTGGCTACATCTATCCACAGGCGAATGATATAAATAAGGTGTAAGGTCTATGATAGCAATCAAGCGTAGTATATCTTTTGGTGTAGAAGTAAAGAAGAAACCGGAAACAGCGGAAAAGAAGAATAAGAAGCCGGAGGGTCGCGTAAGGTGTGTTATCGTCTGGCAGGGTCAACGTGTGCGCTTGAGTGTAAATCACAATGTCAATCCTGATAACTGGGAGAAATCAATACAACGCTGCAAGGCGAAAAGCACACATGGAAAGAATAAGACACCGGCATCAGTTATAAACAAAGACCTACAAGATATGGAGGATTTGATTAACTCCATCTTTATGCGTTTTGAAGAAGCTGACCACATACCAACAAAAGAAGAGTTTTCGGAAGCATACGACAGACAGGTTAATCCTGAAAAATACATTGAAAAAGAAAAGGAAGCTAATCCTGCCGATGAACCGCTCTTTAAGATATATGATGAATTTATTAAGGATGGTACTACAAGCGGACGATGGAGTGAGGGAACTCTGGTAAAATGTAGAACCATAAGAAAACATCTTCGCAGTATATCGCCTAAATTATCATTGAATGACATTATTAAAGGTGGAGTCAATCTTTTCATTGAGCATTTTGGGAAAGTTCTTGACAATTTCAAGAATAAAGGTCTTGCCAATACTACCATCAAGAATGATATTGCATTTGTAAAAGTATTCTTGAGATGGGCGCAGGAGCATGGCTATTGCGATGCTTCACCTTTCCTATATCAGAAAGTGAAGTTAAAAACGGCTGAGAAACCTGTCATCTTTCTTACTAAGGATGAACTGATGAAAGTGTATGATTTTGATTTCGGTCAAAAAAACTATCTTTCACAAGTCCGGGATGTTTTCTGTTTCTGCTGTTTTACGTCTTTAAGGTATTCCGATGTTTATAATCTCCGCCGGTCAAACATCACGGATACTGAAATTCATATCACCACCATCAAGACGCATGACTCTCTGACGATAGAACTTAATAGGTATTCACGCGCCATACTGGATAAGTATGCTGATATTCCATTCCCCGATGACAAGGCTTTGCCGGTTATTACCAATCAGAAGATGAATGATTACCTTAAAGAGATGGGTAAGATTTGTGGAATCGATGCGCCAATTACCATAACGAGGTATAAAGGAACAAAACGATATGACAAGACGTATAAGAAATATGAACTTCTGTCAACACACTGCGCCCGGCGTACTTTTGTCTGCAATGCCATCATGCTTGGTATTCCTACCAATATCGTGATGAAATGGACTGGTCATTCAGATTACGCAACGATGAAGCCTTACCTTGATATTGCGGATGATGTTAGACGTTCCGCTATGACCGCTTTCAACCGAATAGAAAAATTTGGGGTAGATGGTGATGAATCTGTTAAAAATAATCGTGGGGCAAAAAGTGGGGCAGAAAATTGATATTGTGTGAAAGTGTATGCAAGTTTTAATAATGGAAGAAAACTTAAGTACATGACAAAAATTTGAAAACATCGAATTTTGGGGTATAAGTCGGACGCATAAGTATGGTCGAAATCTCTTCCAATCCATATTTGACAAGCGACTTTGCCTTTCTTCCATGTTTCAGAATCCTTATCGGTTTAATATTTATATCTTTATGTTCACCAACGAGATACGCCCATACAAGAGCCATGCAGACCATCGCGACAAGTCTTGCGATGCGGTCCATATCACGCATATGGGTATCCTCGATGTTGAAGCCGGAAGATTTCATGGCTCTAAAGGCCGTTTCTATCTCCCATCGTTTTTTGTATGTCAAAATCGCCTCCTCGGGCCGATTGAAGCATATGAGAATCTGCAATTCCGGAACACCATCGGAGTTTTTGATCCGGCTGCCGGCAAGATAGACATACTCACCTTTGTGAAGAAAGAGCGTATGGAAGAATTTCTCCTGACCGACCTTCAAATCATTGAACAGCCACCAGGCTCGGATTCTCTCACCGGTGGAAGGCTTGACAATCCAGAAGTTCTGACGTATTCGGATGTAATACCGTATGCGACGGCTGTTGAGCCATCCTGTCCATTCCTTTCCGATGAACTCGCGGTCTGCCACAAGGCAGTCGATGCATTCCGCTCCGAAAAGACGGATAAAACGTTCCATAATTTTCTTGCGTTCTTCCCAGTTGGAGTTGCCACGTTTCGGAAGAAGGCTGAATATCAAAGGGAAGGCAATCCCTTTATAGGTTATGCCCAACATAAGGATGTTTATATTGAACTCCCCGAACTTCCAGTTGGTCCGGTCCATGCTCAGCACAAGACCGGTCTTGACAGGAAGCAGCGAGAAAATCATACGGGCTATGATGTCAAGGTCAAGTACATACTTGGCAAAGAATCTTTGGAGCCGTCTGAGGTTGGAATCCTTGTCTACAGCCGTAGGCATCGCATCAGCCAGTTTGTGGAGGCTGACAGTCTGCACCACACAGAGTGCATGGAGCAGCAACGCCATGAGTTTTATGCGTGCCAAATTCATACTTTGACCAAAGTGCTCTTGCATAATCGGGAGGATTTGGTTAACTTTGACCGAGTCCTTGAAATTAGTAGTTTTCATGAGAAAAAGCGTCCAAACTTTTCCTTTAAATTACTAATTTTCAGGGACTTTTGCAAATTTAATCGACTAAAAATTAAGTGTTTAACAGCATAAATTTAATTTTTGTCATCTACTAAAGAAGAAAACAATAAATCAGTGATATGCTTCGGTGTAGAAATAAGCGCGAGAAAGTGGAAAAATGTGGTAGAGTACCTACAATTCCGGAAATATTACCCTCAAACACGGCATTTGCCCCATTGTCTTTAAGTTCTGCCACCGTAAGAACCCCTTTGTTGAATCCTTTATCATCAGTGACATAAAGTTTGTCATTCCCACTCCACACACAATTAAGACCTCCCTCGGCATTCTCTTCAAATTCTGTACGGGTTGACTGTATTGTCTCTCTGGAAACTGTGACTGTCATGTGAACTGTCTCGCCGGATTCTGTCGGCTGCATGGAATTTTCGTCAGAGTTACAAGCAGTAAGTGCCATGCCTGCAAAAGCACATGCCAATATTGATTTATAATTCATAATATTCAAGTGTAAAAAAGTAAATGGTATCAGATGTAAAAAACATTCTCCTTAATAGAGGTATCGGGAATCCACCCTCACTTCTATTTAAGGAGAATGTTTTCAGTTGCTTGCAAACTATATCCTGTTTGCTTGGATTATCCCAAATCAGAGATCATCACCACCTACAGGAGGTGCCGGGGTAACTGTCTGCTTGATTGTCCAGACCGGATAAAGCGTAACGTTAAGTTTATCTTTGGTCATTGTGTAAGATTCTGTATATACTTTAGTTGAAACCTCCTGATAGGCAGTAGAAACCTCACACCAACCTTTGAAATCAAAGCCCTCTCTGTCAAAACCATCCTTACCGGGAAGTGTAATCTCAACAGACTCCTCTGTACTCTTCACATTCTTGGATTCCGGAGCCACACCTGTCATACCCATTTCAGGAATGTCTGACTCAATATCAAATGACAGCACATACTCATATTCCACAACTTTGTCTGTCCAGACGGGATAAAGAGTCACATCGGGATTCTCCGGGGTCACAGTGATAGGCTGACCGGGCTGATAATCCGGAGTCTCGCCACCTTCAGTCTTTGACCATCCTGCAAATTCCTTACCTTCCGGTGCTTCCGGTGTAGTCTCCGGGATAGTGAACTCTGCATTCTCTCCCTTCTCAACTTCCTTATCCTGCTTAGATTCGATAGCCGGGATATTGAGAGTAAGTGTAACCTTCTCCTCTACCGGAGGTTCAGGCTGCTCGGAACCCTGCGGATTGAGCTTGAATACGTAGACGCCGCTCTGTCCGTATGCCACGAAGATATAGCCGTTGGCAATGGCGATGAAGTTGGCGGAATGACCCTCCGTGCCTGCCTCGGTTGTGCCTGCGTTGCCGGCATTGTCATACTCCTTTACCTCGTAGGCAAACAGTTCGAGATTACCGGACTCTTTCTTCTCATATACGCGGAGACCGGCACCGGTGGCTGCATATACGTACTGGTCATCGGCATATACGGCTGTAGTGTAAGTCTCATTTGACCATGCCGCTGTGCCGGAACCTACAGCGTAGGAACGGAGACCGTTATGACCGGCTGCCACGTAGACGTAGCCGCCGCTGACTGCCATAGTGTGCTTGCCATAATGCTTCGCGCCGTCACCCTCCACTGTTGTCCATTCCCCGGTGGTGGGATTATAAGACTCAGCAGATTTCTCATTAGATACGAGCGCGGCATCAAGTGCGACACCCTGACCGCCTGCCACAGGAAGGAGCTCCGCTGCAGCGTCATCTGTACGGAGGATATAACCGCCGTCAATATATTTGCCACCGAAGTCGATAGCCTCAGCTACGATTACAGTCGGTTCTGTCTCAGCCGTGAATGCTGACGGGAAACGGACAGCAGCACCGCTATAGCCTGACACTGCCACGATGTCGGCACCATCGGCAGCCACTGCATTGGCTGAAGATCCGGGAATATTGATATATTCCAACTCTCCGGCTCCGATAGGAAGACGACCTACCACTGCGCCGTTCTTTGAGCTGGTGGATGCAAGATAGAGGTTGGAGGCGTTTACGATAACGTGGTTGAATTTAAGCTCTTCATTGACCATGATGTTGGCAAAAGCCCATTGGTCGCTTTCAGCTACGGGGATGTTGATCTCATCAATCGCGCCGCCCCATGCGGTGGCAGCCGTGGTAGCCTGATGATTGGAATGCCATGTGATATAGGCCTTACCTCCATCTACGGCAATGGCAGTGGCAGACCAATTCTTTTGGGCGGCATCCGAGGTTTCAACAGGGGCAATCTTTGCCACGAGCTGAAGGCGTTCGGCTTTCGGTCCACGGGTTGGGTTATTCACAGTGATACGTCCTGCCTGAGATGCTACATCAAGCGACTTGAGCAATACAGTGTTCTGCTTTTCCGGCATATTCGGATTGCCGGGGAGATCTTCGTTAGAGCAAGCCCCAAGCACCAATGCGGATAATGCTACCGGTAGAAAATAATGTTTATTCATACGTTATATAATTTGTTGTGTTGTTTTATCAATTCTCTGCAATGGAATATTTTACAATTGCTTTACCTTTCACGGTTATCCTTGATGTAGGCATAAACGGCAACGTCCCGCAACCTAATGATTGCAGGATATATCTAATAATAAACTAAATTGCTGATTATAAGCGCATTATAATCGGGGGGGGGTATTTTTCAAAACCTCCTTTTTCCCAATCAATCTGGCGAATGAGTCAGTATGTAAGGCAGATATTATCATAACGCCGGTTCTTACAGTACGGTAAACGTGTAAATTAAAGGTTGTAGATCTCTTTTTTTACGTAAGCAAATGAGTGACACGTGAGAATCATAACCCTTTCAGGCGTATGTCTCAAAAAAAGATATCTTTTCTCTGCGCCAAAGTTAATTAAAATTTTTCACAATCCAATGTTTTTATAAACAAAATTTATTTTTTAGATAAAAAAATTTTTTAGATTGACATTTATCCCCTTTTTTAACTTAACTTTCAATAAAAAATCAAGTATAAACCATTAAAAGGGAAAGGTGTTATTAATGTATGATTCTACGTTTACACCGACGCTTATCTCTTTTGCCCATATTGCTTTTGGCTCTCACAGGTTGCACTCAGAGATTCTTCGCCCTCTCAGAACAGGAGGGCGACGTGGTAAATGTGCGTTTTTTCTGGGATAATGCCATTAATGCCGATCCTGAAGGGATGACCCTGCTGTTCTATTCCTCGGATAAGGGGGGTGGTATATGGAGATTTGATATCGCGGGAAGAGATGGAGGTCAGATAGAATTGCCTTTCGGACATTACAGGATGCTTGCCGTCAACAATGACATTGCCGGGATAATACTTTCCGGACAGGATCAGGAATCTTCCGTGATGCTATCCACGACCGAGCGTGCCGACCATGTCGCAATCATGTGTCCCGGTATGTCTTACGGTTGCCGTATGAAGGATGTGACGGTATCACCATGCGGCGTCGGATACACGGGGGAAGATAACGATGTCAAAGAATGCGGAGCCTCTGTCATAAAATGCTATCCCGACACCCTGTCTACAATATATCATCTTATTATCAATGACGTGGAGGGGATGGAGTATCTGCGCAGTGCGAAGGCATACGTGGAGGGTCCCGCCAAAGGGATGAACCTCTCTTCACTGACGCCTGTCGCGCCATCGCTGTCAATGCCTTGCACAATGACAACCGACCTGATAGGCGGCACGCTTGACGGCACCACCTGCGGATTTCCTTTGCCTGATGATACGACGGAATATGGAGTGACCCTCAACGTCACGTCAAAATCCGGCAAATCGTATTCAAAGAAATTCACCGCATCCGATTTGACGGTCAACACTTTCTCTATCCACTGCGTTTATATTACAATAAGCGGACTCTCGATTCCGTCGGAACCGGGACCTACTCCTCCCGATAAAGACGATGATGTAGGCATTGACGTGGATGTAGACGGCTGGAACGTGATAGAGATTGACCTTTCCACCTGACTATGGAATATATCCGCAAATATAAGAATTTATAATCTTAATACATATATATATGAAAAAGACAACATTGATTTCATCAGCCCTGATCATCGCCTCCGGTGCGACTCTTCTGTCGGCTTGTTCAAATGATGAGACTAACGATCCGATAGAACCGTCATCTGGCAACCGTATACGATTTGCCGCATCTACCGAACTCACCCGCAGCGGGGATATCACGACAAACAATCTGAATTCATTCAACGTCTATGCTTATACCGGGAACGCCACCGCCCCAAAGATATTCATGGATAACGTGCTTGTCAGCAAGACTGCCTCCAACGTATGGACATATTCTCCGGTAAAGTATTGGCCTGCAAAGGAGACGGTCGATTTCTATGCTTTCGCACCCACCTCTTGGGTAGGTGCGACAGGACCGCTTGCACCAGTGGAATACGTTGACCAGGGGGGCGTGGAGGATATCGTGTATGCCGTAAGTCCCAATCTTTCGGGGAATACGGGAAGTGCAAATCCTCAGGTGATATTCAACTTCCGACATGCCCTGTCAAAAGTGACGGTCAAGCTGAGCTCTACCAATACGAGTCTGGCAGTAAGGGTGACAAATGTAGCCATGTCAAATATTACCACGAAAGGTAATTTCCACTTCCCCGGAGAATCCACCGCCACGGAATCTTCTGATCTCAACACCGGACACTGGACTGACCAGAATACCCCCTCGACATATATATACCACATGTCGCAGAGTCATGATGACGTAATCCTGCTCACCACTACGCCGAACGACCTCAGCAGCTCCGACCTTGCCTTGGGAGGGCCGAAATATCTGATCCCGCAGCCTTTGACATGGAGAAGCAGCGGCATGGGCAACGACACCTACCTCGCGGTGATGTGCTCCGTATACGATGCCACCACGGGCGACAAGCTCTGGCCTAACGCCAACACCCCAAAAGAGAACATCGTGGAAGGTAGCACATACGGCGACGGCCTGCTGAAATTCCCACTCTCCACAAGTTCATTCTCCGAGTGGAAACCCGGCTATCAGTATATCTACAACGTGGTCATCAACTCCAATGAAGAGATGGGGTCCATCGATTTCGGCACCCCGACCGTCGACACCTACGTCAACATCACCACCAATTACCAGTAAATTTTTAAAATGCGCTCGCACTCCAGAGCAGCTTATCGCGCAGAATCGTCGCAAACGTCGAATCCTTCCGTCTGACGAGCCGCGTCACAAAACCCGCGCGTTTCACCCATATCTTCTCCCCTTCCGGCATCAGATACGAGCAATCGTCAAGACTCAGCCGGAACCGTCCCGTGCGGCTCTCTACCGTCAGTTCCAGTTCCGAACCGCCCCCGACCACGAGAGGACGTACCGTCAGCGTGTGAGGCGCGACAGGCGACAGCGTGATGCAATCGATTGTAGGCTCCAATATCGGCCCCCCCGCAGAGAGATTATAACCGGTGCTCCCCGTGGGGGTCGATACTATCAACCCGTCGCAGCGGTAAGTGGCGAGATAACTGCCGTTGATCTCCGTGTTGACGGAAATCATCGATGATGACTCCTCTTTCATCAGAGCCACCTCATTGAGGGCATAATGCCAGCAACCATCCGGGAAAGCAGAACTCTGCACCCAGAGAAGCATCCGGCGCTCCACGATGACATCGCCACGGCATATCGCCCCTATCATCTCCCCCACCTCCTCAAGCCGGCAACTTGCCAGGAATCCGAGATGACCCGTGTTGACACCAAGAATCGGGATCTCCCGCTTACCTACCCAACGTGCGGCGCGCAGGAACGTGCCGTCGCCGCCGATGCTTATGACCAGCCCCGTCCCTTCCGGAATATCCTCCACCACCTCTGCCCCGTGCATGTCTATGCCATGCGCAGCAAGATAGCCGGCGATCTTAGTATGGACCGCCACTTTAAAACCGATACCCTCAAAATGCGCGAAAAGCCCGGCAAGCTCCTTCAGATAGGGATCTTGCCTGCGGCTTCCGAATATTGCTACTTTATTTGTCAGTTCCATTATATTATGTCAATACGTCCCGACCCTGCACGGATCGGTGCGCAATCATACGTTAAGCAACGCCTGAAGTGCCATAAGCCGCTCCGTCGCTATCGCGGCATCACGTACGCCGTCGGAAGAGCCGTGTGCCTCAAGCACCTTGAAGTCATAACGCTCCAGACTCCTCACGGCTGCCGACGGATCGGAATGACGCAAGCGAAGCGTGACGCGGATGTGCCCGTCTGCCGACGGCGAGGAGAACAGGTCGACCAGATGCGCGTCGCTATCCTCCACGGCATGCGCCAGCTGGCTCGCGCTGTAGTCCTCCGGACGGCATTCCACAGTGACCTCACTGCAATCGTCGCGTGCCGCTATCATCCTTGCCAGACCCTCAAGCATCGAGGTCTGGTCTACTACTCCGAGTGTTGTTTCCCCGTCGCTGACTCCCACCTCTCGTCCGGGAGCATCAAGCAGACGTGGCAACAATTCCAATAGCGGCATATCTGCCTCGACTATCCTGCCTGGCATACGGTCCGCTACTGTCTTTCCGGGTGATAATATCTCTTTTGCTGTCATATTTGTCTGCTCCTTACTATTTTTAACTATTACTTACTAATTAAAAAACGTCATCCGTGCGTTTTTTTCTTTGTCTCAACGTCCTTTTTTTATATTTTTGCAGTTTAATCACGGAAGACCGAACTTTCACGCCCCGAAAAGGGTTGAAAATAGGGAATCCATGCGGAAAACGCTGCTGATGGTTCAAAGTTACAAATTTTGTGCCGAATTTCATAACATGACACAAAAATTTAGCAATCAAACCGCCGCAGCCGTGTTTCCCACAGTTCTATATTATAAACAATTATCTGACAATGACCCGATTAAGCGTAAACATCAATAAAGTCGCCACTCTGCGCAACGCGCGGGGGGAGAACGTGCCGGATGTAGTGAAATTTGCCATTGACTGCGAACGATTTGGCGCACAGGGCATCACCGTACATCCGCGTCCCGACGAACGCCACATCACACGCGCCGACGTGAGAGCCCTCCGTCCCGTGGTGACCACCGAATTCAACATCGAGGGCTACCCCGCCCCCGAATTCATGGATCTCGTCATCGAAGTTCGCCCCGACCAGGTGACACTCGTGCCCGACTCACCCTCCGCCGTAACATCAAACGCCGGATGGGACGTCATCGCCAACGAGGCTTTCCTGCGAGGGATATGTGCCCGACTACGCGAAGCCGGAATACGCTCATCAATATTCGTTGACGCCGACCCTGACCAGGTGAGGAAAGCAGCCGAAGTGGGAGCCGACCGCGTGGAGCTTTATACCAAGCCATACGCCGACAACTACGCCACCGACCCTGCCGCAGCCGTAGCCCCCTTCGTCAAAGCATCGCAGACAGCCCTCGAGATCGGCATCGGACTCAACGCCGGACACGACCTCAACCTCGACAACCTCGCCTACTTCCACGCCTCCCTCCCCCTCCTCGATGAAGTAAGCATCGGGCACGCCCTCATCTCCGACGCCCTCTACCTCGGCATCTCCGAGACCATCCGCCGCTACCGCGCCTGCCTCTAATCAAAAGCCGAAGCTGCGAAGCAAAGAAGCCAGGCAGCGAAGCAAAGAAGCGAAGCAAAGAAGGCAGGCAGTGCGCAGCCGTTTTGATCCAGGTGTGAGCGCGAAGCGCGAAAATCCCGCGAAAAAATCCCAAAGCAAATCCCAAAGCAAAAAGAAACAAAAAAACAACATAACCAAATGAACACCCTCTCATTCTGGTCGCTCGTCATGGACGGCGGCTACATCATGATCCCTCTTGCTGTGCTCCTTATAGTCAGCATATACATATTCATCGAGCGATGCTTCGCCCTCATGCGCGCATCACGCAACGACGAGACCTTCATGAAGCGCATACGCGACTACATCATGGAAGGCGACATCGAAAACGCCGTCAACCTCTGCAAACGCACCGATACACCCTACGCCCGGCTCATCCTCAAAGGCGTGAACCGCATCGGACGCCCCATGAACGACGTGCTCGTAGCAATCGAAAACACCGGCAACATTGAAGTGACCAACCTCACAAAAGGCTTCACATGGCTCTCCACAACAGCCGCCGGAGCCCCCATGCTCGGATTCCTCGGCACCGTGACCGGTATGATCGAAGCCTTCTTCGCACTCGCCAACGCCGGAACATCCGCCAACATCACCGTCCTCTCCTCCGGCATCTACCAGGCCCTCGTCACTACCGTAGCCGGTCTCGTCGTCGGTATCGCCGCCCTCTTCGCCTACAACTTCCTCGTGTCGCGCGTAAACCGCATCATGAACTCCCTTGAGGCAAAGACCATGGAATTCATGGACCTCCTCAACGAGCCGTCATGACAATCCTCTCCCAGAATCTGTAACAATCCATAATCCACGATAAGAATGGCACTGAAGAAACCATTTCAGACGCTTGACACCTTCTCCATGTCGTCGATGACAGACGTCATATTCCTCCTGCTCATCTTCTTCATGGTGACATCGACTCTGATCTTCCCCGCAGCCATCGACGTCAACCTCCCGCAAAGCAGCGAACAGACCTCGCTAAAGCCAATCACGGAAGTATACATCGATGCCGAATCCAAATTATATCTCGTGGCTGACCGCAACGACTCTATCGAAGAGAACTCCACAGCCCGACCCGTAACCCGCGATGAACTCCTCGCCGACCTTCTCCTCATACAGCAGCAGGACTCGCTCCGTGCCGTCGCACTATACGCCGACAGCACTGTCGCGTATGCCCGCGTGATTGAAGTGCTCGACCTCGCCGCACGCAACAACCTGCGGCTCGTTCTCGCAACCCGTAGCTCCCAGAAATGAAAAAAGATAACAACGACAGACTGTCCGCACTGCTACTGACGCTGCTCTTCTCGGTGGCAATCGTCATCACCCTCTTCTATGGTAAGATCTCATGGGAGAGCGTGCAGGTAGCGAAGACCACGCCCCCCGACCTGATGATGCCAGAGGAGGAAGAGCTATTCATCGAGCCGGAACTGAAAGAGCTTGGCGAGGAGAATGCGGTAAAAAACAGTAAGCCGGCACCCGCCGTCAAAGGTGAACCCGACCCCGGACCAGAGGATAACGCCGAGATAATCGAGCCGGCACCGAAGGCGGAACCGAAACCTAAGCCCACCCCTCCCAAACCGAAACTCAACACACAGAAGAAGGAGAGCGCAGTCAAGGCAGAGGAGCCCGACAAGACCGAAAAAGAGCGTAAGAAAGCCACGAGCACCGTGGCAAACAAATTCTCGCCCAAGAACGGATCCACCGAAGGCACACCCGAAGGCGCGACCGGAGCTGGAGGCACCGGAGTCGGGGTCAGCGGCAACGCCCACGGACGCAGCTTCATCAGTTGTCCCAAGCCAGACGTAGCCCTACGCCACAAGACAATAGTCACCGTCAACGTCGTGATCGACGCCGAAGGACGCGTCACAGAAGCCACCGCCAAAGGGAGTGCCGACGCCACCATACGCCGCAAATGCGAGGCAGCCGCACGCCAGGCCCGCTGGTCAGCAAAAAAAGGCGCCACCTCCACACGCGGCTCCATCACCTTCACCATCACCCCCCGCTAATCCCCCGACAGCCCCCGAGACCGCAAGCTCCTCAGGAAAGCAAGCCAAGAGGCTTGCAAATCAATAGAACCGCAAGCCCCCGGGGGCTTGCGCCAACCCACAAAAAAAGCGCACATGAGATTGCAATCTCATGTGCGCTTTCAAGTTACTGGAGTTCCGTGCCCGAGCCCATGGGCGAGGGGTGCCGAGAAGTGCCGTCCCTCACGTCCCTCCCCTTCAGAGGACAAGAGGTGCCGTCACCTCCCTCCTCCTCCCATCCGGAGTCAAAAGAAAATACCGTTCCCACAAATCCGCAATCAGAATGCCATCCTCCCCCGCCTCCGACACTCGCCGGAAAATCCTCCCCCTACCGTCAGAACCATCCTCCCGCAAACCACCGGAGCCATTCCCCTCCGGCGAGCCATCCTCCGGCAGAAACACCACATCCCCATACACCGGCACATTCGTCAGCATCCATCCCCCATGGCACCGCCTCCTGACGCGCAACATACCGTCCACCCCCGGCACCTCCAGATAATACCCCATCCATCGTGCCGCCGACATCCCATCCCGCGTCACAAACCAAAACTCCGGACAACCCCGGGGAGAAAGCCCCTCCCCACTCCTCACAAACTCAATCCCACCAATCCGCATAAAACAAAGCTATCCATCCGGTCATCGCAAACATATCCCCCTAAAGAAGATCATCATCTGCCCTATACCGCATATCCTTACCGCTCATGTGGGTAAGACAAAGGTAAACGCAGATTCTATCTGACATAATTCAGCCTTATTTAGTTTAGATATTAAGAATATTAATTATAACTTTGTAAAATCTAAAGTACCACTTTATAATTTACAAACTATGAACGAATGTAAGTGGTAATTATCCGGTTCCATATTAAAAATGCATGACAATTGCTGACCAGATAGCCATCATTATTAATTTGCATGTGTTAAAAAAATGGAGATATTGATTAGTTCCCGACCAGAGAAAGAGCGAGGTGTTAGGGTTATCAAGTGCCTTGTAGGATATCTTCTGTCCCGGCAGAATTTCTCAAGCGGTATGCGTGGATCTCCACCTCTGTCTTTTACTGAAACCAGTAGTGTACCAGCTCCCAATACTTCGATACCGCCTCCCCATCAATTTTTATTTTTGTCGATGCAAAGCTATATATTTTTCACAAGGACCAAGAAATTACCACTTACGAGACGTTTACGTAAATTTTTAAGTTATGACAAACGCTCTTTTATATTTTCAAGCGATTCTATGAAACGACGGAATCCTACATTATTTAATGATGCCGCCTTAATATCCTTCCCCTTTTTCTTTTGTTTCAGAATCAATTCATAGGCTGCTCTTGCCTTATCTGAATTTTTATTATCTTTATTGATATTTCCTCGGTCTTTCAACAGATGATTGATAACCCCTACACAATTATTGGTCTTACAGGTCATCTTACTGTCAGCAGAAATAAAAGGAATCAGCCAACACTCCGTTTAATGAATAGCGATAGCAAACACCAAATTATCCCTATCAAAATCCTGATGCACATGAGAGGTCAGCATCCTTACAACTTCCTCATAAAGTTTCTCATGATCCTCATATTCCCCCATCAACCCATAATCCTCTCTTACATCAGTATCTATGTGGACAATGACAAAACGGCAACCCTCAGATATAGCCTCCAGAATCATCTGATCCTCACCCTTTATATATTGCAATACACCTTGCCAGGATCCGAATCCGTCTTGTTTACCATCAGGAGTCTCCTTAGGTTTCAAAGGAATGACATACGCATCATACTCACGTAAAAACCTTTCCGTGATATGTTTAAGAATCCGATAGTCGGAAATTCCCTCGCAGACTATTCCAATTTTAACGCTCATGATAAATCCATTCAGAAATTATCCGGCAATCCACCAATAAGACCACTCATCCAAAGTTGAGAAAGTTTCATCTTACGGTCCTTTCTGTATGGCACACGTTCCAGACGGGTATGACCATCAATGTCTCGCCGTGCCACAAACAGACGTATCCTATCGTCCTCCAGATCCAACGCATCGAGCACAAAAGGACTATGCGTAGTGACAATCACTTGTTTATCCCCGGCAATCGTTCTCTCTACAAGATAATTTATAAGACGTGTGAGAAGTTTCGGATTAAGAGCCGATTCTATATTATCAACAGCAAAAAAACGCGGCATGTCATGACTGTTAAAGAGAGTAAGATAAAACAACATAAACAGAAAACCCTCATTAGTGCTTCTTTGGTCAAAATAATGCAAGGAATCCTTCAGATACCTGTCGCCAATAGAAAGGCGATACTCATCCGACATCAGATTTTCCGGCACCATGAATCCGTCAAACCAGTCAAGCAACGAAAGGCCATTATTTATCTCATCAAACAATTGGCTGTTACGTTCCTCAGCCATCTCCTTAAGATACTTCAACAGACCTTCTCCATGCACACCCAACGGAAAAATCGATGTATCGAAAGTCTTGCGTAAGAAATGTTCTGTCGGGCGATATACTAGAAACCTTTCCAGGTCGGTAGATTTTGTGGCAAACGACTTGATAAGATCCTCTACATCACTGACGTCATATACCTTCTCACCACTGCTTTCAATCATGGGTTTTAATATACTTACAGCCAAATCCTTATCCGTCTTCAGCATTTCATATATTCCACGATTGGCCATAAATGCAAGATCAATCCATCTTTTGACCTCATCCAGATATATTATTTTGTTTACATGACGAGTATCACTACAATCAATAGCGATATTTATAGCATTAATTTTCTTACTACCATCATCATTATCTTCTGTAGGAGCATCCTCCTCATCATCAAATGCGTTAAACATGAATTTCGGTTCAGACATTCTCACATCCCTATTCACAAGATATTCATAATCAAGTTTATTTTGGGATGCAGCACTTGCGAAAGAGATAGCCTCAAGAATATTAGATTTTCCGCAACCGTTAGGGCCAATAATGACATTGAAACTCCCCGGATTGAATTTCAGATCCACTATCGACTTAAAGTTTTGTATCTTTATGCGGTCAATCATAATGCTTAAATGGTTTAAGGTTTAAAGTTTATGGTTTATTATCATTACGTTTTGTATAATGAAAAGATTCATAGATTGCCGTGAATCTTAAACCTTAAACAATAAACTGTAAACCACTGAAGTGCAGCTTGCGAAACTTCAGTTAAATAATTTGTCAAGCAAATTTACAAACAAAATCCGAAAAAACCAAAAACATTCTATCCGAACACGGTTCTCCCTGGCAATAGCCCTCGCCATCTCTGCTCGCTGTTCCGAAGCCTGAGCCTGCTCCCTTGAGTCTTCGAGCATCTGCTGCAGGAGTATGATCAGTTTTGATTTCTCGTCTGGACTCATTGCTGAATATGGATCATCAAACGGATCCGGAGTGGTTTCCCGGAGTCGGAGTCGTGATAAGGTTGCCCTTCACGGTTACCGGTACAACCATGAGCCGTGTATCGGTATACCACTTGTCAAACAGGTTGTATGGCACATTGTTCTTTTTACAGTATGCCTGTATCGATACTCCCCCGAGGCATTGCTTCGGCCATATAGCCGACATAGAATCTTTCAAAATCTGAGTCACTGTACATATTTTTCGAGTTAAAAATTTGTCAGTGCAATGATAGATCTTATTTAATTCCCATGCCATACGTCAAAATTGGACGCTTACATAAAAAAAGCTATCCAGACTCATCCCCCCATAAAGGGGAGAAAAAAAGCCAAATAAATTTATACGAGTATTTGAATAAGTCTAATAAATTGAGTAATTTTGCATATAGAATCGAGTAATTTCACATCTCAATTTGAGTAAATTTACATATAGAATTGAGTAAATTTACATCTCAATTTGAACTAAAAGGCAAAACTTAGGAAACAATTACACAATATGGAATACATTCGTCAACAATACAATATACTTAAAGACCGGATTCTTGAACCACGAAAGTTTATACAAGTTTTAGCCGGTCCAAGACAAGTTGGGAAATCCACGCTTATCACTCAAGTGTTAAGAAGCATCTCAATTCCACACTCAATAGAAGTGGCTGACGGAGTAGATCCAAACGATAGTGACTGGATACACCGAGTATGGGAGGCGGCTCGAGTCACTATGGAAATCCGCAAAGAACGAGAATATCTTCTTGTGATTGATGAAATCCAAAAAATCAATAATTGGAGTGAAATTGTAAAGAGAGAATGGGATGAAGACACACGTAAGAACATAAATCTCAAAGTCGTCATCCTTGGGAGCAGCAGATTATTACTAAAGAAAGGACTCACTGAGTCATTGGCAGGACGTTTTGAATTAATTCGTCTGGGACACTGGAGTTACAAAGAAATGAACGATGCTTTCGGAATGACCCTTGATCAATACATATACTTCGGAGGCTATCCCGGACCTGCCAGCCTGATTGGAGATGAGAAACGTTGGAAAAAATATATTAAAGACTCTCTTGTAGCTCCTGCAATTGAGAAAGACGTCATAATGACATCCAACATTTACAAGCCGGCCCTAATGAAGCAACTCTTTGAACTCGGATGTAGCTACTCAGCGGAAATCCTATCCCTGACAAAACTTATGGGGCAACTTCAAGATGCCGGAAACGTGACCACATTGGCATCATACCTGACAATACTTGACGAATGCGCGCTATTGACAGGATTGCAGAAATTCTCAATAGATGAAGCTCGCAAACGAAACTCTCTTCCAAAATATCAAGTATATAACAATGCATTACTCACTGCATACAAGGGGCATTCATTCATCGTAGACCGAACCGACTCCAAAATATGGGGACGTTGGGTAGAAAGTGCAATTGGCACACATCTTTTAAGCATGGCTGATGAATTAGACTACAAAGTTTACTATTGGCGAGAATCATCAAGAGATAAAAATGGAAATCTGGAAGTAGACTTCATAATATACAACGATGGAGAGATCACCGCAATCGAAGTGAAAAGCGGGCGCCGCTCCACAAACTCAGGGCTACCTGCATTCGTAAAGCAATTCCACCCCAAGAAAGCCTTTGTAGTTGGCACCGGAGGCATATCGATAGAAGACTTTCTAAAAAGCGACATCGAAATCCTCCTGCAATAACCCACAGGCACAATCCCCCTACATACTGTTGTCACCACTTCACCCTTTCGAATGCAGCAGGCAGCGATCGGAGCAAAATCACTCCGACTTGAAAGTAATATCGTCTGTACGGGGATGCACAAACTCAAATTCAAGAGTACGTGCCAGTCCCTCGTCGAGGGTATAAGGAGCCTTGAAACCGGATGAATGTACCTTCTTCGCATCAAACTCCGTAGTGGCACAGAATTTCTTCACACGAACCGAAGAGACAGTCAGTTTCTTGCCCGTAACCTTGGCAAGCACATCAAAACAGTAACCGCCCATCATACCAAGCCAATACGGGAAATGGGTTGCCGGGATATGCTTGTTCAAGACCTTGCTAACATGCGCTACAAGCTGATTCATATTGTTGTCAGGCTTATCAATATAATTGAATACATTATACCCCTTCGTGACATTATCAATCATAAACTTGACAAAGGCAACGATATTGCCCACATACGCCATCGACTTCTTGTTCTCACCCTTACCGACCATCAAGAATTTACCCGAAGATATCTGCTTCAGAAGATTATACACATTCCCCCGGTTACGTTCACCAAAAATCACCGTAGGACGAATAATATCGATATTCCAGTCGGGATGAGACTTATACCATTTCTGCAATACCTCCTCCGCCTGCCATTTCGACTTACCATAATGGTTAAACGGATCAGCAGGATGATTCTCATCCGGATTCCTCTTATTAAGACCATACACAGCCACCGACGAGAAGAAAATAATCCTCTTGATACCATTCCTCTCCATCGCCTTAAGAGTCACCTCCATGCCGCCCACATTAGTGTCATAATAGAGCGACACCGGCGTAACATCATCGCGATGCTGCGCAGCAAGAAGCACAACCACATCCGCGCCCTTCAGCTCGCGGTCCATCTGCTCCTGCTCGCGCACATCCCCAATCGTGGTGACATCATTAAAGAAATGGCTCGGCAACAGGTCAATATTCTTACAATCATACTTCTGCGGCTCCTCACGTAAGAGCCCAAGAAGGCGGGTGCCAACAAATCCGCTGGCACCGATCATTGCTATCTTCATAATATATTATTGTTTTATTTTTTACTTACCGCCAAACGATTCTTGTAATCTCGTTTCTGTTTAATCTTCTTATAGAAATAATATGGCAGGAAATATCCACCTAAAATAATTGCAGCTACCGGTTTGGAATATCCACATTCCTGATGATACACATTAAAATTATAGCGCAACATCTCTATCTTATTTGAAGATATTGAACCGGACCTGACCCGATACAGAGCCAAGGGCTTTTGAAGACCATGAGCCTCCCCTATCTCCTTTATTATTCTCTGCCACAGACACCAATCCTGTCTTTTTCGGATAGAGGGCATATAATGCTTTCCAATCTTACCGGCATCATATATTGCAGTAAGGCAACCTATACCATTATCCCTCAATATCTTTGGATATGTCAATTTCCTTAGGCACCCGACAAATCCATTGATATTTCCGTTTTCATCACAAGTATCATAAGAACTATACGTCAGACCATATCCATTTTTAACCATGAAATCCAACTGACATTCAAGTTTATCAGGATACCACCGGTCATCACTGTCACAAAAAGCAATAAAACGCCCCTTTGCCTCCTTGATTGAATTATTCCTCGCTACACCGGCACCGGAATTCTTCTCAAGCTTAAACAACTTTATACGGGAATCCTTCTCAACATAACTGCTTATTACCTCACGGGATTTGTCTGTAGAGCAATCATCCGTTATAAGCAATTCCCAATTCGTATAAGTTTGTGATAAAATAGAATCGATTGTCTCCCCTATAAAATCCGCACAATTATAGGATGGGGTTACAATCGACACAAGTCCATAATCTTTCATAGAAAAATTCCGACACCTCCGTGTCAGCAAAATATAATATAATTTATAATTTAATTTTCTCTCCCAACTTATACTCCCACTCATGAGGTGTTATAGGTGTGTATCCACCGGCAGGATGGAAAGTCATTTCTCCAAAATAGACATTCCCTTCATGCACATAAAGATCGACGCGCACAAAAGGCCAACCTTCTGATAATTTCTTGGCAACCGACACCATCTCATCAAATTCCTTTGGTCGTTCAGCGTCTCCATCCATAGAGTCATTGGCAGTCGTAAATCCAGCTTTTTTCCAATTCATATCGTAGAAGACCTTTCTATGATTCCCGAATCTGTCAATATAGAGTTCAACGAATGTTGGAGTGCCATTAAAACAGAAAAATTTATAATCTGTAATATTGTATTCCAACATTCTCTCACATATTATCTTATTCTCTCCTTTATAATTTGGTTCCCTTGATAAATAATAATTGTTAACACCAAGCCAATCTACAAGAGTTTTCTTTACCTTCGGAAGATTAAGTTGAGATTTATCCTTACATATAATATTGAAGCCAGACCCTTTTGTCAATTTCAATACAAATTGATTCGGAAGATAATTGAAATCTATATCCTCAACCTTTGTTGTCTCAAATTTTCCAGACTTGGATAACGGAATAAGATCCACTAAATATTTATCACCAATAACTCCACCAACCCATTCTCGGACATCGTACTTATCGGATAATTGGCTCTTCTTTTCAATCGGTCCATTTTTCTTAAGCCATTGCAACTTTTCACTAAAGGTTTTCGGATGAGTTATGTTCATCCAGTGATAACCGACACCAAACCGTCTATGCATTATCCAACCAAGCAGATTATGATAAAGAGTATCGGGCAATAGTCTGAAAATATACTTATTCAAGCTATAATACAAATTTCGATATTTCCCTGCCATATCTATTCCTTAAATATTATTTTCTGACCCTTTTATAATGTTTTATCCAATCAATCTCCATCTCAACTGGCAAATCTTCTTCGTCAATCGCACCTACCCAATTACCGCCCAATTGCATATCAACTAAGATAAACCAGTCTTGAAAAAATGGATATTGATCTTTATTCTGTGATAACTCTTTGTTCGGATAAATAAATGTTTTTTCTCCATTAACATAAAAAGTCACAGCGTCTTCCGTTATCTCCACCCCATAAATATTAAATTCATCAATATTTATCTGCGCCTTTTTAGAATGCTTCGGATTAAATTGTTTAAGTTTAGTAATATAATAGCTATGTACGGTTTGATATATATATGGATCAAAATTCAAATGTTCAACAACATCAATCTCTCCATCCCAAGGATAATTTTTACCTTGCTTAAACGGTCTAAGCCATAATGCCGGCCAAGCTCCCTGTGCCCCATTTATTTTTACCCTAAACTCAAATCTTCCGGGACTAAACGATTTCTTATATTTAGTATATATTCCTCCAGTCAAATATTTGGATGTATCATTCGATTTATTATCATTAAGTATACCCCTTAATATAAGACATCCGTTTCTTAAATCAAAACATCTATCATCATCTGACATCATATCATTCCAAGCATATTTCCCTCTTGGAATCTTACTCCATATCAGTGTATCTATCTCCTGTTTATCAAAATTTTCAACCCAATCAAGCACCCAATCATCATAGTTGAGTTTTGAATAACTGTCATCTCTGTTATCTCCAAATACCAAAACAGAAGTCAAGCCAAATAACAATATTCCCAAAAATATAATACAATATCTATACCTTTTAAGCAACGCTACCATATCCACTACTACAAATTATTGATTCATAATACATTACCCCCCCGAAAACATATTCTTGTATTTTATTACCTTTGCAGGATTTCCGGCAACAATTGCATTTGCCGGGACATCCTTAACCACAACACTGCCGGCTCCTATTACAGAATTATCCCCAATTGAAATATCTCCAAGAATTATGGAATGGGCCCCTATCCAAACATTATTTCCAATCACAGGAAGTTTTTTATGGCCACTCTTTCCGCCTATGGTTATTCCATGCAATAATACACAATTGGATCCAATTTTCACTTTTGGATGAAACAATGAACCAAGCGCCATGTGCGGAAATTTTGTACCCTTACCAATCTCTAATTCCGGTGGAATGTCAGCAGATAATACCACTCTGATTATAAAGCGAGATAAAGAAGCAATCGGTTTTAAATGATGATGGAATAGCCAATTACTTATTTTCCATAAAATCCAAAGTTTATCGTATCTCATTATTTCAATTAAACAAGTTAAATGAATCTTTTATACTTTTCTATCGATTCAATCGCAATTCTATCCCACGAAAATTCCTTAGATGCATCAATGGCATTTTGATTGTATTTTTTCCAATTTGCCGGATATTCCTCCAACATTTTCTTTATCGTTGATGCAATCTTTTCCGGTTCAATCTCCGTAATCCAACCACAATCATACTCATCTATCACATCCGCCATATTTGTTTCCTTTGTTATTATACAAGGAAGACCATAAGACAAAGCTTCAAGTATACCCATTGGCATACCCTCGTATCTTGAAGTCAGTATAAAAATATCTGAATCTTTGAATGCTCTTATCTTTGCTTCGCCGTAAGCAGTCCCATAGAAATCAGCAAACCCCTCAAAACCATGAATAGACTCTTTAAATACGTCAATCTCATTCTCATGACCATTACCATAAAAAGAGAAATGCACCTTATCCTGTAATCCATCCTTATAAAGAATCTGAACTGCCTTTATTAATTTATCCAATCCTTTATGATGGATTTTAATTCGACCTAAATATAATATATTTATCTTATTAAAATCCTTATTTTTATTTACATTTGATAATTCTGATTTAGGACAACCATTAGGTATAATTATCGCATTTGGATTAATATCCTTTACTATTGAATTGTCATATTCAGCTTTATTCAAATATATTATCGCATTCGCTTTTTTTATGAACCGATTATAGAGCAATAGATTCGCAATCCTTTTTTTAATGTAACTTTTTTTATAGTTATCTCTACTTAATGCGCCATGAAGTTGTATGAAATAAGGAATTCTAATACCATGCAAAAAAGAATAAAATCGAATATATTCTTTTTTATACAATGAATGAAATACACATATATCGGGTTTAAATGATTCTACTATTTTTCTAAAGTTACTTAAATTCTGCACCTCAATGAATGAAGGCAATGGCTCTTTTTTATGTATCACAGTCAAGGTGAGAACATCTTGTCCTACTTTAATTTGCGCTTTAGATAAATTTAATAATACTTGCGTAATACCATTTGTCTCACTTGAGACATTCCCTATGTGTAAAATCTTCATAGCAAATTATAAAATATAGTACTTTATTATCGTAATAATCCAAGCATAATAAGTTGATAAAATTGTTGAAGTTGTAATACATCCATTACGACTTCAACAATTTCACCAACTTATGAATTACTCTCAACAAAAATATATTATCACTATAATCTTTCTGTCTCCAATACCTTATATAATGAAATGGAATAGCTTTAACAGTTTCATTTTCCATTAATTGATATAACTCCGGAAATTGATTTGCCAATATCCCATCAAATTCCTTCAAATTTGCATACTGGACAGTGTCTCCAATCTTAATCAAACATATACGATATAATGAAGGCGTTTTTTCGCGCAATCTATACTCAAGGTATTCTTTATGGTATAAAGATATCTTATCCTTATGTTCAGAATAAATCTGCAATAAATGCTTCACAACAAACATTGTTTGACCTACAGCTTTCTGACTAACCGAAGTATTTACAGTTTGACCTTCCCTTCCTATCAAATATTTATATATAACCTTTCCATAAAATGAGACAGTCTCCACTTTTGTCATTGGAAGAAACATCCACTCCATATCTGTATATGAGACTCCTTCAGTTTGAACATAAGCTATATTTCTAAAAACATTTCTATTATAAGTGACCGAATGCATCTGAAATTCCGGAATCGAGATACGTAAAAGAACATCCTTAAATAGGAAAATAGTCAAATCATTCTTTAGAGAAAATCGATTTTTCTTAGTTGTTATTCCAGATTCATTTACAATGTCGTAATCGCTTACAACCAAGTCAACATCTACTTTAGAAAGATAATCTATAAACTCATCTAAGTTACTTTTTTCAAAACTATCATCGGCATCCAGAACTTTAATATATTTACCGACTGCCTCTTTTAATCCCCTGTTTATACACGATCCATAATTCCCATTGGATTTATCAATAACCCTAATACTTTGAGGATATTTTGTCTCGTATCTTCTACCAATTTCCAATGTTCTGTCCTTGCTTCCATCATTAATAATTAAGATATCAAGACTATCTATCTTTTCCACCAATAATGAATCAATACATTGTGGAAGATACTTCTCCATATTATAGGATGGTATTATTATTGACAATATCTTCTTCATATTTAATCAAATAAATTTAATACTTTAGATACAATTGGAGCCATATCATAGTACTTATACTCAGCAAGTCTTCCGCCAAAAATTATTCCTTGCTCTTTATATGCTAAATCTTTATACTTTAAAAATATAGCTTGATTTCGAGCATCATTTACAGGATAGAACGGTTCCATACCATCTTTCCATTCTGTTGAGTATTCTCTGGATATTATTGTATGAGGATTATCATAGACCGCATTACCGAAAGTCTCAAAATGCTTATGTTCTATGATGCGGGTAAAGGGGACATTGGCAGATGTATAGTTCACAACTGCATTACCTTGATAGTTTGGGTTATCAAGTATCTCGGTCTCAAAACGGACGGTGCGGTATTCAAGTTTTCCAAATCTATAACCATAGTACTCATCTATCTTACCAGTGAATACAACCTTATCTGCCATATCCATCCATTTCTCTCGATTATTGAAGAAATCAACATCAAGCATCACATCAGAACCCTCTAAAAGTCCATCTATCAGTTTATTGTAGCCTCCTATCGGTATGCCCTGATACGCATCATTGAAATAATTATTATCAAAAGTAAGACGTACAGGCAAACGACGGATAATAAATGCAGGTAATTCATTACACGGACGACCCCATTGCTTTTCCGTATATCCCTTAATCAGCTGCTCATAAATATCCCTACCAATTAATGAAAGAGCCTGTTCTTCAAGATTCCGGGGTTCAGTAATTCCATCCGTCTTCATCTTATTGACAGCATCCTTTCTCTGTTCCTCTAATTTACAGGCAGCTTCTTCCGGAGTTTTGACTCCCCACATCTGATAAAACGTATTCATATTAAATGGCAAATTATAAAGTTTGCCATCTGGAGCTTGCGCAACCGGACAATTAGTATATCGATTAAATGGAACTATTGAATTTACAAAATCCCACACTCTCTTATCCGAAGTATGAAAGATATGGGCACCATACACATGCACATTTATATCTTCTATCTGTCGACAATACAAATTTCCACCGGAATGAGACCGTTTTTCAATGACAAGACATCTCAATCCCTTTTTGTGCGCAAGATAAGCAAATGTAGCACCGAATAATCCGGCACCCACAATCAAATAATCGTATTCTTTCATTTTTTGAGTTTTAAAAGACTCTGTATTTTGAGTTTCAGAAACTTAAAGAATATAGTATTCATTGAATAATCATATTTCTTTATAATTCCTTTTAATTTCTTTAATTCATTCCAATTTGATTGTTTTATACATTTGATAAATGGATTAAAAATAAGTGAATCAAAAATTCGTATATTTTTTTCTTCCAAGAATCGGTTTTTTTCCGCAAAAACATCTACTGCAAGTTCCTGTTTAGACCAATCTGATGTTTTAGAAACTGAATTAACACGATTTGTTATAATATAAGCAACAGTGTCTTCTATAATAATATCCTTACAATAAAAGCTTATAGTATAAGAAAAATATGTATCATTATGAACTCTACACTCTCTAAATCTTATATTATTGGAAGTTATAATTTCTCTTTTTATTATTCTGCACCAAGGTTCTCCAAATAAATACCTTAAATTAAGTAATCCTTTTTCTGAATCTAATTTAAATAAATCAATATACTTATTTAAGTGCGTTGATCTATTCGATAATTTATAGGAAACATCATCTAAAGACAATGCGTTAAATATCACCATGTCAGCATAAGATTCTTTATACTTATCCAAAATCTCGTTTAGAGAGGGTAGAAAAAAATCGTCAGCATCCGCAAATATTACATATTTTCCAATTGCTTTTGATAAACCTATATTTCTGGCTAATCCACCACCTCCATTATATGGAGTGGTATAATATTCCACATATTCAAAATTTTTCCGAATATAATTTAGAAAATCTATCCCTTCCTGTGGCGAGCAATCATCTACTACAATAATCTGAAGATCCACTCTTCTTGGTATCGATTGCAGCAACCTGACAAGTCTGGATGGGATACCATAGTGAGGAATTATTATCGTGAACGTATACTTATGTTCATCCATATCAAAATAAACTTTTTAATTTCATACTACCTGAACAAAATTTTTTAAATGAGAAATCACACTTCATCAATCCCCATATAAAAAAAAGGAAATAGAACAAGGGATAAAAAGCACGCATTAATGGTTCCACGCAACATTGCAATAGAATTGTTATTATTATCTTTAGTAGATGACAAAAATTAAATTTATGCTGTTAAACACTTAATTTTTAGTCGATTAAATTTGCAAAAGTCCCTGAAAATTAGTAATTTAAAGGAAAAGTTTGGACGCTTTTTCTCATGAAAACTACTAATTTCAAGGACTCGGTCAAAGTTAACCAAATCCTCCCGATTATGCAAGAGCACTTTGGTCAAAGTATGAATTTGGCACGCATAAAACTCATGGCGTTGCTGCTCCATGCACTCTGTGTGGTGCAGACTGTCAGCCTCCACAAACTGGCTGATGCGATGCCTACGGCTGTAGACAAGGATTCCAACCTCAGACGGCTCCAAAGATTCTTTGCCAAGTATGTACTTGACCTTGACATCATAGCCCGTATGATTTTCTCGCTGCTTCCTGTCAAGACCGGTCTTGTGCTGAGCATGGACCGGACCAACTGGAAGTTCGGGGAGTTCAATATAAACATCCTTATGTTGGGCATAACCTATAAAGGGATTGCCTTCCCTTTGATATTCAGCCTTCTTCCGAAACGTGGCAACTCCAACTGGGAAGAACGCAAGAAAATTATGGAACGTTTTATCCGTCTTTTCGGAGCGGAATGCATCGACTGCCTTGTGGCAGACCGCGAGTTCATCGGAAAGGAATGGACAGGATGGCTCAACAGCCGTCGCATACGGTATTACATCCGAATACGTCAGAACTTCTGGATTGTCAAGCCTTCCACCGGTGAGAGAATCCGAGCCTGGTGGCTGTTCAATGATTTGAAGGTCGGTCAGGAGAAATTCTTCCATACGCTCTTTCTTCACAAAGGTGAGTATGTCTATCTTGCCGGCAGCCGGATCAAAAACTCCGATGGTGTTCCGGAATTGCAGATTCTCATATGCTTCAATCGGCCCGAGGAGGCGATTTTGACATACAAAAAACGATGGGAGATAGAAACGGCCTTTAGAGCCATGAAATCTTCCGGCTTCAACATCGAGGATACCCATATGCGTGATATGGACCGCATCGCAAGACTTGTCGCGATGGTCTGCATGGCTCTTGTATGGGCGTATCTCGTTGGTGAACATAAAGATATAAATATTAAACCGATAAGGATTCTGAAACATGGAAGAAAGGCAAAGTCGCTTGTCAAATATGGATTGGAAGAGATTTCGACCATACTTATGCGTCCGACTTATACCCCAAAATTCGATGTTTTCAAATTTTTGTCATGTACTTAAATTATTATCAAAAATATATAAGCTTTATAAAATGTAGGTATATATTTATCCTTACGTAGAATATTTAAATTTTTAAAAAATCTAAATGTTATGATAAACAATAGAATAAAAGCAAAATATCCACTATCAATGCCTGCGTCCAACCAAATATTATGAGCCATCACATATCGACCTTCATACCATAATCCCTGACTACCAAATGGATGTGTCAATATATACATAGGAGAACTAAGCCATCTGCCAATTCGACCGCCACCTGTAGCTGCACCACCATTATATTCATTAATCTCTCTTGCAGCAAAGCCATCAATAACAGATGTCACCAAAACACTATCCTTAAATTGAATATATATAACAATTAGAAAAAACAATAATAATCCAATTGTTTTAAATATTTTTTTAGAATCTAAACCATCCCAAAAATAACCTATTATCAATGATAGAACGGCCATCAATATTCCCGTTCTATTCAACAAATGTAATGTTGAAAGCAAGGCAAATACAGAAAGAATCACGACTAGGAATTTAAACTTTCTCTCAAAGGAATCTTTCGTTCTAATAAATAACATTCCAATTCCTCCAATTGCCATAGAAAGCATTGAATTATGCTGAGTTGCAGGAACTACACCTTCCAAATCAATACCGTCCTCCCCGGCAATTGATCTTGTAGCATTCACGATTGCACCTGTCTCTACATAATCAAATAAATTATTTACAATAGACCATATTGCAAAACAGAAAACAAGTGAAAATAACACTATTATTACAGTAATCGGATGCGTACATCTTTTACATATGTATATACCGGATTCATACATTACCAACGGATAAAATAAATGAAATACGATAACCGAAGTTGCAGGTCTATTTGGATGTAATAATCTGAAAAAAGTATATGACAAACTAAATAAAATAATCAAACACGCATTCTTATCCAATCTATAAGTTCCATAAATCCAACATAGGGGCAACAAGAGAATCCATAAATATAAAGCATAACCATTTAAAATTTGAGGAATTGCACCTATCAATAGAATAGATAAAAACAACCAATTTTTTTCTAAATCAATCTTATATTTATATTCTAAGACTTGACTCATTCTTTTAAAAATTCAATAAAAACAAACGAGTTTAAATTATTATTCAAAAAATTTTGAATAATACTTTCTTTTAACAATATCGCTAATATAACTCCGTTCAACTTTTGTCAACCCAATCAAATAAATAAGAATCAGAAAGGTCAATAATGAACATAATCCATATATTATCAAGCCAATAATATCGTGTGTTACGATTTGGTAATACATATATGCAAAACCTGTTGCAACGACAAGACATGGAATACTTCTTAAATATACTCGTCTAAGAAATAAACTATAACTAAAATTCACAACTTCATGCAGAAGAATTAATCTTGCAACCAGTGCAATTATTGCCATAATAATTCCGACAAACATCACGCAGTAGGGGTTTCCTCCAAGCTTAAGCCACAACCATGACAACGGAATGTTTGCAATCATGATTATAGATATAACTATCTGGAATTTTTTTATCTTTCCTGTAGCCTGAAGTGACGTGGTGATTGGACTTACCACGCAATCTATAAGCGACATTATCAGACCAAGTTGCATGAATCCTATTATCAATGGGGTTATCTCGTCAAGCCATAATGCAAGAATTGTAGGGGTACAAACAACCAAGGGAACAACTACTATTGACATCAAGATAAATGACAGACGGCATCCATTATATAGCAACTGAACCATTCCCTCAATATCTCCAGACGCATATTTCTTTGTTATCTGCGGATTTATCGCCATTGTAAAGTTGGAGGCAAAACCATTTATCACTCCGCAGACCTGTGTGGAAATTCCTTTGGCAGCATTGACAGCTACATTGAAAAACATATTCAACAATATGTTAACACCCTGATCCCTTACCGAAAATCCCATGTTTCCGAAGAAACTCCATCCGGCAAATGAGAACATATCCCTTATAAGTTTCTTATCTTTGAATTTCCTAAACCGACACTCCTCAAAATGATATCTGCAATATAAGGAATACATGAGTCGCATGACTCCTGACACGCATAGAATCAATATAGCGTAAACAACCAACCGATCTCCCGGTAGAACAACCACCAACAGTACAGCTCCAAGTTTCAGCAAAACTTCTATTATTCCAAAATATCCGTATATCTTCATGTGCTCATGAGCTACAATACAGGCATTATACGGAACACTGACAATATTTATCATGAAGGCAGCTATGGAACACTGATACACCCAATTGGCAGCATACATCCTCGCCTCCGGTATATTCATTCTTACATTGAGGAACCACAATCCAATGCTTTCCGCAAGAATTAATATGCCGATAGCCAAAAACACATGAACTACTACTGAAATAGAGAATGTTTTCTGAAGTCCGACCTTATCACCTTTTCCCAATGCGAACGAGATAAACCGCTGAGATGAGGCTATCATTGCATTATTCAGGAATGCAAACATCAACACTATACCTCCGACAACATTATAAATACCGTAGTTGTCAATTCCCAACACTTTCCACAGCAATCGAATTGTGTAGAGATTGACAGCAATCGACACAATCATCCTAAGGTAAAGGAACATTGTGTTCTTTGCTATTCTTTTATTGTCAACAGAAGGCATAGGTATCGTAAATGTTCAATTTTGACGTGTGGGTCAGGAGAAAGGGATTCAAAGGTAAACCCACTGGTAAACGTCCTATTTTGACGTATAGGTTAGGAGAAAGGGCTTCAACGCCCCTTCTCTTAATTTTTGTCAAAAAATTAGATTGTTTTTAATTTTTGTTAACACTAATTCCGATGGTCATCGGCAGTAACTGACCATAGTTCCGGTTGCCGTTAACTATCTCTCGGAAGAGTTTCTTGAGATAATCTAGCGCTGATATCCCATACATCCGACAGGTGGAGACGAGCGTGTAATATGCCGCCGAGGCCCTTGCCATCTTGTGACTCCCGAAGAATAGGGAGTTCTTTCGTTTTCCATATATTTACCACAAATGACACTGGGATCGCAGAGATTTTTTACTTTTTTCTCCGTGATCTCCGAGAACTCTGTGGTTGTTCCACTACAGAAGCGTCTGACAGAGCCTTCCTAAGCTCGGCAATAAGCCTGTCCTGCTCCGCGAGTCTATTGTCCTTGATACGGTTGGAGGCCAGCAACTCATTCATGCCCCTCAGAAGTTCATCCATTTTACGGCTCATCCCCTCTGTCCTGGCTCGATCTTCCCTGGCAACAGTCTCCGCTTTAACAGCTCGATGTTCCAAAGCCTGAGCCTGCTCCCTTGAGTCTTCGAGCATCTGTTGCAGGAGTATGATCAGTTTTGATTTCTCGTCTGGACTCATTGCTGAATATGGATTATCAAACGGCTCCGGAGTGGTTTCCCAGAGTCGGAGTCGAGATAAAACCACCCTTCACTGTTACCGGTACAACCATGAGCCGTGTATCAGTATACCACTTGTCAAACAGGTTGTACGGCACGTTGTTCTTTTTACAGTATGCCTGTATCGACACTCCCCGTGGCATTGCCTCGGCCATATAGCCGACATAGAATCTTTCACAATTGAGTCACTGTACATATTTTGCGAGTTAAAAATTTGTCAGTGCAAAGATAGGGCTTATTCCTTAGCAATGCCATACGTCAAAATTGGACGCTTACATGGTGATGAATATACCCTATTATAAATTTAGGATTATCTATTTTGCGCAAGCTGGAAACTTGCTTTCCCAGGCGTTAGTCACGGGAGAAAAGGTCGCGGGTATAGACCTTGACAGCGACGTCTTGGAGTTCTTCGCTTGTGCGATTGGCGAGGATAGCTTGGGAGAGTCGCTTAAATTCTGCAAGGTTGTTGACCACGCGGCTGCCGAAGAAGGTGGAGCCATCTTCAAGCGTGGGTTCATAGATGATTACGGTTGCCCCTTTTGCTTTGATGCGTTTCATCACGCCTTGTATTGAAGACTGACGGAAGTTGTCACTATTGCTCTTCATGGTCAGGCGGTACACTCCTATCACACAGTCCTTTTCGTGTGTGGAACCGAAAGTGTTCTGTTGTGTATAGTCGTACCAACCTGCCATTTTGAGCACTTGGTCAGCAATGAAGTCCTTACGTGTGCGGTTGCTCTCGACTATGGCGGTCATCATCTGTTGCGGCACGTTGTCGTAGTTGGCGAGGAGTTGTTTGGTGTCCTTGGGTAGACAGTAGCCACCGTAGCCGAAGGAGGGGTTGTTGTAGTGGGTACCGATACGAGGATCAAGTCCAATACCCTCGATGATTGCCTGTGAATCAAGCCCCTTAACCTCTGCGTATGTATCAAGTTCATTAAAGTAGCTGACGCGGAGGGCAAGATAAGTGTTAGCAAAGAGCTTGACAGCCTCCGCCTCCTTCATACCCATGAAGAGGGTCGGGATATCCTCCTTTATTGCCCCCTGCTTTAACAAACCGGCAAATTCTCGTGCCTTAGCCTCAAGATAGTTCACATCCGCAACCTTCCTTATCGCATCATTCTCCTCCATGAACTCTTCCCTGTCTATCATCTTGGGATAACCTACAATTATTCGGGAGGGATATAGATTGTCGTAGAGAGCCTTTGACTCGCGGAGAAATTCCGGTGAGAAGAGGAGATTGAATTTCTTGACGCCCTTGGCGGCGTATTTTATGTAGAGGGAACGGCAATAGCCAACGGGGATGGTTGACTTGATGACCATGACAGCATCGGGATTGACACTCAGAACGAGGTCAATCACATCCTCAATACAATGGGTATCGAAGTAGTTCTTGACCGGGTCGTAGTTAGTCGGTGCCGCGATCACGACAAAGTCAGCATCGCGATAAGCATGCGCGCCATCAAGGATTGCAGTAAGATCCAAATCCTTTTCCGCGAGATATTTCTCAATGTATTCATCCTGTATGGGTGACTTACGGTTGTTGATGAGTTCCACTTTTTCGGGAATCACATCCACGGCTATTACCATATTGTGTTGAGCGAGAAGAGTCGCTATACTAAGGCCTACATAGCCTGTGCCTGCTACTGCTATTTTCATAATGTGATGAAGCCCCAAGTCAGTCTCTACCCCACTAAAGGGGGAAGGTGAGGTGACGGGGAGGGAATTGTATTTGATTGGGATTTAATTTCTTTTTCTTCTTTTGTTTCTTCGTGTGAGGATTATTCTCTGTGGGCTTGGCGGTCTTTGCGGTTTTAGCTTTGGTTTCGCGCTTCGCGCTCACACTTGAAACAAAACGGCTGCGCGGCACATCTATGCCTTGACTCATCTGCCCTCCAAGCGGTCATGCCGGTGGATTTGCGCAAGCAGGGAAGCTTACGCTCCCGGTTTCGCTCCTCTTTTAGTAGGATGGGAGGAGGTAGGGCGCTGTAGCTCCCCCTTTAGGGGGCTACGTCCAAGGCGAGGGCGGTCGCGGTAGCTACGATGGTGAAGGTGGTGTGGGCGAAGCTGAGGAGGTAGACGGGTTCGGTGCCCTGTTTTGTCTTGATGTCGACGATGGTGGCTTCGCGGCCTTTGAAGGGTCCGGTGTGGATGATCACTTTCTGGGATTTGGCGAACTCTTTGCAATGGGCGAGGATCCATTCCTCGCGGTCGACGAGGTCCACGTCGTCGCGGAAGTCGCGGAGGGCGACCTGGAAGAGTTCGAGTTCGTGCTGGGGCACGATGGCGAAGCGACGGGTGCGGCTGACGCGGAGTACGGAGGCGTCGCGACGCAGGCTGTCGACGAGCATGGCTTCCATGGGGTTGCCTCGGAAGAAGATGAAGCGGCTCACGGCGGAGGATTCGTGTCGGCGGTCGTCGTCAAGGTCAGTCGGGTCGTAGAGTCGGCGCATGGCGTCGGTCTCGGTGCCGAAGATGCCGGAGGCGGCTATGTGACGGCGGAGTCGGTCGCCACGGAAGGTGGTGGAGTAGCTGCAGAGTACGTACCAGTTCTGTTCGAGGAATCCGGAGATGCTCTTGTCGGGGTTGTTGAGCCGGAGGAGTGTCTCGGTGGGTAGTTGGGAGAGACGGTCTTCGGCGGCATAAGTGAGTGCCGACTCGATGTCGTCGGCGGGTGCTCCGGTGGCGGCTGCCACGGTGAGCCATTCGCCGAGGAGGGTCGAGTGGTTGCCGAGTCCGAAGCCTTCACGGAGGAGCCATTTGCGGGCACGTGCCGTGATGCGCTGTGCCTTGGCTGCAATCTGCTCGTCGGTGTCGGTGTCGCTGACCACGCTGAAGAGGTGGTTGCCGGCGGTGCAGATCTTGCCTTCGTTGTGCATTCGGGCGAGGGAGAGGGCGACTGCCGGGACCGGGAGGCTTCTGCCGTACTTCGGCACGAAAATTTCTGAGGGAGCTGAAAATTCTGTGGTTTTGAGGCGGATGATGGCTTCGACGTCGAGGCCGTAGAAGAAGAGTCCGAAGAGGACTATGAGGGCGGCGCGTGCCTCGGTGATGCTTTCGCGGAGCCGGCGCTGTGCGGCGGGATCGTCGGGCTGCCGGGTGATGCCTCGGTTGGCGAAGAGCCATGTCAGACGGCGTGCCAGTTCGCAGGTTTCTTCCTGTGTGTTCAGTTCGATGGGTATCGGGGTCTCTGCCTTCATGTCGAGATGCCAGACCTCTTCGCGGAGCCGGATGAGTGCATCGGGTATGGGGTCGTAGTTGGGTATGAGCCTCATGCGCATTGCGCGGCGGAGGGTGCTCCGCAGGCGTTCGACGCACTCGTTGGAGACGGTCGGGCTGTAGCTACGGACTGTCCCGTCGGTGAGTGCGGTGCCGTAGCCGATGACGAAGGGGGTGGTCTGTGCGAGTCTCATGTCGATGTCCTCACCGTGGCAGTAGTCGCGCAGTGAGTTGGTGAACTGGCTGATCTTGTCGAGGGTGGCACGTGACGTATTTTTCGGTAGCGCGGAATTTTGTAAATCTATGTATGATAGAAGTTTCGGCATCGAAAAGCACTATAACCCACTTCGGGTTTTGAGGGTACACTTATTTTCCCCCTGACTACCTGTGGGTGTCGGGAGGAAAAATCGGGTGTTATGTCGTGGGGATTTTGGCAAGAGCTTGATTCTTAGGCAATCCCGTAGTGTAAAGAGTCCTTCTCTAATTTAGAGTGGGGCAACGTGGATTACATTGTTGATATTTAGATAAATATATTTCTAGGAACCTAAAAATGGCAAACAAATGGGGCAAAATGGTCAACAAAATGCACCATGCTGGTCAACACAATCTATGCGATAATATTATTCTGATATTTAATTGGGATTATCGGTAAAGGTCCAATGATGCAAGTTATTTACCTTAATCTAATAGTTATATAAATTATTAATTTTTAGAATATTATCAAAATATTATATTATTATGACCATATCATAAATTTATTAAAAAAAGAGAAATTTAATCGTTCTGAATTTGTATAATTCATGCGCGTTTATTAATTTTGCAAGCAGAAGCCCCACTCTAAATTAGAGACGGGCAAAAATGGCAAACATTTTTTTAGTTCCCATTATAAAAAAAATTCCCCGGTATCTTGCGAAAAGATACCGGGGAATTTTGCTTATACGGCACCCCAAACCCATGGGCTCTGGCACTGAACTCCAGCCAACACATATATGCCGGCTCTTTATCTCCCCCTTTAGGGGGCTGGGGGGCCTATACTTTTAGGGGGCTGGAGCCTATACTTTCGGGGAGCCTATACTTTTAGGGGGCTGGGGGCTTATACCAGCTCTCCTCTCAGCGTCGCGCTGCTGGCGTCGAGGATACGCACTTTCACAAATTGTCCGGGATAGGTATCGCCTTTCGAGAACACCACGACCTTGTTCTGTGATGTGCGACCGAAATGCTCGTCGGCACTGCGTTTTGAGCGTCCCTCCACAAGCACTTCCATCTCTTTCCCCACGTCGCGACGGTTGCTCTCTTCCGACAGCTCGTTCTGCAATGCTATCATACGGTTGAGACGTTCGATCTTGACTTCCTCCGGCACGTTGTCGGGGAGATGCTTCGACGCGAACGTACCGGGTCGTTCGGAGTATTTGAACATGAAGGCGGAATCAAACCCCACCTCTCTCATAAGGCTCAGCGTCTGCTGGAAATCCTCCTCCGTCTCGTTGTGGAATCCGGTGAAGAGATCGGTGGATATACCGGCATCGGGCATCACGCGACGTATCGCCGCCACGCGGTCAAGATACCATTCGCGAGTGTATTTACGGTTCATCAGTTTCAACACGTCGTTGCTACCGCTCTGCACCGGCAGATGGATATGTCGGGCAATATTGGGATAACGCGCCATGGTCTCTATCGTGGCGTCGCACATATCCTTGGGGTGGGATGTGGTGAAACGCACGCGCATCTCCGGAGCAGCCTTAGCCACCATCTCCAGCAATGCCGGGAAACGTGTCTCCACGCCGTGCTCATCCTTATAATTATAACTGTCGACGTTCTGACCGAGAAGCGTAACCTCCTTGAATCCCTTCGCACGAAGGTCGGCAAGTTCGCGGAGTATGCTCTGCGGCTCCCGGCTGCGTTCGCGTCCACGGGTATATGGCACGATACAATAGGAGCAGAAATTGTTGCATCCGCGCATGATGGAGATGAATCCCCCTATCTTTGCAGACCCGAGACGACGCGGCATCACGTCGCGGTAGGTCTCCGTAGTGGAGAGATCGATATTTATGGCTTTCTCTCCGGTCTCGGCAGCGGCGATGAGATTGGGGAGATCGAGGTAGGCATCCGGACCCGCCACGATATCGACACCATATTCATCGATGAGACGATGCTTCAGACGCTCCGCCATACATCCGATCACTCCTATTATAATATTGCGCCCGAGCTTACGGCGCAGGGCGTTCCAGTATGCGAGACGGGAATATATCTTCTGTTCCGCATTTTCACGTATGGAGCAGGTGTTGAGCAGCACGGCGGCAGCCTCGCGATCGTCGTCAGTAGTGGCATATCCCGCCATTTCCATCATGGCGGCGACCACTTCCGAATCAGCCACGTTCATCTGGCATCCGTAGGTTTCTATGCGCACTTTTTTAGAAAAAGTGCAATTTTCCCGGTTTTCGGGCAAAAAAAATGGTTCCATATTAGTATTGAATGGAATAATATCAGTAATTTTGTACAAATTTACTATTTAAATCCTAAGGTTACAAATGAGTATTCCATTTATTTCAGCAGAAGAAGCGGCTTCCTACGTAAATAACGGCGACAATGTCGCACTTTCCGGATTCACTGCTTCGGGAACACCCAAACTTGTACCGAAGGCCATCGCGGAGAGAGCCCGCAGCTTTCATGCGAAAGGAGAGCCCTTCAAAATCAACCTCTACACAGGCGCATCGACGAATGAGTTTGTAGACGGCGAGCTTACCACAGCCAATGCCATCGGGAAGCGTGCACCCTATCAGGGCACTAAGGTGACACGCGAGAGCCTCAACAGGGGTGATATTGATTTCTATGACCCACACCTTAGCCACATGAGCCAGGACATCCGCTATGGATTTATCGGCGACATTGACGTCGCCATCGTCGAGGTTACGGAGATGAATCCGTCGGGCGAGG
This sequence comes from Muribaculaceae bacterium Isolate-037 (Harlan), assembly GCA_003762615.1. Taxonomy (GTDB): domain Bacteria; phylum Bacteroidota; class Bacteroidia; order Bacteroidales; family Muribaculaceae; genus Lepagella; species Lepagella muris. Next base: position 123,911 of record RIAZ01000009.1, read on the forward strand.
TGATTCTCGGCGCCGGACTCGGCATGACCCCCACCATCGTGCAGCTTGCGAAGAAGGTTATCATTGAATATTGCTCATACTACCGTACCTCCTTCCGCGGATTCCACGACAACTACGTGCCCCTCGACCCCCCTCATCGCCGTGAGATACCGATCTACAAGCCGTCGGACCGCATAGGCTCGACCGTGCTCCAGATCGACCCCAAGAAGATAATCGGCGTAGTGCCATCCAACGAGTCGGAGAGTGTGAAATCATTCACCCAGCTTAACGACACCACACGTGCCATAGGGCGAAACGTGGCAGCCTTCCTTGCCGCAGAGATGCGTGCCGGAAGAATACCGAAGGAGTTCCTGCCGATACAGAGCGGAGTGGGCAACGTGGCTAACGCTGCCCTATACGGTCTTAATGAGAACGACGACATACCAAGATTCGAGATGTTTACGGAGGTGGTGCAGGATGCCGTGACCGACCTTATGGAGAACGGTAAATGCAGTTTTGCCTCGACATGCGCACTGGCGTTTTCCGACGAGACGATGCTTCATTTCATGGATAACATCAATTTCTACCGCGACAAGCTGCTGATGCGTCCGGGCGAGATTTCGAATCATCCGGAGATCGTGAGACGCCTGGGACTGATAGCCATGAACACTGCGCTGGAATGTGACATCTACGGTAACGTCAACTCTACCCACGTCAACGGCACCTACATGATGAACGGCATAGGCGGTTCAGGCGATTTCTGCCGCAATGCCTATCTCTCCATCTTCCTCTGCCCATCGATACAGAAGGGTGGCGCACTGTCGGCAATCGTGCCGATGGTGACTCATGTTGACCATACCGACCACAGTGTGCGCGTCATCGTGACGGAGCAGGGTGTAGCCGACCTGCGCAACAAGGCACCCATGGAGCGGGCACGCACCATCATCGAGAACTGTGTGCATCCCGACTACCGCCCTATCCTGCGCGACTATCTGAAGATAGCCCGCCGGGGTCATTTCCATCATAATCTTGAGGCAGCCTTCGCCCTACACCGTACATTCCAGGAACTCGGCGACATGCGTCTGACTAAATTCTGCTGATCATATCCCAAAGTCACAGACCTTCGGGCAGGTCAAGAAGCCAATCGTCGGTGGATTTCGGATTAGGGAACGTATCGGGAAGACCCGGCGCACGTTTCTCCTGAAATATGCGCCGCAGCTCCTCCGCCTTATTCTTTCTCTTATCGGAAGCTTCCTTGCTCTCCTCCTCAGGCGCAGGGGCATTGGAGGTCATGTCGATGGTCACTTTCGGACGCACCACCTGACGGCTATCCTTCTCTATCGCCAGCTCATCCTCCTCCACGTCGATCGACATATCGGCATGACGCAGCATACGCTCCAGAAATGATATGCGCCTCTCATATTTACGCTTCATCTCCTCCACCTTGACAAGCTGCTGGTTGAATTCCGCAAGTTTGGCATCCACGCTCCTGTGGGTCAGCAGTTCATCACGTGCATCCTCCAGCTCCATCGTGATTCTCTCCAGATCATCGCGCACTTTCAGAAGTTCATCATCCCTCTCTTTAAGTGTAGCGGCAAGGGCATCGCGCTCCGCCGTCAGTTTCAGGCAGAGTATGCGATGCTCATCAAGGTCTTTATTAGCAATAAGAAGATTTTTGTCAAGATTCTCCATCATCATAACTGATTCATCAATTATACCACACGCGATCTTCGGATGACGCAGAATCCTCCACACCGACCACGCCCCACGCTGTGCATACAGTCTCTCCATGCCACATGCTCATCCCGCGGGCTCACGCCTTGCGGACTATGCCGCGTCCCTTCCGTCCGTTGATGGCTATGACGAGAGGATTCTCAAACCTTACGATCCTCACAGTGTCGCTCTCATATACGGCAGGCATTGAGTCAAGATAAGTATCATCGTAGAATCCTTTCTTATGCACGGGATCCACCGTAAAGTATCCTACGCCGAACGATGTCAGGTTCTGGAAGAAATGAGTGCCTTGCGACGGTTCGATATGGTAGCCCGGCAGAGCCGACTCCACTATCAGACGCGCACCGGCTATCTGCGGCCAACGCACCGGCACACCCAATGCCGGGTCGGATGATCCCCATCGTCCCGGACCTATCAGTATGTAGGGCTCGTTGCGGTCTATGAAATCCTTATTTATCTGCTCTATCTCCTTCGCCACCTCGGGATTGCGCATACTGTTGAACGACTTCGGCTTCACATAGACCACGTGGCGCACACCCTCCATCACGCCATGACCGAGGGCTGATTCCGAACGCAGAATCAGATCGTTGTCATCGACGTCGAGGATTGAATCGTCGAGCATCTCCTTCTTGTCGACAATCGGGCGGATCTGTAGCCAATATAGCGTGCCCTTATGCTCACTCTTCATGGCATCCGGATTGATCACGCCGGCAAACTCTATCTCCACGGGACGCCCCATCTCATACTGCCCTGTGGAGAGCATGAAATCTACGGCATCAGCGAGAGGATATACCTTCTGGCGCAACACGTTGGCAAACGTGACGAGCCTTCTGCCGTTGCCGAAGGCGGAATCGCGTATCATGCGGTCCTGGAAATCGAAGGTGGAGATAAGATATTTCAACGCCCCGGTCTTGAAGGCATCAGCCACCGGCACCTTAACGATGTTGAAACCGTCGTCAGTCTTGAAATCCATGCTTTCCGGAGTATCCTGCGACAGTGCGTAGAGCTTGGTCTGCGTGTCGCGCAAGGCAAGGTCAACGGTTGACGTCTGTAGCACATGGTCGGGATGCTTCGGCGAGAACCGTAGGGAGAGTCCTCCGTCAACAATATATTTACCCAAACCGGCGGCAACCTCCACCACTCCATCCTCAGCCACCTCTTCATTGATGGGATAATAGTTGAGCGAACGCCCCACGCCCGAGAAACTGGGATAATAGTATTCTCCGTGCATGTCACCCACCACCTCCTGAAGGATTATCGCCATCTTCTCCTGATCGATGACGTTGCTCGTGGCGTTCATATATGCCTTGGAGTCGGCAAAGAATACCGAGGCATAGACGCTCTTCACCGCGTCACACAGCATACGCAGACGCACCTTCTTATCGTCGAGATGCGGGATCATGTAGGTGGAGTAGATTCCGGCGAAGGGCTGATAATGTGAATCCTCAAGCAGCGAGGAACTTCTGACGGCTATCGGCTTGTCGATCACGTCAAACAGGGCAAGGAAATCCCCTATCAGGCTCTCAGGCAGACGCGCATGAAGGAAATGACGCAGGATCTCATCGTCCGGACGGCTTGACAATGCCACGGGATAAAGATTGTTCATCTCCATAAACTGGTCGAACATGTCGGTGCAGAGCACCACGGTGCGCGGGATCTTGATCTCCACTCCCTGGAAATCGTCACACACCGGATTGCGCTTTATTATCTGGTCGATAAACGCCAGTCCACGCCCCTTGCCCCCCAATGATCCTTCGCCGATACGTGCGAAGTTGCTGTAGAAGTCAAAGCGGTCCTTACGGAATATCGCCACGACACCACGGTTCTTCATCCGGCGGTATTTCACGATACACTCAAACAGGAGCTTTCTCACCACGGGCGCCTCCTCCATCTTGGTGAAACGGTAGGTCTTGACCACCTCCGCGATGGGGAACAGGGCTCTTGAATATAGCCAGCGTGACACGTCGTTGCTGCTGCAATGATAGAAGAGCGAATCTGACGGTATGTTGAAGACGTTGGTCTGCAACCCTTTCAGATCGCGTATCCTCATTATCTCCATGCCGGTAGATGGATCGGTCACTATGAAATCGCCGAAACCGAAATGCCTGCCTACGGCATTCCGGAGATCCTGCGGGAGAGTCTTGGAATTCTTGTCGAGGAACACGTACCCCCGGCTTTCCGCCTTCTCCTTGTTCTCGCTCTCCTGGCTCTCGATAATTATAGGCATGTAGGGGCATTTCTCCCTCACATGGTCGGCGAAACGGATTCCGGCATCCGGATCCTTCTCCCCCGCCACGGGGAAACGCACGTCGGATATCACGCCGAGTATATGATCGCCATACTTGTCGTAGAGAGCCATCGCCTCCTCATAATCACGAGCAAAAAGCACTTTCGGACGCCCTCTCATTCGCAGCATCCGTTCGTGGTCGTTGAGTGCCTCTGTGGAGAACTCCATCGACTGCTTGAGAAGATATTTGAAGAGATGCGGCAGCACTGAGGAATAAAACCGTATGGAATCCTCAATGAGGATTATAGCCTGCACGCCCACCTCCAGAATATCGTTCTCCGCATTCATGCGGTCTTCTATCAGCTTTATTATCGCAAGGATAAGGTCAACGTTTCCAAGCCATGAGAACACGTAGTCCACTCCGGCAAGATCCTCGTTTGCAATCCGCCGTCTCACCTCCTTCGAGAAGGGGGTGAGCACGACGAACGGTATCTCGGGATACATGCCATCGATCTTACGCGCCTCACGAAACGTCTCGCTCACGTCGACACCCGGCATGGCGATTATCAGGTCGAAGCTCTTACGCGCCAGAGCCTCATACGCCTCGGCATAATTTGCGGCCTTCTCGAAACGCGGTGGCGACGAGAGGTTGAGCGACACGTATTCAAAATATACCTGTTCCTCCACGCGTCCGTCCTCCTCCATCATGAAAGCATCGTATGGAGTGGCGATCAGGAGCACGTTGAAGATGCGCTTCTGCATGAGTTGCTGGAATGCCGTGTCCTTCAGGTAAAGGCGCGACAGCAACGAGTCGTTTACGTTGACCATTGTTCGTTTTTGGGTTATCCTTCGTTTTTAGTCAGGAATTCATCGAGAGCGGCAGTCATCGACGGAGTCTCCTTTGTGGGTGCCTCTATGTCAAGACGCAGCCCGGCATCCTTCACGGCTTTTGATGTGGACGGACCGAACGCGCCGATACATACCGGCTGTTTCCCGTCTTTGCCGAAATCGGGGAAATTCTTCATCAACGACTCTATGCCGGCAGGGCTAAAGAAAATCAGCAGGTCGTAATCAAACGGCTCGTCGGGAGTGAAGTCGTTGCTCACCGTGCGGTACATGACGGCAGGCGTGTAGTTGATCTTATTGTCAGCTATCACGGGGAGAGTGTCGGTCTGAACGTCGGAGATCGGGAAAAGGAATTTCTCCTTGCTGTTCTTCAGTATGGCCTGCACAAACTGACTGTCGTCAAGCTTCCCGGTGATGCCGAACGAGATCTTACGCTTGCGATACACGATGTACTTCTGCAAATAAAGCGCGATCTGCTCCGACGTGCAGAAATAGCGCATCGTGTCGGGCACGTTGAATCGGCATTCCTCACACAGACGGAAATAATGGTCGACTGCCGTGCGTGACGTGAATATCACTGCGGTGTAATCCGCAAGATTAATCTTAAACTGCCGGAATTCCTTCGCCGAGAGCCCCTCCACCTTTATCATGGGACGGAAGATGATCTCTACGTCATGACGTTTTGCTATGTCAAAATAAGGCGACTTCTCGGAAGTCGGCTGTGGTTGTGAAACTAAAATTTTTTTTATTTTCATCATCTTATTATTTTAGCATCTCCTATATGACGGATTCGCATCCTGCAATGACCACATCATCACCGTTGCCACCGTTTTTTCCGGTCTTTTACGGCTGTTTTGTGGCTTTTGCCTAATGCAAAAATCCGCAAAGCCATATTGCTGCTAAGTAGGTAAGAATCAAAGGAACTATTTCCAGACTGCAAAGGTAATACAAAAAAAGGAGCCATGAGGAAAATTGAGTGAAAAAAATCCGAAATCCTTTCCAGATGAATACAATTTTCGATAATACGAACGATGCAAGTCCCACCCATAGGAATATTTCAAGCCACTGAGGCCAGCACAGCAGCATCAGTGCAAGCGGGAAATATATGAAGCCGAGCAGCCCTTGCGCGGCGGTGAATCCCTTGAGCCAAATCTCGGCGTGACGGCGGTCGGAAAAAACGGTCCCGACAAGATAATAGGCGGTAGCCATGAAGCAGGAATACACCACCCCGACCCCCATGCAGATACCCACAGACGCTGCCTTGTGCTCGGTCAGGGCACTCAGACCCAAGCTAAAGTATTCGGGCACGCGTGACACCATCATCTCTATCGCACCATAGAGCAGCACTCCCATGGAGCAGCTGCACATCAGGTTGAGCAGGACAAGGAAACTCGTCTCGCGCACTGTCTCGTCAAACACATTGCTGCGGATACGCACCTTGATAAGGTTGCGAATCATCACCGATATGTATTTACGGCTATCGCGGAAGCGCAACCCTATCACGCAGAACAGCAACAGGAATACCCCGTAGATGTACGACATATCCCAAGCCATGTCGTTGCGCTGTCCGACGTGCTCCACTTCCGGCGGCGTCAGCAGCACCCCGTAGTGATGCTCCGCCGGCACACTGTCGGCGACTATGCTGTCGGGTTGCTCCCCGGCAATGGCGACGTTGCGGAGCGTATCAGCCTTATGGACGGCAGACACCCTCTTCGCCGGGATGATGCTGTCGGACGCCATGCTGACAGATTGGATGCTGTCGGCGTCTTCCATCATAACCAACCCTCCTTCTTATACCATTCAGCCGCACGACGCATCCCCTCATGGAGATCTATCTTGGGATCGAAGCCGAAGCCTTCCCGGGCTTTGGATATGCTCACCCTCCAGTTGCGCTGCTTCATTATATTGTATTTGTCGCTGTTCAATGTGGATGGCTTCATGCGTGCCACGCCCCATTTCTCGGCTATTGCCGACACTATCCTGAGCCCCCACAACGGCACCCGGACCGGGATGACTACAGATTTCCCCACCACTTCGGCGGCTATCTTGCGGAACTCCTTCTGCGTGTAGTCGCGTCCTTCGGCTATATTGTAGGTCTCCCCTACCGCTGAGCGTTCAAGCGCGTCGTAGATGGCTCGCGCAAGGTCCTCCACGTAGATAAACGTGAGCACCTGCCGCTTGTATCCCACGGAGAAATCAAACCCTTTCTTCACCGATTCCAGCATTAGGAAGTAGTCCTTGTCGCGCGGTCCGTATATACCGGTGGCACGGAATATGATGTAGGGTATGCTGCTCATGGCAAGCTGCATCTCCGCCTTCAGCTTCGACGCTCCGTAACGCGTGTTGGGATGCGGGATCATCTTCTCCGTGAAGGGGGTATAGTCCTTCTCATCGCCGGGACCCACTACTGAAAGCGAACTCATATAGAGCATCTTCTCAGGCATCATTCCCGTAGACTTGACCGCCTCCGTGAATATTCTCAGATAGTCGTAGTTGATTTTGGAGAAATCTGAGAAACTGAGACATTTGGTTGCGCCGAGATTATATATGATCCAATCCCACTTCTCCCCTTCGGGAAGAGTAGTGGTCATCATTCTCTTTATCTGCTCATAGTCGTCGAAATCAAATTCCACAAACCTGATTCTCTCATCGGCAAGATACTTGCGCGATGTGGAGCTTCTGACGCCTGCCCATACCTCATAGCCACGACGCAGCCCCTCCTCTACGATGAAACCGCCGGCAAACCCGCCGGCACCAACCACAAGCACCTTCTTCTTATCCATCGCTTCTTATAATTTCAAATTCATAACCCTGATCCTTCAGCCACTGCAGCGACTCCGGCAGCGCGGTCATTATTCGCGGCAGACTTTTCAATGAGTCGTGAAACACGATTATCGAGCCATCGCGACAGAACCGCTTTACGTTTTCCACCACATCTTCCGGCGACATGTGCCGGCTGTAGTCGCGGGTGACAAGATCATACATTATCACCTTATAGTGCTTCTTCAACGCGCTCAGCTGGCGTGGACGAAGCCAACCATGGGGAGGACGGAAGAGAGTGGAGCCCGTCAGACGAGCCCCCTCGGCAGAATCACGCATGTATCTCATAGTGGTCGCGCTGGCTCCCTGAAGATGATGGAGAGTATGGTTGCCCACGGCATGACCGCGGCGTCTCACCTCTTCAAGCAACTCCGGATGACGCTCCACATTCTGCCCCACCATAAAAAACGTGGCCTTGACTCCGAAACGGTCGAGCACGTCAAGCACCCAGGGTGTCGCTTCGGGTATGGGTCCGTCGTCAAACGTCAGAAACACTCTTTTCTTTCCTCCGGGGGAAGCCGGGAGCCGAAAAACGGCTCCCGGGAAAAGCCACCTGAACCATCTTGGAGGACGTTCTATAAACATAGCCTTCTTTTCCTGTTTAAAGGTCTATCCCGACCATATTCCGTCGTCAGAGACCCATTTCCGGATGGCGTTTCGCAAATTCCTCGCTTAGACGTTTCGTGCGTGCCATGTCAAGACGGTTGAAGTTGTCATATTTTTTAAGCATCTCGTCGGTGCCCCCCACGCTATGGAAATATTTCAACGCGGTGTAGAGCATGGAGTCGATCGCACGCTCATCATCCGAACGTTTGGCATATTCCTCCGGTGAGAGACCGGCAAGCTCGTTGGAAATCTCACAATACTTGGCAATCTCCTCGGCATACGAGTCAAGAGTGGCGGAATTGGGCTGCTGACCGCTTACCTCTGTCGAAGTATAGTCCTGGCTCCCGGTGCCGTAAAGACGGTTGTAGTTCTTCTCGAGATCCTCCATGGTCAGACCATAGTGTTTCACGAGTTCATCCACCTTCTTGCTGTCGCCGCCGAATTGCTCATACATGCTTGCGAAATGATAGAACTGGTAAGGCACCAGGCGTGACTCCACTGTGAGCGAAGGATTGCCAAAGCTCATAGCCATCTCGCGGTTGTAGGCAAGATACGGAGCATATCTCTCCATGAGCTTCCAAAGCACATCGAGTCCTCGGTCGGTGAGTTTCTTATCGTCGAGACGTTTCTTCTCGCCAAGCTCGCAATACACCTGACCCAGCGTCGAGGCTATGCTCAACCCGTATGGAGCAGTCACCTCCGGCAGATTGTTTGCCATAAGATCAGCCACCTCAAGAGCCTTCTTATAATCTTCCCTCTTAGCCACTGAATCAGGATTTGTATCGCCCTGATAGATTAGCTCGGAAGCCACGTCAAGCATCGATGAGCGCGTGGTCAGAAGCATCCTGCGGGCTGTCTCGTCAAAATAAGGCACCTTGCCATCCTTTGCATCGGCACCACCCCAACGGTATTTCTTGGTAACAACGTCGTAAGCCCTGTCAGTACGTGCCGGCAAACCCTCCTGTATCGTCGGCACAAGCTGGTGAGCCATGCCTGTTGAACGCATATATGGGGATAACCCGACGTGATAATCAGAACCGACTGTAGTCACCCAATATATCGGGCGTTTCCAGCCGTTGGCGGCATTCGTTGCGACTATGTCAAGCATCAGTATCTCGCCGAGGCTCAGATAGCCCTTCGCACGGTAAGTCTCCGTATTTCTGAGATTGACCACTATATTGTCGACTATGTTGGCTGTATCAGACGGAGCCACAAGACCACGCTTCACGACAGCCTCCTTATCCACAGGTATACTGATTATGCCACTCGGCATAGTGGGATAGCCGGTCTCTGCACGTCCGCCACCCTCATATACAATCTTAAGACTGCTGAGGAGATCTGCCGGAGCATTCTCACGCCCGAGAATAGTGACGTCGGAGCGTCCGTAGGCGTAATCCTTCGGAGTAGCGGTGAAATCCACCGGTGCTGAATCATACGCCTGCTGGCGCATCTGGTTGGCATACCAGTCGGAATTGAGATAGCTCAGGTTGATTATGCGCACGTCAGGACGCACGCCCTCTACCTCCTGGGCATACCATAACGGGAACGTGTCGTTATCGCCGTTACAGAATACTATCGCATTCGGTTCAAGGCTCTCGAGATAGTTGATTGCATAATCGCGGGCGGCAAACCTGTGGGAACGGTCATGGTCATCCCAGGTCTGGCTCACCATCTGCAACGGCACGATCATGCCGATGACGGCGGCTGCCATAGCTGCAATCCTTGATTTAGATGCAAGCGATGCCGGCTCGTTCACCACATTCTCCGGCTGGATCTCCTCCTCATCCGTGAGTTTTGCCACTCCTGCCTGCCGCTTCTTGCGGTCGGAATCCATCACGTATAGAATCATTCTCCACAATGCAGCCACTCCCATACCTATCCAGATGGCGTATGCATAGAATGATCCGGCGAAGGCATAGTCACGCTCACGCGGCTGGTTGGGCGGCTGATTTAGGTAAAGCACAATCGCTATTCCCGTCATAAAGAAGAGGAAGAATACTACCCAGAACTGCTCTATGCCACGTTTCCCGGCAAACGACTGCCATATCAATCCAAGAATGCCGAGTATCAGCGGGAGCATGAAGTAGACGTTATGCCCCTGATTCCCCTTACCGAGGTCATCGGGAAGAAGGCTCTGGTCGCCAAGACGCGGATTGTCGATAAACGGTATGCCCGAAATCCAGTTGCCGGCATCGAGTTCACCCTGCTGGTTGTTGATGTCGTTCTGGCGTCCGGCAAAGTTCCACATGAAATATCGGAGATACATGTGGTTGAGCTGGTAATTGAAGAAATAAGAGAGATTCTGCATGAATGAAGGCTTGAACGCATATTTCTCAGGATATGCAAATGAGCCTGTCACTTCATTATATCTCGGCTCCTTCTGAAGATCATATTCCTGCACCTTCTCCCCCGTGACGGGATCGACGGCACTGAGAGCCTTGAGCTGGTCAGGCATAGTGTCGAGACGCACCCACTGAGAATATGCATCACGATGCTGGCGGCTGTAGATTCGCGGGAAGAGCATGTTGAGCTCAGGATTCATCTTTGCCTCCGGCTTATAGTCTTTCTTCACGTAGTAATCACCGCCACGGCTTGCCAATGCATGGTTGCTTGCCATCTCTCCGGCATCGAGAAAACCGTATTCAGATACAGGATCGATACCCTTCACCCCTTTCACGTAAAGAGGTTTCCCCGGTTCGATTACCGGCGAATAATACGGGGTGGCGAGCACGACGGGACTTCCATCCTCTCGATAAGTAACCGTATCGCGCGACATACCCGTCAGTTTCTTCATCGGTGCGGAATAGAGAGTCTCACCATAGAGAAGAGGATTCTCTCCATACTGCTCACGGTTGAGATATGAAGCGAGATCAAACAC